>JANXYX010000039.1 GCA_025408425.1 Granulicella sp.
GCTCCTTCATCGAGGGAGCCGCTTCACTTTTAACCCCACAAATCAACAAATAATCACAGTGGCAATTGATGCCGTCAAACCACCATCGTCACCACGCAAAGTACCATCTTCTGTCCAGCAGAAAACGGTCGAAAACAGATATCAGAAGCAGGGAAGGGATTGAAACAGAAGGGAAAGATGGTGCGCCCGAGAAGATTCGAACTTCTGACCTACAGCTTCGGAGGCTGCCGCTCTATCCAGCTGAGCTACGGGCGCGCTCCTCTAGCTTAACACGACACCTCTTCCGCAGCCATCGCCTCCATTTGACAAACATCCCAGCCAACACCCAGCATCAAAGCACTAGAGCACCATACGAAAGTGAGAATTCCAATGCTGCCACGCTCCATCGCATCCCTCGCATGTACGGCACTCCTCGCCACCGCCAGCTTTGCCCAGACGAGCGTCATGAAGATGGGCAAGGCCTCAGGCAAGCCCCTCGCCAGCCCAGTCGCTTACACCTCCACAAAGTTCGACAGCAAGTCCGTCTCCATTAAATACAACTCCCCCTCCATGCACGGCCGCAAGATCATGGGCGACCTCGTCCCCTACGACAGGGTCTGGCGCACCGGAGCCAATGAGGCCACCACCCTCGTCACCGAGGTCAACCTCTCCATCGGCAATCTCGCTGTTCCCGCCGGAACCTACACCGTCTACACCCTGCCCACCGCCGGAACCTGGCAGCTCATCATCAACAAACAGACCGGCCAGTGGGGCACCGTCTACAACGATGCTATGGATCTCGGCCGCGTCCCCATGCAGGGCCACACCCTTGCCGCTCCGCAGGAGAAGATGACCATCTCCTTCGAGAAGACCAAGGCCAAATCCGCTGAGCTTCATGTCAAGTGGGAGAACACTGACCAACAGGTAACCGTCACCGCCCAGTAGCTGCCCCGCAGGTCAACCCTGCGCTGCCGCTTCTCGCTCCAGTCGCAGCCGTTCCATCACGGCTGCGATCAGCTCCTTGGCTCCATTGATGTTGCTCAGAACTGCCGGCTGCAGCCCGCGTTAGAACAGCAGCAGTTCGTCGCCCGGTTCACCCGAAGACAGCGACCCCGCTTCCGGGCTGGATAGATCTTCCAGCCGCAGCGAAGTGCGTATGCTGGCGCCGCTCGCGAACTGAACTTCGATCGCCTCACCCTCCAACAGCGAAGCAGCCGTCACATCTTCACCAATCAAGTCGCAAAGCACATTCCGGTACTCCGGCTCGCCAAACGCATACGAGCCCTCCTCCCGAAACACTTCAGGCCACTCAAAGAAGGTCAGTACAGGACCATCGAACCGCAGTTGCAGATAGTCCTGTATGAACTCCACGGAGCTCAGTTGCTCGCCGATCAGGTCTTCCAACTCCATTAGTGACCGGTCTCCTCGCTGACAAACGCTTCATACTCCGCAGCCGTCAGCAGTCCATCAACTTGTTTCGCATCCGACAACTCAACCTTCATGATCCAGGTTGTATTCGCGGCCGTATTGATCTTCTCCGGCGCACCCACCAACTCTTCGTTCACCGCCGTCACCGTTCCCGACACCGGTACAAACAGGTCCGAGACGGCCTTCACCGACTCCACCGATCCGAAGATCTTGCCAGCCTCCAGCACATCGCCAACCTTCGGCAACTCAACAAACACAATGTCGCCCAGCGAATCCTGCGCATAGTCTGTGATGCCGACGGTACCAGTGGTGCCGTCAACTTCAATCCACTCATGTTCCTTGGTGTAGCGATAGCCTGCAGGGTAAGACATTGGCTCAGTCTCCAGTTCGTCCATTCTAGATGTTGCGGTTGTGTATGTAGATGTTGCAATTGAAAATGCAGGCTCTAAACCTGGGCAGACTTCTTCGGCTTCTTATAAAAAGGCAGTGCCGTCACCCGGGCCTTCACCAACTGTCCGCGAATCTCGACAGCCAGCTCCGTGTCCACCACGGCATGCTCCACCGGAACATACGCCATGGCGATATTCTTCTTCAGAAACGGTGCCGGTGAGCCACTCGTCACTTCACCGATCCGTGTTCCATCCAACGCCGCGACCGGATAGCCATCCCGCGCAATCCCGCGATCGATCATCTCCAGCCCGATTAGTTTGCGCTTCGGCCCACCCGCGGCCTGAATCCCCAGCAGCGCCTCACGTCCCACGAACGAAGGCTTGTCCAGCTTCGCATACCGCCCCAGCCCTGCTTCCAGCACGTTGATCGTGTCCGAGATCTCATGTCCATACAGCGCCATACCAGCTTCCAGCCGTAGCGTATTCCGCGCACCCAGACCACATGGCACTATCCCGAACTCTGCCCCTGCCGCCATCACTTCATGCCACACCCGCGCACTCGTAGATGTATCCGACGGCACATAAATCTCAAACCCATCCTCGCCCGTATACCCCGTCCGGGCAATCATCACGTTGTAGAGTCCACACACTTGTCCCCACGTAAACCAGTAGTTCTTGATCCCGCTCAAATCCGTCGATGTCAGCTTCTGCAACGTCTCCGCCGCCCGCGGCCCCTGGATCGCAAGCTGTGTGTAGTAGTCGCTGAAGTCATTCACGTGCACGCCCGGCATATGGCCAATCTGCGACCGCACCCACTGCACATCTTTCTCCCGCGTTCCCGCATTGATCACAATCAGGTAGTCGTTGTCCGAGAGCTTATGCACCACGACGTCATCCACAAACGTCCCATTCGGATACAGCATCGCCGAGTAATGCGCCTGCCCAACCGCCAGCTTCGACGCATCATTCATACAAAGCTGCTGCACCGCCGCCAGTGATCTCGGCCCACGCAACTGAATGTCCCCCATGTGAGAAACATCGAACACCCCAACTCCAGTCCGAACCGCCATATGTTCCGCGATCAGCCCGGAGTACTCCACCGGCATGTCCCACCCACCAAAGTCCACCATCTTGGCCTTCGCCGCGCGATGAACAGCATTCAATGCAGTCTTACGAAGGGTCAATGTCTCAGTCATCCTCGTCTCCATATCGTCTTACCTGCGCGTAGCTGCACTCACGCAGCTACTCAAATTAAAGTGTCAGGCTTTACCAAGAGCCGCTCTTAGAAAGGTTGCTTCGGAACGGCGTTCGGTATACAGTCGCGGAATCTACAGATTCAACAGGGGATACTTCTCGTCCATGCGATTCTTGACGCCCTTCCGTGCAATTTCTTTCTGCCTATCCCTCAATATCTTTGTTTCTTCTATCGTCGCACAAGATAAGCCGCGCAAAATGGATCTCGTCGAAGAACAACGCATGCACGAAATACTCAAAGAGACATACATTACGGTCAAGAAGGAATACTACGATCCTACCTTTCACGGAATTGATCTCGAAGAGCGTTTTCGCAAATACGATCAACAGCTAAACAGCGCACCTACTCCCAGCGCGGCATTTCATGTGTTGCTGCTTTCTTAAGTGGCTTTCATGATTCCCATCTTTTCTTTCGTCCACCCTCGCGAAATGTTCGCTATGACGCCGACTACCGCATGAGCATCTTTGGTGATAAGGGATACGTCACCCAGGTTCGACCGGGATCGGACGCTGCCGCCAAAGTTCATCTGGGAGATCAAATCGTCAACTTCAACGGATATGAACTGACCCGTGCCGATTCGTTTGACATCGGTTACTTTTTTCATCTTCTGGCACCTGCGCCGGTCGAGAAACTTGACATTCAAGCCCCCGACGGATCGCAACGGACGGTGCTTGTGAAAAGTGCTATTCGCCAGTCGAAAGTCCATCTCGACATATCGAACCAGGATTCGGAGGATCTTTGGGAACTGATCCGCGAAGATGAAGCGGCGCAGGATCGCGTTATGGAACGCATCATTGAAACGGACAAGGTTATGTATTGGAAGATGGCCACATTTGGCGCGACCAATAGCGAGATCGAAGGCATCTTTGACAAAGCACGAACTCATCCTGCCCTGATTCTCGATCTGCGGGGCAATTCAGGAGGCTATGTTATTACGCTGGAATCGGTTGTAGGGCAGTTGTTCGATCACGAGGTCAAAATTGCTGATCGCGTAGGCCGCAAGATCCAGAAGGGGCACGAGACGCAAAGAGGAAAGCGAGTGCGAAAGCCGTTTACAGGTAAGTTGTTCGTCTTGGTGGACAGTGGATCAGCATCTTGTTCAGAACTACTGGCGCGTGTCATTCAGTTGGAACATAGGGGCATAGTCCTCGGCGATAAGACTGCCGGTGCTGTGATGGAAGCCCGCGGTATCAGCAACTCCGTCGGTCTTGACGCCAAAATTTTCTACAGACTTTCTGTCACAAGCGCCAATCTCACCATGACGGATGGTCAAAGCCTCGAAAAAATTGGTGTAACCCCCGACGAATTGCTACTTCCCACACCGGAAGACCTCGCGACGGGGCGTGATCCCGTGATGT
The DNA here is from genome assembly GCA_025408425.1 of Granulicella sp. Lineage (GTDB taxonomy): Bacteria > Acidobacteriota > Terriglobia > Terriglobales > Acidobacteriaceae > Edaphobacter. The sequence goes on from JANXYX010000039.1 coordinate 4,410, forward strand.
CGAGAGCAGCAGCACTGGCGGAAGTTAAACTCGATCCCACAGAAGCAGGCAAGATGTTTCCATACCTGTGGGAACCCCTCCAATAAATGACGCAGTGGAGATTCGACTTAGCTATTTCCCAGGGTGTAGCAATCCCTCCACCCGCACCTTCACAGCTCCATACGCAGCCTCGCTGAACGCTCTGTGGGTCTGCCACAGCACAACGCCGCGTTCATCCACCACGATCACGTAAGCATCGTCACCGCTCTTGTAATGCGCCAGCGCCCGCCAGTCGGCTTCGTTCTCCATCAGTGGCACAAACCGCGCTCTGGCTCGCTCCGGCACCGAATCCTTGATCTTCCCCACCACAAAGCCCCGCAACATCCGTGGCACGCCAGCCAGCATCGGCATCTCGTAATAAATCACCGTAGGCGACTCCCGATAATCCGCCGCCAGCCGCTTGCCCCACTCCGTCACTGCATCCCGCGACTCTCGGCTGAACCCCACCACCAGCACCCCAACCTTGCCCCGCAACCCATCCGGAAGGTTCACGCCCTCGCCCGAGAATGAAACCCCGTGCACCTCCGGAATCCGCACCGCAGCAGCCCCAGAACCCTCCGCCCTTGCTCGCCCCGAAGGTACGCCCAGATTCAACACGAAGACCAGATACATCCCAGCGATTCGAAGCGTACGGTTCATCCGTTAACTCTACCCATTCAGAGCACCCGTGTTCACGACTTCAGAACTTCACCTCGATCCCGTCAAACTAAGGATCGCGCGAAGCCCACGCTGCAGTGAAACTATGTACAGTTCCGTGCCGCTCTAAATCACCACCGTCTCCCGGTACTCCCCAAACACCCCTCGCAGCACATCCGCAATCTCTCCTACCGTGGCATAGCTCTCCACCGCGCTCAAAATCGGCGGCATCAGATTCGTTCCACCCCGCGCAGCATCCTCTACCCCCCGCAACGCCGCAGCATGCACCCCAGCATCGCGACGCAGCCGCAGCGCTCTTACCCGCTCCACCTGCCGTCTCTCCAACTCCTCATCAATCCTCTGAATCGGAATCGCCACCTCCTGCTCGCTCACAAACTCGTTCACTCCCACCACGATCGCCTCTTTCGCATCCACCGCCCGCTGGTAGGCATACGCCGCGTTCTGTATCTCTCGCTGGATGTACCCCTGCTCGATCGCTCGCAGCATCCCGTACTTGCCACGCTGCCCGCTCTTGCGGTCCAGCCCGAAGCCCGCAATCGTCGCCATATACTCCCCCGCCCGTCGCTCAATCTCATTCGTCAACGACTCTACATAAAACGATCCCGCCAGCGGATCTACCGTCTGCGCCACGCCACTCTCGTGCGCCAGAATCTGCTGTGTCCGCAGCGCAATCCGTGCCGCATTCTCCGTCGGCAGCGACAGTGCCTCATCAAACCCATTCGTATGCAGGCTCTGTGTCCCGCCCAGCACCGCCGCCAGAGCCTCCAGCGTCGTCCGCACAATATTGTTCTCCGGCTGCTGCGCCGTCAGCGTCGACCCCGCTGTCTGTGTATGGAACCGCAGCATCCAGCTCTTGGGATTCCTGGCCTTGAAGTGCTCCCGCATGATCCGCGCCCACATCCGTCGCGCAGCCCGAAACTTCGCCACCTCTTCCAGCAGATTGCTATGCGCGTTAAAGAAGAAGCTCAGCCGTGGTGCAAACGCATCCACCTCCAACCCTGCGTCCAGCGCTGCCTGCACATATGTCATCCCATCCGCCAGCGTAAACGCCACCTCCTGCACCGCAGTGCAGCCCGCCTCCCGCATGTGGTATCCAGAGATCGAGATCGTGTTCCACTCCGGAACCTCTACCGCCGCCCACGCAAACACATCCGTCACCAGCCGCATCGCATGCGGAACAGGATAGATATACGTCCCGCGCGCAATATATTCCTTCAAAATATCGTTCTGTATCGTCCCACTCAGCCTCTTGACATCCGCCCCTGTCCGCCGCGCCACACCCACGTACATCGCCAGCAGAATCGAGGCCGTCGCATTGATCGTCATCGAGGTCGAAATCGTATCCAGCGCAATTCCGTCGAACAGCCGCTCCATGTCTTCTATCGAGTCGATTGCCACCCCAACCTTGCCCACCTCTCCCAGTGCCAGCGGAGCGTCCGAGTCGTACCCAATCTGCGTCGGCAGGTCGAACGCCACGCTCAGCCCCTGTCCGCCTCTATCACCACCCGACCCCTGAGCCAGCAGAAACTTGTACCGCCGGTTCGACTCCTCCGCATCCCCCATCCCCGCATACTGGCGCATCGTCCACAACCGCCCACGGTACATCGTCGGCTGAATCCCCCGCGTGTACGGGTACGCCCCCGCTTCACCCACCTCCGCCGACGCGTCGAACCCAGCAAGGTCCTCCGCCCCATAGACGAGCTTCACATCGATTCCAGAACTGGTTTTAGGTCCATCCGCCATGCCGCTGTAGTGTACGCGCACCCTGCCGCCACCGACAGTCCAACTCTACTTCCGCTTGCCCCGCCGATGCGCCTTCACAAAGCTGCTCACAAAGAAATAACCAAACATCAGCGCCACCCCACTCACCAGCAGAAACCGCAGGTGAGCATCGGAGTTCGTCGCCGTCACATGTACGTCAGCGCGTTGCTTCCACGCCGCCAGGCCGGCCGTCATCGCAAACAGCCCGAAGAACACCCCCGTGAACTCCAGCCACAACACTCCCGATAACTTTACGAACGGCCCCCACATCGCCTCGCCGAACCGCTTGCCGCCGCGCTTCACCCCGCTGCTCGCCTGTTTCACCTGCGCGGTCGTTTGGGCGGCCTTCTGCCCCATCCGTGCGCCTGCAGTCGCAGGCTTGGACTCACTACGCGCCACTGGCGGTGCGGCAGCTACCCCCGAACTCTTTTCCGTCGCAGGGTTCGGTGACGTCGCCGCATCCACCGCGGACACCAGCGTCTTAGCCGCTAAGCGCGTTCCAACCCCCAGCACGCGACCGAACCGAACCGAATCCATTCCCGTAGTGTAGCGGTTCCACAAGACGAATCAAAGCAGGTTCCCCATCAACTTCTTTGCCAATCCCCCACCCGCCAACCCCTGTGCTGCATCAAACTGGATCTGTACTAACTGGCCCACGAGGTTCAAGCAATGAAAGCGTTTCTCTGGATGTTCGGTGGAATCTGTGCCGCTGGTCTTGGAATCCTCGCCTTGGGCCCCAGGCGCACTCAGCCAGTCAATCTGCTCGCTCGTCAACTCGAAGCCGCTTGGGCCGATAACCACACCGTCATCTAGGCACCTTCCAAACCCGTTGCAGCCTCTGGCACTCAGGCGTATTCTGTACCAAGAATTAAGCAGCGCCTGCATTACCCGCAATGCCGTTCCCGCCGGTCGCGCTGGGCAGGGAATACCCGATGCGTGGTTGAGATGTGCATACAAAGGGCAGCCCGGAGGTGGCATTGAATCAAAAGGTTAAGAACCTTATCCAGCAGCTAGGCGAGGCGATCCACGAGTCTGTTTCAGAGTCGGAGGACATCGCTGGCGTAGTCAAGAACATCCGCGAACAGGGTTTCGATGTCCTGCTCATGCTCGAGGCCACCATCGGACTCAATGAAGTCGAAGAGGACAAGGCGGAAGATGCCTCCGAATCCATCGATCAAAGCGCGGAAGGTCCTTTCACCACCAATGACCTGTCCTTCCTCAAATCCCTGCGTATCAGCCTTACAGACGGCGATAGCCCCGAAGAGTAGTCAATTCGATTCCATACGCGGCCCAGGATCAAATCCTGGGCCGACCCCTTCCAACAGCCTCAAAAAAACCAAATCACAAAATCAATCCCATCGTGTTAGACTCGCGTTTCGCTGGGACTTGGGTGTCTTTTTGTGCATCCATCTTCTTGGCACTAGCTGGAAGTTCGAGGTTGTCGGATCATGAGAGATACGCTTGGTGTACTTCTTGCCGGTGGGGCCGGTGAACGGCTCTTTCCCCTAACTCGCGATCGCGCGAAGCCGGCAGTCCCTTTCGCCGGTCAATACCGCATTATCGATATCACCCTCTCAAACTGCATTAACTCCGATCTGCGCCACGTCTACATCCTCACTCAGTACAAAGCGCTCTCCTTAAACCGCCACATCCGCGAGGGCTGGGGCCCCGTCGTCGCCAATGAACTCGGCGAGTTCTTTGAGATCCTCCCGCCCATGCAGCGCGTCAGCAAGAACTGGTACACCGGCACTGCTGACGCCGTCTACCAGAACATCTACTCCATCGGTTCCGAAGAGCCAAAGTACGTCCTCATCCTCTCCGGTGACCACATCTACAAGATGAACTACGCCCTCATGCTCCAGAAGCATAAGGACTCAGGCGCCGATGTCACCCTCGCCACCCTTCCCATCGCCCCAGAGGAGGTCTCAGCCTTTGGTGTCGTTGAGGTCTCACGCACCGGAGAAGTCACCGGCTTCGTCGAAAAACCCAAAGAAACCAAGATCCGCTCACCCTTCACCCCCGACATGGTCGATGTCTCCATGGGCATTTACATCTTCAATACCGATGTCCTCCTGCCAGAGCTCATCAAGGACGCCGAAGACCCTAACTCCAAACACGACTTTGGTCATGACATCCTGCCCAAGCTGCTCGGGCGTTTCAAGATGATGGCCTACAACTTCGTCGACGAGAACAAGCAGAAGGCCCTCTACTGGCGCGATGTAGGTACCCTGGAGGCCTACTACGAGGCCAACATGGACCTCGCCACCGTCTCCCCTACCTTCAATCTCTACGACAAGTCCTGGCCCATGCGAACCCGCCCCTACCAGTATCCGCCCGCCAAGTTCGTCTTTGGCGAGCCCGGACGTACCGGCATGGCCATCAACTCCATCCTCGCCTCCGGTACCATCGTCTCCGGTGCCGTCGTCCGCAACTCGGTCGTCTCTCACGACGTCCGCGTCAACTCCTACGCCGACGTTGACTCCAGCATCATCTTCTCCCACGTCAACATCGGGCGTCACTGCCGTATCCGTCACGCCATCATCGACCGCGACGTCCACATCCCGGACGGAACCGTCATCGGCTATGACCCCAACGAGGACAAGAAAAACTACTTCGTCTCTCCCAGCGGCCTCACCGTCGTCACCCGCGACTACTCGGTCTACGAGAACCCAGTCTCACCCGAGTTCCTCCAGTCCGGCGGCACCTGGTAAAGAAACAAACACAAGCTATACCCAGAACACAAAACCCAGAACACAAAACCCAGGACACAAAAAAGCGAGATCCGGATATCCAATCCCGGGTCTCGCTCTTATTTTCATCCCTTGTAAGCCCGCTGGCTCTACCGCTATCGCTGGCTGGCCGTCCGGCTCCTACTTGCTGCCGAACCGATACACCACACCACCGGAAATCGCGAAGAACTCCCGCGTCTCAGTTCCGAAGTGTTCCAGAATCAAATCCGGTGACAACCGGATCGCCCAGTTCTTCGATCGATTCAAGTCGATGCTGCCGCCCAGCGCCGCTATCGGCTTCGTCCGGTTCGTATACAGCCCTACGTTGTTGTACTGCGCCGGAATATTTCCCGTGTCGTTGTCGAACACTCCGTGCGCCGCGCCAAAGAACGCGTGATAATTCACCGCGGCATACTGGTTCTTTGGTCCGCGATACTCTGCACCCAGCAGACCCATGTGCATATATACCAGTGGTCGTGTCGTGTACGGATTCGCCAGCACCGGCGTCGTTCCCGCCTCGCCGCGATACTCCGCGCCAAGTCCGAGACGGCTCGTCAGCCAGTACGTTCCCAGAACCTCGACCCCACCCATGTTCATGCGCTTTGGCAGCGCCTGCCCAGCTTGGAAGTTCATAAAGTTGATGCCGCCGTAAACCTCATACCGGTTCTTGTAAGTCACCGGTGCGCCAGCCCCCAGTTTGCCCTGTGCTTCGGCCGTCACGGCGCCCGCCACCAGCACGCCAGTTATCACTATTCCAGTCAGAGCCCGCGCCCTAATCTTGCCCGCTACAGCCATCGTCAATCGAAACATCATTCGTTAGGTCTTCTTTCCCTGCATCATCGGCTTCACGTTCTTCACTATTCAAGATATAACGTTCAGCGCACATCTGCCCTGCTTACTGCCGCGTATCTATCCCAGAACGCAACAAGCGCCTCCTGTGCGACAATAATTGTTGCCGCCAGGCGCCTCAACGCGAACCGGCTGCACGGGAGAATAAGTATGGGCGAACTATTTACACCAACACACCTCATTGTCATCGCTGTAGTCGTTCTGGTTCTGTTCGGAGGCAAAAAACTGCCTGAACTTGGCAAAGGTCTCGGCGAAGGTCTACGAGGCTTCAAAGAGGGAATGAAAGGCGTCACCGACGAGGTCAACAAACCCGCCGACACCACGCACACCAAGCCAGAAGAGACCGTCACCAAGTAACAGTACGTTCGTGACCGCTAACAGCCCTTGTCGTTTTCGGTGGAAACACAGGGGCTTAGCGGGTCTGCTTCCTAACTCCGTCGAACGTTTACGCTCTTTCTGCGAGCTGAATTCTGATGAAGCTGAGATCGCCTTACCTCATCAAGCCCCAAACCGCGATCCGGCTTGCAAAGCTTCCCACCACCGCTAACGGCGACTACAAGTCCGAAGAGTCCGCCGCGGCAGTCCTGGTCAAGCACCGCGCCGCCCTCACCTCTCTCCAGGAGGTCCTTTACGCCAGCCAGAAAAAGGCTGTCCTCATCGTCCTCCAGGGCATGGACACCGCCGGCAAAGACGGCACCATTCGTCACATCTTCTCCGGCGTCAACCCCCAGGGCTGCGACGTCACCTCTTTCAAAGTTCCCACCCCCCTCGAAGCCCGTCACGACTTCCTCTGGCGCGCCCACGCCGCCGTTCCCTCACGTGGCATGATCGGTATCTTCAATCGTTCCCACTACGAGGACGCCCTCTCCCCACTCGTCCATAACCTCATCACCACAAAAATCCTGCACCGCCATCTCAACGACATCAACCAGTTCGAGGCCATGCTTGTTGATAACGATGTCGTTATCTTGAAGTTCTTTCTCCACATCTCCCGTAACGAGCAGACCCGCCGCCTCCAGGACCGCATCGATGTCCCCGAGAAGCGCTGGAAGATCTCCGAGGCCGACATCCATGAACGCAAGTTCTGGCCAGCCTACGAGGACGCCTACAACCGCATCCTCTCCACCACCAGCCACAAACACGCCCCATGGTTCGTCATCCCAGCAGACGATAAATGGTTCCGCAACGTCGTCATCTCAGGGATCCTCGTCGAAGCCATGCAGTCGCTCAACCTCAAATACCCAGTGCCCACCCTCGACCCCAGCATCATCAAACTCTAAGTCCGTTACAGCGTAATCATCACCACCGCCGCTGCCGCGACACCCATTCCCAAACCCTGCCGCCGCGTCGGACGCTCACTCAACGTCCACGCCGCCAGCAGAATCGTCGACGCCGGATACAGTGACGCCAGCACCGCCGCAACATCCAGCCGCCCCGCCCGCGTCGCCGCAATAAACAGCATATTTCCCGAAGTATCCAGCAACGCCGTCGACATACACCAAAGCACGACCGCCTTGTTTACCTTCGCAGCGCCCTCACCCCGGCTCCTCGTCTTCGCCAGAAGCCCCAGCAGCACCACCGAGCACACACTGATGCTCCCCATCCTCGCCGTTGCCATCGGCCACACCAGCCCCGCGCTCCCAGCCATCTTGAGTGCCACAAAATAAACGCCGAACCCGGCCCCCGCCACCACCGACATCCACACCGTCCCTGCGTCGGCCTTCACAGCCTCGGCATTCGGCCCAGCCGCAATCAGCCAGATTGCCATCCCTGCCAAAACAAACCCAGCCACCCGCAGCGCCCCCGGAGACCCCTCCCCGCTAATCGACACCGCCGCAGGAATAGCTGCTGCCAGCAACCCGCTCACCGCCGCCGAAGCCCCCATCGCCCCGCGCGAAAGTGCAATGTAAAACAAGGCTAGCGATAGCCCGCCCGCAACCCCCGCCCCGATACCCCATGCCAGCACCGCGCCATGCGGAAATACGTCTCCTCGCAGCCTCGCCGCCGCCAGCAGCACCGCAAAGCTCATCGCATGACTCAGCAGAACCACCCGCAAGGCGGCTCCCATCGTCCCTCCCCCGTGCTTCACACCCATCCCGCCGGAGAAGTCCCCACCTCCCCACAGCGCTGCTGCCAATAGCGCCAGCAGCGCATTTCCCTGCAACAACATATTCATCACATTCCGATCTCAACGCGCGGCAGCTAAACCTACTGCTGCGCCGGCGCAACGGACGGCCGTGAATCAGCCGCGGTCGGGAAGTAGCCCTTCTTGGCAATCACCGTCAGATTCGGTCGCAGCACCTTCACTTCGATCCCACGGTACTTGCCATCGATAAACGGCTCATGCGAGTAGTAGCCCACCGTGTACTGGGTACGCACTTCCTCCGTGATCCGCGCAAAGCTCTGCTCAATACCCTTCTGCCGGAACTCCGCATCGATCTGCCCACCCGTCTCTGCGGCATACAAAGGCAGTATGTTGTCCCGCATCGTCAACGGAAGATGGATCCGGTCCAGGAAGCCCATCCCAGGAATCGCGGAGTCACCCACCAGCGTCGAGTACACCGCAATCTTGTTCGTCTGCAGATACTTCACCACGTCCTTGAACTTCGCCGTGCTGCCATACTCTTTTCCATCGCTGATCACGTACACAATCCGCCTGCGCCCCTGCCCCGCCTTGGTCGTAGAGACCGCCGCAGCAAGAATCGCGTCATTCAGCGTATGCACTTCCTTCGGAACATTCAGCGTGATGCCATTCTGGTTACGCACTGGCGAAGTATTCGGGTCGAACTGCTTCCCGTTGATGTTCGTCGTCTGCCCCAGCGGCCCAGTCGGGTCGTAGTACAACGCATCGCGGCCCTTGGCCTTCGAGCGCTCCAACACCGCACCCAGCCGAGCACTCTGCGCCGCCGTAAAGTCCGTCTCCTGCTTCGGCCCGTTGTTGTACGTAAATACCGCAACCTCGTCATAGGCCGAGAACGCACCCTGCAGCGCGCCCAAAGCATTATTCACTTTGGTCATCGTGTCCGGAGTCATGCTCTGGTCGATCACCACCGCGATCGACAGCGGAAACGGATCCACCGTAAATAACCGCATCTGCTGCCGGTAGCCGTTCTCATACACCCGTACATCGCGCCAGCTCAGTCCCGGGACCAGTTGCCCCTTGGAATCCTTGACCGTAAACGGTACTTCAACAAAATTCACCTGTACCCGCGCCAGCGTAAACACTTTGGCGACATCGCCTGCGGTAGGCTGCTCCGGCGGAGGACCATCGTCCGGCCGCGTACTCTGTGCCGTCGTTGGTGCCTGCGGCAGACTCGTTCCCGGCGCGTTAGGCTGCCCGGCATCTATGCTGGCGGTGCTGGGCACTGCCGGCGTTCCCTTGCCCGGGGTGACACCCAGCAGCGGCAGTGCTGCCTGCGGGCGCGGTCCATCCGGAATCGCCGTCTGCGCCTGCTGTGGTACCTGCCCCTGCATCAAAAACGCCAAAGCCCCTGCCAATACGATATGCCTCACCACGCAAAAACCCCCTGCGATCCGTCCGGCACTCTCCGCCTATCGAACCACTGAATCTTATGAGTACCAACTATCAGACTACCAGCGCTTCATGACCACCGTCATCCCGACCGGCGACCTTTCTTGCGGTACTCACCATCTGTCTAGTTGGACGCCATTCCCGCAGCGACGTTGCACCCACGACACTTTTCCTCGTTTCCGCATGTCCCCAGTTGCCCTCTTCATCGTCTAATAGGCGTATGCGTTATCTTCTCCTGCCTGCCGCCCTCCTCTGCCTTGCCCTCGCTCCTCCCCTCCACGCGCAAGAGGCCCCATCCCCCGGCGGCCCACCACCCCCCAGCTCCGCCGCCGGCCCCCAGAAGATCGAAGGCCTCGACACCGAGACCATCAAAGTCAACGTCAACCTCGTCAACGTCTACTTCTCCGTCCGCGACAAGAACGGCTACATCACCAATCTCCACAAGGACGACTGCAGCATCTACGAGAACAAGGAACTCCAGAAGACCAAGAACTTCACCCAGGAGAAGAACCTCCCCCTCACCATCGGCATCCTGCTCGACACCTCCGGCTCCCAGATGAATGTCCTCCCCATGGAGCAGCAAGCCGGCGCCGAGTTCCTCAAAGACGTCCTCACCCCCAAGGACGAGGCCTTCCTCATCTCCTTCGACATCAACGTAGACCTCCTCGCCGACTACACCAACTCCCCCCGCGAAATCAAACGCGCCATCGACAAGGCCCAGATCAACACCGGTGCAGGCACCGGCTCCGTCACCGGCAACGGCCAGGCCCGCGGCACCCTCCTCTACGACGCTGTCTACCTCGCCGCACACGACAAGCTCCGCCAGGAAGCCGGCCGCAAGATCCTCGTCCTCCTCACCGACGGCGGCGACCAGGGCTCACAGGAGACCATCAAGACCGCCACCGAAGCCGCCCAGAAAGCCAACGCCATCGTCTACGTCATCCTCATCGCCGACCGCGGCTTCTACTCCGGCTTCGGCATGGGCTACAGCGGCGACTCAGACATGGAGAAACTAGCCAAAGACACCGGCGGCCGCGTCATCAACGTAGGCAACAACGGCAAGAAACTGCAGGACGCCTTCAACCAGATCCAGGACGAACTCCGCACCCAATACCTCGCCAGCTACACCCCCACCAACTTCAAAATCGACGGCACCTTCCGCACCCTCAACATCACCTGCCAGGCCGGCCAAAAAATCCAGGCCCGCAAAGGCTACTACGCCCTCGCCGACTCCGCCGACAACAACTAACCCCTCCCCAACCTCGGTGGCGTACTTGCTCCCAAGACAGGTCCGGGCTTCATCCTGAATCCCCGAGCCCAACACGCCTTTGCTTCTGAGATAGGTCCGGGCTTCAGCCCGGACAATATGGGCAACAACAAGACCGGGCTTTAGCCCCCGGGATATGCTCTCTTACATACCTGCATGCGCCTAAATCCCCAGACCTACGCACTAACGACCGTAACCTCCGAACGTCGCCGCATCTTCCAACGCACCGCAAACGCCGAACTCCTAATATCCACCCTCGTCCGATACCGCGACCAAAGCCGCTTCCTACTCCACGGCTTCGTCGTCATGCCCGATCACATCCACGTCCTTCTAACTCCGTCCGAATCGATCGAGAAAGCCGCGCAACTCATCAAAGGCGGCTACTCCTTCGCCGTCCGCAAGCAATACGCCGGCGAAGTCTGGCAACCCGGCTACCACGCCCACAGAGTCACCGATCCCGAAGACTTCAACAATCAACTCCTCTATATAGCCAACAACCCCACCCGCAAAAACTACTCCGCCTACCCACACGTTCACACAAATGCAAACGTTCCACTGGACTCGCCACCGCCAAATCTCCTCCAGAGCCTCTGAGAGAGGCCGGGCTCCATCCCAAATTCACGAACCAACACGCCTTTGCCTCTGAGACAGGTCCGCGCTTCATCCCAAATCCACGAGCCAACACGTACTTGTCTCTGAGATAGGTCCGGGCCTTAGCCCGGACAATACCGCCAACAACACAACCGGGCTTTAGCCCCCGGGATATGCTCTCTTCACCTAATCACCACCGCTCGGGTGCCCCATCCTTCACCCAACTATTCGCGTCGGATACAACTACCCCCTAAGCCTCCATAGCCCCCGAATAAACCGCCATACCCGCCACGGCATCCACCCCCATGGCATCCAAATCATCCACCTCTTTCCGTTCCTTGATCCCTCCCGCCACAATCAACTGCTTCGCCGTACAAGCCCGCAGAATCGCCGCCACATCCAGCGGAAACCCCGTCATCGTCCCCTCCGTATCCACATGCGTATACAGAAACGCAGCGCAGCAATCCTCCAACCACGTGACAGCCTCTTCAGGCGTCAAATCCACCGAATCCTTCCACCCCTTCACCGCCACACGCCCGCCCTTCGTATCCACGCTGAACACCAGCGCATCCTCGCCCAGCGTCTTCTTCAGCGCCTCTGCAAACTCCAGCCGAATCACCTTATGCCGCCGCGGTCCTTCACCCTCTACCGGCGCACCAAATAGCGACGACCCATAGATCACTCGCTTCGCCCCCGCGTCCAGCAGGGCCCGGCCATCCTCCGCCGTCTTCAATCCGCCACCCACCTGGCAAGGCAGCCGCTTGCAGATCATCTCAATCAGCGCACGATTATCCCCCTGCCGCATCGCTGCATCCAGATCGATCAACTGCACCACCGGATACTTGCTGAACCGCTCAATCCAGTAATCAAAATCATCAAAAGCCAGCTTCAGCTTCTCGCCCTGTACCAGCTGCACAATACGCCCGCCCATCAAATCAATCGAAGGAATCAACATTTAGATATGGTATCGCGGGCAAGCGTGTGTCCTGTTTTCGTGTGTCCTGTTTTAAAGAGCCATGGGTGGCTACTCGGTGGCGTACTTGACGGAGCAGCCGTAGGGCCGCGTGATGGCGGTGCGCACCGGTCTGCCAGCCATCGCTGCAGTCAGGGCTTCGTTCAGGTAATTGTGCGCGGTCTTGATGTCGGCCTCGTCGGTGGTCGGCTTATCGTCGATCGCGCCTTGATAGATGAGCTTGCCGCTTGGGTCGATCACAAAGATGTGCGGCGTTGTCCTGGCTTCATAAAGGCGGGCGATCACGCTCGTAGGGTCGAGGATCGCGGCGGTGGGTGCGGCGTGCATGGTCTTCAGGTAAGCCCCTTCCTGCGCGGGCGTAACGTACCCCTGTTGACCGACGCCGGAAGAGATGACCGAGAGCCAGACCACGCCTTTCGCCGTCCACTCGCGCTGCAGCGATTCCATGTTCCCGCTGAGGTAGTGTTTGCGATCGTAGGGACAGCCCTGGTTCGCCCACTCCAGCACCACGAACTTGCCGCGGTACTGAGAGAGCGTATGCCGCATACCAGTGGAGTCCGTGCCTTGGAAGTCGGGTGCAGCAATGCCTGGCGTAATAGCCAATGCAGAAAAGCTGCACAGAAAAAAAGCGAGTGAGATAGATAGAAGCTGCCTGCGACTCATGGCGACCTCCTCAACTACTACTGGTGATATTTTGCGACCGAGAGGGGCATCCATGCAAGGTGATCGGCAGCGGAATCAAATCTAGTGACTCGATCCTCCAGCCGGACACATGCACACAGCAAAGCCCTTCTCCGTATGGCTTCCCAGAGCGCACACATACTCCGGCCACAGCGACTTCAGCAGCAGCGACTTGTCTCCCACCAGATAATCCGTCAGATACGCCCGGCTCATATCGCTCTGAGCATCCGGGTCTGCCCCAAACTCCTCCAGCACCTTCTGCAGCGTCTCCGGAGAGAACGTCGCCTGATGGTAAGTCTCCCTGAACCCATACTCCTTCTGCCACACCGCATCCTGCCCAGACTTAATCGAAGCCGAGATCACCTCATAGTCCACCATCTGCGCTGTCATCGGATTCACCCGCGCCACCATAAACGAAGGATCATTCCCATCCACCGGAGAGATTGACGCGACCATCTTGATCGCCACCTTCCCCGCTGCTCCGCTTCCATCCTTCCCAAACAGCCGCATCTCGTCCATATGCGTATGTCCAAACACGCCCAGCCGCACCACATCCGAGTACTCGCCCATCACATCCGCCAGCTTCTCACTTGAAAGAAACATCACCGGAGCATCTCCAGCACACACATTCTTCAGCTTCGAGAAAGTCGAATACGGGTCCACCCCCGGCGGAATATGCCCCATCACCCAAACCCTCTGCTTTGTCCGCCGAGCTGCCGCCAGTTGCTTCGTCAACCATGCGATCTGCCCATCCACCGCCTCCGAATTAGGCTTCTTGCCACAAGCCGTATACCGCCGCGACTGAAACAAATCGTTCAACACGATCAGCCGTGTCCGCTGCATCGGAGCCTTCATCGTCAGGCTCATATCCCCAGTGTTCGAGTAACTCAGCCGCGCCGCCTTCTTCTCCAGCGCCGTCGCAGCCAGCCCATCCACCATCAACTCCTGCGTCGCCTTCAGAAACTCATCCCCCGAGTCCATCTCGTAGTCCCCGCACCCAGAGTCGTTATTCCCAAGCGCCACATAAACCGGCACCCCAGTCAATGAAAGTCGCACCTGCCCCACCACATACCGCACCGTCTTCTCCACAAACGCCGCATACTCCGCCTCCGTCTTCCCCGGCAGCAGCGCCTTGAACCGGCAATCGAACCCATGCACCACCAGGTCCCCGCTCACCAGCGCAAACTTTGCCGCCGGAGCACCCGCCCTCATCGCCATCAGGCTCGATTGCAGCAACCCATACGGAGTATCCACTCCCCGCGCCCCGCAACTCTTCTGCAGCCGCCGAAACGCCTCCGCCTGATCGCTCGTAGTAGCCCCAGCCAGAATCGCATTCCACCCTCCCTCCGGCGCATCCACCAACTGCCGAGCCTTCCCCGGATCATGAAACGGATCAAAATGAATATCACTCAACATTAAAGCTGAGAAATCCTGCCCTGCCGCCCCACTCGGTCGCACACTCGTTTGAGCCGTTAATCTCCCCAGCATCACCACGCAAAACACCGCAATCAGTCCACCCAAAACCGTCCTCTGCAGCCACCCAACCCGTCGTATCCGCATCGTCTTAGACCCTCGGCAGCAAGCCCAGCTCGCCTCTTCCAAGCCTATCTCACCGCCCATCGCCCACCAGGGCAGGGAAGCGTCAAAAAACCATCACCCCCTCGCATATGCCAAAATGAGATACAGCCACCCAATGTCCAATATGACCGACCCAAACACTCCCGAATCCGCCGTCTCCCCCGAAGCCATCGAAACCCCCGAGACCACAGAGTCCTTCAACGCGCTCCTCAAGCAGTATGAGCAGAGCCACGCCAGCACCAGCGAGCACGGTCGTAAGCAGATCAACGCCACCGTCGCCGCTCTCACTGCGGACTCCGTACTCCTCGACATCGGCTACAAGACTGAGGGCATCCTCCCCCTCACCGCCTTCACCACCCCGCCCGCCCCCGGAGACCACTTCCTCGTCACCGTCAAAGGCCGCGATGAAGACGGCTACTATCAGCTCAACGTCCTCCGCTCTGCCCAACCCAAGGACTTCTCCTCCCTCGAAGAAGCCTTCGCCGCCAAGGGCATCGTCACTGGAACAGTTACCGGCATGGTCAAAGGCGGCCTCACGGTCGATGTAGGTGCCAGAGCCTTCCTCCCCGCCTCCCGCAGCGGCACCCGCGACGCAGCCGAGATGGCAAAGCTCGTCGGCCAGGAGATCCGCGTCCGCATCACCAAGTTCGAAATCGAAAACGAAGCAGCCCCAGACGCCGTCAATATCGTGGTCGACCGCCGCTCCGTAGTCGAAGAGGACGAGAAGGCCACCAAGGCCACCCGGCTCGCAGAAATTCAGGAAGGCGACCTCGTCTCCGGCACCGTCCGCTCCCTCACCCCCTACGGAGCCTTCGTCGACATCGGCGGCACCGACGGCCTCCTCCACATCTCCGACATCGCCTGGAACCGCATCGCCAAGCCCGAAGACGTCCTCTCCGTAGGCGACTCCCTCAGCCTCAAGGTCCTCAAGATCGACCCCGCCGGTAAGATATCCCTCGGCCTCAAGCAACTCCAGCCCCACCCCTGGGACGCCGTCCCCAGCAAGTACAAAGTAGGCGATCGCGTCACCGGCACCGTCACTCGCGACGCCGACTTCGGTGCCTTCGTCGAGCTCGAACCCGGCGTCGAAGGTCTCGTTCACATCTCCGAGATGGCCTGGGGTAAAAAAGTCCGCAAGCCCAGCGACCTCGTCAAGGTTGGCGAAACCGTCGAAGCTGTCATCCTCAGCATCGACACCGAATCCAAACGCATCGGCCTCGGTCTCAAGCAAGCCCTCGGCGACCCCTGGGCCGACATCCCCCAGCGCTTCCACGTAGGTTCTGCCGTTGAAGCTCCCATCGTCAGCTTCACTAAGTTTGGAGCCTTTGTTCAACTCGCCGAAGGCGTCGAAGGAATGATCCACATCAGCGAAATCACCGCTGAAAAGCGCCTCAACCACCCCTCCGACGTCCTCCGCATCGGCGAAGTCGTCAAGGCTCAGGTTCTTGATGTCGACAAGGAAAAGCGCCAGCTCCGCCTCTCCATCAAGCAGCTCATCCCCAGCGACCTCGACGAGTTCCTCGCAGACCACCAGCAGGGCGACACTGTCACCGGCCGCATTATCAGCATCGACGACAGCAAAGCCCGCGTCGAACTCGGCGAAGGCATCTTCGCACCCTGCCAGCTTCCCGCAGCAGCAGTAGAAGAAGCCCCCGCCCCGGCCAGCACGGGAGCGGTCGACCTCTCTGCCCTCGGCTCACTCCTGAAAGCCAAATGGCAAGGCGCAGCCCCAGCCACCTCCACGAAACCCAAGGCTGAAGCTCCGGGCGCAGGCCAGATCCGCAGCTTCCGCATCTCGAAGCTCGATCACGAAGCGAAGATCATCGAACTCGAACTCGCCTAACCAAACCTCAAGCACGTATAAAAATGCAGGCCGCGCGAATAAACATCCATTTGCGCGGCCTCCTCTTTTTTACCCCACTCCACCATGTAGCATCGAAGCTGGTACCGTCCCCACAATGACTCGCAACGACAGTGCTTTCGGGCATCCGGTCAGCGCGCCGCACCGCAGCGTTGCCCTGATCGAATGAGGGACACCGAAAGCCGCGTCACCCACTCAAAGAGATGGAATCCCCAGTGCAAGCCTCGCAACTCATCGCCCTCGAAGACCAATACGGAGCACACAACTACCACCCTCTCGACGTCGTCATCGAGCGCGCCTCCGGTGCATGGGTCTACGACGTCGAAGGCCGTAAATACCTCGACTTCCTCGCCGCCTACTCCGCAGTCAATCAGGGCCACTGCCACCCCGCCATACTCAAGGCCTTCAGCGATCAGGCCCACAAGGTCACCCTCACCTCCCGCGCCTTCCGCAATGACCAACTGCCCTTGCTCTTGAAAGATCTCCACGACCTCACCGGCTTCGACAGAGCGCTGCCCATGAACTCCGGCGTCGAGGCTGTCGAAACCGCCATCAAGGCCGCTCGTAAATGGGGCTATACCGTCAAAGGCATCCCCGCCGACCAGGCAGAAATCATCGTCTGCTCCAACAACTTCCACGGCCGCACCATCGCCGTCGTCGGCTTCTCCTCCGAAGAGCAGTACCGCAGCGGCTTCGGCCCCTTCGCCCCCGGCTTTCGGCACGTGCCCCTCGGCGACGCAGAAGCCCTCCGCGCGGCCATCACCCCCAACACCTGCGCCTTCCTCATGGAACCCATTCAGGGCGAAGCAGGCATCCTCATCCCACCCGCCGGATACCTCCAGCAGGTCGCCGCCATCTGTCGCGAAAACAATGTTCTCCTGGTCCTCGACGAGATCCAGTCCGGCCTCGGCCGCACCGGCAAGCTCTTCGCCTACCAGCACGAAGGCATCACTCCCGACGTCGTTATCATCGGCAAAGCTCTCTCCGGCGGATACTATCCCGTCTCCGCAGTCCTCGCCTCCAACCAGGTCCTCGGCGTCTTCCAACCCGGCGACCACGGCAGCACCTTTGGCGGCAACCCGCTCGCCTGCGCCGTCGCCCGAGCCGCCCTCAAGGTTATCGTCGACGAGCATCTCGCCGCCCGCTCTGCCGAACTGGGCGCCTACGCACTCTCTCGCCTCCAGCAGATCAAGAGTCCCATCATCAAAGAAGTCCGCGGCAAAGGCCTCTGGCTCGCCATCGAACTCAACCGCCCCGCCCGCCCCCTCTGCGAAGCCCTCAAAGACCGTGGCCTTCTATGCAAAGAGACCCACGAAACCGTCATCCGCCTCGCCCCACCCCTCATCATCGAAAAGTCCGACCTAACCTGGGCCCTCGACCAGATCGAAGCCGTCATCGCCCAACACTCCACATAGCAGTCGGGCCGCATCACCCCACGCGGTGACCACCAACAAACTCGGGTGCCCCATCGGCGCCTGCGGCAGAACCCTTCGGCGCAGTCTTATCGCGCCTAAGGTGGGCATCGGGCAAAGCCCGACCGCTCTCCTATACAGCCCCCGGGGCGTCCATCTTCACCCCACATGGCAATGAAATATTTTTATTTCTCCTGATTGCTCAGTAAAATCGCTTGTCAAGCCCCTAATCCACCTAAACCTAGGCAAACAATAGAGATATGGGTTGCCGTTTAGTTCCGCCCAATCCGGTAAAATAGAACTAGAAGCAGCTACACAGCCAAAATAAAGCAGGTCCGGCCAGTTGCCGGGCCTAACTCGTTTGCAATCTAATATTTACCTCTATCCCCAATGGATGCAATATCTTAGCGGGTCAGTTTTTTGCATCTTGCTAAATCCATTGCACTTAGCGCAGGGAACCCCCCTGGGGGGGACCCCCCTCAAAAGGAACGAAACCCATGCAGCAAGCCATCTCGACCCTCAGCCTCCGCAACCTCATCCGCTGCGCCCTCGCGATGTCCATGCTGCTCACTCCGCTCTCCTTCTCAGCTCAGACCCAGACAGCCCAGTCCCCACCCTTCCACGGCCTCGCCCACGTCGCCATCCGCGTCAACGACGTCGCCGCCTCCCGCGACTTCTACCAGAAGCTGGGCTTCCAGCAGTTCTTCGCCTTCGAGAAAGACGGCGTCCCCACCGAGTCCTTCATCAAGGTCAACGACCGCCAGTTCATCGAGCTCTACCCGAAAGAGCAGGGCAAGCCCAACGGCTTTCTCCACCTCTGCTATGACGGCGAAGACCTCAACGCCCTCCATGACTTCGACGTAGCCCAGGGCCTCCCTCCCACCGCCGTCCGCAAAGCCGGAGCCGGCAACCTCCTCTTCACCCTCCGCGGCCCCGAAGACCAGAACATTGAGTACACCCAGTACATGCCCGGCTCACGCCACTACGAAGATCGCGGCAAGCACCTCGGTCCGGCCGGAGGTCCAAACAGCGGTCCAGCCCGCATTGCAGACAGCCTCTTCGCAGTAGCCCTCGGCATGAAGGACGTCCCCGCCGCCAAAGCCTACTACCTCGACAAGCTCCGCTTCACCACAGTCGGCCACAGCAACGCACTCCTCATCCCCGGCAGCGAAAACCAGCAGGTTCTCATCGAGCCCCTCACCGGCCCTCGGTCGCGCATCTTCCTGCTGGTTCCAGATCTAAAAAAAGCAGCTGCAGAACTCAAGCAGCGAGGAATCCCCGCAATCACTTCCAGGCATCAAATCACCATGAAGGATCCTGATGGCAACCTCCTTGTTCTCACCGCCAAGCCGTTGGCAAACTGACGATCCGCGAGCCATCAAGTGACAAAACAATTTACTCGACTCACCCCATGTCAATGACACTTAAGTGAACGCGATCTTCATCCAACGCGGCGCGACAACTTTCCAATCTCAATTAACCTTAAGGGACGGCAAAATCACTGCCAGCATCAGAATTACGGGAGAGTTATGGCAACCGCACTAGTAACTGGAGTAGCTGGATTCATCGGTTCAAGCATCGCCCGCGCACTGCTCGCTGAAGGCGCCACCGTCCGCGGAATCGACAACCTCTGCACCGGCTCGCTCGCCAACATCGAAGCCATCAAATCTCAGATCGACTTCCGTCACGATGACATCCTCGATCAGGCAGCGATCACCTCCGCCTGCCAGGGAGTCGACTACGTCTTCCACGAAGCAGCCATCCCATCAGTCCCCAAATCGGTCGAGGATCCCATCGGCACCAACGGCCCCAACCTCACCGGAACTCTCTACGTCCTCGAGGCTGCCCGCAAAGCCGGTGTCAAACGCGTCCTCTACGCCGCCTCGTCAGCAGCCTACGGCGACGACCCGACCCTGCCCAAGCATGAAGCAATGCTCCCCGGCCCAATCTCCCCCTACGCGGTCCAGAAGCTGGCCGGTGAGCACTACCTCGCCAGCTACACCCGCGTCTATGGCCTCGAAACCGTCGCCCTCCGCTACTTCAACATCTTCGGCCCTCGTCAGGATCCATCCTCGCAGTACTCCGGCGTCCTCGCACGTTTCATCTCGCAGATGCTCGCCGGTCAGACCCCAACCATCTTCGGCGATGGCACCACCAGCCGCGACTTCACTTACATCGACAACGTTGTCAGTGCCAATCTCCTCGCGGCAAAGACCTCCGCTCCCGTCGCCGGCAAGGTCTTTAACGTAGCCACCGGCCGCCGTGTCACCCTCCTCGAAGCCTTCGATGAGGTCAAACGCATCACCGGCTACACCGGAACCGTCAACCTGGCCCCGGAGCGCGAAGGAGACATCAAGCACTCCGTCGCCAACATCTCCCTCGCCCAGCAGACCTTCGGTTACAAGGTGGTTGCAGACTTCGCGTACGGGTTGGAACAAACCATCGCCTGGTGCAAAGAAGCCACCGTCTACGCCTGATCCTCTTACCCCACCATTAAGAAAAGGGCCGGATTCGCAATCGCGATTCCGGCCCTTACTTCTTAATTGTGTCCAGATGCTCTATTGAGCCGCGAACATCCTGGGAGCATTGCGCATGCCCAGCACATTGAAGTCTTTCAACCGGTCCTTCAACACATAGATCAGGCGGTTGTTTCCATTCGGGTCAGTTGGCATCATGAAGAAGCCATGATCCAGTACGTAATCCCTGCCGTTCCGAATGATCCCTTCAATCGTCTCGCCATCCTGAAAAGACACTCGCACCCATAGTCCCTGAACAATCGGGGCATTCTCATGGAAGTGCAAAGCTCGGTGTCGCAAATCTCCGTCGAAAGTCTTGACGAAGAAGACAGCCTTCGCGTTCTTCGTAGAAACCTCCAGCTCCTCGCCGGTTCCCATCAGCTTCAGACGAATAGAGTCCAGGGTTGACTGTGGCTCGTTCCGTAGCAATTGCTCGATCGAGCCAAGATCGCTCGATTCCGCAAAACCGCGTACAGCGTGATCCTCATAGCGGATGACAACCTGGTACGTCGTTGGTGACTCCGGCTCCACGATGCTCCTCGCTACGCGCGGTCCTGCGGTGACAGATCGTACTGCTTGATCTTGTACAGCAGGGCCTTGTAGCTGATTTGCAGATCGTTTGCTGCTGCCTTCCGATTCCATCCAACTCCCTCCAGTACCTGTGCTATGGCCGTAGACTCCGCTTCACCCTTCAGGCTGCGAACCATCGCCTTCAACCCGGCCCCACCTGGCGCCTCTGCTGCAGTTCCATCCGCCTGTTCAGATGTCTCTGCCGGAACGAGCTCATCTAGAATTGCTTTCTCATCTCCGAGGACGAGATAACGGTTCACCACATTCTCAAGTTCGCGAAGATTTCCCGGCCAGTGATGCGCCGCAAGACAGTCCGTTAGAGTCTTTGAAAATGACAAAACTTCACGGCCATACCTTTTTGCGCCCTTACGCATAAAATATTCCGATAGCACCGGAATTTCGTCCCGACGCTCTCGCAAAGGTGGAATGCTTAGCGTAAAGCCGTTCAACCGGTAATAAAGGTCTTCCCGGAACGTCTTGTTCGCCATTGCTTCCTTCATATTAATGTTCGTCGCCGCAATGACCCGCACATCCACCTTCATGGGTGACCGGCTGCCCAATCGCGAAAACGTGCCGTCCTGCAACACTTGCAATAGCTTTGCCTGCAGAATCGCTGGCATCTCGCCAATCTCGTCCAGGAAAATCGTTCCACCCGTGCAAACTTCGAACTTGCCCGGCTTCGTCTTGACCGCTCCGGTGAAGGCACCCTGCTCATAACCGAAGAGCTCACTCTCCAGCAAGTCCGCGGGAACAGCTGCACAATTCACCTTTAGGAAGATCTTGTTACTACGCGACGACATCTTGTGTGTATAGAGAGCGAGAATTTCTTTACCAGTACCGCTCTCGCCCAGAATCAACAGCGGAATGTCAGCGCGCGCCACCAGCGTCGCCTGTGCCTCAAGATCGCGCATCCGCTTGCTCGCCCGCACAAAGGAGTGCGTCTCGTTCAGCGGAATCTCCCGCATCGTATCGACCGGAGCCGCTTTCTCCACGCTTGCGAGTTGCTCTTCAATCGCCCGCTCTACATCACTGCCCAGGAACGGCTTCATCACAATCGCCCGAACGCCCAGTCGAATCACCATCTCCAGATCGCCCAACTCAGCCGAGCAGGAGAGGACAATCACCGCAAGATTCGGCTTTGTGCACCGAACATGGGTCAACAACGGCAGAGGATCGCGATTCGTATGCAGCGCAAGCAATAAAAGGTCTGGATCTTCCCCTTGCTCCAGTCGGTCCAGCAAGGTCTGTTCTTCAGAAAACAGGCTAAGGGAATATTGATTCCCTAGCGTAGACCGTAAGTAGTCGAGTACCGCGAGATCTGGCTCGAGGATCAGTATCTGTGACCGGGATTTGGTGCTCGACTTCAAGGCAGACATTGGATAAGACAGCGAAGCTGACATATATTGACCTCTATATTCACCAGATAGGTTCGACTGCCCACCCTGGTGACGCTCATGGACTTTGCAGTGCTAGCGCGAGTCCGAAACTAACCACTCCCGGCCCCTATGCGAAATCACTTTCCACTTTCGCTGCTTCTTCGAGCGGAACGGGCGTCTTTGATCTAATAAAAAGAACGTAGACAGAAAAAAATGTTAAAAGTTTTGCTGACAAAAGAGATAAAGGATTTCCCTTTTTCTCTGAAGTACAGCAAGCTTACATGCTCCCAGCCCGGTTGATTAGAGAAAAAAGATGATTTTTATAGTAAGTTACTTTAGTCACACTATCCATAGTGACGTATTGAATACTGAGAAACTGAAGGTTGTAGCTCTCCTTTTCCCATATTTCTCATCCTGCAAAGTCAATTCCCCCTCTTGCTGCCGAAACTCTCTCTTGCTTCGTCAGATTGGTAATTGACGTGCTATGTCATTAGTGTTGCTGAATTGCATAACTTGCCTGACGTCGATAGGAAAAAATGACCTTGGTTCATAACAATGAGTCCGCTGCCTTGCTCAATCTGCCGCCACTCGACATTATTTTTGGCAAAACACCTGCCATGCAGGCCGTCCGAAATAAGTTGGAGAGGGTAGCAGAGACCGACGTGCCTGTTCTGATACAGGGAGAAAGCGGCACCGGAAAAGAAATATCGGTTCGCCTCCTTCATGCATTCTCGATGCGCGCACGTGGCTCCCTTGTGAAAGTGAGCTGTCCGGCAATTCCAAACTCCCTGCTCGAAACCGAGCTATTTGGCTATGAAAAGGGCGCTTTTACCGGTGCTATGACCACCAAGCTCGGTCGCGTCGAGCAGGCCCACAACGGAACACTCTTCCTCGATGAGGTTGGCAGCCTCGACCTTGCCGTCCAGTCCAAACTCCTGCAGGTCCTTCAGGACGGAACCTTCACTCGCGTTGGCGGACGTGAACCTCGGTCCATCGCCACACGTCTCGTCTCCGCATCCAATGGAGACCTCAGGACCCAGGTCGAAGAGGGTACATTCCGTCTCGATTTCCTCTTCCGCATCAATGCCGTGACGATTAATCTTCCACCGCTGAGACAAAGAATTGCCGATCTGCCCATTCTGATCGACTATTTCATCGAGCACTATGCAAAAACTTTCAAGCACACGCCCGAACTCCTCTCCAAGAGTGCAGTCCGCCTGATGCAGAACTATCACTGGCCCGGCAACATCCGCCAGCTTGAGAACCTCATCCGTAGCTACGTCCTCATTGGCAGCGAAGAAGCGCTCGTCGCGGAGTTGATGCCGGATGCCCCCCGTACCGGTGGCATCACCACTGAGATCGATCTCAATGAACCCGTCTCGCTCAAGCGCATTACCAAGCAGGCCACCCAGGATCTAGAGCGCCAGATCATCCTCAAAGTCCTTCAGGCTAATAGCTGGAATCGCCAGAAGACCGCCAAGTGGCTTCAGATCAGCTATCGCTCTTTGCTCTACAAGCTCAGCGAAGCAGGAATGCCCGAGGTGCCACCCCGTCCCATCAGAATTCCGCAGCTGCTCAAGAAACCCGACGAGCGAACTCTGAAAACTACGGCTGTCTCTGCTCGCACCCGCATCTACTAAGCGCTTGTCGAACTAAATACGGCTTGCAGCGCGACCCTAACCTCGCGCTGCAAGCACCTGCTTCAGAACCTGCTCCACATCGTCAGAAACGTTAGACCAACTCCGGCTATGTCGGCTGGAGATCTCCGCTGCATCCCAGTGCTTTTCCAGCACCTTACTCAGCGCCACCGCCAGCGCCCCGGCATCCTTCGCTGGTACCATCAATCCGCAGCTATCATCCATCAGCTCTGGAATCCCCCCAACATCACTTGCTACCATCGGACGACCGGCGGCCAGCGCCTCCAGCACCACGTTCGGGCAGCCTTCACGATAACTCGGTAGCGTCACAACGTCAGCCGCCGTCATCCACACCGCCACCTTATCCGTCGGGCAAGGCTCCACGAACTTGATCCAGTCCCCGGCTCCATACCCCGTCACCTGATCCATCAGCCCCGGACCATCAGCTCCGTCACCCACCAGGTAACAACGCATCTGTGGCCGTTGCGTCTTCACTTGTACAACAGCGTCTATCAGCTCTCTTAATCCTTTGGCCAGGTCGAGGCGCCCCACATACACCACTGCTTCGCCTGTCTCCTCAATCTGCAGCTTCTTACGAGCCTCGTTGCGATCCTGAGGGTAGAACACAGACGTATCACACCCGTTTAGGATCGCCCTGCTGCGCTCAACGCTTGCTCCCATAGCCAAGCCTGTCTTCCGCAAAGCGCCACTCACGGTCACCAGAAAATCCGCCTCACGCAAAGTGCGTCGCGTCAGCATCCCGCATAGAGGATCCGGAATCACATTCAGATCCGTCCCGATTGCGGTCAACACCACTGGAACCTTCAGCGCTGCGCCAATCTTCACTGCCGCAAAGCCATCCGGATAAACCACATAGTTCAGGATTACATCCGGTTGGAACGCCCGTACCTTCGGCAGCAGCCGCCGTGCGGCCGTCCAGCCATTCAGCGGCCGTGATATCACTGGAATCGCAGGGTAGGGGATGTACTCCACCGGAACACCAACCGGCTCGTAATTTTTGTCCAGCGCCGGATGCGTCCGACTCTTCGGTGTCATCACCGCGGGATACTGCGACTCTGGATAGAAGACCTTCACATCACAGTGCTGCGCCAGAAACCGCAGTGTCTGATACGCCGAGTGCCCCGCCCACGGATGGAACGACGTTGGAAAATACCGCGTTATGACCGCTACTCGCATCACGCCGCCCCAACTTTTGCGATCTTCTCAAGCAGCGCTGCATACCGTTGCGCTAACGGTCGCCGGTGGTACATGGCAATTCGTTCTGTGTCTGGCCGGAACTCCGCTGCCATTCGCCCTTGCCGTTCAACCGCATCGATCAGCATTCGCCGAATCGCAGCCACGTCCTCTCCATCGGCCCACCATCCCGCACGGGTCTCCTCCAGCAAGTGCCGCACATCGCCATCCCGGTGGACCGCCGCTAGTATCGGCTTTCCACCTCCCAGGTAGTCATAAAACTTTGCTGACACATTGATATGGTCGCGCGTAATCAGCAGTAGGTAGGTCGTGTCATCAATCGCTTGCAGCGCCTCGGCCTGGGGGACGAACCCGCGCAACTCCACCGTATCTCCCAGGCTCAACAGTAACTCACGATACGCCTCCGTCTCGATCCGTCCGATAAACCGAATCCGCAGCCGATCCCGCACTCCTTCCGGAAGACCCCGTACTGCCTCCACAAACGCCGTCGGATCGGTCGATCCATACACCGATCCCAGGTACGTCAGTACCGTCTTCTCCGGACTCATGCTCGCATGCATCTTGCTGAAGCTCGCGCCCGTGTCGTACCCATTTGGCACGCAGAAGAACTTCGTCTGGTCCGCATCCGGATAACGGCCCCGTATCTCACGCAGCGCCGCTTCCGTCACCATCACAACGGCCGAAGCGTCCCGCACTGCGATCGCCTCGTCCTGCTGCGCCACCATCCTGGCCCGTTCATTCTTGTTGAACATCACCAGTTCGATCGTGGTAGTTAGCCATTCATCCCGAAAGTCCAGCACAATCGGCAGCGCCGGAAACGCCTTCCGTAGCTTCCCCACCAGACGGGCGGTGGAGAACGGTGGCACTGTAATCAGCACCAGGTCGATCTTCCGTTCGCGAATGATGCGTCGCGCCGAAGGAAACGCGAATGGCAGCCAACCTACCTGCGGATCGG
Organism: Granulicella sp.; assembly: GCA_025408425.1. Taxonomy (GTDB): domain Bacteria; phylum Acidobacteriota; class Terriglobia; order Terriglobales; family Acidobacteriaceae; genus Edaphobacter. Next base: position 30,609 of record JANXYX010000039.1, read on the forward strand.
GCAGCAGCAGATTTCCCACCATGCCCTTCAGCTTTTGCACGACTCCCGGCTTACCGCCTGCAGGAGCGGCACTCGTCTGAACTGCACCTTTGCCGGACATTACCTTCTTCAAGGCCTTTCGCACCCCGAACGGCAAATCCAGGGTCCAGCACCGGTGAACCGTCACACTTGCAGGAACCTGTTGCAGCAGAGTCAGATCTTTGCCCACGGCCGGCGCATTCCTCGCACACAGCACGTCTACCCGAATCCCGCTTTCCGGCAGGTACTTCGCCAGGCTCAACGCCCGCAGCACTCCCACGCCACCTGCAGGAGGAAATCCAAAAGTTATCAGCAGAACATTCAAATCAGCGCTCTCTCATCCCCGCTGCCACGCCAGATGCAGTCTCGTCGGCCAGCGAAGCCGCGCCCTGCCCATCAATCAAGCGTTTCGCCGCGCTATACATCTCAAACGCGCTGGCCCAATGTAGTTCGAGTTGCCGCTCTTCAGCGGCTTCATGGAGCCATCGATACATCTGCTCAAGCCCGCTGGCTCTCCCACTCGTTCCCAGCAGCGCCTCGGCGTTGTCCTCCCTCGCACCATGCGAGTAGAGCTTGATGAAAATATCACTCCCAATCCGCGGAGCCAGATCCAGCCAGCGTTTGATCCGGTACGGAGTAGGCAGGTCATACACCGCCACTTCGCCCGACTCCATGCGCGGCATCAAACGGTCACGATACCGCAGTCCCAACGGCCCCGTAATCATCAAGAGATCACCCTGAACGCCGCCGCCAACTCTGGCCTCGATCCCGCGGTCGAACGACCTTGGCTTATCCGAACTTCCCGTACACCAGTAGATCTTGTTAACGACCTTGCCTTGCGTCGGAGACGGAATCGACGGCATCGTCAGATCCGCATAGCAGCCCAGTTCCTTCAGCAGCTTGATCTCACCGGTTAGACCGCACCAGTGTCCGCCGGGCAGGGAATTGTCGAGTGCCCAATTCCCGTGGATAAAGGCAAATCCAATTCGGCCGTCAACATCGTGCAGCAGTCCATGGCCCTCCCGCAATTGCTGGCAGAAAGTCCGGATCTTTTCGCGAAACCCGTTAGCTGTCTCATTGGCGTGGTGGATATGCACTTCGACATCGCCTACCCCGGCCCGCGTCATCTCCGCCAGCGGCTCCAGCAACTCGCTTCGATACTCTTCCTGCGGATAAAAAAAACTGTACTTTGGCCGATTGCCGTCCGCATCCCGTGGCGCCGCATCGGCGATCTTCGGCCACATATCCTGCCAGCGCTGCACCCGTTGCTGCGCCGTCTCCATCGAAACGTTGCCACCCAACGGCTCATAGTGATCGTTGATCGAGACCCATACCCGCTTTGGCTTGGTGCTGTTGAAAAGGCGTCCCACCCGGTCGCCCAGATACCCCGGCAGCCACAAATGTGCAGTTCGCAGCTTACTCAAACTCTTCTCCCGGCGTCACCGTTCAAGGCCCAGAAATCGCCATTCTTAAAGCCTGATGAATCATCACATCGGGGCGTAGGCACACTCCGATAGTTCCTCGGCTCGTATCTAGTTACACTACTATTACGCGCAGGAATCATGCCGAATGGTGCTTCTCCAGATTCCTAATCTTCAGATGCAATAGTATTGCACCTGCTGTACCGCACAATAAACTTATGGGACTTTTCTTCACGCTGCTTTACATCATCTCAGCGTATCTCGGCCCTCAAACTCTGTTTGGGTCGCTCGCCGATTACCACGTTGCGGTGATCATCGCCGTGTTGGCCCTTGTCAGCTCCATTCTATCGATTCAAGGCTCAGGAATAGCTGGAATCTCGCAGAGTTTCTCGTTATTCATGATGTCCGTTGCCGTCTTCCTGTCCTTTATCTTCAACGGCCTCTTCGGCTTGGCCCCCGGCGCTCTGCTCGCCTTCGTCCCCAATGCGTTCATCTTCTACCTCATCATCTTGAACTGTAAAAAGAAGTGGCACCTTCAGGCCATTATCCTTGCCCTTTTGTTTTGCTGCCTCTTTACGCTCGCTCGTGGCTATCTCGCTCTCAATGCCAACGACATGACCAGCCCTTACCTCCTGGCGCAGGGCAATGACGCCGGCGATCTCATCATCCGGATCCGCGGTCTCTCATTCATTAATGACCCCAACGACTTCGCCCAATTGATGGTCAGCCTCATCCCTTGCTTGTTCTTCTTCTGGAAGAAAAAGAGCGCTTTTCGAAACATCATCTTCGTGCTCCTCCCCGTATCAGCGCTGATCTACGCCATGTTTCTCACCCACTCTCGCGGTGCAATTGTTGCTCTGCTTGCGGTCATCGTCTTTGCCGGACGCCGCAAAGTTGGCACGATCACTTCAGCGATTGGCGGCGGACTGCTCTTCATCGTCGCAACAGCCATCGGCTGGACGGGTGGCCGCGATATCTCCGTAGAAGCCGGCTCCGACCGCCTCGAAGCCTGGTCCGCTGGACTCCAGCTCATCCGCTCTCACCCCCTCTTCGGGGTAGGCTTTGAGCGCTTCTCCGAGCACAACGACATCACTGCCCACAACACCATCGTTGTCTGCGCTGCCGAACTTGGCTTCTTCGGACTGTTCTTCTGGGTCATGTACGTCCTCCCCACATTCCGCGATACCGCTGTTGCCAGCAAGCTCCCCGGTGATGCGTTTGAGCAGCCAGAGGTGGAGGACACCCCCTTCCCAGCACACCTGCAACGCAGGCTCACCCCAGCCCCCGCCGCGGCCCTGCAGCATGCTCCCGTACATCTCGAGTTCGCGATGGCCGACGCAGCAGCCAGCCCGCAGACGCAGACAACCCCCGCTCCGTATTACATGGGGGAAGATACGTCAGACGCCCTTCCCGCAGAGGAGATCGGCAGGCTCGCGAGCATCATGACCGTCTCCCTCCTCGGCTACTTTGTTGCCGGCTGGTTTCTCTCCCGCGCTTACGTCATGACGCTCTTTATCTACGTGGGCATTGCAGAAGTCATCTACTCCATGGCCCTGTCCCGTGGACTCGTTCCGCCACGAATGAAGATTCTTCGTCTGGTCAAGACCGCCGCCTACACCTCGGTTGGCCTCATTGCCTTGGTCTACATCATGCTCCGCCTCCAGCGCATGATGCCCCACTAACTTCCAGCCTTGTCCTTCCAGCGGCACATGATTCAGCAACCAGCCCAATCCCTTCATTTGGCAGTCCGTGCCGCTATGTCATGTAAAGTTAGGAAGGGTCAGCAAAGTCACAGCCCAGGTCCAACATCCGCAAATTAATATGAGAATTGTTCACGTTGTCTACAGTCTTGAGATGGGCGGTGCCGAATCGCTCGTCGCACAGCTATGCAGGCTGCAACGAGCCAACGGGAACGAAGTCTCTGTTTGCGTATGCACCAACCTGGGAATACTCGGCGAGGCACTCCGCTCCGAAGGTTTCAGAATCGATGTCCTTGACCAATCGTCAGTCGCGGTAGCTATTTGGCGCTGCTACAAACTTTTGCGCTCTCTCCGTCCTGACGTCGTTCACTGCCACAATCCAGCCCCCACACTCATAGCTGCCATAGGCGCTCGGCTAGTCGGTGTTACCTGCGTAGTTTCCACGCGTCACAGCCTCGTAGCTCCGCCCTACGAAGTAGCGGCAGAGATCAAGTACAGCATCATCTCCCGCCTCTGCGACCATATCGTCGGCATCTGTGAAGCAACCTGCGAAAACCTTCGCCACGCCCCACTCGCTCTCCGCGATCACATCGTCCGCGTCTATAACGGCTCAGCTCCAGTTGAGGTGCTGCCCCCGGCGGACTGCCCCCCCAGGTCCGGATTCACGATCCTCTTCGTCGGCCGACTGGCGCCCATCAAAGATCTCCCCACACTGGTCAACGCCGTCGCACTCGCTCTTCCCAGAGTTCCCGGGCTCAGTCTTTGGCTCGTAGGCGATGGAGCGGTCCGCCAGCAACTGGAAGATCTCGTCGCAGGCCTCGGCATCGCGGGAAACGTCACCTTCTGGGGCGAACGACACGACGTTGCCCAATTCTTCTCCGTTGCGGACCTCTTCTCCATGTCATCCCTGTCGGAGGGGCTCCCCATGTCTCTACTCCAGGCCATGTCCGCGGGCCTGCCCGCCCTCGTCACACAAGTCGGAGGAATGGCCGAGGTGGTTGAATACGCCAATTGCGGACTGCGTATTCCAGCCGGTGATTCCGCCGCCATGGCGGATGCCATCGTCCAGCTTGCCTCAGACCCCGCGCTCAGGGCCCAGTTCGCAGCCAACGCAACCGAAGCCTACCAGGCCCACTTCACCATTCAGCAGATGGATGCGGCTTACATGGACCTCTACCGCTCTCACTAGCTCACGCTGCAACCACCAGCTCTTGCTTCCTCCGGAACATTGTCAGAAACGGCCGCTCCACAACATAGTAAGAAACCACTGCGCATGCCACCGTCAGCAGCAGATTCAACGGAAATCGGGTCCACCATGCTGGGTGAGTCCGGTTCAGGAACGGCTGTTGCCAAAGATAGAGCGAGTAACTCAGAAGACCCATCTGAAACATAAACCGGTTGTTGAGAAACCAGTCCTTTCGTTCAATCGCAGAATGAATAAATAACGCGATAATCAGGGGGGGCAAGCCGCCGAGCAAGATCATCAGCCTGACCCGAGGCAGCATGAAAGGGATCGATAACGTCAGGGCGCCTAGCAGCAAAAAGACACCTGTATGCCGCAGAACTTCGAACTTCTTCGATAAAGTGTCCCTGAAGAATGCCAGCAGGCAACCAGCCATCAGACTGTCTGCCACCGCCGGAAAATACTCGTCGATATCCCGCAGGTTAAAGTGCCAGAAAATCAGCCGGGCAACCGGCGCAACCATCATCACGGCAACGCCGATCTGCTGCCGTCGAGGAAACGCATACGCGAATGCGAACGGCCACAGTAGATAAAACTGCTCCTCAACACTGAGCGACCAGAGATGACCAAGGGCCCAGGGACGCCCTTGTCCCGCGTAACACATCGTGTAGGTATAGGCGTAAACCAGATACCCCGGATGCGACACAATCCAGATCACCGTGATGTAAAAGAATGCGGCAGGAAAGATTCGCAGCGTACGTCTCAGATAAAAATGCGCGAGATCGATGCGGCCCGTCTTCGCTTTCTCTCGCAACAGCAGCGTCGTAATCAGAAAGCCCGAAATAACAAAGAAAACCTGCACTCCAACATGCGCATAGTTCGCCAGATACTCTGTGAAGGCGTTCTGTGGATATGCCGTAGTCCCATATAGATGGCCCAGAAAAACCATTCCGATCGAGATCGTACGAAGTCCATCGAGCGATGGTATGCGTTTTCCGATCACTGCTCTAAGACTCGGTTTCTAACTGCCAACATGTCCATTCCTTATCAAACCGGAGTCTCTTCAGATGTTTAGAACTGGAAGTAAATAAACTGGGTATTCCGCTCGTCAAAAGCCAGAAACAATAGCAATCCGAACGCATACAGCGCAGGCCTTAGCAAGTACATCTGCATGCTAGCCCGGGCCGCCGTCTGTGCCATCCATCCGTCCGTCTTCGTAAACAGCTTGTCCAGATAAGGTTCCACCACCGTGTACGCAGACACCAGTAGCACCACCAGATAAAAGTTCAGAGGCAGGGTGACGCCAAACGTCAAGTGTCCAAACATCGACTTCAACATGCTCGTGGCCTGCGTATATCCGTTCGCGCGAAATGGCACCCACGCAGCAATCACCGTAATCAGCGTAAAGACCTTCCAGAACCCGGACATCACGCGCGAGTGTTCCAGTCCCGGCCAATGCTTCTTCTGCGCGTTCTCATAGATCCGGTAGATCACCAGGTAGCAGCCGTGGAGCACACCCCACAGTACAAAACCGTAGCCAGCGCCATGCCACAGACCCACCAGCGCCATCACCCCCAGCAACGAGCAGTACAGCGGCAGTGGAGCGGCCTGAAAGCGAACGTTGATCGGGAAAAATAGATAGTCCCGAATCCACCGCGAAAGCGTCATGTGCCATCGCTGCCAGAAATCTGCAGGTGTAGACGCGTGATAGGGGAACTTGAAGTTCTCCGGAAGTTGAATCCCAATCAACTGCGCGACCCCAATTGCCATGTTCGAATATGACGCAAAATCAAAGTAGATCTGCAACCCAAAGCCAATCGCCAGAAACCAGTTATCAATCGTCGTATTCGCCTGTGCCAGCTGAGTTACAAAGCCCTCATCCACCCAACTCCCCACAGGATCGGCAATCAGGTTCTTCTGCACAATACCGAGAATCAAACGGTCGAGACCGCGCATCATCAGCGCCATATCGAACTGCTTCTTGAAGGCAAACTGAGGCGCTAACTCACGGAAGCGCACAATCGGTCCCGCAATCAAATGCGGCCAGAACATCACAAACAGAAAGAGGTCGGAGAATCGCGTCGGTTGCACCCTGCGCTGCCTAATGTCCACCAGGTAACTGATCGCTTCAAACGAATAAAACGAGATGCCCAGCGGAACCGCTATCTGCAAAGCGGTGTGTGCTGGCGAATGGCTAAACCCGTGCAAAACCGCCGACATTGCGGGCCACCATAGCGCCTGATATCGGAAGAAGACCAGGAACGACAACGCATACAACAGCGCGCCCCTGAACCAGTGACCCTCCCGCGCCCCGCCACGCGAAATTCGCACCGCTGCCAGAAACACGCCCGCGCACAGGGCCAGCGGTGCCAGGAGAAACACCGGGCTCCACGACGCATAGAACAATATGCTGATTCCAAGCACATACCAGCGCCGTAAATTCGATGGCAGTAGCCAGAATATCGGCACCACAACCATCAGCAATATCAGATAAGAATAGGAGTTGAATTGCATCGTCTACCGATGGCCCCCTGCGTGGTCGGCCACGTGCTCCAGTGGAATCTTGTTGTACATCTCTTCGGCCATCAGCACATGCGCGGTGCGGCCCATATGCAGCGGATCAGGCCCATTCAGCAGATTGCCCCAATGGCTGGCATCGATCGTATCTTCAAAGTCGTAAAGAGGCCCACCGTTCTCCGACGCCACCTGCTCGATAAAATCCTGGTAGCCCGCGTGGTCCCCTGGCGTCCGGTACAACGAGACCAGCGGATTAACCGGAGCACTGAACAAGAACAACTGCACCTTCTCCGTATGACACAGCTTCACAATATCAATCACCGATGCATGGGCCGCAACCAACCGCCCACCTGTCACGGATCGCGCCGTACTAGGCTTCAGCCGCAGAAAATATAGTCGGCAGCGATATAGGAAATTCACAATATCGTCTTTCGCCAACGCACGCTTCCGAAACTCGGCATCATGATCCAGGCCCTTGCGTGCCACCGTTTCTATCGCGTACCCCGGAGTTGCTGACGCGCTAAAGGTCGACGCTGGTCCATTACCGGATCCGCTCGCAGCACGCTGCGCGCTCTTTCGCTCGTCATACCGCTGTAGCGCATCTTGAAACGCTGCGGAGTAAGGCTTGTTTGCCCGGGCAGCATTCGCCACCTGCGCATGGAACTGCTCATCATCCAGCAACGCCAGAATGCTGTCCCGAATCCCACCCGTCCAGAAAGCCTGGTAGTTCAGTTGCATCACAATCGCGTCCGGCTTCAACTCCGGACGGTTCATCATGTATATCAAGTCCCATAGCACCTCGGGATAGCTCATCCCGCTGCTCGAAAGACGGTACGTCACCGTGTTGGCGGATTGCAGCGCCAGGCGTTCCGCAATGAGGTCGACATACGTCTTCTCCGGCCCCGTCGGCTTCGCTTCGCCCTTCGCCAGCGACACCGTATGCATCTGCGAATTGCCTACAAACAGAATCCGCGTCGCATCCGCATGCGCTCCCCAGTACTTCGCCAGTACCTTCAGCGATGGCACTGGATTGTCGCCATGCGTCACCTCCTGGGTGTTGGGGTTTCGGTAGACGTCATCAACCTGAGTCCACTTCGGAGGCACGCCATACAGCGCGTCCAGCCCATCGCTCAACCGCAGGAACGGGTGTACGAAGAGATATAAAGACAACAGTAGAAGTGTGCTGGCTAGAACTGCAGCCGCTTGAACGGGCTTCCGCATTGCTATTTGGCTACCCTCATCACCGTCTCCACGGTGTAGTCAATGGTGTCAAAGTCGTCTGGCTGCAACGTTGCCGCAGGCAGCTGCACATTCAACTCTTTCTCCAGCGCCGCAATCAGTTGCACCACCGATAACGAATCGATCAGCCCCGACGACACCAGCGTATCGTCATCTGCCACGCTGTACCCCACCAGCTTCTCAACTACCTTCCGTGCCGCTGCACGAACCTTGTCCGCTTCTAACGAGTCGATCATCTCTTTACTTTCCTTGAAGCACAGCATCACGCTGTGCGGGCTTCGCTGCAACCTGGTTGAATAACTCCGTCATAAATCGTGTGCGCGTCTCAGTACGAGAGATCTTGCCCGCAGTACTCTTCACAATCCATCGCTCCGGTACCACCGCTACCTGCCTTGGAGCCACGCCAATACTCGTCAGCACCGTCTGGTAGATCTGCCGTTCCGTCGCGCGTTTGCGCGCTGGGTCAAACTCGCCCCGCAACTCGGCAATCACGATTACGCTCTCCGTCGCATGCTGTTCATTCACCACTCCAAACGCCACAACACGTCCCGGATAGACTCCCTCTACCGTACCCGCAGCAAGCTCCACATCTTCCGGAAAGATGTTCTGGCCCGCAACTATAATCACATCTTTATAGCGACCAATGACGAACAATTCATCGCCGTCCATAAACCCATAGTCGCCGGTGTTGTACCAGCCATCTTGAAACGCCGAGGTGCGCAATCCGCCGCTTCCCCAGTAGCCATTGAACAGCGACGGGGTCAGCAGATGAATCTCTCCCGGCGTACGTTCCGCACAAGCAGCGCCCGTCTTCGGATCGACGATGCGAAGCTGCATCCCTCGCAGCGGTCGGCCACTCCCGACGTAAACCTCATCCGTAAGATCGAACTGCCGCCCTTCACCACCTGCTGTCGTATCCTGCGATCCCGAGGCTCGCAACGCGGTGCGTGAGTACACCGGCACCTTCTCCCCTAGCTTCGTCTGCGTCACCGCAAACACATTCTCCGCCATCGCATAGCAGGCCTGCAGCGCCTCCGGTACCACTCCCCACGCACCGTAGCGATCCGCAAATACATCCATCGACTTGCTCCGCACCGGCTCCGAACAGTTGATCCACCCGCGCATCGACCCCAGCAACCGTGGTTCCCCAACTCGCTCAAATTGAGCAGCCAGATAGCTGAACGCAAAATTTGGCAACCACGTAAACGTCCCTTGGTAGCGCTCGATATATTCAAACAACACTCCCGGATTCAGCAGCCAGTCACTTGCTGCAAAGTGCAGCGAACTCGCGCCACTCCACAGCGGCAGCCACAGGCACGCAATCAGACCCATGTCGTGGTACATCGGCAGCCACGACACCACTGAGTCCTGCGTCGTAAATGCCAGCGTCTCCGTTAGCCGCTCCAGTTGCGCCTCAAGAATCTCCGCGGTAATCACCACGGCCTTCTGCGCGCCAGTCGTCCCACCTGAGAACTGCAGAAACAGAGCACCGGCCTCCGCTGGCAATGGCATAGCTTCGCTCACCATCCGCTCGCCATCGTCGAGGTTCACCTTGCTCGAAAAAACCTCTTCCCACTTCTCAGCGCCAGCAACAGTGCAGGCCTCGACAGGAAAGGGAAGCGTATGGCTCAGATTCTGCGTCAGTGCCGGAATCGTAATTAATCGTTCTGCCGGAAGATTGCGCAACTGGTGCAGCAGATTACGCTGGTACTTCTCCGCATCCACACGGCTCGTCGGCCACGCTAGAATCGCCGGAACATATCCTTGCAGTACCAATCCAATATGTAACAGAAACAGTTCGGCAGAATGCGGCAGTAGCAGCAGCACTACACTTCCAGTAACCGCGCCCTCGGCATGGGTCGCAGCCAGCGCTCGACTCTGCTCCAGAATCTGTTGTCCCGTCAGCTCCACCACCGTCGCATGGGCGTCTACAATTCGTAGCAGTACCTGCTCCGGCGACTGCAGCAGATTCTCTTCAAGTTGTCTCCGAAAACTCTGGGCGTCCATCTTCTTTCCTGTCCCCTCTTGCGGCCGAGCGCCTTCCATCAAGCCCGCCCCCGTTTCGCTTCAAGATGTAGCGGGCTCTCCGTCTTGCGACCAGGTACCGACCATATCTTCCACAGTGGACCAGCCGTGAATAAAAACTTATAAAGCCCCGCCACCGCCGCCACATTCAGTACCAGCAACGCACCAGCCGGCGCAGCAATCTTATGCAGTACGGGAATCCGTACCCGCAGTCCCACCGCCGCCGTAAACCAAAGTGCCCATTGCAGCAATGCCACTAATCTCCAACCATGCGAGTCCACGCCCAGCCAGGTTGAGCTCAGTAGCGATAGCGCGAAAAGGTAAGGCACTACCAGCCGTAGAAGCTTATGCGAGACAAGTTGAAATAAAACCCTGTTCTGCCCACTGAGAACCCACGGCGCCAGAGATACCAGTTGATAATTTCCTGCCAGAGTTCGCACCTTGCGCTGAAACTCTCCCGTCATCTTCTCCGGCCACGTGTCCATCACGAAGGCCGCGCGGTCCAGAACACTCCGATAGCCCTGTCGCACAATCGCCAGCGGCTGAAACATATCGTCAAGAATGATGCCCGCCGGATACTGCGTTACCAGTTCCCGTCTCGCCGCATAGAAACCGCCATACACGCCTACCGGCGAATCCCAGGCAGCCTCGCAGTTTCGTATCCACTGCTCATATCGCCAGTACACACCACTCACCGCCGAAGCGGCAGCATCATGGCCTGCGCTATTCAGCACCAGTTCCCCCGCAACGCAACCAACAGACGGATCCGCAAAGTTGCTCAGCAACTGAGCAATCGCTCCCTCAGCAATCTTCGGGCGGATGTCCACAAACAGCAGTATCTCCCCAGTGGCAACAGCAATTCCATGATTCAACGCCGTCGCCTTGCCGCCTTGATCTTCCAGGACAATTGTCTTGAAGCGAGGCTCACTCACCTCGCCAAGAATCTCCGCTGTCCCATCGCTCGAGCCATCAGAAACGATAATGATCTCGCGCACGTAGCGTGGATCCAGTGACGCAAGATGCTCTATCTGGCCACGCAGCAATCGCGCACCATTGTGCACCGCCATCACGACGCTAACTGTCCTCTCCACAGGAGCACTTTGCCACGGCCGTGGCCGTAGCCTCGCCAGAAGATACATGATGATTGGATAACCCACATAGGTATACGCAATCACCGCCAGGGATAACCAGAAGGCAATCTTCATTGCGATCCCTGCCGCCGGATGATCGTCTTGACCGTCTCGAACATGATCAGCAGATCGAGGCCAAGCGTCATGTGTTTGATGTAGTAAAGGTCGAACTCCAGCTTCTCGCGGGCCTCGGCCAGTGTCGAGCCATAGCCAAACCGAACCTGGGCCCATCCCGTAAGGCCCGGACGAATCATGTGCCGCAGCTCGAAGTAAGGAATCTTCTCCGCCAGCATCGGTACAAACTCAGGTCGCTCCGGACGCGGCCCCACAAAGCCCATATCGCCACACAGCACGTTCCACAGCTGAGGAACCTCATCCAGCCGCGTCTTGCGCATGAACATTCCGATCTTGGTCACACGCGGATCATCTTTCGTCGCCCACTTTGCGCCCGCAGCCTCGGCATCTGTCCTCATCGTGCGAAATTTATGCACCGAGAAAGGGCGTCCGCCCATACCCACACGTGTCTGGTGAAAGAAGATAGGTCCCGGCGATGACAGTCGCACCAGCAGCACAACAAGGGGAAAAAATGGCATGAACAACAGCAGGCCGATCGCCGCAGTCAACGTTGAAACCATGCGCCGCGAGATCTGCTGCGACGACTTGATCCGGAATCCCTCGCTGTAAATAAGGCTGCTCGGATGCAGGCTGTCGAGGTAAAGCTTACCCGTCAGCCGCTCCAGAAGCGTCGACGCTTCTTCAATCACAATCCCGTTAAACCGCAGCTTCAGCAGCTCTCGAACCGGCAGCCCGCCACGACGATCTTCCAGTGCAACAATCACCCGATCCACTGGCGGATGCGGTATCAGGAAGCTCTCCAGCGCCGCCGTAAATGTTTCTCTTTGGTCCGTCTTGTCGAACGAGATACCATCCCAGCCAATCACTTCCATCCCGGCGTCCTTCCGGGACCGAAGTGTGTCCACCACCGTCTGAGCGCGCTCACCTGCCCCCAGAACGTACACTCGCTCTCGGAACATCTTTTGCCCGATCAGCCACTCATACGCGCTTCTCCAAACCACCAGCGCACACGTCAGGAATGCCAGGCCCAGTACCAGAACGTAGCGCGAGATCCCGGCCTCTGGAAACAGATAGGTGATCCCTGACAGCAGAAATGACAGAAACCCTAGTACCAGCAGCAGCCGGAAGTAGATCTCCCAGCGCGCAGAGATTCGTTGCGGTTCGTACAGATCGAAATAATAAGAACTAAGCAGCGTCAGGATCGTGAGCGCGAGGATCTTCAGCGCCCCATACTCATAGTTCAGTACAAGGTAGGTATCGGGCCCGACCAAAAGCAGCGTCGCCAGCAGAAACGAACCGCTGACGATCAGCGCCTCGCACAGCAGCAAAACTATGGTGCGTGTTGGGTAATAAACATTGAACAGCCGTATCATTGTGTCGCGCGCCCCATCTCTTTCGCCTACTCGTTTTCTACGTCGTATCCGTAGTAGGTGCCGACATGCGGTTGATGCTCGACAGCGTTCAGCACAAATCCCAAAATATTTGAAGCCTTCAGTTCACTCTGCGCTCGCTGAGCAACCTGATACTTTGTTTCGCCTCCGCGCGCAACCAGCAGCACGCCGTCGCACGACCGCGCCAGGTTGACAGCATCCGAAACCGGAATAACCGGAGAAGAATCCACAATGATCCAGTCGAAGTACGGAGAAGCGTCTCGAATCAATTCGCCAAACCGAGGATTGCCAGAGAGATCCGCAGCTTTATCGCCGCCGTTTCCGCCCGCGATGAACGTAAGATTCGGCAGCACTGTATGACGCATCTTGTCCATGTCCTTGGTCTCTTCTGCGCGCTGCATCACTTCGACCATGTTCGCTTTTCCGCCCAGATACTCTGCTAGTCCCGGATGCGAATCGCATCCCAGCAACTGGTGCAGCGTATAGCGCCGCATATCTCCATCGATCAGCAGCACCTTGCTGTTCTTATGGCGTGCCAGGCTGATCGCCAGATTGGTCGCAATGAAGCTCTTTCCCTCTTGCGGCAACCCGCTGCTCACCAGAATCGACTTCAGCGGACTGATGTCGCGCAACTCGTGAATCCGCGACCGCAGGCTGCGGAACTGTTCCACCGCCGCACCCCGCTCCATCAGCGCTGGCAGTTGTTGGTACGAAGGCGTCCACGCTCGCCGAGGAATACCGTTCAGATCCAGCGGTCCCGCACTCCGGCGAGGTGCCGCCGCGACAACAGGTTCGCGCCGGGTTTCTGGCTCAATGGGTAGCGCCACAGGTGCTTCGTACTCTGCAACTGCCGCCTGCGCCGTGGACGGAACGGGAATATGCGATTCCGGTGCATCGGAACGCTCACTCCGGTCCAGCTTCCTGTCCAACTCTGCTTTCTGTAAAGCTTCGTAAATTCGGCTCATCTATCTTGCCTTCCGTTGGGTTCGCCATTGAAAGCCGGCATGAGGTTGGATGAATCACCCGCTGCATTTCGCGATGATGGTCCGCCGCTCATTGCGGCAGAGGAGATAAGGAATGGCTGCGTCTCCAGTTCAAGTTCCGCAGCGACGCCTTCTACAATCGCGACCGTTACCTGCTCGATCTGTTCCACGTACGCGACTATTAATGAGTGCTCGCACAAAAGATTGATGATGCGCGGTATCCCGCGGCTGTAGCGGTGAATCAACTCCAGCGTCTCCGCCGGAAAGATCGGCCACGTCGCTCCCGCGATGCGCAACCGCTCACCCACATAGGCAAACGTCTGCGTCTCGGTCAGTGCTTGCGTCCTGCACCACAGTGCTACGCGCTGCCGGAGCTGTCGCACACTTGGATGCCGGAGCTTCTCTTCCAACTCCGGCTGTCCTGAAAGCACAATCTGCAGCAGTTTCTCTGAAGAAGTCTCCAGGTTTGTCAGCAGCCGAATCTCTTCCAGTAGATCCCAGGAGAGGTTCTGTGCTTCGTCCACAACCACCACGCACGTCTCTTCCATCCGAAACCGCTCGATCAACCAGCGGTTCAGCTGTATCAGCATCCCCGACTTTGTCCGCGTCGTCGGAGCGATGCCAAAGTCCGTCAGCACAAACTCCAGAAAGTCCAGCACATCCAGCCGCGGATTGAAGACGAACGACGTCGATACCCGTCGTGTGCTGAAGGAGCTTAGCGCCCTTCGCAGCAGCGTCGTCTTTCCCGTCCCTACCTCCCCAGTCAGAACCGTAAAGCCCTTGCGTGCGGAGATGCCATACTCCAGGCACGCTAGAGCCTCCCGAGTATGCGGCATCATATAGAGAAACCGCGGGTCCGGGCTCGTTCCGAACGGACTGCTTTGTAGTTTGAAGAACGCTTTATACATCGTTATCCGCCCATGTTGACCAACGGCTTACCTGCCTCCGCTGCCCTTTCTTTGCGTCCGCCTATATCAAATCCTTGCTGTGTCGTCTGGTGTTCAATCCCGGAAGTCATTGAGATGACGGCCAGGGTTGGCAGCTTCGTGAAGGCCCAGATATCGCGCTCGCTCCGCAAAGCCGTATCACGGTACTCAACCCAGCCCACCATCAGCAGACCGATCAGCAGACCTGCGGACATTCCGCCCAGCGAGAATAAGCTGACCTTTGGAAACGCTGGCTTGTCGGGAAGATTTGGCTCGTCCATCACCCGGAACTGCTCGCCTTGCTGCCGGCGCTCCAGATCGGTTGCCATCTTCGACTGGTTCATCTTCTTTAACAGATCGTCATAAAACTGCTGCGCCGTCTGGTAGTCGCGCGTTATGTTTTTGAACTCTTCCTGCACCATCGGGCTCGCGTGAATCCGCGACTGGTAATCCCCAATGCGCTGCGTAATCGCACTCTGCTCCGCTCGTTTTGACGTAATGGACTGGTCCATCGCCCGCAACTGAGCCCTCAGTTGCTGGACCGTCGCTGGCTCAGGGCGGTTTACTTTTGGTGCCGCTGTGGAGGGAGCTGCGGGAGGGGCCGCAGCCATTTGCTTCCGCAAGTCGCTGATCTTCCGCCGCACGGAAACCACGTCTGGATAGTCCGCGGTGTAGCGTGCCGTCAGGTCAGCCTCTTGGGCCAGCAGGCTATCCATCTCGCTCTGCTGTACCTGCGGTCCGGGCCTGCCCGCTTCGTTCGCTGTTGGCAACTCACGAACCTGCTGGGCCAGCAGAGCTTCCATGTAGGTCTTGTCCTGCTCCATACGGCTTAGCCCTTGCGTCGCCGCATCCAGCTGCGAGTTCAGACTTCCCAGCATGTTGATATTCGCAGCCTCTTCTCCCGGCAGGCGTCCCGCGTTCGCCATCTGGAAGGCCGCAAGCTTCGCATCCTGTTCATCCAGGTTCCGCTTCGCGTCGTCCAGCTGTGCTTTCAGGAAGTCTGTCGTACCTTGGGCCGAGGCTTCGCGCTCTCGCAGGTTTTCGCCCGTGAACAACGATGTAACCTCGCCGCAGGCCAACTGCGCGGTATGCGCGTCGTTCGCAGAGAATGAGATGAAGAACCCCGGCAACCCGCCAGCTCGCGCAATCTCGGAATGGATCGGCTTGATGTCAATGTCCTTCCGCACGCGGTCGATCCGCTCATCCATACCCAGATGAAGATTGCCATACAGGTTGAAGCGCTCAATGATTGGTTGCAGTCTCGAACGGCTCAGGATCTGCTCCTTCATTGAGGCCAGCCGTCCGCTCAGGTCCTGATCCACCACCGGCTTCACATACTCGTCTGGAACCTTCTGCTGTTCCACCAGTACCAACGTCTGCGACACGTAACGCGGCGTAACCAAAAAAGTAATGCCAAATCCGACCAGTGCCAATACAGCTGCGGGCACCACGATCATCCAGCCGCGCTTTTTCAGTATCGTGGCGAAGTCTTCCGGCGTAAGTGTGCGATGACCAAGCATTGTTACTCCTTAAAATTGTCCCAGGCGAACTGAACCCGGTGAAAACGTGATTCCAATTGCATAGCTCTGGCTTGTGCCTTGCAGCAGGTAAGGACCAGTCAGTGAACCGTTGATGTTCTGGTGCTGGAGGTTGAAACTCACGAACCCTGAGAAGTCACGGTTGATTCTGCGCGTCAACTGCGCCCCGCCATAAATGCTGGTCGTCGTGCCCGTAGCTGCGAGCCCCGTAGTGCGGGTATAGGTTGCGCTCGTCGAGGCCGACCAGTCCCGCCCGATCGTCTGTTGCACCTGTCCTGAAACCGAGTCAGCCAATCCGCCAGTCTGCGTTCCAGAGCCGCCATTCACGCCGCGGTTGTACAGAAGCGTTACCTCTGTGTATCGGTGCGTGTAAGACGCGCTCGCGTTGGCCGCTAGATTCAGCCGTGCGGGTGACGAAACCGGCACGGATGTTCCGCTACCTAATGCAAATCCGGTGAACTGGCTCACCCATTGGGGGCCCATCGCCACCTGTACTGTCAGCGATCTGCTGAAAGCCCGGTTGAAGTCCACGTTGGCGCCTTTGGTCGTAAAACTCGTGCCGCCTGTAAAGCTGTATATTCCATACTGCACATTCAGGCTCACGCCGGTCCGGGCATCCAGCTTTCGATTCAGCCCCACTTGGCTGCCAATCTGATCGCTGTCATAGCCGTTCCCATCAAGAAACCGCAAAAAACCATAATTTGCTGATCCACTCAGCGAGGTGCGTCCATTCAACTGCCGTTGAATGTCACCATTAACCGTATTGCTCAATCGCCGTCCGTAAGTCGTGATCACACCCTGCGCCGGAACCGTAGGATTTGGGATCGGCGTCGCTCCCTGGTTGCCCAGCCCCGGAATGCCAGCCAGACCCGTAGAGGGCGACTGCGGTAGGTAGCTCACCGTGTCCGAAACCCCTAGGTTCCAACGCCCAGCCACCAACCCTTGCGATGCCGTCGCGGACTGAAAAGTCTGAAGCCCCATCCCGATGTAAGTCGAATAAAGCACCCCCCCCGAATACAACAGGCTGAAAGGCGTCACCGTGCTTCGCGATAGGTATTCCACCGTACCCGAGCCACTGGTCTCCTGGTATTCGCCAAGTCCCCCCCGCTGTACTATCTCCGAAGCCGCTAGCGAGTACTGGAAGTTCCCGTCAATCGCAGGAAGGCTTGGCCCCGGATTGTAGACCGGTGCGCTCGTACTTGCTGTTGGCGTTGCCTGACCGTGCACTAGGCCGCCAAACCCGGTCAGGAACGCAAGTGTTGCCATCGATGTCTTTAGGAAAGGTGTCATGGAACCACAATCGTGTCGCCTGGATGCAGGGCGATCAGCTGTTTGTTGTCGCCTTTCAGCGCCTGTTTATAGTTGAACGGGATCTTCTCCTGTTTGCCCTGCTCCCCACGCAAGATATACACATGCTTGGCATTCGCGAACGCCGTCAATCCGCCCGCTGCCGAGATCGCCTGGAGTGGGGTCATCCCGGCCGTCAGTTGCAGTGGCCCGACCTTGCTTACCTCGCCAATCACGAAGATCCGCTGGCTATTTACCCCGGTCACTACTACCGAGACGCTCGGATCCTGGATGAACTTCTTCAAACGCTCAGCTACATTGTTTCCCAATTGCAGCGGTGTCAGTCCCGCAGCCGGAACATCTCCCACTAGTACCAGTGAGATCATGCCGTCTGGACGCACCGGAAAGGTCCCCGAAAGCGTCGGCTCTTTCCACACCGTAACCTGCAGAACATCCTCCGCACCAATTACATAGCTGGCCGAGTTGACTGTCGTGGATGCCTGCGGTTGGTTCGCGCTACTTGCCACGCTGGCCACAGACCCTCGCACTGAAGTTGTTGCAGAGGTCGCCTGCGCAATGCCGCACACAGGAATTGCAAGTACCAGTGGGACAAGCATCGCTTGTAGCCGTTTCATCGAGAAAACTCCAATAATTGCCATACTTTTTAGAAACCCGTCCTCTATCGCGTATACCGTTCGCGGAGATGCTTGCATCATTCAAATTCGCGGGGCCCGCTCTATCCCATCAATCTCTACATGCATTGCATGTGCCAAAACCGATCCGAAATGAGGATAAGTGAAAATATTTACAGAAAGTCTGCAACTTACGTACAGGTGGAACCTGATGTAGCATCCGAGAGTCAGGTATTTCCGGTGTCTCTTACGGCTTCCGAGATTAGGATGTCTATCAGGCGCCTCCTTCTAGTGTGCAGATTAGCAGCATGAAGGGAAATTATTTTCCCTTTTCTAGACTCTCAACTACCACTTTGGTAGACCTTGGCCTGCAATTGTGACAAATGGGCCCAGTTCTTCCCGCGGTATAGCGTTCAGACGCGGCACGCAAATTGCTTACATGGTGACTTGTGAAGTATACCGTCCTTAGCTCCTCGGCTGGCACCGCCCAAACTGAGTCCCACCCGCCGCTCCCAGCTGATTCTGACTTTACTGGTAGCCCGGTATCCATCGATCAGGCCATGCCCGGTCACACCAAAACACAGATCTCCATTGCCCTCATAGCCCTGCTCCTTGGTATCGTCTACTTCCGTATCGCCGCGAAGCTCGTTATCGACTGGTATAGCATCCCGGACTACTCGCACGGATTTCTAGTCCCACTCTTTGCCATCTTCGTCATGTGGGACAACCGTGCCGTCCTCCGCAGTACCCCGGTCAAACAGTCCTCGGCTGGCCTCTCCCTCGTCATCCTCGGCCTCTTCGTCGTTGTCGTCGGAGTCTTTGGCGCGGAACTCTTCCTCTCCCGTATCTCTTTTCTTATCTTGCTCGCTGGCCTGGTCTGGACATTCTTCGGATTCGCCATGCTCAAAGCGCTCCGTTTCCCCCTGCTCATCCTGCTGCTCGCTATCCCCTTTCCTGACATCATCTTCAACCAGATAACCTTCCCGCTACAGCTCCTGGCGTCGAAGATGGCTACCGGCATCCTCAGGCTGGTCGGCGTTCCCGTCCTGCACGAGGGCAATGTCATCGAACTCCCAGTTATGAAGCTTGAGGTCGCCGAAGCTTGTAGCGGCATTCGCTCCTTGATGAGCCTCTTCACTCTGGCCGTCTTCTACGGTTACTTTCTCGAGCGCACCACCCCTCGCCGCATCATCCTTGCAGTGGCAAGCATCCCCATTGCGGTCGCGGCCAACGCGGCACGTATTGTCGGCACCGGATTATGCGTCCAATATTGGGACCCTGACAAAGCCCTTGGGTTCTTCCATGAGTTCTCAGGTTGGGTCATGTTTGTCATCTCACTTGTTTGCCTCTACCTGTTGCACCGACTAATGCGGCTTGTCGTTCCCCGCGCCGTGCCGGAGACGAAGACCATATGAAACTAGCCCGTTTTTGGACCGTTGTTCTTCTTCTCATCTCGACTGCCTTCGTCATCCACGCTCGCGGCGATGCTGATCGTGTCCCAGGAAGCGAACCGCTCAGCCAGATGCCCCAGTCCATCGGTTCATGGACATCCCATGACATTCCCTTGGAGGAAGAGGTTCTCTCCGTGCTCGGCAAGGGTGACTTCCTCAACCGCATCTACGTGGATAGTGCACCAGCCCTGAAATCCGTTTCATCCACCACCCCGGAAACACATCCCAGCCCCACCTACACGCCTCCCATCAGTCTGTTCATCGGATACTTCGCCACCCAGCGCACCGGCCAGTCGATTCATTCTCCCCAGCACTGCCTCCCCGGTGCCGGGTGGACCTTCGAAACCTCGAAGTACACCAGTCTCACTGCCGAAAACGGCCAAGACTATAAAGTAGGCGAGTACCTCATTAGCGACGGCACCAACCGGCAGTTCGTCCTCTACTGGTATCAGGCCCATGGCCGCAGCATCCCCAACGAGTACGTCGCCAAGGCATACATGATCGCTGATGCCATTCGTCTTAACCGCACCGACGGCGCAATCGTCCGCGTCATCACCCCCGTACTTCCTTCGGAATCAGTCGACGTCGCAAGGGATCGCGCCGTTCGCTTCACCGCTCGGATGTCGCCCTTCCTCCCCCGTTTTATCCCCAACTAACACAATAGGGGCAGGGATGGAATGCATGCACCACCGTACCCTAAGTACTGCGGCCCTTCCTTGGCGCTCAATATTACGCAACTGCGCATCCAACATAGAAATCACTCGAAGGATGGATCTGAGGAAACATGGCAATGAAGAAGAAATTGGTTATCACAGCATTAAGAATCTCAACAGTGCTGGCTGCGTCCCTTGTTCTAGGCTCCACCTTTGGTTGCCATCGTGATCCAAATGTCCAGAAGCAGAAGTACCTTGAGAGCGGCAAGCGATACGCCAGCGAAGGAAAGTACAAGGAAGCTTCAATCCAGTTCTCCAATGCGCTCAAGGTCGATCACAACTTCGCCGAAGCTCACTATCAGCTCGCCCAGGCATATCTCAAGACAGGTGCCATGATGCCGGCCTACGCCGAACTGATGCGTACCGTCGATCTCGACCCCACCAACACCAAGGCCAGAATTGACCTCGGTGATCTGCTCCTCGCCGGCGGACAGCCCGACCGCGCAGCGCAGCAGGCCAATACGGTCCTCGCGACCCAGGCCAACAATGCTGACGCCCACGCCCTCCTCTCCAGCATCGCCGCTTCAAAGAGTGATCGCACCACTGCACTCAACGAGATACAGCAGGCGCTCGCTATAGATCCCAGCAAGTCGAGCTACCATGCAGCCCTTGGCATGCTGCAAAGTGGGGATCCCGCCACCTCGCCTTCGGCCGAAGAGCAGCTCCGCAAGGCCGTCGAACTCGACTCCAGGAACGTCTCTGCCCATCTCCTCCTCTCCTCTCTCCTTGAGAAAAAGGGTGATCTCCAGGGAGCGCTCACGCAGGCCAACGCTGCAGTCACCGCCGACCCCAGGAGCCCCGTCGCTCGCGGTAGTCTCGTCGGGGTCTACCTCCGCCAGGGAGACAAAGCCAAAGCCGAGGCGACCGTACGCCAGGCCGCCGATGAACTCTCCGACAACGCCGAGGCAACTCAGATGCCTCGCCTCTTCTACTCCCAGACCGGCCAGGACAGTCGCGCCGAAGCAACCTACGCCGATCTCGTCTCCAAACATCCAAAGAGCGCGCCCCTCCGTATCACCTACGCTCGCGTCCTCATTGCCAGCCACAATCTTCCCAAGGCCCGTTCCGTCGTCGCTGACCTCGTCAAGTCCGATGCCAACGATCCAGAGGTCGCCGTTCTCAACGGCATGTTCCTGCTAAACGACGGCAAAACCAACGAAGCTGTCGACGTTCTGCAAAAGGCATCCAAAAGCTATCCGGACAACATTCAGGCCAAGCTCTGGCTTGCACGTGCGGCTGCTTCCAAAGGCGACGTAGCGATCGCCGAGCAGAGCTACCGCGACGCTACCCGTCTTAATCCCAAAAACCTCGAAGCGCAAAACGGCCTTGCTGGTATCGCCATCGCCAAGCAGGACTTCAACCTCCTCGCTCAAGTCGCCGATGCCACCATAGCCATCGCTCCCCAGTACGCTACTCCCTATGTATGGCGCGGCATGTCCGAGCAGAGTCAGAACCTCAACGAAAAAGCAGACGCCGACTACAAGCAGGCTCTCAAGCTCGATCCCCGGAATGCCGATGCATTCCTCCAGCTTGGTGAAATTCAACTCACCCAGAAACACATCCCAGAGGCCACCAAGCTACTCGATCAAGCGCTCCTCAATAATCCCAACTCTGCCCGGGCCCTCTCGCTCCTCGTCTCGCTCGACCTGTTCGCCAAGCAGCCCGCAAAAGCCGTTGCCAGAATTCAGGACCACATCGCCCAGTACCCCAATAACAGTGAGTTCTACGATCAGCTCTCTCAGGTTCAACTCGCCACCGGAGACGCTGGTGCTGCCTTGGATGCTGCCAGCAAGGCCATGCAGATCAACCCCCGTGACAATGCTGCAGTCATGGCCTACACCCAGGCTCAACTTGCCAAGGGAGATCCAGCTAAGGCCATCAGCGTTTGGTTGCAATGGACACAGGCTCATCCTACAGATGCGCAGGCCTTTGCCCTCCTCGGCACCCTCGAAGAGGCACAGGGTGACAAGGAAAAAGCCGCCGCCGACTACAAGAAATCCCTGCAGATTCAACCCGAGCAGCCTGTCGCTACCAACAATCTTGCCTATCTCATGATTGAGAACGGTCAGAACATTGACGTCGCCCTCTCCCTCGCACAGACGGCGCGCCGCCTCCTGCCAAACTCCGCCAGCA
This sequence comes from Granulicella sp., assembly GCA_025408425.1. Classification (GTDB taxonomy): domain Bacteria; phylum Acidobacteriota; class Terriglobia; order Terriglobales; family Acidobacteriaceae; genus Edaphobacter. The sequence goes on from JANXYX010000039.1 coordinate 52,971, forward strand.
CCGCAGACACACTCGGATGGGCCTACTACCAGAAGGCCTCATACCTCTCGGCACGCGATGTCCTGGAGCAGGGCCTCAAGACTGCTCCCGAAAATGCAGCCATTCACTATCACCTCGGCATGACCTACAACAAGTTAGCCGACCGGACCAACGCCACCTTGCATCTACGAAAAGCAGCATCTTTGGCGCCTAACTCGCAAATCGCGAAAGACGCACAGAAAGCCCTCACGTCGCTCACGTGAGGGTAGACGCTTCATGAACCCAGGCCCCGAAAGAAATAGAATAAGCCAGTGAATAGCAAAACGATTGCCCGTAATACGGCTTGGTATGGCCTTGAGAACATAATCTCATTTGTAACGTCGTTGATTACATCCATCGCGATCGCCCGGACGCTCGGGCCATCCAAGATGGGTTATATCGTTTACGTCAACTGGATTGTGACCATCACCAGCAGTCTGGGCAGTATTGGTATTCCTGCGACCACTCGCAAATACATGGCAGAGTTTCTCGGCGGAAATGATCGCGCTACCGCGCGCTTCGTCTACCTTCGTACCCTCGGCATGCAGACCGGACTGGCAGGCGTCGCCACCATCGTCGCCACCATCTGGGTTCTCATCGACTCCCCAAAGAACTACCACACCGCCGCGATCCTGCTGGTCTTCAGTATTCTCCCCAGCATGGTCAACTTCATCTCCGCGCAGGCCAACGTCGCAGCAGAGCAGCTTTCGGCCAATCTTGCAGGCTCCGCTGTCGCCACCGCTACTTTCTTCATCCTCACCATGCTGGCCATTGTCCTTCATTGGGGTGTCATCGGCATCTGCGCTGCAATGCTGTGCATGCGCCTTGCCGATTGCATTGTCCGTCTCGTTCCAACCATGAAGCGAATCCTTGCCTGGGAGTCGGACCACGTCAACATGCCCGCAGATCTGCGGCCGCGCATGATGCGCTTCGCCCTGCAAGGCGTCTTCGCCATGTTGCTCAGCCTCATCGTGTGGGACCGCTCCGAGCTCTTCCTCCTCAAGCATCTCTCCAGCGACATCCGCCAGATCGCCTTTTACTCCGTAGCCTTCAGCCTGGCTGAGCGCCTCCTCGTCTTCCCCACAGTATTCTCCGCGGCCACTGGCGCCAGCATCCTCGCGCAATATGGCAGAGACCGCTCGCGCCTCCCAGCCTTGATCGCTTCTTCAGCAAGATATCTGGCTCTCGTCTCTCTCCCCCTTCACATCATCGCCGGAGCGCTCGCCGGACCCGCTCTTCTTACCCTCTACGGCAAGCAGTACGCTGGAGCCATTCTAGTTGCCACAGTCGCGCCCCTCCTTTGCCTGCCCAAGGCCTTTCTAGGTCCCATTGAAAGCTTGTTCGAGAGCACCGATCAGCAAAAGTACTTCCTCTACGCCACTGTTATCGCTTCGTTCGTAGACATCGGAGTCGCTTGGTACCTCATCCCCTCCTACGGCGCTGTTGGCGCATGTATCGGCAGCGGTGCCGCCCAGATCCTCGCCGTCAGCATCATGTGGAAAATTGGCATCCAGCGCTACAAAATAGAACTCCCATGGCGGTTCTTTGCCAAGATCACTGCCATCAGTTCCGTTGCGGCTCTGGCAGCTTACTTCGTCACTACCCATCTTCCATTTGTATTGGGTCTTGTCGCCGGATGTATTGCCGCCATCGTCGTCTTCTTCGCTCTCTCCTATATGTTCAAAATTCTCGAGTATGAGGATTGCAATCGTTTTACCGTAATCTCCAACGCTTTCCCCAAGGCCATCGGGGGTGTCATCAATCGCGCCTTCGCTCTCATCAGCCAGCCTGAAGAACTCGACTCACCGGCAGTCTAAGTCTCCCCACTCTTGATGCCGTATCTGAATCGCGCGTCCTGATTCCTGGCCCCAGTTCTTAGCGGCTTTTCTAGCGCCTCATCGCTCCAATGCCGGTTCCCAACCCCACTCGCAACACACAAGTCACTCGCATTCGGACTGCTCTCTTCTCCAGCACTCTTCTCCAGCACTGTCAGCGACAGATCCCCCATCACCATCGGTCACGGTAAATCGTCCAGCGGCATCACCCCATCAGCAGTTTGCACCGTGAGTCGTGGCTCAGCAGGCCTCTTCGTCCTCGATCTCTCTCTACTATCCCTGCCCGACAGCAAAAGACTGGAGACTGCATCCGATAGCTTACGCTACGAATGTAGTCTCCAGTCCTTTGCCGCTGCCACACTTACATCTGCACTTCAGGTCACACTGCCAGCGGCTCTTCTTACTGGCAGTTGGAGTACCGTGTGTTATTTCGGCTCGCTCCAACGATCGTGGTCATCGCGGCTGCCATCTCCTGGCTCGTATCTGTCGCTCCCACGTTCGGTGCTTTCAAGCGGGGAACCGCGTAGCTCAGACTAGGCAGATATGCAAACCGTGTCGGCATCTCGCACACCGCAGTAGGCACAACCTGATCGCCCGCTATGTCCGAGTTCAACGCCCAGGTCGTCGCGCTGAAGGGAATCGAGCTAGTCGTCACCATGTTGGTGCTGTTGAATCCGGTCAGATGCGCCGCAAGGTTGGTCGCATTCTGATACGCATTCGCATTCGCATTGGTATTCCATCCCGATCCCGATCCGCCCGCCTGATTATTGCTGCCCCAGTTGGTCGGCAGCACGTTCTTGCCCGCAACCCCGATAAACGTCGTGTAGTTGTTCCACTCGAAGATCGGGCGCGCCGGATCATCCATCCAGACGATATTGTTGTATGCCTGCACCGTCTGGAACTCAGTCTGTGGGAAATAGCTGCCACCACCTGCCGTCGTATCGAACAAAGCCCATAGTTGGCCGGAGCAGGTCGCACACAACGTCTCGTAAAAAGTGTTGTTATACCAGTACAGATTGCCCTTCCTCCCCAACTCACCACCGTCATGGTCATAGGAGAAGTGGATCGGCACCGCCGCCGTGCTGTTCTGGTAAATATTGCCGTACACAAAATGTGAGTTCCACGCCTCTTGCTCTGCCGCAATCAAGTCGGCCGGGTAGTTATCCAGCGGATTCAATGCATGGTACGAGTTGACGCCGCCGCTCAGGAAGCCGTTAAAAGACATATACATCGGGGCGTCCTGCACATCCACCAGGTCCATCTCACGCGATGCGCCGTCGCCCAGGTAGTTGTACCGGATAATGCTCTGGATCCCCCGCGACTTCAAGTTCGAGCCATAAGCGCCAACCTGATAGTTTTCAATGCGGTTGAACTGAACCACCTCTCCCCACGCCTGCAGATACATCTGATGGGACAGGTACGATCCAATCGCTCCGTTACCGTGGATGCGGTTGCCCTCCCAAAGTACGTTCATGTCCTCCGAGCCCCAGCCTCCATTACCGTTCCATGCAGAGAACACCCCGTCTCCGCAGTTATCAATGTCGTTTCCGATAAACGCTGTGTTAATTCCCTGGTTCACGCGAATCGCAGCAGACGCATCGCCCCATTGCCCCGCAGAGCCGTTCGGCGCAACGTAGCTGTAGCCCGTCTTGGCGTTCCGGAAGTGAATGCCTTCAACCGTGATGTACGCCGCCGAGTTATAGGCAGGCCAGTATGACCAGTAGCCGGAATTATGCAGTGTCACCAATCCGTATCCTGCAGCGTAGATGCTCGTATCGCTTCGGCCGGTCGCATTCGCTCCATCCATAATCGGTTCATTCCCATAGGCATCTGGAACGCCGCACATCCGCACCGGCTGGGTCGCCGTCGCCGCCTGCGACATCTGCACATACTCGTGATACTGGGTCGGGTTCGTTCCCGTCGTATCTTCATTGTGAAGGCGCACGGTCGAGCCCGGAACCATCGTGGGGAAGGGAACACTCGCCAGCGTCTTGTACGTCTGCGAAGGCCCCACCTCATACACATGACCAGCCATCGCTGGATCCACCGTGCAGTCCACCGGCTCCGTCAAATTCTTTGTCACCTGATACGGCATCTTGTTGCCCGTCACGAACATGATCGCGGTGGAGCTCTTCCGCGGGTCCGCCAGACTCGTTGCCGTTAACGTATATCGGCCCGGAACCGTCGCGGAGAACACCGTGTCCCGCGATGTCGTGTCGCCCAGCTTGCCATCGCCGCCCAGTGGTTGCGCAGTGATCACCCAATGGACATTCTGATTCACAGCACCCACGATAAAGCTCTGGATATCGGCTGGCTGATTTGCATACAGCGTGCGATAAAAAGGAACCACAGAGACCTGCACCGACGGATTGCACACATTCACTACAACATCGGCCTTCTTCGTTGGATCATCCAGCGAGGTCGCCTCAATCGTGAACGTCGTCGCCGAAGTCACAGAGTAATTCGCGCTCGTCCCGGCATAGGCACACGCCGATCCCGTTGGGGGAGCCACCACATCTACCCAGGATCCGGTGTTCGAACCCAGCGTCGCAGAACCTGACTTCACCGTCCACGACACTTGATTTGTTGTCCCGTTCGTCACCGTCGCGAACAGTCGCCGCGTCGAACTCGGAATTACATTAAATCCATAAGGAGGCTGCGTGACCGATATTCCCACCGGCGTTTGAGCGTGCGCCTGATACCCGGTGTTCAAACCAACCACCAATAGCGCCGACAGCAAAATTTTTGAGACGTTCAAAGCGATTTCCTCCGTGCCGAAAGGCGGTGCACTTGCTCCCGGTTTCCTGTTCAGCATTCGTAACTTGACCCTGCAACTCTGACTTGGTGTCTGCCCTCGATCTCTCGAAAAGCCGCTTGTACCTAACCCGATCGCAACCAAGTCAAGCGAGAAGCCTCTGCACGATCAGCACTCCCGATCCTTCGATCCAAATCAGGAACTAAGTGCTTTCGCTGCAGGTCTTTTGCCTACTCGCGAACAACACAAGTGCTTACCGTTGAGCCGAGTGTAGAGTTGCCCTCAACCCGCTTGAATTACCCAAAGGTCTGCATAGATCGCACAAAAGACTCAAGGCATCCCACAGAAGTGCTAGTGCGAATCAACACCGGATATGCGCCGCCACGCCCCAAACCGCATCAAACGCAACAGATCTCAGTGCGCGAATCCCCACGCCATCTTTGCAACGTCTATATAGATAGAAGTCAGGAAGAAAGAGGTCTGCAGCATTGTCCGCATCCACCACCATCCCGCGACGGCTCAGTCATGCCCTCGTCCTCATCACCCTGCTGGCCACCGTCTTTGCAATCCCGCTGCACGCCCAGTCGTCCCCCCTCAGCGGCAATCCACTCAACGACGGCTACCATGACATGTACAACCTTGACTTCCCCGCAGCTCACCGGAAGTTCCAGCAATGGATGGTCGCCCACCCCGAAGACCCCATGGGCCCAGCCGCGGACGCCGCTGCCTGGCTCTTCGGCGAGTTCGATCGACTCCACATCATCGACGTAGAACTCTTCGCCGACCAGAATCGCTTTGATAGTCGCCAGCGCCTCACTCCAGACCCCAACGTCCGCAAGAACTTCGATGACCGTACCGCCCAGGCCGTCCTTCTCGCCAACGTCGCTATCCGCCGCAACCCCAAAGACGCCACCGCCTTCTACGCCAAGACCCTCGTCGCCGGCATGCGCTCGGACTACGCCCTCATGATCGACAAGCGCGACCTGGGCGCTCTCAGCCTCAGCAAAGAGGCCAGCGCCTACTCAAAACAGGCGCTCGCTCTCAACCCCACTCTCTACGACGCTTACCTCGCCACCGGCGTGGAAAACTACATGCTCAGCCTGAAATCCGCCCCCATTCGCTGGATTCTCGGCATCACCGGTGCCGCCACCAACCGCGAAGAGGGCATCCGCCTCCTCCGCCTCACGGCAACCAAGGGTCACTATCTCGCTCCCTTCGCCCGCATGATGCTCGCCGTTGCAGCTCTCCGCGACAACCACCCTGAAGAGGCTCGTTCCATCCTCACTGACCTCTCCCACGAGTACCCGCAGAACTCCCTCTACGATCGCCAACTCGCAAGAATCCACTAACCTTGCACCCCATAGCCCCTCCACTGGTCTATCCTTAGTATTAAGACCTTAAGATATGGGTCCGTTTGACGGGACTAAACTAACTACTACCTGCTACATTGCAATCCAAAAAGGGCTCCCATACGCATGCGAATCTCATCTGTCGGCACTGCCTATCCACCGAATCGCTACCCGCAAGCCGAAATCACGCAAGCCCTGGCAAAACGCTGGGAAGGCAAGCTCGAAGAGCCCCGCATCCTCAACCGCCTTCACGCCAACTGCGGCGTCGACTTCCGTAACCTCGTCTTCCCCCTGGACGTCTATCCTTCCCTTATCGGTTTCGGCGCCACCAACACAGCATGGATAAAGGCCGCCGTCGAACTTGGCGAACTCGCCGTCACACGCGCCCTCGATCGCGCCGGCATCACCGCAGCGGACATCTCTGCCATCTTCTTTGCGTCCGTCACCGGCATCGCCAGCCCCACCATCGACGCCCGCCTCATCAATCGACTGCCGTTCCCAGTTACCGTCAAGCGCACCCCCATCTTCGGCCTTGGATGCGTCGCAGGAGCCGCCGGCATCGCCCGCGCGTCAGACTATGTCCGCGCCTTCCCCGACCAGAACGCTCTGCTCCTCTCGGTCGAACTCTGCTCTCTCACCTGGCAGGATGACGACCAGTCCATCGCCAACCTTATCTCCACAGGCCTCTTTGCGGACGGTGCCGCCGCCGTCGTCGTATCCGGTTCGGACAGCGCCCTCGCCGCCTCCACTCAGCCCGGCCCCCGCATCCTCGCCACCCGATCCACCTTCTACCGCGATACCGAGTACGTCATGGGTTGGACCATCGGAGACCTCGGCTTCAAGATCGTCCTCTCCCCCGACGTCCCCAAGGTCGTCACCGACAACTTCCTCGCCAACGTCCAGGGCTTCCTCTCGGACAACGGCCTCACCCTGTCCGATATCTCCAGCTATATCTTCCACAGCGGCGGCCCCAAGGTCCTCGAAGCCATGGAGACCTCACTCAGCCTCCCACCCAACGCCCTTGCGCCATCCTGGAAGAGCCTCAGCGAAGTCGGCAACCTCTCTGCCGCCTCCGTCCTCGCTGTCCTCGAAGACTACCTCGTCAATAACCCCGGCACCCCCGGAACCTACAGCATCCTCGCCGCCATGGGCCCCGCCTTCTGCTCAGAGCTGGTCCTTCTCCGGTGGTAGCACCTTCAACGCCCGGAAGTCTGGATGGCCGCATAAGCGTCCAACCCTTGGCCATTCCCGAAGCTCACTTTACTTACACAGGCCATCCCTGTAATTTGACCTCACGAGGCAAGCCAGCACTATGACTGACACGACGGACGAAATCGAACAGCGTTGCATTGATATCATCGCCAAATCCAAGAACATCGCGCCTGAGTCCATCTCGCTCGCCAGCAGCTTTGACTCTCTCGCCATCGACTCCCTCGATAAGATCAACATCTCTTTCGAGGTCGAAGAGGCCTTCGACATCGAGATCCCCGACGACGCTCTCGGCAGCCTCAAAACCGTCGGCGACGTCGTCAACGGCGTCCGCAAGCTCGTCGGCCAACCCGCAGATTCCAACGCTACTCAGTAGCGACAACTTCAGATTCGAGGATCCTCCCCCGTGCATCGTGTCGTAGTCACCGGCCTCGGCTGCGTCACCCCGATCGGCTCCACCGTCGAAGACTTCCGTTCCTCTCTCTTCTCCGGCATCTCCGGCATCGCACCCTTTCCGCCATTTCCCGAAGCTCCCATCCCCAACGGGATTCGCTTCACCCAGACCGGCCACGTCAAGAACTTCGACCCTCGCGCCCACCTCGCCAGCGGTGTCGTTGCCGCTTCAGACCGCACCGCCCAGTTCGCCATTATCGCCGCCCGTCAGGCCGCCCAGCAGAGCGAACTCACCCAGCACCACGCCCCAGACAAGATCGCAATCATCTTTGGCTGCTCCACCGGTGGCCGCTCCTCTGAAGAGTCCGAGACCGCCAAGCTCTACACCCGCGACGCCCGTCTTCACCCACTCTCTGTCGTTCGTACCATGGCCAACGCCGGGGCCAGCCACACCTCCATCGACCTCGGCATCACCGGCCCCGTCCTCACCATCTCCACCGCCTGCGCCTCCGGCACCCACGCCATCGGCCTCGCCTTCCAGATGGTCCGCTCCGGCCTGGTCACCGCCGCCATCGCCGGCGGCCACGAAGCTCCTCTCACCTTCGGCTTCCTCCGCGCCTGGGATAGCATGCGCGTCGTCTCCGCCACCCAGTGCCGCCCCTTCTCTGCCGACCGCGACGGAATGACACTCGGCGAAGGTGCAGCCATCCTCATCCTCGAAACCCTCGAGTCCGCTCAGGCCCGCAACGCCACCATCTTTGCTGAGATCATCGGCTTCGGCATGTCCGCCGATGCCCATCACATCACCAACCCCGCCACCGAAGGAGCCGCCTCCGCCATCCGCGCCGCGCTCAAAGACGCCAGCACCTCCCCGGAAGAAGCAGAGAGTCTCCGCGATCAGGTCGGTTTCATCAATGCCCACGGTACTGGCACTCAGGCCAACGACTCGACCGAAGCCGCCGCCATCCACCAGGTCTTCGGCTCACGCGCCTCCACTATCCCTGTCAGCTCTACCAAATCCCTCCACGGCCACTCCATCGGAGCCACCGGAGCCATCGAAGCCCTCGCCACAGTCCTCGCATTGCACCACCACCAACTTCCCGCCACCGCCGGAGTCACCACCATCGACCCAACCCTCGATCTGGACGTCATCATCGGCGCCCCCCGCTCCGTCACCCCCGCAATCGCCCTCTCTAACTCCCTCGCCTTCGGGGGCATCAACGCAGTCCTGGCGCTTCGCCCCTACACCGCCTGAGACAGCACCCACCCATCGCAGAACCTGCAGCACTTAGTGCGTGTGCCGTATCTGAGGCCGCACAATAGCACCGCAAGCCATTAGTGCCGAAAACTCTCGTGCCGATGCCGGGCCTTATAGACGTAGTGCCCCACCAGCCACCCAGCCGCGCTACCCACCAGCACATCAGTAGGGAAGTGCTGCTGCCCCATCACCCGCGTCAAACTCACTCCTGTCGCCAGCGTATAGATCCCCGCTTGTTTCCAGCGCGAAGGATACTCCTCCGCTAGTACCGCTGCCGCCGACCACGCCAGCAAACTATGCGATGAGATAAACGAAGAATCCACCCCGGAGTGTCCCGTAAAAAACTCACCGTTTGCGTTATCTACATACGGCCTCTCGCGCCAGAAGATCAGCTTCAGCCCTTGCTCCACCACGACGCCATCCAGCAGCGCCTCACCGCTCAGTATTCCAGCCTCTTGCGCGTGCTCATCGTTCTTGAAGCGACCAAGCCCGTATAGAACCACTGGCGCAGCAATAAACCCGCCAATCACCACATTCGACGCATCCACATTCGCTTGATTGAAGTTTGCATCGTGGCTCACCACCTCAGTCATCACATAATGATCCGTCGCAAGCCCCACTCCGGTGGCCAGCGCCAGTGGTGCCAGCCAAATCAGGTCGCCCTTCCGCACTCGCAGCGGACTGGTCCAGATCGCCCCTTGGTCCTTCAGGATATGGATCGGCGTGTTCCTCACAGTCACAGCATCGCTGCTCTTCAGTTGCGCTACCGGAGCCTCTGGAAATATCGCCAAACTCCCCTGTGCAGTGCCATCCGTCTGGGCACGCACAACACCCGGCCTCGCAACCGTTGCCACAAACAGAAAACACGCAACCACCAGCATCGACGTTCTTCGGGGGACTCCCCGATAGGGGACGTAAATCAATTCACTTGCGTTCATCAGGCCTCAGTCAGTCTTTGATCTAAAACACATAACGGCTCGGCGACCTAGGTCTGATCTCTCCGCAAAATGCTACCGCTCGATCTATAGTCAGATGCCATCTACTGCCATCTCCGTAGTCTGTCCCACCACACTTTCTTCACATCCAACCAATTCAATCCCTTGGCCGAAACCCCAATCCACTAAAACCCTCCTCCGCCGCGATACCATACCCCCAGCATGATCTCTGTCCTCATACTCACCCGCAACGAAGAACGCGACCTCCCCGGAGCCCTCGACTCGGTCTCCTGGTCCGACGACATCCACGTCTTCGACTCCTTCTCCACCGACAACACCATCGAAGTCGCTAAAGCTGCCGGAGTCCATTTCCACCAGCGCACCTTCGACGACTACGCCACCCACCGCAACGCCGCCCTCACCTCCATCGCCTTCAAACACCCCTGGGTATTTCTCCTCGATGCCGACGAGCGTCCCACTCCCGAACTCTCCCGCGAGATGCAGCAACTCACTCTCGCTGCGCCCGACCAGATTGCCGGCTTCCGCCTCCGCCGTCGCGACTTCCTCTTCGACACCTGGCTCAAGCACGCGCAGATCTCTCCCTTCTACATCCGTCTCGTCCGCCCCCAGCGCGCCCGCTATACCCGCGCCATCAACGAGGTCATCGAAGTCGACGGTCCTGTCGCCAACCTCAGCTACCCTCTCGATCACTACCCATTCTCCAAGGGCATTGCCCACTGGGTCAGCAAGCACAATCTCTACAGCACCATGGAAGCCGAACTCATCTACAGGCAGCAGGGCCTGCAAAACCCATCCCTCCGCGCTGCTCTTCGCCACCCAGACTTCCACACCCGTCGCCTCCACCAGAAGGCCATCTTCTACCGACTCCCCGGCCGCCCCCTCATCAAGTGGCTCTATATGATGTTCGTCCGCGGAGCCCTTCTCGACGGCGCCGCCGGCCTCACCTACGCCACACTGCAATCCTTCTACGAGTACCTCATCGTCATCAAAACCAAAGAGCTACAGCGCGGCGGAGCATAGCCAGACTCTCGCTCCCGCGTCGCATCTGCCATCGATTCGCTATGTTCGATAGGCTACGAAGCCTCGCAATCTCCCTCAGTTCCCCAAAAAAATCCTTGCCATGAAGCTCGGTTCAAGTTACTTTGGGCTATCTTCACCTCAAATTCACAATCTTGAGTTTTCTGTCGCACTGTCATCCGCCTTATCGGCACTTGAATAACAGTAGGTCGTCGCCCCCCGTCCGCGCGACTCAGGCAGCTTTGTAAATCAATTCATCCCCCCAAAACACCGCTCTTAAGCGGCAGGAAATCCTCGTCTTTTTTCTGGAGGCAATATGATTCAAGCACCCCGCAGCTATCTGCAGATAGCTCTCCGCGTCGCCACACTCATACTCTTTACCTGCGTCCTCACCCTCGCAGGTTACGCCCAGACCTTCCGCGGCGGCATCAACGGAACCGTCACCGACAAAACCGGTGCCGCACTCTCCAACGCCACAGTAGTCGCCACCCAGACCGACACCGGCAGCAGCCACACCACTCTCACCACCAGTGGTGGCGCGTTCCTCTTTCAGGATCTCCCTCTCGGCACATACAGCGTCACCGTCAACATCACCGGCTTCCAGACCATCAAGACCGACAAAATTATGGTCTCCGCTGGAATCATCTACACCCTACCTGTCTCGCTCCCCATCTCCTCCTCCGCAACCTCTATCGAAGTGGATGCAGCCGGCGTCGCACTCGACACCACCAGCACCGTCCAGACCACCGTCCTCGATGCGAAGGCTGTCGCAGATCTCCCCCTCAACGGCCGCGACTTCACCCAGATGATCGGTCTCACCCCCGGCTACGCTGGCTACACCGGCGGCGGCTACGGCTCACTCAACGGAACCCGCGCCAACCAGATGAACTGGCAGATCGACGGCGTCGATAACAACGACCTCTGGCACAACATTCCTGCCGTCAACCAGGGCGGCGTCTCCGGCATCGCCGGCATCGTTCTCCCCCTCGACGCCGTGGATCAGTTCTCAGCCCAGACTCAGGCAGGCCCAGAAGGCGGACGCAACCCCGGCGGCACCATCAACCTCACGCTCCGCGCCGGAACCAACCAGCTTCACGGCAGCCTCTACTACTTCAATCGCAACGAACTCTTCGGAGCCAAGAGCCCCTTCGCCGACACCAAGCAGAAAGTCCGCAACTATAACTACGGATTCTCCGTCGGTGGTCCCTTCATCCACGACAAACTCTTCGGATTCCTCACCTACGAGAAGCAGCGCTTCACCATCGGTCAGTCCGGCACAGCAACTGAGCCTTCCGTCGGCTGGCAAAATCAGGCCAAGGCCATCCTCGCGGCGCATAACATCCCGGTCAACCCCGTCATGCAAAGCGTCCTCAACACCCTTTGGGGTACCAGCGTTCTCGCCAAAGATACCGTCGGCGTCGCCAACAACTACCACTCCAGCGATCCCGAATTCGGCTACAGCTATAACGGCCTCAGCAAGGTCGACTACCAGCTCAGCAGCAAGGACAACCTCAGCGCCCACTGGTTCGTCGGCCAGGGCAACCAGGTCGCTCCTGTCGGCTCGCAGCTGCTCGCCTACTACGAAGCTGCTCCCATCCACGTCCAGAACATTGCCATCGTCTACAACCGCATCCTCTCGTCCCGCATGACCAATCAGGTCCTCGCCGGCGTCAACTACTTCAATCAGGTCTTCAACGACAACAATACCTCGGCCAACGTCCAGAGCCTCGGCTTCGTTACCGGAGCCCCGTATCCCAACGCCCCCAACATCGCCATCAAGAACTTCGATCCAGTCGGTCTCACGCCTCCCGAGGGGCGCAACGACATCACCGGTCACATCACCGACCAGCTCTCCTGGGTCGTCGGTAAACACCAGTTCCGTTTCGGGGGAGAATACCGCAAAGCTCAACTCAACGAGTTCTACCACCGTCACGCAACCGGCACCTTCAAGTTCGATGGCACACAAGCCGTTCCCACAGCCAGCCGTCCCACCGCCAACCCCGACGGTCTCGATGGCTACCGTTACGCCCTCGCGGACTATCTCGCAGGAAAAACCTCATCGGCTTCCATCGCCATCGGTGATCCTGAGCGCCAGGTCTACGTCAATACCTGGTTCCTCAACGCAGGAGACTCCTGGCAGTTCAGCCCCAAACTCAACGTCAACTACGGCATCCGTTACGACTACGAAGGCCCCTTCCATAACAGCAAGATGGATATGTCCGTCTTCCGTCCTGCGCTCACTGCCAGCAACGGCCTGGCCTTCCAGGGCAACCAGACGGACTCGCTCTATCAGCGCTACTACAAGAGCGTCAGCCCCCGCCTCGGAGCCAGCTATCAAATCGACCAGAACACTGTCGTCCGCGCAGGCTTCGGCTTCTATTTCGATACGCCGAACCTCAACCCCTTCCTCGACAACCGTCCCGGCAACTCGGCGCCGAATGGCGTAGAAGGCAATCCCGGTGGTCCAAACCCTGTCTACACCGTGGCTCCCATTCTCGGCGCAAAGAGCACCATCACACAGGGCGTCGCTATCTTTCCTTCGTCGCAGGGCTATCCCTGCACTGCCACCTCCACCTGCGGCGTCTTCTCCATCGACCCCAACTTCCGCTCCGCTTACAACGAGAACTACAGCTTCAACATCGAGCACACCCTTGCCCCCAGCATCATCGCGCAAGTTGGCTACGTCGGCAGCGAAGGCCGGCGTCTCCTCAGCCTGATCGATATCAACCAGGGCACCAGCCAGGCATCACGCCCCTTCTACAAGCTCTATCCGCAGTACAGCAACATCAACCAGATCGAGAGCATCGGCACCTCCAACTACAACGCCCTCCAAACCGAGATTCGACTGCAGAACTGGCATCACCTCTCGGCCTCGGCCGTCTACACCCTCAGTCACAACCTCGACGAGATAACCGCCTATCGCGGTGCTCTCCCGCAGAACAACCTCAACTTCAAGGGAGACTACGGCAACTCCGACTTCGATACTCGCAACACGTTCGTCAGCTTCCTCAGCTACCAACTGCCGGGCTCCTCTCACGCGCGGTTGCTCACCAACGGTTGGCAGCTTAACTCCCTGTTCAGCTTTCACGGTGGTCAACCCTTCACCGTCCACGCCTCTGGTGATATCAGTGGCACCAACGAAGGAAACGATCGCGCTGTTCAGGTTGGCCCCATCACCAAGGCCTACCAAGGGCAAGCGCCCGGAGTGAATTGGATCGATCCAGCTGCCTTTACTGATCCCGCACCCGGCACCTTCGGTACCTCGCGCCGCAACGCCTACTACGGCCCCGGATACTCCGACGTCGACTTCTCTGTCTTCAAGGACACGAAGATCAAGGAACGAGTTACCGTCCAGTTCCGTGCCGAAATGTTCAACCTCTTCAACCGTGCCAACTACGCGCCTCCCGGAGGCGGCAGCGTCTCCGTCGGCGGCGACTTCTCCCTCAACGACACCATCGGCGACTACAACGGCGCACCCGGCATAGGAGCCGGCGAAGCCTTCAACACCCAGTTCGCCATGAAGGTGATCTTCTAACTAACCCAGAGCAGCCCCCCCAAACAAAAGCCCCACCCCCGCAAATCATCGCAAAGGTGGGGCTTTTCCTGCTCACGAGTCGGCTGCTACAACGGCCACTTCCACTCCCGAATCTCTGGCCGGTCAATCCCATTCTCATGTGCATAGATCACGCATTCGATAATCCGGTCCTTCAGCCACTCCTTCGTATGCGCCGCCGTCGCCTGCAGCCGCGGCACGCGATCAATCACGTCAATTGCCAGGTTGAACCGGTCTACCTGGTTCAATATCGCCAGCTCCAGCGGAGTGTTGATGTTGCCCTTCTCCTTGTACCCGCGCACATGGATGTTCTCGTGGTTCGTCCGCCGATAGGTCAGCTTGTGAATCAGCGAAGCATACGCGTGGAAGTTGAAGATCACCGGCTTGTCCTTCGTAAACAGGCTGTCGAACTCCCGGTCCGATAGCCCATGCGGATGCTCCGTCTCCGGCATTAGTCGGAACAGGTCCACCACATTCACAAACCGTATCTTCAAATCCGGGCACCGCTCCCGCAGAATCGCCACTGCCGCCAGCGCCTCTGCGGTCGGAATATCACCCGCGCAAGCCAGAACCACATCCGGCTCCATCCCTGCATCATTACTCGCGAAGTCCCATATCCCGATGCCCTTCGTGCAATGCTTCACCGCCGTATCTATGTCCAGATACTGCAGGTGCGGAGCCTTGTCCGCCACAATCACATTCACGTAGTTCGTACTTCGCAGGCAGTGGTCGCCAACGCTCAACAGGCAGTTCGCATCCGGTGGCAGATAGATCCGCGTTACGTCCGGACTCTTGTTCGTCACCACGTCCAGAAAACCCGGGTCCTGGTGTGTAAATCCGTTATGGTCCTGCCGCCACACCAGCGACGTAATCAGCAGATTCAGCGATGAGATCGGCGCTCTCCACCGCAACTCCTGCTTGCTCTTCTCCAGCCACTTCGCATGCTGGTTGAACATCGAGTCGATGATGTGTACGAACGCCTCATAGGTTGAGAGAAATCCATGCCGTCCCGTCAGCAAATACCCTTCAAGCCAGCCCTCCAGCGTATGCTCGCTCAGCATCTCCATCACACGCCCGCACGCAGAGAGATTGCCGCCGTCTTCATCCTCAGGCAGCAGCTCTGCCATCCACGTCTTGCCGCTCGCCTCATAGATAGCCTGCAGCTTGTTTGAGGCCGTCTCATCCGGCCCAAACACACGAAAGTTCTTCATATTCCGCGCCATCACATCCCGCAGAAAGTGCGCCAACACATCCGTCGAAGAGACTTCTATTTGCCCCGGCTTCTCCACCTTCACCGCGTAGTCGCAAAAAACCGGCAGATCCAGCGGCTTCCGCAGCGCTCCGCCATTCGCGTGCGGATTCGCGCTGATGCGTCGCGGTCCCACCGGCGCCATCTCCTTCAACTCCTTGATCAGCGCGCCGTTCTTATCGAACAACTCCTCCGGCTTGTAACTCCGCAGCCACGCTTCCACCTGCTGCAGGTGCGGTGGATTCGTCGCCGGATCCAGAATCGGAACCTGGTGCGCTCGCCACGATCCCTCCACCTTGTGTCCATCCACCTCCTTCGGTGCCGTCCATCCCTTCGGCGTACGCAGAATAATCATCGGCCACCGCGGTCGTTCTGCAGATCCATTCCGCCGCGCATTCTCCTGGATCGCGCGAATCTCTTTCACGCAATGCTCTGTCACTGCGGCCATCTTCTGGTGCATCACAGCCGGGTCATCCCCCTCCACCACATACGGGGTCCATCCCATTCCCTTGAACAGGCTATCCAGCTCCTCCGCAGAAATACGCGCCAGAATCGTGGGGTTTGCGATCTTGTAACCATTAAGGTGAAGTATGGGCAGCACCGCGCCATCGTGAATCGGATTCAGAAATTTATTCGAGTGCCAGCTCGTAGCCAGCGGCCCCGTCTCCGCCTCGCCGTCTCCTACCACCACCGTTACAATCAGGTCAGGATTGTCGAACGCAGCACCAAACCCATGCGACAGGCTATATCCCAGCTCGCCACCCTCATGAATCGAGCCCGGTGTCTCTGGCGTGCAATGGCTCCCAATCCCGCCCGGAAAAGAAAACTGCTTGAAGAACTTCTGCATCCCCTCGACATCTTCGCTCTTGTCAGGATAGACCTCGGAGTACACGCCCTCCAGATAGCTGTTCGACAACGTAGCGGGAGCCCCGTGTCCCGGCCCCGACAGGAAGATCACGTTCAAGTCATAGCTCTTGATCAGCCGGTTCAGATGCACCCATATAAAGGTCTGCCCTGGATCTGAACCCCAGTGCCCCAGCAACCGTTTCTTGATGTGCTCCGGCTTCAGCGGCTCCCGCAACAACGGATTAGCCCGCAGATACAGCATCCCCACGCACAGGTAGTTGCACGCCCGCCAGTAAGCATCAATCTTGCGTAGCTCTTCTGCGCCAAGCGGCGTCGCAACAGAATTTAGAGAGTTCAAGGTAGCAATCGACATCGGGTTCTCCTTGCCTAAAGTAGCCAGTCAACGCTGACATATTCCATCAAAAAACTGGGGCCGGCTCAACAATCTGCAATTGAAAACTACGACCTACCCCATCCTCTCAAAGCAAACATCAATAGTCGGTGACTCCCATCACAACGCCCCTGTCCCTACTTTGGATGCAGTAAGGTTCCTCACGTGGATCGCAATCATCCGATCTTCTTCCGCTGGCACCACATACACTGCCACCCGCGACGAAGCGCCACTCACGCATCGCACTCCGTCCACCCCATTCGCCGTATTATTTGCGCCGTCCACAACCACTCCCATCTCTTCCAGTCCATCCAGAATCTCCGCGCGCGAGGCCACATCATGCTCGCCAATCCCGCCTGAAAAAACAATCGCGTCTAGCCCACCCATCAGCCACGCAAACCCGCCAATCGCCTTCCGAACACTCCGCGTGAACACCTCAACCGCCAGTTGCGCTCGTTTATCTCCTTGTCCTGCCACCTCCCGAACTCTCTTCATATCGTTCGGCATCCCTGCCAGCCCCACCATCCCCGCCGAGCGATTCAGCATCTCCTCCACACCCGAAATCGTCGCAGCTTTGTCCCCGTCCTGTTGCCGCAACAGGTATAGCAGCACCCCCGGATCAAGGTCCCCCGGCCGAGTTCCCATCACAACGCCGCCCGTCGGCGTCAGACCCATCGTCGTGTCCACTGATCGCCCACGCACCACCGCCGTCACGCTGCATCCACTCCCCAGGTGCGCAATCACCATCCGCTGCGGAAACCGCATCTCCCCACACTGCGCCGCATCCAGCATCTGCCGCACGATCGACTCGCAACTCAGCCCATGGAACCCGTACCGTCGCACCCCGCGCTTCCGAACCTCTTCCGGAAGCGCATAGGTCGTAGCCTCCTCCCCCATCGAATCGTGAAACACCGTGTCGAAGCACGCGTAATGCTCCAGATCAGGAAACCGCACCATCATCTCCCGAATCACCACAATCGCTGCCGGAGCATGCAGCGGCGCAAACTCCACCGCCTCTTCCAACTCCTGCAGCACATCACCCGTAATCTTTGTGTGCTGATCCAGCTTCGCCCCCGGATGCACCACCCGATACCCCAGCGCCTCCACCTTCGGCAGACCCGGCCTCGTCACTGCGTTTACAACTAACTCAATCGCCTCTGCCGCACTCCCCGCCCTCACCGTATCCGAAGCCCCTCGCAGGTCCTTCCCCTCGGCATCCCGAAACTCAAATCCTGCCTTCCCTGAGCCGATCCCTGTCACCTCCCCTGCATACAGCGAGTCAATTCCACGCCTCCCCGCCTCGAACAGCGAGAACTTGATCGACGACGATCCGCTATTAATCGCCAGAATCTGCATACATCCTCCACAAAATCAACGCTCAATCCACACTACACCCGCCTCTTCGATGACTAATAAATCTTCAGCTCTCAGCCAACCCCGCTGAACCTCCCACAAAAGTCCCATATCCGCCAACACCCAAATTCCGTCACCCCCATCTACACTTGTCTCATGTGCGGAATTGTCGGATACATCGGTCCTAAAGCAGTCGTCCCCGTCATCATCGAAGGTCTACGCCGTCTTGAGTACCGCGGCTACGACTCAGCCGGTATCGCCGTAGCTGGCGGTCCCGACGGCATGCAGCTTCGCCGAGCCCCCGGCAAGCTCCGCAACCTCGAGGCTGTCCTCCACGACTCCCCCGTCCACGGCTCCTTCGGCATCGGACACACCCGCTGGGCAACCCACGGCCGCCCCACCGAAGAAAACGCCCACCCCCACCGCGACTGCTCCGGAAACCTCGTCGTCGTCCACAACGGCATCGTCGAGAACTACCTCGCCCTCAAGAAAGAGCTCACCGCCGCCGGCCACAAATTCGTCACCGAAACCGACACCGAAATCATCGCCCATTTGATTGAGCAGGAACTGATCAACGCAGCGACCACCGGAAGCGGTCAGGACAACCACGCCGAAGGCTCGGCGCCCGTGCGGCTAGCACTCGAAGAAGCAGTCCGCCGCGCCGTCAAACACCTCACCGGAGCCTTCGCAATCGGCGTCCTCTCCGCCGACGAGCCCAATAAGCTCGTCGCTGCCCGCATGGGACCACCCGCCGTCATCGGCATCGGCGAAGGCGAATACTTCCTCGCCTCCGACGTCCCCGGAATCCTCCATCACACTCGCAACATCCACTTCCTCGCCGACGGCGAAGTCGCCATCCTCACTCCTTCCGGCGTCACCCTTACAGACTTCCAGGGCGCACCCCTCCCCCTCAAAACCCAGCGCATCACCTGGGACCCCATCATGGCCGAGAAGGCTGGCTACAAGCACTTCATGCTCAAAGAGGTCAACGAGCAGCCGCGCGCCATCCGCGATACCACCCTCGGCCGCATCTCACTTACGACCGGTCAAGTTTTCCTCCAGGAGATGCAGGTCACCGCCGAAGACTTCCGCAACGCCAGCCAGATCACCATCGCCGCCTGTGGAACCTCATGGCACGCGGGCCTCGCTGGCAAGTTCATGATCGAGCGCCTCGCCCGGCTCCCCGTCGAAGTTGACTACGCCTCCGAGTACCGTTACCGCGACCCCATCGCCGACCCCCGCGCCATCGGCCTCCTCATCACCCAGTCCGGCGAAACCGCAGACACCCTCGCCGCCCAGGCCGAGATGATCGCCAAAGGCTCCAAAACACTCGCCATCTGCAACGTCGTCGGCGCAGCCATCACCCGCAAGGCGCAAGGCACCATCACCACCAACGCCGGCCCAGAGATCGGTGTCGCCTCCACCAAGGCCTTCACCGCCCAGCTCACCGCCCTCTTCGTCCTCGCCCTCCACATCGCCCAGGTCCGCGGAACCATCACCGAAGCCGAGTCCCTCCACCTCGTCGACGAGCTATCAAAGCTCCCCGGCAAACTCGAAGACGTCCTCCGCTCCGTCGACGACCAGTGCTTCCAACTCGCCAAGGTCTTCCACACCGCCAACGACTTCCTCTTCCTCGGCCGCGGCATCCACTACCCCATCGCCCTCGAAGGCGCACTCAAGCTCAAGGAGATCTCCTACATCCACGCCGAAGGCTACCCCGCCGGCGAGATGAAGCACGGCCCCAACGCCCTCATCGACGAGACCCTCCCCGTAGTCTGCATCGCCACCAAAGACCCCAACGACCCCTCATCGGTCCTGAAATACGAGAAAACCCTCTCCAACATCCAGGAAGTCACCGCCCGCTCCGGCCGCGTCATCGCCATCGCCATCGAAGGCGACGAAGAGATCAAGCAACTCGTCGAACACACCATCCAGATCCCCCAGGCCCCCGAACTCCTCCTCCCCGTCCTCGAAGTAGTCCCCCTCCAACTCCTCGCCTACCACATCGCCGTCCGCCGAGGCTGCGACGTAGACCAACCCAGAAACCTGGCAAAATCCGTCACCGTCGAATAACTTCACCGCCTCGCCGTTAGGGTTGGAGCCCAACGCTCCAGCCCTGCAAATCCGCCTACGCAACCGTCTTGCCTTTAGGGTGGGAGCACAGGGCTTTAGCCCTGTGAAAACGCCCAAGATAAAAAGGGGCTTTAGCCCCGGGCCTTCCTACCGCTAACATCGGACTCCACCTCATGCCGCTCGCACCCCAGGAAATCCGAACGTTCTTCGTCACCACCGCCACCGCCAACCGAAGACGTCTCTTCCAAGTCGAACGCAACGCCGAACTCTTCCTCGAAGTCCTCCAACAAAACCGCACCAAAGGCCGCCTCCAACTCCACGCCTTCGTCATCATGCCCGACCACGTCCACCTGCTCCTCACCCCAGCCCCCGAAATCTCCTTGGAAAAGGCAATGCAATTTCTCAAAGGTGGCTTCTCCTTCCAACTCAAATCCAAACTAGACGTCTGGACCCCAGCTTCAACGAGCACCGCATCCGCAACGCAGAAGATCTCCACACCCACGTCACCTACATCGAACAAAATCCCGTACGAGCCCACCTGGTCCAACAAGCCCACGACTTCAAATTCTCATCCCTCACCAACCCCCACCTCACAGACCCACACCCAACTCTCTAAAGCCCACCGCCACCGCTTCTACGTCTAGCTTTTAGGGTGGGAGCACAATGCTTTACTTGTTCGAATCACAAGCCCACTACGAATCCTCGCCGATCTCGCTTTCGTATGGGAGCACAAGACTTCAGCCCTGTGAAATCCCAAGCCCACTACAAATCCTCGCCTATCTAGCCTTTTGGGTGGAAGCACAACGCTCCAGCCCTGTGAAATCTCCATTGCACCCGCAACTGTCGCTGCCTTTAGGGTGGGAGCATAGGGCTTTAGCCCTGTGAAATCCGGCCAAAGAAAAAGGGGCTTTAGCCCCGGGGCCTTCCTTACTTGACCATTGCTCCGCCACACCAACGTCTAATCACCCCAAGGTCACCCGCCGAAGCTGCGACGTAGACCAACCCAGAAACTTGGCCAAGAGTGTGACGGTCGAGTAAAGGCTGTTACGATCTTTGCCATGAGCTTCTTCTCAAGAAATTCGAAGTTTCAGACCTCATCCGAGCGCGTTGCTGACGAGGTCGCAGCGCATATAACGTTGACGTTTTCGCAATCTTCTTTTGAGAGATTTTTTGACAATGATGAATTAGCCGATGGCTGGTCGAAAGATGATGCGTTAGGAGTTTGGTATGCGCTTGGCAATTTAGCGCTCGCCATCGCTTCCTGGAGCACGTTCAAGGGTGACAATCACAAAGCAAAATCAACAATTGATCTAGTTCGACCGGAGCTTCTCCAAAGATGGAATATGTCCCACTCTTCAGCTAGCCGCATGTTTTCGTTGTCAATGAAAGGGAGTACGAGGCGTTTCATGCTTTTCATTCATGTCGCGACGGGGGACAGCTGGCGTCTTTCATCGGACACTATGTAAGCAATGTCCTGGGCTCAACCGTTTCTATAACTACAGACTCTTCATTTGAGAATCTGATCAGAGGAGTTCGTGCTAGACAAATTGACCCAATAACAAATGCTGTGTTGGCAGAAACTTTTGTTACGACCATCACGGCTTTGAGGGAGTTATTGAAAAATCTAGACGGCTCGCGTTGAGATGGCGGGTGCCCCACACATAAACCCACCACTACCTCGGGTGCCCCATTCATGCAGTCTCATCGCATGAGTGGGCATTCGTGCGAAGCGCGAACCGCTTTCCTCTTCCCAACGATAAAATCCCATCATGCCCATCGGCCTTGAACGCCGCCAGAACACCGGCCAGTTCCACTTCGTCACCTTCAGTTGTCACCACCGCCGCCCCTACCTCGAAGCCCCCGAACCCAAAGACATCCTCGAACAAGTCATCGAAAAGACCCGCCTCTCCCACGGCTTTTCCCTCCACGCCTACGTCCTCATGCCGGAGCACGTCCACCTCCTCATCACCGAACCCCCACACTGTACCCTCGCCTCCACCCTCCGAGTCATCAAGGGACAATCCTCCAAACTCCTCAAAGGTTCGCGCGACCACTTCTGGCAAGCCCGCTACTACGACTTCAACGTCTTCACCACCCACAAATTCGTAGAAAAGGTCACCTACATCCACCGCAACCCAGTCACCCGCGGCCTCGTCAAGCGCCCCCAAGACTACCGCTGGAGCAGCTTCAACCACTACGCCATCGGCGAAACCGGCCCAGTAGAAATCGAATCCGAACGAATCACCCACCACCGCGAGCGCTCCAAGCCTTCCCTCTAACCGAATGCAAGCGTGCCCACCCTTGACAAACCCCACCGCGCCAATCCCCTCCCGCGCCCCACATCCACCCCGCCCAAACCATCAAGTCCGAACCTAACTCCCATCGTTAGAAGACTTTGCGCAAAATTGACGGGGAGGGGGGTACCCTAAAAACACTTCGACCCACGCCCATATTCGAACGTGGGTCGACACCAGCCAGGCCTAATGCCCTGTCGCCGTCACCACCAGGTCCAGAACATCCGCGATAATCCGCGTCGTCGGGTCATAAGCCACCACGTACCCGCCATAGTAGCCATACCGGTATCCCGGCGGAGGCGGTGGAGCCCCTCCCCAGTACGACTGCGGAACCGTCCGTACCGAATACCCTCTCGGAATGGGCTGTCCCGGCGCAAAGTTTGGCCGCTGGCGTCCACGCCATCGGTCCGCATCGCTCCGGTAGTGAGGATAGAACCGTCCGCGGTCCTCATCCCGAAACCGGAAATCTCCTTGCTTCTTCGCCTGCCCCGGCGGCATCCCCTTGTCCCCATCGCCCTGCTTCTTCGCCTGTCCCGGAGGCATATTTCCTTGTCCCTGCTTCTTGGCCTGCCCCGGCGGCATCCCGCCCGGAGGCCCCTGCGCAACACTGGCCCCCGCTGTAACCAGCAGCAAAGCAACGCCCGCCAATCTCTCCAAACGCCCAATCGATCGCATGGCATCTCCTTATTTACCTACACCAATTCAGATGCATCCAACGCAAATAGGCCCACGTCTCGACTTCGAAACGTGGGCCCAAAACCCGTCCAAACTCCTACGACTTATGAAACATCACCGACATCGTTGAAGGCGAAGGAGCAGGCGTTACATCCGTCTCCGTGATCATCTTCCCGTCTGCGCTCAGCACGAACGTGTTTTCCCGCTGCACCTTCCCAGCCAAGCTATACGTCACCTTCAGAGTATGCGGATCTGCCAGCTTCACCGACATGGTTCGGTCCCCGATCTTTGTCTCCGTGCCATCCAGCTTGCAGGTGATCGGCTTGTCATTATCCGTCTCCTTTAAGGCCACGCTGTCCCCGGTGACATTGATCGCCAGAATCCCCGTGTCCTGCGACTCGATTACCTTCATCTCCGTCCATTCACCCGCCATGCCCGGTCCGCCCGACACTCGCTTCGATATCGTCGTGATCGTGTACGGCTTGGCATCCGATGGAAAGCGCTCGTTCTTGGTGGTCCGTGTCTTGCCGTCAGCCGAGACCGAAAGCATCGTCTTGCGCACCGTCTTGCCATCCTTGCCCAGCTCAATCGCGTACCCCGTGCCGGACTTCGTGCAGGTCAGCATGCCGTCCGGCGTCGTCTGTGGTTTCCCGTCACACACCACCTTGGGGCTCGCCGTGCCACCTCGCGTCACCGTGAAGCCGTCCGCATCGGTAGCCACGGAAAATGTAGATCCTGAGAACTTGACCGAGGAATGATCCACCTTCCAGGAGCCGTCCCATGGGTTCGCCTGCGCAACGCAGGACCGGTTTAAGGCAACAAGACATATCAGGGCGCAAGCGCTCACACAAAAACGTTTCATCATAATTTCGCCTTATTAATAGAATTTTAGAAAGCACCAACGACAAACGAGAATTAGAAAGCAACAACGACAACCGGGAAATTTCTGGATGCGCGCAATCATCCTCCCGCACCGCTGGCGTGTCAAGTGCCCATCCCCACGAATTTCCTCGACACCAACCCCCAGTCCAGATACGCTCTTCGCATCCTTTCAACACCATAGGAGAGCTCGTGGCTACCACCCCCATTGCCTCCCCCCTCCTCTCCGCCATGTACTTCTTCCTCCCGGACATCTACTTCAACTGGCGAGAACTCACCACCTCCCGCGCCACCCAAAACGGATAATCCTGCCTCCAGCAGGTGTACTATCTCGCAGAACCGTACTTCCACGGAGAGCACGTGAAAAAACTCACCTCTTGCATCCTGCTGATCCTTCTCTGCCTCACCTTCTCTGCCCCGGCTCACGCCCACGCAGACTCAAATTCCGTCCGCCACAAAACCCAGAAGAACACCCAAAAATCGAACAAATACTACTTCAAGCAGCAAAAGAAGGAACAGAAAAGACAGGCCAGGGCCCTGAAAGCGTGGAAGAAGCAACACGAGTAGACCGTTGAAGAACAGGCAGGACTCACCCTCCACCCCATTCAGCTATAATTCCGCACACCACCGCAACCCACTGGAGATACACGATGAAAAAGCTCGTAGCCCTCGCCACCCTCGCTCTCACCTTCTCCACCGTAGGCGCCTATGCCGAATCCTTCAAAGGCTTCGTCTCTGACTCCATGTGCGCCGCCAAAGGCAAGTCAAACACCGCCGACTGCGCTGCCAAATGCATCAAGGGAGGCTCCGCCCCCGTCCTCGTCGTCGGCGACAAGGTCTACAAAGTCACCAACCCTGACACCCTCATCCCCCACGCCGGACACAACGTCACCGTAGAGGGCACCCTCAAGGGCGAATCCCTCACCGTAGCCTCAGTCAAAATGTAGTTCGCCGCTACCCACAACCCACCCCGCTTGACGAAATGGGTGCTCCCAGCACCCACTCATCAATACCTACGCGCGTAACTCGTGTACCACTGGTCCGGACCTAAGCCCAATCGTTCGAAGACTTTGACACACTTTGACGGGGGGTGGGGGTATACCTAAGGTTTACCTTTCTTATAGCCCGCCACGTTCGTCGTGAACCTCCGCAGCACAAACTCCCGAACCAGGTTGCTCGCCACGTTCCCACCCGTAATGATGAATCCGTTCCGAATCGTCAGCGACGCACTCCGGTCTTCCGGAGCCCGGTAGACATTCGAGAGCCCCGCCGCCGCAAAGTTCCCCAGCAGGTGCGAGTAGTTCGGCTGCCACCGCCCATTGTCTCCTCTACATATAAAGGCCGCCGCAATCGCATACATCGCCCGCGACTTCACGCTCCCCGATCCCCGGTAGAAGTACCGCGGATCCTGTCGGAACAACGAAGGCAGCACAGCACTCCCGATATACCTTCCAATGGTCACATCGGCATACGCCGCCCCATACCGCTTCGCATACCCCTCCACCCCCGACCCATACCCAGGAAAAGTATTGTGCGACTGCTCCACCCCAGCCACTATGCCCGCCGTCACAAACGCCACCGGATCCGTCGTCGCTCGAAACGCCAGCTCAAACTTCTGTTTAGGATTCATCGGTGCGGCCTTCCAAACATAGCTGCTGTAGAAGTTCGGCAGCACCCCAAGAACCCGCTGACTTTCAGCAGCCTTTAGCTGTTCATGTGCCAACTCTTCCTGCGTTACAGTCACCTGCACATCGGTGCTCGTCGTGGCAATCGGCAAACCGATCGACGGAAGCTCATATCTCTGGCCCGCAGCCAGCCTAATCTCATTGGAGACAAACGTCTCAAGTCCTGCGGAGGTGACCGTCACGCGGAACGTCCCCGGAGGAAGCTCGCCAAAGCTAAACTCCCCCTTGCTGTCCGACGTCACCACCCGCTCACCGGCGCCATTCTGCCCAGCCAGCGTCACCCGTGCCCCCGCAACCGTAGCCCCACTGACATCCAGCACAGTACCCGAAACACTGCCGGTTCCTTGCGCGGCAGGCAACTGGAAGCCACCAGTCGTAGCCAGAACACCCATGCCAGGTGCGTCCGGCAATTCCACCTCCCCCACCTGATAACTAACGTTTTGCTGCGCCAGAGCGCGCGATGGAGAGCCACTGATAGCAACGACCATCACGAGGCCGCATAGCCTCAACAGCTTCAATGAACCTGACTTCCTGAAAATCTTTCCGTGTAAGAGAAACGGGCCGGTGAAGACATAAGACGATGATTCTCTCAATTGCCCTCCGGCTGATAAACGCAGTCCAAACCTGTCAATATATATCGCAGCATAGTCTTAGGATGCGTAATTCCCAGTGACAGTGATTCTCCACCCTTCACCCCACTTCAATTGCCCCACATCATCTACTATAAGCTCGATCTACCCGACATAACGTCTTGGGCCGATACTCCATCTGTCTCAATCTCTGCATCAGACTGTGTGAGGCTAAAGATCAGTGGACACAAGATTGGTGATTGCCATAGTTTCGGTCGTCGTAGTCATGAGCGTCATCATCGGGATGCGCATCAACCCGGGCCACGAGCCATCGGCAGACCCTGATCGCAGTTAGGTTCGTCGTGTTAAGCACAGTCCCACCTGCCCCTGTAAAGGGGGAGAATCGCTCCAAACCTCGGAGCAAATCAGACTATTCGTTCAGGCTAGCTGCAGCGGGCTCTGCTCAAGCCCACGCCTTGCCCAGACCTTCCAGTCCTGCACTCCCTAGGTCCTGGGGCGACATCACAGGATGTATCTCAACATCTGCATTGAACATCAGGAACCACGGCTCGGCAAACGATGGAATCTCCGACGCCTCCGCCATATTCACAATCAAAATCGCCGTCCGGCGACCACCATACTCCGTAAAATAGACAGCCTCAGGCTTCTGCTGTTCAATAATTCGCTGCATCTTCAGTCCAGCAGTGCCATCTTTGACGGCAGCGTTGAATGCTTCGTGGGGGCAGGTAACGTGCAGAATCATTCGCATTTAAAACTCCTTAAGCCAAAGTTCGCTTCGGCGGATCACATCGGGGCCCAGGGGAGAAGCGCTAACCCTACACCCCTCCAACTCCAAACGTCAATAATCCCAGCAAAAACACCTGTCAAGCCCATGACCACCTAACCCATTGCCCATCAACAACATAAAAGTGCCTGGTGAGTGCAGCCAATCATCTATAATTAATTTACAAGCAAGCAAAGAAAGCCCGGATCTCATTGAGATCGGGGCTTTCCTTTTTAGAATCTTATATTTGGACAACATGCTTGTTCGCAATGCTTTAGCGGCATTAGTTTTGCTATCTTGTTGTAAAAAAGCCACTTGCGGCACGCTTCTAATAAGACTACGAAGCGATACCCAGCAGTTCCTGCTCTGCCCGCAGCCAGTCTTGCTCGGCGTAGCCGTCCTGCCAGCCGCGCTCAATCCAGTACTGTTCGGCTAACCGGGCGATCTCTTCGTGGGTCGGCGTAATTGCCTTCAACTTCGCTGCCACGGTCTTCGGAGCCGTTTTCTTCTTCGCGGGCGCCTTCGCTGCAACCTTTACGGAACTCTCAACCTCCGCAGCCTTCTTGGCCACGGTCTTCTTTGCGGGGGCCTTGGTCTTCTTCACAGTCTCTGAGCTCATAAATGTCTCCATTCGTCGGGGATGGGGGAGTAACCCGTCATACAACCGGATAACTAATATGATACCCGCCCACCCCAAAACCGCAATTAACCGCCCAGATTACCCTCTCACCCCCCGCAACAATCCCAAAACAGCCGGGTCTAATCTTAAGAAATTAAGATTAAGGGCTGCATTGCTGTCCATCGATTGGCAAAAAGGAGCAACTAGCGGGTGGAGAATCCCAGTTACGACCCTCAGCTGTACTCTGCACAAATCCTCGTCTCCGTGCGAGGTCTATGCTAGTTCTCGACCAGGCCACAAAACCCCAACTCTCTCAATCCAAAATCGCCCCATCTCACTCTGATTACTCTCCCCGAAGCGTCCTCACCCTGGCAGTTCTCTCCGCGCTCATCATCCGCCTTATCGTCCTGCACTTTACCGCCTCCTCTGGTCTTACCGATCCCTCGCGCGGCTACGAGCAGTTCGGCTGGGAGATGGGTTGGGTCGCCCGAAGCATCGCTCTCGGCCGCGGATTCTCCTCTCCCTTCGTCCCATTCACCGGACCAACAGCGCTTGTCCCTCCGCTCTTCCCCTACTTGCTCGCTGGCATCTTCCGGGTCTTTGGCCTCTACTCCATGCACGCTGGTCTCGTCGTCCTCTCCCTCAATAGTCTCTTCTCCGCCCTCACTTGCATCCCCATCTACTACTCGGCCCAATACTCACTAGGAGACCGAGCAGCGCGGTTCGCTGCCTGGTCGTGGGTCTTCTATCCCTTCGCTATCTACTTCTCCGCCACCATGGTCTGGGATTACGCCCTCACCGCGCTCCTCTTTGCCATCTGCTTCTGCATACTCCAGAGACTCCATCTCCACCACGGACTTACCGTCTGGGCTGGTCTCGGCATCCTCTATGGAATTACCATCCTTTCCAACCCGTCCGTTCTCACCGTCTTCCCGCTCCTACTCCTCTTCGCCATGCTCAAGGTCCGTCGCGCCGGCGGTGATTGGCTTCGCCGCGGAGTCATCACCGCCATTGCGCTACTCGCCGTCTTGACCCCTTGGGGAATCCGGAACTATCGCGTCCTCCACGTTGTCTGCCCAGTCCGCGACGGCTTCTGGCTGGAACTCTGGTCCGGCAACACTGGTGATACCTTCGAGTCCAACCCCGCCTGGACTCATCCCGCCAGCAATCCCGACGAAATGCACCAGTACCAGCTATCCGGTGAACCCGCCTACATTGCACAGAAGCACCTCCTGGCAAGCGACTTTATTCGCCGCCACCCCCTCTTTTTCGTTGGCGTCTCGCTGCGTCGGGCCATCCGCTTCTGGACTGGATTCTGGAGCTTCAACCTACGCTACCTGCAGAAAGAATTCTTCGACATCCCCAACATCTTCTTCTGCTCCAGCATTACTTTCCTTATGATCCTCGGCGTTCGCCGATCTTGGCGGAACGACCGACGCGCCACCCTACCCTACCTCCTCCTCGTAGCCATCTTCCCCTGCACTTACTACCTCTCCCACTCCTCCATGGACTATCGCCAACCCATCGAACCCGAGATCATCATCCTCGCTTCCTTGGGGGGCTTCGGCATGCAGAGATCTGCTGAAATAGTTGTTGAGGATGAATCGATGTCGGAGGAATTCTTTGTCCCAGAGCAATCTCTCAATTCAGCCATCCGCTAGACCTCGAACTCGCGACTGACGGGTACATGCGAGTCGAGGAGTTTGGTTAAATTTATCGAGCGTGGACCATGAGCGAATTCGTGGAGCATGAGTTTATTGATAGGTAAAAGTTATGGCCAGAACGTCGCTCATGCCCAGAGAAGGGAAGCGGCTGCCAGCTAGAGATTGAATAGTTCGCGCAAGCGCTTGGTCTGCGATCGGCTTACCGGAATCTCTGTCTTCTTGGGGTCGTCCATGCGCAGTTGATAGCTGGACTTGAACCAAGGCACTACTTCTCGAATGTGTTGAATATTTACTACAAATGAGCGATGCGCCCTCCAAAAAGCCTCTGGATCGAGCTGGTCAGTTAGCTCCTCCAGCGTCCGGCAATTAGATTGTCCTTCCACCGTCGGCGTTACGACACTTATCGCTCCACCTTCGATCGACGCGAAGCATATCTCCCTCTGGTCTACCAGTAACAGGCGGTTCTGTGCCCGTACGACCACCTTGCCTGAGTTCGTCTTCGGCGCATGAGACTGTTCCTCAACCAGCCGCAGCAGAACATCCAGCTTGGCACCCGCCTCCTGATTCAGGTTGCCCACCTCAATCAGGGCGGATCTTCGCGCCAGCGCCTTTTCAATCGTTTGCATTACCCGTTTCCGGTCAAAGGGCTTAAGAAGATAGTCAACGGCATTTACCTCGAACGCCCGCACCGCATATTGGTCGTAAGCCGTTGCAAATACAATCTGCGGCATAGGCATCTTGCGATCCAGTAGTTTCTTTAGAACAGCAAAGCCGTCCAGACCAGGCATCTGGACATCAAGAAACACCAGATCTGGCGTGTAAGTTCGAATCAGTTCCACTGCTTCAATGCCATTTGTCCCTTGAGCTAGAACCGTAACCCCGCCGGCCTTTTCCAGAAGATACTGCAACTCCTGCCTGGCAAGCGGTTCGTCATCGATGATGAGTACAGTCAGAGGCATAGGATGAAACTAGTCGCTATAGGCACGCAATCGAGCAGGTGCATGATCTTCGGCCAGGTCGTGCCCGCACTGCGTGCAGTATACGTCCGTAATCCGCACGCCACGGAAGCACTTACCGCACACCGGCGCCATCTGAAATTGGCACTGCGGACAGAAATGGTAGCTCGATGCGATCTCCGTCGTACAGTGTGGGCAACGCGACAGTATTGGCTGCCGCAGCAGGAAGTAGACTACTGCCCCAATCCCTCCTGGCATCACGATCACGATCAGCATCCATAGGCCAGCAGACATGTTGCGTCGTTTCACGTCGCGGCTCACATATCCAATCAGCAAAACATAGCTGGCAAACGCCGTGCCCCACGAGTAGCCCATAAGCAACCGCATGGGCAACATTTCGTGCTTCTGGTGCGGCAGTACTCCATGAAACAGATACTGAGCGGCAGCGAAAACCAGGATTGCCAGTGCAATCGACCAACCTGGAATAATGCTTAAAGCGTCAGCGCCATCATCCGCGACGCTTCCGGTTCGTATTGATTTCACGTCGAAAGGGATTGTCATAGATTCGTCTCATCATCGGCCTGAAGCCGCGTCCGGCGAAACCATACCATAGCGAGCAGAGTCGCTGAAACAGGAAGAAACCAAAGCAGCAATACCATCAGTTGGTTGCTCGAGTCTGGAACCACAGTGGGAACCAACTCATACTCATCCAGAACGCTCCACACCGCTGAACAGAGAATCACCAGCAGTGCTGAACATACAATCATGGGAATCCAAAGGCTCCGTGCGCGACTACGACGCGCCTTCATCACTTTTGCACGCTCACGTACGACACGATGGGTTCGGTTCACCATCGACGTGCTAGCCCCCGAATTCATGCTCGGGATGGTCGAACGGAACTCTTGATTCGCCAAATACTCATCTCGGGAGACACTCACGATCCAGCCTCCGTCAACCTGGGCGGTGTTGACCGAAGCTGCTCCACCTCAGGCTTTAGCGCGGCCAGTCCACGATAGAGTCTCGACTTCACGGTGGAAAGCGGAGCCCGCGTCACCCCCGCAATC
This sequence comes from Granulicella sp., assembly GCA_025408425.1. Lineage (GTDB taxonomy): Bacteria > Acidobacteriota > Terriglobia > Terriglobales > Acidobacteriaceae > Edaphobacter. The sequence continues at coordinate 84,415 of JANXYX010000039.1, forward strand.
TCCTCCAGCGACAGTTCTTCGTAAAAACGAAGCACCAGAACCTCACGATAGTTCGGTTCAAGCTTGAGTAGAACCTCAGATACCTCGGCACAATCTTCCCGCGACTGAAACTGCTCTAGCGGCGACGGCCCGGTCATCATAATCTCAAATGGCCGGTCATCCTCGCGGCCTTCACTCATCTCCTCTAGGCTGGACATCGTTCGCTTCCGCGAGAGGTCGATCACCAGGTTGCGGGCGATCGTGAACAGCCAGGTATCAAAGCGTGCTTTGCCGTTGTATTGTGTCCCACGCAGCAACACGCGCATCCACGTCTCTTGAAACAGATCCTCTGCAACCTCACGCTTGCCAGTCAGAAAAAGCAGGTAACGAAGCAGCCGATGCTGGTAAAGCTCTATTAACTCATCCAGCAACTCAGGATCTTGCCGTTTAAGGCCGCGCGCAATCTCCGCACTTTCGCTCTGAGTCTGGGCGATAAGTGCAGCGGATGCGGCCATCGACATAGATTTGCTCGGCACACTCTTTGAGACGTGTGATTCGCGCGAAAAGACGCGGTTATTATCGCGATCATCCTGATGACGGAAAAAAGTCACAGCTCTTGTCTCATAAGAGGTTGCTCCCGGGTGAACTCCAGCGTTCTCATATTCTAAGCCAGATACCCGTGCTTCGGCGTCTCCGGCGGTAAACTGGGGTAATGGAAGTTCTTTATGGCCTTCACCCAGTGGAGGAGGCGATCCGTTCCGGTTCTCGCCAGCTTGACCACGTTAGCGTCGCCCGAGAGCGCCGGGATGACCGGCTAGAGAGTCTCATCCAGCTATGCCGCACCGCCGGCATCCGCGTCTCGCTGGAGTCCCGCGACCAACTCACCCGCCTCGCCCGCACAGACGCCCACCAGGGCGTCTTGGCTGTCGTCAAGGAGCGTCAGTTTCTCGGCATCGAAGACCTTATGCGCCCCAAACTGGATGGCCAATACCGGTTCTTCCTCGCTCTCGATGGTGTAGAAGATCCTCACAACCTCGGCGCGCTCCTGCGTACCGCCGACGGCGCTGGTGTGGACGGAGTCATCCTGCCCGAACGTCGATCAGCACCCGTCACCGCCACCGTGGCCAAGACCTCCGCCGGTGCCTCTGAGCATGTTCGCATCGCTCGCGTTACCAACCTTGTCCGCTCGCTGGAACAGCTCAAGCAGAAGAATGTTTGGGTCCTCGGACTGGATGAACGCGGATCTCCGGACTACACAGACTTTGACTTCAATACTGATTGCGTTCTGGTACTTGGACGAGAGGGAGCAGGGTTGCACGATCTCGTAAAGAAGACTTGCGATCATCTCTTGCGCATCCCCATGGCCGGTAAGGTCTCCTCCCTTAATGTTTCGGTCGCCGGAGCCATCGTCATGTATGAGGCCATGCGTCAACGCCGCCCCGCCGCCGCCCCAAAGACGGAGAGGAAATCAGCAAAAGTCCGCAAAGGGTTGGGATCTTGATTCTCCGCGTCGCCAGGTTTATCCGCTGGAACTGCCTGCTCGCTGGCATCGTTACGCTCGCCGCCGCAGCTCCAGCGCAACAACAGCCGAGCCCCGATACAACGGACACCACTGCTCCTCATGGCACCGTGCTCTTTGACTCCAGCCAGCAGCCCGTTCCGGAAACCAAACACTCTGGAATCGCCAACGAAGACGCCTCGGCGACGATAAGCGACGTCGACCGCGCTGCATTGACCTTTACCGTATACGATCTGGATGCTCATCTCGTCCCAGCTCACGCGCAACTAGTCATGCGCGCCCACGTCTCCGTGCGTAACGACGGCACCCGGCCTCTCACTCGCATCGCATTTCAGATATCCTCGACCCTCCGCTGGGAGCGGTTTGCCTTGCTTGGCGGCGCGACGCCGGTCACCGTGTCATTTGTGCAGCACCTCATTGACACCGATGCCGACCACACGGGCCAGGCGCAGGAAGCAATTCTTACTCTGCCCCAACCGTTGCCGCCTGGCGCATCCATTGAGATTTCAACCTTCTATTCCGGCGAGATCGACCAGTCTGCCAAACGGCTGGAGCGTATCGGCGCCCCCGCCATCCAGGCTGCCTTTGCTGATTGGGACAAGCTCGCCTCCCAGGGCTCAGGGCTTCGCGGCTACGGAAACGTCCTCTGGTACCCCACCTCATCCGCCCCTGTATTTCTCGGCGATGGCGCCAGACTCTTCCGGGCTGTAGGCCAGGAAAAACTTCGTCAGTCAACCGCAACAATTCGCCTTCGCTTGGCGGTCGAGTACGTCGGTGACGCCCCCGACGCAGCCTACTTCTGCGGAGAGCGAGAACCCTTGATGCCACTCAGCGAGAACGTCAACGAGCCCGTCGTAGAAGCGCCCGGCCTCGCCATCGCTGAGTTTTCTATCCGGGCACTCGGCTTTCGCGTCCCGACTCTCTTCATCGCCGATCGAGCAGCAACGTCCGTCAGTCCACTCGTCTCCGCGGTCACGGATCGAAGCGAGTCCGTGCCACTCTACGCGGCCGCTTCAGAGAAAGTTCAGCCGCTCCTCTCCGACTGGCTTGGCAAGACCCCGCTCGCTACGCTCAATATCCTCGACCGCGAGGGCCAGCCGTTTGAGGACGGCAGCCTCTTGGTAGCACCCATGTCCAGCCGGGATGCGGCTGACCTCTCCTTCGTTCTCGCTCATTCGCTCACGCATGCATGGTTCAAGTCGTCGCACGTCTGGCTCGATGAGGGTGTCGCGCAATTCCTGTCTCTTTTATGGATCGAGCAGGCCGAAGGTCGCGACGCAGCCATCCGGCAGCTGCAGCACCAGAACACCAGTCTGGCTCTGGTCGAACCCTTCTTCTCTCAAGGGGCTGCGCCTGAAGTTGAAGGGCAAAGTCTTATTCACGCCCGCGACGAAGTCTACTACCGTACTAAGGCCGCAGCTGTCCTGTGGATGCTACGTTCGATCACCGGCGATGAGCCGTTGAAACAGGCTCTCCAACTCTACCGCCGCGACCCGAAACACGACGAAGATCCAAAGCAATTCCAAACCCTGCTGGAGCAGACCTCTCACAAGAATCTTCAATGGTTCTTCAACGATTGGGTCTACCGTGATCGTGGCCTGCCTGATCTCAGTATCGTCAGCGTTACTCCGCGCGAACTTCCGTCCCGGGGCGATAAGGCGGGTGGCTGGCTTGTCGCCGTCGAGGTTCATAACGATGGCGATGCCGTAGCCGAAGTCCCGGTCACCATCCGTTCCGGATCCCTCTCCGCCACCGAACGGCTTCGAATCCCTGCGCGGGCCAGTGCTTCGACACGCATTGTCTTTGAGACTGATCCGGCTGAAGTGCTCCTCAACGACGGCACAGTGCCAGAGGCCGGGTCCAGCAATCATTCCAAACAGGTGGTTGTACGCGAAAAGTAACGAGCTCTACCGGACGCTGCGCTTGGGGCGGCTTACCACCGGGTGGCTCAAATTATCCTGCCACACTTGTGTTCCTCCCCACAGCCGCGTTGCAGTCAAATCGACCCGAATCGGACCGGTAGCACGGTTTGTTGGCAGCACATCTTTCAAACCGTCACCAAACTGAGGCATCGCCGCTCCCAGTGCAATTAGACGTGACAGCACCACCATGCCCGTCAAGTGGAGCGTGTAACCGCTAGCATCGAATCGTCCATCGATGCTAGCCGGGTCCTTCCCCCCCAGCGCAAGGGACGTAGGCTCAAGCAACAGTGTCTCGCCCGCAGAGCCTGATACAACCTGCTTGCGGCCATGCAAGACATGAGAGATCGGCTGGCTGGCCTGCTCCGAGGCACGCAGCAAAATATCGCCGATCGTCATCGGTGCAAGTCCAGTCTGCTTACTCTGCAGGCTCAATCCTGTCGCGCGGATCAAGCCATTCCACTGTGCCCCATCTCCCGGGGACCCAGCCTCCACCTCAGGACTATACGCAAGGCGACCCGTCACCGAGCCTTCAGCCGAAACATCTGCAGGTACGCGGTCGCTTGCAACATGCAGCCAATCCACAATCGTTCCTGCACCGATGCCTTGCGTGTCGAGCGAGACGGTTGCCGAGGCAGGCCTGACTACATCCGGCACCGCGCCAGTCAACACCAGTATGGGAGAGTTGGACAACGCCGCTGGAGGCCAACTGCAATGAATACCCGAAAAAGAACGAAAGGCACCATTCACGGTCGCCAGGCACTCAAGATCAATTGCCAGAGGATGTTCCGGAACAAACTCGGCACGTCGCACCGCGTTCAGTTGCAGATGAGCTTGCACCCTGCTGTCGCCCATCGTGCCGTGTATCTTCGCCGATAGTGTCATCTCTCCCCGAATCCCTGCGTCGTGGCCCAGCAGGACGCGTGTGGCCTCTCCAAGCGGCGCATCCCTCCACTCGCCTTCAAGATTGATCGGGACCTCATTCAGTGAGGGTGCTCGTGCCAACGTGCCCTCTACCCGCACCGTGCCCGTATCGGAAGCACTAGTGTCGGTTCGCGCCGGGTGGGCTTCAATCCGCAAATGCCACTCCTGAGGATTTGGAAGCCACAGCGCGAAGGACGCGTCCGTAAGGGACAGCGGAATCTTCTCATCGCCCAGCTTCAGATTTACTCGCGCACCAGTTGCCTCGACATAAGGGAAACGAGGTGCCGTTCCCGCGCTCTTCTGAGCCGTAGGCGCAGCATCAATGTGCGCCGCCTGCAACAGAATGCTCTCAAGATTCCATTTCCCGTTAGCCAGGTGAACCAGATTGATGCTCGGCTCCGTGAAGCTGATCGTTGAAAACTCAACACGTCTGCTCCACAGCGAACTCACCCGTAGCCTTGCGTGCACGGAGTTTGCCCGAATCACTGGCTCACTTCCAAAAGCAGGGTCTTCGCTCACCACCAGATTCTCCAGCGTAAATCCCGGCAACGGCAGCAAATTCAGCGTTACGTGGTCCAGGTGGACGGGGCGTCCCAGGCTCTCGCTGATGCTGGTCGCAATCCGCCTTTGAAAACGGTTCACGCTGATATACGGCGGTATCAGTGCCATCAGCAGCAGCACCAGCAGCACATAGTAAACCGCTACAAAGCGGCGTAGGAGCGACGTCCGTCGTGGCGCCTTGTGGTCGCTCTGCGCGTAAGTAGAATCGATCTCTTGCATTAACAGTGTCCGCGCGCGTCACTCATCGCGCAGACGTATCCTCTTTTTATCGAATAAGATGCAGCGTACGCTTCCAGCGTGTCTCGTCGATGATATGGATCAGAATATGTCCCATGAAGCTGATCCGCTCACCCATACTTTGCTTGTCGATCTGGTCTGCAGGTGTCTGGAACGACCAGTAAACGAACATGGGTCGTCCCACAATGTTCTCCCGCGGCACAAAGCCCCAATACCGGCCATCCAGACTTTCTGTTCGGTTGTCGCCCATGGCGAACACCGAGCCCGGCGGAACCACTATGTCGTCACCTTGAATATGTGTCGGAAGTTCCAGCGCCCAGCTTGCCGTCACCCCATCCGAGGGCCCTGGTGGCACTGACGGAAAATCATCGCGGTACGGGTTATAAGCGTGCTGCGGATTGTCGTCGAATAATGGCTTCCCAGCCTGTGGCTCATTCTGCGCAACACCGTTCAGATAGACGATGCCGTTGCGCAGATGAATGTGATCTCCCGGTATCCCAATCGCACGCTTCACCAGAAACAGGTCAGGCGTCTCCGGGTTCGGCTTCAAAAAAACGATCACGTCACCCCGTCGCACATCGCGATAGTGGACAAATGGTGCCCAGTGCGCCTCAGGTGCCAGCCCAATTCGGTCCACCAGCACATGGTCGCCGATCAGCAGCGTTTTCTCCATCGACGCAGAAGGAATCTCGAAATTCTGGAAGATAAACGTCATCACAAACAGCCCGATGGCCAACACGCTGCATATCGACGCCAGCGACTCCAGCGGAGTCTCTGCCTCTTCTGCCAGCGCTGTTGCTATTTCTTTTACGTCAGTTTCCATCGTGTTCATCAACATCATCTCCCAGGCACTATTAGCCAGTGTATCGCTGAATGCGGCCTGTTTTGGTGAGGATATTCGTTCCGCCTAGTGCACAATACGCAGCGTCCGGTCCCACCGTGCAAAATCAACCAATGTCTCGATCCAGCGAAGACGCATCGAACGAGCAGACTCCAGTGTCTTGACCTCCACCGGATTGCCCATCTCATCATCCTCATGTTGCAGTGAGAAATAAATAACAAACGGCTTCCCCACGATCGATGACCGTGGAACGAAGCCCCAGTACCGGCTATCTTCGCTATCGTTGCGATTATCCCCTAGCACAAAGTAGTTATCGGAAGGGATGATCAGTTCTCCATGGTCAATCAGGCTATGCATTCTGATCCACCATCGAGAATCTATATCTGGATCGGCGTTCTGCAGGCGCGGAAAGTTGTCGCGGAAGTTATCCGGGGCACTTGCTCGGTACACTGCATAAGGCTCCGTCGTTGGCCGTCCGTTGATGTAGACATGCCCATCATGCAGCTTTAGATGATCTCCCGGTACTCCCACCACTCGCTTGATGAGGTGCATCGCAGGCTCGACCGGATAGTGGAATACAACAATATCGCCGCGGCGAATCGAGGTTGCTGGCAGCACTCCGCTTGCCTCGTCGAAGCCCAGGCTCTGCTTGTTCACCAGCAGAAAATCTCCCACCAGCAGCGTCGGTTCCATCGACTCCGACGGAATGCGGAACGGCTGCACCGCAAACGTAATAATGAAGATCGCAATCACAATGATGTAAATCAGCGATTGCAGCGCTGGCAGCACTCCAGCATCCGAGCCGTGCCGAGCAGCATGACCCACACGCGCACCGTCGGATCGTTCCCCCACAGCTTCAGCGGCAGGAGGTATTGCCAGCGGAAATTCAGTCGACACAGCGGGATAGATCATCTCCTTACCCCATGCCTTCTATTGTTGCGCTTGCCCGCTGTTCCGACAGCAGATGCTCGATCGCAATCCGGGCTGCCGCCTGTTGGGCCTGCTTCTTGGTGGATCCTTCTGATTCAGCCAACGCTTTCAGGCCGCCCGAACCATCATTTACCCGTACTTCCACTCGGAACCGCTTATCGTGGTCTGGCCCGCTCTGCGAAGTCAACACATACTGAGGCTGACCTGCTCCAATAGCCTGAAGATGTTCCTGAAGCGCCGACTTGTGATCGCCGATTGCGCCGCTGAAGGTATCCCCATCTCGTAGCGCTAAATCGAGCTCCGGCATCGACGGCTCGATAATCTGCTCTTCCACGAAAGTCCGTGCCGCATCCAGACCTCCATCCAGATAAATCGCTGCGATCACTGCTTCCAGAGCATTCGCCAGTAAAGCCGGCTTGCGTCGACCACCGCTCTGCTCTTCGCCTCGGCCCAGCCGCATCATAGACCCCAACTCGATCCGCGCAGCCACTTCCCCAAGATTGCGACGGCTCACCAGCGAAGCCCGCAATCGCGTCAATTCGCCCTCTCGAGAAGCAGGGAAGCGGCGAAACAGAGACTCCGCCACAATCAGTCCCAGCACCGCATCGCCGATAAACTCCAACTGCTCGTTATCCGAAGTCGGATCAGGAAGAGTCTCTGGATTAGTCTCGTACGACAGCGAACGATGGGTCAGCGCCCACTTCAGCAACTCAGGACGCGCAAAACGATGCCCGAATAGCTCCGTGAGCAACTCGTTCTCGTTCGAACGTCCGGTCTTGGTGCGTCGCGTCGTCATGCGACTCCTTTGCGCCTTACTCTGGCGCGCTCTACTCTAACGCACAGCCACCCCTGCTTCGAAAAATCCCTATTTGGGCGAGGGTGGGCGATATGCGTCTTTCTCCGCCTTGCCGCTTGGATCCAGAGGAGAATCATCGTCTTCGCTGGAAGCCGGTTGCGCGCGCTTCGGCAGCGCAAAAGGCTCCTTGATTCCGTTGTCGGCAGCGGCTTTCGTATCCGGCAGACTGTCACGAACCGTCAACGCCGCACGGTACTCCGCCAACGCCTTCTTCCTGTCTGGAACAGGCATCACGTCATACAGCCTGCCCAGATAAATATGCGACCAGGCCAGCGTCCGCGGCTCCTTCGATGTCTGCAACACCTGCTCAAAGTGGGCGATGGCCTCCTCCGGTTGACGTTCCATTACGTCAATCCGGGCCAGCACATAGTGGGCCTGGGCATGGTCGCCCTTGGGGTCGGCAAGCGCTTTATTCGCAATCTCTTCCGCTCCGGCAGTATCTCCCTGCATCAACTTCATCTCAGCCAACCGCAACCCGGTGGGCTTCTGCGGAGTCCGGCTCACCAGATCGTGCGTTCCCTCAGGGAGAAATGCAATCTGTTCGTCATGGTGGCGTTCACGGTCTACGTCCATCCCGTAGACCATCTCGCCGATATTTTCCTTCAAGCTGATCTGGTCTTTCTCCATCTGACCAAGCTTCCCGTAAAAATACTCCACCAGTACCCAGCCCTGACGCATCGCCAGGTCGACGCTCTTCTGCCGCACCACCTCGGCCTGATGCTCGTAGGCACTCGTCTCGTTGTCAAACTTCTCCATGTCAGATCGCTGCCGCAGATTCTCAGGGCGCTTCGGCTGCGCAAACCCCACATCCATCGTGCGAATTTCGATCGATTTGATCAGGCACTCCGTCAGCAGTGCCACAATGTCTGACCTATAGGTAAAGTCCAACGGAGCCTGTTGCACCGGCTTCAGCAAGGGCAAGAGCCGGTCCATGGCCGCCGCACGCGCATACACCAGCGGTTCTACTTCAAAGTGCAGGTATGTGTGGCGGATCTGGTCCATATGAACCGAACCCAATGGCTGACCCGCAGGCGAAGTTACCACCAGAAAGTCGTTCGCATAGATTCGAGCATTAGTAATCGAAGGAGCCAGCATCGGTTCAAGTAACACCAGAAACCGGCGTCCGTCGTAACTGCTCACCGGCATGTGCAGGTAGATATTCGTGTTCAGAACCATCCGCGTCAAGGGATCGTGCACGCGGCTCACAAGGTCTTCATACTCCGGTCGGTGATGCACCCATATCGCATGAAGCTGAACTTTCTCAGCGAACGTCCGCAGCAATGGCAGTATTTCAACGATCTGCGTTGAGTCAGGCGGCAACTCAGTCTGATCAACCGTGGTCGTCAACTCTGGCGGTGGAGACAGATAAACCGCCAGCGAAACATATTGCGCAACATTCCGTCCGCTGTCAGCCAGCGTATGCTGCTGGACGTATCCACACAGTGCATCCCGACTGTCACGCGCCTCGGCCGAACCGGTAAGTGCATCGTTGACCTCCTGACGGACGGCCAGACGGACCGGACTTGATGCAGCAAGATCCGTGTTATAGCCGCACGCGTTCAGAGCAACTGCAAGATCAAACAGAGGCTCACTCGTCTCCAGTGTGATCGAGGAACCGCCAGCTTCCGGTTGCGCAATCCGCGGCAGCGGCCTGCTCTTCGTGTCATTCGTGACCGATGATCCCGGACTGCTGCTCGAAGACTCAGAGGGCTGAAACTTTGTCTGAGCGCCAGATGTAAGGCCGCTGACCGCAAGCCCAGTAAGGGCGTACACAAGGAAGGCTCGCTGAAACTTGGACCGGCACAATGAGATTAGGGAAGACACAATATGGATTCGACGCTCCCATTGAGTTTAAGGCAGCACGTACAGGGTTGCAAACGTCTCGCCTGCGGGCGTTCGGCCCAATCAGCCAAACATATCGCCAAGTCACACTAGAAATTGCTTGCCGCCGGTTCCCACGTCAAGCCCCTCGACGCTCGGGTGATAATATACATGACTGACTATATAATGGATTTACTGTGACAGGGCAGTGCAGCATAATGGTGTGTGCAACGAAAAGCGAAACCTGACGATCCAGACTGGATTGATTTGAGCGCGAATCAGAAGCGGCAAATCAAGGCGGCAATGCGCCGGATCGCTAAGATGCGCGACCAAGAAGATGACTGGGACCCCGATGCCATCACGACTCCAGACGCCCAGGTAAAGGCCCTACGCGCATTCCACGAAGGTAAGGGACCCCATATCAATTTCGCAAATAGTTTTGTCGCGCAGATCGCGAACGAAGCGTTTCAGAAGAGTGCTCGGCGGAAGATCAACTAGGAGTTGTGACGCTATGATCACAGTCTATGGCACTTACCGCCTACGCACGTCTGGTTCTCCTTCGCATAAAAGTTGAACGGGCCAAACAGCACTTCCGTGACCTCGAAGGGATAGTCCTCGCGAGCAGGGACAAATACTTGAATGTGGGTATTGGAGAGGATCACCCTCAGCCCTCGCACATGGAGCGTCTCCCGGTTTATCCCTTTGAAATTCTCTCCACAGCGGGGGATGTCATCCATAGTCTGCGGAGTGCTCTCGACCACCTCGCATATCAGTTGGCGATTGTTGGGAACGGCAAACCGCCCTCCCGTCGAGTAGAGTTTTCGATCGCGAAGGATGCCGACACTTACGAACGAGAGAAGGCTCGAAAAGTAGAGGGTATCCGGCCAGAGGCGGTAGAAGCTATCGATAGGCTCAAACCATACAAAGGCGGGAATGATGCGCTCTGGCGTATCCATGAATTGGACAATATTGACAAGCACAGATTTGTTTTTGTGATCGCTAAGGATGCTCTCTTCGAGGCCCCATGGTTCACGGATGAGATGCCCTACCTGATCCGCCCTCGGACACTCAATACAGACGCCCCACTGTTCTCCGGTGTCTTTGCGTCTGAGGTGGAGAATGATGTGAATTTCGAGATTGAAGAAGCGGTCAACCAAACCCAGGTTAGTGAGCGTGATGCGCTGCTCCCAACGCTTCAAAAGTACATCGATATTGTGGAGAGTTTGATTCTTAGCTTCGAGCCATTCTTGGTCTGAGCGCACGATAGCCTTTCCGCCGCGTGGTATCATGCGGCTAGATGAAGGCCGAACCTAAAGCGAATCCCTCAGACTCTCCCGCCAAGGATGTACAGGGTGATTTCGCACAGTTCACGGATTTTATGAAGAGGCTTGTTTCTGTGCCTCATTCAGTAGTCAAAGCGAGACTAGAAGAAGAGAAGCGATCTAAGAAGAAGCGGATTTCCGTTTTCCCCGACCCTGCCGTTTAGCAGGTCGCCCCTTCCTCCTTCCCGGTTAGCTCAGCATACGTCAAACGCTTACCAGCCACTTGCGAGAGTACCTTCTCAAAACGCTTTGCATCGCTCTGTTTGCGCGTGTTGTACCGAAACACCTGCTCATCCACATATGAGTCCATATGGAAGGGCTCTACAGCCACATACGTGCCACTAAGACCCCTCTTGAGTAAGCTCCAGAAGTTCTCAATGCCCTGAGTGTGGACGCGTCCATTCACATACTCGTTGATGTGATTGACGGTTTTGTGGGTGAAGTTCTTGTACTCATCCAGCCCCATATATCCCGTCCAGCCATCCGTGTAGACGTGAGCATTGAAACCCACATGCTTGAGAATCTCAGCCTGTAGAGTCTCGCGTTTGACGTTCGGAATGACCTTAGCGCGAATCTGGCGAGTCTCACGGTTCAACATCCCCATGACGATGGTCTTACGCTCTGTCTGTTTGCGCTCACTCAGGTGTTTGTTCTTGGACTTTCCACCTACAAAAGTCTCATCAATCTCAATCGGGTTTCCGCGATGACTGCCCATCGTGTAGGTGTGATCTTCCTGCATGGCGGTACGAATCCGGTGAAGCATGAACCAAGCACTCTTCTGTGTCACTCCAAGCGACTTGGCAAGCTCATACGAGCTGATGCCGTTCTTGCAGTTCGACAACAGCCATGAGGCCGGTAGCCACTTCTCTAGTCCAATAGGCGAGTCCTCAAACACTGTCCCCACCTTGAGCGAGAACTTGGCCTTAGGGTGCTTGCCGTAGCAGCGATAGACCTTAGCCTTCTCCAGATATGTGACTTTCTCAGAGCCGCAGTGGGGGCATTTCACGATGCCATCAGCCCAGCGAACAGCTATCATGAACTTGCGGCAGTTCTCAGCATCGCTAAAGTATTGAATCGCTTCGAGTAATGTCTTTGGGCTGTCCATGAATCATAAGGTAGCACACTGACTACGGTCAGTCAAGTGTATTATTACCTATACATGTCTTTGAAAGCAATAGACTTAGCTGCATGTACCCCCCCAGGGGGGGAGGGGTACATACATATCTAAGCGGGTCGTAGAGACCTACCCCTGAACTGAGATGCCAGCGAAAGTTAGCACCACCCGACCACGAATCGGGGCTCCGAAAACCTTGGCCGGTTCGAAGACGCTCAGTAATAGCTGATCGGAGATCTGCATCCTGACTGCAGAGTCCTCGGGCCCGGACACGATATTGAAGTCATAGACGCGTCCTTGGCTATTCACGTACGCCTCCACCACAACTGTTGCGTCGTTACCTGTAATGATCGCTCGTGGCATTACAGCGGAATAGAGATAATGTGGCGCAGTCAGTGCGCCCAGAGGCTCGTCGTTCGCCATTACAGGTTCTGGCGCTGCGACCATTCCCAGCAACAGCATGATTCCACCCACTAACACCACCGTCCCGGCGAAGCCCGCGGATACTTGCATCACCATCGGACGAATCGCGTTGTTCCACTTCAGGCCGAAGTCCTCAACCCAACGCGACCTGCTCTTGGCGCGCTCGTGAGAGATGGCAAGCCGTAGCTTCATTCCTAAATCGACAGGAGCCTTTACCGTCCCAAGAGATGACAAAGATCGTTGCATGGAACGCAACTCTGAGAACTCGCGGTCGCACTGGTCGCAGACCTCAAGATGCTGGGCAATAGCTTGCATCTCGCGTCCGCTTACAGCGCCGTCAAGATAGGAAGAGAAGGAAGTTCGGATAGCAGAACAGATATTGGGCATCATCGCGTCGCCATTCCCTTCGATGCGTCTAGTTCAATGGACTTAGTGGCCGCACTCATTCCCTGTGCATCTTGCGGGGACAGCAGCGCCCGCAACGCAGCGCGGCCACGGGTCAAACGTGACTTCACCGTGCCAATATTGATATCCAGGACTTCCCCGATCTCTTCATACGCAAATCCTTCGATTTCTCGAAGGACAACCACCTCCCGGAATGCCTCCGGGAGTTGGCGCAATGCAGATTCAAGGCGCTCCCGCACTTCGCTCTGCAGGACATGATCAAAAGGAGATTCTCCCCCATCGGCGAGTGTGGTGCTGAGGCAAAAAGTACTTCCTTCCTCATCTCCTTCGCAGGGCGAGTCAATTGTGACCTCTTGTCGCTTGTGTCTGGACCACCAGCGTCTCTGGTTGGAGGCCTCGTGCAGCGCAATGCGGTACAGCCATGTGCGCAGGCTGGCATCGCCGTTGAACCCGCGAATGCTGCGGAATACCTTGATAAAGACCTCTTGCGTGATGTCCGCGGCGTCAGCAGGGTCGTTAATGCTGCGAGCAATCAGCGAGTACAGTGGCTGATGATATTGCGCGATCAGCAGCGCAAACGCAGTCTCGGAGCCGGCTTTGAGCTCGGCCACCAGAGAGGCGTCTTCCGTCGTAATGCCTATCGCGCTAGCTAGGTTTCCCACTGCAATTCCCGCCTGCATATCGGGTGTCCTCTACACTACGACTTTGGTTGCGGATCGTGCAAATGACGCGAATAACTTCGCCGCCGACTGCCGTGTGCTCGCTCACTCTACTTAGTTAGACACCGGCAGGTAGGCGATAAGTTCCCGGTACCGTTGACTAACTGCCCCGGGTCGGTCAGAATAGAACAAGTCCTTCCTAAGAGTGGGCCTGTGGCGCAGCTGGGAGCGCGCTTCCATGGCATGGAAGAGGTCATCGGTTCGATCCCGATCAGGTCCACCAATCATCCCCTTACAAATCAAATAGTTTGGCGATGACAGCTTTCGCCGTCATCGCCGTGTAGGTGCTGAATAGGTGCTGAAGGAATTCAGCCCGTCGGTAGCAGCATTTCTACCACCTGCGCGTTGGCATCCCGCTTCTGCTGGCTCACCGCCCGAGTGTAAATATCGAGCGTGGTCCGGCTGTTAGCGTGACGAAGCAGTTCCTGGGCGACCTTGACTGGAACACCCATCGCGCTAAGGTTGGTTGCCAACGAATGCCTGAACGAATGCCAGCCGATCACCTTCCCGCTAATGCCCGCTCGAGCCAAAGCAGGACGGATGCTTCGCTTCAACAGGCTATCCGGACTCAGTGGCTGCAGGCCGTTTCGTCGGATTGATGGGAATAGGAAGTCCCCGTCTTCGGCGTAAAGGGATTCTTTCTTCCACTCCAGCAGTACCCGCAGGACCGTCGGATGGAGCGGCAACGGGCGCAGAGAGCCTTCTGTC
>JANXYX010000040.1 GCA_025408425.1 Granulicella sp.
ACGTGTTGTTCGGGTTGTGCTTCGACAGTACCTTCGTGATCGCCGCCGTCAGCGTCGTCTTGCCGTGGTCAATGTGACCCACCGTCCCGATGTTTACGTGCGGCTTTGACCGGTCAAACTTTTCCTTGCCCATGACTGCTCGTCTCCTCGTAGTGGCCGGCGTGAGTACCGGCGGTTCAAAATAGTAAAACTCTACCTAAAAACCTGTAGCCGATGAAACTGGAACCGCTGGATGCTCAGTAGTACGCATACAGTTTGAAAAACTTCTCTCGCACTTCCGGTGCGACTCGTTCCAGACTTGCGAGATAAAGCTCGCGAATCTGACCCTGGTCAGCATTGCCAAGCAGCACATACTCGCTGGCGGCGCTGGGTCCGAGCAAACCTTTGGCGATTACCGCCTCAAAGTCACGAACTCTCAAGCCTGCACGAACCAGCGACTTGAAGAATTCTGCAACCTGACCTGAAGAGAAAGAGGTCTCGATTTGTGCCTTCACCGCGTTGAAGCGTATCGGATCAGCGATCGAAAGTACCGGCTTCTCATAAACAGTGCTCAAAAATAATCTCCTGCAAACAAGGCCTTCAAGTCTTTGGAGCGGGAGACGGGAATCGAACCCGCGACCAACAGCTTGGAAGGCTGTGACTCTACCACTGAGTTACTCCCGCCCAGATGAACCTAAAATGGAGCTGACGGAGAGGCTTGAACTCTCGACCTCTCCCTTACCAAGGGAGTGCTCTACCACTGAGCTACGCCAGCATGCTTCAAACAACCTTCTTATCCTACCGCGAACGGAGTCGCCCGAGTACTACGCGGAAGGCAAAAAAACCTAATAACACTGCAGTGAGAGCGCGATATTTTCCGGGCTCCATCGTCTGCCAGGACAGTATCGCCAATACTCCAAGGACGGCCAGCGCGATCCACATTCGTCCGCTACTAGCAGGGCTTAGATCCAACACACTCACCACTTCAACAGAATCACAATAAAAACCATGCAAATAAGTGGTGCACAGGGGAGGATTCGAACCTCCGTAACTCGAAGAGTGGCAGATTTACAGTCTGCTGCCATTAACCGCTCGGCCACCTGTGCACATTGCTGCTGGATGCCCTAACACGCAGCCCTTCAATCACATCCATCCACGCCAAACTGCGATTCAAACTCGAATCGAGCGGACCTGCCTGCCTTGAAGGAGTGACCGGAGGTCTGCAGGCCAGAACGGCAAGCAGTACAACCAAATCCGTCTTTCGATACTGCCTTTACTACCTTACACGCTGCTGAATGAAACTGCAGCTGGCTATGACTTGGAGCTGACGGAGGGATTTGAACCCCCGACCCTCTGATTACAAATCAGATGCTCTACCAGCTGAGCTACGCCAGCCCAAACAGCCAATCAATAACGCGTTGAAAACTACCCCCTGTAAGCCCAGCCGCTAAACGCGCAACAGTGCCCGCGCAGAGTGCGCCGCAGACATGAATCTAGCATAAGTGCTGGCTACAGAGCAATGCGACCGTGGGTTGGACGCGCTCTCTTTCTGCGGAAATCTCCGTCATACTTGCGTCACCGAACTCACCATAAAACGGTGTACTTAGAGGGGTTTCTGCATGGCACGTGGTCGCGCGCTGATCGCAACTTTTATTGCAATAGTTTTATTGGGCACAGTGCAGGGCTTTTCACAGCAAAGCACAACTGATTCGTCCACGGATGGCCCATTGCCACAGACCACGATGCCTCAGAAGTCGATGACCAACGACTCCGTAATCCGCATGGTGAGATCCGGCCTCGGAGACGAATTGATCGTTCAGACGATCAACACCCAGCCGGGACAGTACAACCTGGACGCGGATGCGTTGGTAGCGCTAAAGGGGGCCGGAGCATCGGACCGCGTCCTTACCGCGATGATGAACAAGAGCCGCAAGCTGCTAACGCCAGCGTACGAGACTCCAGTGATCTTGCCGGAAGTGAACGAGATCGGAGCCTACTACAAGGATCACAATGGCAACTGGGTGCCGATCGAGCCGGAGATTGTGCACATTAAATCGGGCGGATTCATCAAGTCCACCGTGACGCAGGGCATCATCAAAGAGGACCGTAATGGGCACATCAATGGGCGAGAGTCCAAGCTGGTACTGCAGCGTCCGATCCAGATTCTGCTCTACACTCCAGATGGAGTTGCGGCCAGTGAGTATGAGTTGCTCCGGTTCCGTCTGAACTCAAACAGTCGCGAGTTCCGCACGCTTACGGGTGGAGTATTTCACTCGTCGGGAGGCGCCGAGCGGGATGAAGTACCTTTTGCGGTCATCAAGAAGGCGCCTCACACCTACGAGTTCACCATCGACGACAAAGTGGGTGGTGGCGAGTTCGGAATACTGCCTCCCGGTACGGGCAATCTGACCAACGGCGGCAAGATCTACACCTTTGCCATCACGGAATAGATAGGGAGGGAGTAGCGGAAGGTATTGCCGTCATCAGCGGGACAGAGTAGAAACAGACTGGATGCGAAAATCGACCCGATACTCTCTGCTGCTGATGCTGGCTCTGATCCTGGCACTAGCGGTGGCGCTGGTGTTACGCAAGAAGGCCCCACCTGAGGTGGCGCGACTGCTGCCGGAGTCCGATGCAATAGTCTATGCCAATCTGAAGCCGCTGCGGCTGGCAACCCACTTTGACCGCACGCTGGTGACACGAAGCCCGGATTACCAGCACTTTATCGATGCGACGGGTATTGTGCCGGAGCGTGATCTGGACGAGATGGCTTTTGCACTGCACCGGATGGATGATCCGAGCGGACCCAATGGGCCGGTGGCGTACTCGGAAGTGTTTGAGGGACGGTTCGATGGCGACCGGCTGGCGCGGTATCTCGCCAGTATCGCGACGGCAAAAGAAAGCTACGCGGGCCACGATGTCTATTCGATTCCGGTAGGCGAAGAGGGTTCAGGCCGGGGACGTCTGCTACGGGTGGCGCAACTTGGCTATGACACGATCGCGGCTTCGAATATGCCTACCGCCGAGCAGATCCACTCAATCCTCGACCGGTACCGCGCAGCGGCTTCACCGTTTGCAGGTTCGTCGCTGCTGTCGGCGAGGTACGGAGATGTGCCGCTGCTGTCCAGCGCCTGGGGAATTGGACATATTGGACTGCCATTATCGGAGCGCGGACGCATCAGCGTGCTGGGGCTGGAGTTGCCTCTGCCCGAGGACACAACATTTGTGGCCAGTCTCCAGTATCGCGGCGTGATCCGGTTGCGGATCGACGAGATTGCGCCCACGGAGAGTGACGCAGAAAAGTCGGTGGAATCGCTAAATCTACTGCTGGGCATCTTCAAATCAATCGAGCATGTGAAGTCAGGCGCGGCGCAGGACGAGGCGATCGCGGCGATGGTCAACTCGCTGAAGATTGAGCAAAATGGCGAACGGGCTGTGCTGACCGCGAATATTCCGCTAAACCTGCTGCGGCAACTGGCGACGCCAGTCTCTCAGGCTCCCGAGCCGACAAATACTCCGCCTGCATCCCACTAACTCAGTTCTTCCGGCCTGCATTTGAGCTATACCGGCACGTGGGCGTATTGCCGCGTTAGACAACCAGGAAAAGAGAACGGCGGCAAGGACTTGCTATCCTTGCCGCCGTTTTTCATGTCTTAGAGTAGCCCCTGGATTCAGGCTAGTTAGCTTCCGGCGCTGGTTGAGAGTCCCAGGTCTGCGAGAGTCGTCCGGAGATACTTGTGGGGGTTGACCGGTGTGTTGCGGATGCGGACCTCATAGTGGAGGTGCGAGCCAGTCGTGCGGCCGCTATGGCCAACGTACCCGATAACCTGACCGCGAATCACAGTCTGGCCGGCGATCACCGCAAAGCCCGACATATGACCATAGATGGTTTCGACGTTGCGTCCGTGGTCGATCACCACCTCCCGGCCGTAACCGTTAGACATGGCCGCAGATTTGACGATGCCATCGGCGGTGGCGCGGATGGGGACTCCGTTAGGCGCTGAGATGTCGAGGCCGGTGTGGAACTCGCCTTCCCCATTGCCCAGGACGGGGTCTTCCCGCTGACCGAAGCTGCTGGTAATGGGGCCCATGATCGGCCACATGGAAGGAACGTCGGCGGAGAAGTCCATGCCGCTCAAGCCGGAGCCGAGGGCGAATGCAGGTGTGTTGGCAAGTCGCGGCAGCGACCGGATTGTGCCGCTCATGGCCGTCGTGCGAAGCGCGTAGAAAGCGTCCACTGACTTGTAGTAACTGTCGTCGGACAAACTGGCGGCGGTGACATCAGCCAACGGAGTCGTAGCGACAGCGGCAACACCGGACGACTTGGACTTGCTACCTTTGCCGGAGACCCGGCCCATGGGCAGCGCAAGCTTGCTGGCGGTAAGTCCGTAGAGTGCGGAGACTTCGCTGGCGAGTGAGCCGAGAGACGCGACTTCAACATCCTTTTCGTGCGCAGCCTTCTCCAGGTGCGCGTAGTCCTTTTGCAGTGAATTGTGGTCCTGGCGCAACTGGTTGAAACGAGAAGTCTTGATCAGCATCCGAGAGTAGGACCCAGCCAACCCCGTAATCGTAAACATGCCGATAGCAGCCGCTGCCACGAAGATGTAGGCGTAGTGGAGAGGCACCGGCACCTTGTTCAGGGTGCCGTTCTCATCGCGACTGACGAACATGATGTAATAGCGCTTCTTAAGACTCAACGAGTAACCTGGGCCCGGGTTTGACCGCGTAGGAGCAGCGGCTCGAAGAGACAGAAATCAATTATTGCAAATGGAATTCACCAATCTGCATACCTGATTCACGAATCTCTCTTGGGCTTTCCTCTCAATCTTAACAAACAGTTCCCTGAGAAGCAATCAACCGTATGAATGACCGATTGCGGAGTTCTAACACTTTCGGGTCATGAATAGCCACCATTTATGCTGCCTTCACGATGAAAAAGCTGAAAGTTCCGATGGGAGAGCTCGCACTAATCGAGCAGATTCGCCGCGGCAGCAGGCGCAATAGTCCAACGGTACCCCTGGGAATTGGGGACGATTGTGCCATTTTGCGGCCTCCCGCGGGGCGTGAAGTACTTGTAACCACTGACTTTACGTTGGAGAACCGACATTTCAGACGCGACCTGCATCCAGCGGAGTCCGTTGGTCATCGGACTCTGGCGCGGGGCCTCAGCGATCTGGCGGCGATGGGAGCCAGTCCGCTGGCGGCATTTCTCTCGCTGGCGCTGCCGGGGAAGATGTTGGCAACCAAATCTGGCCAGGCATGGGTCGAGAGATTTTTTCTCGGACTTCGTGCGTTGGGAGACCAGTACAGTGTGCCGCTGGCTGGGGGAGACACGGCGGAGTCGCCAGCGGACCTGATCCTGGCGGATATCATTTTGGTCGGGACAGCTCCGCTTGGGAAGTCATTGCGGCGTTCCGGCGCAAAGGCTGGGGATGCCCTCTACTGCACCGGACGGCTGGGCGGAGCGGCGGCGGAGTTGGCCGGAATGTTCGCCAAAGGGCGCATGGCGCGTGTTGGAGCTACGGAAGGTCATCCACACCTGTTTCCTGAGCCTCGGATTGGCGTCGGGGCGGCTTTGCTGAGGCGAGGACTGGCAACGGGCTGCCTGGACATCAGCGACGGCTTGTCGACCGACCTGACGCATCTGTGTGTGGAATCCGGGGTGAATGCCGAAATCGACGCCGCAACAGTGCCGATTCATCCGCTGGCAGCAAAACTTGGACCGGAGGCAGGGCTGAAGATGGCGCTCCACGGTGGCGAGGACTACGAACTGCTGTTTGCCGCGCCAGCCACGCGGAAGATGCCACGCAGTATCGCGGGGGTGGAGATTACCCGGATCGGCAGGTTGACGCGGAGGCAACAGAGGCAGCCGCAGATCGCGTTGGTGAACGCGGATGGGAGCCGAAGACCTCTCGAGGCTGCTGGGTGGGAGCATTTTTCTGCCCCACCAGCGAGGAAGAGCTAAGGTTGGGCGAGAGAGCATAAGGCCGTCTAGACTTGACTTGAGTATTCAGGACGATTGGGGCTTGCTATAGCGATGCGTGATGCGACAAAGATCATCCGTTCTACTTTGACTCGTGCGGTTCCCGGCACACCCTTGCATGAGGGGCCGGTGTTTGCTGCGCCGTATCACACGCCGGGCGATCCGGCGGACACTCCCTACACCTATGCGCGGTCGCACAATCCAAGCTGGACAGCGCTGGAGCGGGCGATCGGCCAGATGGAGTCCGGCGAACTGGCTTCAGGCGCAAAGTACCGGGCCAGCGCGTTGGTGTTTGCGTCGGGCATGGCTGCGGTAACGGCGGTTTTTGGCGCAGTGCTGCGACCGGGCGATGTGGTGGTGCTGCAATCGAACGCTTACTTTGCAGCACGAGTGCTGTTGCAGGAGTACTTCGCCAAGATGGGCGTCAAGGTGCGAATGACCGAGACGCTCGGAATCGAGCAGGTGTCTCTCCTGGAAGGCGCACGCCTGCTATGGATCGAGACACCTAGCAATCCGACGATGGATGTCTGCGATATCGCCGCACTCACCGAGGCAGCGCATCGTGCTGGAGCTCTGGTGGCAGTGGACAACACCACGCCTACGCCGCTCGGCCAGCTTCCCCTGGCGCTGGGCGCGGACTTTTCCGTCGCATCCGACACAAAGGCGATGACTGGGCACAGCGACATTCTGCTCGGGCACGTGGCCGTCCGCGATCTGGAACTGAGGGCGAAGATCGACCAGTGGCGCACCCTGACCGGCGGAATTCTGGGTCCGATGGAGGCCTGGCTTGCGCTCCGGTCCATCGCGACGCTGCCGCTGAGGCTGGAGCGCGGCTGCGAAAACGCTCAACGCATCGCTGAGTTTCTGCTGACGCGCAATCAGGTCGAGAGCGTGCTTTATCCGGGACTGCCTTCCCATCCGGGACATGCGATTGCGATACGCCAGATGCGCTACTTCGGGCCGGTACTGAGCTTCGTGCTGCGGGACAAGGCAGCGGCTGAGACGTTTCTTTCAAAGGCCACTCTGATCACCGAGGCGACCAGCTTCGGCAGTGTGACGACGACTGCAGAGCGACGGGCCCGATGGGGCGGAGACGCCATCGCAGAAGGATTCATCCGCATGAGCGCGGGCTGCGAGGCGGTTGAGGATCTGATCGAAGATATGGCCC
The DNA here is from genome assembly GCA_025408425.1 of Granulicella sp. Lineage (GTDB taxonomy): Bacteria > Acidobacteriota > Terriglobia > Terriglobales > Acidobacteriaceae > Edaphobacter. The sequence continues at coordinate 7,131 of JANXYX010000040.1, forward strand.
AGGCGCTGGACGCAATTCGATGAGCGCCAACATGATTTCAGCCGAAGCATTTGAGCACAACTGGAAGGCCGACGTGCTGAAATCGGCACCGTTGATCGCACCGGTACGGCAGTTTACCTATCCTCTGCAGATCGCAGGCGAAGAGGACGCGATGGCCCGGGGAGCGCTGCAGTTGATGGTGCGGCCGGCGGCCGGTGGTTCGTTTCTGGCTACCTGTGCGCTGGGTTTTGTCGATCCTTCCATGCCCACAGGAGTCTTTGCCTGCCCAAATCCGCAGGAGCTATGTGCAGTGGCAGGCGGCTATGCGTATGTGATCGATACAGCGCACCCGGAGCAATCGACACACATCGCGTTGAGGCCAGTCGCCGAGGTAAAGGTGCTGGTTGCGCAGCGGCTGTTGCTGTTCGTCGGCTTCCACTCCATCGTGGCCTGGGGCGAGCAGGGGCTGGTTTGGGAGACGCAGCGGCTAAGTTGGGAGGGCGTGCGCGTCACCGAGATCGCCGATGACGCGCTGCAAGGGTTTGGATGGAACCTGATGACGGACCGCGACGTTCCGTTTACGGTTGATCTGCGGACGGGCCAGCATCAGGGTGGAGCGTTTCCTTCGGCTCATCCCCAGTCGGCACCGCTTGCGGCGGGAAACGAAAAAAGCTGAGGGCAGCATCCCCTTGCTTCAGCAGGCGGTAGTTTTCCAACGCCCCATAGCGTCCAGCCAGCTTGGCTTTGCTGCTGTGTTCGGCGATGACCAGCGCATCTGGGGCGAGACACAGTCGACCACGCAAACTTCCAAGGAAGTTCAGCGTCCCGGCGTACTCGGCTTCGGCCTCGTAGGGCGGATCGAGGAAGACGATGTCCACTGGTGCGGGCAGTTTGGCGAGCCGCTGCAGCATTGCTCCAGTACCGCGATCCTCCAGCGTGAAGCCCCGTGCGACTTTTAAAGCGCTCAGGTTGGCGCGGATGGAGGCCAGGGCGGCTTCCGAGTTCTCCGCAAACCAGACGTGGCTGGCACCGCGGCTCAGCGCCTCGATACCAACGGCGCCGGAGCCAGCGTAGAGGTCCACGAAGCGGCAGCCCTCAATACGGGCCTGGAGAATGTCGAAGAGGCGCTCGCGGAGCCGGTCAGAGGTTGGCCGGGTAGCGGTGCCGCGTGGTGCCAGCAATTGGCGCGAACGAAAGGTGCCTGCAATAACGCGCATCACTTGATGGTATGACGGCAGCGCATACAATGAAAGGCATGCGTGGGTGGTCCTTTCCTATCGGTCGATTTCTCGGAGTGGATGTCCGCATCCATACTTTCTTTTTGCTCCTGCTGGGGCTGTCGATCAGCTACGCATCGATGGGCGGCGCCACGGGTGGACGCGGCATTGGACTTTGGCTGCTGCTGGTGCTGGCCGTGGTCGTACGCGAGGTCGCGCGGGCAATTGCCGCCGCCTGGTACGGTCTGGAGACTCGCAGTCTCTTACTGCTGCCAACTGGCGGTCTGATGAGCTACGCCTCGCCGGAAGCCACCGAACGAGCATCAACACCAGAGATGCAGAAGCGAATGGCGATTATTGGGCCAATCGCGAATCTCGGCTTTGGCGTGCTGTTGGGTGCGCTGACCATGGTGATTGCCCCGCAGGTGAATCTCTTTGAACGCCCCTGGATTACGCCCGCGCACCTGCTGCGGGCTGCCGTGTGGGTTAATCTGCTGCTGGGCGCAGTGAATCTGTTGCCAGCTGCACCATTGGATGGCGGTCGCGTGTTTCGGGGCGAGTTTGCAAAGTCCCATGGTGGCGCCAAGGGATCAAGAACGGTAGCCGGTATCGGTCAGATCATCTCGTTCGGGCTGATTGTCGCCGGCATTCTACTGCCTAATATGTGGCTGCTGGTGATGGGAGTATTCGTCTTGATCGGCGCGCGGATGGAGGATCAAGGCCTGCTGCTGCAGACCGATGTCGACGCAGTACGGATGCGCGATGTGATGCTGATAGAGTTCAGCACACTGTCCGCCTCAGACACGCTGGAAGATGCGCTGCAGCGCTCGATCCACTCACTGCAGGATGTGTTTCCCGTGGTCCGCGGCGGAAACCTGGTCGGCGCGGTCTCGCGGCAGGGCATCGTCGAAGCACTGCAGACGGAAGGCAACGGCTACGTGCAGGGCGTGATGACGCGGTCGTTCCAGACGGCGCAGCCCGACGACTCACTGGTGAAGACGCTGCGGAAGATTGTGGCTGGGCAGGGAGCGCAGCTGGTGCCCGTGGTGCAGGGCGATCGCATCGTCGGCATCATTACGCCGCAAAATCTCTCCCACTCGATGACGATGTTGAATCAGCGTCGCAGGATGCGCGAACGGATTGCCGAAGAGGACAATGACCGCTGAAGCCGAGTTCAGCACCGAAGTGAAGTCACCGGCGTCCGCGAACAAGCCGCTGGCCCCGGGACTCTATCTGGTGGCGACACCGATCGGAAACCTTGAAGACATTACCCTGCGAGCGTTGCGGATTCTGCGCTCAGTCGACCGGATCGCTTGCGAAGACACCCGGCAGACGCAGAAGCTGCTGAATCACTTCGACATCAAGACCCCAACAGTCAGCTATCACATGCACAATGAGCTGGCGCGCACCGAAGAGCTCACCGCGGAGTTAAAAGCCGGGGGGCGCATCGCTGTCGTCAGTGATGCAGGAACCCCAGGCATTGCAGACCCCGGGGGCCAGATCGCACAAGCGGCGATTGCCGCGGGGATTGACGTGTTTCCGGTTCCAGGGGCGAACGCTGCGATCAGCGGTTTGATTGCGAGTGGATTGCCAACGGAGTGCTTCACCTTCCACGGATTTCTACCCGCCAAGGGAGGCCAGCGGAAGACTGCGCTGGAGGCTCTGCCACGCGACGGCGCAACCCATATCTTCTACGAGGCTCCACACCGCATCGAGGACACGCTGGCGGATCTGGAGACCGTCTTCGGCGCAACGCAACATGTTGTAATCGCCCGCGAACTCACCAAGCTCCACGAGGAGTTTCTGCGCGGGCCGGTAGCTGAACTCCGTAAAACACTGGCCGCCAGGACAGTTCGCGGTGAGATTGTTCTGCTGCTGGCTCCAACGGTCGCCGAGGCAACCGCAAAGGAGCAGCGGGCCAGTATCGCAGTCGAAGTTGCCGCGCTAATGAAGTCCGAGGGAATCAGCGAGATGGACGCCCTGAAGCGAGTGGCCCGGGACCGGGGAATCGGCAAGAGTGAAGCCTATCGCGAGCTGCAGCGGGAGCAAAACCGGCTACGCTAACAACTCTGCGATGCATATACTTGGCGTGGCCGCTCCAGCTTCACCTTGCAGCCATCCATCCGCAACTCAGGAGCATTCGATGAAGCGTTTGATCATTTTCCTGCTGGCAACCGCATTGTGCAGTGGGATCTTCGCGACCACCGCCGCTGCAGCCGGTAAACCGGCCGCTTACGACAGGCTTTACGTCTTCGGAGACAGCTATTCTGACATCGGCGCCGGCTATCTGGATGGCAACGGCCCTACGGCGGTTGCCTATCTGTCGGAGCAGCTCGGGCTAAAGCTTTTACCCTCAACAGCCTCCGATGCCAACGGCAACAGCCTCGACTTCGCAGTTAGCGGTGCCCAGACCGGTGCAGGAAAGGGACTCACCGTGGGAGAGGCGCTGCTTGGCGTTGGGATGCGCAACCAGGTGGAAGACTTCGCGGCCAGGGTCCGCGCACACACCATCAGCTTCAACCCCACCACTACGCTCTTCTTCCTCGCAGGCGGCCTGAACGACGGCAATCTGACCAGCGAGACGACGCTGGCGAACTTGCAGGAAGAGATTCAAACCCTCTACAGCCTGGGCGCTCGAAGGTTCGTAGTCGCCTTGCTGCCGACCGCAATCCCCACCTTCAGCGCCGTGGGCAAGCGACTTAATCCTGAGCTGGCTCGCATCCCTGACGAACAAATGCATAATCTGCCGGGCGCACAGATCAGATTGAGCCACTGGGGACCATTCTTTGATGAGGTTATGCAGCATCCGGCCCAATATGGAATCGAGAATACGATCGATTCCTGTGCAGGCCGAAAGATCTTCCACGAGGACACAACCCCCTGTGCGACGCCGCAGGCGTACTTTTACTACCACAAGGGGCATCCCTCGACAGCGGTGCACAAAGCAGTCGGGGAGATGCTTTACAAGGAGATCTCCTCAGCGGAGTCAATGACTGCTGGCAGCAACTGACTCCAATGAGGGAAAGTCCCTGAAAAGAATTGCTATTCCCTGCCCTTCACACGGTCGTACTCGTAGACGTCGCTGGTAGTCCCAAGTGCCTCGTTATAAAGGCTTGTGGAGCCGGTAGCTTCCTTCAGTTCTTCGCTGAACTCGTGGATCGCACGGAGATGGTCGGCAGTCGCCGGGATCTCAATGTGGCTGGTTTTGAGGAACTTTTGGTAGCCGCGATCCGTCAAACGTGAGATCTCGCCGTTCAGCAGCCAACCAGGACGGCTCAGCACCAATACTGTGTTATCTGGGGCAGCGGCGATCTCTGCCGCACAGCCATATTTCCGCACCTGAAAGGCATTCGGAGTGCGCTTTGCACCCTCATGGGCCGGAGCAACATCGAATCGTTGGCTACCAAGGTTGGAGAGGACGTCATTGAAGCTGCGTAGTGTTGCTTTCTTTGCCATAATTTAGACTCGGATTAACTGTCGCACATTCGCAGTTCTCCATCAATCGGCATTCTGAAGATGCCAAAAGGAACACAACCGGAAACGAAATGATTGCTACTGAAAAAAAGACGCTTGGAACAACCATCCTCGATCGTATCGGGAACACACCGCTGGTGCGCCTGGATCGCCTCACCGAACACCTGCCCGGGATCCAGATCGTAGGCAAGGCAGAGTGGGCCAACCCCGGCGGATCCGTGAAGGACCGTGCTGCATCATCCATCGTGACGGACGCCATGAAGCGCGGACTGTTAGGAAATGGCCGAGGCCTGCTGGACGCAACCAGTGGCAATACCGGCATCGCCTACGCCATGCTGGGCGCCGCTCTGCGATTCCCTGTGACGCTCTGCATGCCTTCCAACGTCTCACAGGAACGCAAGCGCTACCTGAACGCATACGGTGCCGAGGTGATATGGACCAACCCCGCAGATGGCTCTGATGGCGCGATTCGCAAGGCGCGTGAGATTGTTGCTGCCGAGCCCGACCGCTACTACTACGCTGACCAGTACTCCAATGACGAGAACTGGAAAGCCCATTACAGAACCACAGCGAACGAGATCTGGAAGCAGACCGAGGGGCAGGTCACACACTTTGTCGCAGCGCTGGGTACCAGCGGAACGTTTATGGGAACTACGCGGCGCCTCAAGGAGTTGAACCCCAGGATCCAGTGCGTCTCCATGCAGCCAGACTCGCCGTTTAACGGTCTCGAGGGACTGAAGCACATGGCAACCGCCATCGTCCCCAGGATCTATGACCCCAACCTGGCCGACATGAATATCGAGATGGCAACCGAACGGGCCTACAAGATGGCCAAGTTCCTGGGCCGCAACCAGGGAGTGCTGGTGGGCGTATCGGCCGCAGCAGCTACCGCGGCAGCTCTTCAGATAGCCGAGGAAGAAGCGGCTAACGGACGTGAGGCCGTCATCGTGACCATACTGTGCGACGGCGCGGAAAAATACATGAGCGAACGCTTCTGGACGGAGGACTAATCGGATGCTTCGCTTGGACTATGCAGAGTACGAAGCTCTACGCGCACATGGCGAAGAGACATACCCGAATGAGTGTTGCGGCGTGCTGCTTGGCAAGAGTGAAAGCGGTAACGGCAACCATGTGAGCGCCATTGTGCGCGCCGGCAACACGCGGACCGACTCCGCCCACAACCGCTACAACATTGCCCCCATCGAGTTGGTTCGGATTCAACGGGAGGCACGCGGGCGAGGTCTCGATATCGTTGGCTTCTACCACTCGCACCCAGACCATCCGGCCCAATGGTCGCCGACAGATTTTGCCGAAGCCCACTGGTTAGGCTGCTCCTACGTCATCACCAGCGTAGAGCAGGGCAAGGCTGTTCTGACAAATTCATTTCAACTCCTCGGAACCGGTGAGGACGACAAACAGTTTCACGACGAAAGTATCGAGATCAATCTTGCCGCCACCAAGGCGCAGGCACAGGAAGGCAACGAATGAAGATTCACATCCCCACCCCATTACGCACCTACACTGGCGGACAGGAGACGGTCACCGTCTCTGGTACAACCGTCAACGGCGCGTTGGAGCAGCTCACAACCACTTACCCTGAGCTGAAATCAAACCTCTTTACCGCGGATGGAAAGCTGCGCTCCTTCGTCAACGTCTACCTCAACGACGATGACATCCGTTACCTGCCGGAGAAGGAAGCTGCGCCCACCAACGAAAACGACGAGCTCACGATTATCCCGTCCATCGCCGGCGGCTGTTGTCTGTAACCGTCACAGTCTCACTTTGTAACTCTTACAGGAACATAAATCGACGCACGCAGCAATGCTCGCAAAGGCGAGCGAAGGACAGATCTAATGGCAACCGCAACTGAAGAAGTAACTCTCCCAAAACTTACCAATGATGAGATAGCTCGCTACTCCCGGCACCTGATCCTGCCCGAGGTGGGCATGGAGGGCCAGCAGAAGCTGAAGGCTGCTCGCGTCCTGTGCGTCGGTACTGGCGGCCTGGGCGCTCCCCTTGCTCTCTATCTTGCAGCGGCTGGCGTCGGCACGCTTGGCCTGGTCGACTTCGACACCGTCGACAAGAGCAATCTGCAGCGGCAGATCATTCACTCCACCAACACCGTTGGCATGTTGAAGGTCGACTCCGCCGAGTTGATGCTTCATGGCCTCAATCCGAATCTGAACGTCGTGAAGTTCAACACCATGCTGACTAGTGCGAATGCTCTTGAAATCTTCAAGGACTTCGACATCATCGCGGACGGCACCGACAACTTCCAGACACGCTACCTGGTCAACGACGCATGCGTCCTGACAGGCAAGCCGAATGCCTACGGCTCAATCTTCCGCTTCGAAGGACAGGCCAGCGTATTCGCCACAAAGGAAGGCCCCTGCTACCGCTGCCTCTATCCCGAGCCACCACCGCCCGGACTGGTTCCCTCCTGCGCTGAGGGCGGCGTACTGGGCATCCTACCTGGACTCGTCGGCATCATTCAGGCAACTGAAGTCATCAAGCTAATCCTCGGAATCGGTGAGCCGCTGGTTGGCCGCCTGCTTCTGGTCGATGCTCTCGGCATGGGCTTCCGCACCTTGAAGCTGCGCAAGAATCCTGACTGCCCTGCCTGCGGCACGAATCCGACGGTGACGGAACTGATCGACTACGACCAGTTCTGCGGCATCGCCAAACCGACCACAGTTGGGCCGCTGGAAGTTGCACAGAACATGGCTGTTGGCGATGCGCCCATCGTCGATGGCATTCCGCAGATCTCCGTAGAAACTCTGAAGCTGAAGCTGGATGAAGCGGAGGACATCTTCATTCTCGACGTACGCGAGTTGCATGAGTATCCGATTGCGAACCTGGGTGCGCCGCTGATTCCAGTGGGCGAGCTTGAAAAGCGTGTCGGCGAACTTGCCGCACAACGTGACCGCGAAGTCATCATCCACTGCCGCTCCGGTGCACGCAGCCAGAAGGCAGCACTAATCCTCAAACAGGCTGGCTTCACCAACGTATCGAATCTCTCGGGCGGAATTCTCGCCTGGGCCGACAAGATCGACCCTTCAATGCCAAAGTACTAACCCCGCCTACGGACAAAAGAAACGGCGCACCACTTGGGTGCGCCGTTTCTTTTTGTCAGGACTGAACTACGGTTCGTCTGGCTTGTCGTCGATCTGCAACATCTGCAGGCAGAGTGGACGCTCAAGCATGCAATCCAGCTTGGCCAGTGACGCCAGGGCGCGCTCAATGGTAGAGGTCAGGCACGGCTCTGTCGTAACAACGAAAGGCAGGCGGTGCTTGGGATAACCTGGCCGCTGCAGAATGGAGTCGATATTTGCCCCGACCTTGGCCAGTGCCCCGGAGATGGCCGAGACAATACCGGGCTTGTCATCCACAACAAACCTCAGGTAGTGCGGAGCCATAAACTCGCCCGTCACCTTGCGCTTGCGCACGGGCAACTGCACCGGCCGGGATCCTTGCGCTACCGCCAGCAGGTCGGAGACCACCGCTACGGCCGTGGGTTCACCACCGGCTCCGTGGCCGGAGAACACCACATCGCCGCCGAATCTGCCGCTAACCACCACCATGTTCTGCGTACCGTGCGACCACGCGATCGGAGACGCCAGCGGCACCAGCATCGGCGCGACGCGGGCATGTACCAGAGTGCCTTCGACCTGGGCGCGGGAGACCTGCCGGATCGTGCAGTTCAACTCCTTCGCGTAGGAGAAATCAATCGCCTCAATCGTGGAGATGGTCTGCGTTGTGACAGCGTCAGGATCGAGTTCCGCATGCAGCGCAATGCGCGACAGGATGCAAAGCTTCGCACGGGCATCGTATCCGTCAACGTCGGCGGAGGGGTCAGCCTCGGCGTACCCTAACTGCTGTGCGTCGGCTAGAACGGTTGCATAGTCCGCGCCAGCTTCCATACGGCTCAGGATGTAGTTGCATGTACCGTTGACGATGCCGCTGAGGCGAGCGACCTGGTCTCCGCAAAGCCCTTGCAGGATGCCAGGAATCACCGGCACGCCCCCAGCAACGGCGGCCCCATGGACCAGTTGCACGTTATGCTTTGCGGCGAGCTTCCCGAGGCTTGCACCGCGGTAGGCGATCAGCTGCTTATTCGCCGTCACGACTGACTTGCCCGACGCCAATGCCTTGCGCAGCCAGCCCTCGACCGGGTTGATCCCACCTATCAATTCGATAACGATATCGACGTTCGACTTGAGGATGACATCGATATTGTCCGTCCAAACGACCGTGCCTGGGACACGTTTCGCGGCGGGCGAGGTGCGCTTGCGCTCGACGTCGCGGTTGAAGATGTGGGTCAGTTGGATGCCGGGAAACCTTGATGCCGCCAGCACCGCAGCGACTGAGCTGCCAACTGTTCCGAAGCCCAGCAGCGCAACCTTCACGACTCTGTTTGCCTTACCTGACTTTGCCTGTAATTGCTTCTTGCTCTTCGTTACCATGCGTTTAGTATTCGATTCTGCCGGCGTATTCGCGCCAGGCGTTAAAGCTCGATATGGCATTCTCCCGCAGCAAGTTGATGATGGGGATGCTGCGCCGTTCGTGGGGACGCTGAATCTCTTCGTACAGGAAAGCGTCATCAAAGCCTGCATCCGCGGCGTCGGCGGCGGTGCTGCCGTAAAAGATCGCCGCGCAGCGGGCCCAATAGATCGCTGCCAGGCACATGGGGCAGGGCTCGCAGCTGGTGTAGATCTCGCAGCCATCCAGCACGAAGGTGCCAAGCTTGGCGCAAGCGCTGCGTATTGCCACCACTTCCGCATGCGCCGTGGGATCGTTATTCGCGGTCACCATGTTCGAACCCGTCGCCAGCACCTCGCCATTGTGGACAACGACTGCACCAAAGGGGCCGCCGCGTCCGGAGATGACGCTCTCCGTGGCCAGTTCGATGGCCTGTTGCATAAAGATAGGATTTCCCTGCATTCGCTAATATCCTTAGTCAAGCGCCGCGCAACGAGAGAGTCACGGAGTATCAAGATTATATGGCACAGGCCTTCCTCTCAAAACGAGTCGTCACCCCGAAAGGCACGCAGCCCGCTGCCCTTCTGATCGAAGCTGGAAAGATTCGTGCCGTGTGTCGGCAGTCCGAGATCCCCAACGATACCCAGCTATTCGACTGCGGCAATGACGCCCTGCTTCCTGGACTGGTTGATACCCACGTCCACATCAATCAACCGGGCCGAACCGAGTGGGAGGGCTTCCGGACAGCGACTCGTGCGGCCGCCGCAGGGGGTTACACAACGCTGGTCGATATGCCACTGAACTGCCTGCCGGAAACCACGACGGTGGCCGCCCTGGAGGCCAAGCGCGAAGCTGCCCGCGGCAAGTGCTTCGTCGATTGGATCAGCTGGGGTGGAGCCGTAGCCGACAACCAGCAGCATCTTCTGCCGCTGGCGGCCGCTGGAGTTCCAGGCTTCAAGTGCTTCCTCATCTACCCCGGCTGTGATGGCTTTACCATGATCGACCAGCAGCAACTGGAGGCGGCACTTCCGTCCATCGCGGAGTCTGGCCTGCCGCTGCTGGTGCATGCCGAGCTTGCCGGGCCAATCGAAGAAGCTGCACTGCACCTGCGTGATGCAGACTGGCGGAGCTACGCCACGTATCTCGCCTCGCGGCCCGATGAAGCGGAGTTGCAGGCGATTAGGCTCATGATCCGGCTCTGTCGCCAGTATCGTTTCCGTCTCCACATTGTTCATCTCTCCACAGCGCAGGCCCTGGACGACCTGAACGCTGCGCGTGCGGAGGGGCTACCCATTACCGTCGAGACTTGCCCGCACTATCTGCACTTTGCCGCAGAAGAGATCAGCGATGGCGCCACGTTATGGAAGTGTGCCCCACCCATACGCGGCCGCGCCAACCAGGATGCCTTGTGGCGGGGCCTCCGCGATGGCGGCATCGATATGATTGTGACCGACCACTCCCCTTGTCCACCGGAGATGAAACGCGCTGACGTTGGCCGCTTCGACCTGGCATGGGGCGGCATCGCCGGGCTATCTCTTGCGCTACCCATCATCCATACCGAGTGCGCCCGCCGAGGCTTCACACTGGATCATCTCGTCCGCTGGATGAGTTCAGCTCCGGCGGCGCTCGCTGGCCTCAGCCACCAGGCAGGATCCCTGGAAACTGGCAGGGACGCCAACTTTGTCATCTTCGATACGGAAACATCGATGACCGTCGCCGCAGACCGACTCTACTTTCGGCATCCCATATCGCCCTATATTGGCGAAACCTTGCGCGGAGTCGTAAAGGCAACGTACCTGCGAGGTACTCCCGTATATCGTGATGGCGCCTTCGCGGATGTGCCCGCTGGACGGGAGGTCGCGTTATTCTAGGCGTACCTCGATGAACAAAACACTCGCCCGCTGGAATCTGCTCGACGCTGACTCCGCCGCTCAGGAGATCCTTCCCTGCTGCGGCTCTCACGCCTGGGCCGCCGGACTGACGGCGAAACGGCCCGTCCAGGATGAGACGACTCTCCTGGCGGCATCGTCTGCAGTGTGGCTCGCACTACCCGAGCAGGCATGGCACGAAGCATTCAACAGCCACCCGCGTATCGGCGAGCAGAAGCCCCAGACCCACGCGACAGCGGCCTCCCTGCAGGCCTCCGCACAGGAACAATCAACCGCACTCTCCGCGGACGAGGCAGCAAAGATGAAGCTCCGCGAGAGCAACAAACGTTATGAGGAAAAGTTTGGCCGCATCTTTATCGTGTGCGCCAGCGGAAGATCAGCAGCCGAGATCCTTCGTATCCTTGAAGAACGGATGACCAACGATACGATCACCGAACTCCACGAAGCTGCCGAGCAGCAGAGACAGATCACGGAGCTTCGCCTGCGACGCTGGCTGGAGGCAGACTGACCATGGGCATCTCAACACACATTCTCGATACCGCAATCGGTCGTCCGGCTGTGGGAGTTCCAGCCACCCTCGAGCGTCTGGAGGACGGCGCATGGATCGCGCTCAACGACGCAGTCACCGACACTGATGGCCGCTGCAAATATCTGTTACCACTCGGCACTGCCGTCCTGCCGGGCATCTATCGCATCCGTTTTTCTACCAGCGTCTATTACGTCAGGCAGGAATTGCAGGGCCTATACCCCTACGTCGAAATCGTCTTCGAAGTTACGGATAGCGAGCAGCACTACCATATCCCGCTGCTCCTGACCGCCAACAGTTACACCACCTATCGAGGGAGCTGATACATGATCGAACTGGCCGAGAATCGTTACGGAAAATCCCGCGTTCGCCTCATGAAAGTAACGCGTCACGAGCATGGCCACGAGGTTCGCGAGTGGACGGTGCAAGTGCTGTTGAAGGGTGATTTCGTCAGCGCGCATGTCGATGGAGATAACAGCAGTATCCTCGCAACGGACACCATGAAGAACACCGTGTACTCTCTCGCGCGAAACTCAACTGCGACTTCGATGGAGGCTTACGCAAAGGAACTGGTGGACTTTTTGCTGGGCAGAAATCCCCAGGTCACTTCCGCAGAGGTGCAGATTGCGAGCACTCTATGGAAGCGACTGACAATCGATGGAATGCCCCATCCCAGTGCCTTCATGCACGGCAGCGACGAGCGCCAGACCACCCATGTGGAGCGCGCGCAAGCAGGTGAGTTCAAGGTCGTGTCCGGCCTGGAAAACCTCGTCATCCTCAAGACCGCGAACTCCGCGTTCGAAGGCTACATCAAAGAATCGCTAACCACCTTGCCGGAGACGAGCGACCGCCTGTTCTGCACCGCGTTACGTGCGGACTGGCATTACACCTCAAGCGACTTTGACTACGATGACCTACGCACGAAGATCCGCGAGGCAATGCTGCGCACCTTTGCGAACCATATCAGCAAGTCTGTCCAGCAGACCTTGTATGCCATGGGAGAGAGTGCTTTGAGCGAGGTAGCCCAGATCAACAGTATCGAACTGGCCATGCCAAACAAGCATTGCCTGCTGGTAGATCTGTCACGCTTTGGTCAGGACAACCCCAACGAAATATTCGTGCCTACGGATGAACCACACGGATACATCGAAGCCTCCGTAAGGCGCAAAGCGTAGACCTCTTCTACTTGTAACTATGGCGAGCACCTATACAGATCGGAGCAGTCGCATCCTCTCACGCTGTCGCGAGATCGCGTCCTGCAGCGAAGTGCCGGGCGAGATCACCCGCACGTTTCTTTCGCAGCCAATGCATCAGGTGCACGACCTGCTCCGCGAATGGATGGAGGCGGCGGGGATGACGGTGCACGTCGACTCGATCGGCAACCTGCGAGGACTTTGGCCCGCCCTCGCACCGGATGCGCCACGCCTCATCATCGGCTCGCATCTGGATACCGTACCGAATGCCGGCGCATTCGACGGCATCCTCGGTGTCGTCCTCGGCCTTGCGCTGGTGGAGGAACTGCATGGGCGGCAGCTGCCATTCGCGATCGAGGTCATCGGCTTCTCCGAGGAAGAAGGCGTGCGCTTCCGCAAACCTTTTCTCGGCAGTCTGGCGCTGGCAGGTCAACTCGACACTGTGACTCTGTCGCTGCAAGACGCTCAAGGCATCAGTGTAGACCAGTCGATCCGTGACTTCGGCCTCGATCCTGCAGGCATCCCCGCGGCAGGATTCGCGCCTGAGACCTTCGCCTATCTTGAGTTCCATATCGAGCAGGGACCCGTGCTGGAGAGCCTTGACCAGCCCCTCGGAGTCGTCGAGGCCATCGTAGGGCAGAGCCGCCTGCTGGCGAACTTCACCGGCAAGGCGAACCACGCCGGCACCACGCCCATGCAACTCCGTCATGATGCCCTCGCGGCTGCAGCGGAGTGGATCGTAGCCGTTGAACGCATCGCGAAAGAGCACGAAGGCTTGGTCGCAACGGTCGGCAAAGTCGAAGTCCGACCGGGTGCGGGCAATGTGATCGCCGGCGATGTCGAAGCCACCCTGGATGTACGTCACGCAGCGGATGCGACGCGACTCGCTGCTGTCTCCCAGATTCTGCAACAGGCACAACAGTCCGCAGAGCGGCGTGGCGTCCAATTCACCGCGCGGCAAACGCTGGATCAGGCTGCCGTTCCAATGGATTCCCGCCTCACCGAGGCGCTCGCCTCGGCAGTACGATGTGCTCATGCGCAGTCGCTGCGGTTGGTCAGCGGTGCCGGTCACGATGCGATGATCATCGCATCGTGTCTGCCAGGTTGTATGTTGTTCCTACGAACTCCGGGCGGGATAAGCCATCATCCTGCGGAAGCAGTGCTGGCCGAGGATGTAGAAATTGCTTTAGCCACAGGATTGGAATTCTTAAAGCTATTGTGTGTAGACCACTCCTCCACAACAGGGGAGCACAAGGACAGCAATGCATAATCTCGGACACACCCGCAGTACCAACCAGCGCGATCACCTGTTACATACGCCGGACACCTTTATCCGCACCTCACTTCCGGGCATGCAGCAGGCCACCGCCGTCGTTCATATTTCACCCGTCGCTGGCGCGGCATTCACTCAGTACACCGCAGAACTTGAGCCAGGTGGAACGCTGGGGCCAACATCGGCCCAGCGATTTATCTACGTAATAGAAGGTGTCGTCGATCTTTCAACCGCCAGCAGCTTCAAGACGCTGAACGTCGGTGGCTATGCGTATCTTCCTGCTGCCGCGGAGCACACCTTGATCGCGCAACAGAAAACGCGGCTCGCCGTAATCGAGAAGAACTATCAACATCTGGCTGGAGCCTCCGCACCCTCCGTCTTGATAGGACAGGAGAGCGACGTACCCGCTGTGGCGCTGATGGGCGATGCTGACCTGGAGGTACGCAGCCTGCTGCCCGACGCACCCGCCTTCGACTTCGCCGTCAACACCATGACCTACCAGCCCGGCGCGGCGCTCAGCATGGTGGAGGTCCACGTGATGGAACATGGGCTGCTCATGCTGGAGGGAGGCGGAATCTACCGGCTCGGCGATAGTTGGTATCCCATCAAGGCCGGCGATTTTATCTGGATGGCCCCCTTCTGCCCGCAGTGGTTCGGAGCACTCGGCAAGGTGCCCGCAAAATATCTGATCTACAAAGATTGGAATCGCCACCCGCTCGGCTAGGATTCGATAGGATTGGATCGACGCCCACAGGCAGGAGTTTGTAGCATGCAGATCCGCATCGATGAAGATCGCCTTATCAACGAACTCGAAACACTCGCGACCTTCACGGACGCTGAACCCGCGGCCAACGGCACAGCCGTCACGCGAATTGTCTTCACTCCCCATGACCTGCGCGCACGCGCGTGGCTCAAGTCGCTTGCCGCAGAGGCAGGCTTTGCCGTGCGGCAGGACGCCGTAGGCAACACCTTCATCCGCTGGGTTGGCACAGATCCAGAGTTGCCTGCCGTCGCCACCGGCTCACACACCGATGCCATACCCCACGCAGGCATGTACGACGGCACCGTTGGCGTGCTGGGCGGGCTCGAAGCCATGCGCGCACTCAAACGCAGCGGCCTGCAGCCACGCAGATCGATCGAGCTGGTGATGCTCACCTCAGAGGAGCCAACTCGCTTCGGCATCGGTTGTCTCGGAAGCCGTCTCATCGCCGGCACGCTGGAGCCAGCTCGGGCTGACGCACTTCAGGATAAGGAAGACTCTCCGCTATCCAGTGTTCGCGCCGCTGCAGGCTTCTCCGGCACGCTGGAGAGCGTCCTCTTGCCACACGGCTACTACCACGCATGGGTTGAGTTGCACATCGAGCAGGGGCCGCTGCTGGAGCGCGAAGGGCTGCCTCTCGGCATCGTCACCAGCATCGCCGCACCTGCCGGCTATCGCTTCACCATCACCGGCCTTGGTGGTCACGCCGGGGCGCTGCTGATGCCAGACCGCAAAGACGCCTTATGCGCTGCCGCGGAACTCATTCTGGCCATTGAAAGACATGCATTGGCAACCGGAGCGATCGACACGGTCGCAACCGTCGGCACCTGCGACGTGCATCCCGGTGCGGTCAACAGCGTGCCCAGCCGCGTCGTCCTGCAGCTTGATATCCGCGATACCGACCCGCACCGGCGCGAAGGCGTCATGCAGGCAGTCCGCCGCGACTGTGACGAAATCCGTAAGCGCCGCGCGGTAACGATTGCAGAAGAATTGGTCAATGCCGACGCCCCGGCACAATCCTCCGCGCATATAGTGGAGACACTGGAGAGTATTTGTAACCAGGACAATATCTCCTACAAGAAGATGGTCAGCCGGGCATACCACGATTCGCTCTTCATGGCTCAGATCGCTCCGATTGCCATGATCTTTATCCCTTGCCACAACGGCGTAAGCCACCGCCCGGACGAGTACGCTGCCCCAGCGGATATCGCACTCGGTACCCGCGTACTTGCTGCGGCACTTGCTAAGCTAGCATCGGAGTAGACTACCCACGCATGGCAATTGAATCGATCAATCCCGCGAATGGCAAGCTTCTCCGCCGCTTTGATCCACTTACTGACGAAGCCCTTCGCCAAAAACTCGCGCTTGCGGAAGAGGCCTTTCAGGTCTATGCCACTGTCCCTCTCGGGCATCGAGCGCTCTGCATGCGCAAGCTCGCCGCCATGCTGGAGCATGAGACCGAAGACCTCGCCACCACCATCACCCAGGAGATGGGCAAGCCGCTGCACGCCGCGCGGCAAGAGGTTCTGAAGTGTGCGGCCGTCTGCCGCTACTACGCCGATAACGCTGCACGTATCCTCGCTTCCGAGGCAATCCCGACCGGCCAGAATCACAGCTATGTGCGCTGGGACCCCCTCGGCATTGTGCTCGCAGTAATGCCATGGAACTTCCCTTTCTGGCAGGTCTTTCGGTTTCTCGCGCCGGCCCTGATGGCAGGAAATGTCGGACTGCTGAAGCATGCCTCCAACGTCCCCCAGTGCTCGATTGCGATTGAGTCGCTGGTGCGTCGCGCAGGCTTCCCCCGTGGCACATTTCAAGCGTTGCTGATCCAGGCAAAGCAGGTCGAAGCAGTCCTGGGCGACGAGCGCATCGCCGCCGTCACCGTCACCGGCAGCGAGGCCGCGGGCCGCGCCATTGCTGCCCAGGCCGGCTGGCTCATCAAGAAATCCGTGCTCGAACTCGGAGGAAGCGATCCCTTTATCGTCATGCCTTCGGCAGACCTCGACGAGGCAGTTGAGGTTGCAGTCCAGGCACGCTGCATCAACAACGGCCAGTCCTGCATCGCCGCCAAGCGATTCATCGTGGCAGACGAAATCTATGACGACTTCGAATCGCGTTTTGTAGCCGGAATGGAGAAGATGCGAGTCGGCGATCCGATGAAAGAAAACACCGACATCGGCCCGCTGGCAACCAGGGTCATCGTCGAAGAGCTTGAAGCGCAGGTAAAGAAAGCGATCAGCGCCGGAGCACGTCTTCTTACCGGCGGAGAGCGCATGCTCGGCAGCGGCAACTACTTTGAACCAACCGTACTTGCTGGAGTGCCGCGCAGCTGCCCAGTCTATCGAGAGGAGCTATTCGGTCCAGTTGCCATGCTCTTTCGGGTAAGCGACCTGAGCCACGCCATTCAGGTGGCAAACGACACGCCGTTCGGCCTCTCCGCCTCGGCCTGGACCCGCGACCCATCCGAGCAGCACCGGCTGGTTGCCAAACTACAATGTGGTGCCGTCTTCCTCAACGCAATGGTGGCCAGCGATCCAAGACTTCCCTTCGGCGGCATCAAACGCTCCGGATACGGGCGCGAGCTCTCAGCAGCAGGTATGCGCGAGTTCCTCAACGCCAAGACCGTCGTCATCGCATCCCCCACCGCGCCGCCAGATCATGACGACCGTCTGGATCTGTTGCCATTCGCAGATCCCCGCCACAGCGACTAAATTCCACGCGTCCAGATGTTTCTCGCGCGAATTTCGCACCTAATCCCCAACATGTTGTTCCACTTTTCGGCTAAGCTACGGTGTCCCCGGGAAGCTCTCGCGGGATGTACGGTAGTTTTCTCCCAGAGAGGATGACTTCCCATGACCCACCTCCAGCCCCACCTCAAATACTTCACCGGCTTCGGCAATGAGTTCGCCAGCGAGGCCATTTCAGGCGCACTGCCCGTCGGTCAAAATGCACCGCAGCAGGCACCGCTTGGCCTCTACACAGAGCAGTTGAGCGGCAGCCCCTTTACCGCGCCGCGCCTGCTCAATCGCCGCACCTGGACCTATCGCATCCGTCCCTCCGTCATGCACAAGCCGTACCAGCGCATCGGCAACGGACTGGTGCGTTCCACCCCTTTCGACGAAGTTGAGACGCCACCGAATCAACTCCGATGGGATCCGCTGCCGCTCCCCTCCACGCCGATGGACTTTATCGACGGACTGACAACCCTCGCAGGCAACGGCGACTCCTCCATGCACTCCGGCGTAGCCATCCACTTGTACGTGGCGAACAAAAGCATGACCGTCCGCTTCTTCTACTCTGCCGATGGCGAACTGCTCTTCGTCCCGCAACTTGGACGACTGGGTCTGCACACCGAACTAGGTATCCTGGAACTCGCTCCAGGCGAAATCGCCATCGTCCCTCGCGGTATCAAGTTCCGAGTGGAATTGCTCGATCCCCAGGCACGTGGCTACCTGCTCGAAAACTACGGCGCCAGCCTGCGCCTGCCCGATCTTGGCCCCATCGGTGCAAACGGTCTCGCTAACTCGCGTGACTTCCTCACTCCTCACGCTGCATATGACGATCGCGACGGAGCTTCGTTCCAGGTGGTCGCCAAGTTTCACGGCAACCTGTGGGCATCGGACTTTGACCACTCCCCTCTCGATGTAGTGGCGTGGCACGGAAACTACGCGCCCTGCAAGTACGACTTGGCCCGCTTCAACTGCATTAACTCGGTCAGCTTCGACCATCCCGACCCATCGATCTACACCGTCCTTACCTCGCCCAGTGAGATCCACGGCACCGCCAACGTAGACTTCGCCATCTTTCCTCCCCGCTGGATGGTGGCCGAACACACCTTCCGGCCGCCATGGTTCCACCGCAACTTCATGAACGAGTTCATGGGTCTCATCCAGGGAGAATATGACGCGAAGGCCGAGGGCTTCGTCCCCGGCGGAGCCAGTCTGCACAACTGCATGAGCGGCCACGGCCCCGATGCCGAAACCTTCGCGCGCGCCAGCATCGCTGAACTGAAGCCCGTACGCCTCGATGGCACCCTGGCCTTCATGTTTGAGACACGCTTCGTCTGCCGACCCACCAGCTTCGCCATGGAAACAGCCACGCGCCAGCACGAGTACTACACCTGCTGGCAGACCCTCGCAAAGAACTTCCGCCCACCAACCAAGTGAATCGCATCACCGCGAATAAAAACAAGAAAGGCGCGACCTGAGACTAAGGTCGCGCCTTTCGTTTTCGTTATGCCGACGAGTCTCGGGGTTAGAAGTTGAATGTAGCCTGTAACGTAATGCGCCTCACAGCGGTTGCGGAACTGAAGGGTCCCGTCGCAAGCGTCGTGTACTGACCAAAGCGTGGTGAACTGAGGCTGCTGGTAGGCGTTCCGTAAGAAATTACGTTGAAGATGTTGAACGCCTGCGCCCCCAGAGTGAGCGTGTAACGATGACCTGAGTTGCCACCGCCACCACCCATCATAGGGCCACCACCGCCACCACCACCACCGCCGCGCGGACCACCGCCACCACCACCCGGACCGCCGCGACCACCTGGGCCACCAGGACCACCCGGGCCACCAGGACCACCAGGACCGCCTTGACCACCCGCCGCCGACCCGCCTGTCTTCTCCCCAAAACCAAACACCCGGGCGACTCGCAGATTCAGCGAAAAGTTAGCAGGCCCACTGCAGTAGTTGATCGGCACAGGTGTAAGGTTCCCGGTCTGTGTCGCGCTGAAGGCCGAAGACGTGGTGCAGTTGCCGCTGGCGCCACTCGCGAAGTACGGCCGCGAATTATAGATCGAAGTGCTGTTTGGATCGAGTCCAGTGGTGAGGTTATATATCGTGCCCGATTGCGCGATCATGAACGGACTCATGCTGAACCCATACGGCAGTTGTACGTTGCCGCCAACAACGCCAATGCTGGTGTGAGTGAAGGCAGCCCGGCCATAGTCGGCCTTCGTATTCGTATTACTCGTTGGAAAGAATCCGGCGCCGGAAGTGTTCGCGTTAGCAAAGTTCAGCGAGTAGAAGCCGAAGAGCGACATCCGCCGAAGTCGAGCGTTTCCGTTGACCATCAGTTGGTTCTCACGGTAAACACCCCCGGATTGAAACTGGTAGTTATAGGAACTGTTGCTGTAATAGTCCCTGCTCAGATATTGGTGGACGCCGCGTGCATTCAGATAGTTCACTGAGATCGTCGCAGCGCGGCCAACCTGCTGATCGAACCCCAGCGCAGTCTGCAGCGTGTAAGAGCTGCGCAGGCCATTACCCAGTGTGTAGGTTGTTACCCTGTTGCTGGCTACGCTGCCGCATCCGCCCGGATTAGACGGGGTACACCCAGCCCCGGGGTTGATCGAAGTCTGCGTCACCTGGTTTGTACCGTTTAGGCGATTCGTCGTCAAGTAGTCGCCCAGGCTGAACCGGTCGTAGAAAATGCCATAGCCAGCACGAATTACCGTGACACTCGATTTGCCTCCCTCACGCGGTACACCATAGGCAATAGACATACGTGGGCCAAAGTCGTGCCCACTACTAATTGCGTTTTGCGCCTCCATGCGCGTACCGAAGCTGAGGGTCAGATTTGGCCTGACCTTCCAGTCATCCTCAGCGTAGAGCCCTACATCCGTAATACGTCCGCCAATGTTCAACTTGTTGATCGTCGTCAATGCAAACTGGCTGGGAATCCCGCACTGATAGGACGAGATGCTCGCGTTGGCTGCGGCACACGGCGTCGTGATGGATGCAGCGCAGTTACTCGGCTTCTTGACGCTGGGGTTCGGGTCCGTACAGGGGTCCAGCAGATACGAATAAGTAAACGTCCCGTTGGAACCCTGGTTGGAAGTCAGCGACTCGCTCGTAGACCGCATCCGCCCGCCCATCCGGATAAAGTGCTTCGCCAGCGCAATCGAAGTGTAGTTCTGAAACTCGGTATGATCCTGCGTATTCTTCGAGGCACCTTGGCTCGAGCCGCCTGCCGTAAAGATTCCCTGCACAGACAAGGTGGCGGCCGTACTCAGTGGAACCAGTGAGTTGTTAGACCTGCCAAACTCAAATCGGCTCTCGTTGATCACCCGGGGGCTCACAATCTGTGTGTCGCCAATCTGGATCTCCTTCTCAGAACTTTCCGAGTTGAAGCCCACAGTCGAAAGCCCCGTATTGCCAATGCCGGAGTTCTGCACGCCGTTGACGTTGTATTGAAAGCGCACGGTCATCGTATTCTTTTCGCCCAGTGCCAGATCGAAACGCGGGCTGATGTCGCTGCGCGTCTGCGGGTGCGGCACAGCACGTGAAGTTTCTGGGATCGACGCAAAGTACGAGCAAGTCTGATCACCCGGCTGACACGGAGTCGTCGCGGTCGCAGATCTGGCGTAAAAGCCACCCGGGTTCACAATGCTGTTGTCCTCAATCGTCCGATGCGAACCACCCACCGCGAATGAAGCAATACGGGTGATGGGGCCGCTGAGGCTGCCCAGAACAAAGAGCGTGTGATACGGAGGCTGCGTGTTCGTCGACCCCAGAAACGGATTCGACGTGTTGAAAGACCTGTCACCGCCCTGCAAACTGAGGTTGCCATGAAACTTGTCCGTACCAGGCTTCGTGAAGACTTCAACGCGTCCGTATCCCAGCCGGTCATACTGCGCAGAAAAAGGATTCTGATTGATGCGGATCTCGCGAATCGATGACTTCGGAGGCAGTTGTCCGCCCGTGAATCCATCAACATAAATCTGGCCTCCGTTCGGACCCGCCGAAGGACCAGCCAACGCACTCAACTCAGAGGACAGCTCGTCCGGATCGTCCGAAAGTGCATCCAGGTCTTTTCCCTTGATCGTCGTGGAACTCGCATTGCTATCGGAATCAACGCCAACCTGTGCGGCAGACGCAGATACCTGTATCTCCTGCGACTCCGCCTGAACTGTCATCTTCACATTGAGCGCCAAAGACTGGCCTGAAGTGACATGTACCCCCTGTTTCACAAACGATGCGAAGCCCTTCATCGTCACCGTAATCGCATAGGTTCCTGCCGGCACACTCTTCAACGTATAAGTGCCATCGCTCTGCGAAAGCGTAACGATCGCCTTACTCGTGGCGGAAGACAGCGTCACCGTCGCTCCGGGAATCACAGCATCATCCGGATCGGCCACAACGCCATGAACCGCAGCCGCTACTACAGCCAGGGGCTGCTGGCCAAAGCTAACCAAGGGGCTTATGGCAAACAAAATTACAAAAAACAACTTCAACGCTCTACGAAATGCCATTACTGCTCCTCAAAAGAAAACTGTCTCTACGTTGGATCAAGCTGTGGATTGCGGCTATTGCGCACCAGAATCAGGTGCGCCCCCGCCTACACTCCAGGGAGAAAGGGTCATGGCTGGCGATCCGCTCGGAGTTGCAGCCAGAATTGGCTCGACTCCCGATAGCAGCGTCACCGCCGTCACGGATGCGCTGCCCGGCGTCGTCTGCGACGCCACAATCATCACCGCATCGCCGGTATGTAAATCAGCAATTGTTTGGTTTGGCAGATGCGCCAGCATCTGCGAGAGGTCCATTCCTGCGGAACGGCCAGCACCGCCAGCCCCCGCACCCGCGAACTGGCCAGCGCCCGCACCAGTCGGAGGCCCAGTCGTCGTGCTAACAGACGTGCCGCTCGGTGGACCAGACGGTGCGCCGGCAGCTCCGCCATTCGCTCCACCCTTTGCCCGCGCCGCAAACATCGCCGCAGCCCGCTCCGGCAATTTGCGCAAATCAGAGTTCGCCGCAATCTTCACCGTCATCATCCGCTTGGTAGACAGATCCTTCAGCGTGATCGTCCCATCCGCTGGATTCACCGTAGCTATCGTGCCCGACAGATTATTGAACGACCCGCTGACAATCTCTTCTGCCTGAATCGACATCCCATCTTCCGATTTGTCGCCGCGCACTCGAATCTGATCCCCGGCCTGAATCTGCGGCAGCGTCCCCGCGACCGCATCCTCAAACTTGACCGAGTCTCCTGAGTAACGCCGGAAGATCGTCGAACTTGACGTCTTGACCTGCACCTTCTTCACCCCTGCCGAGACGGTCAACGCTCCAGTTGCGGGATCCACGGCATTCACCAGCCCACCGCTGCCACGCTTCTGCCAGTCCGCCTGCTCCTGCGCGTGCTTCTGGGCAATATCGGTTGACTTCATCAAAATGACACGAGACGCGGTCAACTCGTCCGCCGTATCACCCGCCTTGCCGCTTACCAGCACTCGATCACCAACAGCAATGTCCGCCAGGGTAATTGCCTGGGCCGCCTTCAAGTCCGTACTTCCCGGTGCCAGTTGCAGAATGCGCGCTGCATCCGCGACGTTTACCGTCACCGCATGTCCTGCATCGGTCGCCAGCGTAATTACGCCACCAGAGATCGCCTTGACCGTGCCAATCTGGCGCGCGGCTGCAGGCGCCGTCGCCTGGGCGAGGCAGGCAGTGGTTGCGCTAACTACGGTCACTGGAAGTAGCAAGCTCACTCGCAGTAGGGTCGATCTGGAAAAACTGGTTCCTATAAACATCAATACTTCCTCTTTCCGTCCGGCGCACTTGAAGACCTCACAGTCTCAAGCCACCGTCGCACACGTCCGCTATGTTGTTCGTATAGACGAAGAATTCCTGTAAGAGATACGGATCAGTGACACAAAAGTTTCGAATGGAAATTGATTCTTTGGGGAGGGGCTTCAGGCACAGTGGCCACACGCAATACTCGCTACGCAGCCCTTATTAGTTAGTCTAACGGGCGCCAACGAATCGGTTGCAAACTCCATCAATTTATCCACAAATATTAAGAAACAATTAATGTACGAAGTTCACACTAATTATGTAATACAGCCGGATCAAATCAAAAATGTCGCTGGTCAGCATCTAGGTCTTCTCGCCAGTGAGAATCGCCAGCGTATCCGGTGGAAGAGTCACCATCGCATCATGCCAGACAACGTCGTCGCGTGACGCCGCCAATAACGCAAGCCGCCCCGGATTTTCGACCTCGATCGTCTCGTCGCCAAGATTGCACGCAATCTTCACCAGACCTCGGTCCATCACCAGCCAACGTTTCTCCTCGTCAAAACGCAGTTTGACGTGGCCAGCATCGCCGTCGTTCAAGGATGGCGAGCTCCGGCGAATATGAATCAACCTCGTGAACCATTCCAGCATCCCAGCGTGACTGTTCTCATGGATCTCGCTCCAGTTCAACTTCGATCGCTCAAATGTCTCCCGTTTCTCGGGGTCTGGAATCTCACCGGCAGCCCAGCCAAACAATGCGAACTCCCGCTTCCGTCCCTCGAGAACGGTCTTCGCCATCTCCGGATCTTCATGGTCGGCAAAATACTGGAACGGAGTCGAGGCGGCATACTCCTCCCCTTGAAAGATCATCGGAAGAAACGGCGCCATCAGCACCAGTCCCGCCGCCACCCTGGCCCGATCTAGCCCAATAATGTGCTCCAACCGCTCGCCCGTTGCTCGGTTTCCTACCTGATCGTGATTCTGGATGAACCCAATAAAGTGGTGGGCTGACAGCCCCTCCACCGGTCGCCCATGCGTTCGCTTGCGATAGCGGGAGTAGACCCCGTCGTACACAAAGATCTTCGTCAGTGACTTCGCCAGCGCCTCGAACGACCCAAAGTCCTCGTAGTACCCCTTGCCCTCTTCGCCGACGTGCAACACCGTAAACAGCGCGTGATGGAAATCATCGTTCCACTGCGCATCCATCCCGCAACCACCCGCCTCGCGCGGAGTCACCACCCTCGGATCATTCAGGTCACTCTCGGCGATCAATACCAGCCTCCGCCCTAGCGTCGACGACAGTACCTCCACCTCTGCTGAGAGCTGCTCCATAAAGTGAATCGCAGAGCGATCGACAAACTCATGCACCGCATCCAGACGCAGACCATCCACATGGTAGTCGCGCATCCACATCAGCGCGTTATCGCAGAAGAAGCGCCGCACCTCGTCGCTGCCTGCCTCCTCGAAGTTCACCGCATCACCCCACGGAGTGTGGTGCCGGCTCGTCAGATAAGGTCCAAACTTGTTCGTGTAATTCCCCACCGGACCAAAGTGGTTGTAAACCACGTCGAGCAACACCGCCAGCCCATGCCCATGGCACGCGTCCACAAAGCGCTTCAACCCGTCCGGTCCACCGTATTGATCGTGAACAGCAAAAAGCGACACACCGTCGTAGCCCCACCCCTGCTCACCCGGAAACGCCGCCACCGGCATCAGTTCCAGATGCGTTACGCCTAGCTCAAACAGATAATCCAGCCGCTCAATCGCACCGTCGAACGTACCCGCCTCTGTAAACGTACCAACGTGCAGTTCATAGATCACAGCCCCGGACAACGGAGGCCCCTGCCAACGACCGTCGCTCCACGCAAACTCTGCATGGTCATAGACTCGTGAAACACCATGCACTCCCTTCGGCTGCCACAGCGCCCGCGGATCAGGATACGGCGTCGCATCGTCATCTAGCAGGAATGCATAATCCGTCCCCGGCCCTGCCTCCTCCACCGTTGTGCACCACCAGCCTGTGGCGTTCGGTCCCGTCATCGGGTTCGCCCTGTCGCCAATCTTCACCGCCATAGTTCTCGCTCGTGGCGCCCACACCGTAAACTCATGCATCGTTCGCATCCTGCTCGTCTTCTCGCACCAGCAACGCCACGGGAAACATCTCCAGCAGCCCCTTGATCGGTACCGCTCCACCGCTCACCACTTCATCCGTCAGGCAATTCTTCCATCTCCCCTTCGGAAGCGCCACTGCCGTGTTGCCCCACACTCCAGCCAGCGTGATCACCAGCCTCGGAACGACGGTGATCACATGATCCCCCCGCAGATACGCAATCACATGCGCCTTCTTCGTACCCGTTGCCTTCAGCAGCCTGTAGCCAGCCTCTACGCCAAACCAGTCTGGCCGCTCCCGGCGCAGATGCAGCGCATGGCGGATCGTCCAAAGCTTCGGCAGCCCCTCCTCCATCCGCTCCATCACCTGCACCGCTGAAAGGTTCTGCATCTCCTGCAGCAATCTGCACCGCACCTTGTAATCCACCGGCCTCCGATTATCCGGATCGACCAGGCTCAAGTCCCACAACTCCGCACCCTGATACAAATCCGGCACTCCCGGCGCGGTATGCTTCATCAGTGTCTGCGCCAGCGAGTTCACGCGGCCTGCCTCCTTCACTGACGCAACGAACTGCTCCATCTCCTCCACAAATGGCTGATGCTGCAGCGTCGCGTCAATAAACCTGCTCAGAGCCTCCTCGAACGCAGTATTATTCGCAACCCACGACGTCTGCTGTTTCCCTTCGCGCACCGCTTTCAGCATGTAAGCCTGGATGCGCTCCACCGAGATCGGCCACGCGCCAATCAGGCTCTGGTAATACAAATACTCTGTGTTGCGGTCAGGCATGCTGCTCCCATCCGCCTTCATCGCCCTGAAGTCGCTGTTCATCCGCGACCAGCGATGAACCCCTGCGCCAAATCGTCCCGGCATCTCCGTCAACACCGCCAACCGCGCCCGCACATCGTCACTTCGCTTCGTGTCATGTGTCGACAGCGTCGTCATCGTCAGCGGATGCGTCGCCTGCATCTCCCGGCAATACTCATGGAACTCCTTGACGCTGATGCCATCGCGCGCGGGGTCGCTCCCTACCTCATTCATCCCCGTCAGCCGGTTGTAGCAGTAGAACGCCGTATCCTCGACTCCCTTCGCCATCACCGGCCCGGTGAACTGCTGAAAGCGCAACACAAACTCGCTCTCCTGCTTGCCCGTCACCTTCAACGTCAGCACGTCACGCATAAACTCGAACAGATCACCGTCGATATCTTGACGCTTGTTCTTCGCACACTGGGCCGCCTGCGCAATCACCTCGCAATCCTCTGCCGTAATCTCGTCGCGATCCGGCACAACATAGGAGCGATAGACACGGAAGCACGCCGCAAATTCACGGATCGCCCGGCGTACCTCGGCCCGCGTATAGTCCCGTTGATTGCGATTGGACTCGCATATCTCTACAAACAGAGACGTCAGCCGACTCACATCGCTCGCCAGCGACTCCTGTCCAACTGCGATCTTCTTCTCATGCGCTATCTCAGCGAGCACCGTCTGCTGGCCAATAAAGTCCGCATATACCGCAGTCAGCTCCGCCATACCCTCTGGCCGCACCAATACATTCATAGCAACATTCAGAAAGTCGTACCCAGTGGTTCCCTGGATCGGCCACTTCTTGCGCGTGAACTCCCCTGGCAACAGAATCTTCTCACCAACAATCCACGCATCCGGTGCCCGCTCCCGAAGCCGGTCAAAATACTCCTGCGGATCGCGCAGCCCATCTGGATGGTCCACTCGCACACCGTCCAGCACACCACGCTGCAGCCAGTCCAGCACCAGCGCATGCGTCTCTTCGAACACATGCTCTCGCTCCACGCGCAATCCAATCAAAGTGTTCACATCGAAGAAACGCCGATACCCCAACTGCTGGTCCGCCGCCTTCCAGTACGACAACCGATAGTTCTGCTGATTCAGCAGATCATCCAGCGCATCGATATTCCCATTCAACTCCGCGACCGAGCGATCAATCTGCGCGCACACACTCGGCTCCTCGACGCACAAACGTTTCAGCAGTGTGCACAGCACCGTCTTGTCGCGGTGCCGCTCCAGAATTCGTCTGCGGTCTGCATACTCTGGTGCCGGCAGTCGGCCAAACGATGCCGCCAGAAAGCTGAGCGTGTCGGATCTCGAATACTCCGCCGCCCGCACCAGAATCACCGGCAGCGTTGGCGGAGCGACCGGCAGTTTCTGTCCGGCACACTCCACCACCAGCATGTTGTCGTGCCGGGCCACCTTGATGCCGCCAGCCTGCAGCACTCGCCCATACTGGTCGGGCAGAATCGGTACCAGTACTTTGTTCCGCAGCCGCTCTTCCTGCGGCTGCCAGTCAATATCAAAAAACGATGCATACCGACTCGAAGTCCCGTTCTCCAGCACGTCCCACCAGAAGCGGTTCTCCTGCCCCAGGGACATATGGTTCGGCACAATATCCAGCACCTGCCCCAGGCCTGTGTCACGCAGCTTCAAACAAAAACGGTCGTGACCAGCAGCGCCACCCAGCTCATCATTGATCCGCTGATGATCGACCACATCGTAGCCGTGCGTGCTGCCCGGCGCAGCCTGCAGGTACGGAGAACAATAGACGTGCGACACTCCCAGTGCATGCAGGTATCCGGCGATGCCAGCAGCATCGTCAAACGTAAAATCCTTATGCAGCTGCAGGCGATAAGTAGACTTAGGGGTACGCATTTCGACAACCGATCAAGGTTCGGCACAAGAACACAGTTCTTCAGGTGTCTGTTAGAAGCTCTCTTGCCACCTCGGGTTGCACCTGCTCCTCGTCAGCCGCTAAGTCCCTTATTTACCACACCGAAATGGAAGCGATCCCGGCCCTCGATCAACTTTTAGGTCTCCTCACGAAACTCTTGGTCCAGCGAGCAAACGCGCATCTCAAACTCTGCATCTGTTCATGTATAGTCGCCGTGTTCGGCCTCTATCGCTCGAGCGATGGAGATTAAAAGTAGTCTGCGTAACCTTCTCAGTGATGGGATAAAACATTGATCGCATTGATATGCAAAGCGTTATGGCTTTCAATCCCGGCTGGACACGATGCCACCTGTATTGCACACGCCACCTTCCCCGCTCCGGGCCAATCCGCACTCCACCACCCAGCACGAAAGTAGAGGTCTTCGAGTGAAGAAAGCGGGCAGCGCCTCCGATCCTCTCTGGTACAAAGACGCCATCATCTACGAGCTCCACGTCAGAGCTTTTCAAGACTCCAACGGTGACGGCATCGGAGACTTCCCCGGTCTCATCTCCCGTCTCGACTACCTGCAAGACCTTGGCGTCACATGTCTCTGGCTGCTTCCCTTCTACCCCTCGCCTCTGCGCGACGACGGCTACGACATCGCCAACTACGTCGACGTCAATCCCAGTTACGGCACGCTCGACGACTTCAGGCAATTCCTCGACGCAGCGCACAGCCGTGGCATGCAGGTCTTGATCGAGCTCGTCATCAATCACACCAGCGATGAACATCCCTGGTTCCAGGCCGCACGGCTAGCACCGGCAGGATCACCTGCCCGAGACCTCTACGTCTGGTCCGCTGACAATCAACGCTACAAGAATGTCCCCATCATCTTCAGCGACACCGAAAAATCAAACTGGGCCTGGGACGAAGTCGCCGGTGCCTACTACTGGCATCGCTTCTTCTCCCATCAGCCCGACCTGAACTTTGACAACCCAGCGGTCATCGAAGAAGTACTTAAAGCCATGCGCTTCTGGCTCGATATGGGAGTCGATGCACTCCGCATGGATGCCATCGCATACCTCTACGAGCGTGACGGTACCCGCTGCGAAAACCTGCCCGAAACCCACGCCGCAATCAAGACCCTTCGCGCAGCAATCGACGCGGACTATACAAATCGCTGTGTCCTCGCCGAGGTCAACCAGTCACCCACCGACGTCCGCCCCTACTTCGGCGACGGCGACGAGTGCCACATGGCATTTCACTTCCCGCTCATGCCGCGCATCTACATGGCACTCCGTCAGGAAGACCGCCTCCCCATCACCGACATCATGGCGCAAACCCCCGCCATCCCCGACAACTGTCAGTGGGGACTCTTCCTCCGCAACCACGACGAACTCACCCTGGAGATGGTCACCGCCGACGAGCGCGACTACATGTACCTCGCCTACTCCGCCGACCCGCGCATGCGCATCAACGTCGGTATCCGCCGCCGCCTCGCACCTCTCGTCGACAACAACCGCCGCCGCATCGAGTTGCTCAACTCTCTCCTCCTCAGCTTCCCCGGCACGCCCATCATCTACTACGGCGACGAGATCGGCATGGGCGACAACATCTACCTCGGCGACCGCAACGGCGTCCGCACTCCCATGCAGTGGAACCCTGACCGCAACGCGGGATTCTCCACGGCCGTCCCCGCCAGGCTCTACTTCCCCGTCATCATGGACCCCATCTACGGCTATCAGGCAATCAACGTCGAGGCCCAGCTTAGCGATCAGTCCTCGCTGCTCCACTGGACCCGCAACATGGTCGCCCTCCGCAAGTTATTCCATGTCTTCGGCCGCGGCACCCTCGAATTCCTCAGCCCCGACAACCGCAAAATACTTGCCTACATCCGCCACTACGAAAACCCCTCCCATGGCTCCAGTGAAACCGTGCTCTGCGTCGCCAATCTCTCCCGCTTCGCCCAGCCCGTCTCGCTCAATCTCAATTCATTCGTCGGCATGATTCCAGTGGAACTGCTCGGCTACGTCCCGTTCCCGCCCATCACCTCACAACCCTATCCACTCACGCTCGCGCCATACTCTTTCCTCTGGCTCGAACTGCAACCCGCACCCGAATCCATACTGCCGCCGCTTTAGCATCAAACTAGTCGGCATCATCACCTTCAGTCGAGAAAGTCCATACACCGATGGCCCTGACCAACTCCAACATCGACCCCAGCACAGCCCCCGCCCAAGGCACTCCGGACACTGTACCCGCCACGGCAACCCTGCTCATCAGCCTCGCATCCCTCCCGCCTCAGCAGTTGGAGGCGACCCTCACTAATATCACCCTCGCCTTTCACGACACGCCCGGAAGCCAGACCATCCTCGTCGCCACGCCCGACAGCACACACTCCATTGCCGCCGATACATCCTTCGGCGCACTCCATCTCCTCCCCTACACTCCCGCCGCTCCGCCCAGCATCAATCTCATCCTCACCGCCACCGACTACCTCAACACTTTCAAGCTCGCGCAGACTCATCAAGCCACTGCCTGCGTCCTGCTTGGCGCCGAGTGCCACTCCCTCACCCCCCAGGCGATACGCAATCTTGCCATCGCCGTTACCACCTCCAACGGCGACCTCGCCGTACCGCGATACCAAATAGGCCCCAACGAAGGACTCGTCACCTCCGCCATCCTCTACCCCGTCACACGCGCCTTGTTCGCAGCCCGCCCGCGCTTCCCCCTCGCCATAGACTTCGGCCTCTCCCTGCGCATGGCTGAGCGTCTCGCAACCTCAGCCCAGAAGTTCATCGCCACCAATCAGGAGCACGCCATCCTCTGGCCAGTCTCCGAGGCCGTCTGCGCAAACTTTACGACTACCGAGACTGACGGCGGCACCCGCACCCTCCCCCAGCCGGCCTCAACCGACATCAACGCGCTGCTCGCTCAAATCGCCGGATCTCTCTTCGCAGACATCGATGCCAGGGCCTCATTCTGGCAGCGGGTCCGCACAGCTCAAGCCGTCCGCCCCCAACTCCAGGACCACCCCTTCCGCCAGATCCCAGCCGAAGGCTGGCCCGACGTCACCCCCATGCTGGAGGCCTTTCGCCTCGCGTATACCAACCTCGCCGAGATCTGGTCCCTCGTTCTGCCGCCTAACTCACTCCTCGGCCTCAAGCGGCTCTCTGTCACCCCGCCAGCCAGCTTCCGCATGCCGGACGCCCTCTGGGCACGCATCATCTACGACTTCATCCTCGCCTATCGGCTCCGCACCATCAATCGCGGTCACCTGCTCGGAGCACTCACACCCCTCTATCTAGCCTGGGTAGCCTCTCACATCATCCTCGCCGATAACGACACAGCCCCCGAGGCCCACATCGAAGCTCAGGCCGCAGCCTTCGAGTACGACAAGCCATACCTCCTGTCACGCTGGCGATGGCCAGACCGATTCAATCCGTAGCAAAAGTCGACTATACGAAATACGTAACAAGAAACGCTACACAATCTGCAACAACGAAATCGCAAGGAGACGACACCATGTGGCAACAAGTTCAGTACGCATTGAGCCAATCCGCACACCGGGCACTCTTCAAGCTCGCCAGCTTTCTCCCCGGACTGCTCGCTCTGCTCGTCGCCGTCATCCTGCTCACCGCAATCGGTGCCGGACTCGCCGCCTTGCTCCGCCGCATCCTTATCACGTTCAGGTTCGACGAACGACTCGCGCGCAACCATGTGGCATCGGTCTCCGAATGGGCTCCATCCCATAGCCCCACCCTGCTCCTCTCGCGCATCGTATTCTGGGCCTGTGTGCTCGCAGGGTTTGCCATCGGCATCTCTGCCTTCGACGCCTCCTACTCCAACAACCTGGAGGTCTCGACGTTCTTGATCCCTTACCTCACTCACTCCGTCGGAGCGATCATCCTGCTCTTGGCCGGCAACCTGATCGCGCGCTTCCTCGCACGCTCCGTCCTCATCGGTGCGGTCAATGCAAAACTGCAGTACGCACGCTTCCTCTCGCTCGGCGTCAAGTGGCTCGTCCTCGTCCTCACCGGAGCCATGGTGCTCGATCACTTGCAAATCGGAGGAACCGTCGTCGAGCTGGCCTTCGGCATCCTCTTCGGCGGTATCGTCCTCACCCTTTCTCTCGCAATCGGACTCGGCTCCCGCGACATCGTCAGTCGCTCACTCGAACGCAATGTAGACCGCACCAGCAGCCCCGAATCACTCCCAGGAGATGAAGGCACGCGTCCTCCAACCCCCATCGACACATTGCGCCACTTCTAAACGAAGCCGATCCAGTCAGAGAGTCAGAGAGTCAGCCTGCTAGACTCCATGCCCTCGCCCAGCGACCATCGGCCCTGCATCAGGACTCGTATTGCCCGATGGTGGAAGCAATAAGGGAGCGCAAAATCCATAGAGTGAAACCACCACAAATCCAGCCAGGGGAACCACATATCCCAGGCCAACCGACCCAGTCGATCGGGCAATATAGCCCAGCACCGGCGGAAACACCGCTCCGCCAACAATCGACATCACCAGCACCGATCCTGCCAGCTTCGTATTTGGCCCCAGCCCCTTCAACCCCAGTGCAAAGATCGTCGGAAACATGATCGACAAGAAGAAACCACTCGCCACCAGTGCATTGGCGCCCAGTAGTCCCGGCCGCGTTATCGCAAGCGCAATCAGCGCTACATTCGCAGCGCCATAGATCCCCAGTAGTTTGCTCGCGGTTACATACTTCATCAGCCAGGTCGTCGCAAACCGCCCAATCGCCATCACCACCAGCGTCGCCGTCAGATAACCCGCAGCAGAACGCTCACTCACACTGGTGTACTGCTTCATATAAGGAATCAGGCTGCTCCATGTCGCCACCTGCGCCCCAACCGCGCAGAACAACGCCGCAACCGCAAACCATAGATGCGGATAATGCAGCAGCGCGCCAAAGCTTCCATGATCGACCGCCGCTCCAGCTTCACCCTCCTGCTCACTCGCCATCGCAGGAAACTTCATCCGCGACAGTAGCAGCGCAAACAGCAAGACCACCGATCCCAGCGCCAGATACGTCGGCACAACCCGCATCAACTCCGAGTGCAGATAGCCCGCGTACGTGCCCGCCTGCTTCATCGCCGCTACCTGCGGAGCCTTCAACTCAACACCCGAAAAAATAAACTGGGCGCCAACAATCACACCCACAATCGTGCCCGGCGGATTGAAAGACTGTGCAAAGTTCAACCGTCGCTCCGACGTCTCCGCCGGTCCAAACTGCGCCATAAATGGGTTCGCCGCCGTCTCCAGAATTGATGCCCCACACCCCACGGTGAATAATGCAACTAGAAAAGGCACATATTTTCCGCTCACGGCTGCCGGCCAGAACAGCACCATCCCAGAGCCGAACATCGCCAGCCCCAAAATCATGCCCGCCTTGTATCCCCAGCGCCGCATCACCAGGGCCGCAGGAATCGCCATGCAGAAGTAGCCCAGAAAGTTCGCCGTCTGCACCAGTTGCGCGCCAAACTGTGACAACTCAAACGACTTCTTGAACTGTTGCACCAGTATGTCCGTCAGGTTGTTCGACATTCCCCACAGAAAAAACAGCACTGTCACCAGGACAAACAAAGTCATCTGCCCGACCGGAAATACCGGCTTATCCTTCGCAGCCGCCTGCGACTCCGCACTCGTTACAACCGATGATGAAACCTGCATGCAATACCCCTCAATCAAAACGAAATACTCAAAGCCTTAGCCGATTTCCACCATGATCTTCGTGAACTTGCCCGGCGCGTCACTCCACTCGCCCAGCATCCGCGCTGCGTCTTCCATTGGCACTATCGCGCTGATCGCGTCCTCCACCGGAAACCGCTTCGCCTCCAGCATCTCGATCACCTCGCGGAAGTCTTCCGGCAGCGCATTCCGGCTACCCATAATGTCCAGTTCCTTCTGCACAAAAAGCCGCGTCTCATACGCAACCGGCTCCTTCGCATAGCCGATGTACACCACGCGCCCCGTAAACGCGACCTCTTCCACTGCAGCGCGAAACGTCACAGGCAGTCCGATCGCTTCGATCATCACATCCGGCCCCTGCCCGCCCGTTATCTCCTCAAGTCGCTCATGCAGATCCTCGCGCCCCGTATTGATCAGGTACTTCGCCCCAGCCTTTCGCGCAATCTCCAACTTGGCATCATCCATGTCGATCGCAATCGTCACCGCTCCCCGGTACGCAGCCGCAGCGATCGCTCCCAAGCCAACCCCGCCGCACCCAAACACTCCCACCGTATCCTCTGCCGTCACACGTCCGCGCGCCGCCGCATGAAAACCCACCGTCAACGGCTCCACCAGGCAAAGCTCCTTCAACGAGAGCTTCGCCGCATACAACTTCTCCTGCGGAACACTGATGTACTCCGTCATTGCACCATCGCGTTGCACGCCCATCGTCTCATTACGCTGGCACGCGTTCACTCGTCCCCGTCGGCACGACGGACAGATCCCGCAACTCGTATAGGGTGAGATCGTCACCGCCGTTCCTGTCGCAAACCGGCTGCCCCCGCCCTCAACAACCTCGGCCGCCACCTCATGCCCCAGCACTCGCGGAAACGTCACCATCGCATTCCGTCCGCGATACGTATTCAGGTCCGTCCCGCACATCCCCACCATCTTCACGCGCAACAACACCTCATTCGCCTTGCCCACAAGCTCCGGAACATCTGCAACCGCCGCAACCCCTGGCCCTTCCATCCGAAACGCCTTCAATCTAACTCTCCTTACCCGCAGGGCTCTATCACTCTGTTGTCGTTAAAGTAACCGATAAAGCTATAGGTCGTACACCTCTATTGCAGTGCCACCAAAGATCGCATCCCGCTCACTCTCGCTAAACCCAGCAAAATACTCCCGCAGCACTTCAAACCACTGCGTATATTGCGACGCCAACAGGCACACCGGCCAGTCGGACCCCGCCATCAGCCGCTCCGCTCCAAACGCATCCACCACCGCATCCAGATAGGGCCGCAGAGTCTCTGGAGACCATGTGCTCCAGTGCGCCTCCGTCACCAACCCGCTCACCTTGCACCAAACATTGCGCCGCAGTCCAAGCTCCCGCAGATCATCTGCCCACGGCTCCAGAATCCCCCCGGAAATCAACGGTTTCGCAATATGGTCCAGCACAAATACCTGGTTCGGATACTCATCGACAAAATCAATCGTCTGCGGAAGCTGTCGCTCGTAGATCAATATGTCGTACACCAATCCGCTGCCCTGCATCGCCTCGATGCCAGCATTAAAGTCCGCGCGCAGAATATAGTTCTCGTCCTTCTCTGCCTGGATCACATGCCGAAGCCCCTTCAACCTGGGCCGGTCTTCAAACTCCTCCATCACCTCAGGAAAGTCTTCCCCCGCAATCGGTGCCCAGCCCACCACCCCGCGAATCGCCGAACACTCGTCCGCCTGCTTCAGCAGCCAGCGCGTCTCTTCCATCGACTGCCGCGCCTGAACCGCCACCGTACCGTCGATCCCCGCAGCAGCTAACTCCCGCACCAGATCCTGCGGTAGAAAGTCTCGCTGCAGCGCCTTCATGCTGTCATCCAACCAGTCAAACTCCTGTGCTGTGTACCGCCACAAATGATGATGCGCATCAATCTTCTCCGCCACGCTCAAACCTCCAAAACAGAAATATCACTTCGAAATAACCATATTTTTACTGACAAAAGTGAAAATCAGTCTATCCCACCGCAACCAGCGCCGTATGCAGCCATCTACTTCCACTCATGCGGCAACGCCCCCGCCGGCTTGCCGCATAATCTCTCCGTCGCATCATCCCATGCCGCCTGCCTTTATTTCGCCAATGACGCAAAGCCCGTTTCGTTCTATTCTTGTCGGAATATCAAAATCACGAATTCAACTGCACTTATGCCTGAACACATCCAGTCCGAGCCCCTCCAAACCGTAGGCACTTCCCCTATCCGCAAGGAGGGCGTAGCCAAGGTCCTCGGCCGCACCAAATACATCGACGACATCAGCCTCCCCGGCATGTGGTTCGGAGCCACAGTCCGCTCCACCATCGCACGCGGCCGCATACAATCCATCAGATTCTCTCCCGAAATCCCCTGGCACGAGTTCACCATCGTCTCCGCAGCAGACATCCCCGGCGAGAACGTCATCGTCCATCTCGCCAAAGATCACCCCTGCCTCGCCGCAACCCACGTCAACCACCCCGACGAACCCATCCTCCTCCTCGCCCACCCTGACCGCACCATCCTCCCCGCAGCCGTCGCCGCAGTCCACATCACCTACGAAGAACTCCCCGCCGTCTTCACCATCGACGACTCCGAAGCCCCCAACGCCCCCACCATCTGGGGCGACCCCGACGCCCCGGAGAAGAACCTCTTTAAGTCCTACCTCATGAAGTGCGGTGACGAACCCAACCTCGAAGCTATCTTCGCCTCAGCCGACTTCATCGTCGAAGGCGAGTACCGCACCGGCGCGCAGGAGCAGCTTTACATCGAGAACAACGGCATCATCGCCGAGTACGATCCCGAGACCGGCGTCACCGTCCAGGGCGCCATGCAGTGCCCCTACTACGTCGTCCACGCCCTCGAACTCGTCTTCAACCTCCCCCCCGAAAAGTGCCGCGTCATCCAGACCGAAACCGGCGGAGCCTTCGGCGGCAAGGAGGACTTCCCCTCCGTCATCGGCTCCCACGCTGCCCTCCTCGCCATGAAGTCCGGCCACCCCGTCAAAATCTGTTACGACCGCGCAGAAGACCTCGCTGGCACCACCAAGCGCCACCCCAGCCGCTCTCGCCATCGCACCGCCGTCAGCAAAGACGGCAAGCTCCTCGGCGGCGAGATCGAAGTCGTCCTCGACGGCGGAGCCTACCTCACCCTCACCTCCACCGTCCTCTCCCGCGCCACCATCCACTCTCCCGGCCCGTACCACTGGCCCGCCCTCCGCGTCACCGGCAAGGCCTACGCCACCAATCTCCCGCCCCACGGAGCCTTCCGCGGCTTCGGAGCCCCGCAAAGCATCTTCGGCACAGAGCGCCACATGAACAAGATCGCCCGCACCATCGGCCTCACCCCCGAAGAGTTCCGCCGCCGCAACCTCCTCGCCGTAGGCGACCGCACCGCCACCGGCCAACTCGTCACCGACACGGTCGACATGCAGCACCTCCTCACCCGCGCCCTCGAAGAGTCCAACTACCACGCCAAACGCGCAGAGTTCGCCCGCACCAATCCCACCAGCCCCATCAAGCGCGGCATCGGCTTCGCCACCTTCTTCCACGGCTCAGGCTTCACCGGCTCCGGAGAGCGCCGTCTCAACTCCCTCGTCGAAATCGAGATCACCCCAAAAGGCCAGCCGCAGATCCTCGTCTCCTCCACCGAGTTCGGCCAGGGTACGAACACCATCCTCTGCCAGATCGCCGCCCAAACCCTCAACCTTCCCTACGAATTCATCCTCATCGCCCAGCCCGACACCGCCCGCGTCCCCAACTCCGGCCCCACCGTCGCCAGCCGAACCGCCATGATCGTCGGCAAGCTCGTCGAGCGCGCCGCCCAATCCCTCTGCGCCACCCTCGTCACCTCAGGCCATCTGCCCCACGAGTACTCAGCCGCCGACTTCCGCAACG
This sequence comes from Granulicella sp., assembly GCA_025408425.1. GTDB lineage: Bacteria > Acidobacteriota > Terriglobia > Terriglobales > Acidobacteriaceae > Edaphobacter. Next base: position 44,815 of record JANXYX010000040.1, read on the forward strand.
CAGCCCTCGCCTACGTCGCCCAACACGGCCCACTCAAAGCCAGCGTCCGCTACCAATCCCCCGGCGACATCTTCTGGGACGACGAGAACTACAAAGGCGAAGCCTATCCCGCCTACGCATGGGCCGTCTACGTCGCAGAAGTCGCCGTCGACACCACCACCTACTCCGCAACCTGCACCGACTTCTATGCGCTTCAAGAAGTCGGCAAAGTCCTCCACCCCATCCTCGCCAAAGGCCAGATCGAAGGGGGCATCGCCCAGGGCATCGGCTACGCGCTCTACGAAAAATGCGTCTGGCAGAACGGCCACATGGCCAACAATCAGATGACCAACTACATCATGCCAACCTCTGCCGACCTGCCGCCCATACACGTCGCCTTCGAAGAAATCCCCAGTATCCACGGCCCCTTCGGAGCCAAGGGCATCGGCGAACTCCCCATGGACGGCCCCGGCCCAGCCATCCTCAACGCCATCGAAGAAGCCACCGGCTTCTCCTTCAACGAGATCCCCCTCCTCCCCGAAGACATCTTCGAAAAACTAACCGCCAACGGCGAAGCCACCGGTGGCACCGAAGACCTCAACCCCGCCATCGCCGGCCCCTACTTCAGCGAGGCCACCGCATGACCAAACCGACACCTGCGTTCGCACACCCGACCCAGCCCATAAAACGTCATCCTGAGCGCAGGCGAAGCCAAGTCGAAGGACCTGCTGTTGCCGTTGCTCCTGCTGTTGCCGTTGCTCCTGCTGTTGCCGTTGCTCCTGCTGTTGCCGTTGCTGTTGCATTCGCCGTTGCTCCTGCCGTTGCTGTTGCCGTTGCTCCTGCCGTTGCTGTTGCCGTTGCCGTTGCATTCGCATTCGCATTCGCCGTTGCTTCTGAGATAGGTCCGGGCTTCAGCCCGGACATCCACAAACAACAAAAGAAGCCGGGCTTTAGCCCCCGGGATATGCTCTCCTCTCTGAGCCTCAACGCCGTTGCTGTTGCCGTTGCATTTGCCGTTGCTGTTGCCGTTGCATTTGCCGTTGCTGTTGCCGTTGCCGTTGCATTCGCATTCGCATTCGCATTCGCCGTTGCTTCTGAGATAGGTCCGGGCTTCAGCCCGGACACCCACGAACAACAAAAGAAGCCGGGCTTTAGCCCCCGGGATATGCTCTCTTCTCTTAGCCATGGAATCTCAAGCAGCTTTGTAATCGGCGAGGTCGCTGCATGAGCGACATGACATTTGGCATCTTCTTCGAGGTTTATCTTGTGGCAGGTACAGCCTTCTTATTCTTCGCTCTTCTGAATCGACGATTTAACCAATGGCTACTCCCACTTAACCGAGCGTTCCGCCCTAATTGGAGTGAAAAGCATTTTCAAATCTTGAAGATTTTTTTACTAGTCATCTTCGTTCCTCTAACTATCTTCAATAGCCTAAGCCTCTTGGGAATATCCCTCTGGAATTCACGATGACCCAAATCACCCTAACCATCAACGGCAAAGCCCAAAACATCACCGCCCCACCGCTCAAACGCCTCCTCGACGTCCTCCGCGAAGACCTCCACCTCACCGGAGCAAAAGAAGGCTGCGGCGAAGGCGAGTGCGGCTCCTGCTCCGTCCTCCTCAACGGAGAACTCGTCAACTCCTGCCTCATCCCCATCCTCCAGGCCGAAGGCGCAACCATCACCACCATCGAAGGCGTAGCAATCAACGAAAAACTCCACCCCATCCAGCAATGCTTCCTCGAGCACGGCGGAGCCCAGTGCGGCATCTGCACCCCCGGCATGATCCTCGCCACCCACTACCTGCTCGACAAATATCCGCAACCAACCCTGTTACAAATACAGGAAGGCCTCGCAGGAAACCTCTGCCGCTGCACCGGCTACACCCGCATCTTTGAAGCCGTGCAATCGGCCGCTGCTGGAGCAGCGAAATAATGCGCTCAAACGTCCTCCAATACGACCTCACAGCCCCAGCCACTCTCGACGCGGTCCTCGACATCCTCGCCTCCGAGCCCGGCGACTACACCGTCATCGCCGGCGGCACAGAACTCATGGTCGCCCTCGCCGCCGGCCGCCTCGCAGCCAGGCGCCTCATCTCCATCAACCACCTTAAAGAACTCCGCTTCATCCACACCGCACAGAACGAAATCACCATCGGCTCAGGAACCACCTTCACTGACATCCGCAAACACGCGCGTCTAGCCAGAGAATTCAGTCTCCTCACTCAGGCCGCCAGTTGGACCGGATCCATCGCCAATCAGAATCGCGGCACTATCGGCGGCAACATCGTCAACGCCAGCCCCGCCGCCGACTCACCTCCGGCTCTCCTCGCCTACGATGCAGAACTCACCCTCATCTCCGCCCACGGCATCCGCGTCATGCCCTACCGCGACTTCCACCTCGGCTACAAGAAGACCGCCCTCGCCCCCGACGAACTCCTCTACAGCATTACTCTGAAAAGCTACTTCGCCGGTTACATACCCTACATCCGCAAAGTAGGCACCCGCAACGCGCAAGCTATCTCCAAGATAGCCATCGCCGCGCTCGCACGCATGAACGACGGCATCGTCGCAGACATTCGCATCGGAGCAGCCAGCCTGCAGGACCGCCCCGCCCGCCTCACCGCCACCGAACACGCCCTCCTCAACCAACCCATCACTCCCCAAACCATCGCCGCCGCCCGCGCCGCCCTCCTCGCCGAAACCCACCCCATCGACGACATCCGCAGCACCGCCAAATACCGAGCCCACGTAGCCGCCAACCTCCTCGAAGAATTCCTCCACTCCCTCTAGCCGTGCCTAATTCCCCTACAGAATTGTCATCCTGAGCGAAGTCGAAGGACCTGCGGTTGCTTTTGCCGTTGCTTCTAGGTAAGCCAAGGCTTCAGCCTTGGCCCTCTCAACGCGCATGTAGACCGGGGCTTCAGCCCCTTATGCATTTCCTGTCGGTCTCCCATACTCTATCCCGAGAAACGAAGGCATCTGTGAGAAACTGCGTTAGCTGAAAATGTTCGATCATCTATTCAAGAAGGCCACTTCAAACAAGGAGCCAACATCTTTGCCGAGGCTTATTGACACGCTTCCTTCACTCGCGAAGGAGATAGTGGAGTTGCTCAGCAAACAGAACGAGCACGAACTAGCTGCCCAAGTTGCAGAGCTGACAATCGTAGATCGTTGCCGCTGCGGAGACGATTTTTGTGCGACTTTTTATACCCAACCGAAGCCACATGGAAGTTATGGTCCTAATCATCGCAACGTAGATCTCGAACCCGAAAGTGGATATCTCATTCTTGATGTTGTTTCAGAACGGATCATGGCAATTGAAGTCCTCTATCGAGATGAGATCCGCCAAACTATTCAAGCATCCATTCCTTGACTATCACCCAAACAACTCCCGCACCCGCTCCAACTCCTCACGCGTATCCACATCCAACTCCCCACCCACCAACTCCACACACCTCGCCTCCCGCAACAACTCCCTCGCCCCAACATCCCCCCTTAGCTCCATCAACTCCCCAAACACCCGAGCCGGAAAATAAGCCGGCACCCCACGCCTCCCCGCATACCCCGAAGCCACAATCTCCTCCCCACCCGACATCAACTCCCGCAGATGCGCCGCCGTCACCGCCGGCTGATCGCAAGCCATCACCACCACCCCCTCTGCCCCCAAAACAGACCCCACCCCAACCCGAATCGACGACGCCATCCCCTCCCCCGCTCCCTCATTAATCAGCACCCGAAATCCGTCCACCCTACCCACACAATCTTCCAGCTTCAGTCCAGCAGAAACCACGACCAGCACCGGCTCCAACCCCGCCTCCACCGCCACCCGCACCGCCCGCTCCAGCAGCGTCTCCCCACCCAGTCGAACCCCCTGCTTAGCCTCCCCCAACCGCCGCGAAGACCCCGCTGCAAGCACCATACCAGCTACGAACTTCATCGGTAGTCCCCCTGTACTAATAGAGTTCTCAACCCTGGTCAAGCACCAGACCAGCAATCACGCCCCACCATCCAACCCACACTGCACCGCCAGATACCGGCTAGCCCCACCCTCTTTCACATGCCTCGCCACATCCTCCGCACCCAGCCGCCGCGAAGACCCCAGCCGCCCTTGCACGCACGCCTGAGCCTCCGAAATCACCGCCAGCGCAATCGCCTCCGGCCCATCCCCTCCCAGGTCCAAACCCACCGGAGCATAGATCCGCGCACAACACTCCTCCACCGTAAGCCCAATCATTGCAGCAGCTTCACTCACCAAAAGGCTGCTCCGATGCCTCGCCCCCAGCACCCCCAGATACCGCGGCTGCACCGGTAAAACCCGCGCCAGCAGCGCCCGGTCTTGCTCATAGCTATGCGTCATCAATACCACCGCATCCTCCCGCTCTATCCCCAACTCTTCAGCGCCCACCACCACCCGCTCAGCCTCCGGAAACCGCTCTGCCCGAGCCAACTGCGCCCGCCCATCCGCCACCACCACACTCCATCCCAGCAGCCCTGCCATCTTTACCAGCGGCTTCGCATCGTCCCCCGCCCCCAGTACAAACAGTCGCTGCGGAGGCACCAGCCGCTCCACATAAATCCCCTCCGGCATAGCCTCGGCACCGCTCCTCCCCAGCACCGCAGACCGCGCTGCCACCAGTTCCGGCTCACTCAAATCATCGCTAGCAAACGCAAAGTCGGTACTAGCCGTCAGCACCGCGCGAGCCAGCCCCCGCCCCGCACGCGGCAGCCATGTCAGCACCGTCACCATCTCACCCGCCAGCGAGGCCTCCATCGCCACCATCAAAGCCTCAGCTTCAGCCGTCTTCATCGACTCCAGCAGCAGGTCGACCACACCACCGCACCCCAGGCCAAACGGAATCTCTGCCGTATCGTCGAACATCGTCGAATACGTCTCCACCACAGCCCCATCTCGCACCATCCACGCCGCCTTGCGCACCACCTCACCCTCAAGACAACCGCCGCTTATAGTCCCGGCATACTCACCCGACCCACCAATCAGCAGCCGCGCCCCGGGCCTCCGATACGAAGATCCCTCCGCCCGCACCAGCGTTACCAGCACGGCTCCAACGCCCTGCCGCCACAAGTCCACAATCCGCCGCCGCTCCATCATCGAATGCTCCATCTCTATATTGATCACATCAGGATGAAATTGCCATCCGACAGATAGTTCAATTTCCTCATTGCAGATAATTGCATCTCAGAATTATTTTGCAACTGATCAAAAAAATCACGCCAAATTGCTCCTCTCTTCATGCAGACAACCGATCTTCTTTGGATCGCTGATTGCGGCCAAAATCCGGCCAAATCCCTTATATATCGATGTTTACAAGATAGTGAACCCGTTAGTTACAAGGGCACTATTGATCAAGTTGCAAACCATTGCAATGAATGGAAAATATTTTCCATTTTGCCTAATTTTGATAAGCAAAGTGTTGCCAGTTGCTCATTAAGAAGAAAACTCATCCTGATTCCATTGGTCTCATGCAGGGGAATGCAACTGGAAATGACACTTTTCTTCACAATCTCCAATCCACCCAAAAATCCAGTACAAAGCATCACTCCTTACTTACTCTCGCCTCGTCCAAAATATTTCTTCATGTTTATTAGCTAAAAACTCCACTTTGGCATTCGCAATGCTTATATCCCTATGCGCTCGGTGCGTCCGGAATCTACCTGTTCCCTGACTCTCCGACAGATTTCGGTACGAAATCAACCTTTTGCTCCTCCGATTCTTCTTTTTTGGGCCTGTCTAACTTGTTTCGCTTTTACTACCGGAGTCCTCCATGTTCACCTACCGTCGCTGCGGTGCTGCATCCTTCTCTTTGTCTGTTCTTCTCACCTTTCTGGCGCTCGCGCCCGCTACGGCAAGCGCCCAGATCACCATGGTGCAGAGCAGCGCACGTTACGCCGGCAGCGGTGCCGCAGGCTATAACGGAGACTTCGGATCCGCAACGACGGTCAGCCTCAATACCCCGTCCTATATCGTCTTCGACTCCAACGGCAACCAGTACCTCTCCGACACACTGAACAACTGCGTCCGCAAGATCGATACCGCAGGCAACGTCACCACCATCGCCGGACTTGCCGTCAGCGGTCAGGCCGACACTTGCAACACCGCTTCTAATCCCACACCCACCGCAGCCCAGGGTCTTTATCAGCCCACCGGCCTCGCCATCGATAGCACCAATCGCCTTTACATCGCCGACAGCATGCACAACTGTGTACGCACTCTGGCCAGCGGAACCACCGGTGTCGCCAACCTCACCACCATCGCCGGAACCTGCGCCTCAGCACCCACTGCCTCCGTCACGCCCGCGCCCAACGGCCTGGCCATCGATAGCACTGGCAACCTCTATATCTCGCTTCAGGATTCCCTCAGCGCCACCCCCGTCTACCAGGTCGTCCAGCATCCGCGCGGAACCCTCGCGCAGAACGTCTGCTACCTGGCTGGCACCGCTTCGCCTAACGTCACCACCCCCTGCGCCGGCATCACCAACGGCGTCACCCTCGCCAAGCCTTCAGGCCTGGCCATCGACGTCAACGACGACCTCTTCATCGCCGATACCGGCAACAACTGTGTCCGCGAAGTCGTCGGGCTTCTCCATCAAACCACTCCGCTCGGCCATTGCCTCAACGACGCCACCGGCACCTCAACCACCACGCTCAATAATCCGTATGGGGTCGCAGTTACCCCCGCCCAGACGCTCTACATCTCCGAATCCAATCCGCACAACATCCTCAGCTATACCCCGGGAGCGAGCAGCGCCACAATCGTCGGAGGACTGCCCAGTGGAGTAGCCGGCTCCTACAACTCCACCCAGGATGGCAACTCCGCCCTTAGTTCTTCGCTCTACAACCCGCGCGGCCTCGCTGTCGATGTCAACTCCCATCTCTTCGTAGCAGACTCCAGCAACAACATCGCCCGCGAACTCAGCTCCAACCTATCCTTCCCCAGCACTCCGGTCGGAAGCCCCAGCGCCATCCAGCCCATCACCTTTGCCATCAACCAACCGGTCAATCTCGTCTCCGCTAGCGGCACCGACTACAGCATCACCAGCACCACCTGCTCCGGCAGCCTGTCTTCCGCCGCTGTCGGCGCCCCGCCAAATACCTGCCAGATCTTCGTACGCTTCACGCCTACCCGCCCTGGCCAACGCAAATCTGCGCTCAAGCTGACCGACTCCATCTCAGGCGCCTCCTTCTTTAGCAGTCTGCAAGGCGTCGGAACCGGTGCACTCGGCCTCTTCACCCCCGGCTCCTCAGCCAGCATCGCTAGCAATCTCTCCTCCCCCACCAGCATCACGGGCGACTCTACAGGCAATGCCTACGTACTGGAGACCTCCGGCGCCAACTCCGACATCCGCATGATCCCCGCCGCTGGCGGCGCCTCCCAGCTCATCACCACTCTCCCCTCCGGCCAGATCACCCCCACCGCCATCACCTCCGACGCAGCCGGAAACTGGTTCGTCGCCGACGCAACCCACAACACCATCGCTCGTTTCGGCGCCGATAGTTCCGTCAATCTCAACTACGTCACCGGCCTGGATACCCCCGTCACCCTCTTCGCTGATGGCGTCGGCAATCTCTTCGTCGCCCAGGCAGGCGGTAGCCATAATGTCATCGAAATCTACGGCTCCGGAGCACGCCGTGTCATCGCCGGAAGCGGAAGCAGCCTCACCGTCACCAATGGCGTTCCCGCAAATACCGTCACCTTCGCCACCCCGGTAGCGCTTGCAATGGATCTCAACGGCACCCTCTATATTGCAGATCAGGGCGCGCATCAGGTCTATGCAGTCGACAAGTCGAACATCATCCACATCGTCGCTGGCAACGGAACAACGACCACGACCATCCCCGGGCAGGCCACCGGCACCGCCATCCTTGCGCCGTCATCCCTCTCCGTCGACGCCGCTGGCGACATCTACATCGCCGACCAGTCCACGGGGATCATCTACACCGTCTACACCACCACCAGCAACGGCAAGAACATCGCCGCGATTCTCAGCACCAGCAATCCCCCTGCGGCGAACGGCCCGCTCAGCATCGCGCTCGATGGCAGCGGCAACCTCTTCATCGCAAAAACCTCTGTCAACACCGTCTTCGAACTCTCCTACCCCAGCCCGACCCTCAACTTCGGTACCACAGCCGTTGGAGCTTCCTCTCCAGTCCAACTCCAGAGCTTCGTCAACGTCGGGACAGACAGTCTCAATATCAACAGCCCCTTTTCCACCACGGACTCCCACTTCCTGGTCGATAGCAGCACCACCACCTGCGGCACCTCTGTCCTCGCCGGCGCAGTCTGCAGCCTTGGCTTCACCTTCGCACCCACTGCAAGCGTGACGTACTCCGCTACCTCAACCATCAGTTCGAACTCCTTCAACACGCCGCAGCCGATCAATCTCACCGGTATCGGCAAGCTGCTCGCTAACCTCACGCTCAGCCTCACCCCCGCGACCGCCGTCTACGGCCAGCCCCTCTCCGAATCGGTCACCTTTGGCAACATCACCACCCCGCCCACCGGCACCATCACCTACACCACCGGTGGCCAGACACTCTGCACTCTCACCGGAACACTAAGCGTCACCAAAACCTGCAACGTAAGCAACAGTGGCCTTGCAGTCGGCACCTACACGGTTACGTTCAACTACTCCGGCGACACCAACTACCACTCCGCCGCCAGCACCGTAGCTCTCACCGTCACCCCCGCACCGCTCAGCGAAGCGGTCCTCAACGCGACCCGCGCCTTCGGTGCTGCAAACCCCGCCTTCGCCGGCACGCTTACCGGCGTGGTCCCCGGCGAGACTATCCTCGTCTCCTACGCGACTACCGCGACCGCCACCAGCCCTGTCGGCAACTATCCCATCGCTGCGGCCCTCACCAGCGCAGGCGCTACCAGCCTCTCCAATTACACCGTCACCAACTCCCCCGGCACGCTCTCCATCACCCCGGCGAGTCTCGGCTATGCACTTGTCCCGCAGACAGAAATCTACGGCCAGCCATTCCCCGAAATTGTCAACGTGACCAACCAGCTCAACAGCGTGCCCCCCACCGGAACCATCACCTACACCATCGGCAAAACGCTGCTCTGCAACCTCACCGGAACGCTCACTCCGACAACCACCTGCAACGCCCCCGACAGCGGCCTCGCCATCGGCACCTATGTCGTCACCTTCACCTACTCCGGTGACGCCAACTACGCGCACTACACCGCAACCACCACCCTCACCATCACAACCGCACCGCTCACCGTGACAGTCGGCAACGCAACCCGCGCCTACGGCTCTGCGAACCCCACGTTCACCAGCGTCATCACCGGAGCATTCAACGGGGATACCTTCACCAACACCTTCTCCACCCCAGCCAACACCACCTCCTCAGCCGGCACCTACCCTATCAACGACACGGTCACGGGAGCAGCAATCTCGAACTACACCGTCACCGTAGTTCCGGGCACCCTTACCATCACCCCCAACGCAGCCTCGTTGGTCATCAACGTCAACGGTGCAGCGCGTCACTACGGCCAGACCAACCCAGCCTTCTCCGGAACCGTCGCTGGCGTCATCCCGGGCGATGATGTCGTCGTCACCTACAACACCACCGCAACCCCCACCTCTCCCTCCGGCAACTATCCCATCGGAGCAAGCGTCTCCGGCACCTCGGCCAGCAACTACATCGCGACCATCCATCCCGGCACTCTCGCGATCGCCGCCGCCTCCACGACCACCACCGTCACTACCTCCGCAACGCCCGCAATCGCCAGCACCAATGTCACCTTCACCGCCACGGTCACGGCCTCCAGCGGAACCGCTTCCGGCACCGTCAACTTCTTCGATGGCACCACCCTCCTTGGCACCGGAACCCTGACCGCCGGGTCCGTCGCCACCTTGAGCACCTCTGCTCTCGCCGTCGGATCGCATAGCATCTCCGCAGCCTTCCAGGCCAACGCCAACTTCACCGCCAGCACCGGAGCCCTCACCCAGGCTGTCACCCAGGCAACTGGCAGCTTCACCATCAGCGCCAACCCGCCAGCGCCCTTCATCCGCGGGGCAGGCTCAACCAGCTATCAGGTGACACTCAACTCCGCAGGAGCCTTCAGCGGCCCAGTCGCTCTCACCTGTTCCGGCCTGCCATCCGATGCCACCTGCTCCTTTGCCAGCCCCACCGTTACACTCACCGCTGGTGGCACCGCAACCACCACCATGACGGTTACCACCACCGTCGCCGATGCCAGACTGCAGAAGCCAGCCACTTTCAACCCCATCGACCTCGCGCCCATCACCGCCGCTGCCGTATTCCCGGTCGAACTCACCGGTCTGGGAGTCCTCTTCGCTGGCATTCGGCGCCGCAAGATGCTAGGTACTCGGAAGATGCGCCTCTTGCTCATGATCGTCTGCACCCTTGGTATCCTCGGCCTTGTTGGCTGTGGTTGCCCCAATACAGCATTCAAGACCTACACCATCAACATCACTGGCACGAGCGTCACCTTCCCAGCTCCTGCCCAAACCACTTCGGTCGTCCTGTCCGTCGGTCAATAGTCGCCCTCTGACCGCCGCTCGCTTCTCTCGATATCGCTGGCGGCAGAACTTGAACCAGGAACCACCGTTGTTGGAGGACTTCATCGCATGTATTCCCCTCTCCCCATCGCCGTTCGGACCAGGCGCTCCGCAGCCTGCGCCCTTTACACCACAGCTCTCATCGCTGCCTTCATCGCAGCCCTGTCCCTCTCCAGCGCAGCCCAGGCAGTCCGCACCGGCAGTACTCCACCCCCCGATCCCTCGCGCGTCGACATCTTCGGCGGCTATGGCTATCTCCACCCAGTTGACAGCGACATCAATCACAACCAGTACCAGCCCATCAACCCCGGCGCTGTCGTCAGCATAACCGGCTACTTCAACCGTTACCTCGGCCTGCAAGCCGAAGGCAGCTTCTTCCCCCACGGCCCCAACGACTGTGTCTACACTGCCCAGGCCGGCCCACTCCTCCGTTATCAGAAAGGCCGCTTCGTCCCCTTCGCCCATGCCCTTGCCGGCGGCGCCAAGGTCGGCGGCCCCGTCTTTCAACCCTGCACCTGGGGCTGGGGAGTTACCAGCGGCATCGGCTTGGACTACATCCTTCCCGTCTGGAATAACCGCCTCGCCATCCGTCCCATCCAGGCTGACTTCGACTACTCCCACGTAGACTACGGCCCGCTCGTCCAGCCCGCCGATGTCTCTGGCGGCCTAGGCGAAATCTTTGCCTACCGCCTCGCCAGCGGAGTCGTCCTGCGCCTCGGCGCAACCGCCACCCCACCGCCCGTCCAGCTCGGCTGCACCATCCAGCCAGTAGACGCCTTCCCTGGCGACCCCCTCACCGTCACCGCCACCCCCGCAAATCTCAATCCAAAGCGCAAGACCACCTACACCTGGACCACGACCGGCGGCAGGATCTCCGGCAATGACACCACCGCTTCCGTCGCCACCGCAGGTCTCACCCCCGGCGACTTCACCGTCAGCGGCCACGTCTCCCAGGGCATACGCCCCTCCGATCAGGCCAGTTGCTCCGCAGGCTTCCGCATCCACGCCTTCGAGCCACCCACCGTCTCCTGCTCAGCCAACCCCAGCACCGTCATGGCGGGCGAGTCCTCCACCATTACAGCGACCGCACATAGCCCCCAGAATCGGCCTCTCTCTTACTCCTACTCAGCCTCCTCCGGCTTCATCAGTGGCAACGCCGCAACTGCCATCCTCAACACCACCGGCGATGCCCCTGGCCCCGTCAATATCACCTGCAATGTAGTTGATGACCTTGGCCAGCAGGCCACCGCCGCCACCGCCGTTATCATCAGCGCACCGCCGGTTCCGCCCTCACCAACCTCCCGCAGCCTCTGCGAGCTGACCTTCGATCGAGATAAGAAGCGTCCTGTCCGCGTCGATAACGAAGCCAAGGGCTGCCTCGACGACATTGCTCTCACCCTCAACCGCGACTCCACAGCCAAGCTCGTCATCGTCGGCCACCACGGCCCCGATGAGAAGCCCGAAGCCGCCGCCGAGCGCACTCTCAACGCCGAGCAGTACCTTACCGTAGAGAAAGGCATTGACCCCCTACGCATCGAACTCCGCACCGGTGAATCCACTGGCAGCTCCGCAGAAAACCTCCTCATTCCAGCAGGAGCAGCCTACGATGCCGGCAGCACCGCCACCTTCGACACCGGCTCAGTCAAACGCCACGGTGAGGCCTACGCCAAACCCGCCGCCAAGACCTCCAAAAAGATCCGCAATTCAGCGAACTGACACCAAACGACCGCACCACATTGGGGGGGGAGCTCAGCGAGACTCCTCCCATTTTTTTGCCCCACAGCCAACCACCTCACCTTGCGATAACCCCGATAAGCCCTCCCAGACTCCATCCCGCCCCCATCTCAGCCCAATCTCTGCTAAACTAGCCCAGTCGGTACAGTGAGCCAGCAAGCCTACCCAACCGCTTGAGCAGCACGGCAAACACCTCTCATCGGCATCTCATCGCAACACAAGTTCGGGGCGTAGCGCAGTCTGGTAGCGCACCTGGTTCGGGACCAGGGGGTCGGAGGTTCGAATCCTCTCGCCCCGACCATTTCCACCGGAGCGCATTAGCTGCAATCCGCGCCCAAAATATTTGCGACGGTTTCCCGCCACACTTCCCTCTAATCCACAATCGATCAAAGATCGAATTCAGCCAATCCTGTCCAAACACATCAGTTTAGCCATCCCACCCTCCAGCGCACATCCCACCTACTGGTGACTGGGGAGTGACTTTCGTTAGAATGAGTACTCGGTTGGAGTGTTAGGCTGTGTCTCACTCGAGACGGACACAGATCCGGCCGTAGCGCGGGAAACGCACGCAGTTTTCATGGGCTCCAGTGGCAATCAAAGTAGAAGTCAAAATTCACGATTGAGGATGCACGGAGCGTCATGAATTACGCCTTCCTACCGGACCTCTCGGCACTGACGATTCTTATCGTCATACTGCTCGTGCTCCGCAGGCGTCATCCTCAGGAGCAGGCAGACATCTGGCTGCTGGGTCTTTTTTTCACCCTCGTCGAAGCCGTCGCTCACACCTTCTACGCTCGCTCGGGCGTCCCCGCCAAGGCTCTGCACGTCATCGTCGTGGACTGCTATCTTCTCGCTGGCCTGGTCTTCACCTGGGCTTCGGGCGATCACCCCATTCCACGCAGGGGCCGGCTCCTCTATCTGACGCTCAATGCCTTGCCCCTTCTGGCCATGAATACCATCTATGGCCTCAATGTTCGTTACACGACCCCCTATCTTCCGATCGTCGCCGTCGGCCTCGTCGTCGGCGTTTCAACCTCGCTCTATCTCCGCCGCAGTTGGGGCCTCGCCTCCCTGCACCTCGCCGGATGGCTGGCAATCGCGTATCTCATCCATGCAGAAGACTATCGCCGCGCCGTCTATTGGAGCCTCAGCTGTATCTACACCATCGCTGCGATCAGTTTTCAGAATCGCCTCCCGCGCAATAGCACTGGCAAGCTCGCCATCCTCACCGGCTTCTCCATCTGGGCCCTGTGCTTCCTGCTCCACCCCTGGATCGTGCAATACCCCGCCTATTCCGACATTGCCTCCCATGTATGGAACATGCAGAAGTCCCTCATCTCCATCGGAATGATCCTCGTCATGCTGGAAGAGCAGGTCTCCAATAACGAGTGGCTCGCCCTGCATGACGAGTTGACCGGCCTGCCCAACCGCCGCCTCTTTGCCGATCGGCTCTCCAACGCCATTGAGCGCTCTCGACGCAGCAAGAGCAGTCTCGCCCTGCTACTGCTCGATCTCAATGGCTTCAAAAAGATCAACGACTCACTCGGCCATCACGCGGGCGATCAAGTCCTCCGCGAGGTCTCCGCCAACCTTCGCAAGAACGTCCGTGCCGCTGACACTCTCGCACGCCTCGGTGGTGACGAGTTCATCATCGTTGCCAGCGACCTCTCCGAAGGCAGTTCCATCAATCGTTTCGTCGAGGCGATTCGCGCTGCAGTCGAAAGACCCATGCTGATCGAGGGACAGCCCTTGACCGTCTCAGCCAGCCTTGGCCTCGCCATCTACCCAGATGACGCCGTGGACCCAATCCGCCTGGTCAGGGTCGCCGATCAACGCATGTACGCCTTCAAGCACAGGTCCAAAACCCAGCCCCATGCAGCGCCGGATCTCACCACCCATCCGGCTGTGTAGCCCAGGCAGGCTGTCGGTCAATCCAGCGCCCTTGCAGATAAGCCTCGCCGCCAAAATAACGCTGCCTCGCGCCGACACCTGCTAGCGTAGTAGCCAATGGCCTACGCCCACACTATCGGCAGCGTCCGCTACACCTTCCCCACCCTTGGCGACCTCCTCGCCAAGGCCTCTCCCCACCGCTCCGGAGACGAACTCGCCGGTATAGCAGCCTCCAGCGCCCAGCAGCGAATCGCCGCTCAAATGGCTCTCGCTGATCTTCCCCTCACCACCTTCCTCGATCAGGCCATCATCCCCTACGAGTCCGACGAAGTAACCCGCCTCATCGTCGACACACACGACCCCGCGGCCTTTGCGCCCATCGCATCCCTCACCGTCGGAGAACTTCGCGACTACCTACTCTCCGATGAAGCCACCACCTCCCGACTCGCCGACCTCGCCCCCGGCCTCACCCCCGAGATGGCCGCCGCCGTCTCCAAGCTCATGCGCCTGCAGGACCTCGTCCTCGTCGCCCGCAAAATCTCCGTCATCACCAAATTCCGTACCACCGTCGGCCTCCCCGGACGCCTCTCCACCCGCCTCCAGCCCAATCACCCCACGGACGATCCCGCAGGCATTGCCGCCTCCATCCTCGACGGCCTCCTCCTCGGCTCCGGCGATGCAGTCATCGGCATCAATCCAGTCAGCGACAACCCCGCTACCGTCACCAACCTACTTCACCTCATTGACCACGCCCGTCAGCGCTTCGCCATTCCCACCCAGTCCTGCGTCCTCGCCCACATCACCACCCAGATGCAGGCCATCCGGCAAGGCGCACCACTCGACCTCCTCTTCCAGTCCGTCGGAGGCACTCAGGCCACCAATACCAGCTTCGGTGTCGACCTGGCCCTGCTTGACGAAGCCCACAAGATGGCCCGCAGCCTGAACCGCGTCCCACCTACCCCCGACAACCCACATCCAAACATTATGTACTTCGAAACCGGACAAGGCAGCTCACTCTCCGCCAACGCCCATCACGGTGCTGGCGGGCAGGGCGTAGATCAGCAAACACTCGAAGCACGCGCCTACGCCGTAGCCCGCCACTTCTCTCCCATGCTCGTCAACACCGTCGTCGGCTTCATCGGCCCCGAGTACCTGTACGACGGCAAACAAATCCTCCGCGCCGGCCTCGAAGACCACTTCTGCGGCAAACTCCTCGGCCTCCCCATGGGCTGCGACATCTGCTACACCAACCACGCCGAAGCCGACCAAGACGACATGGACGCACTCCTCACCATGCTTGGAACCGCCGGCGTCAACTACATCATGGGCGTCCCCGGAGCCGACGACATCATGCTCAACTACCAGTCCACCTCCTTTCATGACACCCTTTACCTCCGCACCCTACTCCACCTCCGCCCCGCGCCCGAGTTCGAAGCATGGCTCAACTCCAACGCCCCGGCCCGCCTGTCCCTTCCTGCACTCCTACCCTAGTTCTCGGTTCCCTGAGAAAGAGCGATGAGCGACCCACCCTCACCAACCAGACCGTCCCCCGTCAGCCTCCGCGAATACACGCCCGCCCGCGTCTCGCTGGTCCGAACCGGTTCCAGCCTCGCCACCCGCGACGCCCTCGACTTTGCCCTGTGCCACGCCCAGGCCCGCGACGCAGTCCACGCCACCCTTAGCCTTCCGTCGCTCCTCAGCGAACTCCACTCCCGAAATCTCGCAACCGTCACCGTTAAGTCCGCAGCACCCGACCGCACCACCTACCTTCGCCGCCCCGATCTTGGCCGCACCCTCAGCCCGGCCTCCGCCACCCAGCTAGCCTCCTACACCCCGTTGCCGCAAACACCTGCCCTCACCCTCATCCTCGCAGACGGCCTCTCCGCCCTTGCCATAGACCGCCACGCCATCCCACTCCTCGACGCGCTCCTCCCACTCCTGACCCCGTTCCGCCTCACCCCCATCGTCATCGCCGAGCAGGCGCGCGTAGCCATCGGCGACCAAATCGGCCACCTCCTCCACGCACAACTCACCATTCTCCTCATCGGCGAGCGCCCCGGCCTCAGCTCCCCCGACTCACTCGGAGCCTACCTCACCTGGGCACCCCGCCCCGGCCGTACCGACGCCGAGCGCAACGGCATCTCCAACATCCGCGCCCACGGGCTCGACTACCCCACCGCTGCCGCTCGCATCGCCTTCCTCGCCAACGAAGCACGACGCCTAAAGCTCTCCGGCACCCCCATCAAGGAAGCCTCCCTTAATCTCATCGCGGCACCGGAACAGCCCTGACCTCGCACTAAGCCGGCTCCAGCCAGGCCCCCGGTGTCGACCGCGATATCTCGATCTCTTCTTCCGTCATATCCAGCGCAACATCCGCAAACAGTGGCGTACTCAAATAACGCTCTCCCGTATCCGGCAACATGCACAGGATCGTCGAACCCTTCGGCGCCTCCGCACACACCCGCAACGCTCCGGCAAACGTAGCCCCCGAAGTGATGCCCACAAACAGCCCTTCCTTGCGCGCCAGTTCCTTGCTGCATCGCATCGCGTCGGCGTTCTCAATCCGCATAATCTGGTCGATCACCTTCATCTCCACCGCGTCCTGCGTCAACCGCGAAATAAAGTCCGGGCTCCACCCCTGCTGCGGATGCGGTTGCCACGCAGGATGACTCCCCGCCGGCGAGCCATCCGCATTCCTGGGCTGCACAGTTCCGCTGCTCAGCATCGCTGCACAATCCGGCTCGCACACCACAATCTTCGTCTCCGGACGCTCCTTCGCCAGCACACGTGCCACGCCTTTCAGCGTTCCACCCGTACCAAACCCAGTCACCCAGTAGTCCAGACGCTCCCCTTCAAAGTCAGCCAGAATCTCCTGCGCTGTCGTCCGCGAGTGCATCTCCGCATTCGCCTCATTGTCGAACTGCCGCGTCATGAACCACCCATGCTTCGCCGCCAGTTCCTCCACCTTCGCCATCATCCCCACCGCTCTGGCAGCCGCCGGAGTGAGCACCACCTTAGCACCCAGAAACCGCATCAACTTCCGCCGCTCCACGCTGAACGTCTCCGCCATCACCACTACCAGCGGATAGCCCTTCGCCGCGCAAACCATCGCCAACCCAATCCCTGTATTCCCGCTGGTCGCCTCAACCACCGTCTGGCCGGGCTTCAACATACCGGTTCGCTCCGCATCCTCAATCACGCCCAACGCCAGCCTGTCCTTCACTGAACCCAGAGGATTGAACGCCTCCACCTTCACGTACAAATTCACATCTGCTGGTGCCAGCTTGTTGATCCTGACCACTGGTGTGTTCCCAACCGTCTCAAGAATGCTCGCAAACCTACGTCCCATCTTTCTCTCCCTCTTTCTCACCTGAAAAATCTATCTCGCTATCGCAAGGAGTCTATACCGTCTCTCGCTCACCAGCCGAATCAAACCTCTGCAACTCACCAATCCGCAACCGCGATTTTGAGGAAGGTTTGCCCGTCATCCCAAAATTTTCCTGCCAAAACCGACCGAATGCTCATATCACTCTTTCTAAAAGAGTTCGACTTCCCCCGGGCACTCATTTACATTGAATGCGCACTCCCAAGGAGAAGACTTTCATGTCAGAGAACCAGCCACCTCAAGCCGAAGCTGTGTCACCGCAGGCTCAACTCATCCAGATGGCCTGGGCCCATCAGGTTTCCGCCATGGTCCGCGTCGCGGCTCAATTGAAGCTGGCGGACTACCTTGCCGACGGTCCACACACCGCCGAAGAACTCGCCGCCGCGACAGAGGCCCACGCGCCCTCGCTCTACCGCTTCCTGCGAACCGCCGCCAGCATGGGCTTGTTCACCGAGGACGCCAACCATCGCTTCTCCCTCACTCCCCTTTCAGAGCCGCTCCAGTCCTACGTACCTGGCTCCGTCCGCACCTCCGTTCTCTTGATCGCGGGAGACATCTTCTCCCGCTCCTTGAACAGCCTGCTCTACTCGGTTCAAACCGGGAAGAAAGCGTTCGACAAGGAATTCGGATCACCTATCTTCGACTGGCTAGGCAGCCATCCCCAGGAAGCGTCCATGTTCAGCGACCTCATGATCGGCTTTCACGGTCCCGAGACTCCTGCAGTTGCCGCCGCATATGACTTCTCCGGATTCAGCACCATAGCCGACATCGGCGGCGCTACCGGCAACATGATCACCACAATTCTTGCTAAAACTCCTGGCTCGAAGGGCTTTATCTTTGACCTGCCCCACAACGCCAACGCTGCAGCGGAGCTGATTCAGTCGCGTGGCATGACAGATCGCATCACATTCCAGGCCGGTAGCTTCTTCGAAAGCATCCCTGCAGGCGGCGATATCTATCTCATGTCCCACATCATCCACGACTGGAGCGAAGAACAGTGCCTCACCATCCTCGGCAACTGCCGCCGTGCGATGGGGCCCAACGGCAAGCTCCTCATCATCGAGATGGTCATCCCTCCCGGCAACGACCCACACACCGGCAAGATGACCGATATGGTCATGCTTACAGTTCCCGGCGGTCAGGAGCGCACCGAGCAGGAGTATCGTACCCTCCTCGATAAAGCCGGATTCAAACTCACCCGCGTAGTCCCAACCGACTCCGCCGTCAGCATCGTCGAAGCAGTTCCTGCCTGATCCGCAGCGAATGGCACCCGCGCAGTCTGACCCGATACCCACTCGCTCCAGCCTCGCGGCCACGAGTCCCTGCGCGCACTAACCCTTGCGCCACACGCTGCAAATCTCTATACATGTTGCGGCAGATACTTTGTTTCTACTTTGTAGTTCTAGCGACACGATCGGATAGTTAAATGAACAAACGAGATTTTCTCAAGTCCTCCGGGGCCATCCTTACTGGCAGCCTGTTGTCCCGTTTCACCTCCGCCGAGCCCAATCCCATGCAGTCAGCCCAGCAACCCGCAGCCACGCCGCAATCCGCCCCCCATCGCACCAACTGGGCCGGCAACCTTGAGTACCACACAGACCATCTCTTCCAGCCCAACAGCCTCGAAGAGGTCCAGCAGGCCGTCAAGAGCTGCGCCAAACTCAAGGCCCTCGGTGCCCGCCACTCCTTCAACACCATCGCCGACAGCAACTTCAATCAGATCTCCGTCAAAGCACTCGACTCCATGACGGTCGATCCCGTCGCCCACACCGTCACCGTCGGCGCAGGCGTCACGTATGGCAAGCTCGCTCCCTGGCTCGATGCCCAGGGCTTCGCCGTCCACAACCTCGCGTCCCTGCCCCACGTCTCCGTCATCGGAGCCTGCGCCACCGCGACCCACGGATCCGGCAGCAGCAACGGCAACCTCTCCACCGCAGTCTCTGGCCTGGAGATGGTCACCGCCGACGGCAAAGTCGTAAACCTCTCCCGCGCCAAAGATGGCGACCACTTCCTCGGAGCCGTCGTAGCCCTCGGAGCCCTCGGCGTCGTCACCAAGGTGACGCTCGACGTAGTCCCCACCTTCCAGATGACTCAGCTCGTCTACGAAAACCTCTCCTTCAACCAGCTTGAACACAACCTCGACGCCATCTTCAACAGTGGCTACAGCGTCAGCCTCTTTACCGACTGGCAGCACCATCGCGCCACGCAGGTCTGGATCAAGAGCCGCGTTCAGCCCGGCGGCAAGGTAGACATGCCCGCCCAGTTCTACGGAGCAACCCTCGCCACACAAAAACTTCATCCGCTCGCCGGACACTCCGCCGAAAATTGTACCGAGCAGCAAGGCATCCCCGGCCCCTGGTATGAGCGTATGCCCCACTTCCGCATGAACTTCACCCCCAGCAGCGGAGCAGAACTCCAATCCGAATACTTCGTCCCCCGCGATCGCGCCTATCAGGCAATCCTTGCCGTTGAAGAACTCCGCGACCACGTCACCCCGCATCTCTTCGTCACCGAGTTCCGCACCATCGCCGCCGACAACCTCTGGATCAGCCCCGCCTATCAGCGCCCCTCCATGGCCATCCACTTCACCTGGAAGCCAGAGACGCCAGAGGTCACCAAAGTGCTTCCCCTCATCGAAGCCAAACTCGCACCCTTCAACGCAAAACCCCACTGGGCCAAACTCTTCACCATGCCCCCAGCGAAACTCCAGGCCCTCCACCCCAGAATGGCCGAATTCAAAGCCCTGCTCCACCAATACGACCCACAAGGCAAATTCCGCAACCAATTCCTCGACACCAACCTCTTCAGCGTCTGACCAAAGCACCGAACATCGGGTGCCCCATGATCACCACAGGACGAGGTCCGAAGGTTATCGTGGGGCTACTCCTCAAAATCTGTCTAGGAAGCCCCGGTGTCATGAATGGACTGACCCTGCCCACGAACACCTGACCGGATAGGAGGGATCCATTGCTGACCGGAAACATTGCTACCGGAACAGATGGCGTACCGGTCGTGTGATAGGTCCCCGCTGGACCGGAACCATGAAGGCCGAAGTAGTTCCCATATTGCGCGAATCCGCCACCGTAACCTGTCTCGTTACCAGCGACCGCGAGCACTTCGGATGGAGTCACCCCATTACCTAGACTGTTGGCTAGGGTTTGAGCATCTGTCAGGTGCGCCGTTATGAAGTTGTTGACGTTGGGCAGGCACTTCCCGTTATTTGGGGCTCCTCCTGACGCCACAGGAGCGTTGCTGTCATCCGCAATGGGAGATAGGCCCGAAGAGCCCTCTGAAATGCCCAGGCCTATTGGAGCCCCATCGTCTGCCGAGACATTCACGACGCAACCAGAATAAGTTTCTTCACAACCAGCGTCTTGAGAAGAACAAACTGCTGAGTAGACAGTTCCATTGCAACTATCGCCACGTGTGGACAGCCCCGTAGGATCTACCAATCGCAAGGGATTGTTGAGTGCATACGAATATCGATTCAGCGATTGCGGCGCCATCAAATTCACCGCATTCCACCCCGAGGGATCGGGCGACATCCACCGTCCCGCTGATTGATCGTACCGCCTGTACAAGAAGTCGTAGATTCCCTGGGTGGTGTCCTGATCCTGTCCGGTGAAGGAGCGGCCGGCAGTGCCGGCTTCGTTGTAAGTCTCACCAAAGGGCGCGTAGGCTTCTTTGGCATAGACCGCATGGTTCCAAGTCGTGGCTAAACGGGAACTCCCCAGCCAGTCCTTGTGCCGGATATAGCTCAAGCCGCTGGCGTTGTAGATCGCCGAGGCACCACCCGGCAACGGAACCGTTCCTTTCGACAACACTCCATTCTGCACAATGGCCAATTTATCACCCGACGGACGAAACACCACCTGCACATAGGTCGAACCCGATCCAGCTTCAACCATCCGGCCCAACGCATCATACGTCGCGGAGACACCATTCACGACGATCGGCAACGCCACCGCGTTCCAGCTTACCGTCGACCAGGAGTTCTGCGTCTGGTTCCCATTCGCGTCGTAGCTGGCCGTCGCCCCCACCCGCTTCGAACTGCCCACCCACCATTGGATATCGACGCAACATGGAGCGTTAGCTATGTCTTTTGGTAAAGCCGATACCGTTCGTCTTTGATCGACGGGTAAGGGCGCATGATCACCTTGCCGGTGCCGGTTTTCAACTCCCAGTCCTCGGACGATCCGACACGTTGAGCCGCAAGCATCTGCTGCTTCGTGATCTTCTCAGCTCCTGGATCAACTGCGAAAAGCGCGACCGGTCCACGCACAAGCGCCACAATACTCGGGTGTTGTGCATCCAGCGGGACCAACCGCAGCGGCATGTCCAGCGAGAACTCTATCCGATCACCGTTGTTCCAGGTGCGATCCAACTTCGCCCATGTACCAGGCTGCACATCCACTTGAAAAGGCCGTCCGTTAGCCGTAATCGTCGTTCGCTGCCCGGCCCAGGCTGGCACACGGAGGGAGATAGTAAATCGTTCTGACTTGCTCATCTTCAGACTCAGCGTGGTCTCCCCAACCTTGGGGTATTCGGTCTGCTGGGTGAGCGAGACGCGCGCTCCTCCCTGCTGCCAGGTCACGCGTGACGGCACAAAGAGATTGACGTTGATACCAGCCGCACTTCGCAGATAGGAACTGATGCCATAATCCGCAGTGAGTTGAGGGAAGGTTCCCGAGCAGCAAGGCCACTTCTGTTCGTAGTCCACCTTCTTCGCGTCCATATTGTAGTCGGCGTAATAGAAGCTCACGCCATCTGGGCGAATAGGGCGTGCACCCAGAATAGTGTTGTAGAGTACGGCCTCCATGCTGTCCCCATAGGTACTGTCTCCGGTCACTCGCATCAGATAGCGTGCAATCTTGAAGTGGCCATATGCGCCGCACGGCGTCTCAAAACTGTTGTGGGATGACTCCAGTGTATTGGCCAGTTCGTCGGTGCCAGGCTTGCGGAAGCTCTCGTCAGGCCCCCATCCACCCGTCGCAAAGCTCTGCTCGATTACAAACGCAAACCCATTGCGTGCGGCGCGGAGATGCTTCTCACTGCCATCCACCAGGTACGACTGCATCGCCGAACAGAGCGCATTCACATGACTATAGGCATGCTGACCTGGAAGGACGTTCTGGTTCTCAGAGAGCGGTCCAAAGTAGGTGTCGTCCTGCAAAAACCGATTGGCTAGTGCGTGATATCGAGCCCCAGCGCCGCGCTGATAAGCAAGATAAAAGTTCTCCGGCAATGTATACGTCTCATCCCACGTGAACGAGATGTTCTTATGCGGACGTGCCATCATCTGCTCCCGGTTCAATGCCTTCGCCGGAAGCCATGGCAACACTGCATCCGTGGCCTTGTTCAATACTGCGAGTGCCGTAGGATCGCCTGCAAACTGGTGAGCATCAATCAACCCACAGTTAGTCTTGTCAAAGGTGTAGGCGGGAATGCAATAGTCTTGATAAAACTTCGTCGTTACCGTCGGAGCAAATCCGCGCACCAGCCGCTGGATCTTCGCCTGGGTCGCTTTGTCACCAGTCACCGCATAGGCGCGAGCTAACCCGGAGAGATACTGGCCGAAGCTATGGCCGGGAATGTAACCGGTCATATTCTTTGGTGGATCAAATTCGCTCGAGGGGGAGTACCAACCGCCCATGTCTTCGCCAGGTGCCGGCTGACCGGCCAATTGTCTAAATGGTTTGAGCAGGCGATCATCATCCAGGTTGAGAAACAGGGAGTGGTTATGACGAAACTGCTCAAGCATCGGTCCATCCAAAAGCTCTACATCCGCATAATGGAACTCAAAGAGGCGGGTCGGACGAGGTGCGTTCGTCCCTGTCAGTCCAATTGCATTTGTGCTTTTCATCACTGCAACGCCGGCCGCCAGTGCAGCACCGCTCTTCATAAATTCCCGACGCCCCATACGTGTCATAGTCAATCCTCACAGTTCCAGACTTGAATCGCTTTCCTGCATTTCAATCGAGCCTCGGTTTCGAAGCATCAGAGTAATCGTTTTCTCGCCAGGATTAAGCTTTCAGAAAGCACGCAAAGCATAGCACTGTGCCCGTAGAACGGTAAAGTGGAAGGGCACCCCACATGCCTGGAGCAAATCTATGTAAACGTTCTCCCCGCTACCACCTGTAGCAGCCTTACCACTCACGGGACTGTACTCTCCTCCTGCAAAACGTACTTCGTTACCGCAACGTTATTGTGACTCTTTGCTAACTGCAGACGCCGCACCAAGTCCTCAGTCTGCGCCGGATTCTTCAATCTGCGCTGAGCCAGAAGTGCCTGATAGATTGCAACCTCATCATAAGGATCGTGCTTTAAAGCCTCATTAGCCTCGTCAACCACCGCTTGCAACTCGCCGTGGCGCATCAGGAGTACACACAGAAGATCTCTCGCCGGCTGGTACGAAGGCTCTAGCAAAAGCGCTCGCCTCGCAGCACCAATTGCCGTTTCGATTCTTTGGGAATCTCCACTTTCACCCTCCGACAAAGCCTCTGCATACAGGTACTGCAGCAACGGATCATTTGGATCCTCTTTGCTCTTTCGTTCAAAGAGCTTCAAGGTTGCCGTCATGTCATGCTTCTGGCTGAATAGCACACCCATTGCATCTTCAGCGAACGATAACTTTGGATCACGCTGGTGCGCCTCCTCAAAGTCTGCCAGCGCCTCATCCAGTTTTGCAACCTGCACTTCAAGCACTCCACGCGCAACGTATAACCTGGCATCCCCGGGCACTTCGCGCAGACCTATGTTGATGAAATCGAGTCCAATTTGATACGAGCCATGATTGAATGACATCTCGGCAAAGTACAAGTAGTTTTCAACTCTCTTCGGCGCGGCTTGCATTGCCTGTCGCAACCACGCAATCGCTTGGGGTGTATCGTTCTTCGCTTCAGCGATCTGTGCCGCAAGCAGCAATGCGGTGTCTTCTTTCGAATCAGCATTGAGCAACGGCTTCAGTGTGTCCATGGCAGCCGAATCCAGTTTTGCCTGCATCTGGGCGCGAGCAAGCGCAATCCGAATCGGTACGTCTTCCCCCGCCGAAAGCGCCTGCTTCAGGATTTCGATCGCCTCGGAAAAGCGCTCCAACACCAAGAGACAACCGCCGTATTTTCTGAGCGCTGACCGGCTATGCTCTACCGCTGAGATCCCTTGCCCGTAATTCTGAACAGCCCCGGAACAATTCCCTGATCGCGCCTGTAGATCACCAAGCATTGCATGCGTCGTAGCATCTTGTGGCCGAAGCAGCAGCAATTGGTTCAACAGATCCTCTGCTTCTGGAAGGTGGCGCATATAAGCAATCTCCGCGGCGCTCTCCAGAGCAGGAATTGACTTTGGGCATATCTTCGCCGCCGCACGAAACGACTTATAGGCTGCATCAATGCGTCCCTCACCGCGCAAAGCCAGGCCAAGCATAGTGTGAACCGGGCAATCGGTTGGATGAGAGATCAGGTAGGATCGAGCCTCCGTCTCAGCTTCAGTAAATTGCCGCGCCGCCAGATGAGAATAAATGCTCTGCTTGTCAGGAGTCTGTCCGGCGGATTCGTTCGGTAGAACGAACGAGACCCATAGCAGCGACCCGGCAATTAGACAACGTAGCAATCTCAGAGAAAAGGTCATGATAACCAGAATAGCCTGCGACCGGTTCAGCACCGGTCGCAGGCTATAGTCAATTTACTGCTAATTGCTAACTACTGGTTAGAAGGTGAGATTGCCACCCAGTTGGAAGTAGCGCGGCGCTCCCTGTCCCGTGGACTTACCGAAATTTCCATTGGAAATATCCGTCACGGCACCGGTGAGGTTAGGATGATTCAGAACATTGAAGAACTCGAACCGCACCTGAAATTGTACTGATTCGGCTATTCTGGTGTTCTTCAGCAACGACACATCCGATTGTTGAAAGCCGAGATTACGGAATGAATTGAACTTTTCGTTTCCGTCTGTTCCCGGAGTGGGTTTAGTGAAGTTTGCCAAAGTAACTGTACCGCCATGTAGATAGTCCTGACGATTATGACTCTGTGTGTAGCTAGCGACATCGGGGAAGTCCATGTTGTCACCGTCGGCGTTGTAGTCACCTCCGCCGGCAAAAGATGCACTGGTATAGACATTGAACGGAGTGCCACTCTGCAAAATGGTTGTTCCGCTCACGGTCCAGCCGCTGGCTACACGGCCTACTAGGCCCTTTGCACCGTTATAGTCCGGCACCTGATAGTTCCACACCAGCGATACACGATTTGGAGCGTCCCAGTTAGATGCCCCCATCCATTTCGATGGATTGGTATAGGTAGGGAGCACCTGCGTGTCGTCCTTGGAGGCAGAGTGCGTGTACGACACGTTGAAGAAGGCACGACTGAACCGACCACGCAGCGAAGCAATAAACGCGTTGTAACCGGATTGCCGATCATTCTGCGTATAACTTACCCTTCCGAAGCTGGGGTTCAGCCGAGCAGCAACGGTGCGGCCGGGGGTGAGGAGGTCCCCTTCCTGACTGTTGATGTCCTGACCGTAACTAACGCTGTAAACCTGACCGCCACCTGAAAGCAACTTCCGCGACTGCGAGCCGGAGTATGCAACGCTGCCAACCATCGATCGACCTAATCCACGCTCAACTTGTCCCGAATATGTATAGGTCACCGGAGTTTGGAGGTTGGGGTCGATGGCACCGATATTGACCACAAGACCTGTTAAGCCGCCCTGAGCGTTCAACGGCCGCGCAGGAAGCACTGGAGCTGGGAAGCCAAAGGGTTTTTCATTCGAAGTCCCTAGTCCAAATACAGGTGCAGGACCCTGGGTAGAGAAGAACGTCGGGAATATGTTGCCCGGCGGGTTTCCACGGTACTCCTCTTGCAGGTTGGCAAGCGTGGGCCAGTTGTGGAAGAACCCGGCGCCGCCCTTGATCACCCACTTATCCGATCCGCCTGGAGCCCATGAAAGACCGGCACGTGGGCTCATTACATCGGTGATCGAGCGATTCAACGCATGATGATGGGGGACCACTGAAGCCTGAGCAATTTGCTGCTGAAGCGTTGGTCCGCTGCCTAAGAAGAAATTACCGAACTGGGTATTTGCACTGCGCGAATAGGGATTGCCATAATCATCCCACCGCAAACCGTAATTCATGGTAAGCGTTCGAGTAGCTTTCCAGTTGTCTTCAATGAAGGCCCCATGCGTGATTCCGGCAGCGTTCCAGTCATATTGCGTTCTCTGGCCACTAACCGGATTGTAGGAGAGATTGCCTTCCGTATATACACTGTCTTTCGCGAGATCGAGCAAGCTGTTGAAGGTAAATGTTGGCTGATCATAGGGACCGTTAAAGACTTCCACGTCATCTGCGAACAGACCTTCATAGCCCAGGCGTATGTCGTGTGATCCAAACGTATGCGTCAGTACGTCGCGCCAGTGATAGTTGTGCTGGATGAAGTCTCCCGTTGCAAAGCCTGCACCGAAGCCTTGCCCCAACCCAGTGACATTGACCACCGGAATTTTAAAGAGACCTGTAGCAGGCTGGATGCCCTCCACCTTCATGGTCGCAAATCCCGCCTCGTTCAACGTTCGTGGGCTAAACGTGTGGTTCTCGTTTATTTGTACTGCATACTCAGAAAATGTATTGGTTGTAGCGAAATCAACGCGTGGGTTAGGAGAGTTTGAAGTGAGCGTTGTGCGATATAAAGTTCCGTAGATGCGATCTTTACTGAAGTTCTTATCCAGACGCAGACTGTACTGGTTGCCATTACGGTAGCCTACATCGGAATAGTTACCACTATCTAGAACCGGCGTCGTGCAGGGTAGAAACGCGGTCGAAGCTGTACCGCAAGCGTAAGTACTACTCGTTGAAGGATAGACCGTCGCCGCAGTCTTACTAATCTGCACATTCGAAACCTTGCTCACTTGATAAGTCGACAACAAACTTGTACCGATCGTGTTTGGAAATGCCGTCTTCGCAAAAGCCGTAAATGCCGGATCCTCAAAAGTGATGCTGCCCCCGGTTGCGGTTGAGGCCCTCAGAGGCTCCATGGAGAAAAAAGAAACCATCCTTATGTGGAATGATCGGGCCACCAAAGGTGGCGGACATATTATTGCTGTGGAATGGCTTGTACGTGTGGGTGAACTCCGTGCCTGCGAAAAATCCTTGATAATTAAAGTAATCGCTGACACTGCCATGATATCTACTACCACCCGATCTCGTCGTCATCGTCATTTGAATCGAGCTGGCGCGGCCATAATCGGAATTGTAGGTATTTGTCTGGATCGTCGCTTCCTGGATTGACTCCGGATTTGGAGTCAAATTGAGGACGCCTGGGCGAATTGAACTCGTGACGTCGAGCCCATCGACAACGTACATGTTGCCAACGGCGCCCTGACCATTCGCGCTGGCATCCACCTGAGTCTCCGTCGAAAAGTTATCGCGGCCGGAACCCGGGCTTCCGTTGCTTGTGACTCCGGTGCCAGTGACCCCCGGCGCCAGCGTCACGAGTGAAATCATACTGCGACCTGCAAGCGGCAAAGAAGAAAGCGTCTGCGTGTCAAGCGTCTCCTGCAGCCGAGTGTCGGACGTGTCGAGCATTGCTGCTTGCGTTGACACGCTGACCGTCTCAGTCGTACTGCCGACCTCAAGTACCGCAGGAATATTTAGCGTCTGATTGGTCTGCAAGACAAAAGAAAGTTTTGATGCCTTAAATCCGGTCATGCCGATCGAGAGCTCATAGTTGCCGGGACGAAGGCTTACAAATTGATAGACTCCATCGGTCGCTGATGTGGCAGTACGCTGCTCCCCCGTCGCCGTGCTTTGCAGCTTGAGCGACGCACCAGGTACAACCGCTCCACTTGAATCGGTGACAATTCCTGATACAGCACCGCTAAACTGTGCCTGGGCCCCTCGGGCCAGACATAAAGTTAGAGCGAGCAGTAACGCTAAATGCATTCTCCAAAATTTCATCGATTTGCTCTCCAAAATGTAATCAAGTCTTCGCAACCGCTGCTCCAAAAAGTCGTCGCACGGCGCATGAAAACGTTTTCTTCAACTAAAGAACACTCTGCAATTTAGCGAGCCAGAAATGTTCTCTGCAGCAAAGAAAGGCTGCATGAAGCTGGAAACGTTTACTGAGTCTAATTGTCTTTGATACGAAGCGTAAGTTAGTCGCACGAGATTGCGCTTGTCAAGAAAAATAATTTCGCCACAAAACTTGTGAGAGAATCCATGGTTTGCAGGGGGACCCGCTCAGGAATTGACGAAGGCCGAAGCTGAAGCCACGGCTGAGATCTGGTTAAACAGCTCTCAGCCGTGTTGGCAAATCACCTATGCTTGCTTGTACGGAATCCACACCTGCATCGAGGCAGGATCACGATTCGCCCAGGCATAATACGGAATCAGCCGCACCGTCGTTGGACTCGCCGGTGCCTCCGGTGTCGAAGCGGGGAAATAAAGCCCCGTGTCGGTAGCCGATTTACTGATCGTCCCCGGATGACTCAGCACCATCACACCGTCAAGCAGAGTCGGTTCAAAGTGCGCCGTGGTCACGCCGTCAGTCAGCACCGTATATCCCGCAAGGTTCATCCCTGAGCTATGATCCGGCTGGTCTAGATGCTCCATGCAAAACACAATCGGTCCACGCTGGAACGCAACTCTTCCACGATCCTCCGTCACTGCAGGGTTCGCCTTGAGCAGATGCGTAGTCATGTCGAACTGCATATCAATCGTGTCATCCGCAGACCAGCGCCTGCGAATCGCCAGATACTGGCCCGGCTTTGCCCCCGCAAACTCCTTGCCATTCACCTTGACGGTGTTCTTCGTAGACCAACCCGGGATTCTGACGTACATCACAAACTCACTCGGCGTCGCCGGGCTCACCTTGATCTTGACTTCACCGCTCCACGGATAGTTCGTCTTCTGTTCAACCTTCAATCCCGTGCCATCATGCAGGTTCCAGTTCATCTCTGAGTTGTCATACAGATGGACATAAACTCCATCGCTACTCGTGCTGTAGAAGTACCCCGACAGCGATGCAAACGTCCGCTCCAGGTTCGGCGGACAGCACGTCGTGTCGTACCACGCATTGCGGATCTTCCCATCCACCAGATGCCGGTCCCTTGATTCTCCAGCCGGGTCAAACGCCAGAGGATTACGGTAGCAGTATGTTTTGCCATCAAGCGACATACCCGAATTGATCCCGTTATAAAGGGCTCGTTCGATCACGTCCGTAAACTTCGCCTCGCCCGAAGCCGCAAGCATCCGCCAGTTCCACATCATGTTGCCGATCGCCGCGCAACTCTCGCCATACGCCTGCGCATTCGGCAACTCGTACGCATCGCCAAACGCCTCACCCGCAGCACGAGCCCCCACGCCGCCATTCACATAAAGCTGATGCGCCGTAAGGTCGTCCCACAATGCATTCAGCGTCTTCCAGTAGCTCGCGTCGCCAGTCTCCAGGTAGTAGTCCGTAGCGCCGCAGCACGCATACATTGCGCGGACCGCATGCCCCTCCAGCTTTGTACGCGAGGTAAACGGCATTCCGCAGTACATATAAACAATCTGCTGCGGCTTCAGCGGAACCCGAGCATCCCCATGCAAAATGTACCCTGCCAAATCGATATACTTCCGCTCGCCGGTAGTACGGCTTAGTTCAACCAGCGCCATCTCGATCTCAGGATGCCCCGAGACGATCGCCTTCTGGTTTGCTCCAGGCCCATAATTCGGGATCAGAAAGTCATCCACAAATCGAATGCCCGCATCCAGCAAAGTCCGATCGCCCGTCGCCCGGTAGTATGCAATCGCTCCCTGCAGCATATGGCCGATGTTGTACAACTCATGTCCAGTGGTCTGCGTGTCGTACTGCATCCGCAGCGTCTTTTTATCGCCGTTGTAATAGGTATTCAGATACCCGGACGGCTCCTGGATCGCCACCACATCGCGGATCATTGCATCCGTAGACTTCCGCAGCTCCGGCTGATCCCCCACCTGTAGCTGAAACCCAACCGCCTCCGTCCACTTGTAAATATCGGAGTCCGAATACACAGGCCCCTTCTGCGGCTCGGATGACTTTCCAGCCAGACGCTTGAAGTTGTCCATCCGGCCGTGATTAATCAGGTCATCGTGCATGCTGGGAATGCTCGAAGCGACATTCGTCTTGCGGCGCTGCGACCAGAATCCATCCTGAATCACAACCGCCCTCACCGGCACGGTCTTCAACTTCGCATACGGAGAGTGCGACAGGTCGATCACACCGGCGTCCCTCCAGTTTGTCGTTGGAGTGGTCTCCGCTCGCTGAGCTGTCCCAAACATCGAAACCAAACCCATACTCTTCGCGCTTGCATACACACTTGCAGCAGGCAGCATTGAGGCGGTAGCGGTGATAAATCTACGTCGAGAGAACCTGTCCTTCACAATCATCTTTCCTCCGGAAATCATGGCTACTATTTCTATTCCCAGATGCAGCGACCAGTCAAGAGAACGTTTTCTCAGCAGGCCGGGCAAGGGAGACATGGCCCCGCAAAGACGCGGCTAAGAGAAAACAACAGCAAAAACACGCCCCACTTGACAACATGCGCTTTCATACATGACGTGTCACCCCTCATCCCATGCGAAGCATACCAAGCTACCGGATAAGGTGAAAAACCCCATACAGGCAGATTTCCACACAGAGCAAGATGTAAAGGGCTCTCCCGACACGGCTTGGAGGATTTTCCACTGGAGGACGATTTCCCATCGTTCGGGTAGTTAGATGTTTTCCGAATAAACCGTTTAAGATCAGCAAGAAGCCGACGATGGCCGCAACCCAGTACCTGAAGTACATCCAACCATCCGCATTATGGTCTATCTGCAATTGGGGTCTCCAAAAGTCCCGTTGTATCTGCGTACACAGATACAACGGTGATTTAGTCGCAGTGCCCACACCAACCGATTGAATCTGGTTCAGGTCGCCGTTATGCGTTCCCAATAGGCTAGGAAAGGAGTGTCAGGTACAGGGGCAGCATAGTTCACGTTTCCATTGCTTCCACCAAACGACACACCTGAACCTCCAGGCACTAGGCTGGTGCTCCCTGCTAACTGGACTCCGTTCTTGGTATCTGCGGATAAACCTAAGCAGCCTCTTCCGCCAACTCCAAGGTATGCAGCAGCGCCAAACGCACATACATTTGGAATCGGAGCAATTGCTTTCTAAATAGCTTGGATGTACTGAGCTGATGTTGGCGCTGAGGGGGTTTGTCGCTGGGCTAGATACTGCTGATCGGTGGCAACTTGCTGATCATAAAGCAGGTTTGATCCCGGTGCTGGTGGCGTCACGGTATTGCCGCCGGGATCCTCGTGAAGCCAAAGCGCGTTCAGCACCTTCCCCGCATAGGCGCATTTTTCTTTCTCCATATTTCCCAGCAAAAACGCATGTCAAGCCCCAATACCGCCTAAACCCAACAAAACAAAGCAAATATAGATTGTCTGCGAGTTACCCCTCAGCTGCTAGAATAGAAATAGAAGAAAACAAAAGCAGGCCCGGCAACACGCCGGGCCTAACTTGTTTAGAATCTAATATTTACATGTAACCCATTTGTTTGTAGTGATTTAGCGAAGCCACATTTTGTATCTACAGCAAACAATAGACTTAGCAAGGGGTATACCCCCGGGGGGTACCCCCAGTAGGAGCCGCCATGCCCGTCTCAAAGCTAACCCTGGAAATCGAAATATCCCATGCGCAGTCCCTGAAAGACCGTCGCCAGGTCATCCGCTCCATGAAGGACAAGCTCCGCCACTCCTTCAACCTCTCCATCGCCGAATTGGACGACGGCATCGTCTGGAACCGGGCCACCCTCGGCATCGTCGCCATCTCCAACTCCAACAGCTACCTCACCGGTCAAATGGAGCAAATTGATCGCGCCGCTCATGGCATAGCGCACAACCTCAGCGCAGAGATCACCGACTCCTACGCCGAAATCCTCTCGGAATAGCCTCCCCGGTTCGCCAGATCCAGCAGATCGATTGAGCGGTAAACGGTCAAGTTTGATACTCTAGACAATCCGCCGGATAAACCTATGCCTGAACCAAGAGCCAGAACGTACCACCGCAACCGAGTCGCAAATACCTTCTCGGAAGAAATCGGTGCCATGCTCGAGGGCGAACTCTCTGACCCTCGCATCGCGCCTAGCTACGTCACCGATGTAGTCCTCGCGCCCGGCGGCAAATCCGCCCGCGTCTTCGTCGCCGTACACGGCACCGAAGAGGAAGAAGCCTCCACCCTCGAAGGCCTCACCACCGCTCGCGCCTACATCCGCTCCCAGCTCCGCGACCGCATGGGAGTACGTCACGTTCCCGAACTATCATTCGCCATCGACCGATCAGAAAAGATGACTGGCCGAATGGACGAACTGCTCGGGCGAATGCGCAAGCGCGATAAGAAACGAGCCGACACACAAGCTGTCGTTCCCACCTCAACGCAGGAGCCCTCCACAAAAGCATGACTCCTGAATCCTCCATCGCCCAGCTCCTGGATGCCTTCCGCTCCAACAGCCGCTTCATCCTCACCTCTCACGCCCGACCAGATGGCGATGCAGTAGGCTCAGTTCTGGCGTTGGCCGAAGTCCTCGATCAACTCGGCTGCGAGACAGACATCGTCCTCGCCGACCCGGTTCCTCTCATCTACCGCAACCTCCCCGGTGTCGACCGCATCCGAATCGCCGCCAGCGCTGGCGAAGGCGATATACCTGCCATCATCCTCGAGTGCGATTGCATCGAGCGCACAGGACTCAAGGGATTGGAAGGTCGACGACTCATCAACATCGACCATCACGCCAGCGGAAGAGAGTTCGCCTCGCTCAACTGGATCGACGAGAACGCCTGCGCCGTCGCCGAGATGGTGCATCGCATCGCGGTAGCGGCCCAGATCAAGATCACACCCTCGATCGCCACTTGCCTCTACACCGCAGTCCTGTCAGACACAGGATCATTTACCTACTCCAGCACCAATGCTGAGACGTTCGCCCTGGCACACAGCCTCGCCATGAACGGAGCCAGTCCCAGCCAGATAGCCCGGGAGGTCTACTTCTCTAACCCGGCAAGCAAGATCCGGTTGCTGGGTGTAGCCCTCTCCAATATGATTTGCGACGGCCCTGTGGCCTGGACTTGGGTAACAAGCGCAGATCTGAAACAGACAGGCGCCGACGCAGAAGACTGCGAAGGTGTGGTCAGCTATCTCATCGGCATCGCGGGAGTGGAATCTGCAGTCTTCCTCCGCGAGCTCGATTCCACTGGTCAATTTCGACTCAGCATCCGCAGCAAAGGAAAGGTTGACGTTGCTCAGATCGCGGAGTCCTTCGGTGGAGGCGGACATCGCAGTGCAAGCGGATGCACCTTGGACGGCCCGCTAGCGTCCGCAACGGAACGCATTCTCAGCCAACTTCGGACAGGACTCTGTTAGCCTTGTCTCGCTCAGCACATGACAGTAAATGAATGAGACGTCGCAATCTCCCGAGTCCGGCGCGTGGATGCAACGCGCACCAGTCGTTTGGCTTCGTCGGCTCTGGACACTTCCCGCCCTCGCTGCCCCCCGCGAGTTCCTCATGCTCTTCATCGTCAGCGTTTTTCTTTTGCTCTATGGGCTAGTTCCGATCTTTGGCGGTGACCAGCTTGGACTCGTCGGTGCCGATGAACCGCGATATGCCCAGATTGCACGCGAGATGCTCGCAGCGCACTCAGCGGCTTGCCACGAGGTCAATGCCAAGATGGTTCCACGGAGCCTGCGCATCGAGGATCTTCGTGCCTCGTACCACTGCCTGGTGAGTGGAACAGTAACACCGATTCTCTACGGCCAACCCTGGCTCGAAAAGCCTGCGCTCTACTACTGGCGCGCCATGAGCTTTTTCAAAGAGTTTGGAGTTTCAGACTGGTCAGCTCGATTGCCTTCCAGCTCCGCAACATTCGCCCTGATCATCCTGATATTTCTGCATATGCGGCGATTCAGACCTGGCGGGCATCTGGATGCAGCGCTCATCACGGCATCATGCGTCGGTATCGTCGGCTTTGCCCGAGGTGCCTCAACAGACATGCAATTGGCAGCGCCCTTTTGCATCGGCATGCTTGGTTGGTACGCATGGTACGAGACAGGCAAGAAGTTCTGGCTGTTTGATCTGTACTTCTTTGGCGCGGTCGCTACCTTGGCGAAAGGCCCTGTCGCTCCATTTCTGACGTTCTTCATCATCCTGCTATTCGTGGGACTGCGACGAGAGTGGTCTGCTCTGCGCCGTACAATCTGGGTCCCCGGCATTCTGCTCTACCTGGTGATCGTCCTTCCCTGGTACATCGCCGTTCAAAAGAAGAATCCCACATTTTATCGACTCTTTTTTCTGGAACATAACCTCGAACGTTTCGCTACAAATCGATACCAGCACCATCAGCCGATCTGGTATTACTTGGCCGTCGTATTACTGGCATTGATGCCATGGACTGTGATTTCGATCCGCGCGTTAGTGGATTCTATTCAAGTGTCGATCGCAGAGTGGAAGGTGCGTCATAATCCGCAGCGCTACCTTGGCCACTCCCGCGCTGGGGACGCTTTTCCAGAATTCCTAGTACTTTGGGCTTTGCTTCCAATTGTATTCTTCTCTTTTTCAGGGTCAAAACTACCAGGCTACATTCTGCCTTCCATCCCTCCCATTACCATTCTCACTGCAGACTATCTCAATCGAATCCGCCGGGATGGCCTCCCCACATGGTTGCTCTGGTCACATGCGGCGCTTTGTGCACTGCTTGTGTTCGTCCTCGTTCTAGCACCACAGCATATGAAGTATGAGACGTTGGTTCCTTCAGTAGGATGGTTGTTCATCGCCGGTGCCGTAGCTGCAGCAATGGGTAGCATCGTTTGGTTGATCATTCGACGATTCGGCATCGAACAAGTCAGAAATGCCACAGTGCTTCCGGTTCTGGTATCGCTGATTTTCTTGCTTGGTTTTCATGGGAAAGATCTTGATCTTAACTACTCGGCCCGCCCACTTGCGAGAGAGATTGCCCTCGAAGCGCCTGATGTCAAGCTGATTGCCGTGCAGGATGTGAAGCGTGACATGGATTATGGTTTGGCTTTTTACAGGAATGAGCCCTTGATTCATTACAGCAGTGACGGAGTGCCGACTCAGGAACACATTCTCGTGATTCCAGCCAATCGCCCCGATACCCTTAATCAATGGCTTTCGGGGCGTGTGTACAAACCGCTATTTCTCTATGACTCGCAAGGCCTTGAGGTTTATAGGGTCTACGCCCAACGCTGAGCATGTATCCGCGATACGAGAGTTTCCGCTCAAGCCTCTACGAATTCTTATAAGCTCGACGGAGACCTTTGCCTGGGATGACGGTTGCTACCCAACTCGAGATTCTTGACCTTCGCCATTTCTCCGCACGTCAGTTGAGGCCGCTGATCGCTGACGAGGCACGAGTGTGGAAGCAACGTTTGCACTGGGACTATGAAAGCTCAAGCGAGCTACTACTTCAATACCTTGACTCGCGCATCTTGCCAGGGTTTGTGGCACTCGATCGCGGACGACTATGCGGCTTCACGTTCTGCGTGTATGAAGGTCATAAAGCTGTGGTTGGCGATGCGTATGCTGTCGCAAGCGAGCCGGAACAAGCGTTACAGATTACAGATAGGCTCTTGAGCCATCTGCTGGATCTTTTGGTGCATAGCCCAGACATTGACCGCATCGAATCTCAGATGCTCCTCTACGACGCGGGGGCGATCGAAAAGAGTTTCCTAGAGACAGGCTTTACGCTTTACCCGCGGCTGTTCATGGAGTACGACATGCCCATGGTTCCTGGTCAAGTAGATCGAATGCCCGGACAAGGAACTCGTCCTTCTTTGCCGGAGTATATCGAACTGGCTGGATGGACGGCATCGTGCTATCAACCTGCGGCGGAGCTGATTCATTCCTCCTATACAAACCACATCGATGCGCAGATCAACGATCAGTACCGTTCGCTGCATGGGTCGTTGCGGTTTTTGCATAACATTGTCCGCTTTCCGGGATGCGGAGTCTTTGAAGCCACCGCGTCCTGGGTTCTACGCGATAAGCGTACGGATACGCTGGCAGGGATGGTTTTGTGCTCCAGGGTTGCTCCGGAAGTAGCGCATATCACCCAGATATGCGTGGCGGAGCCTTATCGTGGGCGAGGATTTGGTCGGATGCTTCTGGAGCGCTGCATGGCGAATCTCGCAGCTACCGGCTTCACCGCGATTACATTGACGGTGACTGCATCCAACGAGCCGGCAGTGAAGCTGTACAACGACCTTGGTTTCTTTATCAAGCATCACTTCGATGCGATGGTGCTGGAAAAGACACGAGCCGGAATCACTGGTTTGTGATTCCGGCCGCTGCAGTCGATTGTGGGTTACTCCACGTGATAGTTCGGCGCCTCACGGGTGATGATGACGTCGTGTACGTGGCTTTCGCGCAGACCAGCATTTGAGATTCTGATAAACCGAGCGTTGGTTTGCAGTTCTGCAATGGTTCCACAGCCAAGGTAGCCCATGCCGGAGCGGAGTCCACCGACGAGTTGGTAGACCATGGCTTCCAGTGGGCCACGATGAGGGACGCGGCCCTCGATGCCTTCGGGGACATACTTGGCGAGGCGGTTCTGGGTGGCACCTTCTCGGGCGGTGAGATTGGGACGCTCGCCACTGGTGATCTCGTTCATGTCCTCTTTGCCCTGGAAGTAGCGTTCGCCGGATCCCTGGGCCATGGCGGAGAGGGAGCCCATGCCGCGGTAGGCCTTGAAGGACCTGCCCTGATAGAGGATGGTTTCTCCTGGGCTCTCATCCACACCGGCGAAGAGGGAACCCATCATGACGACGCTGGCACCGGCAGCGATGGCCTTGGTGACGTCACCTGAGTACTTGATGCCGCCGTCGGCGATGACTGAGATGCCTCGCTCTTTGGCTGCACGATAGGCTTCTGCGATGGCGGTAATCTGGGGCATGCCGGCGCCGGTGACCATGCGGGTCGTGCAGATGGAGCCGGGGCCGATACCGACCTTAATGGCGTCTGCACCTGCATCGATGAGGGCCATTGCGCCCTCATAGGTGGCGACGTTTCCGGCAAGAAGGTCGATGTGGGGAAAGTGCTTCTTGCACTCGGCTACTGCCTCGAGGACACGGATGGAGTGGCCGTGGGCGGAGTCGATGGCGAGGGCGTCGACACGGGCTGCAACCAACGCTGCGGCGCGTTCGAGGAAGTCTCCGGTTGCTCCGATGGCGGCAGCGACGCGGAGTCGTCCCTGGGAGTCCTTGGAGGCGTTGGGGTACTTGAGCTTCTTCTGGATGTCTTTGACGGTGATGAGTCCCTTGAGCTCAAAATCGTCGTTGACGACGAGGAGCTTCTCGACGCGATGCTGATGGAGGATTTGTTCCGCCTGCTCGAGGGTAGTTCCTACGGGGACGGTGATGAGGTTGGTTTTGGTCATGACCGAGTCGATGGAGAGATCGGTGCGGGAGACAAAGCGGAGGTCGCGGTTGGTGAGGATGCCGACTAGTTTCTTGTTCTTGGTGACGGGGACGCCGGAGATCTTGTAGCGGCGCATGACGTCGAGGGCATCGGCGATGGGCTGCTCAGGCGAGATGGTGACAGGATCGACGATCATGCCACTCTCAGAGCGCTTGACCTTGTCGATTTCGCCAGCCTGCTGCTCGATGGTGAGGTTGCGGTGGACGACACCAAGACCTCCCTGCTGGGCCATGGCGATGGCAAGGCGTGACTCGGTTACGGTGTCCATCGCGGCGGACATGAGCGGCGTATTGAGGGTGATCTTCCGAGTCAACTGGGTCTGGGTGCTGACCTGGGTGGGGATAACGTCGCTGTATGCGGGGACGAGGAGGACATCGTCGAAGGTCAGAGCTTCGGGAAGGGGGGAAATGATCATAGTTTTAGGCCCGGACTATAGAGTCTGCTGTGCGTGGTCTCCATGTCAGCGGTTGATCGATTGTAGAGTCGCTGGAGAGACAGAGCAAATAAATGGGTGGGAAAGACCATGTTTTCTGGCTTCCTCCGGGCACTGCGTGGCAGGTTTGCAGTTTAAAGGCGGTTTCAGGGGGGTACCCCCCTGGGGGGTCCTCACTCGCAAGTCTATTATTTACAGCAATATAGAATTTAAGGCCCCGCTAAAACATTCCAAACAAATGGGTTACAGGTAAATATTAGGAAACAAACGGGTTAGGATTCTTTCTGCTGATTTTGGGTAGATTTAGGCCTGGTGGCCGATTTCTTAACGTCAACAGCCCCGATTTGGGCCGGGGCTGTTTTGGTCTCTGCTTTAATTATATGTGATTGAGCGGAACTAATAGACACATTTTATGTCTTTTGTTTTTATCGACTTAGGTGGTTTTGGGGCTTGACAAGATTTTAGAGAACATTCATTCGCGGGAGAGTCGTAACAGCAAGGAAGCATGGCGTTTAAGAGTGAACTTGTAGTCGTAATTGATCGGCCCTAGATCTTTGGCTGCCCAGATATCGCGGGCCTTCGACTGCTTCCCTGCCCCAGCATCCTTGGATGGAGGCCGATGCCACGGAGAAACGACCGGGTCCTCGCCGAAGTTTAAGATTGCGAGCGCCCTGCTGCCGTCAGCGAGTGGCCGCGACCAGATCTCGATGGGACACTCAACTCCGGGGTTTGATCTCCCATTGCTGGTTGGGTGTAGCTGGGGGGCGTGATTCTTCAGACATTGAAAATGTGCGGGGATGGATGTAAGATCGGGGTTGCAAGCGATTTTGTTCCGTCGTATGAAAGAGTCCGTGAGCACACCGGAAAATTGACGGAGTGGATGAGTGGGCGAGAGCCCACTTTTTATTTGCTCTCAAGATTGTTTGCAAGTGCCACAGAGACAGGTCCCGAAAGTTTAGATATGGCATTGCAGCTTGACCAAATTCGAACCGTTGCACAGCGTGTGGCTGCCTCGCATGATCTGGATCTTGTGGATCTTGAGTTCCAGGGCGGGGGCAAGCATCGGTCTTTGCGGATTTTCGTCGAAAAGAATGCGGCGGAACGAGCGAAGCTGGCGGCGGCTGCGGAGGCGGGCGAGTTAGAAGACCTGCCGAAGGGCGTTCCCGCAGAGTTGCTGTCGGGCGTGACGCACGAGGATTGCGCGAAGTTTGCGCAGGATTTTGGGACGGTTCTGGATGTTGAGGATCTGATACCAGGCGCTGAGTACACGTTGGAGGTGTCGTCGCCGGGGTTGGAACGGAAGTTGTCGAAGGCGGAGGATTTTGCACGGTTTCAGGGAAGCCTGATCAAGGTGCAGACCTTTACTGCCGTCAACAACAACCGGCACTACCAGGGACGGCTGACCAAGTTTGCCGATGGAGTGCTGACCATCGACCTGACAGCGGTAAAGCAGAAGGGCAAGGCCAGGAAAGCTGTCACGGAACAGTCGGTCGAGATCGCACTGTTGAACGTGGAAAAAGCGAACCTGGTAGCAGAGATTTAGCAGCTTCCGGATTGAAGAAAATATCCTGAGGGTGCGGGCCTGAAGCAAACGGTTGAGATTATTTTTTTAAAGTAAAAGTGAAGGACGAGTGAGCAATGGCAAGTGTTCTGTACCAATCGATTGAGACGTTAAGCCGGGACAAGGGGATCGAACCAGCAGTTGTGGTTGGTGCCGTTGAAGATGCCATCGCACTCGCGACCCGCAAGTACTACAAGACGCAGGAGAACATGCGGGCGGAGATGGACCGCGAGACCGGTGAGATTCGTGCGTATGTGTACAAGACCGTGGTCGAGACTCAGGAACAGATTGAAGACGAGATCAACCAGATGACACTGGAGCAGGCGCGGGAGCTAGCGCCTGAAGTAGAAGTTGGCGGCGAACTGCGCTTCTACAAGGACACAACTCCGCTGGGCCGAATCGCGGCGCAGATGGCGAAGCAGGTGATCTTCCAGAAGGTGCGCGAAGCCGAGCGGGATACGGTCTTCAACGAATACAACCACCGTGCGGGCGAAGTGCTGACGGCGACGGTGAAGCGTCTGGAGCCTATGGACGTGATCTTCGACCTGGGCAAGGCCGAGGCGCGGATGCCGAAGCGTGAGCAGAGCCGGTTGGAACAGTTTGCGGTAGGCGAGCGGGTTCGCGTGGTTCTGCTGCGCGTGGACCGTGCTGCAAAGGGGCCGCAGGTGATTGTGTCGCGGGCTGCACCGGCATTGGTGCAGAACCTGTTTCAGAGCGAAGTGCCGGAGATCTACGACGGTACGGTTTCGATTCGGGCGATTGCACGTGAAGCCGGCGAGCGCACCAAGATTGCGGTGATGAGCCGTGACAAGGATGTGGATCCGGTGGGCGCGTGCGTGGGCATGAAGGGTATGCGGGTTCAGTCAATCATTCGTGAGCTGCGCGGCGAGAAGATCGACATTATCGAGTATTCGGACGAGATTACGACGTTTGCGGAGAAGGCCCTGCAACCGGCGAAGGTGAGCCGCGTGTCGATTACTGACTTGGCGGATAAGCAGATTGAAGTGATTGTGGACGATACCCAGCTTTCGCTGGCGATTGGCAAGAAGGGTCAGAACGTTCGGCTTGCAGCGAAGTTGCTGGGTTGGAAGATCGACATTAAGAGCGAAGAAGAGAAGCGCCAGGAAGTCGAGCAGCAGATGCAGGCAATGGGAGGCGGACCAACGACTCCGATTGAGCAGGTGTCTGAACTGGGCGAGACGATTCTGGAGAAGCTGATCGCCGCCGGGATTACGACGGTGGAAGCGCTGGCCGATATGACTCCAGAGCAGTTGGAAGAGGTTCCGGGCATTGGTGAAAAGACGGTGGAGAAGATTTCGGTAGCTGTGCGGCACTACTTTGGCCAGTACGAAGAGGGCGAAGAGCGACCGGTTGTAGCAGTCTCCACCGAAGCTGCATCAGAGGGTGAAGGAGATCAATCCATGAGAAAGACACCGGAAGAAATTCTCGCCGCAGAAGCTGGGACTGGAACTGCAGTCGAGGTAAGCGAACTATCTGCTGAAGATATCGTTGCGGCAGAAGAAGCGAGATCAGAAAGCGACGCCTTGAGCGACGCAGATGCGCGGGAAGAGAAGATCGAACGCGACAACGACACCATCGATTCCCTGGTAGATGAGAGCCAGGAGATCGCGAACGAGGGCATCAATAGCGATGGGCACGATCGTGGCTAGCCGTACAGCCATGCACG
The DNA here is from genome assembly GCA_025408425.1 of Granulicella sp. Classification (GTDB taxonomy): domain Bacteria; phylum Acidobacteriota; class Terriglobia; order Terriglobales; family Acidobacteriaceae; genus Edaphobacter. The sequence goes on from JANXYX010000040.1 coordinate 86,516, forward strand.
ACAACAACTCCCTAGAGCGCGGACAAGGCGATTTCGGGGATAATACATACAATATAGATTCCTACCTCGATGAGGCTGATATGAACAGCTAGGGGCGCAGGGGAACTTAAAAGGGACGGATGAGCAAAGTTCGAATCAATGATCTGGCACGGGAACTGGAAGTAAAGAGCAGGCCAATTCTGGATGCGCTCGAGGCGATCGGCGTAACAGGAAAGACCCACTCCAGCTCCATCGAAGCCGACCAAGCCGAGAGAGTACGCAACTACTTCAACACTGGTGGCCGCAGCAGCGGCCCAAGCAAGCAAGTTGTTGAAGCGAAGCCGAAGTTTGATCTTTCGAAGGTATCGAAGCCTGGCGACGCCTTGAAGGCGATTCTGGAGCGTAAGCAGGCTGAGGCTACGATTCGGGCAACACCCCCGCCGCGGCCTACGCCAGTGGTTGCAGCACCAGCTCACCCGCCTGTGGTGTCGGCACCTGCCAAAAGCGTACCGTCCGCACCTCCAGTTGTTGCTGCGGCACCAGCTGCATTTGCTGCGACCGCACCCCGGCGCATTGTGCCGTTGCCGCGTCAGCACGCGAATATTGTTGCGCCCCCCCCAGTTCCAGCGATTGCCAGCAGGCCTCCGGTCGGCCCGGTAATCGCTCGTCCACCTGTGGCTGTAGCGGCACCAGCAACCCCGGCACAAGAGCGACCCATGATGGTTGCGCACCCGGCTGTTTCTGCGCCTGTGAAGCCTGTTGCTGCTGCAATAGTGACCGAAGCTGCTGCTGCGCCGGCAGTTCCGGCGGTTGCGGTACCTGCTGCTGCGCCGACGGTACACGCACCGGTGAGCGCGCCAGTGGCGGCTGCTCCAGCGGCTCCTGAGGTCGCTGTCGCAGCACCCGCACCGGCACCAGTTGTACCTGCTGGGCCGCCTGCACGGCGCGTGATTATGCCGCAGACGGGACCGCGTCCTATCTATACCGCACCGCCGGTGGCTCCTGGAACACCGCAGCGCGGCAGGCCTATCTTTGAGCGTCCCCGCCCACAAACTCCTGGCGCACCGGGTTCGCGTCCGAGCACAATGGCACCGGGAGCACGTCGTCCGATGCATCCGACCCGCACGTTTCCTGGTGGGCCGGGCGGACCAGGCGGCGCTCCTGGCCGTCCTGGATTTACCCCTGGTGGTGCTCGTCCTGGCTTCGCGGCACGACCTGGATTTGGTGCTCGACCGGGTGGACCTGGTGGCGCGCCTGGCGTGATGCCCGGTCCTGGAGAGACTCCGGGTGGCATGAGGCCAGCAGCACGGCCTGGCCAGCGTCGCGGTGGACAGCGCTACGAGAAGACGAAGGAAGGCCCGATGAAGGGCTTCCAGCCGCCACCACGTTTTGGCGGTTCGCAGATCTCGCGGGAGCCATTGCCGATCACGCGTACGATCACGGTGACTGAAGGTATCAGCGTGAAGGACCTTGCCGAGAAGCTGGATGTACGCGGCAAGGACCTGATTGCGACCCTTTTGATGAAGGGTGTGTTTGTGACCGTAAACCAGTCGCTTGAGGGCGAGTTGGTGAAGGATGTGGCACGCCAGTTTGGCGCTGATGCGCAGATCATCTCCGTGGAAGAGCAGTTGGAGAACGAGGCGATCGAGGGCTTCCTGGAAGATACGACCGGAATGGTTGAGATCACCCGCTCGCCGGTGGTTACGGTGATGGGTCACGTCGACCACGGTAAGACTTCGCTGCTGGATGCGATCCGCTCGACGGACGTGGCGGGCGGTGAGGCCGGAGGTATTACGCAGCATATCGGCGCATACAAGGTGCATGTGACGAAGCCTGATTCGCCTGCATTTGGGCGCGAGATCGTGTTTCTGGATACGCCGGGTCACGAGGCCTTTACCCGCATGCGTGCACGCGGTGCGAAGGTGACGGATATCGTCGTCATCGTAGTTGCGGCAGATGACGGTGTGATGCCACAGACGCTTGAGGCGATCGACCATGCGAATGCGGCGAAGGTGCCGATCATCGTAGCGGTGAACAAGATCGACAAGCCTGAGGCAAATCCAGCGAAGGTGATACAGCAGCTGGCACAACGAGGCCTGTTGCCATCAAGCATGGGCGGAGATACGGAGTTTGTTGAGGTTTCCGCGAAGAAGCGGCTGAACCTGGACAAGCTCGAAGAGATGATCTGCCTGGTTGCGGACGTCAATGAGCAGAAGGCGCAGCCTGATCGTCCGGCGGTGGGTACTGTGATTGAAGCGAAGCTGGACCGTGGACGCGGCGCTGTGGCGAGCATACTGGTGCAGAACGGAACCTTGCGTTTGGGTGACAGTTACATTGTCGGCAATACGTTCGGCAAGATCCGCGCTATGTTCGATGACCGTGGGCGCTCCATTACTGAAGCAGGGCCGTCGACGCCGGTTGAGATTCTGGGTCTTGAAGGAATGCCTGACGCTGGGGATACGTTCCTGGTAATGGCGGACCGCGACAAGGCTAAGGGTATTGCGCAGTATCGCAAGATGAAGGAACGCGAGGCGCAGCTGGCCAAGAGTTCGCGTGTGTCGCTGGAGGGTCTGGCAGAACAGATCAAGCAGGCGGGCATGAAGGACCTGAATCTGATCCTGAAGGGCGACGTGCAGGGTTCGGTGGAAGTACTGGCCGACTCACTGCAGCGGATGTCGACCGAAAAGGTTCGGGTGCGTGTGCTGCACTCTGGCGTTGGCGCGATCACCGAGTCCGACGTACTGCTGGCTTCGGCATCGAATGCCGTGGTTATCGGCTTCAATGTACGGCCTGACCGAAAGTCGGCGGAGATTGCCGAGCGCGAGAACGTCGAGATCCGTCTGCACTCGATCATTTACGAGTTGCAGGATGAGATCACGAAGGCGATGTATGGCCTGCTTGAGCCTGTATTCAAGGAGAACTATGCAGGCCGTGCAGAGGTTCTGAACGTCTTCAAGATCACGAAGGTCGGGCAGATTGCCGGTTGCCGTGTGACGGATGGATTGATCAAGCGCGATGCGCAGGTTCGGTTGCTGCGCGAGGGCACAGAGGTCTGGCGTGGACGCATCAGTTCGCTGAAGCGCTTCAAGGACGATGTGTCTGAGGTGCGTCAGGGCGTCGAGTGCGGTATCGACCTAGCGGGGCACAAGGACATTCGTGTTGGCGACGTGGTTGAGTCGTTTACTACGGAGACTTTGGCTGCAGAGCTTGGACAAAACTCAGCCGCTGCACGCAAGGCGGAGAAGGCTGCGAAGGAAAAGGAAGCAGCAGCAGCGGCAGCCGCTGCTGCAACGACTGAAACCGCGACCGCATAACCGAAACGAACAGCGAATCAACAAAGGCCAGGATCGAATCCTGGCCTTTGCTGCGTCTGGCTGCTGGCCGGATGGGTTTCAGAGATTGAACTGAAACGGTAGTATTGCCTTCATGAATCTTGACGCTATTCAGACTGCACTTCGGGATCAACAAGTTGATGGCTGGCTCTTCTACGATCATCATTATCGCGATCCGCTGGCGTATCGCATTCTTGGAATGGGAGAGAACCTGCATGTGACGCGGCGCTGGTTTTACTTCATTCCCGCAGCGGGCGAGCCGGTAAAGCTAGTACACCGGATCGAGGCTGGTCGACTGGATTCGCTGCCGGGTGTGAAGAACGTGTATTCGTCGTGGCAGGAGCTGGAGGAGCAGTTGCAGGCGATGTTGGTGGGGCAGACGCGAATTGCGATGCAGTACTCGCCACGCAACGCAATTATGTATGTTTCGTTGGTGGATGCAGGCACTGTTGAACTATTGCGGGAGATGGGCAAGGAGATTGTGAGCTCTGTAAACCTGGTGAGCCAGTTTGAGGCGGTGCTGACTGAGGCGCAGATGGCTACGCATTTTGTGGCTCAGGAGAAGATCGACAGGATTCTAGAGGCGGGCTGGAAGGAGATGGGGACACAGGTGCGGGCGGGTGGCACGGACGAGTTTGCCATGGTGGAGTGGCTGCAGGAGGCGATGCGGCGGGAGGGTTTGGTGTGGGAGCATGGGCCGAATGTGAGCGTGGGGGCGAATAGCGCTGACTCGCACTACGAACCTAACCATGAGAGCTCAAAGGCAATTCGGCAAGGCGACTTTGTTTTGATTGATATCTGGGCGAAGCTGGAGCAGGCGGGCTCTTGCTTCTACGACATTACCTGGACAGGGGTGGTGGACCGTGAGCCAACGGCAAGAGAGCAACTGGTGTTTGAGACGGTGCGCGATGCCCGGGATGCTGCGGTTGGTGTGGTGCAACGGGCGTTTGCAGCAGGGACGGCGATTGCGGGTTGGGAGGCAGATGATGCAGCGCGTGCGGTGATTCGCAAGGCGGGTTTCGGGGAGTGGTTTACGCACCGGACGGGGCACAATATCGGGCCGGTACTGCATGGCAATGGGGCGAATCTGGATAATCTTGAGACTCATGATGAGCGCCTGATTCTGCCAAATACATGTTTTTCGGTGGAGCCGGGAATCTATTTTGTGGGGGAATTCGGGGTGCGGAGCGAGATCAATATGATGGCTCGGCCGGGGCGGGCCGAGGTGACGGGACGGGTCCAACGGGAGTTGGTGCGGGTGTAGCGGATTTAAGGCGGCATTTCGTCTATCATCAGAGATGGAATGACGACTAATGTACAAGTGCCGACGCAGGTCGTCGGCAAATCTTCGATGCCAACGATGGTTTTGCTGGCTGGGTGGCTGATTCCGGGAGCCGGGCATTTTATGCTGCGGAAGTGGGTTCGCGGCTCGCTGCTCTTTTGTTCGATTGTCTGCATGTTTTTTATCGGGCTGGCGCTGAAAGGCAAGATTTATGTGCCGAACACGGGTGACTTGCTGGATATTCTGAACTTTGCAGGCGACCTGGGTAACGGACTGTTGTACGTGATGGCGCGGGTGTTCGACATGGGGCAGAGCAGCGTACAGATAGCAGTAGCCGACTATGGCACCAAATTTATTGTTGTTGCGGGTCTGCTGAACGTGATTGCTGCAGTCGACGCTCACTCGCTGGCCACTGGGAGGAAACATTCCTGATGATCAGCCACTTTGGAGCGGTCCTGCTTTTCGCATTATTTACATCGGTGGTTTTCGGCATTACACAACGATCTGAGCCGCGGATGATGATCCGTTTTGGCGGCTTTTGCTTTGCCTTGTTTGTGGGCGGCACAATTGCGGCAAGCTGGGTGATGTGGCTGATCAAGCACTAACGCATCTTCTGGGAGATCTGACTCAACAGTAGAGGAACGGGATATCGGCGTCGGAGTTATCCGACGCCGATTCTGCGTTATGGCACTGGCTGACTTTGATTACTGGGATACTACTCGATGTGGGTGGAGTCTCGACAGAGCGTTCAGAGAGGGCTGGAACTTCTGTGGGTGCGGGCCAAATGACCGTTTAGTGGTAGCTGGAAACGATGCGGAGGAAGGCGACCGCCCATATACTGGATTCCTGATGTGCAGGCTCCGTAGAGAGGACGCTGCAGACGGAGACATGTCAGATTTTGCGGGTCGCGTAGTGAAGCTAAAGTGCTGAAAACATAGGCCGATAATGTCTGGAGTCCTACGGCAGATTGATTTGAAGGAAGTTAACTAAAGTGGTTTCCCAGAGAACTTAGAGCGGTGACTGATGAGTGTACGGCGAGCTGAGACTGAAGAGGCGAAACTAAGGGCGCTTTGGGCGAATGAAGTTCTCGACCCTGCACCTGAGGCGGAGTGCGACGAGATCGTTCGCCTGGCGGCGTCGATCTGCGGAACGCAAGTAGGATTTTTGACGCTGTTGGACGAACGCCGGCAGTGGTTTCGGGTGTCGGATGGTTTCAAGATTGAGTCGACCCCGCGCGAGATTGCGTTTTGCGCCTATGCAATTCGTCAGACAGAGCTTTTTGTGGTGAAGGATTCCTTCAGCGATGCGCGGTTTTCGACGAACCCGCTCGTAAGCGGAGAGCCGCCGATACGGTTCTATGCTGGCATGCCGATCTATACGCCCGAAGGACACGCGGTTGGGACGCTGAGCGTGATCGATACGCAGCCACGGGTACTCACTCCCGACCAAGCGAACACGTTGCAGGTGCTGGGACGGCAGGCAGGTGCGCGGCTTGAGCTGCGAATGCACCGCAAGGCCCTGGAAGATGCGCTAAAGGAAAAAGAGAAAGCTGCAGCAGGACTCAAGGCCAGCGAAGAGCTATTTCGGTCATTTATGAACGCCAGCCCTTTCCTTAGCTACATCAAGGATGCTGCGGGGCGATTGCTGTTCTACAACAAGAGTTTTGCGAAGCGGTTTGGCGTGGGGGAGTATACGTGGCTGGGACGGACGGACGAGCGGCTTTGGTCGCCGAACCTATCGCGGTCAGCGCGGGCGCACGATCTGGAAGTAATGACTGGTGGACAAATGGTTGAAACTGAAGAGCATATTCGGGGCGCCGATGGTGTGAACTCAACCTGGAGGTCGTTCAAATTTCCGTGCCATGACTCCGCCGGGAACATTCTGCTGGCTGGTGTCGCGGTGGATGTAACGGAAGAAGTTGCACGTAAGGCTGAGTTGGGCCGCTATCACCATGAGCTGGAAGAGGCCAATGAACAACTGCGTAAGCTGGCGGTTACCGATGTGCTGACTGGACTAAAGAATCGACGCGCCTTCGAAGAGCGGTTGGTGATGGAGTTCTCCATGGCCCGGCGCAGAAAACGCGAGTTGGCTGTGCTGTTGATGGATGTGGACAACTTCAAGCAGATCAATGACCGGTTCGGACATGCCGCTGGTGACGATGTGCTGCGTAAGCTGGGAACATTGCTGCGCACCACGGTACGCCTGCCTGACTTGCCAGCACGATATGGCGGCGAGGAGTTTATCGTTCTGCTGCCGGAGAGCGGCGAGGAAGGTGCATTGGGTCTGGCACGACGCATTATGGAACGGGTCGCTGCCGAACAATGGAACAATGAGCGGATGACAGTCAGTATTGGCATGGCTGCCATGAACGAGTCCCTGGTGAATGGACTCCAACTGGTGGCTCTGGCTGATGAGGCTCTTTATGCGGCAAAGCGTGCGGGCAAGAATCGCGTGATGCTGCACGGTGGTCAGGTGGAAACCTAGGCAGCTGGGAATTGGATGCAGACAATGAAAAAGGCACGGCGCAAGCCGTGCCTTTTGATTATGTACGAAGGAGTCTACGCCTCGGCGTTTGGTGCTTCACCGGGGTTCTGCTCTTCCATCTGCTTGGCGAGCTCTTCGCGCTTCTTGGTGCGGGCGTCAGCGCGCTTCTGTGCCTTCTCGTTGAGCTCATGCTCTGCTCCGAGGAGTTCGATGAAGGCCATCTCGGCGGCGTCACCCTTGCGGGCACCGGTGCGCGTGATGCGGAGATATCCGCCCTGGCGATCAGTGTAGCGGGGTGCGACGGTGCTGAAGAGGCGGTCGACGGAATCTGGTGTCATCAAGTAGGCTGCGGCCTGACGGCGGGCATGCACAGTGCCGCGCTTGCCGAGGGTAATCATCTTCTCGATGATGGGACGGGTGGCCTTGCACTTGGTAATGGTGGTCTCCACGCGGTCCATGAGGATGACGGAGGTGACGAGGTTGCGCAACATTGCGCGGCGATGGCTGGTATTGCGGCCTAGTTTGAATCCTGCATTGCGGTGACGCATGGGAGATCTCCTTCGACTCGGCTTATGCCGGGAGTCGGTCATTCAATTTTTGATACATGCCTGGTAGAGCGCGGAGCTCATATCAGGCGGCACAGCCTAGGCAGTGCCCTTACAGAGCCAATAGTTATGAAGCTATCGGGTTCAGCAAAGATGAAAGGGAGCGGCAGGCCGCGGGGCTTGCCGCTCCGATGGGGTTAGAAGTTTTCGGGCTCGCTGGAACCGAGGTCGATGTCTTCATCGTCGTCTTCGTCTTCGTCATCGTCATCGAAGCTGCCGAAGCTGGCGGCGAGGGTGGCTGCCGGCAGGACCGAGGTGGGTCCTGGGACGGGGTTGCCGTTCTCGTCAATCTTCATGCCAAGGGAGAAGCCCATCTGCGCGAGGATCTCTTTGATCTCGTTCAGAGACTTGCGACCGAAGTTCTTTGTCTTGAGCATTTCGGCTTCGGTCTTCTGGATGAGTTCGCCGATGGTGGCGATGTTGGCGTTCTTGAGGCAGTTGTAGCTGCGGACGGAGAGCTCAAGCTCTTCTACGGAGCGGTTGAGGTTCTCATTGCGCAGGGCGGGACCGTCGTGGCTGCCATCGTGACCGGCTTCCATCTCTTCTTCGAAGTTGATGAAGATGGTCATGTGGTCCTTGAGCAGCTTGGCAGAGAGGCCGAGCGCGTCTGCGGGGAGCACGGTTCCATTGGTCCATATCTCGATGGTGAGCTTGTCGTAGTCGGTGATTTGACCAAGACGAGCAGCCTCAACGAGGTAGTTAACCTTGCGGACTGGGGAGTGGACTGAGTCCACGGGGATGAAGCCGAGGCCGAGGTCAGCGTCGAAGTTCTTGTCGGCAGAGATGTAACCACGTCCACGCTTGAGGCGCATCTCCATGTCGATCTTGCCACCCTCGGAGACGGTGCAGATGTAGACGTTCTTGTCGAGAATCTCGACGTCGCCATCGGCCTCAATGGAGCCGGAGGTGATGACGCCTGCCTGGTCGGCGCGGAGGTAGAGGGCCTTGGGGCCTTCTCCGTTGAGCTTGAACGGGATCTGCTTGAGGTTGAGGATGATGTCGGTCGCGTCTTCAACGATGCCAGTGATGGACTGGAACTCGTGCAGAACGCCTTCGATGCGAACGGCAGTTACCGCTGCTCCTTCGATGGAAGACAGCAGCGTGCGGCGGAGCGCATTGCCGATGGTGGTACCGAAGCCGCGCTCAAAGGGTTGAGCGGAAAATTTGCCGTACTTGTCGGTGAGTGTTTCGTTATCTACTGCAAGACGCTTGGGCTTTTGAAAACCTCTCCAAAGCATTTGTTTCTCCTTGTCCGGCTCACTCGCGATGCATTCTGCGAGATGGCGGGGTGTATCGGTTGCGGGTTAGGTTGTGGTTGTGATGCTTCACTATTCGAAGCGTGACGAAGAACGATGGTATGTCTTCGCTACGCTTCAAATGAGGAAATTTGTTTTTTGTAACGTCTACAGTTACTTGCTGTAGAGCTCGACGATGAGCTGCTCGTTGACAGGCAGGTTGACGTCTTCGCGCTTCGGCAGAGCGATGACCTTGCCGGAGAGATTGTCGCGATTGATGTCAAGCCACTGGACTGAGCTCTGGCCAGCTGCAAAGTTCTTCGCCTCTTCGAGGACAACGAGAGCCTTGGAGCCTTCGCGGATGGCGATCTCGTCACCAACCTTAACCTGGTAGGACGGGATGTTGACCTTGCGACCATTGACGGTAACGTGACCGTGACGGACGATCTGGCGGGATTGGCGGCGGCTGAGCGCGAAACCGAGACGGTAGGCGACGTTGTCGAGGCGTGTCTCGAGCTGCTGGAGCAGGAGTTCGCCGGTGACGCCGGTACGGTTCGAGGCCTTCTGGTAGTAGGCGCGGAACTGGGTCTCAAGGGTGAAGTAGATGCGCTTGGCCTTCTGCTTCTCGCGGAGCTGGAGACCGTAGCCTACGACCTTCTTGACCTTCTTGGACTGGCCGTGCTGGCCTGGGGGGAAGTTGCGCTTCTCGACGGGGCATTTCTCGGAGAAGCACTTGGCTCCCTTAAGGAAGAGTTTGGTGCCGTCGCGGCGGCAGAGGCGGCAGACGGGTCCTGTGTAACGTGCCATTTTATTGCTCCTGACTTCGGGTGACGATCGGTTTACGGGCGGCTGCCCTTCTGGTCCCGATCCGGTGGATGAATCCGGACAGCCTTAGGAAGGGCTGCCCGGAGCATAGTGATTGCAAGTCTGGTAGAGACGCAAAGCCGTGATCAGACGCGGCGACGCTTCGGCGGACGGCAGCCGTTGTGCGGCATCGGCGTGACGTCGCGGATCGAGCGAACCTCAATGCCGGTAGTGGCGAGGGCGCGGATCGCGGACTCACGGCCGGAGCCGGGACCAGAGACGCGCACATCGACGGAACGGACGCCGTGGTCGCGAGCTGCGTTGGCAGCACCGACTGCGGCCTGCTGCGCCGCGAACGGGGTTCCCTTGCGGGAGCCGCGGAAGCCGAGCGAGCCGGACGATTTCCAGGAGAGCGTGTTGCCAACCTGGTCGGTGATGGTGACGATGGTGTTATTGAAAGAAGCCTGGATGAAGACGAGACCGAATGGAACGTTCTTCCGCTCGCGCTTCTTGAACTTCTTATTCTTGCCGGGCTTTGCAGCACCTTTGGTGTTCTGAGTCTTGGCCATGGCTTATTTCGTCGCTTTCTTCTTACCGGCGACAGTGCCCTTGCGGGGGCCCTTGCGGGTACGAGCGTTGGTGTGGGTGCGCTGACCACGAACCGGGAGGCTGCGGCGATGGCGGAGACCACGGTAGGACTGAATTTCGATGAGGCGCTTGATGTTGAGGGAGATGTCTTTGCGGAGATCGCCTTCGATCTGGCCCTCGGCTTCGATGACCTGACGGATGCGGTTCAGCTGCTCTTCATCGAGCGTGCCGATCTTCGCGATAGGGTCGATATCCGCCTTCGTGAGGATCTTGGCGGCGCGAGAGTCGCCGATACCAAAAATGTAAGTGAGACCGATGCGTGCCTGTTTGTTATTAGGGACATCGACTCCAGCAATACGTGCCATGGGGTTCCTTTTCTGTTGGGCTTCGGGGCGTGGCCGGGAAGCGGGGTGAATGGTTTACGGATTAGTCCGCCGGGTTCATCGCAAGCCTTGACATCGGCTAACTAGCCCGTCGGGTCCGAAAGCACTCTGCAGAAAACCTGCTGAGTATTTAGCCTTGACGCTGCTTGTGCTTGGCATTCTCGCAGATGACGCGAACAACGCCACGGCGGTGGATTACCTTGCACTTATCACAGATCTTTTTTACTGAGGCGCGAACCTTCATGTGTAATTCCCTTCTCTTGGTGGTGCCTCCCGCCAGAGGCGAGGTAAAGCGTGGTGCCAATGAGACAGAGGACATACCCCAAGGCTATCTGGCCGTCGGTGCATGACCTTGAATGTCAGAGCAGAAGCCCTGACCTACCCCAGTTGCAAAAGCAGCTTGAGTAACCCGTGAAACGTGGAGCGGGAGTCTCCTGCCGCAGTCTACTTGTAGCGGTAGACAATGCGGCCACGGTTGAGGTCGTAGGGGCTGAGCTCAATCGCGACGCGGTCGCCGGGGAGGATGCGGATGAAGTTCTTGCGCATACGTCCTGAGACGTGCGCAAGGGCCTGATGCTTGTTTTCAAGCTCGACCTTGAACATCGCGTTCGGCAGGGTCTCTACGACGACTGCCATCACTTCAATTGCATCTTCCTTCGACAAACGATCTCCTTTGGAAGCCGGGGATTGATTCCCGTGATTCCTGATACTAGGTGCTTGTGTGCACGCAGCAACTCTTATAGTAACGCAGATTAGGCTGATTTCCCTAGCGAGTAAGCACCTGAGGGCCATCTTTTGTGATGGCGACGGTGTGCTCGAAGTGTGCGCTGTAGCTGCCGTCGACGGTTACGGCGGTCCATCCGTCGGCCAAGACACGGACTTCAGGGCCGCCGGCGTTGATCATGGGTTCGATGGCGAGGACCATGCCGGCCTTTAGTCTGGGGCCTTTGCCCGCACTACCGAAGTTGGGCACCTGAGGATCTTCGTGCATCGCCTTACCGATTCCGTGCCCTACAAAGTCGCGGACAACTCCGAAGCCCTGGGCCTCACAGATATCCTGCACGGCGGCGGAGATGTCGCCGAGTCGGCCACCGACCAGACATTTCTGGATTGCGGCCTCAAGTGAGGCTTGAGTGACTTTGAGAAGTTTTTCCGTGGCCGGGCTGACTTTGCCGATGGGGTAGGTGACGGCAGCGTCGGAGTAGTAACCGTCAATAATGACTCCGCAGTCAATTGAGAGAATGTCGCCTTCCTTCAGAATCCGCTTCACGTTTGGCATGCCATGGACAACCTCATTGTTGACCGAGGTGCAGAGGGCGAAGGGATAGCCATGATAGCCCTTGAAGGCCGGGAGGGCACGCAGTTCGGCAATCTTGGCGACGGCAACGCGCTCGAGGTCCATGGTGGAGGCTCCAGGGACGACATGGGGGGCAATGGCGTTGTGAACCTGTCGGAGAGCCTTACCGGAGATCCGCATCTTCTCAATCTCTGCGGGCGATTTGATCATGATGGCCATAAGGGAAAGTGTAGCGACCGGGCGGTGAGACGGGGTAGGGGTTAGGTTTGACGCAGCTTGTGTAACGCTGCGTTGATGGCCACTGTGACAGCTTCTACGGGCAGATCGCCGTTGACTTCCTGGAAGCGTCCTGGATTCCGATAGTGCTCTACTACGGGTGCAGTCTGGGCCTCAAAGGTCTTCATACGTTCGGCAAAAACTTCTTCAGAATCGTCGGGCCGTTGCACGAGGATGGAACCGTCGACATCGCAGATGCCTGGCACTGCCGGAGGGCTCGTGTAGATATTGTAGATGCGTCCGGCCGGCGAGATACGCCGCCCTGTGATGCGGTGGAGCAGTTTTTTGTAGTCGACCAGAATACTGATGGCAACGACAGGGAGCGCGGTGCTTGCGGCGGCAAGGTGGTTATCCACCCACAAGGCTTGATTGATGGTACGAGGATACCCATCGAGGATATAGCCGCGATGCGTATCTGGTTCGGCGAGTCTCTCGGCGACCATCTGGTTGACAAGATCGTCTGAGACCAGTTGCCCTTGATCCATCAACGACTTGGCTACCTTGCCGAGCGCTGTACCATTCGCGATGTTCGCACGGAGGATGTCTCCGGTAGAAATCTGCGGAATACCATACTCGGCCATCAGAAGCTTAGCCTGGGTACCTTTGCCTACGCCAGGTGCTCCCAGAAGGAGAACCGGCCCGGGCAGGAAGGTTGTGTCTGCGGGGGCCGGCGGATGAGTTGCGGAATCGTTGGTCAACTTGTGAGTTTCCTACCAGCTCTTGCGACCACGGATACGTCCGCTCTTAGGAGAGAAGCCGTCGTAGTGGCGCATGATGAGCTGCGATTCGATCTGCTGGACGGTATCCATGGCTACGCCGACGACGATAAGGAGCGACGTGCCACCGAAGTAGAAGTTAACACCGAGACCGTTGGTAGTCCACGTCGGAAGCTTGTCGAATATGGGACCAAGCAGCCAAAGGTGATTCAAGTGGATACCACTGATAAGAAGCGTAGGAATGATGGAAATAATGATGAGGTAGATAGCACCAACGAGGGTAATGCGGGTGAGAACGTCGTTGATGAAATCTGCGGTGCGCTTGCCAGGGCGAATGCCAGGGATGAAGCCGCCGTACTTGCGCATGTTGTCGGCGATGTCATCTGGACGGAAGACGATGGAGATATAGAAGTAGGCGAAGAAGATAATCGCTGCGATGTAAAGCAACTCATACCAAGGCTCGCCGGGCGCCAGGTTGCGGAAGATCGGGCCGAAGAACGGCGAATCATGCAAGGAGTAGCCGAAGACCGTTGCGTTCGCAAAGAGTAGCGGCGCAGACAGGATCGAGCTGGCAAAGATGACCGGCATGACTCCGCCGGAGTTCACCTTAAGCGGGAGATGCGTGGACTGGCCACCCATCATCTTGCGGCCGACGATGCGCTTGGCGTACTGAACGGGGATGCGTCGCTCGGAACGCTCGACGAAGACGATGAAGGCAACGACCCCGATCATGAGCGCGACGAGGATTGCGATGGCGATGGGGGTGAAAGCTCCCCATGCGTTGGTACTGGCCTTGTCGTAGAGTTCGGCGATGCCCTTGGGCAAGCCTACAACGATGCCGGTAAAGATCAATAGTGACATTCCGTTCCCGATGCCGCGTTCAGTGATCTGCTCACCCAGCCACATAATGAATGCTGTGCCAGTGGTAAGAGTCAGGACGCACATTGGGAGGAAGGCACCGCGCGGGATAGTAACCATCGGCGCGCCAGTGGAGGTATTGGTGAGCGTCAAGGCAATCGCGAAGGATTGGACGATAGCCAGAAGCACCGTGACGTACCGAGTCCACTGTGTAATCTTGCGTCGACCGAGTTCGCCTTCCTTCTGTAGCTTAGCGAGCGGCTCATAGATGACGGTAAGCAGCTGGAAGATGATGGACGCCGTGATGTACGGCATGATCCCCAAAGCGAAGACGGTAAGCTTGCGGAGGTTACCACCGGAGAACAGATCCACCAATCCGAGAGCTGACCCTGAGTTCGCATTGAAGAACTGGGCGAGAAGATCGGCGTTGATACCGGGGGTTGGGATGTGCGATCCGAGACGGTAAACGGCCAGCATGCCAAGCGTGAAGAGCACACGCTTGCGGAGGTCGGGGATGCGGAAGATGTTGGCGAATTTCTCTAACATCGGTGTAGACCTCGAAATCGTTAAAGCCCTGAACTTACGCCCCTGATGGAGCAATATTGATGTGCGGGTTGATGCCCCACACTGAATCTAGCAAAACGTTCAGGTTCGCCGCGGAGATGACTCCGCGACGAACCTGAACAACTATCCGATCAGGATGGCCTTGCCGCCGGCCTTCTCGATTGCTTCCTTTGCGGAGGCAGAGAATTTATGCGCGTGTACGGTAACGGCGGAGGTAAGCTCGCCATTGTTGAGCACCTTGATAAGACCCTTCCGCTTACGCAGGAGGCCGAGTGCAACGATTTTCTCAAGTGTCAGTTCAGCGTTGTCAGCGGACTGGGCCACGACTTCTGCGATCCGGTCGAGACCGAGAACCTGATATTCGACGCGGAAGATATTCGTAAAGCCGCGCTTGGGGAGACGGCGGTGAAGGGGCATCTGACCGCCTTCGAAGCCGCGCATCAGGCTGGAGCCCGATCGTGAACCCTGGCCCTTGTGGCCGCGGGTGGAGGTCTTACCCATGCCCGAACCCATACCGCGGCCGACACGCTTCTTGTTCTCGTTGGCCTTCTTGGGGGCGCGGAGATTGGAGAGATTACGAATTGCCATTGTGTTTCCTCGCTTAACGCCGATCACCTCATTGGGTGGCCGACTCGCATGATGTGCCCTGGGCTGAAAACCCTACGGGGTAAAACGTGAGGATCAGTCGAGAACATTGTTGAAGCCATGCTCTCCCGATCCCAATGTCAGTGCAGCCAGCTTCGGCTGAACCAAACGAATAGTTAGTTGACGACGCGGACCAGGTGTGGAACCTTGGCGACCATGCCGCGAACGGAGGGGGTGTCTTCGCGCTCGACGATCTGATTGAGTCGGGTGAAACCTAGGCCCTTGATCACGAGCTTATGCTTGACCGGAGTGCAGATCTTGGAACGGAAGTACTGCAGCTTGATTTTGGCGATTGCGTTGGTGTCAGCCATGATAGAGCTCCTCTGGAACTTTTAGAGCAAGGATGAGCTTAGAGCTCTTCCACTGCTTTGCCGCGTAGGGCGGCGACTTCGGCCTTGTTGCGAAGCTGAATGAGAGCGTCGAAGGTGGCCTTGATAACGTTGTGGGGGTTTGCTGTGCCAAGGGACTTGGTCAGTACGTTCTGAACACCCGCGGCGGTCATGACGGCGCGAACCGTTTTGCCGGCGATGATGCCAGTACCTTCTGCAGCTGGCTTGAGCATGACCTGGCCGGCGCCGAAGTGGCCGAGAACCTGGTGCGGAATGGTGGTCTCGGTGAGGTTGACCTTGTGCAGGTTCTTCTTGGCGGCTTCAATGCCTTTACGAATAGCCTGAGGGACTTCCTTCGCTTTGCCTGAGCCGTAGCCAACAACACCTTCGCCTGGATCGCCAATGACGACGAGCGCAGCGAACGACATGTTCTTACCACCCTTGACGACCTTGGTGACGCGATTGATGGAGACGACCTCGTCCTTGAGGTTGAGCCGGTTCGCGTCGATCTTTTTCTTTATTACCATAATGTTTTCCAGCTTTCTGGCTGCCTTAGAAGTAGCCTGGGGAACCTTAGAAATCGAGACCCGCTTCGCGGGCGGCTTCTGCGAGGGCTTTGACGCGACCGTGATAGAGGTAGCCGCCACGATCGAACACGATCTTCTTGACGCCCTTCTCTTGCGCGCGCTCTGCAATTAGCTTGCCTACGAGCTTGGCGGCGGCAATGTTGCCACCGTAGACCGACTCCTCACCCTTTTTACCCATTGAGGAGGCAGCGGCAATAGTTACACCGTTTAGGTCATCGATGAGTTGGGTGTAGATGTGGTTGAGCGAGCGGTAGACGTTGAGGCGGGGACGCTCTGCAGTGCCGGACATCTTCTCGCGGATGCGCGTGTGAACGCGCTGGCGGATGACGTTTCTTTGACGAGGATTGATCATGAGTCGCTTTCCTTCCTAGTGGCGTCGCCAGAGTGCTGACGACGTTCGGTTATTTTCACGTTATGCGGGGCAAACCATAAGAATATCAATATTCTCAAGGATTGCCCCGCGAATCGATTACTTAGCTCCGGTCTTTCCGACCTTCTTCTTGAGCTTCTCACCTGTGTACCGAACACCCTTGTTCTTATAGGGGTCGGGCTTGCGGAGCGAACGCATATCGGCAGCCACCTGGCCAACCTTCTGGCGATCAATGCCGGAGATCGTGAGGTGAGTCTGCTTGGGGTCAATGGTGACTTCAATACCGGTTGGCAGGGGGAATTCGATGGGGTGGGAGTAGCCGAGGGTGAAGACCACCATGCCCTTACCCTTCAGCTCTGCACGATAACCAATACCAACAATATCCAGGTCCTTACTCCAGCCCGTGGTCACTCCTGTGACCGCATTGAAGACAAGGGCGCGGGCTAGACCATGAAAGGCTGCCTGCTTGTCTGTCTGACGCTCAGCGATGAGGTGACCATCCTTTTGCACAAGAACAATGCCACCTGGAAGCATCGCGGTGACTTTTCCTTTTGGGCCTTCGACGAGAACAGTGGCACCGTCAACGGTGTACTTGACGCCAGCTGGTAGAGCGATCGGCTTCTTGCCAATACGGGACATAGAGATCTTCTTTCGTGTGGCTTGCGAGTCGCAGGTTTTATGCCTGTTCCACTGCAGCCGGGCGGGGAGCCGCCTTGGTGCCTATGAGTTACATGTCGCCCGCTTTAGAAAAGCGGGCGACCGAGAATTACCAGACTTCGCAGAGGATTTCGCCGCCAACACCTTCGCGACGGGCCTGACGACCAGTCATCACACCCTTGGGCGTGGTCATGATGGAGATGCCGAGACCACCCTGAACACGACGAATCTCGTCGCGACCGAGGTACACGCGGCAACCGGGACGGGAGACGCGCTGAAGATCACGGATAACGGCTTCATTGTTTGGGCCGTACTTGAGATAAACGCGGATGACCTTTTGGCCGTTCTCTTCAGTTGGCTTAAAGTTTGCGATGTAGCCCTCCTCCTTGAGGATGCGGGCGATCTCGGACTTTAGCTTGGAAGCGGGGACGTCGAGCTTCTGGTGACGCGCACGGATGGAATTACGGATGCGGGTCAGGAAGTCTGCTACTGGATCAGTGAGGTTCATTCGTTCTCCTTCACTCCCCGTTCGCTCATGAGTATCTCTCACGAGAACCAGCGGGAATGTTTGGTACAGGTGATGGATCCAGACTGCAGCGTCTTGAGCGTGAGCCTTGACGGAGGTCTCTGGAGTAACCATGCGACAGCAGCCGCACAGATGTGAACTCTTAGTCTACCAGCTGGATTTGACTACGCCCGGAATTTCTCCCTTGAGGGCGAGGTTGCGGAAGCATAGACGGCAGACACCGAACTTCCGGAGGAAGGCACGGGGGCGGCCGCAGAGCTGGCAGCGGTTATGCTGGCGAGACTTGAACTTTGGGGTCCTTGCATCTTTGACGCGTTTTGCTGTGGTTGCCATGTATTTTGCTCTCGATCTTGACTGTAAACTTTTTGAGGCCGTAGCCTGACTACTGAACTATGCTCCTACGCGGAAGGGCATACCGAATGCCTTGAGCAAAGCACGAGCACCGTTATCATCCTTCGCAGTGGTGACGATGGTGACGTTCATACCCTTGAGCTTGTCCACCTTTGCATAGTCAATTTCAGCGAAGATCAGCTGATCGCGAAGTCCAAGGGTGTAGTTGCCGCGTCCATCAAAGCTCTTCGAGGACACGCCGCGGAAGTCGCGGACGCGTGGAAGCGCGATGGAAATGAGGCGGTCAAGAAACTCGTACATCTTTTCGCCACGTAAGGTGACCATTGCACCGATCGGCATACCTTCGCGAACTTTGAATGCAGCGATCGACTTCTTCGCTTTGGTGGTCACTGGCTTCTGACCAGTAATGGAAGCGAGATCGGCGACCAGGGGATCCATGATCTTGACGTTCTGGGTGGCTTCGCCGAGACCCATGTTGATGACAATCTTCTCCAGCTTCGGAATCGCCATGGGATTGGTGATGTTGAGGTCCTTAGCAAGGGCCTGTTTGATCTCTGTCTCGTACTTCTCTTTGAATCGTGCTGCCATGATTGGTCTGCGCTTTCTCCACGGATGCCGGGGTGGGATATATTCCGTTTACCGATACGTGGGGTGATCCCTTGAAACAGTGGCTATTGTTAGCGCTTCTTCTCAGGGATGGTGGTGCCACTTGCCTTTGAGAAGCGGACTTTCTTGTCGCCTTCCATACGAGATCCGACACGAGTCTTCTTGCCGTCTGCATCAAGAAGCATGACGTTAGAGACGTGGATGGTAGATTCCTGCTCGGCAATGCCGCCCTTGATGTTCTGCTGGGGGTTGGGCTTGACGTGCTTCTTGACCATCATGACGCCTTCAACAAGAAGGCGATTCTTCTCGGCGATGACGCGGAGAACGCGGCCCTGCTTGCCCTTGTCTTTACCTGCGATAACTTCGACTTTATCGTTACGTTTGATCTTGATGCCAGCCATGATTCTCTCTTATCCTCGGCGTTCTGACGGAGCCGGAATCCGCATTAAGACCACCACATGGAGGCGATGGCCGAATTTCGTTGACTACTAGATAACCTCAGGTGCGAGCGAAACGATCTTGAGAAACTTCTTCTCACGAAGCTCACGTGCGACTGGGCCGAAGACTCGGGTGCCGACCGGCTCGTTGGCATCATTGATGACGACAGCTGCGTTTTGGTCGAAGCGGATGTACGTGCCGTCCCGTCGGCGATACTCTTTGCGGGTGCGGACGATAACTGCCTTTACTACTTTACCCTTTTTCACGGTTCCATCGGGGGAGGCTTCTTTGACAGCGGCGGTTACAACGTCGCCGAGGCCAGCTTTCTTGCCTAGACCGCCACCGAGGGGCAGGATCACCTGCAGCTTGCGTGCGCCAGAGTTGTCGGCCACGTCAAGGATAGTTCTCATTTGTACTGACATCGTTCTTCTCCTGGGTGTAACGGCCCGGGGCAAATGCCCCTTGTGCCCAATTGCTTTTCATGAGGCCGAAGCCTCTTGGCTGATTACTTAGCTTCGGTCGCAGCTGCCGTTTTATCGTCAGCGATCTGGGCGAGCGAAGAACGGCGGACGATCTCTTCGAGAGACCAGCGCTTCAGCTTGGACAGTGGGCGTGCCTCACGAATACGGACCACGTCACCGACTCGCGCAGAGTTCTGTTCGTCATGAGCGTAGAACTTCTTGTTGGACTTGAGGACGCGCTTGTACTTAGGGTGCGCCTTACGCATTTCGATCTCGACGACGATCGTCTTTTGCATCTTGGTCGAGACTACAAGGCCAACCTTCTCATTGCGTCGGGATGCCTGGGGCTCGGCGGATGTCTGCGCTGCGGTGGTATTGGGTGTCTCTGACATAGTTAGGCCTTCTTCGCTTTCTTGCGGGCGGTACGGGTGCTCTTTGCCGGCGCGACGTTCGCAACGACGGGTTCAGCCGCCTTTTCTACTGCCAGCGAACGCTGACGGGTTACGGTCTGGATCCGCGCGATATCTAGCTTGAGAGTGCGGAGCTTCTTGAGGCCTTCGACGTTGCCGAGGCTCTTCTGAAACTTAATACGGAAGAGTTGCTCCGCAGCGGTGGCCTGCTGCTTGACTAGCTCTTCGTCACTTAGATTACGGATCTTTTCGAGTTCCATTATTTTATCCTTGAGACAAATTCTTACTTGGCTGCGACCGTTGCCTTGACGTCGTGGCGCATGACGAAGCTGGTCTTGAGCGGGAGCTTGTGGGCGGCGAGACGCATGGCCTCACGAGCAAGCTCGGGGGATACACCTTCCATCTCGAACAGGATTTTGCCGGGACGGACGACGGCGACCCAATGATCGGGAGCCCCCTTACCCTTACCCATACGGGTCTCGGCAGGCTTCTTGGTGATGGGCTTGTCCGGAAAGAGACGAAGCCAGACTTTACCACCGCGCTTGATGAAGCGCGTCATGGCGATACGGCTGGCCTCGATCTGGCGGTCGGTAATGTAACCGCACTCCATGACCTTGAGGCCGAAGTCACCGAACGAAAGATCGGAGCCGCGCCACGCCTTGCCACACATGCGGCCGCGCTGCTGCTTGCGATACTTGACCTTCTTTGGCATCAACATAAGAAAACCCTCTTCACTCTTTCGGGGAGACGTTGCTCCCCTAAAACTCCGGCGATGCCGGGGAAAACTTTACGATGCGAACGCGCTGGTGGGAACGCCTTGATCGCGGCGCTTCTTCTGCTCGTAGATATCGCCACGGTAGACCCATGTCTTGACGCCGATAATGCCATAGGTGGTGTGAGCCTCAGCAAAACCATAATCAATGTCGGCGCGCAACGTGTGCAGTGGGAGCCGACCCTGGAGATACCATTCGGAGCGGGCGATCTCGTTTCCGTTGAGACGACCGGAGACGCGAACCTTGATTCCCTTGCATCCAAAACGAAGGGCGGAGTCAACCGACTTCCGCATCGCACGCCGGAAGCTGACGCGCTTCTCGAGCTGCAGGGCGATGTTCTCGGCGACGAGCTGAGCATCGAGCTCCGGCTTGTTGACCTCGAGAATATCGATGAAGACCTCGCGGCTGGTGCGCTTCTGAATGTCGGCCTTCAGCTTGTCAATCTCGGCACCCTTGCGACCAATTATGATTCCAGGACGCGCAGTGCGGATGATCAAGCGCAACTTGTTACCTGGGCGCTCAACTTCTACGGAACTGACGCCGGCAGCCTTCAGCTTCTCGCGCAGCTCGGCCTTCAGCTTGACGTCCTCGACTAGCAGCTTGTCGTAGCCACGTTCCACGAACCAGCGCGACTTCCACGGCTTGTTGATGCCGAGGCGAAACCCATACGGATGGACTTTCTGTCCCATATCTTCCCTTTACTCCGTGCCCTGTGCCGGTTGAGCCGACGGGCAGTATTGCAAAACTTTAATGTTACAAGAAACTTACCGCTTTGAAGCTAGTTACTTTGCCAATTTCTTGCTGGCTGGCTTCTTGGCTGTTGGCTTCTTGCCTGCGGCTTTTGGTGCGACCGAAGTATCAGCGGCTGGAGCAGCTGCTTTAGTGGCAACACTAGCAGCATCTGATTTCTTTTCTGCAACGGTCACGATGATGTGGGCAAGCCTGCGCTGGTAGCGGAAGGCGCGACCCATTGGGGCGGGCCGGATTCGCTTCATGCGGGGACCTTCGTTCGCAATTGCAGTGCGCACGTAGAGATTGTCAACGTCAACATCTAGTCCCTGCTCCTGGCTGACATAAGTAGCGTTCTGGATCGCGGAACGCAGTACTTTCTCAATGACTGGAGCCATGCGTTTGGTGCTGAAGTGAACGGTGTTGAGTGCCTGCTCCACGCGAAGGCCCTTGATCATGTCAAGAACAAGCTTCGCCTTTTGTGGGCTGGTGCGCTGAAACTTAGCTTCAGCGCGGAACTCTCGGATTGTCTCTGCTACTACCTTAGCCATGATCTTCGTCCTTCAGAACTTCTACTACGCTGCCTGGATGACAGCTAGCGGTGATACGTTACTGCGTCAACCCGTCTATTTGGGCTTTGCGGAGGTCTCGCTGGCACGTGCCGAGTGGCCCTTGAAGGTGCGGGTAGCCGAAAACTCACCGAGCTTGTGGCCGACCATGTTTTCCGTCACGTAGACCGGAATGAATTTACGGCCGTTGTGAACAGCAATGGTATGACCAACAAAGTCCGGGTGGATGGTGGACCGGCGGGACCATGTGCGCAGAACCTTCTTGTCGTTGATCTGGTTCATGCCAGTGATCTTGGACATGAGGTGGCCGTCGATAAAGGGACCTTTTTTAGCTGAACGTGACATTTTGCTGAGCTCCGACTTTCTTTGTTGCGATGCTGGATACGACGAATCTCTCAATTGCGAGACTTGGTGTTGCTGTGCCACAGGTACTGCCTACTGAATTTCTAATTCGCTACTTGTTACGACGCTTGACGATGAATACATCTGTGCGCTTGTTGTTGCGGGTCTTGTAACCGCGTGTCGGCTGGCCCCAGGGGGTTACCGGGTGGCGTCCGCCCGAGGTCTTACCTTCACCACCACCGTGTGGGTGATCAACAGGATTCATTGATACGCCACGGTTGGCAGGGCGAATACCCTTCCAACGGTTGCGACCGGCCTTACCGATGGTGACGTTCTCGTGATCTGTATTTCCAACTTGGCCGATGGTCGCCATGCACTCGACGAGAACCTTCCGGGTTTCGCCCGAGGGTAGCTTGAGGAGAGCGTAATCGCCTTCCTTGGCGACCAATTGAACTGCCGCACCGGCGGAGCGTGCCATCTGAGCACCCTTTCCAGGGCGAAGCTCAATGTTATGCACCGTGGTACCAGACGGGATGTTCTTCAACGGCAGAGCATTGCCAACAAGAATATCGGCATTCGGGCCGCTCATGATTGACTGTCCGACCGTGAGACCGACTGGCTGGATGATGTAACGCTTTTCGCCGTCTGCGTAGTTGACGAGTGCGATGCGGGAGCTACGGTTTGGATCGTACTCGATAGTGGCGACTGTACCTGGGATCCCGTACTTGTCACGCTTGAAGTCGATGAGGCGCAGCTTCTGCTTGTGACCGCCACCTTGGTGGCGCATGGTGAGAGCACCCGTGCTGTTTCGTCCTCCGGTACGCGGCTTGACGGCGAGCAACGGCTTGTACGGCGTATCCGTCGTGATGTCGCTATTGACTAGCTTCGTCGCAAAGCGGAGTGAAGGGGTGATCGGTCGAAATGATTTAATCGGCATCGTCTTTGTTCCTTGCCTGTTCTTCTTTATTTCGGCACGCGGCTGAAGTGATCAGCGGCGATTCGGTTTACTTGAATCTGTTTCGTGCATTAGAGGCTATTGAGATATTCCGGCATCTTCTCGCCCTCTTTAAGGCGAACATATGCCTTCTTCCAGTCAGGACGGTAACCGGAGTACTTACCACGGCGGCGTTCTTTTCCTTCAACCGTAGCAGTACGGACACCAGTAACCTTGACTTTGAAGAGGGTCTCGACAGCTTGCTTGACTTCGGTCTTGGTGGCCTTGAGAGCAACCTCGAAGACTAGCGTGTTCTGAGTTTCTTTGACGCCCATGCCCTTCTCAGTGATCAAGGGACGACGAATAACGGTATAGAGGGTCGGCATTATGCAACCTCCTTCTGGGCAGCGGCCTTGCTGCGCTTGGAGACGAACTTCTTCAATGTGTCCTGCAGGGCTTCGATTGCATCCTTCGAAAAGACTGCGTGCTCGTAGCGGAGCAAGTCGTAGGGGTGAACTTCAGAGCTGAGCACAAGTTCAACTCCATCGAGGTTGCGTGAACCGAGGTAAAGCTTTTCGTCAAGCTTACGGCTGCTTTCAACCAAGAGGGTAGTCTTTCCGGCCTCGAGCTTGTTGAGCGCAGTGCGGAAGAGTTTGGTCTTAGCTTCGGGAACTTCAAAGGAGTCGACAATGGTGAACTTGCCATCGGCGATCTTTGCAGAGATTGCGGAACGAAGGGCCCCCATCAATTTTTTCTGCGGGAAAGCGTACTCGTAGCTACGGGGCTGAGGTCCGTGAACCGTACCGCCACCGCGCCAGAGGGGACTACGAATGGAGCCGACGCGAGCGCGACCGGTTCCCTTCTGCTTCCAGAGCTTCTTGCCGGCGCCGGAGACGTTCTTGCGGGTCTTGGTGGCAGCCGTTCCCTGACGGAGGGCGGCTCTATAGTGCTTGACCGACTCCCAGAGGAGAGCGTCATTTATCTCGTCAGCGAAAACCTCATCGATGAGCTCGAACTCTCCGACTTTGGCTCCAGCGAGGTTTACTACGTTGATGTTTGCCATCGTTCTTCTCTCTTCACGCTCGCCATCTATGCGGCGAGCAATAACTTTGTTTGGCAGGCGGCTTGGAGTAACAAGCGAAGCCGCTCAGCTGCTGATTTATTACTTCTTCTTGGAAGGTGCTGCCTTCTTCGAAGCCTTCAATGCGTCCTTGGTTGCGGCACCGGCGAAGCCACGACGCTCACGCGGTGGAGCCTTAGCCTTGGAAATGAGGACGAATCCGTCGCGTGGGCCGGGTACCGCACCCTCGACCAGCAAAAGGTTATCCTCTACGTCGACGCCAAGAATGCGCAGATTGCGAACTGTGATCTGTGCATGACCCATGTGACCGGGCATGCGCTGACCTGGGAATACGCGCGAAGGAAAAGATGAGGCGCCGATGGAGCCCTGTACCTGGAACATGTGACCGTGCGACTTGGGTCCGCCGCCGAAACCGTGGCGACGGATCACGCCAGCAAAACCTCGGCCTTTGGATGTGCCAATTACATCGACAAACTTCTCATCAGAGAAAATGTCGACGAGAATGCGATCGCCAGCTTTCGCAAGAACTTTCTCTTCGCCATCAACAGTCTTGACGGCCTCGAGAGCAACTTCCTTAATCATTCGAACAGGTGGAACGTTCGACTTAGCGAAGTGGCCGGTCATAGCTTTATTGACCTTGGATGCCTTGATGAAATCGACATAGCCGATTTGAGCGGCTTCGTAGCCATCTTTCGCCAGGGTCTTCAGCTGAGTGATGACACAGGGACCAGCCTTGAGGACGGTGACGGGGTGGACGTCGCCGCGGTCATCGAATAGCTGGGTCATACCGATTTTCTTGCCGAGAATTCCTACTACTGACATCGCTATTTCCTTTCCTCATCATGCTGTGCAGATCGCATCAGCACTGCCGGGTAATTACGTCGTGGAGCTACTTTTGGACCGTCTTGATCTCGACGTCAACACCAGCAGGGAGATCAAGCTTCATCAGCGCGTCCACTGTCTGCTGGGTGGGTTCAAGAATGTCGATAAGCCGCTTGTGGGTGCGAATCTCAAAAGCCTCGCGAGACTTTTTGTCTACGTGGGGCGAGCGGAGAACGCAGTACTTGTTTTTCATGGTTGGCAGGGGGATGGGGCCCGCAACCTGAGCGCCTGTGCGCTTGGCAGTCTCGACAATCTCTCCCGTGGAGGTGTCAAGGACGCGGTAGTCATATGCCTTCAACCGAATTCGAATTCTCTGTCCAGCCATTGTTAGTCTCTTTTCTAGTTACTCAAAGATCGCTTGGAGTGGCTATCGGCCATGAACTTCTGCATGCTCCGACAGCCCTCGTTATTCTTGACCTACTTGATGATTTCGCTGATGGTACCTGCTCCGACGGTGCGTCCACCTTCGCGGATAGCGAAGCGGAGGCCCTTTTCCATCGCAACCGGGGTGTGCAGCGTGATCTCGAGCGAGATGTTATCGCCCGGCAT
>JANXYX010000041.1 GCA_025408425.1 Granulicella sp.
ATTGAGATGGCCGGCTTCAAGACCTTCGAAACCAAGGGTGTCCTTGTATCAGCCGATACCTCGCGCAAGGTTGAAGCTGCGCTCCAGGCCGGCGCGGCCGGCGAAACCATTACTGTGAGTGCGGATACGGTTCCTCAACTAAAGACCGATCGAGCCGACGTTTCGACGATCTTTGGTACTCAGGAGTTAGAGAGTCTTCCGATTGGTGATCGCAACTTTACCAATCTTCAGTTACTTCTGCCAGGAGCTCAGCAGCTGGGCTGGAGCCACGCTGCCAGCGAAAACCCCCAGGGCAGCAAACAGATCCAGGTTGATGGTCAGGCGTTTGGCGGTGTTGCCTTCGAATTGGATGGCACTGACAACCAGGACCCAATTCTGGGCATTATCGTCATCAACCCCAATATTGATTCGCTATCCGAGTCAAAGATCACCACACAGAACTTTGACGCGGAATTCGGCAAAGCGGTCTCGTCCGTTGTGACCGCGCAGACCAAATCAGGCTCCAATAACTTCCACGGTTCGGCCTTTGACTATCGGCAGAGCGCCGCAAATCTTGCACGTGACCCCTTTAGTCAGTCGAAGGCCAGTGGCGTCCCCTCTGCTCTCAAGAACCAGTTTGGCGGCTCTATTGGTGGTCCGATCCTCAAAGACAAACTGTTCTTCTTTGGCGATTACCAGGGTGTCCGACAGAAGGTTGGTATCTCCAACCAGCAGACAGTTCCGACTGCGCTTTTGATCGCTACCTGCCTTGGCCAGCAAGTTGGGCCCAGCGGCATCCCGGGTTGTGACTTCAGTGAATACCTGAACGCCGGATCCACGGTGGCCGGCGTGGCTCATATTCCCATTTACCAGAAGAATGGCATTGCGTATCCAGGCAACGTCATCCCAACGGCGCAGTTGTCTCCGCAGGCGCTGGCATTGTTCAAGCTGCTGCAGCCGTATAAGCCGAATGCCAATAATGGCGCAATCAAAACTGCTAGCGGCCAGAGCTTGAATAACAACTACACCGCTGGTGGTAACGGCGGGTTCAACAGCAATCAGTGGGACGTTCGTTCTGATTATCAGTTTAGTGAGCGCATTCACATCTTCGGCCGATTTAGCCGCTTCACCGACACGCTTACTGGCAAGACCATGTTCGGCGAGGCAGGTGGTGCTGGGTTCGGCCTTGGATCTTACGGAGGTAACTCTTCTGGTGCCAACGACAGCCTCGCACTAGGAACGGATATTGCCGTTAACGCCAAGCTGGTCACCGACATCCGCTTTGGTTACTACCGCTACAACATCAATAACCAGAAGTACAACGCTGGGGTAGACTTCGCGACGCAGCTTGGTATCCCTGGCGAAAATCTGGGCGATCCGGTTACCAGCGGTGCTCCACTCTTCAATATCACTGAGGTCGGATCGTTCGGTTCGCCTAACAATAGTCAGGGTACTGGTCCGCAGTATGGCGGTGGTTTGAACGTGACTCGCTGCAACTGCCCGCTAAAGGAAAAGGAAGACCAGTTCCAAGTAGTCAACAACTGGACTAAGACACTTGGCAACCACAGCCTGAAGTTGGGCGCGGATATTCGCTACGCTCGCAACCTGCGAGTCCCGAGCGACAATGACCGCACTGGCAACAATAACTTCGGAACCGGACCAACATCAGACGGCAACGGTAACGGTGGTCTTGGATTTGCCACTTTTGCTTTGGGTCAGGTTACCGGTTTCAATCGTTACGTGAGCACGTCGACGAACGCGAAAGAGTTCCAGAAGCGTGATTTCTTCTACGTTCAGGACACCTGGCGTGCGACTCCTAAGCTAACGGTGAACTACGGTCTGCGCTATGAGATGTACTTCCCCGAGGTGATCAACACGAAGGCACAGGGCGCAGTGATGAATCTCCAAACTGGTTATCTGCAAGTTGCGGGTGTTGGCCAGGTTGCGAGCAACATGAACTTCTCCCTAGCCAAGAACGCTTACAACCCACGCATTGGTGTCGCTTATCAGGCAACTGATAAGACGGTTATCCGTGCTGGCTATGGCCGCAGCTTTGATATTGGCGTCTTTGGCTCGATCTTCGGTCACGTCGCAACGCAAAATCTCCCGGTGTTGGCTAACCAGCAGATCAGCGCTACTGGAGGGCCTACCAGCTATGCCTTCTCGTTAGCGACTGGCCCATCTGCCCCAACTCCGATCGCAGTGCCGGCGAGTGGTCTTCTTCCTTCTCCGGGCTATTCGGTCAACTCGAAGTCTCGTCCTACGACTGTTCGTCTGCCCACGATTGATGCTTGGAATCTCAGCGTTCAGCAGTCACTGACTCCGACCCTCTCTTTTACGATTGCTTATGTTGGCAACAAGGGAACTCACACCCTAAGCGCTGGCGACGGCAATAACACTAACCCAAATGAAGCGGCGATCAATCTACCGGCGTCTTACAGCGTCACTGGTCAGGCTCTCCACTTCGATCCTTCTGTTGCATCGACGGACAAGACTGGCGTACCAGTTGGTCTGATCGGTACTGGCATCACTGGCATCTCGGCGAATGGTGGCACAAAAAATACCACCTATCTCCGCCGGTACTTCGGTGGAAAACTAACTTCTTGCTCTGATCCTGCGTATGCAGTGGGCGTCAATCTGGGTGTTCCGACAGGTTCATGCGGCTGGACGAACGATGTAACGTACTATGGCGATGATCAGGACACGCATTTCAATGCTCTTCAGGCCACGGTGACCAAGACGTTCAATCATGGACTCTCGTTCAACGCAAACTACGCGTGGCAGCGAGCGTTCAACTTCAATTCGGGATATGCAACCTGGAACAAACAGGCTGGCAAGGGTCGTGACGATTCACTTCGCGAACAGCAGATTATCGCCTACGGGCTGTACGAGCTTCCCTTCGGTCGCAACAAACAGTTCCTCAGCAAGGCGAACGGTCTAGTCAATGCTCTCGTTGGAGAATTCCAGATCAGCCCTGTTATCAACTTTTCAAGTGGTTTGCCATTCAGCCTGAATCCGGGCGATGGCTGTCCCAATATCCCTGGTTCGGCACCGTGCTATGTGAATGGGAATCCCCGCTCTCTGCAGACTGGAACTTCAGGCTTCCCTGGTGGCGGACTGATCTACTACAAGGCACAGAAGCTTGGAACTACCTTTACCTCACCTGGTTTGGATCAGATTGGGAACTCTGGCCGCAACAGCGTCTTTGGACCCCACTTCTTCAACGCGGATATAGCGGTGCAGAAGAATTTTACATTCAAGGAGAAGTACACTGCGCAGTTCCGGATGGATGCGGCCAACGTATTCAACCATATCAACTTCGGAAACCCGGGCGGAAATGTTACAACAGACGGCACGATCGGTGGCCAGCCTGGTGGAGCGACTCCGCGTCAGCTGCAGTTCGCCGCTCGCTTTCAGTTCTAACCTTAACTCACCACAAACAGGAGGGGAGCTTAGGCTCCCCTTCTTCATTTAGCTTTACACTTAGGCCCATGCGACTTGTCTTCAAGGCTCTGACCGTAGTGACAATTCAGATTGTGACTCTGCCGTCTTACTCTGTCGCCTTGGCGCAGACAGCGACGGCGGCTGAGAGATCTACTGCAAGTTCTTTGTCCCCATCTCTAGCGCAACTTCGCCAGCTGATCGACCGGGGACATGCTGATGAAGCTCTAAAGAATATCGATGCACTCAATGCGCAGGGGCAGGTACCAGCCGGGGTAGAAAGGTTGCGTGGTTTGGCCCTCTATGCGCAGGGCCAGTATGCGAGCGCAGATACAGCATTTGAAGCGGCATTGAAGGCTGATGCACACGACGAAGAGTCGGCCCAGATGCGGGGGTTAACGCTGTTTCGATTGGGGAAGCCGGCGGAGGCTATTCCACTCCTGGAGTCGGCACATGAGTGGACGACTCAGACAAAGGTTGATCCAAGCTATGTGCTGGCACTCTGCTATCTGGATACGCGCCGGTATGACGATGCGAGAAATGCCTTTGCACGCCAGTATGGATTCGCTCCTGATTCTGCTTCCTCCTATCTCGTGACAGCGAGAATGCTACTGCGGCGCGAGTATGTCCCGGTTGCCCAGCAGTACGCCCACAAAGCACTGGAATTGAACCCTGATCTTCCTTTGGCGCATAAATTACTAGGTGAAATTGCGCTTGCGGGGGAGCATCTGGATGAAGCAATTGTGGAGTTCGAAAAGGAGCGGGTGCGAAACCCATTGGACGGCGGTACCTACGATCGATTAGGCGATGCCTACGCACGCTCGGGAAACTATCTCATGGCGCAACAATCTCTGCAGAGAGCGTTGCTGCTCGAACCAAATTCGACAGGGCCCTACATCTTGTTAGGTAAAGTGCTATTGAAACGCCAGGATCCGGTTGGTGCATCCACCTATTTAGAACGTGCGGTCAATATGGATCCCGCGAACTATATGACGCACAGCTTGCTGGGCCAGGCTTATCGCTCTATGGGCCGGGTTGAGGATGCTGCACGAGAGATGCAGATGGCTCAGAAGATACAGGCGGAGAATGAACCAAAGCTCGAAACCGTTCACTAAGCAGAGTGCGCATATTTGGTTTTGAGTAAGGCGCGAACTTATGTTGATCAAGAATGCACGGAAGCGTCCACGAACGACAGCAGTTTTCTGTTCGTTGTTGTTGGTGTCCGCCGCATCCGGACAGTCTTCGCAAGTTACAGCGCAGACAGCTACTCATTATTCTTCTATTGCTGCGAAGATACCCGCGGGCGATTTATATCAGTCGTCGGGGACTAAGAAGATGGCGGCTCTCCTTCAAGAGATATATCTTGCGAGTGATTGGAAGTCTGATCCGAATAAGCAGTTTGAGCGTATTAACTACTATCGCTCCCTTCTTCAGGGCTCTCTAAGTTTCACGGATGAAGTGGCGGTACGTGAAGAGATGGCCAAGGAGATGCTTCGGGCCGGGGACAGCCAAGCTGCAATAACCGAGCTTGAGAAGTTGCGCAGTTTGGCGAAGGAGAAGTCACAGAAGCTTTTGCCGGCAGCGGAACAGCAACTGGGAGAGTGGTTGGCACTGTCGTACCTGCGTTTAGGCGAGCAAGAGAATTGCCTCCACATGCATGGTCAGAAGGCGTGTATTTTTCCAATACGGCAGTCTGGAATCCATCATCTCCAGCGTGGGGCTGAAGGGGCTGTTCGTGAACTAACTAGACTACTGGCAAAGAACGAGAACGACTTCGAATCTCGCTGGCTGCTCAACGTTGCCTATATGCAACTAGGTCGATATCCGCGAGACGTACCAAAGCAATGGTTGATCCCAGAAAATTTTTTTGATTCAGAACAAGATATTGGCGAATTTCCTGACTATGCTCCGATTGCTGGTCTCGATGTGACTGGACACGCAGGTGGGGCCATTATGGAAGACTTTGATGGTGATGGGTTGCTGGACATGATGGTTACTTCATCTGGTCCATTGGATCAGATGCACCTCTTTCATAACAATGGCAATGGGAGTTTTACGGATGTCACGATCAAGGCTGGCCTTCTTGGCGAGACCGGCGGGTTGAATCTTGTGGTAACTGACTACAACAATGACGGGCATCCCGATGTGCTCGTGCTACGAGGTGGCTGGTGGGGGAAGTATGGTCGATATCCAATGTCGCTTTTGCGCAACAACGGAAACGGAACTTTCGATGATGTGACCGAGGATGCGGGGTTGATGTCGCTTCACCCAACACAGACTGCAGCATGGGCTGATTTTGACAACGACGGATATCTCGACTTATTTGTTGGCCACGAATCAAGGAAGGATGAT
Organism: Granulicella sp.; assembly: GCA_025408425.1. GTDB lineage: Bacteria > Acidobacteriota > Terriglobia > Terriglobales > Acidobacteriaceae > Edaphobacter. The sequence goes on from JANXYX010000041.1 coordinate 5,773, forward strand.
CCCTGCCTCTCTCAACTTTTCCATAACAATGGCGACGGTACATTTTCCGAGATCGCAGTGCCGAGCGGGTTGGCTGAGGTGGGTTTTGTCAAAGGTGTTGCGTGGGGCGACTATAACAACGATGGGCGGCCCGATCTCTATGTATCTGCGATGGACGGAGGAAATCGACTCTTCCGAAACGATGGGCCAGTTGATGGGTCGAACTCTCCGATCAGGTCGTGGAGGTTTACTGATGTGACCGCTGCCGCTGGAGTTACAACGCAGCGTCACAGTTTCGCCACTTGGTTCTTTGACTACAATAACGACGGTTGGCCCGACATATTTGTGGCAGGGTATTCCTCAGACTCTCTGCAGGATATTGGGGCATTTGAGATGGGCAAGCCGTTCAAAGCTGAGACTCCGCGTCTGTATCGAAACAATCATGATGGGACGTTCACGGATGTGAGTAAAGCAGCTCATCTCGATCGGGCAATTCTGGTGATGGGTGCGAATTTTGGAGATCTGGATAATGACGGCTTCTTGGATATCTATTTGGGAACAGGAGATACCTACTATCAGGCGTTGCTACCAAACCGCATGTTTCGCAATGCGGATGGCAAGAGGTTTCTTGATGTCACCACTTCCGGCGGTTTCGGGCACCTGCAGAAGGGACATGCGATAGCTTTTGGTGATCTGGAAAATACCGGGAATGAGGACGTCTTTGAAGAGATGGGTGGAGCGCTACCGGGGGACACCTATCAGAGCGTTCTGTATCACAATCCGGGGCATGGAAATCACTGGATCACACTTGAGTTGGAGGGTGTGAAGACTAACCGTGCGGCATTTGGGGCTCGCATCTGCGTGACCATCAAGACTGCACGCGGCGAGCGAGAGATCTATCGGACTGTTGGTTATGGATCGAGCTTTGGTGGCAATCCACTGCGTCAGCATATTGGATTGGGTGATGCAACTTTGATAGATAAGGTTGAGGTGTTCTGGCCGACATCGAATACGACCCAACGCTTTCAGAGTGTAAAGGTTGACCAGATGTTTCGACTGCGTGAGGGCGACGAGCATTTGGTGCCAGTGCAGCGGTGAAGAAGTTTTTGTTCAGTCGACGCGCATGTTTGCATCTACGTCGACGACTAGTGTTTCTCCTTCGACGAGCATGGAGTGAAGCTTGAGGGAGTTGAGCAAGAGGGTGTAGCCGGTGGTGTCTGTGGAGCGAGTGAGGAGCTTCCGCATGAGGTCTGCGGCGTTGATCTTCATTTGGGCTGGGAGCTTGCGGCTCAGGAATGGGACGAGGAGGAAGTTGAGCTCTCTTGACTCGCTGAGGCGCTCGATTCGCGCATCGCGGAATCCGATGGATTCACCTTCTGCGTCGGGGACAAAAGATACATCAGCGTCAGTGTTGAGGGAGACGCCGAGGCAGGAACCGTGGACGGAGGTGCCCAACTTGGATCGGGTATGGACGTGAACGAGGATGCGGTCGTCTTTGAAGGAGACTTTTGGTGATTCTGCGTAGACGAAGCAGGATGATGTGGCGTTACCGCGCATGTAGTAGCGGCCGTCAGGGGTGTCGAAGAGCTGAGTGCGCAAGGTGCGTTCTAGAGCCAGAGCGGAGACTTTGACTTCGATAGCACTTGAAGTACGAGCAGCAGCGATGAGCAGGGCTGCTGCAAGGAGAGACTTGATCGGAGTCCGATGCATGGTGAGTTAAGAATAACTGCTGGCTGCTGGGGGCCGAGGGATAAACGGTGGTGTGGTCATTACTGTCTGCCCCAGCGCTGATCCAGGAAGTGCAAGTACTGGCCCCAGTCGTAGGCGGTGACGTCGTGTTTTCCGGTGCGAATGTGGTAGGCGACGTCGTGCTGGATAGGGGAGTCGACGGCTTGATCGGGCTGGGGCAGAGTGGTGGTGGTGAGGCCTTGATGGCCGAGGAAGGTGTAGACGCGGCTGACATCGACTGCGGAGAGGAACTCTGCGTGGGGATCGGACCAGAGGTCGTCCTGGGCGCTGGCGACGTAGAGCGGGCGAGGAGCGATGAGGGCCAGGAGGAGGTTGCCGTCGACGGGGATCTCGGTTTCGTGTCCGACCCACTTGGCGTAGTTCTCACAGAACCAGTGAGGGAAGGAGTGCTGAAGGTGTGCGATGTCCTCGCCGTAGCGACGGCGGTAGATGGATTGGCCAGCTTTTCCGGACTCGGTGGAGAGGACGATGGCGAAGCGGGGGTCCTGGGCGGCGGCCCAGTTGGCGGCTTTGCCGAGGCGGGAGTGTCCGGTGATTGCGACGCGTTTGGCGTCTACCTGTTTGTCAGTCTGGAGATAGTCGAGAGCTCGGCTGAGTCCCCAGGCCCAGGTGCCGAGTGCTCCCCAGTCGTCGGGTGCGGGTGCGGTCTGGCCTGCGGGGTAGAAGAGGGGCCGGACGCCGAGTTGGATGGAGTTGGTAAAGTCTGGATCGATGTCACCGCAGTAGATGGTGGCAAAGCCATAGCCGCTGGCGAGGACTTTCTCGACCTGCCATTGCTGGGTCTGAAGGCCGCGAGATTTTTCGTCTGGCGTTACGAGGTGGGCTGGTTCTGTGGACTTGGGGGGGCGGGTCCAAGTGGGGTTGAGGCGGATTCCGGGGTCGGCGAGGACGGTCTGGTTGCCGAAGAAGTTGAGGCCGAGGATGACTGGTGTGGGGCCGTGGTGGTGGGTGGGGAGGTATAGGAGGAGGTGCTCTTTGGGGCCCGCTTCGAGCCTGGAGGAGAAGTAGATCGTGATCTGTTTGCGGATGGCCTTGCCGTTGAGGGCTTGGGTGTCGGTCTCGTCGATGTGAACTCGGAGGGGGATGTGATTGGCGGCAGCGGGGGTGTGGCCGTAGACGTTCTGCTCAAAGAGGTGGAGCAGTTCGGCGCGGCGGCGGGGCCAGTCTGCGGGGGTGCGGACGGGTCGGCCGTTGGAGAAGGTGAGGGGATCGAGGAGGGTGTAGGGCTGAATGGCGGATTCATCGGCGTTATAACCCGCTGGCATCTGGGCGATGGCGTTGGACGCGAGGAGTGCGGTGGCGAGCAGCAGAGCGGAGTAAGCGCGATGAGTCATGGCAGGAATTGTCGCACTGTGGTGGGTGGTCTGACGACTGGTGCTCCTTTCTTCGGTCCTAGGGGGTACCCCCCCTGGGGGTATCCCCTAGGCTAAGTTGCTTGTTTGCAGTGATATGCGGAAATCAGTGCCTCTAAGACATTCTTTCTATTGCGGTTACGGGTAAATATTAGATTCCATTGTGGTTAGGAGCGGATATTGGCTGAGTCAAATAGAAAAGCTCCGGCTTTGGCCGGAGCTTTTTGTTGTCTTTCTTAATTATAGCAGATGGAGTGGAACCATTCGGCAACTGTATGTTGTTGATTTGGTGTTGGTTAGATCGGTTGGGGGCTTGACATGCGGATTTGCTGAGGTATTTGGAGAAATAAAAATTTGGGACAGGGCAAGAGCGATCAATCTGTCGTTTCGGCAGCCAGCTTCTCGAACCTCTCTTTTGCTTCTGGGCCTTCGTGGTATTCGTGTTTCATTTCACTAATTCTCCCCAGTGCTCGGAACTCGGGTACAGAAAATGTGGCTTTATTTGCGTCGCTTCTTGGTCCGCAGGATTAACCGAATAACTATTGAGAGGGATTATAGACATTCCGCCCTTTACCGGAAGGTCGTCCCCGTTTCCGATTCTCACCCCCAATCCATGTTCATCGTAAAACTCGCTGACCAGCCTCACGCGGTCAGGTAATACTTCAGCCCGGAACACGACGTGGCCGTGACTGTTTAGTACCTCCAACGAATTGGAGGTGTAATTCTTATCCATTACCACAGCCTGACTGCTATTTACCTGCCAATGGTTTTTATCGATCCTTACGATGATTTTCCCATCGCTATCACGGATGGTTGTCGTCAGAGTAGGCGTTTTGTCGATTAGTTCTACTTTCACTTCCTGATCGAAAAGAGGTTTGTAGGAAGGGTGTTTATCGTTGAACTCCTCGATAAAGCCAGAGTTCCCCCATTCCAGAAGTGCTTTTGTCGCTTTCCCGCTCTTTATCGGCTTGAGAACGCCCTCCATTGCGCGCACAAAATATTTGTCTTGAGAACTCTTTACGACCCAGATACAGAAAAGTCCCAAGGCTATTGTCAGTACGCAGATGGGGATCTGTTTCCAGAGATTGGGAGTATAGCGATAGCGCTTATCAATTTTGACCTGGGTCTTGGCGTGAATTGACGTCCACCACCAAAAGCAAAGAAAAATAGCACCTAAAGCTATTAGGATATACGCGGCAACGAACTGTTCGAATGCGTACATTAGTGGGAGCCACCCCACGAAAGATGCAATTCCGGCTTTTTGCGAAAACGACTTGATCGATTTCTTGTATCTCGCGTACTCCTTCCGCAACCAGTCCATAACCTATTGTCCGCCCCATCCGAGAGACGGTAAAGCGTTGAAATTAAATAACAAATCGCATCTCCGTGGGATTCGCCATAAAGCTACCTCACCGCCATATGCGTTAAGTGATTTATTGCAATTTATCTGGTTTTTTTGTTGGGGATAGGTGTGTTGGGGGGCTTGACATGCGAATTTGCCGTAAGTGCACGAGCAAAAGTAAGGGCAGGGCGATATATAGGTCACTGCGCCCTTCGGGCTGTGCTCCAGTCTTCGGCAGAGTGGTGGCGCCTTTGGCGCGGTTTCTTACGGCACGGCTGAAGCCGTGCCCTTAAGTAAGACTGCTTGTTATTCGTTTTCTTCCGGCCTAGAAGATGGAGGGAGAGTTTGGGGGCGGCTTCGAGGCGGTAGCGAGGGTGTGTTAGTCCTGGGGTGATTCTTGTTGGGTCGGAGTTTTCCGGGCCAGTTTTTTTGGTGGGTGGATTTGGTGGCAGGGGTAGGAGAGCGGTTCGCTTCGCGAATGCCCACTCATCGCATGAAGCAAGGGCGCGATGAATGGGGCACCCGGCCGGTTACGACCGGACGATTTTAGAACTTTTGCCAAGGGCGCGATGAATGGGCCCCGGGTACCTTCGGGTGACACTACTTTTTGAGCGGGAGAGGGAGGAAGAGGCCGCTGCTTTTAGGTGGTGGGTTTGGGTTGGGGTTGATTTTGGAGGACGTCGAGGACGCATTGGTAGAGGCGGTTGCGGGTTTCGAAGCGGTCTGAGGCTCGGGTGACGTAGCGGACGAGGATGTCGACCCCGGAGGAGGCTGGACGGAGATTGACGGCGGGAATGGCGCTGAACTGGCTGAGGCCATACTGCCGGGCTGATCGTTTCCACTCGTCTTCGGCGAGACGGGCGTCTTTCTCGGTTTGTTTTAGGACTACCTGGTGGATCTGTTCGATCTTGGCGTAGGTGTCCTGAGATGCAGGGATACTGACTGCGATTTCATCCCACATCCACTGGCCTGTGGTTGAGAAGTTGAAGTACTGGCCGCGGATGGCGAAGCTGTTGATGAAGGTTACGCGGCGTCCGGTGGGATGGCCGGTGTCGGTCCAGTTGCCGGTTTCGAGGAGTGCGGTGCGGAAGAGGCCTATCTCTGTGACTTCGCCGCTGACTCCGTTGATCTCTACGGTGTCGCCGACGCGGATGCCGTTCTTGCCCATGAGGACAAACCATCCGAAGAAGGCGAGGATGAAGTCCTGCAGGACGACGGTGAGGCCGGCGGTGGTGAGACCGAGGATGGTGGGCATCTGACTGGGAGTGCCGAAGATGATGAAGATAACTGCGATGCCGCCAAGGAAATTGACGCTGAGCTGGAGGATGGTGCGCAGGGTCTGCATGCGACGACGGTCGAGATTTGGCCGTTCCAGGAGATGGCCGATGAGTGCGCCGCAGAGCATGGTGAGGATGAGCGTGAAAGCGATAGCTGCCAGATATTGCAGGATGAGGTGCAGGACGATGCGATGCTGCAAGAGGATCTGCGCCGACCAGCGGGAGTAGACATTGGCGAGCTGCTGCTGGCTCTGGATGCGGTCGTCGTAGATGCTAAGAATCTGGCGCTGGTCGCGCATCAGCTTGATGCCGGAGAGTTTGATGGCGCTGGTTACCGGCTGATCGGATGTTGTCTGGGTAGAGTTTGCGCTGGCTTCGAGTGCGTTGTGTGCTGTGGTGAGGGCGGAGATATCTTGCTGCGCCTGCTGGAGGGCTTGCTGAACGAGCTGGTAGCGGGTGCGCTGAGTAAACCATCCCGCGATCAGGCGAGCGAGTGTTCTATAGCGCTGCGCGGAGAGGACGGCGACTTCTCCCTGCTGATGTGACTGGGCATCGTACTTGGCCATGGCGGCTTCGTGGGCGGTGAGTTCCTGCTGGATGCGGGCGCGCTCATCGCCGGAAGCGCGTGCGAGATCCTGCTGGGCATCTTCGAGTTCGTCCTGCTCGAGATCTAGTTGTGCTTTGGCGATTTCGAGATCATCGCTGTCGGGAGTTGCGGCGGGTTGGTTGGCAGCAGCGGCCGGAGTGAGGCGCTGGACCTGGGCCTGATCGTCCTTGACGATCTGTTGGAGCTGTTCGACTTTCTGTGCGAGGGCCAGTGCCTCTCCGGTGAGGGGGTGCTGGCGGGCGTTGGCCTGACGGAGGGCGGCTGCGAAGGCTTGATCGACCTCGTGATCGGCGAGGCGCTGGGCTTCGCGGGAGAACTGAATCTCCTCGGCGCTGACGGCGAGAGGGGCGAGGGCCTGGGCGGTTAGCCAGGGTCGCAGGTCGACTAGAGTTTTCTGTCCGAGTGCCTGATTGCGGCTGGATTGCTTGCCAAGGAAGGGAAGGCTTTCCATGGCGTCTCGAGTGGTCCAGGTATAGACCAGGATGAGAAGGAGGAGTGTGGTGAGGGAGACAAGGAAGTAGACGCGAAGTCGGCTGAAGCTGCTCCGGTGCGTGGCGGTCTCGTGCAGTTGCCCGTTGGGGATGATGTCCATAAGTCTGCTAACAACTTCCTAAGCGCATGGCAATGTACTTCCAGTGGGCTGGATGAACCGGGGTTGAGACCGGCGGTAGTGGCAGAGGTGTTCAATAAGAATGCTACAGGAGAGGAAGTGTGGCGGAGAGGGGGGGAGTCTCCTCATGTAGGGTAATTGCTCAGTAAAAGTGGACATTTCTGATGTTTAGTCCTAACTTAGTCCTACAAGTGTTGATTAGCGGCACAGAGGAGAGCATGCCCAATAAGAAAGCAGTTGCGCTGATGTGGTATTGTCGCACGCCAAAGGGCTGGCGAAGATTCCCTGTCGTTTTGGGTGGAAATAACAGAATCAAACATGGGTGGGTGAAGGACGCTGGGGTGCTGACGCATTTCCCTGATGGGCGCTACGAGATACGCACTTACAAAGACCGTAAGAAGGTCTACAAACGAGCTGGGGACAACGCGGCTGATGCTATGGCCGCGAGGGATCGTGAAGAGCACCTAGAGGACGCCAAGGTGTCTGCTGAGGCTGCTGGGGTAAAGATTGCCGAGGAGCCAGGGCGACTCCACCTTCGGAAAGCTGCCCTCAAGTTCGAGCAGGATGCTAAAGAGCGGGGTGCGATGGAAGCGGCAGAGGTGAACCGGAACGTCACAGCGGAGTTCCTAGCGGTATCGGGTCTAACGTATGCCGATGAAGTCACCCGCGACCATGTGTTCAAGTTCCACAGGGCTTTGCGAGCCAGGGGGCTTGGTGATCGTACGGTGAGCAACAAGCACAAACGGCTAGGTAGTTTCTTCACTTATTGCAAAATCGACAAGACAACAATGCCGCCAGCGCCAAAGTACGACGCTAAGATGCCGGACACCTACTCGAAAGATGAAAATGGCAAAATCCTAGCTGCGGCTGATGGGTACATGAGGCTGGCAATCGAGATTGGTCTCAAGTGTGGCTTGAGGGATCGAGAGATGCATCACCTCGAATGGAAGGACATCCACTGGGAGGACTCCATCCTGCGAGTGACGAGCAAACCGCACTGGGGCTTCAGGATCAAAAATAGTGAGGAAAGAGACATCCCCATACCAGCAGACCTGCTGAAGCACCTTAGAGCGCGAAGAAAGACACATCCTGATGACCGTCTCGTTCTGCCCACTCGTAACGGTACGCCAAATACGAAGCTATTGCGGACGTTGAAGAGACTGGCAAAGAGAGCAGGGCTAAATTGCGGAGTGTGCGCTGGGTGCAAAGGTGCTTTAGGCGAGTGCCGTAGCTGGGGGCTTCACAAGCTGAGACGCAGCTACGGCACAACGCTTCTCCGCTCCGGGCTAGACCTTCGCACGGTACAGGCGTACATGGGACACGCCAACATGGCATCGACCATGCGATACCTGCAACCTGCGACGGCAAGGGAATCCCAGAGGGCCATCAACGCTATCAAGTGGGCTAGTTGATAGCTCTCCTCTCCAACCATTGGGCGGTTGCCTCCGGGTCAAAGCGGACGGCTCCGCCCATGCGGTAGCACGGTATTCTGCCTCCCTTGGCCAGCTTGTAGACGTGCTTTCGCGAGATGGACAACACCTCGGCCAAGTCTTCGGCGGTCCAGAACGAACCCTTGGCGCGGATGATGTCGGTAACACTGGTGTAGACGGGTGTGTTGTGAGACTGACTGGTTCTCTGTGACTCAGACCCGGACGGATGATGCGACCAGTTATGGGAAGGCATCCGGGCCTGAGAGTCCGTTTCGATCATGCGGCGGCTCCTAGTGGTTGATGGTGCGCTTGTGTTTGCTGCACAGTGTGCAGGTCTGCCCGTATTGGTTAGGTGTTGTGGTTAGGCTGCTAGGCGTTCGGTCGGGAGTTCTGCGTGGGAGTAGAAGAGCGGATCGGAGTTTTTACCGGAGCCGGTGCAAACCAACACTCCACGATCAGCGAGGTTATCGAGGGCTCGGTTTACTTTCTGGGCGTTTGCTTTAACTGCTAGTCGTACGTCTTTCCTAGTGGCCTTCTTCGCACTGCCGATATACCGGGTGATGCTGGACTCAAGCTCGCTGGCTCTTGTCACCGTCACGGCTTCTCTGCTCTCCGAGGCAGTCCTTCCAAGGGATAAAATCCCGGTTTCCTTATCGAGGAAAAGCTCGGCGCGTTCAACCTCTCTGCCGTATCGCTGCAAACTGCGAAGGTAGCGCCTTCCGTTATAGCTCGATACCTCAAGTACGGTTACTGCAAGGGACGCGATGCCGCCGCTGCCCATCATTGATGCCGCAATTGAGGTCCCATTGCCCTTGTTCGTATGGTGCATGGCGAGGATAGCCACGCCCGTCTCACGGGCCAAATCCTGAACTGGGCCGAAGTCACGGACAACCCGGTCGTAGTTGTTCAAATCTTCATACTCGATGGTCTTTGCCAGCGTGTCCAAGACGACGAGCTTTGTGTCGGGCATCTTTGTCAGCCACTCACCGAGTGCCACATGAAGCCTAGACCTATCGACGGGGTTGGGGTTTATGAGCAATCCATCTTTCACTCCCAACGTAACGAACGCCTTGGCTAGTTCGGTCGTGTCGGTCTCGTCCGGGCAAATGTAAAGGACCCCACCCTTCTTGGTCGCTTCGCCTAAGAACGGCTCTCCCTTGGTGACGCAGCTCGCCAGATGACGGATCAGTGTGCTCTTACCGCTCTTGGCTTCGCCGGATGCGATGTTGAAGGTTCCCTCTTTGAGGATGCCCTCTACGAGGTAGTCTATGGGATTGGCTTCTGCATAATCCCGAAGTTCATCTACTGTCAGAAAATTCATTGTGTACGGCTGTTTCCTATTCTTCTGTGGTTGAGGTTGTCGGTTGATTCCAGTCGGAACCTATAAGTCGTCACAAGCTACGAAGAGGTCACTCTGCCCATTCATCTATTCCATCTCTTATAAGCACGGGAATAGGTGGAACAGATGGCTTGTAAAAACCTATTCCATCTATTCCCGATCTTATGTAAGTAAGATATGGAATAGGTTTCTGGAACAGATTCTAAAAGCTATTCCGGCAGAATGTGCGGAAGCATAGTCTGTGACCGTTTATAGGTTCCGACTGGAACAGGTACACACTGTGTAGGTCTAGAGTGACCGCAGCGAAGACACGAACCCTATGAGGGGTTCATGAACGGCTGACCGTTCTTGCTGAAACGTTCGACTTCGTCGCGATGGATCATTGTGCGCCGTCCGATTCGGACGATGCGGAGTCGGTCGTTATGGATCTGGCGGGTGATTTGGCGGGGGCTGAGATTGAGTAGCAAGGCGACCTCAGCCCTCGAAAATAGCAGTCTTTGTGCTCCCCATACGGCTTGCGTCATGTGTAAATCTCCAATGTTTCGGGTTATGGCTCCTGCGCTCGTCGCTCATATTATCACGAGAACAAGGGCTTTGTCGAGCTAAAGTTGTTCCTAGCCTAGGGCTAGCGTTTTTCGATTAGGCCGGAACCCCCAGGCTGGGGGGCAGATTTGATCTTCGCTAGCGACGATTGGATATTCTGCCCAACGGTTCTGCCCTTAGCTACGTGTGGTTTGGCGGCGGCGGTGACAATGGATCTGATGGCGGCGGCGGTGACGATGGGTTTAGGCATGGTGGGTTCCTTGGGTTGGTTTTAGGCGACTGTTGGTGGACGGTTTTGTGGCATGGGTGGGTTCCTCTCGTAAACATGTAGACAGCAATCTGACGGGCACTTTTTTGCGCGGTACCGACGCCCCTGACTGAGGTACCGAGGCCGCCCTACTATGCCAAGTCCAATGAATAGAGGTAGATGCGAAGACTACCCCCCGTCGATGCTGACGATTGTGGCGATTTCGTCGATTTCAGCGACTTGGACGGCGTCGGTGACGGGTGGATTGTCCGCCAGGGCGGAGGTGTTTCGACAGTAAGTGACTGAGGACAGGTGATGGTGTTAGTCCATCTGGGCTATACCCATACGAGGCAGCGCAAACATGCCAAAAATGTGTCTTTCTAGGGTGCAAAAAGATAATGATTGACATATTCCAGATAGTGTCTTAGATTCATTCAAGATTCATGCAAGACACACGGAGGTTACACAGTGGCACATACAGGCAAGCGGGTTGGATACGTCAGGGTTAGCACGACAGACCAGAGCACGGCGAGGCAGCTAGACGGCGAGACACTAGACAAGGTCTATGAGGACAAGGCATCCGGGAAAGACACCAAACGTCCTCAGCTAAAGGCGGCGCTCGACTTCCTGCGTGAGGGTGACACGCTGGTGATTCATAGCATGGACAGACTGGCTAGAAACCTAGACGACCTTCGCCGGATAGTGATGACCCTGACGAAGAAGGGTGTCAAGGTGCACTTCGTCAAAGAGTCTCTGACCTTCACAGGTGAGGACTCTGCCATGAGCAATCTGTTGCTATCTGTGATGGGTGCCTTCGCAGAGTTCGAGCGGGAGCTAATCAAGGAACGTCAGCGCGAGGGAATCGCCATAGCCAAGAAGGAAGGCGTCTATAAGGGACGTAAGCCGTCTCTATCTGCCGAACGTGCCGCAGAGCTAAGGCAGAGGGCAGCGAATGGTGAGAACAAGGCTGCACTCGCAAGGGAGTTCGGAATTAGTCGGGCTGCCCTGTATACCTACATATCGAAATAGACCGCGCACACTGTGCGGACTAAGTAAAAACGCCTAGACCAAGTAAAAACGCCTAGGGGCGGATAAGTTCCCTAGGCGTTTCTTATTGTCCCGGCGGCATCCGTTAGGCCACTAAGCGAAGCCCTCTCCGCATGGGGCAGAACCGGCCAAGGGCTCGGCGGTCTGGGAACTTGATGTCGGCGCTGTCGAAGGTCCAACCCTCTGGCTGGCAGCCAGCCACGCGCCATCGCCTGTAACACATTGATTTAGAAAGAGATAAAATCCTCTGGGTCATTCCTGATTTGGCTCTAACAGGCATGGCATGGCGTGTAACACATTGTTTGGGAAAGAGATAGATAACCCGGCAACAAGACTTTGTGGCTACTTAGTCAGGCGTTGTAGGTGGTGTAAGGCACCTCACTACCCATTGTGGCCACTGTGTAAACACAATGTAAGTTACTGATCTAATAGAAGATAGCCTAGACGTGGTCATAGCGTGGCCATAGAGCGGTCATAGCAGGTGCCAAGTACGAAAGTCTTCGTATATGCCTACCGCACCTACCTATACGTACTCCTAGTTTAGTATGCTCTGCCCCTGTGTTTGCTGGGGTTTCTCTTCTTTGGGGGCGGGTTGGGCAGGGTGGGAGGTTCCGGGGCGTACTTAGGACTGAACTGATTCGGTGCGGGGTAGGTGGTGGCTGTGGGCGCAGAGTATGCGGGTGAGGTGATAGGGAGGGGCTGGGGAGGAATGGAGCCCCTGAAACGCTAATGGGAACTCCTAGTTAGCTCTAGGTTTTGAATCGTGCAGTCGCTACTCGCTGCTTGTGAGTGGATGAATCCCATGTTGAAATTTCTAAACGTCCGCTTCGAGTGGGCGTTCACGATTTCGTAAATAGTTCTTGTATTGCTGTCAATGAGTGTTCCGCTATGTGCATGGTGCTCGCAGGTAATCTCAATATCTTTGATGTCGGTATCACTGTTGTTTTGAATCGTGAAGTCGGCTGTCATAATGACGTCATCTGAATGCCAACTGAACTTTGCAATGTACGTGTTCTTCATTGCAAGTTCTTTTTGCGTTGGCTCAGGTTTAGTCGGGGTGTTTTGCGTCTCAACACTAGCAGCCGACTGTTGTTCTGAACCACTGAGACATCCATGAGCGATGTGGTTCAAGGCGTACACGGAAATAACTCCAATCAAGATTTTCCTCGGGACTCCCCATCTCTCGGTGTTTCCTTGTTCTGACACTGTATCTCCCTTTGAGAAGTCGTATTGAACGACAACCCCTCTAAAGATAATTGGCGTTGTGGAGATGCCTAACCGCGACACTGGAAAGAGAATCTACTTCGTCATCCTTAGGGGCGGTGGATTGAACTGCTAGTCGTCTGCACAATGTGCAGTCACCTCGCTGGTTGGCGATACATTGGTGCTGATCCGGTTGTATTTTAGGGCTAAACGGTGATTGATTCGCACAGCTATCCGTTGTTGGATACAACATACCTCGATTTTGCCGATGATTTTGGCCTTTCCGGTCCTAGCCGACCGCGCTGTGGATAGAGGAGCCTGGATGGACTATGAATTGCCCTCTGCATAAGAGAGAATGGGCACGATGACAAGTCAAGAAATGAAGAAGACCCTTTGGGAGGCGGCGGACAAGCTGCGTGCTCAGATGGATGCAGCGGAGTACAAGCACCTTGTACTCGGATTGATCTTTCTCAAATACGTATCCGATTCGTTCGATGAGCGGCGGCGGGAGGTTGCAGGGTTGTTGGCGAACCCTTCCTCAGAGCTGTACTTCACCGACGACACGGCGGAGCAGGCGAAGGCGCTGGAGGATCGGGACTACTACACCTCCGCGAATGTCTTCTGGGTGCCCCAGGTGGCGCGGTGGGAGACGCTGCGGAATCAGGCGAAGCAGCCGGAGATCGGTCGGTTGCTGGATGAGGCGCTGATTGCGATTGAGGACTTCAATCCATCGCTGAAGAACATCCTGGACAAGCGATTTGCCCGGACGCAGATTGAGCCGTCGCGGCTGGGGCAGCTTATCGACCTCATCTCGAAGATCGGCTTCACGTCAGAGGACAAGGCGAAGGACGTGCTGGGTGAAGTATACGAATACTTCCTCGGCCAGTTCGCCACGGCGGAGGGCAAGAAGGGCGGACAGTTCTATACACCGGGGTCTGTGGTACGGGTGCTGGTGGCGATGCTGTCTCCACACAAGGGGCGCATCTACGATCCGTGCTGCGGCTCGGGCGGCATGTTCGTGCAGTCGGAGAAGTTTATTGAGTCGCACGGCGGCAAGCCGGATGACGTGTCCATCTACGGCCAGGAGTCGAACCCGACGACCTGGCGGCTGGTGGCGATGAATCTGGCGATTCGTGGATATGGGTTCAACCTGGGGAAGGAGCCTGCGGACACCTTCACGCAGGACCAGCACCCCGACCTAAAGGCAGACTATGTACTGGCGAATCCGCCATTCAATGTCTCGGACTGGTGGAGCGCAAAGCTCGAAGGGGATAAACGATGGGCCTTTGGTACGCCACCGCAGGGCAACGCAAACTATGCGTGGCTCCAGCACATTCTCTGGCACCTGAAGCCGACCGGGCAGGCTGGGGTGGTGCTGGCGAACGGGTCGATGAGTTCGAACCAGAACAACGAGGGGGAGATTCGGCGACGTATGGTAGAGGGCGACGTGGTGGAGTGCATGGTGGCGCTGCCACCGCAGCTCTTTCTGAACACGCAGATTCCGGCCTGCCTGTGGTTTCTGACGCGGG
>JANXYX010000042.1 GCA_025408425.1 Granulicella sp.
TCAGACGACGTGTACTTCGACGCTGCTAGAAAGCGTATCTACGTCTCAGGTGGGGAAGGCTACATCAGTGTCTTTCAGCAGAAGGATACGGAGCACTATGAGTTAGTTGCCCAGGTCCCGTCGGCGGTGGGTGCCCGAACCGCTGGTTACTTCGGCAAAGGCCACAAGGGATTCGACGTCTTTTACGTAGCTGTTCCAGCCCGCGTCGAGTCAGGTGCCGAAATCCTCATCTACTCAGTCCAGGACTAGGTGGCTATGAAGCTCCGAGAGTTGGGCGAACTCCAAGAGGCGAAGGAGCTAGGAGAGGTCACCATCACTCATGCACTTGAGCGCTGGTTGATCACTGTCAAAGGTGAGAGTGGCTCTGACAACCAGCACAGCCATAGCAAGTACCAGACTGCGGCAAAGCAGATCAAAGCCTGGCCTCTCAGTAACCAGCTTTTCGGTCAAGGTGCAGCCATAGCCGGCTATCGTTCTTTCACTTGGACCAAAAGCATGCGAACCGGAGTCGTGGCCGAGATCCCATGCGGCAACATGGGTGGCATGTAAACGAAAGACCCGGCGTGAGCGACCAGTTTGTTTTCACCTAATGTCACCACTGCGTCTCCTTCAAGGAAATAGAGAACTGCCGGCGTAGGTGCTGAATGAACGGACAGTTCCTGTTCGGCGGAGAAACCGAATAGCGTGATGTTCACGTGGGAATCCTTCCGCAGGACACGACTCAATATGCCATTCTCTGGGAGTTCAATTTCTGTTTGTAAATTCTCCAGAAAGGTATAGTCCATTCGCATCTCCTTGGTGCCATCATGCAGTAGGGTTAGTGGTTGCCTGGCATGGCCGCCGTTTGTCGTCGACGCGTTCATCGGATGATACAGGGATGCTGAAATACTTGTTCTTGTTTGCGATTGCACGTTGAAAGTTTCGGGCGATACTTTCGGACCTGGCGACAATCATCGCAGCATGCGACGGCGACAGGAGTTCCGATGCTGTCTGAGCAAACAGTCCTAGCCACACGCGAAAATGTTCGGGCTCAAGTGGTAGCGAAAGATGCGTTTCGAGCGGGCTGCCCTTGAATGTGCCAGCTCCAAGTAAGGCTGAGCACCAGAAAGACTTGAGTAAGGCCAGGTGGGTTGGCCAGTTTTCGATTCGCTCGTTGAAGATGGGGCCTATCGTGGGTTCGAGACGAACTCTCTCGTAGAAGGCATCTACTACCACGCCGATTTCCGATTCACTGATGCTTCGCTCAGATTGCTTTGACATGAACCTTGTTCTCCTTGCGGCTTCGATGACGCTCATGGCTCGCGGCGTCTTCTCTTGTTAATCAATTCGGTAGTAAAAGAGTCCCGACCGGATTTCTTTAAGTCCAATTTTGCTTGAAAGGACTAAAAGCTAATTCTGCCTGTCAAGATGAGCGCATGGTTGTAGGCGTGGTAGTCAGATGTCGCGATCTGCATGCCCGCACCGAAGATCAGGGCTAATCTGTTGGTCAATTCCTTACGTAATTTGATCTTGCTCACCATCAATCCAGGTGTAACAAAAGTCTGATTCTTTCCGTCGTTCGGCCCAAGGTGATAGAAGCTGGAGTTCACTTCAATCTCCGGCCAGAGCAACCTGCTTGCCTTGTATTGCACAACGGAGTTCCAAACTATTGATCTCCCTATCGTGTGAACACTCCCCACAGGTAGTACGCCGCCGATACTTGACTGCACATCGAACCTGCCAAACCCCTTGCCTGCGACCAATGTAGGGTTGATCTGGTTTCGCAAGGAGCCGTTCTTGTAGCTTCCTGTTGCTCCCACGCCTTGTAACTGGGCACTGATGGCGTAGTTATGATGCAACTCGTTACCTGCGAGAAGTCTGTACTTTAAGACCATTGAGAAATCCCCCACTCCATCAATGGACTTCGGTGTGTTGTGTTGGATTAATGGTGGTAAATTGATGTCCACTTCAGTTTTGTAATAAGGGATGAAGTTGAAACCCTTTCCGTTGTCGTAGTTGAATGTGAGGGTGTGCGTTGAGGTGTACTGCCGTACAAAGTCAAATCGTGCTAGTTGCACAATTCCTGATGATGCGGTCACTACGGGCACAGGCCACGCGGGCTGCTGCGAGGAGGTCACGCGTACCCGATCTTCATACGCACCAAGAGCGCTTTTTGACTGTGCGTTCCCGGTCGCGAAAGCGATGACGACAACCCAAACCCAGAGTGCTATTGTGCGTACAGTAGCGAGAGTATGGGATGGTAAACAAAATGTATTACGGCTATTCAAGATGAAACTCCAAACTTCTATCGGCGATGAATTGTCCGACTGCCCGCACGAGAGATCCGCCCAAAACCGAACTACTAGAGTTTCAGCCATGCTGGCTGACAATGCTGTAACCAAAGTCACAGCAATTACTTTTTCAATCAGCGTAGACTTGCCGCAATGAAAAACAACATTCAACAATCGGCAACACTTCAATTGGCTCTGGGAACGGGAGCGTTCGGCTTTTGCTTTGCCGTATTTGGTTCGCTTTCAGCAATGATGCCGATTTTGAGTCGTCAAATGCACCTTTCCCCGGTCCAGAAAAGTATTGCTGTCGCGCTCCCGGTGCTGCTGGGAAGTCTTGGCCGTATTCCACTGGGAATACTCACGGATCGATTCGGTGGGCGCCTGCTTTTTGCGCTGACGATGGCTCTTTCAATCATTCCGGCTTTTCTGATGGGCGGCGTGACGGATTACAGCCATCTCCTGATTTACGGCTTTTTCATCGGCATAGCACTCGCGAGCTTCTCGGTTGGCGTTGGTTTCGTCAATGGTTGGTACCCGCCGGAGAAGCAGGGCTTCGCTCTTGGGATTTATGGGGCTGGTAACGTGGGTCAGTCGGTTGCTGCATTCGCGGCTCCTTTCATTGCGAAAGCGTACGGCATCAAATGGGGATTCTGGACGTTTGGCATTGCGCTCAGTTTGTGGCTGGTTTTCTTCCTGGCGTTCGCGAAGAACGCTCCACGTCGCGGTCCTGCAAAGCCTCTTCGCGAAGTATTTGTTCCGATGAAGGACTTCCGTAGTTGGCTCCTAAGCTTGTACTATTTTATGACCTTCGGTGGGTTCGTTGCCATGGCGATCTATCTCCCCATCTTTTTGAGCGAGATCTTTGGCTTGTCGCCGCAAATGGCCGGCATGAGGACCGCGGGCTTTGTGTTGTTGGCAACTCTTTTCCGTCCAATTGGCGGCATCCTGGCAGATAAGGTGGGCGGCAAGAAGATTCTTACGTTTGTCTTCCCATTCACAGCCGTCATGGCGATCTTCTTGGCTTGCCCTACGATGATGATCTTCACCATAGGGGCTCTGGGGATGGCTATGGCTATCGGGTTGGGAAATGGTGCTGTCTTCAAGCTCGTTCCGGAGTATTTCCCGACATCCGTCGGGAGCGTCACGGGTGTTGTTGGCGCGGCCGGTGGGTTGGGAGGATTCTTCCCGCCTCTACTGCTCGGGGCGATCAAGCAACAGACAGGATCTTTCACATTGGGATTTATTGCACTTTCAGTGTTTTGCTTAGCATGTTTGGTCATTCTGTTGCGTACGCAGCGGAATAGGGCTATGGTCGCGGTACCCGCATGAATGCAGATGTAAGCCAGTTTGCAAAAGCCAAGGGCTCGGATACAGTGCGTGCAACGACTTGGGGTCTCCTGGCCACGGCGGCGCTCATCGGTGGAATATTCATCGGCAGCCGAGGCATGCGCGACTTTGATCCTGCGCTCGTCTCCTACGCTGGAGCGACCCTGTTTGCAGCTTTCGGCCTCGGCTACCGATTTTCCATGTGGTTACGTCGTCCGCCGACGCGTCTCTATTGGTATCGCGGATGGCAACTTTTCCTGACGCCGGGGAGTTTCTGGAAGAATCTCGGTCATCTTTTCGAGATCTTCCTCAGTAACTTCGTGCTGCAGCGCTTCATTGAGCGCCGGTCTCACATGCGGTGGACAGCGCATTGGTTTCTCGCCTGGGGCTGTCTCATGGCCGGGGCCATTACTTTCCCTCTTTCGTTCGGCTGGATTCACTTCGAGACAGGGAGGTCGTCCCAGGATATCTACCGGGCTTTCCTGTTCGGAATTCCGGTCGGGCAGTTCCCTGTTCATTCGGTGATCGCGGAACTAGCCTTCAACGCGCTTGATATCGCAGCAGTGATGGTGTTGATCGGAGTATTCAGCGCGCTGTGGCGACGGGGCCGTGACCACGGCGCGATGGCCGTACAGCAATTCGCCAACGACTTGATGCCGCTCATATTGCTGTTCGCCATTTGCGTGACGGGTCTGTTTCTCACCGCCTCCACTCATCTGATGAACGGGCTGCACTACACCTTTCTGTCACAGCTTCACGCGATCACCGTCATCATCACTCTCGTCTACCTTCCCTTTGGAAAATTCTTTCATGTCTTCCAACGCCCCGCGCAACTCGGTGTCGACTTCTACAAACGCGCGGGCAGAGAGGGTGAACAGGCAGTCTGCATCCGATGTGAGCTCCCTTACGGCTCGCGCATGCAGATGGACGATTTGAAGCGAGTGCAAGAGGCGTTGCACATTCACTACCAACTGCTGGATGGGACCCACTATCAGGATGTCTGCCCAAAGTGCCGACGAAGAAACCTCGCGCTAATGCAAGACAACATGTGGAAATCAACCCGGATCGAAAGCGAACGTTCTTAGGAGACAGATGGCGAAGCTTTCCGCGGATATACCCAAACTTGTTGAGCACTTCGGCCCCAGTCTGAGCCGCATCCCCGCTGGCGGTTGGGCGGATACACGCGAGGATGACAAGCTTGTAAAGACTCACTGCTGCTTCTGCGGTCAACAGTGCGGAATCCAGTTGCGGGTTCGAGAGAACAAAATCATCGGGTTTGAGCCATGGGAGGACTTTCCCTTCAATCGAGGGAAGCTTTGCCCTAAGGGTGTCAAGCGGTATATGCAGGACGAGCATCCCGACCGGTTGAAGAGCCCGCTGCAACGGGTCCAGGATAAGGGGTTTGTTCCGGTAGGATGGGATGCCGCACTGGATCGCGTGGTCAGCGAAATCCGAAGGATCCAGGAGACTTACGGCAAGGACTCTTTCGCTATCCTAACCGGCGCATCCCTCACCAATGAGAAGGCATACCTCATGGGCAAGTTTGCCCGAGTCGCTCTGCAGACAGCAAACATCGACTACAACGGTCGGCTCTGCATGGTATCGGCAGGCACTGCTTCGAAGAAAGTCTTTGGCATCGATCGCAGTGGAAATCCGTGGAGCGATATTGTCGCCGCCGACGTGATTCTGGTTGCGGGAGCAAACATCGCGGAGTGCGCTCCGATCACGACAGACTACATCTGGCGGGCACGCGACCGCGGCGCGAAGCTGATTGTGATCGATCCCAGGATGACTCCGATTGCGCGGAATGCTGATCTCTATATTCCGGTTCGTCCTGGTGGAGATATCGGTGTGTTCAACGGGATGCTGCACGTGATGATCAAGCGCGGTTGGATCGACCAGGACTATATATCGAAGCACACCATCGGCTTCGAAGAGGTAGCAAGAACTGTAGAAAAATACACACCCGAGTACGCTGCAAGAATCGCCGGGGTGCCGGCAAGCATGATTGTTCGTGCCGCTGAGTTGTTTGGCCCGGCAAAGACCAGCTTCGTCATGCACGCCCGCGGCATCGAGCACCATTCTAAGGGTGTAGAGAATTGCATCGCCATGATGTCATTGGCCTTGGCGACCGGACGCCTCGGCCGAGAAGGCTGCGGCTATGCAATGATTACCGGTCAAGGCAACGGACAAGGTGGGCGAGAGCAGGGTCAAAAGTGCGACCAATTACCGGGCAATCGCAAGATAGACGATCCCGAAGCACGACGCTACATCGCCGGGGTTTGGGATGTCCCTGAAAGCTCGATTCCGGGAAAGGGTCTTTCAGCCGTCCCGCTCATGGAGGCAATTCATTCCGGCAAGATCAAGGGCCTCATCTCAATCTGCTTCAATCCTGTCGTTTCGCTTCCGGATGCAAACTTCACTCGGGAGGCTTTAGGCAAGTTGGAGTTCTATACCGCTATCGACTTCTTTCTGTCCGAAACCGCTCAACACGCAGACATCGTGTTGGCCGGATCTTTGATGGAAGAGGACGAGGGAACGACAACGAACGTCGAGGGACGAGTGATCCGACATCGCAAAGTTGTGTCGCCACCTGAAGGTGCCTGGGAGGACTGGAAAATTCTCCTCGAACTTGCGCGCCGCTTGGGAAAAGGCAACAAGTTTGATTATGCAGGGCCGCGCGAAATCTTCGATGAACTGCGCGTCGCCTCGAAAGGCAGTGTCTCTGACTACTACGGTATGACGTGGGACAGAATTGACGAAAATAATGGCCTCTTCTGGCCATGCCCTTCGCTAGACCATCCTGGCACGCCGCGCCTTTACGAAGATGGGAAGTTTGGACACCCAGACGGAAAGGCACATTTCATTCCCGTGGAATGGCGCCCTTCGGTCGAGATGCCGGACGAAGAGTACCCGATCATCCTGACTACGGGACGGGTTGTATCTCATTTCCTTTCGGGGACCCAAACGCGACGTATCGGGGCTTTAGTCGATCAAACTTCGGAGCCGTTCTGCGAGATGCATCCACAACTGGCGACCAAACTCGGAATTGCTGACTGCGATTTTGTAAAGGTGGAGAGCCGAAGGGGACACGTTGTGGTGCACGCAAAGGTGGTGAAGACGATTCGCCCGGACACTGTGTTCGTCCCGTACCACTGGCCACACGACCGCTCTGCGAACAACATGACAATTCGAGCTCTTGATCCGCAATCGGAGATTCCGGAATTCAAAATATGCGCCGTCCGCGTGATGAAGGCCGAGCGGCCCATCGATCCGATCGCAAAGCTTGAAGTGCAGGCCGGAGGTATTCGATGACGAACGGAGAATTCTTCATCGATTACTCGCGTTGCATTGGCTGCGAGGCTTGCGTTCAGGCATGTGGCGAGTGCGACACGCACCGTGGTGTCTCGATGATCCATCTTGAAACCATTGAACGCCGTGACAGCGTCCAAACAGCGCCGCAGATCTGTATGCATTGCGAAGACCCAATCTGCGCTCAAGTTTGTCCCGCAGACGCGATCAAAAAGACGCCGGACGGCGTTGTTCAGAGCTCGCTCAAACCACGCTGCATTGGTTGTTCCAACTGCGTCATGTCCTGTCCTTTTGGGGTTCCCAAGTACCAGATCGACATCGATCAGATGATGAAGTGCGATATGTGCTACGACCGCACCAGTGTCGGGAAGAAGCCCATGTGTGCCACCGTGTGCCCTTCGGGTGCGCTTACGTTTACGACGATGCAGGATATTCAGCGGACACGCCAAGGCGTTCCCGTGAATGAGTGGAGATTTGGAGTTGAGATTGTGCGGACAAAGGTTTATGTGATGGTGCCCAAAGAAGTGACGCGCGTCGATGTAGACCTCGTGCAGATTGCGACAACCGCAGCCGCCTTGCCGCCCGACCCCTACGATGTAGCCCTGATGTTGGAGAGTTGAGAGATGGAAGAAAAGAGTGGATGCGAAAGTTGCAAGAATCGCGGGAACGACGTAAGCCCGCAGTGGAAGAAGGATTTTCCCATCGATTGGGATGGAGACCACTATGTAAGCCGGCGAGAGATGGTCAAATTCCTCACGCTCGGTTCCGCTATTCTGGCGGGAGCAAACTGGATCGTGGCGTGGATTTGGCACCGCCATCGCCCAGAGACCTTCAAAACCCAGCTAATCGGCTCGGTCGCATCGTTGCAACGCGATCGGTCGATGCTCTTTCAGTATCCTACTGACAAAGATCCGTGCATTGCGGTGTGCATGCCGGATGGGCAGGTCGTCGCTTATTCGCAGGTTTGCACGCATCTTTCCTGCGCTGTAATCTACAAACAACAGGATGAGAAATTGTTCTGCCCTTGCCACAACGGTGTATTCGAATTGAAAGCTGGACGACCGACAGCGGGGCCGCCCACTCGGCCGTTGCCGCGCATTGTTCTGGAAAGACACGGTGACGAACTGTTTGCAACCGGTGTCGAGGTCTCAGGATGAGCCTTCAGCGACAAGGCACAACGCTTTTCACAGCCATTCTGGTGCTTGTGTCCACATGCGTAGTGGTGCAACTCTGGTTGCTCACTTTGAGCATGGAAGCAGTCTTCCGGCATGATATCCATACTGCAATCCCAGCGGCCGCCAGTTCGACGGTTTTGCTTCTTATCAATGCCGGATTTTTACGATATGTATTCCGTTTTGACCGAACCGTGCAGCGGTAAGCGAGTCTGCGTTTTGGAGTACAACTCATGTCAACGATCCGGGAATCGATCGCCAATCGTCTGAAATCAAACGGCCTCTTCGTAGCTCTTTCGTCTTCAGAAATAGATGCACTCTCAGCCCGCGCGGTGAGAAAATTTTTTGCTGCGGGCGAACTGATGTTCAGCGAAGGCGATTCCTGCGAGGGACTCCATATCGTTGCTGACGGTTCCGTGCGAATTTTCAAGATATCTACCGCGGGTCGTGTACAAGTACTGGCCGTCGAGGGACCCGGCGGCTCGATAGCGGAACTTCCCGTGTTCGACGGCGGGACCTATCCGGCATCTGCAGTGGCAGTGAAGGACACGGAGATCATATTCATCTCACGTTCGATATTCCAGCAATTCTGTTTAGAACATCCGCACGTCGCATTGAAGGTTCTCGCAGTTGTAGGCGCACGTTTGCGAAAGCTTGTAGGAATTATCGAGGAACTCTCCTTCACCTCTGTCCGGCAACGATTGATCGCAGCGTTGCTGCGAATGGCTGAGGGAGCCGCTCCAGACAGTGGGGTTGTTCGATTCGACCTGCCATCCAACCATCAAGAGCTAGCTCACCAGATTGGAACCGTCCGCGAGCTAGTGTCTCGCAATCTTGGCCGGCTACAAGCCGAAGAGTTGATCGACTTCGACGGCCGCCACGTCTGCGTTCGGGATATGGGCCGTCTGCGAGCGGCACTCCAGGTGGATCACTAGATATTTTTGATCGTAGTGACTGAAGTCACTGTCTGCCCTTGCATCGATCCCTAGAGTGGTTGATGAGGGAATAGGCATGCAGACTGCAGCGAGAGAAGTTCGTGATTTGGCGATTGAACAACCATCATCCGTCCGCATATTTGAGCGCTTTGGGATTGACTACTGTTGCGGCGGAAGGAAGCCGTTGGAGCAAATATGTGCAGAACAACAGATTTCGCTTCCGCAGATCCTCGAAAAGCTGGCTGAAGCTCAGCTTGTCGCACCCGAACTGGCCGAACCGTGGACAACCCGTCCGTTAGCCGAACTGGTGGACTATGTCGTACAGGAGTGTCACGCGACGACATGCTCCGAACTTGCGCGTCTCGCCGCATTATCCGCTAAAGTCCGAATCCGACACGTGGGGGGACATCCAGAAATAGTCGAAATCGAAGCTCTGGTGAAGCAGATCACCGACGAAATAACTCCTCACATGGACAAGGAGGAAAGGGTTCTCTTCCCATACTTTGTCTCTCTGGAGAAGGCTCATCAGAGTGGCCTTCCGAAGCCATGCTCCTTCTTTGGCAGCGTAACTACTCCGATCGCAACTCTGATGGCTGAACATGAACTCGTAGGGGCAGCGCTTGCTCGCATTCGGGAACTCACGAAGAACTTTGAATTGCCGCAGGGCACGTGCCCAACCTACCACGCGCTCTATACAACGCTTGTCGACTTTGAACGACTCACGCACCGGCATGTTCATCTTGAAAATAATGTCATGTTTCCACGCGCCGTCACTCTGTTTGAAAAGGCCTGACCGTGAACACCGCTACTATGTCAATGGTTATCGTCGGGATCGTATCCGGTCTTGCTTCTGGTAAACCGGGGAGGCCGGAAGTCTCGCCCCTGAGACAAGATCTCCCCCTTCGGATAACGCCGAACTACTCATCTGTGTTATCCGAAGGGGGCTAGGCGCTGACGACCGCGTTCGCACCTGCGATGATCCTGGCCATCGCGTCTACGCCGCTTAAATCATCGCGCCTTTTCTCAACGGTTGAAAATATCAGCGAAGAAGGCTAAAGAGCGAAGACGCACTGATCGATAGATGCCCGATGACCTAAGGTTGCGGCTAAGAAGAAGTGTGCAGGAAGGCATACGCAGCCTTAGCTGACGCCATTTGCGATACCGGGAACGGATCTTCCTGCTCGGAGAAGGCATGTTGAATCCCAGCCTTCTTACCCGCCACAAAGATCGCCTTATAGTCGATAAAGCCCTGCCCCAGATCGCTACCCTTGGGGCGGTCGCTCAGACTGACCGTAGGATGGCCCAGCGCCTCGAACTCCTTCACGTGAATCATCTTGAAACGGCCCGGATACTTCTTGAAGTACGCAATCGGATCTGCCCCGCCAGCGCACATCCAGCCACAATCGATCTCGAACTTCACCAGTTCGTGATCCGTGTGATTTACCAGGATGTCGTACCCATAGCTCCCGTCCGGCATCTTCTCGAACTCGTAGTTATGGTTGTGATACGCGTACTGAAGTCCCGCTGCCTTCGCCTTCTTGCCGATCTCATTCATCTGCACGGCCAGCTTCGTGAACCCATCAACACCGAGCGGTTCCATCTTCGGCCGAGGCCCGCCAGGAGCAGGGCGCGGAAGGTTACTCGTCGCCAGACTGGAGCTGGTAGCAAAGTGAGCGCCGAGAATCTTGGCATCCTCAAACACCGGACCAAGCTCCGGCACGCTTAGATTCAGGTGAGCGCTAGGCGCCTTCAGGCCGGCATCATCCAGCAGCTGCCGGAACTCCTTCACGGTGTACTTGCCGAAGCCCGCAGTCTCCACTTCGCGGAAGCCAATCTCGTACAGCTTCTTCAACGTTCCCGGAGTGTCCTTCGGAAGCTCTTCGCGGACGGTGTACAGCTGAATCCCGGGGGGAAGGCCCATGGCCTCGCTCCACGCCAGTCGCGGCAGTATCGCCGTCGCTGCTGCGGCTAATCCAACGTTGCGGGACCCTGCAAGAAATTCTCTGCGACTATGGAGTTTCATTATTTCTCCTTCACTCAACTTCGTTCCGCTGCCATGGTTGAAAATCTCAAAACAACTAAATAGAAACTCGGAAACAACTACTGCGGTAAAGCATTGGCAAACTCAGCCTCTTCCGGAAGCGGGACGTGCGCGCCCCGCTCCTTCTCCGAAAAGGTCATAAAGAAGAACAGCAGCACCAGCGCCGAGACGATCGCCGAGAACAGCCAGATCGACTTCCATTGGTAGGTCACCGTTCCCTGCGCAACCGCCAAGGTGTAGTGCTCCACCACAAAGCCGGAAAGCCACGAGCCCACAAACATCCCCAGCCCATATGTAATAAACGTGATCAGGCCCTGCGCCGCAGCCCGCAGCCCAACGTCCGCTTTCTGATCGATATAGATCTGGCCCGTCACGAAGAAAAAGTCATAGCAGATTCCGTGCAGCAGAATCCCGCCCCACAACATCCACATCCCATCCGTCACATTGCCAAACGCAAAAAATAAATACCGCACCACCCACGCCGACATCCCCGCCACGAGCATGTACTTCACGCCCAGCCGGCGAAAGAACCATGGGATCAGCACCATGCACAGCAGCTCCGACATCTGCCCGCCGGTCATCTTGCCGGCAGCGTTCTGAACCCCCACCTGGTTAAGAAACAGATTCGTGAAAGCGTAATAGAACTGCAGCGGAATGCAGATGAAAAACGACGCAATCACAAAGATCAGCATCGACCGGTCCTTCAACAGCGCGACCGCCTCCCTGGGGAAGATGTTGCGCATGGACAGCCGATCCGTACGGCTACCCAGCGGCGGCGTAGGCGGCAGCGTCAGGCAATAAAGCCCCATCACCAGCGACGACAGTGCCGCCAGTCGCATCGGCATTGAAGTAGCCTCCAGCTTCAGCGAGCCGATCAACAAGCCCGCCACAATCCAGCCACCCGACCCCAGCACACGGATCGCGCCAAACTCTTCCTTCGGGTCCTGCATCTGCCGAAACGCCAGAGAATTCGTCAGCGCCAACGTCGGCATAAAGCAGAAGCAGTACACCAGGATCAGCCCATAGAAAATCCCGAACGAATGCTGCACCGATGCCGCAAACAGCAGTCCAGCGCCCAGCACATGCAGCAACGCCAGCACCTTCTGCGTCGCAAACAACCGATCCGCAATCAGACCCACGAAGAACGGCGCCAGAATCGCACCCACCGAAGTCGCACCCGCCGCCAGCCCGATCTGCTGCCCTGTGAAGTGCAGCGGCCCCGACAGCCACGTACCCAGCGTTACATACCAAGCTCCCCAGATGAAGTACTCCAGGAACATCATCGCGCTGAGCCGACTTCTCATCTGCAGCTTCATCAAATCCCTCTTCCGTTCGGCTGATCGTGGCGTCCGATCCACAGTTCGTTGTGGCGCTCCTGATTCCAACATCCTGGACCGATAAGCCCCATTCCGATCTTTTTCACGTGCCGCTCTCTGAAATCCTGCCGAATTGAAATACTGTTGGGTCTAAGCCAAAGCCGCCTTAGCGTAGGCAAGACATTTCGAAATCTCTTTTTCGCTATCAGAACCTTCCGACGGGGAGTACTCCAGTTCTATCGTCGCCGGAAAATCGTAGCCTTCCTTCTTCATCAATTGCAGCGCCTCCCGGATCGGAGTATCGCCTTGACCCCATGGCATATTGCTCCCGCCATTCTCCGGAAATTTGCGGTCCTTCAAATGCATACTGGTAATCTTCGCGTGGTTCTTCTTGATAAACGCAAGCGCATCATGATTCCCCGCCGCCGTGTAATGCCCAATGTCCAGGTTGATGCCGTTATACGGAGACTGCGACATCGCCTCATCCCACGTCGTCGGTAGCGCCTGCGTATGTGCGTGATACCCCACCATCACCTTGTGCTTCTCCGCGAACTTACCGATCTTCGCCGTCAGCGCTGGCATATCGTCAGGCATCTCCATAGTCAGCTGATTCGCCCCCAACGCCTTGGTCACGTTGAAGGCGTAGTCATACTCCGCATCCGGCGAATCCATGGTCAGCTGCAACTTGAAACCATAGATTGTCACGCCGGCATCCTTATACCACTTGCCGAACTCTTCAAACTTCGCCATCGGAGCAGACAGACGCCACTTCGTCATCACCTCGGCACGAGCCTTCTGCGCCGCAAGCTGCTCCGGAGTCGGCTTCGGACGCGGCCCCGGAGGCGGACCATTCATCCCCGCACCCGGAGCACCTGCCGGACGCGGACCACCAAACCCAGGCATCTTCGGACCTCCAGCCCACTCCTCAACAGGAGGACTCTGGATCTCCGTAGCGTTGATCCCGTCCCGCACCATCATCGTCAGCAACGACGCGGCATCGTTCGACAGGTTGTGGTAACTGTACGGCGTGATCACTCCAATCTGCACCCCGTTCACCTTAGAGTTAGGCTTCTCAGCGGCAAACAGCAGCCGCGGATGGGAGAGAGCTGCTGCTGCAATCGGAAGGCTGGTCGCTGCAAGCTTTCCGAACTGCCGTCGTGAATACGTCATCAAGAACTCCTTACCATGCTGGTTCTGGTGCGGGAAACGCGAACTTCAATCTAGTTCAAGCGGAAGGCGTAGACTGAATCTCCGCCTCCCACCAGCACGTACTGGTGGCCGTCCAGCAGATAGGTTTCAGGCGCATTGGACACCCCCACCCGCGAATGCCACAGCGGCGTTCCAGTGGCCGGATCGTATGCCACCAGATTGCCACCCGGATCACCCGCGAACAGCAGCTTCCCTGCTGTCGTCAGAATGCCGTTCTGCACCCCATAGTTCGCTACCCCGGGATAGCGGTGCTGCCACGCAATCTTGCCAGTCTTGTAGTCCATGGCGGTAATGTAGCTACCCATGCTGCCCAGGCTTTGTTCATCTTTGCCACCCAGCCCCATCGCTCCGCGAGGATCAGTGGTCGTCAGGTAGTACATCGCGTAGCTGTCGGTCGTAGGCACATACATCAGGCCCGTATCCGGACTGAACGAAGGAGGCATCCAGTTCGTAATTCCCTGGTTCCCAGGAGACACCAGCGCTCCAGCCAGATCGAAGTCCTTCGCCGGAATGCGAGTGGGCGCACCGTTCTTATCCAGCCCATCCGCCCAGTTCACCGTCTTGGACATCTTCCCCGTCACCAGGTGCTCTCCCGTTAGCCGATCCAAGGTAAAGAAGTACCCGTTCCGGGCGGCCGAAAGCACCAACTTACGCGGCTTCCCGTTGAACACTCCATCCACCAGAATCGGCGTCTGCGCCGAGTCGTAGTCATGCGTATCATGCGGAGAGTTCTGGTAATACCACACCATCTTGCCCGTATCCACATTTACCGCAACGATCGAGCACGTATAAAGATTCGCCCCCGGCCCACGCTTCTGCGACGTATACGCCGCACTCGGATTGCCCGTGCCGAAGATGTAGAGATGAGTCTCCGGATCGTACGACCCCGGCACCCAGACATTGCCGCCTCCATGCGACGCCGCATCCAGATTCAACCAGGTATCCAGACCTGGATCACCCGCCTTCATCGGAACCGTATAGAAGCGCCACTGCATCTCGCCCGTCTCAGGATCCATCGACTGCAGGTAGCCCGGCTCATCCAGATCATCGCCCGTACCCACGATCAAGTGGTTCCCCACCACAATCGGCGCCATGGTCGAGAAATACTGCTCCGCAAAGCTCGCAATCTCTTTGTGCCACTTCTCCTTGCCCGTCTTCGCATCCAGGCAGATCAGATAGTTATCCGGCGTCTCCATGTAGACCCAGGTCTTCCAAATCGCCATGCCACGATTGCCGATGTGCGTCCCGCCCTTGGTCCGCCAGTAGTAGTGCCAGATCTCATGCCCATCCCGCGCATCAATCGCCCAGGCGTTATCCGGCGTAGCGACATAAAGCACCCCATCCACCTGCAGAATAGAGCCCTTGATATTTGCCGCCGTATTGAACTCGCCCTTACCTTCCCCCGCCACAATCACCGGAGGAGTGCCCGGAGGCCCTTGCGGTCCCGCCTGCAGCCGCGAAACAAACGCCAGGGAAAGATTCTTCACCGTCGCCTGGTCCACCTGCGTCAGCGTGCTGTACCTGCGCCCCGAGTAGTCCCCCGAGTAGGTCGGCCAAGAATCAGTATTTGGCTTCAACAGCTGTGCCGGGTCCAAGCTCTGGCTCACCGCAATACCCGGCGCCACTGCGAAAAATGCGGTCAACAGATACTTCAGAGTTCTCGTCATTTGAGGGTCACCAGGTACGCGGTTAGGTCGTGGATATCTTTATCCTGATACTTGCCCAGGAGTTCCCGGTGCGGCGCCAGCGGATCGTGAATCTCCACCTTGGGCACATCGCCCATGCGGCTGAATCCGCGAATCGTTCCATCCTCCTGCACCAGCCCAACATAGAAGTCGTCGATCCGGCTCATCACGCCCATCGTCTTCTCCCCCGCCGGCAGAGTCACCGTTACGGTCACCGGCGGCACATGCAGTCCCGTCAGTGGCGGAGCCCCGAAACCACCCGGTCCCCGACCACCGCCACCACCCGGCAGCATCCACGTCTGCTGCAGCGTCTTCGGATTCGGCATCTTCGCCGAGAACCCTTTCAGATCGCCTGTCACCGAATGGCACGAAGCGCAACTCTTCTGAAAGTAGGCCTCGCCCGCCTTCGCATCGCCCTTCACGATATTGATATTGTTCTCATTCGGATCCGTCCGGCTGGCAACCTTCAAACTATGCAGCCACGCCGTCACATCCGAGATCTGTGCATCACTCAGATCCACCCGGGGCATGCCCTTGTCGATCCGCGAGCCATGCACGAGCGGAGTGATCAGCTCACCCGACGCATCATTCAGCACCACACTCGAGCGCAGCAGGTTCGGTCCCACCTCGCCGCCCCCCGCATCCGACCCATGGCAGAACGCGCAGCTCACTCCATACACCGCCTTACCGCGATCCAGAACATCCTGAGGAGCCTTCGGGCGATCCGGGTAGGCCTGGGGTCTCTGGGGCGCGCGTGCTGCGGGAGCCGCTGGATTTTGGGCCTGGGCGACCGAACGCAACTGCATCGCGTACCAAGTACCCAGGATAAGAAACAAAGCAGCTATCGTTCCGCGCTTCACGTTGCTGGTCTCCGAGGAAAAAACTTCATCTGAATGAATTGACTGACAACCGGGGCGAACCTTGAATCAAGGTCCGCCCCGATACTACCCTGCAGCAATAGATACGAGCCAGGCTACCTGAAAGACCCGTCCCATTTGCATTTGAGTTAGAACTGGAATCGCAAAGCGAGCTGCACCAGTCTGGGATTGTAGTTCACGTTGGTGGAAGTCAATCTGCCAAAGGTGCTGGTGGTCGTAATCGCAACTCCCGGAGGTGCAAAGTTGGTCTGATTCGCCACATTGAACGCCTCCGCGCGGAACTGGAGCTTCATCTGCTCCTTGATCGGAAAGTCCTTGAACAGAGATAGATCCAGGTGGCGGTAGTGAGGCCCGAACGCCTGATTCCTCCGCTCACTTCCGATGGTCCCCGCCGTCTGGACCTGATAGGCTGCTGTGCTGAAAAAGTTCAGACCTTGACCGACAGTAGACTGCACATTGCTGAACGGATCGGCCACCTGGTTCGGTCGATCTGCCGCTCCGCCATTCGGGCTGGTCTTGCTGATGTTCGAACCGTTCACCACGGTGAAAGGAAGACCCATCGACCACACGTTGATCAGGTTTCCCTGCCAGCCCTTCACCAGCAGCCCCTTGAATCCCCTGTAGCCAGATCCAAACTTCGGAGCATAGTTTGCAGCCACTACGACACGGCTTCTCTGATCGAGGTCGGAGTTGCCAAAGTCATCGCGAAGCTGCGTCGCCAGCACCTGCGCATTGCCGCCCGCGCCGCCGCTGATCGCGATCCAGTTATCAAGATTATGCGCCCAGGTGGTATTGGCGTTGAAGCCAAGACCATTGCTGAACCGGCGCTCAAACGTAGCCTGCAGCGAGTGATAGCTCGACGTACCGTTCGAGAGGAATGCGCCAATCGTCGTGACGTTCGGAAGCGCCGAATAGAAGCGGCGAGCCTGAGTGCCAGCCGACGCCGTCGCATAGTTGAACGCGGGAGCGCGGTTGATGTCGCCGATGTTATTCCCCAGGTGACGACCCAGGTTCGCAACATACGAGATGGTCAACACGTTCGCACCCAGCTGCTGCTGCACCGTCAGGTTGAACTGCTCCAGATACGCATCCCGGTAGTGCAGATCCACCGAAGACGGAATCGCGATTGGAAAGCATCGCTGCGTCGGAGAAGCCACGCACTTCGGATCGGTATACGACGCTGGAAGAGAACCAGGCAGCGGCAGGCCATTGGCCAGACGCTGGAAGCCCCCGGGGCAAGTCAGCGAACTGCAGCTTCCATAGGTCACCACATTCGGCTGCGTCTTCAGGTTCGCAGGAGAAGCATAGTTGGTCGGGAAGAAGCTCAGACCAAAGCCGCCCCGAACCACCGTTCCCGGCCTTACCGTGTAAGCGAAGCCCAGACGCGGAGCGAAGTTGGTGTAATCGATTGGAACGTTCGCCGAACGGGAAACCCCATTCACGCCCGCCTGGATGATATTCGCTGCGACCGGATCGAAGTTCGCAATGTGGTCCTTCGTGTCCACCAGCGGAGTAAAGATGTCATACCGCAGTCCAAGGTTCAACGTCAGCTTCGACGAGATATGCCAGTCATCCTGCGCATACGCACTCGGCTCCCACGAACGGTAGTTCGGTGTGAACAGATTGTTATTGCGCGTCGCTCCCGAGAACACACCCGTAAGCAACCCAGGCGCGCCGGCCTGGAAGGTAAACGTGCCTTCCCCGTTGTTGTCCTGCAGATTGAACGCGTACCGGCGAATTCCGCTCGCTCCAAACTTCAGCGCGTGGTTGCCCTTGGCATAAAATACCGATCCAGCCAGCTGGTACGTGTTGTCCTTGTCGTTCAAAGGAACGAACGCCCCACCACCGCCAAGCGCCTGGATACCAGTCGGGTTGACCGGTCCCAGACCCGAGGTCTTCTGGCTGAAGTTGATACCCGGCTGGCCAAAGGACGTATTCGGGTTCAACCCGTAGTTCAAAGGCGTAGAAAGATTGTTGATGTACGTATAGCCCGCGCTCAGCTGGAACAGCAGTTGCGGAGTAAAGGTATGGCTGTAATTCAACTGGATGTTACGCGCCGTCTGGGGAGACGTGCCGTTCAAACCACTCTGCGGATCAATTGGAATACCCAGGGCCGCAGTCGTAATTGGCAGAGCCGAGGGCGGGGTGAAGGTCGTCACGCTGTTCTGCGTGTAGCGACCGTAAATCGCATCCGCGTTTGAAATCTTGTGGTCCACGCGAATGTCGTAAACCGTGGAGTTCTGTGTCTTCTTGCGGCTGCCAATATACCCGTTGGTGCCCGAGTTCGGAGCTGGATACAGCTTGAAGTAAAGCGCCCCAATCGGGTCAATCGCCGAATTCGGGATGATGTTGTTCGCGTACGGTGTGTTGGTGCCCGGTTGATAAGCGCAGCCCGTCTTCTGCAACGTAGGATCGTAAGTCGCCTGCGCCACGCAACCACCAGAAGGAGTCACATCCGAAAAGTTTCCAACATTCTGTTGCTGGAACAGCGTCGGGACCGTCACGAGAGTCGGAAGCGTCCCGGCCACCAGCCGCAACAACTCCACGTCCGCAAAGAAGAACGTGCGGTCTTTGAAGATCGGCCCGCCTATGCTGCCGCCAAGCTGGTTCTGGCGAAGCTCTGTCTTCGGGTTGTGCGCTCCAAACTGGTACGAATACGCATTCAGCTTGTCGTTGCGGAAGTACTCATACGCCGAGCCGTGAAACTTGTTCGTGCCGCTCTTGGTGATGATGTTGATCACCGCGCCGGCGCTGCGTCCCGAGTCAGCCGAGAAGCTGTTGGTCAGGATCTTGACCTCTTGAATCGCGTCGATCGAAGGACGAACGCCGATCGTTCCAATCATGCGCTCATTGTTGTCCATACCGTCGATGACGTTGTCGTTGATCACATCCGACTGGCCGTTCACCGAAACCGACGACGTCTGTCGGCGGTCGTCCGGACGGTTGCCGCTGCCCAACCCGTTCGGAGGACCTTCGTTCGCGCCTGCAACAATCTGCGTCAGCTGAACATAGTTGCGTCCATTCAAAGGAAGATTCTGAACTGCCTGCTCCGACACCGTGCTTGAGATCGACGAAAGATCCGTCTGCAAGACCGGCGCACTCGTATTCACATCGATCGCCTGGGTCGATTCGCCTACCACCAGCTGCGTATCCACACGGCGACGATCGCCGGCCGAAACCGCCAGATCCGAATTGTTAACCGGACGGAAGCCCGCATTCTTGATGTTCAGGCTGTAATGACCCGGGTTCAGATTCGTAAACAGATACGCGCCCGAGTCGTTGGTCTGCACCGTACGAGTGTCCTTCGTCTCGGTGTTCACCAGCGTTACCGTGGCGTTCGCCAGAGCGGCGCCCGTCGGATCACTCACATTGCCCAGCACATCCGCCGTAGAAGTCTGGCCCATCATCGTCTGGCCCGCGAAGCCCAGGAACAACATCATGATCGCCAGAGTGAAATAACGTTGAATGTGTTTCGTAAAGCGGCCCGCGGTGAAGTTGCTCTGTGAACCCAGCCCGTTGCTGCCCTGCCTCATCAAATTACTACCGTCAAAAATGCCTTGCATGCGTTCGACCCCTTCCAATGGGTGCTTTTTGAATAGGCGAGGATTCTATCCTCGGAAATTAAATTATGGCAACAAGATTATTCGTCTCAGCCACATAATTAATTTATTTATGAGATATATACATTTCCAAAAGAGCTATATGTCTGGAAACAAACATTGTCCAGCGGCCCAAGCCCATCCACGGAGAATCAACCTGGGCAATCTCCCCACCCCATCCCCAGACGAAAACACAGACTCTTTGCGCCCTGTCCCCAAAAACTACCGAGGCTCAGTTGCCCCTGCCATGCCGCTGCTTTTGCCTTGGTCTGTCTCCACCAATTCACCACCAATTCACCACCAAAACCGTCATTTCGACCGCATCAGTTCGCGCACTTTGCGAACTGCGCAGCGGAGAAACCCGCTCTTGCCGTTGCCGATGTGCCGAGATCAAGTAAGCCAGTGAGTCGTTTCCTGGCAAGAATTTAGCGGACGCTATCTCCGCTATCTCGTTGTTTTCATTTGGATTACAGCCAAGACAGGGGGCCTCAGGCCTGGGAGTTCATATAAATCGAGTCCACCAACTCCGCAGCCACGAGACGCGCCATACCCCGGGAGCCTGCGTCGCTGAGCAGCGGAGAGATCAATAGGGTGACATCATTGGCCGACTTTTCCATCGCTCGATGACGAACCACGCGACGCACTTGCTCCAGCAAGAGCCCAGGAGCCGAGCGAAACAGTGCTCCGCCAAAGATGATTGCCTGCGGGTTGAGCAGATTGACAAGGTCGGCAGCGGCCGCTCCGATGTGGGAGGCCGCCTCGGAGAGCGCTCGGTAAGCAAGACTGTCATTCTGCTCCGCAGCCTGCGCGATGATCTCGATGGTGATCGCGGCCGGGTTTCCTCCTGCAAGCTCCAGGGTCTTTGTTGGGACCCCTTTCTCGATGGCAGTTTGTACCGTTTCGATGATGGTGGTGCAGGTTGCCAGCGCCTCGAGGCAGCCGTTGCTTCCGCAGCAGTATAGTGGGCCGTCGACATCCACTGTCATATGGCCGAACTCGCCGGCGCTCCCGTTATAGCCACGGTAGATCTTTCCGTCGATGAAGATCGAGGCACCCACACCCATCCCCACATCGACGTAGACGAAGTCCTTCAGTGCGTGTCCCGCCCCGAGATACTTCTCGCTCGTCGCAACTGCACGAACACTGTCTTCCAGCAGACAGGGAACCCCAAGCTCATCTTCAATGATCTCCTTCAGGGGTACATTTCTCCATTGCTCGACCTGACCCAATCTCGGATAGGAGAGGATGCGCCCATGCTGGACGTCGATAACTCCGGAGAACGCCACGCCGATCCCAAGTAGTTCGTCAGGGCGGACACCGGAGCTGGCCAACGTCTCCCGCACCAGGCTGAAACAACGGTCGAGGACACCTTCCCTTCCGCGGCCCATCTCAGTCCTCTCCTGTCGGCTGGCAAGAATCTCACCATTCAAGTCGGTTACAACGATTCGCAGATTGAAAGTCCCAAGGTCGATGCCAATGACACATCCCAGGCTGGAGCGCAGGCTCAAGCCCACCCGCTTGCGTCCGATCACCTTGGCTGAGGCCCTCTCCTCTACCAGAAAACCCTTCTGGATAAGGGAACTGACCACCCCGGTGATGGCAGCGCTGCTCAGTCCAGACAGCTTCGAAAGCTCGACTCGCGAGATCGAAGGGGTCGCCTGAATCAGCTTGAAAATAGTCAATTCAGTCTGAGACGATTTTCTGACAACCCGAGGCATTGTGATGGATGACATATCAGATAGACATCATAGTGTGTATTTCGGCTTCCAAGGCGCAAGACCTCGCCTCGAATCGCATCGAGATTGACTTTCGCTGTTACCGGGCGCTACAAAGGTGGGTCTTCGTTGCGACATCCGAGAAGGCTTGAACTGTCCTCAAACGCATCTCGGCACGCGCAGTGAAAGCGGTCGCGATGACGAGCGCTGGCTTAATAGTGGTCAAGAAATTATTGGCGTAGAAGGGAATCGGACATTGGAGGGTTGGAGGCGAATTCGACAGCTGCCTTTGCCGCAGGAATTTCCAGGAGCCCATGCAATGGGCGAGGAGGAGGAGGAGGCCGCCCTGCGAGTGTGCCGTAGCAAGTCCCTATACCGCTACAACGGAATGAACCTACTGAAGGAGACATCTTCCTTCGAAGCTGAATTTGCTGAGTTTCTTGGGGTTCCGTATGTAGTGGCAGTGACAAGCGGTACGGCAGCCCTGCACACTGCGCTTTCAGCCCTGCGTGTTGGACCAGGATGTGAAGTAATCGTCCCCGCCTATATGTGGGTGGCAGTCATCGCTGCCGTCGTCAATCTCGGCGCGATCCCGGTGCTCGCGGACATCGATGAGACATTCTGCCTGGATCCTACGGATGTCGAGCGCAAGATCACGCCCCGCACCGTTGGCATGATTGCAGTTCACATGAGCGGCGCCCAAGCGGATATCGTCCGGCTCTCTGAGTTGGCGCAAAGGCGAGGAATATTTCTGCTTGAGGATTGCGCCCAATGCGTAGGGGGGGCCATCAACGGCAGACGAGTGGGCACCTTTGGGGATATGGCGATCTTCAGCTTCCAGATGAACAAAAACATGAGCTCAGGCGAAGCGGGCGCCGTCGTTACAAGTAACGAAGTACTTTATCGACGTTCAGTCGCATCACACGATGTTGGCTATTCGCGCAGCTCTACGGACGAGCTCCTGATGGATGACCATGAATCCTACGGTTGGGGGAGAGGCGGCCGGCTCGACGAGCTTCGTGCGTCTATCTTGAGAGTGCAACTGAGAAGGCTACCCGGTACGATCGCGAGGATGCACCACAGCAAATACAGGATCAGGCAATGGATTGAAACGCATCCCGGGGTGTCTTCGCGACGAGTCGTAGACCCATCAGGGGATACGGGCTGCTTCCTGATCACTATTTTTCCAGATGCGGAAACAGCCCATGCGGTGAATGACCGTCTACGTGTATTGGGTATTACGTCTGTCTCCGCTGAGACCAGCAATGTAATTCTTGAGGATTATGGAATGCATATTTACTACAATATCCCGGCCCTGGTTCGTAAGGTTGGAACCGATAATCGAGGCTCGCCGTGGACGCTTGCAGAGAACCAAGACTCCAACTACAGCTATACCAAGGGTGCTTGTCCACAAGCGGACAACCTCTTCGAACGGAGTCAATTGCTGGCGATCCCCTCCTGCCTAACCGGCTCTGACGAGGATGAGATTATCGAAGGCTTCAAGGAGGCGATGAACTCAGTCTTCCCCCTCCGTTATGCATGATATTGCGAACACTATCGCGACTGGAGGTCCCGAATCGTGGGGTCGTTACGCCCGCAGCTGTGGAAAGATCCGAGCCGGCGGCTGCACCGCCTGCTGCCGCTGATGCCAGCGAGTTTCCCGCTTCAGTAATAATCCAGCTATTCCCTATTCGCAAGATTTGGAGGCCAGAAGATAAATTCTGCAAGAGATTTGCAAGAGCGTTTGGGCTGCTTTCATGGAGAATGTTCTCAATACTTTTCGGGGACGAATCTTCTGCCTTCGAGCGTGGCCTGATCGTCGTAAGATCCCTTGTTGGAGCGCTTCGGCAGTTTAACTTTCTCTCTTGGTATCTGTTTCCAGGGAATTAAGTCTAAGAGATGCGAGATACAGTTAAGTCGCGCCTTCTTCTTGTCGTCTGACCGGACAATGCGCCAGGGGGAGTAATCGGTGTCTGTGGCCTTTAGCATCGCGTCTCGCGCATGCGAGTAATCGTACCAACGCTCACGCGATGGTAAGTCTACTGGGCTAAGCTTCCACTGACGCAGCGGATCCTCGATGCGAGCCTCGAATCGTCGCTCTTGTTCCTCGTTGCTAACTTCAAGCCAGAATTTAATCAGTTGAATTCCGGTTTCAGTAATGTATTTCTCCACGAGAGGGCAAAGTGCCAGAAACCGGTCATATTCTTCCTGAGAACAAAAGCCCATTACACGTTCCACCCCGGCCCGGTTGTACCAACTGCGATCGAAGATCACGATTTCACCTGCCGCCGGAAATTGCGAGAGATAGCGCTGCATGTAGAGCTGGGTCTTTTCGCGATCTGATGGCGCTGGAAGTGCTACAACACGGAAGATACGCGGGCTCACACGCTCAGTGATTGTGCGGATCGTTCCGCCTTTGCCGGCACCATCGCGGCCCTCAAAGACGACAATGATTCGGCTACCATCGTGTTTCACTGAATCCTGCAGCAGGCATAGCTGGGCCTGAAGGCGGCGCACCTCTTTCTCGTACTCTTTCCGTTTTAGCTTCGGCTTAGGAACCGCAGTATTTATTTTCTGCTTTGCCATAAATCACCTCATTTACTGCTTGCGGAAGCGCCAGGCGCTAATTGAAAAAAGAATAAGCGCGAATGCTGCCAGTGCAGCGAGGTTTGGCCATAGCGCACTGAACGGTGCATCCTTGATGGTTACGCCCCGAATAATCGTTACGAGGTAACGCAATGGATCGAAATATGAGAGCTTCTGAAAGAACTGCGGCATGTTCTCAAGGGGAGAACTTGCACCCGATATCAGGGTGAGAGGCGGGTTGACAAAAAAGGTCAGCAGTTGCGCCTGCTGCTGTGACTTCGAGACAGTCGCCAGCGTCACCCCAATTCCGATCCCGGCGAGCGAGGCGAACATGCCAGATACGATGAAGAGCCAGAAGGAGCCACGAAAGGGCAATCCGAAGACTACCATTGAAACGCCCAGCGCGAGCATCAGGACGATCATCAGCAAGATGAACACCGGCGTGGTCTTGGCAAGCAGCATTTCCACAGTCTGAGCTGGCGTCATCAGCAACTGTTCTATCGTGCCTGTCTCTTTCTCCTTTACCGCCAATGCCGAGGCAACGAGTGATCCATTGATGAATATCAGGATGCTCATGATTCCGGTAACGTAGAACCACGGTGTCACCAAACCAGGGTTGTAGAGAACTGTCGAGCGCACACGCACGGCCCCGGTGGGTGTTGTAGGGTCCAGACCATTCCAGGTGTTGTACTGTGTGAGAGCCACCAGCAGCCACTGCTTCAGATAACCTTGAGCGATGTTGGCTGTGTTGGCATCCACGGCGTCGAGTACTACCTGCACATCAGACGGATGCCCGCGACGCAGGTTACGGGAGAAATCCTGCGGGATCACGATGAACATGTCCAGATCCATCTTGTTCAGCGCATCCTCAGCGTCCTGGGTGCGTACAAACCGACGTGTCACATCGAAGGACAGGTTCTCCGTCAGAGAATTGATAAAGGCGCGGCTCTGAGGCGTGAGGCTTTGGTCGACGACACCCATTCGCAGATCGCGCACCTTTGGATTCAGAGCGAAACCGAAGATGACCAGTACAACTGTCGGCGGAATCAGCAATTGAATCAGCAGACCGCGATTGCGCCGGAGCTGCTGGATCTCTTTCACTGTTAACGCAACGTAACGTCTCAGAAACGCGGTCATGGGAAGCTCCTCAGTCCTTGAACTGCATCTTTCGGACCTGCAGCCAGTTCAAAGCGAAAAAAGTGATCGCCAGTATCGCAAGAGCACCTATTGGACGGAATACAACCGTCCATCCCGCGTCGCGCAGCAACGAGTTCCGTACGACATTGACGTAGTGCGTTGCCGGCAGGATGTAGGCAATCCAGCGAATCGCGGCGGGGATGTTACGCACCGGGACCAGAAAACCTGAGAGCAGGAGTGAAAGCAGAAATGCGCCCATCTGGACTCCCTGAATCGCAGCACTCTGCGTTCCGGTAGCATTGCCCAGCAGCATGCCAAAAAAGACGCCCGATACAAGGTAGAAGAAAGTGGCAACCAGCATCACCGTTGGATCGGTAGGTATGCGGTATTGAAACAACAACATGCCGACCCCAAAGCAGATCAGCAGTTCGACGAATCCGAGAGCGATGTAGGGCAGCGATTTACCGAGGATCCACTCGAGCCCTGTGAGACTGGAAGCATATGCCTGTATCACGTTGCCAAGTTCGTACTCCCGCGCAATCGCCAGCGCCCCCAGCAGCGCAGGAAAGAGCGCCAATACCATCCCCAGAGAACCCGTGCCGAAATAAACCGGGTTGGAAAGCCCGGGATTAAACCACAGCCTCTGCTGTAAGCTCACGAGGGTCGCCCCTGAATAAACGAGACCGGTGCGGGACTGGAAGCTGGAGTTGAGCGACTTCGCCATGTTGCCAAGAACGGTTGCTGCGTTGGCATCTGTACCGTCAATGAGCAGTTGCACGATTGGGTTGTTACCCCGGCGAACATCACGCTCGAAGTTCGGCGGAATAACCAGTGCAGCAACAGCCTTTCCACGGGCCAGTGCCTCCTCGGCCGATTCGTCAGGTTCGTGCGCTACGAGACGGAAGGTGATGGCATTGGCATAGGTAGCTATGTACTCGCGACTAAGCGGAGTGATGTCATAGTCGTAAACGACAAGGCGCACATTTCGCAATTGGAGAGACGGGCTGCTGCCATAGAGAAAGAGCAAGACGACAGGCATAAGCACACCCAGCACAAGCAGCAGTTTGTCGCGTCGCAACTGCATCCATTCTTTGTTTGCCTGCGCAAGTATCTTTTTCATAGCGGGATCGCTGACCTCCGAGATTCGATCAAGGAGATGAAGACGTCCTCGAGCGAAAACGGCGCTTGAGTCCATTGGAGAGCACGTACCCCAGCGGTCTCCAATTCGCTCACGGCTTGCAAACGCTGTTCTTCGCTCTCTGTTACCAGGTGCAGTCGATTGCCAAACAGCGATACTCGAGATGCGCCGAACTTCGCCTTCAGAACTCTCAGAGCGCGTTCTGAGCGATCAGTTTCGATTTCGTACAACGTCCCACGCATATTTGCCTTTACTTCGCGAGGGGGATCCCTGAGCTATGATTTCGCCTGCCACCATAAATCCGAGCCGATTGCACTGCTCGGCCTCCTCGAGGTAATGCGTTACCACCAGGATGCCTGCTCCATGATCGGCGAATGTATTGATCATGCGCCACATCGCTCGGCGTGCAAGCGGATCAACACCTGACGTCGGCTCATCCAGAAAGATCGCCTCGGGTTCGTGCATCATGGCTGCGCCGAATGCGACGCGCTGCTTCCATCCGCCTGGCAATGATTCGGTCAACATCCCCGCTTCGCCCTTCAGTTCTGCTGACTCGAGCACCCATTGCTTACGCTCCTCGCGGACACTCTCATGTACGCCATACAAGCGGGCGTAGAAATCCAGGTTCTCGCCGATCGTAAGGTCGTCGTAAAGCGAGAACTTCTGTGACATATATCCAATGCGCGAGCGCACTTCCGCCCCGCGCAATCCCTTGGATCGCCCTAGCAACATGACGCTGCCGGATGACGGTTCGATCAGTCCGCACATCATCTTGATCGCGGTCGTTTTTCCCGCCCCATTGGCACCAAGCAAACCGTAGATTTCGCCGTTCCGGATTTCCAACTGGAAATCCTTTACAGCTTGAAATGATCCGAACCGCCGGTTGAGGTCTTTCGCTCCTATCACGATCTCTCGCTTGTTGAGCGGCGGAGAAAGCTTCGGAAATGCAGGCGTGATGCTCGCTCCACGCATTTGGCGCAGCACGTTCACGAAAGCATTCTCGAGCGTCGGAGAAGACCGACGGATTTCCTCCACGCGCACATTGTTCGCCTCTGCCCGTTCCCGCAAATCGCGCTCTGCGGCATCGGGATCCGGTGCCATCACATCTAAACGGTCACCGAATCGCTGCACATCACGCACTTCAGGTGAAGCGGCGAATACTTGCTCTGCGAGGGCTAGAGGCTCCGCCTGGACCTCGAGCCTCGTTAGTCCCAGCTTTGACCTAAAATGTGCCGGCGAGTCGATGTCGTAGATCTTGCCCCTCTCCATCAATGCCACTCGATGACATCGCTCGGCCTCGTCCAAATAAGGGGTTGCAACGATGATGGACATGCCTTCTGTTGCCAGCGAGGTCAAAGCGTCCCAGAAGTCTCGGCGCGTCACCGGATCAACACCGGTGGTCGGCTCGTCGAGCAACAAGAGCTTTGGGTCCGATATAAGCGCGCAGCTCAACGCAAGTTTCTGCTTCATGCCGCCGCTCAGCCTACCCGCGAGGCGGTCCATGAAGGGCGTCAGGTCGAATAGTTTGCAATACCGCTCGCTGCGCGTGGAAAAATCCGAAGGCCCGACTTCGCGCAGACCTGCGGCGTAATGAAGATTCTCAGCGATGCTTAAGTCCTGGTACAGACTGAATGGCTGAGTTAGATACCCAACACCCGGACGCGCCTTACGGGGCGTAGTGCCCAGTACCTGGATGTCTCCGCTGCCTTGAACGAGCACTCCGCCGATGATCCGGAATGCAGTGGTCTTCCCTGCACCATCCGCGCCGATGAAACCAAAAATCTCCCCTTTTTTCACATCAAAGGTGACGGCATCAAGCGCCTTAAGGGTACCGTAGTTCTTGGCGAGGTCGCGAGCTTCGACGATTGACTCGGTAGCCATATTATTGGCTCCCGAGCTGGATTTCTCCGTCGGCCGGCATTCCTGGCTTAGCAAATCCATAGGCTCCCTTTAAAAGCACCTTCACACCCACCACTTGCTTTACGCGATCGTCCTTGAAGTAAATATTTTCGGGAGTAAACATACCTGCAGGATCGATCCGGATCACCTCGGCAGGGATAGCCTCTTTGGGATTTGAATCCAGATATACCTTGGCTTGTTGGCCAACCTTCACTCTACCGATGTCGCCTTCTGGAATGTATCCCCTCAAGTAGAGCTTTTGCATATCAACCATCGTCAAGATGGTTTGTCCTGGCTGCACTACGCGGCCCGACTCTGCGGAGCGCGTCTGAATCGTGCCATCGATCGGCGCATTGATCGATAAATCACTAATGTTGGCTTCAATGCGCCGCAACTCAGCCCGACTGGCTGCCAGACTCGCCTTGGCTGTAGCGATCTGTTCCAGTTGCGCTTTTGACTGCTGAAGCGATGCTTCTGACGCCAGCACCTGCTTGCGACTCGCTTCCGTAGATGCCTCAGCGATTTTCAACCTCGTTTCCTGCTGATCGGCCGTTTGAGCGGCAACCGCCCCCGTCAGCACCAGGGGGGATACCGTTTCGCATCCATCTCCGCCTGACGCAACTCGGCTTGCCAACGGATAAGCTCTGCCTGGCTTGTTGCAAGATTTGCTTCGGCCAATGCCACGCGCGCCGGAGCGGCCGCTTGAGCTTCGTCGAGTCTACGCTGTGCGTTGATCACATTCGCTACCTGTTGTTCCCGCTCTGCTTCATCCTGCGGGCTCCAGAGCCTCGCGACAAGTTGGCCAGCTTTTACGGAGTCGCCTTCGCGTGCCGTAATCTCTGTCACTTTTCCGGCTATCTTCGATGAGATGTCCACTGTGTCGCCGTCGATCCGCCCACTGACAAATAACGCGTCTTTGTTCTCGACCTTCTTAGTGCACGCGATTAGCACGAACAGCAAGACAACTTCAACCACGATCCAGATTCGATTCATAGCTTCCTCACGCCGTCACTTGCGATAAGTCTTCTCCGCCGCGCCAGTTGCTCGTGCGAGATTTGCACGCGCCAGCCCAAGCGTGTACATAGCCCGAACGCGTGCATCATCGGCTCGAGAAACGCGGTCCTGCGCGTTCACCACTTCGGTGTTATCCGTAATGCCCTGAGTAAACCGTTGGCGCGCCAATTCGACTTCCTCCCGCGACAGCCTCACGTTGGCAGCACTGGTATCGACCTCTTTGAGGGCCCACTCTACACCAGACATCGCAGCCAGCACCTCGGTCTCGATCTGTGAACGCAGCTGATCCAGCCCCGCTTGGGCTTCGCGCAACGCGCCTTGCGCCTCCTCGATCTGACCGCGGA
This sequence comes from Granulicella sp., assembly GCA_025408425.1. Classification (GTDB taxonomy): domain Bacteria; phylum Acidobacteriota; class Terriglobia; order Terriglobales; family Acidobacteriaceae; genus Edaphobacter. Next base: position 29,577 of record JANXYX010000042.1, read on the forward strand.
TGCGCCCGCTTGTGAAGATGGGGACGTTGATCGCTCCTTGCAGCCTGTAGGTGTTCATATTGTGGACCGGGGTCTCTCCGCTCTGCCCATCACTGAAGCTGGTCGTCAGCGTGGGTATCCGATACGCCTTGACAGACTTGACCTCTGTCTCGGCGGCTTTGACGCTAGCTTCCACAGAGCGATAATCCGCCCGCGAGGCGAGCGCACCTTTGAGTTCGGTATCGCGATCCAGCTTCGTCTCCATGCCGTAAGCGGCGGCATCGTCCACCTCGAAGTCGGAGGTAATTTTCGCCTGCAGCGCGTTGGCAAGGCTGAACTTCGCAACGATGTAGCCCTGCTCGGCCTCCTGCCACTGCTGCTGGAGTATATTCACCTGCTGCAGCGCACGATTCGCCTCCAGTGGAGCGGAAACGCCTTGCTTGACTCGATCTTCCGTCAGTCCGTATAGATCATTCGCCAGCTTCGTCTGTTCTGATAGTGCGTTCAGGGACGCCTTCGCTCTAAGCACCTGTAAGTATGCAGCGACGACGTCGAGTACGACAATGTCGCGAGCATCGTCCACGAGCAGACGGGAGGCATCCTTCTTTAAGCTAATACTTTTCCACGCCTCTCGGTTCGCGATATTAAAAAGATCCAGACTGAGCGACAGGCGGGCGTCCATCGAGCCGAACGGCTCTGACTTTCCTTGAGGCGCTGAGGGAACATTGATACCCAGCCCTGTCAAATTCATTGTCAAATAGGCTTGACGAGCGCTCAGATCCAACTGCGGTAAGAGCACAGCACGGGACTGTACATACTTCCCTGATGCCTGCTCCATGCGACTCTGAGCCGCATGGATGATAGAGCTGTTGGCAAGCGCAATCGTGATTGCCTGGGGTAGTGAGAGTTGGCTAGGTAAGTCCTGTTGATTCACCGCACCCGCTGCTGTCGAAAGCAGAGAGAGTAGTGTCACCACGAGAAATAGTGGAAGCCGCACCATATATCCCGATCTTCTCCAATTGGAGAACTGGTTTTTCGTTTGCGGCTTGTAGCCATAAGATCGTGTGCAAACGTCAGTTCGGTCAATCTGCGACGACAGTATGCCGCTAAGGGAAGCGCAGCAGTGATATACATCACATTACCTGTGACGGGCGTCCCTCTGAAAAAACGAGGCGTCGGCGTAGCGATCCCGCCCCAGCCGCCACATTCTAAGTCACTTAGCTAATTCCAACTAAATTTGGGACACGCTCTCTACCCGCGATTGGTTTTCGCGGGTGGGGATTTGTGTGTAAATTTTCTGTTCAATTACTGCCGTATAAGTGCTTCTGCAAACAGGTACTTGAGGCGATCGGGATACAGCAGACCGCACATACGGTCTTAGCTACGGGGTGCGGTAACTGGCCGTGCCCGCATCGCTGTGGAGCAAGCAAGTGCCGTGGAGGAGAGCACATGAAGCACGTTGAAAACTCCGAGATGAATTCCTCTCGTGTTGATTCAATGATTCCAGCTGAAAAGGCTCCAGAGCAAAAAGCCTATCGAGCGTGGGTGTGATGGTATATAAACTTCTGAATGAATCGCCGAAACTTTCTTAGGGCCAGCACCTACGCATCCGCAGGACTAATTGTTGGAGTACCTCCAGCCCTTGCAGCGGATGCCGAGATCGAAATCACAGCCCAGGACACGGGTCCTGAGATCAGTCCCCACCTATACGGCCAATTTATCGAGCATCTTGGTGGCGTCATCTACGACGGCATTTGGGTCGGACGAGACTCGAAGATTGCAAATATCGACGGCATCCGTAAGCAGTTCGTCGATGACATGAAGCGCATAGGAACTCCTAACTATCGTTGGCCGGGCGGCTGTTTCGCTGATGGCTACCACTGGCGCGATGGAATTGGCGATCCGGCAAAGCGGCCTCGCACGTACAACTATTGGCAGGCAAGCATGCCGGAGGGATTCGATCACACTGAGACCAACCGTTTCGGCATTCACGAATTCATGCAATTGTGCCGACTGAGCGGAGCCGAACCTTACCTTGCTGCAAACATGGCGTCCGGTTCTCCGCAGGAATTTCATGATTGGGTGTCCTATTGCAACGCTCCTGCTGGCACTGTCTCCCTTGCAGGTGAACGGGCCGCAAACGGCGATACCAAGCCCTTTGGTGTGCGCTGGTGGGGAGTCGGCAACGAATCGTGGGGATGTGGCGGAGACATGAAGCCTCAGGAGTATGCAACACTGTACCGCCGTTTTGTCACGCAGTATCCGTCGTATTCCCCCAAGCCGTTTCTCGTCGCGGTGGGTCCGCGCGGGCACTCCAAAGACCTGGATCTCGGATGGACAACGGGTTTCTTCGAAGCAATGGATGGTCACAAGTCAGCGGTCGATGGCTTGTCGATGCATTTCTATACAGATTTCAGAAACATCCCCGAGAGGATAGCAACCTTTGACGCGCGAGGTTGGTACGACGTCATTCGAGAGGGTTCACGCATCGAGAGCGTTATCGAGCAGCACTGGGCCGCGATGGGCAAGTATGATACCCAGCACCATACCAAGCTGATTGTGGACGAGTGGGGTGTCTGGTATCGGCCGGGTGAGGAGATCGCGCCGACGTACCTGCTGAGTCAGCCGCTGACACTGCGCGATGCGCTACACACGGCGGTGACATTGGATATTTTCAATAGGCACGCGGATAAGCTCGCGATGGCAAATGTAGCTCAGACGATCAACTGCCTGCATTCTCTTTTTCTTGCAGAGGGAGACCGTTTTGTACGCACACCCGCCTATTACGTCTTCGAGATGTATCGCAGCCATATGCGATCAAAGTTGGCATTGATGCGAATCCGCTGTGACGAACTGAAGGTCCCATCGCGCAATGGCGCCGCGATTATGCCTGCGTTGTCTGGTTCGGCGTCGATCAAAGACAAAACGTTAGCTGTAACGATCACAAACCCGTCTTTGGACTCACCCGTGGTGGCGAACATTCGATTGACAAACGGCAGTGTCCTCGAAGGGCGCGGGAGTGTGCTGACACATCCAGATATGAACGCTCACAACACCTTCGACCGTCCAGATGAAGTGAAGCTTTTGCCACTACCAGTTATTATTCGCGGCAACAGGACAGAGGTCTCAATTCCACCACGCGCGGTCGTGTTGCTGGAACTTGAGATGGCTTGATAACGAGGGTCGAGAAGCTGATCGATCCAGCGTTCCTTGGTCAGGAACCCCAACCGCGGTCAATCACCTGATCCAGTCTGCGTCTATGGTGAAGCCTCTAAATAGAGGTCTATAATTGTGCTCGATGAAGGTATGTCCCCGATACACTTACGATGCCGCGGACTCAGCGTGCTTCTCCCTGGCACGCTTCAAACATGCAACATGAATACTCGAATTTCAAGGTCGAGGTTCGCGTTGTGGTTGTGGACGATGGTGACAGCTCTTCTGCCTTTAACTGCGCAGTCGGTGCATGCGGGGGACGCGACAGTTGAGCAAGCCGCAAAGTTGATACAGAGCGGAAGGTTTCACGACGCCGAATTGATATTACGAGAGCTGGGCCGCGGGCATCCGCGAGAGGCTTCAGTGCACAGCCTCTTGGGCGTGGCGCTATCACAACAGGGTGACCTGGCTGCGGCTGCCGCAGAATATCGCACTTCCCTCTCACTGAATCCACATCAACCTGACGTCGTCATTAATTTGGGCATTGCCGAATTCAGACAGGGGCACTTTACTCAGGCGATTCCTGAATTCAAGACGGCAATGAAGATGAATCCCCAAGAAAGTCGAAGCGGCTTGTTGCTGGGGATGAGCTATTTTGGTCTGCAGCGATATGGGGAGGCGGTTCCTTACCTGCAAATGGCAAGCAAGAAGGATCCCTCCAACTTAGAGTTACACAATGTGCTCGCCCAAAGCTGCTTGTGGAGCCGGCAATATGACTGTGCTCTAGCCGAGTTTCAAAGCATTCTTGCCGCAGATCCGAATGCTGTCCAGTCTCATATGCTGCTCGCTGAGGCTCTCGACGGAATGGGAAAGACGGACGAAGCCATCCGGGAGTTGGAAGCAGTATCCACTATCGCCCCGAATGAACCTGTCCTTCACTTTGAGTTAGGATACCTTCACTACAAAAAGAGAGATTACGACAAGGCTCTTCCCGAGCTACAGCTAGAGGTCAAGAACAATCCAGGTTACGCACAGGCCTATCTATACCTTGGGGAGATTGCGTTGAATTTGAATGATGATGCTACCGCCGAGCCGCTGCTGATGAAGGCCATCAAGCTTCAGAGCAAATTACGCGCAGCATACTTCGACCTTGGCGTGATCTACGCGAAGCAGGACAAGAAGCAAGAGGCACTTGCCGCGTTCCAGCAGGCCGTCCGGCTTGACCCGACTCAGCCCGACGCTCACTATCGCCTCGGGCGCCTCTATCTGGCACTGGGACAAAAGCAAAAGTCGCAGGAAGAGTTCGCCAAGACGAAGGCACTGCATAGCAAAACTGAAGAATCCCTGATTGAGAAAGTTTCGGGCGGGACGGCCGATCCACCACGTTAGAACCAGCGTTGCGACTAGAATCCCCATAATCTGTTATGACATTTCGCAGTGTGAATCGAACTCAATGACTGCCCGCAAACCCTCTCTCACTCGTCGCGAATTTCTCTGGCTGACCTCGGCGTCGACCATAGCGATGTCGCAAGGTGTAACGACTCGCAATCTGAAGCCGCTGCCAAGAGGTAGAGCATCGGGGTCCCTTTCCTCGCCCGGTTCACAGACATCGGGGCTGAAGCGGGCTTGATTCATCCAGTCATCTATGGGGGCATCAAGCAAAAAAACTACATCGTCGAGACGGTAGGCTGCGGCGTAGCTTTTCTCGACTACGACAACGATGGATGGATGGATATCTTTGTCCTCTGTGGCACGCGCATGGACTCCCCGGTACCGGGCTCCACTAACCGGCTCTACAAAAACAACCGCGATGGAACCTTCACCGACGTTACTGAGAAGGCCGGGCTGACGCGTACTGGCTGGGCGAGTAGTGTCACTGTGGCCGACTACAACAACGACGGCTTTGACGACATGTTTATCACCTACTACGGCCAGAATGTGCTCTACAGGAACAACGGGGACGGCACCTTTACCGATGTAACCAGGGAGGCGGGGCTACTGTATGAGGGAAATACTCGATGGGGATCCGGCTGTACCTTCGTTGACTACGACCGCGATGGGCATTTGGATCTTTTCGTAGCCAATTACGTTGATCTGCGGTTCGACCACCTCCCAAAGCCTGGGGCGAATCCTTATTGCACCTACAAGGGAGTCCCAGTCAACTGTGGTCCTCGTGGACTGCCGATGCCGCGAAACTATCTGTACCGAAACCAGGGCGATGGCACATTCCGTGATGTCTCTCAGGAGAGCGGAATAGCGTCGGCGGGACGAACCTATTCGATGACCAGCGTCGCGGCTGACTTTAGCAACAATGGATGGACTGACATCTATGTAGCGTCCGACTCAACACCAAGCCTCCTCTTTCGGAACAAACACGACCGTACCTTCGTCGAAGAAGGCGTCGAGCGCGGCGTAGCGTTCAGCGCCGACGGCGTAGAGCAGGCTGGGATGGGAGTGGCCGTCGGCGACTACAACCTCGACGGAAGACTCGACATATTCAAAACCCACTTCTCCGATGACACATGTGCACTTTATCGGAATGATGGCGATGCCGGCTTTACAGATGTCACAATCGCCGCAGGATTTGGCGTGGAGACACGGTATATCAGCTGGGGCACAGGCTTCGCCGACTTCGACAACAACGGCTTGCCGGACCTCGCGGTCGTTACGGGATCCGTCTATCCTGAGGTGGAAGCCGCCTTCCCCGAATATCCGCTCAAGACGCCCCGGTTCATCTTTCGCAATCTTGGAGGCGGGAAGTTTGAAGAGTTGATAGACGAGGCGGGGCCCGGAATTGCGGCCCCCCATTGCAGCCGCGGCTGTGCCTTCGGAGACTTCGACAATGACGGTGATGTCGACATGGTGGTCGTCAACCTGAATGAACCGCCTTCACTGCTGAGAAACGACGTCTCTGGCGACAACAAATGGCTGAAGGTCTATCTTGTTGGAACCAAATCAAATAGGAGCGCCATTGGATCGCGAGTGGTCCTACGGTACGGAGGCAAGATGCAGGCGCAGGCAGTTATGGCGCAGTCCAGCTTCTACTCGGTGAACGACCGACGGCTGCATTTCGGGCTAGGGGACAGTACCCATGCCGATCTTGAAATCCACTGGACCAACGGTCTGGTCGAACGTTTCACCAACATCGAGTGCAATCAACTGGTGACGGTCACCGAAGGTAAGGGTATAGCAAAGTCGGCCTTGCCTAAGCTGAAAACTACGATATAGGAGATATCAAAAAAATAGAAGGGCGCAGCCAGTGAAGCGCTGCGCCCCTCATAGTCAGAGGTATGGATTAGAAAGTCAGCTTCGCACCAAGTTGAAGACGGCGAGGATCGGCGGCAGATGTTATCTGTCCGAAGTTCCCATCCGAGCTACCCGAGTCGAGGCCGTTGAATTGAGTGTGATTGAAGGTGTTGAAAGTCTCAAAACGCAATTGCAGTGTCGGACCCTCGGCCTTGAATGCAATCGTCTTGAACAATGACAGGTTGAAATTCAAGCGTCCCGGAAGTCTAATCGCATCTTTCCCTGCATTACCAAAGCCCTGATTTTGACCGCCGTTCCATGGCGCGACTGGACTTGCAAATGCGGTCTTGTCGAACCAGGCGAGCCTTGTCTTGGGGTAACTGACTTTTCCAACCTGGTCGGGTCGGTTTGTCGTGCCGCCACCCAGGCCGAGGACATCCGGCCCGTTGTAGCGCAGCGGCTGCGGTATTCCGGTGCTTGCTACTGTTATCCCGGAGATGGTCCACCCTCCCAGGGCGGTGCGTTGAAACGCATTGCCATTATGTGCAAAGAACGGAAAGTTATAAATGTAACTTGCATTGAAATCGTGCCGTCGATCAAGCCCTCCCGAGCCGCGGTCGTATCTCTTGTTGAAGGGATTGGAGACCGCATTTAGATCCCCGCTCACTACATCGATCTCGTGAGAGTAGGTGTATGCGAATTGAAGGGTGAGTCCATGTCGGGCCTCCATACGCAGACCCATCTGGAGTGAGTTGTAGCTGAAGTTGGTCGTGTTCTCTTCTTGTTGAATCGAGCTGAAGCCAGGAAATTGGCGAAATAGATTCGCACTTTTGGCGGTGCCATTGGCAACGCTTTGCCGCTGACCGTAAGGGTTCGCCGCATTGTTAGGATCTGTCAACGGCAGCGTGTTGATCGCGCGATCGTTGCTCTGGTGCCAGCCCCTTGATCCCGCATACTGAACGACCGCAACCACAGATGGCATCAGTTGATGCTGCACTCCCCCGCTGAACATGGCCGTCCCCGGAGACCGATAGTTGTAGTCCAGATTCGTAAGGGTAGAGGGAAAGGCCTGAGTTGTCGTCGTTCCATCCAGTGCGCTTGTGTTCGGGTTCGAAAAGTAGACACTCGTCGCCGAGGGCTGGTAGGCAAAAGGAGGATTCAAAGCAGCGTTATAGACATCGTTGCCCTGGACCCGCTCAAAGAATAATCCAACGCCGGCCCTGAGAACTGTCTTTCCATTACCATTCAGATCGTAGGCAAACCCGACTCTCGGTTGCCAGGTCTTGTAATCGTTCTGAACCACTCCACGGGGGAAGCCGTTTACGTTAGCCTGCTTTATACCGTTGAGATAGAACTGACTGCCATTTGCGGTAGTCATAAAAGCAGGATTGAGCGTGCCATTCGGATTGAGGGGATATCCAAGCCCGGGGTTATACGCCGAAGCGTAGAAGTTCGCGAACTTATCATAGCGTTCATAGGCATGCGGCATTCCGTCGAACCGAATGCCGAGATTGAGGGTCAGTCGCGGGATGACGTGCCAATTGTCGCTTGCGTAAAATCCATAGTTATTGTTGACCCAGTGTTTGCCGGCGAGGAAGTCGAGCTGAGTAAAACTCGCCGCATCACCCAGCAGGAAGTTGATGTAGGAATCCTTGGAGAATGTGCTGTTGTTGAAGACAGCAGTCCCTTGTGTGTTTGCCTGAAGTTGCTGGTTCTTCGGATCATGCAGGTAGCTGAAACCGAATTTGAACTGGTGGCGACCTTTGTTCCAGGACAAATCATCGCGTGTCTCGTAACCTTCATAGGAGTTCTTCCAGGGGAAATAGCTTGAACTCCACGTAGTGCCATACGGTGCTCCAAGTTGAACCTCGGGAAGGCGGCTTCCTACATTGTTTGCCAACGGGAAGAAGGTTGTTCCCGTCCAGCCCGATGGCTGTGCCGCGACACCTATTGGATCTAGGTGAATTGTATTGCCGCTATAGAGAAAAGCGGTCTCGTTGAGCAGGTTCGATGAAAGCGTCTGCGTCAGTTTCACGGTCGCCGACCAGGAGGGGTTGAGCATCGCCGTTCCCACAGTTGGGTAGTTGCTATTGCCCCACAGCGGTGGATAGTAGCTCTGGGTGACCTGATCATGAAGGTAATGGCCCATCAACTGTAGCTTGTCGTTGATTTTGTGATCGATGCGGACTACGTCCTCACGAACGTTCGTGGGTTGAGGTATCGATGAGATGTACTGACTGGTTCCAAAGTTTGGCTTGGGAAAAGTTCCTGCGTTCAAGTGGCGGACCGCGTTTTGATCGATCAGGTTAGCGGGAATCGTATTATTCGGAAACGGTTGTCCGGGAGTCAAGCCGTCAACCGCGTATAGCGCCAGCTTGGCCGGGTCGGTGGTAAAAGGAACTATTGGCGGAGCCGCAGAGTTTGACGGTACGGTGTATGCCAGCGCCTGTCCTAGCGTTGGAAAGTTGTTTGCTGCGATCGTGTTTACAATGGACGGCGAACTTCCTTGTATCAGCCTGCGCCACTCTTCGTTCACAAAGAAAAAGGTCTTATCCCGCGAATTGTTGTAGAGGTGCGGGATGAACAGCGGGCCACCGATATTGAATCCTGGTTCGTTGAGGCGGAATTTAGGCCGCGCCCGTCCCGCAAGATTAACGAAGTAGTTGTTGGCGTCGAAGACTTCATTTCTGACGAACTCCCACACTCCTCCGTGGAAGTCATGAGTGCCGGACTTCAAGACCATCAGGATGGTACCGCCTGAGCCAATACCGTAATCCGGTCCGTAGTTGCTGCCAAGGGTCTTGAACTCAGCCAGTGCATCCATTGAAGGCAGAGAACTGAAGCAGCCGCCGCAGCCGCGATCATTTAGCTCTCCACCATCTAAAAGGTAGATATTGTGGCTTGAGCGAGTTCCGTTGAAGCTCAGGCCATTTGCGGAAGTCAAAGCATTGACACCGCTGAAAGCTGGCAAATTGCTGGACACTCCCAAGCCGAGTGAGGCAAGCGCTGTCACGTTGCGGCCGTTTGTAGCCAATTGGACTACCTGCTCACCATTGATCAGATTACTCAACTCATTGGTATCGGATTGGACCTGTAATGCGTTGGCCTGAACCGTGACCTCTTGGGTTTCGCTGCCGATGGCCAGAGTAATGTCTGCTCGCACTGTTTGGGCCACGTTGACGATGATGTCATTCTTTAGATATCGCTGAAATCCCGTTGCGCTCGCACCGAGATTGAAATGCCCAATACCGACATTTGCAAAGAGGTACAGACCCGAATCGTTAGTAGTTGTCGTTCTTGACTGGGCGGTATCGGGATTTGTAAGCGTTATCCGCACATTTGGAATTACCGCGCCAGTAGGATCCAGCACAGTTCCAGTAATAGTTGCGTTCTCCTGCGCGTGAGCAGGTGACGTCAACAACAGTGCAACTGCCGTGAGAACAAGTAGACGAATGATTGACTTGTACATGATAGAGCCTCCCCAAAAAAGAACTGCAAATTTCCGTTAGAAACGCCAGTATCTAGCGCCATGGATCATGATGAAGAACTTGCGATTGAATAATTTGTCTTTACTTCTCGGGGCCAGCGTGAGCCCCATTCAATTCAATTTGATATGACACGGAATATTCCGTTTGGATCTTTGCCCGTCATTCGCGAGGCCCCTTTGAGCCTTGCGTAAACGTTTGCTTGAAAGAGGCACTTAGAAATAACCCTCTTTTTGTTTGCGAGGACCTTACATCCGGTTACTTGCTGTCAAGATGTTTTTTGGAGGGTGTGTGGCTGGAGAGCGCCGGCCATAGTTGATCGAGGCGCTCCGGAGGCAGCCGAGAAGCTTAAAGCCCACAAAGAAGAGTATTTGGCAACAACGAAGAGTCCAAAAAGTGAGTTCATTCGATTTCGGGTTGATGGCGCGAGGCTCGCCATGGCGGAATGGGGATTGGGCCAATGCGGGTCCAGGCAATCACCTGATTAAATAGTCCTCGGCGCGGGCGGACGCCTCGGGCGAGAAGACGGCTCTGTTACTGCCAAGTTGTCTTTCGTTTTATTACCGAGGCTTCACCCAACTTCATGCTGCCGTGGCAGTCGCATTGGGCACGAAGCCGTGTGCTAGTGATATGAAAACGGCATTGAAGGGAACGGATCTACTCTGCTGCGTTTACTATGGACACGCCCTGTAATTGCTTCTATCGTCAATTTGTTGTCGACGAGCTGGCGATTCTATGCATATCCCCCGCTGGGGAGAGCTCGCGATAGATTGACGAACGATTGACTGGCGGCAGCGGTCTTGCTGCAGTGGCCAGCTTGACGAGGAAAGAGGGAGAGGAATGGCATTTAACCTGACGATCAATCAGAAGGCAGTTTCGGTAGATGCTTCGCCGGACACGCCGCTGCTATGGGTATTGCGCGACGAATTGCACCTGAAGGGTACGAAGTATGGGTGCGGTCTGGGACTGTGCGGCGCCTGCACGGTGCTGATGGGCGGCCAGGCGGTCCGCTCATGCTTGACAACGGTAAGCGAAGCTGCCGGGAAGGCAGTTGTGACGATCGAAGGACTGTCCCCTGACGGATCGCATCCTGTTCAGAAGGCGTGGGAAACAGTGGATGTGCCCCAGTGCGGCTACTGCCAGGCGGGCCAGATAATGTCTGCCGTGGCGCTACTCGCAAGCACGCCTCATCCAACTGATGGGCAGATCGACGATGCAATGAGCGGTAATCTTTGCCGCTGCGGGACATACACGCGTATCCGGCAGGCGATTCATCAGGCTGCAGATACCTCAGCCAGTACGGCTGCGATTCCTGCGAAGAAGATATAGAGCGGATAAAGGAGAGCCGGGCATGCAGATCGAGAGGCACGACATGAAAGAGCCGAAGCGCAAAGCGCTGAAGATGGAGCGACGGGATTTTTTGCAGTTGACTGCGCTGGCAGGCGGCGGCCTGATGCTGCGTTCGTTCATGGGCGTTGCGGCGCCGGCTCAAACACGGGCGGCGGCACCGGTGCTCTCCCCCAGTGCATTCATCCGGATCGCTGCAGATGGAACGGTCACAATCCTCGCGAAGAACCCCGAGATCGGCCAGGGCATCAAGACAGTGCTGCCCATGATCATCGCCGAAGAGTTGGACGTGGACTGGAAGTCGGTGAAGATAGAGCAGGCCGATCTGGACGAAGCCACGTACGGTGGACAGGTCTCTGGCGGCAGTATGGCCATTCCGAATAACTGGGAGTCGCTCCATCGGGTAGGCGCGACCGCACGACAGTTGCTGATCACTGCCGCTGCGCAAACATGGGGCGTACCGGTGTCGCAGTGTTCGACGACATCCGGCCGAGTGATCCATGCGGCCAGTCATCGTTCTCTAGGCTATGGCGAGCTGGCAGCAAAGGCTGCAAACTTGACCCTGCCGGATCCGGTGAACGTGCCGTTAAAGGACCCCAAACAATACAAGATCATCGGACACTCGCAGGGCGGTTGCGACGTCCCAGCTATTGTGACCGGCAAACCGCTCTTCGGGATCGACGTTGAGCTGCCAGGAATGATGCACGCTGTCTTTCAGAAATGCCCGGTCTACGGCGGCCGCGTGAAGAGCGCTAATCTCGACGAGCTGCTCAAGATGCCGGGCGTGCGTCATGCCTTCACCGTTGCCGGGAGCTTGGCCACGACGCCGGGCGGGGTAGATCCCAGCGGCTCCGCGCTGGAGCCGGGTGTCGCTATTGTGGCTGATACGTGGTGGCAGGCGCAGACGGCCCGCAAGAAACTGAGCGTTGAGTGGGACCAGTCTGGCTGCCTGCTGCAGAACAGCAAAGAGTTTGCGCAGCACGCCGAAACGCTCTCACAGCAATCGCCAGCGAATACGCTGCGCAGCGAAGGGGACCCCGAAGGTACGCTGAAGAACTCCGCCAAGGTGGTAGAGGCGGCATATTCCTATCCATTCATCGCTCATGCAACGCTTGAACCGCAGGGAACGACTGCAAGCTACAAAGATGGAAAGCTGGAGATGTGGACGACCAGCCAAACCCCGGGATCGGGCAAAAAAGGCGTGGCGCAAATTCTTGGTATTCCGCCGGAGAACATCACTGTTCACCTTTGCAGGGTGGGAGGCGGCTTCGGACGGCGCTTGAATAACGACTACATGACCGAGGCAGCGTGGATCGCCAAGACCGTGAGTGCACCGGTAAAACTGCTCTGGTCCCGCGAAGATGATTTCGGCCACGATTTCTACCGACCCGCAGGTTTCCAGTATCTGAAGGCAGGGCTTGATCAAAGCGGCAAGGTGGTGGCATGGCGGCACCACTTCGTGACCTTTGGCGAAGGGAGCCATACCGCTTCGTCGGCGAATCTGAAGAACGACGTTTTTCCCGCTGGATACGTCCCGAACTACGCGCTGTACATGACGGCCATGCCGCTCTGGGTGAAGACCGGCCCGCTGCGCGCACCAGGCGACAATGCTCACGCCTTTGTAGTTGAGTCTTTCGTAGATGAGGTGGCAATCGCCGCTGGCAAAGATCCATTGGCGTTTCGGATTGAGTTGCTGCAAAATCCAGCTATCCGTGCAACCTTCGCTGAATCACTCAAGCCAACCCCCGGCCAGCCCATGCCGTACAAGATCGAACCCCGGATGAATCCCTCACGACTGCAAGGCGTACTGCAGTTGGTGGCGGAGAAATCGAACTGGAAGAACCGTAAGCGTTCCCCCGGCACAGGCATGGGATTAGCCTGCTGGTACTGTCATCTCGGCTACTTCGCTGAGGTCGCCGAGGTGACCGTGAATGAATCGAACCAGGTGCGGGTGAACAAGGTCTGGATCGCTGGCGATATTGGCAGCCAGATCATCAATCCAAGAGCAGCAGAGAATATGGTTCATGGCGGCATCATTGATGGCATGAGTGAGATGAACCAGGAGATTACGCTGGCGAACGGACAGGTGGAGCAGACGAATTTCCATCAGCACGCCATGATGCGCATGAAGCAGGCACCGCCCGAGATCGAAGTCCACTTCAAGAAGACAGACTACGCCACAACGGGACTGGGCGAGCCGTCGCTTCCACCGATATTGCCGGCAATAGCAAACGCTATCTTTGCCGCAACGGGGAAGAGAATTCGCTCCTTACCTATGTCAGGTAGCGGCTTTAAATGGGCTTGATCCAAGCGAGTGTCATAATCCCTAATTAATTCTGTTTTAGGAATCTCCCATCTGCCCGTATGGAGTCAGGTCTCATCGGGTTTACCTTCGGGATTCTGATGATGACCTTGCCTCCGCGAACGAATGCGCTGACACTATCGCGGAATTTTCATTCCCATACTTCCGCTAAACTCTTATAGTTCCTGAATCGTTTCAATCGGAAGGCACGAAAATCATGTCCGCATCGTATCGCCCTTACGCGTGCTTCGTTCGTCACTCACTCTTGCCAGCAGCCGCGCTGGGTGTCTTTTTCCTGGCCCTTCCGGCAGCGCTGACCGCTCAGTCCGTGCCGCCAGCGCTGGAGTCCCCCGCTGCGCGGCCGCCCCAGACGGGTCCACACGGCGAGAAGCTCCTTGGTATGCCGAAGTTTCATGACCCCGCTCCGTATGACATTGACGAGCACACGGGCTACAAGCAGATCTTCGACGGTAAGAGCTTCACAGGATGGGACGCCGATCCGAGCATTTGGCGCGTCGAAGACGGCGTCATGGTGGGCGAGACGCTCGATGGCAAGCCAAAGGGCAACAACTACATCGTCTATCGCGGCGACAAAACACGCGACTTCGACTTGAAGCTGCAGATGAAGATCGAAAAAGGTGGTGGTGGCGGCATTCAGTACCGCAGCGTCACCGGCGCACCTTGGACACGACCGCAGCCCGCCGGCCAGCCGCCGTATGACCTCAAATTTATGATGACCGGCCCACAGGCCGACTTCTGGTTCCCGGTCCGTGCACAAGCTGCGGCGTACACAGGCCAGTGGTACTCCGAAAACACTATGCAGGGCATCCTCGCATATCGCGGCCAGGTAACGCAGGCGCTGCCGGGCCAGTCCAATCGCCTTGTCGCCAATATCGGCGACAAGCAGGCGCTAGGTGGCTATGTGCAAGTAAACGAATGGAACGACTACGAGATCATCGCGCGCGGCGGCGTGATGATGCACATCATGAACGGCCAGCTGATGGCGGTCTTCATCGATGACAATAAAGACTCAGTCAACAACCAACCGGGACTCATCGGCTTCGAGATCGAAAGCCAGCCGTGCCAGATCTCTGTGCGCGATATCTGGCTCCGGAAGTTCGACTAATTGCCTCGTTCGCTTCGCCGCAACTGATCACGGCGACTGTTGGCAGTCAAATCGCCGACCCGTTCTCCTTGCATTCTGGAGATGCAACTACAGCAGGCAGCCGTGCGCCCGTCTAACCCAATGTGTCGTCGTCCCCAGGATAAGGAAGGTGTCATGTCAAATTAGCTCCAGCATTGGACTCAGCATCCCCGGCCAAATCTCCGCAGGTCTGTGCTTGTCTTGAACTAACTGTTCCTTTCGCACCTCCTGCAAAGAGCAGGCGCTTTCGATGTCGCCGCCATCCGGCCTATCTTTAGATGCGAAGAAAGTAGACGCCCCCTTAGTCAGTAGGTAGTCATAGCAAGACCTCGTATTCGACCGCAGACAACAGGCCACCATCTACGACGTGCAGAATACCGGTAATGCCGTTCGAATCATCGGAGACCAAGTAAAGCGCTGCGCGGGCCACGTCTTCGGGACTAAGAATTGGCCCCTTCGCGGGCAAAAGCAATTGCGCTTGCGCGACCGATACCACTGGCTGCCCCTGTAATGATTGCAACTCGTCCCTGCAGCTTCATACAGCACCTCTTGCGGCCATCTCCGATCCTGCCTTTGAGTCGCTCTGCCACAGTATTGTCGAGCTTATCGTTTACCACACGGTCATATCTCCAATGCGTCTCATCACCCAATTTCTCCGCGGTGAATTCAGTAATTGGCGGGTCTTGGTATTCTTAGTATCGTTATTGTTAACCAGTTGCCATGTCATCGCTTAGGAAAGTAAAGATTGCCCAATGTCTGTGCCCCTAGGTTTTCCATCCACCACCCTTTTCACCCAAAAGTCGTTCGACGCCAGCTGGCCTGAAGCTTGTGTTCGGGTCCATGGGGCTAACAGAAGAATTCAATAAGCTTTGGGGTAGATTCCAAATTTCTCTGATTCAATCCAGGATAAAAAGATGCTTTCTATGAAATTGACGTTGTTCCTCTCACTATCACTCGCTACCGTATTTTTGCCGACCATTGCTCAAGCGGGCACTGGCTCTACAAAGCAATCCGTCCAAGCCGGCGAGCAGGTCTTTACGCAGCGATGCTTCCAGTGCCATTCCGTCCTTCCGGATCAAGTAAAGTTTGGGCCAAGCCTTTCCGGTGAAATGAGGAATTCTCCCCACAAGAAAACTGCGGCACAGATACGCATGATCCTGAGAGACGGCAAAAACAAAATGCCCTCCTTCAAAGACATTCTCACTAACGAGGACACCGATCATCTGCTCTCCTATCTTCACAGCCTCTAGGGTGAAAGTGATCTAGGTGCCATGCAAACATATCGACGCACCATGATCAACAGACCCTGTCGAGAAATGTCCCAAGTAAATTCTCGGGAGGACGCGCCCATCACCGGCGCGTTCTGTCTGGGTATGTGGCAGCAAGTGGGCGCTAGCAGTTATACGCTAGACCACTTTGCCGCAGCTTGGGACTTCGCGGGAATCTAGCTGGTCGGCCCCGCGAGTATTCGGTAAAGCGTGACTTTGAACCCTGATGGAAGTCCGTTCGCTGGCACTTTCACAATCAGTGAGTGCTTCAGAGGCGGGGCAATCGAGTTGCCTACGTCCAGAGGACGATTACTGGAAGTAGCATTACTGTGAATACCTAGCGCAGAGCCTCTTCCGAGGCTCTGCGAGCGGCTTGGCTCCTTCACTTCGACTGAGACTCGCCGGAGTGGGACCACATCTATCGGGAGCCCCCGGTTGGCCCGCAATACAGAAGTAATATCGTCGCGCCGAACCCACAGCCAGAATCGCGTGAAAGCTACTGCGAGGCGCAGTCAGCGCGTTCAAAATAGGTTCACCAGCCAAATCCCAATAGCCCCTATATCGGATGTCACGAAGGCTGAATAATGTGGTTGATTGAATTACACCGGCGCTATGAACCTGTCCGAAGATATGACGTGTGACGGTCGTCACAGATGTCTGTTCCCATCTCACTACAGAATGACTCATAGCTATTCCCAGTAGTTCATAGGGACATTGAGGCGCATTTATGGACAGCAGTCGGCAAACTAAATTCCTCGTGGCGGCAGTACTCCTCCTTTTAGTCCCACGATTCAGTTATGCGATTCCCGCATTCTCGCGACAATATGGCACATCCTGCACGACCTGCCACATCGATTTTCCCAAGCTGAACGACTTCGGCAAGGCGTTCAAGGATGCAGGTTTCAAGTTTCCCAAGGACGATGAATCGTTCCTCAAGGCACCGCCCATCATGCTGGGTGCCCCCGCGCAAGCGGAGTTGTGGCCCCACACCGTCTATCCCGGCGTCATTCCCGGTCTCCCGCCCATCGGGCTGCGCTACAACACCTTCTTCCAACAAGCAAGCGCAAACCGGAACAACTTCAATGCCGTGCTGCCCGTCGGCACTGTCGGGACTTTCATTCCCAAATCCGACTTTCAGCCCGGGCTCTTCAGTATCTTTACGGCCGGCAACTTCGGCAGCGGCATCTCATTCTGGGTCGACGACGATATCAGTGTTGCTGGTGCAAACTCCAACGGCGGCCTTGGCGACGGCTGGGTAAAGTTCAATAACATCAGTCGCCTGTTCAAGCTCCCGACGGACTCTCTCAGTCTTCGCGTAGGTCAGTTTGAGCTCGATATACCCTTCAGCCAGGCGCGCACTTGGAACATGAGTGGCTGGGACATCTTCGATGAGGCAAACATCGGAGTCCAGAACGGCCTGGCGCCTCTGCAGAACGTGAACAACGGCTTTGCGTTCTCCAGTCCAGCGGTGGGCCTCGAACTCAGCGGCGGACACGCCTATGGGGGGTATCACTACTCCGTGGCCGTGGTGGGTCAAAACACTTCGGGCGCCGCAGCCAATCCCCCCAACGTATCCCCGCAGAATGGCGTAGCATTCGCGTCGGACTCCAACTTCAAGGATCTATATGGCCGATTCTCCTACCGCTTCAACCTGGAGCGCGACAAGGCCAGCCGCACAGACATTCAGGCAGCAGGGGCCACCGGCCCGCGCGACCACACGTCTCTCGCCTTGGGCACCTTTTACTACTACGGTCGCTCGGTGCAGAGCCTCAGTGGTGTGCTCGCCGATGGCGTGACGCCGACTGTACTGACGGCAAGAGAGCCGTTCTACCGTATCGGCGGCGACGTCAACTTCAACTACCGCACTTTTAACCTGTTCGGCGTATACCTTGCAGGACACGATCACAACCTATTACCCGTTACATCGGGAGAGGCTGAAGGACCCACCGGGTTTGTCGTCTCTAATCCCGCGACCTTTAGCGGCGGCTTCGTTGAGGCCGACTATCTTGCCCTCCCGTGGATGATGGCCATCATGCGGTGGGATGTGGTGAAGTCTTCGGCAGACCGCGTGA
The DNA here is from genome assembly GCA_025408425.1 of Granulicella sp. Lineage (GTDB taxonomy): Bacteria > Acidobacteriota > Terriglobia > Terriglobales > Acidobacteriaceae > Edaphobacter. The sequence continues at coordinate 47,573 of JANXYX010000042.1, forward strand.
ACTTTATCGAATACGATCCCGCGGCACCTCCTTCGTCGTCCTTCTTCTCGCCTTACTCGGCAACTCGCAACCGGTTCACGCCCGGGGTGCAGTTTCTGATTCACGCCAACATCAAGGCCTCCTTCGAATACCAGATCAGGCCGAAGCAGATCGTCTACGATCCGGCGACAGGTACCGCCCTCACCCAACCGTTCCGCACCAACCTCGCTACGGCGGGTCTGGAATGGGTTTACTAACGCGCTTTTTCAACACTTTTGATCTTTCGAGTTGAGGAAAACATATGAAACGAAATGCACTGGTCGGACTCATCGCACTTGCTGCTCTCACCACCGCTGCCTATGCTGGCACCATCCACGGAAAAGTCTCGGGCGTCAGCGGAGAGTCTGTCGTCTACGTCGAAGCCATCGCAGGAAAAACCTTCCCCGCCCCCGCGCAGCACGTCCTCATCGACCAAAAGGGACTGATGTTTGCACCGCACATTGTCGCCGTTGCACAGGGCACCACAGTCGATTTCCTTAACAGCGACAGCGTCGCGCACAATGTGTTCTGGATCTCGATCAGTGGCAACAAGAAACTGGGGCACAACCTGGGCACATGGCCTAAAGGACAGAAGCAGTCCTTCAAGTTCGATAACCCGGGCGTGGTGCCACTGCTATGTAACGTCCACCCGGAGATGGCTGCCTACGTCATCGTATCTCCCACCCCTTACTTTGCCACGACGGACAAGTCAGGTGAGTACAAGATCGAGAATGTTCCCGATGGTGCGTATACCGTAACCGCATGGCATGAAGGCGCCAAGTACAAGTCCAACCCGGTGAAGGTGGCTGGAGACACAACAGCAGACTTCACGCTTAGCAAGTAAGCTCCGCGGCGGCTGCCCCCGCGGCTGCCGCTCTTCAATCTTTTCGCTTGCAAGGACGGGCCCTCATGTTGCAACGCTTCGTAGACAAAAAAGTGGACCGGGATTGGTTGAACACCAACTTCCCATGCATGATGGCTTGCCCCGCGCATACCAATGCCGGGCGCTATGTGGAACTGATCGCCGAGGGGCAGTTCGAAGAAGCGTATCGATATGCACGCGAGCCTAATCCAATGGCCAGCATCTGTGGTCGCGTGTGCGCACACCCATGCGAGACTGCATGCCGACGCGGTGCAATTGACAAGCCCATCGCTATACGAGCGCTCAAACGCTTTCTCACCGAGCGGCACGGTCCCGAGTCGCGAAATCCCATCAATGTGAATGCAGGGCGAGTCCAGCCCGCGCTGCCCTTCCGCATCGCGATCGTGGGAGCTGGCCCCGTGGGTCTCTCTGCTGCACACGACCTTGCGTTGATGGGATACTCCGTCACGTTATTTGAAGCTTCTCAAGTAGCAGGCGGCATGCTCTATCTGGGTCTGCCGGAGTACCGGCTCTCTCGCGACGTGGTCGAGGCTCAGGTACGCGAGATTCTTTCCACTGGAGACATTACGCTGAAGTTGAATCATGCGGCCGGCCGCGACTTCAGCATCGCAGATCTGCGTCGCGACTATAACGCGGTATTGATTGCGGTAGGCGCTCATCGCAGTCGTGACCTCACGATTCCCGGCGTGAATCTGGACGGCGTGTACAAAGGCATCGACTTTCTGCTCAATGTTAACCTAGGTTTTCGTTTCACGATCGGCAAGAAAGTACTGGTGATTGGTGGCGGTAACGTCGCCATGGATGTGGCTCGCTCCGCTGCACGTGAAGTGCTCCGCCAACATGCCGGCGGAGTCGAAAACATTGAGCCTTCGGCAGAGAGTCTGAGCGCCGTTGCAACGCGCGAAATGATGGATGTATCACTCTCTGCACTGCGGCTTGGCGCGCAAGAGGTCCACTTGGTATGCCTCGAGAATCGCGAGGAGATGCCCGCTGCGCTTGAAGAAATTGAAGAGGCCGAAGAAGAGGGGATCATCATTCACGCGGGACTGGGGCCTAAACAGATCGTCGGCAAAGATGGCCACGTCGTCGCACTCGAAGCACTGAAGACCAAATCTGTCTTCGATGCAAACCGGCGTTTCAATCCCACCTTCTACGAGAACAGTGAGACGCTGCTTGAGTGCGACACCATCATCATGGCAATTGGCCAGGCTGCCAAACTTGAATTTCTTCTACCGGAAGATGGTGTGGAGGTCTCGCCGCGGGGACTGATTGCCGTCAATCCGCAGACGCTGATGACCACCGCGGCAGGAGTTTTTGCCGGCGGCGACTGTGTCTTCGGACCTCGTCTCATCATCGACAGCGTAGCCGATGGAAAGCGCGCCGCTGTCGGTATCGACGAATTTCTGCGTGGCCAGAAGCATCCCGACCCCATCGTGGAAGTGGAAGTGCTTGATCGCTACCACATGCCGCTGGAGTTGCTGAACATTACCCGGCAGCCAATCCCCATGCTGCCGTTGAACCGGCGCACCGGGGTAACGGAAGTTGAGATTGGTTATGACGAAGAGAGCGCGATGGCCGAGGCGCAGCGATGTCTACACTGCTGGGTCAATACCGTCTTCGAAGGAACCCCCCAGGACGGAACGATGTGCATCCTCTGCGGCGGCTGCGTCGACGTCTGCCCGGAGAGTTGCCTGCAGCTTGTCTCACTCGACCGCATTGAGTTCAGCGACGAGACCACCGCTCAGATCACCGACGTCCGCGAGCTGCTGGGCTTCGAGTTGGATGACATTAAGGCCGACGAACTCGGAGTAATTGCCGGCTCAGTAATGCTCAAGGACGAGTCGCGATGTATACGATGCGGACTCTGTGCCGCGCGTTGTCCAGCCGGCACCATCACCATGGAGTCCTACAGCCTACTGCCCGTAGAGCCCACCGGATTGATTTCGTTGGAAGCCATCGACCGGGCATTTAGACCCGCACCACCAGTTACCAGCGCAAGCGTGAGGTAAGACATGCCCGACGAGAAACAACCCGAATCATCATCCCCTGCGCGAGAGCTGGATCGTCGCGCTTTCTTTGCTAAGATCGGCCTCGGTTCACTTGGAATCGCTGCAGCCGGCACCGCAGCATTCGCCTACCAATTCCTCTCGCCCAACGTTCTCTACGAGCCCTCGCCGATTATCAACGTCGGCAAGCCGGAGTCCTTCGCAGTTGACTCGGTCACGCTGGACGCGAACTCGGGAATCTACCTGGTGCGCGCTGCCGAAGGTTTTTTTGCGCTGAACGCAATCTGCACCCACCTCGGATGCCTGACCACGTGGAACCAGGAGTTGAACATCATTGCCTGCCCCTGCCACGGGAGCAAGTTCAATCGCAACGGAGAAAAGATCGAGGGCCCCGCGCCAAAGCCGCTGCCGTGGCTTAGAACCTGGGTAAGCGATGAAGGCAACCTGATGGTCGATCGTTCGACGAACATCCATCCATTACAGTTTCTGAGGATATGACCATGCCCGGAAAGACCGACAAACTCATCGAACAGGTGGAGCACAGCCGGGTGTGGCGCTCGATCTTCCGCAGTGGCACTGGAACCAGCACACTACATCGAGCACTGGCTATTCAACAAAATGTCTTCCTTCATCTCTTCTCCAACAAAGTGCGCAAGCGGATGCTGAGCGTTAGTTCTACTTGGTATCTTGGCACGCTGACATTTGGGACTTTTCTTATCCTGATCGTAACCGGCGTGCTGCTGATGCTCTACTACCACCCGTCAGTACCGCAAGCCTATGCCGATATGAAGGATCTGCAGTTTGTTGTTTCCTCTGGGCTGTTTTTGCGCAATCTGCATCGCTGGTCGGCACAGGCCATGGTCTTTCTCGTCTTCGCGCATATGTTCAAGGTGTTCTATCGCGGGGCGTACCGGGCACCTCGCGAGTTCAACTGGGTCATTGGCGTTATGCTTCTTCTGATTACACTGCTGCTCAGTTACACGGGCTATTTGCTGCCCTGGGATCAGCTGGCTTACTGGGCCATCACCGTCGGCTCGAATATCTCCTCTGCAGTACCACTGGTGGGGAGCAAGATTCATTTCCTGCTGCTCGGTGGCAACCAGGTGAATGCCAATGCGTTGCTGCGCTTCTATGTGCTGCACTGCGTCATACTGCCGCTCACTGCCCTGCTCTTCGTTGCAGTACATTTCTGGCGCATTCGGAAGGACGGCGGCCTGTACGTGCAACAGAGTGAACCCAAGAAACTCGCAGCCCCGGATGACGCCGTACTCGCGAAGGAGGCTAAATGAGCGATCCGAAGGAGTTCGTAGCCGGAATCGAATCCGATCAACGGCGATCTCCCACGCGCGTAGTATTCGTTACGCGCCGCACATCCGCACAAGTGAAGGCTACTTATGAGGAACAGGTTCAAACTTATCCTGAGGTGCTCTTCCGCGCTGTCCTTGCCATTGAATTGTTAGCCATTGCGCTGGTGGTCTTCTCGCTGCTGTTCAATGCCCCCCTTGAAGGAATCGCGGATCCATCCCACACGCCAAATCCCGCTAAAGCCCCGTGGTACTTCCTCGGTCTGCAGGAGCTGTTACATTACTTTCCGCCTGTTGTAGCGGGCGTACTCGTACCGACCCTACTCATCGTATCCCTGGTTATCATCCCTTACTTCAATATCAACATTGAGGCCGATGGCCTGTTTCTACATCATCGTCGGAAGCGGTTGCAGACCTTCTATCTCACAGCCGTAGGAATGCTTGTGTTCCTCGTCTTTTTCCGCGTTTACGTGGCCGTCGCGCCCACCTTGATTGTCGCCATTGCGATGGTGATTGCAGCCAATAGTTCGCCCGATTCGCCTGTAACTTTTCGACGCTATTTAGTGGCTAAGCCCCTCGCATGGTGGGTGATGACCTGGTTTCTCTTTGAACTTATTGTGCTCACGGCTGTGGGCACCTTTTTCCGCGGCCCCGGATGGTCGTGGGTACTGCCCTGGAGGAGCTAAGTGCAAACCGTCAAGAAATTCCTTTCCTCCCTGTGGCAGGCGCTCTTCGGCGATACCATGCGCGCCTTTGGAGTCGTCAGCGCTGCCCTCCTCATTGCGCTCGCCATAGCTCCGGCAAAAGACCACTTCAGCGAGTGGCACGGCTATCAAGGCCGCTACCTCTCGCTCATTCGTGACCGTGGAGACGCCATCAGTCTCCGTCGCCGCGTTCAACCCGGTATCCAGCAGACCTGGCTGCCGGAACTGGGGGTCGTCGACCGCTGCACCACCTGCCATCAGGGGCTAAAAGAGAGCAGCCTCGCCGATGTGCACACCCAGCCGTTCCGCAAGCATCCCGCCATTCCGCACTCGCTGGACGGCTTCGGTTGCGTCACCTGTCATCGTGGGCAGGGCCCTGCAACCACAGTCGCGGAAGCCCATTACAGTGACCGCGCTGGCGAAGATCCAATTCTCCCTGCCCGCTATATTGAATCTGGCTGCGGCCAGTGCCATCAGAACGCGCTCACCGGCACCCCGCAGCTCAACCTAGGTCGGCAGATGCTGGCGCGCTACGGTTGCGTCAGCTGTCACTCTGTCAAATTGCCCGACGGCACTACCTTGACGGCCAGCGATAATCCGCCGTCACTCGAACACATCGCCGATAAAACCACTCGCGAATGGATCTTCACTTGGCTCAAGGATCCGCAGGCCTATGCAGCCTCTGCAACCATGCCGAACTACAAACTTAACGACGCTGATGCTAGTGACATATCAGCGTTCCTGATGAGCAGCAGCACGCAGCACGCAGGCGATACCGCCACGCTCGTTACTGCATCCGCAAAGAATGTCGACCCCACGGCTGGCGCGAGTCTCTATGGCCAGTCCTTCTGCGCCACCTGCCATGCCGTACAGAACGCGGCTGGAAATCTCGTCGGCGGCGATGTAGGCCCAGAGCTGACACGGATCGGCAACAAGGTGAAGCCGGAGTGGCTGCAAGCGTGGATCGAGAATCCTCGCACCTACGACTCAAAGACTCTGATGCCACACTATCGCTTCACGCCGCAGCAGGTTGCGATACTGGCTGACTTCCTGAAGAACAAGTCAGACTCCGACTACGGCGCAAATGTACACCTGAATGCAGCAACGCCTCTGCAGATCGCACATGGAAGGAAGTTGGTAGCTGAACTTGGGTGCGCGGCCTGCCATAAGATGAATGGCGTAAGTAAGCCGGAGAACTTCGCACCCGATCTCAGCCGCATCGGCAGCAAGCCCCTTGCACAGCTCATCTTTCTACCAGGCATGGAGCACTCCCTCCCCAGCTACATCACACGCAAGATCAAACAACCGCGAGGCTTTGGCCCTGGGCTAAAGATGCCTCAGTTCACCCTAACCAACGCGCAGACGGATGCACTGACCACCGCTCTTATGGCGCTCACCGAGCGAAGCCAGAGCATGCCCGCGAAGCTTCGGGTTGCCGCAGTCCGGGAGAGCAACTATCAGCCAGCAGGGCACGCGGGCAAGCTGATGACCGAGCTGGCATGCTTTAGCTGCCACCGTATCAACGGGCACGGCAGCGACATGGCACCTGATCTTACCCGCGAAGGCAGCTCGGTCCAGCGTCAGTGGCTCGACGACTTCCTCAAGAACCCCAACACCCTGCGGCCATCGCTCATTCGCCGCATGCCCCGCTTCAACCTGTCCGATTCGGACCGCAAGGAGCTGACCGACTACATCATGGTTGCGTATCAGTCGCCTGATATCGACCCCGACACGGCGCCATCTGCCACCAATACTCCCGCAACGGTGGAGCATGGACGCCAGCTTTTCTACTCCAAGTATGCCTGCCAGTCCTGCCATATCGCCGACACCAAGACCGATAAGGGATACATCGGACCAACCTTAACGCAAGTTGGATCGCGACTGACCCCAGCGTGGATCTATGCGTGGATGAGGAATCCGCAGGCTCTGCGGCCCGGCACCATGGAGCCGAACCAAAACCTCAGCGATGAAGATGCCCGTGCCTTGACAGCTTTCCTTATGACATTGAAAAGCTCTGGGAAACAGGAGACGAAATAATGATCAGGCGATCGATGGCATACGCAGCGCTGTTGCTGATGGGCGTGGGCACTGGATGCAAGCAAAAGTCCGCGCCCTCGCCAGCATTGAAGCCCACCGCCATTGGCGCGGCGATCACGGAATCGAGTGGCGGCAAACAGGTCGGGCCCACTGGGACGGCGCTCAAGGATCCGCTGGTCGTGCAAGTGAATGACGAGCAGGGCGCTGCGGTCGCCGGAGCGTTGGTGGATTTCCACGGTCCTGCCAGCGTTCGATTTGAACCAGCATCCGTGCTCACCGATTCCAGCGGCCAGGCAACCACGGCGGTCGTTCTTGGCACAATCTCCGGCCGCTACCAACTTAGCGCAACCACGCCGGGTAAGGCACATGCTGTAACCCTTCAAGTGGCGGAGACGGCTCTTGGCTATCAACAACAACTGGGCTCTATTCTTGCGGACAAGTACTGCAATCGCTGCCACAATCCGGAATCGTCAGCCGAGCGAGTCTCGAACTACGACAACCTGGAAGTGAAGCCGCACCCCTTCACGGAGGGCGACACCTTGAACAAGATAAGCGATGCGGACCTGATGGCGATCATCCAGCACGGCGGACCGGCGCTGAGTCGCTCCGCGCTGATGCCGCCGTATGCCAACACATTGAGCTCAGCCGAAGTTCAAGCGATCATCGCCTACGTCCGCGTGGTGTCTGATCCACCTTATCGGCCAGCCGGGACGGTCTATGAACAAAAGTAAATTGCTAAGCCTACCTCTCCTCTTGTCGATGGCGTTTCACGCTGCAGCGCAGGTAGTTCCGCTGGTAGAGATCAGCGAGCCGGCACTTCACGCCTTGCAGCAGAGCTCCATGAGTCAGTTGAAGATAGTCGCACAGAATATTACCAATCACAGTTTTGACTATCCGTTCTACTGCAGCCGCAAACTCGACATCGATGAAAAGCAGCAGCGGCGCAGCGATCAGCACTCCATCCGCTTCGAGCACTTCGACGGCACCATGGTACTTGCCGTCAGTGGCAACTACTACGGAGCCTACTCGGCAGAGAAGTTCAGCGAGGGGTTGCGAGCACGGCAGACTTTTCTGAGCGTCGTACTGCCGATCGCCAGGGCCTCCGTACCAGTACTGCAGAACAACCCACAGGTGCAGGGATACGCCATCGAGGTTTCGCATCACGTGATCGGCAGAACGATGGGGATGCCGGTTGAGCGAGCGGAGAACATGATGGTCTACCTGCCGCGAAAAGCAGCGATACAGTTAGTGGCGGCAAAGAGCTTACAGGCAGAGCAGGCTGCCCTGCTGGATGCTCGAGTATTCCTCAACGCCAACCCGCTCAGCATCTGGCTCACCGACGACGGACAGCCCCCACCGAACGAAGGGGTACGCCCCCAGCCGGTGGCTCTCGCACTAGTGCCCACTGTGTCTGCCAGGTCTGGCGAAGCCGTGGCCAACGCGCTACCGCCAGCCCCCAACCCTGCCATCGACCCTGCCCCAAGGCCGCCAGCCGCAATTCCAACTCCGGCACCAACGCCAGTTCCCACACCTGCTGCGCCCGCCACCCCGGCACCCCTGCCGGGCCACGATGTATCACCACTGGCACTGGCGGCCCTCCAGTCTTCGATTCAAGGAATCAGCAATCACATGGTGAAAGAGTTGGAGCCGCAGGCGCACTTCATCGTCTACGCCCCGCCGGCTTTCATTGCATTCCGCCACCAGGCGTACCTCGAGTTCTCCGTCAGCACAGCGCTCCCTGAGTCGGCGAGCGCTTCCCGCTACAAACTCGCGGCGCTCGCATTCGATGAACACATCTCGCCGCTTGTCCGACGCGTGCTCAGCTACTTCACGGGTGACCAGAGCTTCGATGGAATCAGCTTCAGCACCACCGTTCACACAGCCGCCAAGCCTGGGTTGGCGGTCACCAAGCCATTGTCGGTTGAGTTCTTCTTCCCCCTGCGCGCCCTACATTGCTACGAGTCCTATGACTGTACTGGCCAACAGCTACTGGATGCAGGAGTCGTCCTGGTCAATGGCGAACGGGTTGGCCTCGACCTGCAATTGGCGGAGGGCGGCGGTCGACCGTGACGCGGGGATCTGTTCGCTTTAGACGCAAACAGAGAGCTAGGCCCTATAGGGCTTTGACTGAAATGGCACCTAAGTTCGCGAACGAGCAGTAGACATGCTCCTGCATCGAGACGTAAACCCGGACGAAGAAGTCATAGTGAAACGTATGGTTTCGTGAGAGCACCCGATGAGATCATGCTGCATCGACGCCGCCCCCGAAGTCATACTCGCCGTTGGGGCTGATGCCGAAGTAAGTCGTATCCCGGTTGATACGGACCTCTACTCCGGCCTTGACCGCATGTCGATTCGAGGTCCAGGCGACGGTCTGTTGCCCATGGAAGAGGTTGCCATAAGCGGACATGACGGAGCCGCCTGCGGAGTTGAACGCCTCGAACAAACCATCGTTGAACTTCACCGCCGGATCGGTGCGATTCGGTGTCGGAAATCCCGGGGTGCTGCGCGTGATCGAGAACAGCGACTCCAGTACCAGGTGGGCCGAGGCCGTGTGGGTATAA
>JANXYX010000043.1 GCA_025408425.1 Granulicella sp.
GCTTGAGGTGCTAGCGCCGCAAGGCATAGGGGTTCAAGTCCCCTCCTCCGCACCAATCCAAATATTCCCGGTCTTCATCTCCGGAACCAAGAGGTCGCAAAGCTCCCCTGATGGTCTATCTCGTTGTAATCCTCCACATCATCGTCTCGCTGTTCCTTATCGGCGTAGTGCTTCTCCAGCAAGGCAAATCTGCCGACCTCGCCGGTGCCTTTGGCGGACAGGGTTCGCAGACAGCATTCGGCCCACGCGGCGCGGCCAATCTGCTCACCAAGCTCACCACCTACTCGGCCATCTGCTTCATGCTGACCTCCATCGGACTCACCATCCTTCTGGCCCGCTCGAACTCCGACCACTCCGTACTCTCCGGTGCCACCAAAACCACCCAGAGCACCCCAGTCAAGAAATAAAGCGACAATTCTTCCGCTTCACCCAGCGCAGGCCCAATCAGGCTTGCGCTTTTTACTTGCCTCGTAATCTACCGAACCCCTCTAAAATAACTTCATGATCCACGAAATCCTCGTCGTTGGCCCACTCCGCTGCAACTGCTCGATCCTCGGTGACGAAACCTCTCGCGAAGCCATCGTCGTAGATCCCGGCGACGACATCTCTCGTATCGTAGCCACCCTTGCCCGACACCAACTCACCCTCAGCCAGATCATCGTCACTCATGCCCACATCGACCACATCGCTGGAGCCCAGCAACTCAAACGACTCACCGGGGCCCCGATCCTCTACAACCAGCTCGACCTGCCCCTCGTCAAGATGATGGACATTCAGGCCGGCTGGCTCGGAATCGCTACCCCCGAGGTCGCCCCGCCCGATGCCAACCTCAGCGATAACCTCCCCATCAGCATCATCGGACTCAGCGGAACCATCCTTCATACCCCAGGACACACGGAAGGCAGCTCCTGCCTCTATCTTCCCGACCACTCCCTCCTCATCGCCGGAGACACCCTCTTTGCCGGCTCTGTAGGCCGTACGGACCTCCCCGGAGGCAACACGCGCAAGCTCCTCACCTCGATCCACAGCCGAATCCTCACCCTACCCGACGAAACCAGAGTCATCCCTGGACACGGACCCGAAACCTCAATCGGAATAGAGCGAGAACAAAATGAATTTCTACAATAGCTTTAGAATCAATTATTTATAGACACAACCTCATCCAACACTATACGAGCATCACGTGATGTATTAACTACTTCGGTTCGCCAGTCCATGTACTCAACAGGCCCGCTCCTGCAGCAAATTCCTCTGCCGATCCGATCAAGCTCACCACCACCCGTCCCTCCCCCGCAAGTCCATAGAACGTCCCCGGATGCACCACCACCCCCCGCTCCAGCAGTAGCTCCATCTCAATAACCACCTCCCCAGCCCGCTGGGGCATCCGCAATACAGCACTCCATCCGGCATCCATCTGCAACGCCTCCAGCCCCCTTTCCTTTGCCACCGCTAGATTCCCCCGAACCCGCTCCAGAATCTGCACCTGAATCCCTCGTCGGCCCTCCAGCCAGAAAGGCAGAGCCACCTGTGCCGGTGCGTTCATCGACAAGAAGGTGTCTGCGATCACCTCCAGCCGACCCATCGCCGCTGTCTTCAACCCCTGCGGCCCAAACACCGCCGTCCACCCCACCTTCATCTGCGGAAGCCCTGCAATCTTGCTCATCCCACTCAGCACGAACGTCAGCACCGGATGCGGCCCCACCGCAAAACTGGTCAGCTTCGTCCCGCATACCTCCACCGGATAATCCAGAAACACCTCATCCACAATCAGCGCCAGACCGTGCCGCGCACAAATCTCCTCCAGCCTCCTACGCTCCGCAGAGTGCGTGGCGTGCCCCGTAGGATTATTCGGATGAACCACCACAACCGCCTTCGTCCGTGGTCCGATCCTCCGCTCCAACTCCGCAAAATCAATCCACCACCCGTAGTCGTAGAACAACGGATACGGCCTCAGCCGAACATCCTCCAGATCGGCTAGAAAATCGAACAGCGGATAACTCGGCTGCGCCACCAGCACCTCGTCCCCCGCATCGCAAAGCAGTCGAAACAGATATCCGTACCCTTCGCTGGTACTGGTCGTCAGAACGATCTCGTCCGGATCAACTAATGCCCCATGGTCCGAGTAGTATTCCGCGACTCCCTCTCGAGCACTCCGCATCCCCCTCGGATCAGGGTCATACGTCAGCGCACGTATGTCACTCAAAGGCCGAAGAATCCCTTCCGCATCGTACTCAAACCCACACACCGTTGGGTTCGAAACCGTCAAATCATACAACCGTCGGCCCGACGCACGAGCCTCCCGGATCGCAGCCGCGAAGCTACTCTCCCCTATATCCCATCCCGTACGCTGCGAAAATCTTAGGCTCACACCTCCATGCTAATCGTCGCCTGTAATATCGACTCAACATGACTCCCGTTCAAGCAGTTCTCTTCGACTACGGAATGGTCCTCTCCGGGCCACCCCTCCCCGCAGCCTGGGCGCGCATGCGCAGCATCACCGGCCTCGACGAACCCACCCTCCACCGCGAGTATTGGGCATACCGCCACGACTACGACCGCGGCACCTTCAACGGCTTCACCTACTGGCAGCAGGTCGCCAGCGGCGGAGCGATCCGCCTCTCAGAAGCCCAGATCCACGACCTCCAGGCCGCCGACACCGATCTCTGGGGCGAAATCAACCTCCCCATGCTCACCTGGGTCCAGTCCCTCCAGCGCTCCGGCATGCGCACCGGCATCCTCTCCAACATCGGAGACGCCATGTCCGCCGGACTACTCGCCAAACATTCCTGGCTCAGTGCATTCGACCACTGCACCTGGTCCCATACGCTCAAACTAGCCAAGCCGGAAGCCGCAATCTACCACCACGCCGCCCAGGGTCTCCAGACACCAACGCCAAATATCCTCTTCATAGACGACCGCATTGAGAACATCGAAGCAGCCCACGCCGTCGGCATGCAGGCCATCCAGTATCTCGACCATCCAACCTTTGAGCAGCAGATGCAATCCCAGGGCCACGGCCATCTGCTCAACATCCCTAACCTCGCTGCCAAATAGCAATCACGCTCTTCAATTCCAATTCCCAAATCGGAACTGTATAGTCTCTTTCGTCACCGTTTCTCATAACAAAACAACTTAACTCAAGCGTTTCCATGGATATTGAGGGCAGGCTGCAACCAGCGCACTAACCGCAGCCATCACCATGAAGAAAAACTTTAAGAAGTCCAGCCTTTCTCCACGTCTGCTACTCGCCAGCCTGGTCGCACTATGCGGCCTCAGCTTCCCTCGACTCATCGCCCAAAAACAGCAGCTTTTATTTGCCGGCCTGCGTTCCGTCGCCAGTCAGGGCCAGTTCAACGCCGTTCTGTCCGATCCAACAGGAAACATCTATCTCCTCCTCGATCAAAAGGACGGCGTCCGACTCCTCAAGACCGACGCCACAGCCAGCTTGATCCTCGCTCAGACCCAGTTGGGCGCCCAGGGCGACATAGGCCTCGCTATGGCCTTCGATCCGACTGGAAACATCTACATCACTGGCTCATCCACCTCTGGCACCCTCATCGCCACAGCCTCCTCCGCCTTCCCCAGTCCAACAGGCTCATCAACCAACGCCTTCGTCGCCAAATTCGACTCCAGCCTCAACCCACTGTTCGTCACCTTCGCGGGATCTGGCCATATCGCCGTCAGCTCCATCGCCGCCACCTCCACGTCAGTCTTCATCACTGGCAGTATCTTCTCTTCATCCCTCCCCGTCACGCCCTCCGCTATCATCCAGACACCAGCCAGCGGCAGCTCTCAAAACGGCTTTGTAGAAAAGTTCAACTCCACCGGCACCACCCTCCTCTACGCCACCTATCTCAGCGGAGCCAGTGGCAATACCGCACCCACCGCCATCGCAGTTGACCCCACCGACAACGCCTACATCACCGGTTCAACCGCCGCACCCGGCTTCCCCACCCTCGCCGCTGTCGTCCCTGAGATGATCCCATCCGCTCCCGGCTCGACCTCCGGCTTCCTCACCAAACTCACCCCAAACGGCGACGGCCTCGTCTTCTCCACCTTCATCCCTGGCTCTGGCGTCTCCTCCATCGCCTACGACGCTACTGCTCAAAACCTCCTCCTCTCCGGTTCCATTTCACTCGGCAGCTTCCCGATTTCCAGCGCCCCAATGCCGCTCGTCCCCACCACCTATCAGGTCCTCCTCCGAATCCCTGCCGACGGCAGCACCGTCCTCTCCTCAACCCTCATCGCACCGGGTACCCAGTCGTTCGCCATCCCAGCTCCGTCAGGCGCTGCTTGGATTACGGGCTCCCTCACCACCCCGCTCTTCCCAGTCACTCCCCTCTCTACCATCGGCAATAGCTTTGCCGCCCACGTCACATCTCAAAGCGTCGTCGATCAAACTGCCCGCTTCGGTGGTCTCCCCACTACCAACTCCACCTACGCCAGCGCCCTCGTTAACTTCACCTCGATCGCCTCCGACTCCACCAGCCAGCCAATCCTCGCCGGCAGCGTGACGCTTAGCGCCAGTTCCAGCCTCCTTGCCACAGAAACCTACGACCTGCCCCTCTTCAACGCCCCTACGACAGCCCTACCCTCCATCCTCCGCAGCGCCACTCTCGCGCCCGGAAGCTGCAACGGAAGCATCTGTCCCGGCTCAGCAGCCTACCTCGCTAAGCTCAACACGACAGTGGGCGCTCCCTCCCTCGCACTTTCATTTGATGACACCCCTAACCTCACCCTCCGAAATCTAGGCTCCGCACCAGCCAGCGGCCTCCAGATCACTACCACCAACTTCAACCTCACCACCAACTGCCTCAACACCTTCGCCTCAGGTGGCGAGTGCAGCATCGCCCTCAGCGGCGGCGGCCCCGGCACTATCACCCTTCAAGCAAACAATGCCGCTACTCAAACAATTACTCTCCCTACGATCACCGCCCCACCTACCCCCGTCGTCTTCTCCCCCAAAGAGCTCGACTTCGGCATACAAACATCGACGAGTAAGCCCACCACCCGCACTGTCACCATCTCCAATCTCAGCCAGCTTCCGCAAACCTTCACCTCTACTCTCAACAACACTAGCCGTAGCCTTCCCTACACGCTCTCTGAGCACTCCAGCGACTGTCCCATCGCCGGGCCGGCCTCCACCAAGCTTCTCGCCCCCGGCGGCACCTGCCACATAGCCCTCTCCCTGGCAGCCTCCAGCGCCACCGCCAACGACGGCTTCCTCCAGGCTCAGTGGTCCATCGGCTCCCGCAGCGTCCTCCTCACCGGCTATACCCAGGCCGCCGCCCTCAGCATCTCCACTCCGCAGATTGACTTTGGCACTCAGTATCCCGGAGGCCTCCGTCTACCACGCTATCTCTACCTCTCCAACCACTCCGACACCCCCATTCCTCACACTCCCGTCAACCTCGTAGCAACCTCGCCCTTCACCATTGCCGACCGCTGCCCCACCACCCTCATCCCCCAATCCGTCTGCCAACTCCAGCTTGACTATCAGTCAAACCACCCTCCATCCTTCGACGCCACCACTCTCAATCTCGACCAGGGTCTCTCTGTCCTGATAACCGGTCGCACCCTTCCCCGGCCCGGCGTCAACGGATCCGCCGCCAATCCCAACCTCTCCGTCACCCCCACCTCCATCAACTTCCCCAACGCCGTCGTTGTCACCGCTACCTCCAGCACCACCCAGACCGTCACCATCGGCAACACCGGGATCCAACCATTCACCCTCGCGCTTAACCTCACCGGCGACTTCACCGACACCACCAACTGCCCATCTTCCCTCCCCGGCGGCAGCACCTGCACAGCCATCCTCACCTTCGCCCCTTCGCAACCCGGCACTCGCCAGGGCCTCCTTGCCATCACAGCCGGTAATAACACCACACCCGTCTTCGTCACCCTGGCCGGAACCGGAACTCCCATCCTCGCCGTCAGCAACGGAACGATCGACTTCGGCAACGTCATCGTCGGCCAACCTTCTGTCCAGTGGTACAAGATCTCCCAGCCGTTCAGTTCCTTCACCGCCACTACTACCAGCGACTTCACCGCCATCCTCGTAGAAGACATCGGCTACGGACACGGCCAGCCACCTTCCTCCGCTTTCTCCTCCTACTCTGCCGGCCCGTGCACCAACTGCTGGCTCGGCATCCAGTTCAAACCCTCCGCCGTCGGCCTTCAGGCCGCAACGCTCAACCTCTCGTCCAGCACCGCAGGTATCCCATCCACCCTCACCCTTATCGGCACGGGCCTCCCCCTCACCGGTATCATCCTCACTCCCGTCAGCCAGGACTTCGGTTCCATCCCCATCAGCAGCACCAGCACCACCACCCTCTTCACCCTCACCAACCTCACCTCGAACAGCGCCCCCATCACCCTCAACGCACCTTCAACCACCGGAGACTTCGCCCTCAACACCGCCCCTACTGGCGGCGCGCCCTGCACCGGAACTCTCAGCAACACGGCCTCCTGCTTCCTCCAGATAGCCTTTACCCCCACGACCTCCGGTCTACGCACCGGCAGCCTGGCCCTCCAGACCTCCGCCGGTACCGCTACCGCCTCACTTACCGGCTACGGATCGCCCGACCTTGGTCTCGCACTCAACCCCACCTCTCTCGTCTTCCACAACGTTCCCGGGCCTGCCGCCACTCAGCAAACCATCACCCTCACCAATACCGGCACATCCCCGCTCCAAATAGATACTCCTACCGTTACAATCTCTAACTTCCAAGCCACCACCACTTGCTCCACACTTGCACCCGCTGCCACTTGCACGATCTCCGTACGCTTCACACCATCCACCGCCAACGTCGCCGACATCCTCCAGATCCCAGTCACTTCTACTATCGGTGGCAGTCCCACCCTCACCTCATACGCAGTACCACTCAGCGGCTCCTACACCACGGAAGACAGCGGCCTCCAGATCATCCCCAACGAGTCCAACTTTGGTCCCACTTCCACCAGCACTCTCGGCCTCACCCGCCAGTTCACCATCAACAACCTCACAGCTAAATCTCTTTATCTCAGCATCGCTCTACCCCGCCAGTTCGTTCTCAGCGGTCCGCCGTGCGCAGGCATGGCTCCCAATGCCAGTTGCAGCTTCAGCGTCACCTTCCTCCCCCTCACCAACGGCGATATCACCGGAACCCTCTTTGCTCAGGCCAACCCCACCGACGGAAGCCCCACCCTCAACGCCTTAGGCTACGTCGAAGGCTACGGCCTCGGTGCCAATACCCTCGCCATCACCGGCAATCTCTTCCCCGGCACTCTGCTCAATTTTGGCCAGGTCAGCTCCGGTCAATCCGCCTCACAAACCCTCACCCTCACCAACAGAGGCGGCTCCACCTCCTCACCGGCAATCACCATCCGGCGCATCACCTCTGAGTGGCCATTCCTCTCCACCTCAACCTGCGGCCAGACTCTCGCTCTCAACCAATCCTGCACTGTCACCGTCACCTATACCCCCCTCAATCAGGCAGCCAGCGGCACAGCCTCACCCCAGGCCAACACCGACGCTGGCACTCTCATCATCGAAAGCGACGCACTCACTAGCCCCGACATCATTGACCTCGCAGGCTCTGCCGCACCTATCCTCATTGCCTCCCCCAGCAACACCGCGCCGATAATCTCCTTCACCGCCTCGCAAAGCTCCCTCACCTTTGCCACCACGCTCGTTGGAAACGTCTCTGCCACTCAAACCGTCACCCTGGCAAACACCGGAACCACCGCGCTCCACATCTCCAACCTCCAGAACACCTCCGATTTCACATCCTCCAGCGCCTGCAACACCATCCTCCCCGCAGCCAGTTGCAACATCATCATCGCCTTCACTCCCAAATCCTCCGGAACACGCATCAGCGCTCTTGAGATCTCCTCCGACGCCAGCACTTCGCTTGACTTCATCAGCCTGATCGGCGCAGCCAACCCATCCTTCCTCGCACTCGCCCCAGCTGCACTGGACTTCGGCACCGTCCTCGTCGGTCACACCGCACTCTTGCCATTCCAGGTCACCAACACCGGAACCACTCCCGTCACCTTCAACGCCATCACCGCTACTGGCGACTACTCCGCCACTGGCACTTGCCTCAGCGCACCGCTTCCCGCCACCTCCAGTTGCACCGTCCAGATCGCCTTCACTCCCACGCTGTCCGGAACACGATCCGGCACCCTATCCCTTGCCAGCTCAACCTCCGCCTTGCCCCTCACTGCTGGCCTCACTGGAATCGGAGCCCAATCCCACCTTCTGATCACTCCCTCCAGCCTCAACTTCGGCAGCATCACCGTCGGCGCATCCGCAAATCTCTCCCTCACCCTAACCAACACAGGTAATGCCCCAGTCGTTGGAATAGGAATTGGTCTACCTCCTGCCACCGGAGACTTCGCCATCACCACGCCCTGCGCCGTCGTTACCCTGGCCCCGGGCACAAGTTGTTCCGTCGGCATCACATTCACCCCGACCGCCACCGGAGCACTCAGCAACTTCCTCACCATCACCAGTTCCGCCTCCACGTCACCCGACATCGTCCCTCTCACCGGAGCCGGCCTTCCCAACGGAAACTTCAGCCTCACCGTCAACGGTGCCCCAACCTCCACAGTCACTGTTCTCAGCGGTCACCCCGCCACCTACACCCTTACTCTCACACCCCAAAACAACTTCGCCGGAACGGTCGTACTCAACTGCAGCCCCATCACTCCAGCCCCGTTCGCCTCCTGCTCGCTGCTCCCCTCCAGCATCACTCTGGCCGGAGCCAGCCAAAACGCCCTCGCCACCATCAACACCATCACCTCCACCACTCTTGGCGCACAGCAAGACACAGGAGCAGGCAGACTTAGCAGATCCCTCCTCTGCCTGCTCACACCTACACTGTTCTTCTTTTGGAGAGGCCGCACCCGCCTCAGTTCTCGTCCATGGAGCTACAACAATCATCGTCCAGCCACCTTTTGGACGATCACCTTTGCCACCGCAGCCCTCGCCACCCTGCTCACCGCAACCGGTTGCGGCAGCGGCGGAGACCCCAGCCTCCGTTACGCCCCACCCGGAACCTACCAGTATCAAGTCACCGCCAACTCCACCAGCGGAGTCCAGATCACCCAGTCTGTCATCCTCAATCTAACCATCACCTCCCGTTAGATCTTCTGGCTCACCACTGGCGCAATCGGCACTGCGATCTGTTCCACAATCTCGATCCCGAACCCTTGCAACGCCGGAACATGCGTCGGAGTATTCGTCAGCAAACGAATCTTCCGAATCCCCAGATCCGAAAGTATCTGCCCACCCAGTCCCACCTGCCGCAGAGTTCTTTGGCTACGCTCATCGCTGCGCTCGCGCAACCTCTGCTCCCGATGAAACACCACTCGGTGCATCTCTCCCAGCGGGATGCTCGTAGTCCGATCGATCCCAAATCCCTTCGTCCCGTTGTGTAGATACACCAGCGCCCCGCGGCCAGCCTCAGCAATCATCCGCAAGGAGTTCTCCACCACCGCCCGGCAATCACACAATGTCGTCCCAAATACATCTCCCGCCAGGCAGTGCGTATGCACCCGTACCGGAACCGCCTCGTCTCCTGTCACATCCCCATACACCAGCGCAACATGCGATTCGTCCCCATCCACTTCGCTCTCATACGCAATCATTCGGAAATCACCGTGCGCCGTAGGCATCAGCGACTCCGCCACCCGATGAATGTACCGCTCGTGCTGCAGCCTGTACCGGATCAGGTCCGCAACCGTAACCATCTTCATCTTGTGCTCTTCGCAAAACTTCACCAGATCCGGCACCCGCGCCATCGTGCCGTCCTCGTTCATGATCTCGCAGATCACTCCCGCCGAAACCAGTCCCGCCATCCGCGCCAGATCAACCGAAGCCTCCGTCTGCCCTGCCCGCACCAGCACGCCGCCCTTTCGCGCCCGCAGCGGAAACACATGCCCCGGCCTCGCCAAATCCTGCGCCGTCGACCTCGGATCGATCGCCACCTGAATCGTATGCGACCGATCCGCAGCCGAAATCCCCGTAGTCACACCCTCCCGTGCTTCAATGCTCTCCGTAAACGCCGTACCAAATCGCGAAGTATTATCCTGCGTCATCGGTCCCAGCCGCAGATAGTCTGCACGCTCCTCTGTCAGGGTCAGGCAGATCAATCCACGGCCAAACTTCGCCATAAAGTTGATAGCCTCGGGCGTTACAAACTCAGCCGCCAGCGTCAGGTCGCCTTCATTCTCGCGATCCTCGTCATCGACGACCACCACCATCCGCCCAGCTTTGATCTCAGCAACTGCTTCCAAAACACTTGCAAACATTAGTTCGACCCCTCGCAACTTCGTTCTGTACCAATCTTTTGATTCAATCCATCATACGTCCGGCTCACAAACCTCCACCGGGTCTGCCACGCTCCAGAAACCTCCACACAAACAAAAACGCCGCCTCATTGAGGCGGCGTCTTTTATTTTGCTTCAAACTTACAGGGTAGACTCGATCTCAAAGCCCCAGGCCTCTAGCAGCGCCTCAGGAATATACTTCGAGTTCTTGTTCCGCCGAGCCCACTCACGCAGTCTGGTCGAACGGATGTACTGATCCGGAGTCAACTTGTACTCCTTCACAACCTGCTCAAAAGATGTAACCGTTGGAGCAACCGGCCCTATAGGCTCGGGCTTACCCCAGTTCGGATTTCCACGACGCTTCGCCATATCTCTGATTCCCTCTTTACGCTAGTCAGCATGCGTCCTACTCTAATTGTTCGCCTAATTGACGCTATTATCACTATAAACCCATTGCACCACAAAAGCAACAAAAAACGAACAGAACTCTCCCCATCCAGACGCACACTCGTGTATCCACCGAGTGCAATATTCCACCTGGCTCAGTTCTCCATCCGTCCCGGATGGGCGATAGAACTCTATTTAAGCAAATTCGAAGGCGCCAACAACACTCCGCTCACAGCCCTACCTTCGCATCGTCCAAACTGCCCCAGCAAACCCCAGGGTATTCACGGGGCTACTCCCCTTCGTTCGCAAGCGAAGATCATGCGAAACTGAAACAGCCGCATG
Source organism: Granulicella sp. (assembly GCA_025408425.1). Taxonomy (GTDB): domain Bacteria; phylum Acidobacteriota; class Terriglobia; order Terriglobales; family Acidobacteriaceae; genus Edaphobacter. Next base: position 11,044 of record JANXYX010000043.1, read on the forward strand.
AACCTCGAGACCCTCCTCCACCAGACCTTCGGCTTCCCCGCCTTCCGCGCCAATCAGGAGGCCGTCTGCCGCGCCGCCACCGACGGCCGTGACGTCCTGCTCGTCATGCCCACCGGGGCCGGAAAGTCTCTCTGCTATCAACTCCCCGCCATCGCCCGCGGCGGCACCGCTCTCGTCATATCGCCTCTCATCGCCCTTATGGACGACCAGGCCGCCAAACTCACCGCTGCCGGTCTCCGCGTTGCCCGAATTCACTCCGGCCTCTCCCGCGAAGACTCCCGCCAGGCATGCCGCGACTACCTCGACGGCACCCTCCAGTTCCTCTTCATCGCTCCCGAGCGCATGCGCGTCCCCGGATTTCCCGAGATGCTCGCAAAGAAGAAGCCCGCCCTCATCGCCATCGATGAAGCCCACTGCATCTCTGCCTGGGGCCACGACTTCCGCCCCGACTACCGCACCCTCGGCGACTACCTCCCATCTCTCCGCCCCGCACCTATCATCGCCCTCACCGCCACCGCCACACCTACCGTCCAGAAGGACATCATCGCCCAGCTTCACCTCGACCAACCGGATCTCTTCATTCACGGCTTTCGCCGTCACAACCTCGCCATCGAGGTCGTCGAACTCTCCAAACCCCGTCGCCACGAGTTCACCGCCAGGCTCCTCAAAGACAAAGCCAACCGCCCCGCCATCGTCTACGCACCGTCTCGCAAATCCGCCGAAGAGCTCGCCTCTAGCCTCGGAGGCTCCGCCGCCGCCTACCACGCGGGCCTCGACCCAGCCACCCGCGAGCGCGTCCAGCGCCACTTCCTCTCCGGCAAACTCGAAGTCGTCGTAGCCACCATCGCCTTCGGTATGGGCATCGACAAAGCCGACGTCCGCACCGTAGTCCATACTGCACTCCCCGGCTCCGTCGAGGCTTACTACCAGGAGATCGGCCGCGCCGGACGCGACGGACTCCCCTCCCGCACCGTCCTCCTCCACTCCTTCGCCGACCGCAAGATGCACGACTTCTTCCTCGAGCGCGACTACCCCGCCCCCACCGAACTCTCTCGCGTCGCAGCCGTCCTCACCGACGACTTCCAGATGCCCGACATCCTCCGCCAGAACCTCAAAATGGACGTCGAATCCTTCGACCGATCCATCAACAAGCTCGTGGCCGCCGGTGCTGCCAGCATCGATATCGCAAGCAACGTCCGCAGCACCGGCTTAACCACATGGCGCTCCGGCTACGACCAGCAACTCGCCTTCCGTCGCAGCCAGATCGACCGCATCGTCCAGTTCGCCGAAACCCAGCAATGCCGCATGGCCGCCCTCATCAACCACTTCGGCGACACCGCCGACGGTCTCCGAACCTGCGGCGTCTGCGACTTCTGCTCCCCCGAGCGCGCCACAGCCCAACCCTTCCGTGCCCCTACATCGCAGGAAGATCGCCAACTCCGCGCCATCCTCCGCGCACTCGACGGCTCCGCCCCCCGCGCTACCGGAAAACTCCACACCGACCTGGCCCTCGGTATCGACCGCAACAGGTTCGAAGCCTACTTGGAATCCCTCACCCGTGCCGGCCTCATCGCTATCAGCATCGACAACTTCACCAACCCCGAAGGCCGCGACATCACCTTCAAACGCGCCGCACTCACCCACGAAGGCCGCACCCGCGACGAAGCCGACGACCTCGCCGTCCTCCTCCGCGACTCCACCGAAGCCCCGTCAAAATCCCGTTCCAAATCGACTGCAAAATCCTCCACGCCCACCCGCAAAGCCGCCGTGGAAGCTGACAAAGTCACCTACACCCCCGAGCAAAAAGACCTCGACGCCCGCCTCCGCGAGTGGCGCAAAGCCGAAGCCGCTAAGACCGGCAAGCCCGCCTTCATCGTCTTCGCCGACTCCATCCTCCACTCCATCGTCCTCGTCCGCCCCACCACCATTTCAGCCCTCCTCCAGATCTCTGGCATCGGTCCCGAAAAATCCGACCGCTACGGCGCAGCCATCATCGCCCTCTGTCGCGAGAACCAGGGTTCTTCAGTGACGCAGAAAGTTTCGCCAGCACAAGAATTGGACCCTGTTTTACTATCTCGTGCCGTTAGCGAACGATCTGCTGTCAAGCAAACAAAGCAGAATTTCAAACGTTCTGCCGAAGACCTGAAAGGTATTTCATTGTCCTCCGCGGCGGGACGCAGACGCTCCAAGGAATATGATGCATCGGCATACCGTCGGCTCGACTTTGAGAGCGATCTTCGCGTTTTCATGGAAACGCAGGCGAAAACGCTGAATCAGTCCGCACCGACACTTCTCTCAGAAGCCGCGATTGCAGAGATACTCCGCTTTCGGCCGCGCTCACTCACCGACCTTGAATCTCTGGAAAATCTGCGCGCCGATCTGCCCCCCTCGTTTTATAAGGCGTTGCTGGCAACCTGCCTCGATGAGTACGCCCCCAAAAGAACGCAGATTAAAGAGTCACAGAGAAACCGAAATGCGGTAGACGATATCTTCGTACGCAAACCTGCGAGCTCCTACACCCGCCCCCCCACCACCCACGCCGACCCCACCGCCGCCCTCACCCCCGACCAGCAGCAACTCGACCACCTCCTTCGCGAGTGGCGTAAAGCCGAAGCAGAAAAGCTCGGTCTCCCGCAGTTCTTCGTCTTCGGCTCCTCTGCGCTACGCAGCATCGTTCTCAATCATCCCCGCACCCTGACCCAACTCCGCGCCATCTCGGGCGTCGGTCCAGAAAAGATAGAAAAGTACGGCGCGAGTATCCTCGAAGTCTGCAACACCTGAGGCCCGGTCCATGTCCCCGCGAAAACTCAAACCCGACGCTACCCGCCACACGCCTCACAACCTCATCAGTAGCCCCGAAACTCCCACCATCGACCATCGTGCCAGTCACTGCTTCGGCTGCGGCCCCGCCAACCCACAAGGCCTCCATCTTGTCTTCACCACCGACACCTCCAACCCCGAAGCCCCCACCTCCACCGCACACATCAAACTAACTCGCCTGCACGAAGGTCCCCCCGGATACATCCACGGCGGCATCGTAGCCACACTCCTTGACGAAGCCATGAGCAAGCTCAACCGCCCCCTCAACGTCATCGCCATGACTCGTCACATGGAGGTCGACTACCTCCGCCCCGCCCCGCTCCACCAGCCCCTCGTCCTCGTCAGCCGCCATCTCCGCCGCGAAGGCCGCAAACTCTTTCACCAGGCAGAGATCCAAAGCCCCGACGGCACGGTTCTCGCTCGCGCCAAGGGACTCTTCATCATCGTCGACCTCAGAATCCTCACCGCCGCTGGTCTCACCCAACCAGAATCGTAACGACATCTGCTACAAATCGAATCCTTCGCTCAATAAACTCCCAAACTATCGACATCCTAAACCTCCGCCTCCCCCCAGTACCCACGGTCTCGCAGAAAATACTCATCGTCCCAGCTATGCAGCATCGTCTGGAAGAACATGAAAACCATCCTGCCATGCCCCAGCTTCTGAAACCGCCGGTTTGTCGTAAGCACCTTACCGCGAACAATCCTGAACTTGTTCGTCGCCACACCCTTCGACAACAGATAGTCCTCCGCAAACAGGGCCCGCTCGTTGAAGCCGCCCAACTCCCAGAACACTTCGCGATCAAACAGCATGAACATCCCCGTCGCAAAAGGCTTCAGAAATGAACCTGCATACTGCATCAAGTTGTTCCCGGCATACAGCGCATCATCGAAAAATCCGCCCTCGCGGCATGCGATATTCGTCGTCACCAGGTGCAACTCCCGCCGTCGCATCGTCCACAATGCCCGGCGCAACAACGTAGGCTCTGGCAACTCCACATCCGCATCCAGAAACAGTACGTACTTTGTCGTAGCCAATCGCGCCCCTGCGTTACGTCCCAGCGACGGCAGACCACCTGCAATAACCTCAACATTCAGCCGGTCGCGAAAACTCAGCGCCAGTTCTACCGTTCCGTCCGTAGATCCGGCATCTGCCACCAGCACCCGCGTCTGCCGCATCTCGGCATAATCCTGCCTGCTCAGCGAGCCCAGCAGCCTGGGCAACATCGTTGCTTCGTTCTTCGCGGGAATCACAATCGTAAGTTCAGCCTGCATGCAACCTCCAGCACTTATTGGCCACACAACGTTTCCTTTGCGTAGCTTGGTTGCTTCACCCCGCACATCAGATAAACTTCAGATGAATTTTTCGCCAAATCAAACAACGCGGCATCATTCCAGCTAACGTCGCACTCCTTAGTCTCCCCTCTCCGTCAAAACTGCTAAACTTAACACTCTCGCGGACATAGCTCTCAAGCACAGTGCGCCCGCCCGCAGCGCATCAGGAGAACCCATGGCAGACAACACCAGCAACGGCAACCTCAGCACTTTCAACACATCATCCCTTCGTCTCAAGCTCGGCCTTGCCGAGATGCTCAAAGGCGGCGTCATTATGGACGTCATGAACGTCGAGCAAGCCCGCATTGCAGAGGAAGCCGGTGCCATCTCCGTTATGGCGCTCGAGCGCGTTCCCGCCATGATCCGTGCCGAGGGCGGCGTCGCCCGCATGGCAAATCCCAAGCTCATCAAAGAAATCATGGCCTCCGTCACCATCCCCGTCATGGCCAAGGCCCGCATCGGCCACTTCGCAGAGGCCCAGGTCCTCCAGCAACTCGGCGTCGACTTCATCGACGAGTCCGAAGTCCTCACCCCAGCCGATGAGGTCTATCACATCGACAAGCACGCCTTCGCCACCCCCTTCGTATGCGGAGCACGCAATCTCGGCGAAGCTCTCCGCCGCATCGCCGAAGGTGCAGCTTTGATCCGTACCAAGGGCGAGCCCGGCACTGGAGATGTAGTCCATGCCGTACAGCACATGCGCCAGATCGTCCGTGAGATTAAGGCGCTTACCGTCCTCTGCGACGAAGAGCTCTACAACGCTGCCAAGGTCCACGGAGCACCTTACGAGCTGGTCCGCATGGTCGCAAAGGCCGGCAAGCTGCCCGTTCCCAACTTCTCCGCTGGCGGCATCGCAACTCCCGCCGATGCAGCCCTCATGATGCAGCTTGGCGCCGAAACCGTCTTCGTAGGCTCTGGAATCTTCATGAAGGAACGCGCCACCCCACTCGACGTTGAGAATAACCCCAAGGAGCGCGAAGAAGCCGTCTCCCGCGCCCGAGCCATCGTCATCGCAACCACCCACTTCAACAATCCAAAAATCGTAGCCGAAGCCAGCGAAGCCGTCACCGGAACAATGAAGGGCCTCGCCGCCGCCGCAATTGAAGAGCGAGACCTCATGCAAACCCGCGGCTGGTAAGCATTCCGTTCCAACCCACCCAAAACAAAATAGTCACGTCCCGAAGCAGCTCACAGTTCTATCGTGAGCTGCTTCGCTGTGTAGGCCTCTGCGTTTCCCTATTGCCCTTGCTTGTTCTCCCTTCACCCATGCCTGAGAAGTTCTCCCGCCAAGGACACTCCCTGCACAACTAAAGATGCAAAATTCTTCATCTTGACACTCGTTTCGCAGCCATATACGGTTCACGAGGTTACCTCTTAATCTTTTCAATGGAACGAGTTGAGTAATTCATATCATCGTTTCTTTTGTTCTTTTGGGCGCTCCAAAAGAAGGCAAGGCCCCTGTTCTACTGCCTGAATACCACTACGGCACCTATCAGAAGCATCTCCGGAGGCACCCCATGAACGTTCGCCAAGCTGGCCTTATTTCGAGAGCATCGTCTGCGACAGTTGCTGACTTCCCCAACGCCGCCAGACTATTCTCCGCAATCCTGCTGATCGCCGTTCATGGCTTTGTCAGTCTTGCCTCGGCGCACGCTCAACAGCCGACACTGCCCCCTCAGGCAGCACAACCCATTCACATCGTGCGATGGAACAACAGTCTAAATAATGCGAGCGCTCCGGCAGGAGCTCACCTCAATTACTACGGTGGACCCGTCATTTCGAATGTTCAGATCGTCTTGGTCTACTGGGGACCGAATGTAGCTACCGTGGTCACCACGGGCATGCCCGGCTTCTATCAAGGTGTCCTCAACAGCAGTTTCTTTGATCTGCTCAGCGAATACAGCTCAAACGTCACTCCGTCGGGTGGCGGAGCCGGAACCAATCAATCGATCGGACGAGGCAGCTATGTAGGCGCCACTGTTATTACGCCATCGATCACTGCCACCAGTATCACCGACGCGCAAATTCAAACTGAACTCATTAGCCAAATCAACTCCGGACATCTGTCCGCGCCGCAGTACGACCTCAATGGGAACGTCAACACCGAATACATGATCTATTTCCCTCCGGGCCTCACAATCACCCAGGGAGGAAGCGGAAGCTGCGTGGCAGGTGGATTCTGTGCCTATCACGGCACCGCGCTCTTCAACTCCAAGTTCCTGCCCTACGGAGTTATTCCTGATTTCGGCCCCGGCAGTGGGTGCGCTACCGGCTGCGGCAACGGAACCGAATTCCAGAATCTGACCTCGGTCTCATCACACGAACTAGCAGAAAGTGTCACGGATATTGCCGTAGGTCAGGCTACCGTCCTTGCTCCACCACTCGCCTGGTACGACGGCACCAACGGCGAAATCGGCGACATCTGCAACGCACAGCAAGCCACCATCAACACCCCGACCGGTACCTATGTCATTCAGCAGGAGTTCTCCAACGCCCTTGCGAACTGCGTGGCCACCGGCCTGCATCCCACCTATCAGCTCACGGCACCAGCCGGCGCCGTCGCGGGAGTACCGTTCAACATCACAGTCACGGCGCAGAACCCGTCCGGCGGCCATGGCACCGACACCAGCTTTATCGGCACGATCCACTTCACCAGCACGGACGGCGCCGCAACTCTGCCATCAGATTACTTATTCGCCAGCAGCGATCAGGGAGTACACACCTTTTCGGCAACTCTGCAAAATGTAAGCTCCAGCATCACCGCGACCGACACTGTTAATGGCGCAATCACGGCAACCACCACGTTTACCGCAACCAATGATTTCTCCATCTCAGCGAGCCCAACCACTGTCAGTATCCAGCGCGGCAACTCCGGCACCAGCACGATCTCTACATCCGTACTCGCGGGCAGCGCACAAACCATAAATCTCACTGTCGCTGGTGTTCCATCCGGCGCGACCACATCGTTCAACCCCGCATCAGTCAATGCCGGCAGCAGCTCAACCCTCACCGTCAACACGGGTACGGCAGCAGCCGGAAACTACGTACTCATCGTGACGGGTACCGAAGGCTCAATAACGCACACAACCTCGGTAAGCATCTCCGTGACGCAGGCTCCCGCAATCACCAGCGCCGCCAGCACCACATTTGCTATCGGCGCGGCTGGATCCTTTACGGTAACGGCAACCGGTTCCCCAGCCCCAACCTTCAGCGAAACTGGCACTCTACCCAGCGGTGTCTCCTTTAGCACTGCTGGTGTCCTCAGCGGCACACCAGCAGCGGGCACCGGCGGCACTTACCCCATCACCATCACCGCCAGCAATGGCACTAGCCCGAATGCCACCCAGAACTTCACCCTCACCGTCAGCCAGGGCCCGGCGATTACGAGCGCGAACAGCACGACGTTTACCGCAGGCACCGCAGGATCGTTCTCTGTGACGGCCACTGGCTCCCCAGCCCCAACCTTCAGCGAAACTGGCACACTACCCAGCGGTGTCTCCTTTAGCACTGCTGGTGTTCTCAGCGGCACACCAGCAGCGGGCACCGGCGGCACTTACCCCATCACCATCACCGCCAGCAATGGCACTAGCCCGAATGCCACCCAGAACTTCACCCTCACCGTGAACGAGGCTCCGGCAATCACCAGTGCCGCCAGCGCGACATTCACCTTGGGCGCAGCGGGTTCGTTTTCAGCAAAGGCCACCGGCTTCCCAGCGCCAACCTTCAGCGAAACCGGCGTTCTGCCCAGCGGCGTTACCTTCAGCTCAACTGGTGTCCTCAGCGGCACACCGGCAGCAGGAACTGGCGGCACTTACCCCATCAGCATTACCGCCAGTAACGGCGTTAGCCCCAGTGCAACCCAGAACTTCACCCTCACCGTGAACCAGGCCCCTGCAATCACCAGCGTCGCCAGCACTGCCTTTACGGTCGGTGCCGCGGGCTCCTTTGCGGTAACCGCGACTGGATCTCCGAAGCCAACCTTCAGCGAAACCGGCACTCTACCAAGTGGCGTTACCTTCAGCTCGACTGGTGTCCTCAGCGGCACACCAGCAGCGGGCACCGGCGGCACTTATCCCATCACCATCACCGCCAGCAATGGAACTAGCCCGAATGCCACCCAGAACTTCACCCTCACCGTGAACCAGGCTCCGGCAATCACCAGTGCCGCCAGCGCGACATTCACCTTAGGTGTGGCTGGTTCATTCACCGTGAAGGCCACCGGCTTCCCAGCACCAACCTTCAGCGAGGCCGGAGCGCTGCCCAGCGGTGTTACCTTCAACGGCTCAACTGGCCTGCTCAGCGGTACGCCAACCGTGGCTGGCTCGTTCCCCATCACCATTACTGCCAGCAACGGCACTAGTCCGAATGCAACCCAGAACTTCACCCTCACCGTGCCAAACTTTTCCATCTCGGCCACACCCGCATCCGTGACCACCAAGACCTCGACGAGTTTCGCAGTCACGCTGACTTCAGTGGGAGTATCCGGCAATGTAACCCCAGTCTGTACTGGCAATCCAGCCGGATCGACTTGCAGCTTCAGCCCGTCGACGGTCTTGGTGAACGGCACCGCTCAAACGACGGCCAACGTGGCCATATCGAAGAAAACGAATCATGGAACCTTCACTTTGACGTTTTCAGGAACACTCGGAGGCGTAACCAGCTCCACCAACGTAATCCTGACAGTGAGATAGCTTCAACTGGCAACTTCCTTATCTCCACCTGTCGAGGATCAGCAGCATAAGCAGCAAGTTCGGCGCGTTCGCTCTACGGCGAACGCGCCTTTTTTGCATCAACGGTGGCCTTGAGTACTTGAAGGACTTGCCGCATCCCATTTATTTTTTGCGCATTTCCTCAGTAAAAACACGTGTCAAGCCCCAAAACCCCGTAACCCAATGACTCAAATAGAGTTAGCTAGTGCCGTTTTACCCACTCCACTTCTCTATAATTAAATAAGTAGCAAGAATTCAGTACCTTGTCGCCACTTTAGCTCTAAGTCCTTTTTTATCTATATTTTCCATGCAACTCATTTGTTTTGAATAGGTTACAAACTGTCTAATCTCTAATTCATTGATTCAAAGCGACTTACCCATGGGTACCCCCCTGGGGGGAGGGGGTACAGACAATACGATGAACCAGCCAGCCACAACCCGTCCCCTCACCATAGGAGTTCTCGCACTCCAGGGCGCCTACGAAGCTCACGCCCAGGCCCTCACCACCCTCGGTGCCACGGCCAGACTCGTCCGACTTCCAGCCGACCTCGCAGGTCTCGACGGCCTCATCATGCCCGGCGGCGAATCCACCACGATGCTCAAGTTCCTGGAACGCCTCGATTTCTTCGACACTCTCCAGGACTTTGTCAGCGCCACCCCTACCTTCGGCACCTGTGCCGGAGCCATCCTCCTCGCCAGGAATGTCGAACACCCAGCCCAGAAGTCACTCGGCGTCCTCGACATCACCGTCGAGCGCAACGCGTACGGTCGCCAGATCGACTCCACCATCCTCACGGCCCCTACCTCCCTCCCGGGCGGCCCGCTTGAGATGGTCTTCATACGCGCCCCCCGCATCACTCGCACCGGATCCCACGTCGAAATTCTGGCCACCCGTGACGGCTTCCCTGTCCTGGTCCGCGAAGGCCACCTCCTCGCTGCTACCTTCCACCCGGAACTTAGCGCCGACACCCGCATTCACCAACTCTTCATTGACATCATCCGCCAGCAGTCGTCCCCGTCTTTGTAAAGCTCGTCACCACCACACCCTCCGTCTCAAAATGTGTCACTCGATGGTCCGTCCCATGACCCATGAAGATCGCCTTCTTCAGCAGCGTAATCAACGCACGAGAGTTCTCCGGAAACCAGCGGTCATTCGCCTGGTCCCAATCCACGCACAGGTTATAGCTCACATCGCACTTAGGACACCCCAGCGGACTGTCCAGCCAGCGATGAAACGACCCCTCCGGTAACTTCCCCACCGGATCAGTGCCCGAACGAATTGCTGCAATCTTCAGGTTCATTCCCCCATCCCTATCGCTGAGAGCGGCTCTCCGACGAGCCTCCCAGAAAGCCAAACAGCATATGCAGAACCGCCAGCGCCAATGCGCCCCAGAATGCCGCACCAAAAGTCGTAACCGCGAACCCCGGCACAAACTTGCTGGAAAACCACAGCACCACTGCATTAATCACCAAAAAGAAAACTCCAAACGTCAGTATCCCTAACGGCAGCGTGATGATCTTCAACAGCAGTCCAATCGTCGCATTGAACAGACCAATCACAATCACCGCAATCAACGCCGACACAAAGCTGCTCACTACAAATCCCGCCACAAAATGCGACACGATCAGCAGCGCCACGGCGTTCAGCATCCAATGCAGAAGTAAACGAATCATATCCAGTCCTCTTCATTCCCAAGATGGCAGTTCCAGGCCCATGACTCAATCCGATGCAACACCAGCATATCCGAGCCATCCCATAACCTGCCCAAGGCAACGCGCTATCCTTAATCCGTGACCCTCCTCGGCATGACACACCGCAGCATCCATCACGCAGCCCTGCTTGCCAATCCCTGGAATCTCCCCGCCAACGCCAGCGCTCACGGCCCCGCGCTCGACCATCATCTCCTCCTCAATCTCTGGATCGCCCTCGCCCTCCTCACTCTTGCCCACCTCATCCTGCTCATCGGCATCCTGGTCCGCCGTCGAGATGCTGGGCCCGCGCCATCCGCAGTCTGGCGCATTGAGTATCTCCCTCTAGCCGCCCTCGCCATCCTCTTCGCCGCCCTCACTGTCCGCGCCGAGCGCCTCTGGGCAGACGCCCGCTACACCGGAGCCGACCCAGCAGCTCTCCAGGTCGAAGTCACCGGCATGCAGTTCGCCTGGTACTTCCACTATCCCGGCTCAGACGCCACCTTCGGTACCACCGCACCCCAGTTCGTCGCACCCGGCGAAGGCAACCCCGTAGGCATCGACCCCACCGATCCGCACTCTCCCGACGACTTCGTCACATCAGAGCTCGTTCTCCCCGCCAATCGCGAAGTCGATCTCCGCCTCCGCGCCCAGGATGTTATCCACGGCTTCTCCATCCCCGAGATGCGTCTCAAGCAGAACGCCATTCCCGGCCAAACCGTCCACATTCACTTCACCCCCACCATCCCCGGCACCTACGCCATCCTCTGCACCCAACTCTGCGGAACCGGCCACTTCCGCATGAACGCAAATCTTCGTGTTCTCTCCCCTGCCGACTTCATCACGTGGCTCGCGTCCAAACAGAAGGCGGCCACTCCATGACTCCACAGCCCGGCACTCCTATCTCCAATCCATCGGCCATTATTCCCAAACGGGCTCGCCGCGTATTCACCACCGACCATCACACCATAGGCATCCAGTACCTTATCCTTGCCCTGGTCTCTGTCATCATCGGTACAACCCTCTCCCTCCACATGCGGATACACCTCTCATGGCCGCAGCTGAATATTGAGCGCATCCTCCCCGGCAGCTACCTCGCCATCATGACCGTCCACGGAACGATCATGCTCTTCTTCGTCCTCACCACAGCTCCCCAGTCTGGCTTCGGCAACCTCATTCTCCCTGCCCAGATCGGCGCTCGCCGTATGGCGTTGCCCCTCATCAACGCCCTCAGCTTCTGGCTCACCGCCCTCGCTCTCGTCATTCTCTGCTCCTCTGCCTTCACCGATGCCGGCTCCCCCCTCTCCGGCTGGACCGCCTACCCACCCCTCAGCGCTGTAGCCAGCGCTGGCCCTGGACAGGGACTAGGTTTGGATCTCTGGCTGTTCTCCATCGCCATCTTTGGCATTGCCGCCACCATGTCTTCGATCAACACCCTCGTCACAATCATCCGCTTCCGCTGCGAAGGCATGACCTGGGACCGCCTTCCCCTTACCGTCTGGGGCTGGTTCACGGCCGCTCTTCTCAGCATCCTGGCCTTTTCTGTCCTCCTCGCCGCACTGGTCTTGCTCTTCTGCGACCGCCATGCTGGCACCAGCTTCTTCATCCCCACCGGCAATCTCGTCAACGGAGTCATCCACTCCACCAGCCACCCCGGCAACGGATCCCCCCTGCTATGGCTCCATCTCTTCTGGTTCTTTGGACATCCAGAGGTCTATATCGCCATCCTGCCCGGAATGGGCCTCACCTCCATGATTCTGGCCAACTTCAGCCGTCGAAGAGTCTTTGCCTATCGCACCATGATCACTACCACCCTGCTCATCGGTCTCCTCGGCATCCTCGTCTGGGGACACCATATGTTTGTTGCCGGCCTCAGCCCCTTTGCAACCTCGGCCTTCTCCATCTCCTCAATAGCAATTGCCATCCCTGCATCGGCGAAGGTCATCAGTTGGCTCGCCACCACTTGGCGGAGCCGCCCGCACTACACCACGCCCATGCTCTTCGCCCTCGGCTTCGTCTCCCTCTTCATCACCGGTGGTCTCACCGGCCCCATCCTCGCCCAGCCCATCCTTGATCAATATCTTCACAACACCTTCTTCGTCGTCGCCCACTTTCACCTCATCATGGCCATGTCGGGCATCTTCGGACTCTTCGCTGCCACCTACTACTGGTTTCCACTCATCACCGCCACAACGACGAAGCCCGGGCGCCTCATGTCAGAGGCCCTCGGCCGCTGGCACTTCTGGACCACCCTCATCGGCGCCTATGCCACATTTATTCCCATGCACCTCACCGGCCTCGCCGGAGAACCTCGCCACTACTCCCAACTTGCCGGCATTCCCAACGCCGCTGGCCAACTTATCGCAAATCTTCGCCCACTGAACAGCTTCATCACCCACGCCGCCATCTTCCTGGCCTGCGCACAGATCTTCTTCCTCGTGAACCTCGTCAAGTCACTCAAGAACGGCGCAGTGGCTCCACAGAACCCTTGGCACGCGACAACTCTTGAATGGCACCCGTCGCTCGCAACAAACTCTACAGTCGCGGCATCCAATGAAAAAATAGCCGTTTATCGCTCACCCTGCGAATACATGGGCCCGGAACCAGAATCATTTCTCACGCAATGGGACACAGACTCTCCCATACACTCAAATCGGGAGTAATATCTGTCCACAGCGCGTGTGCTGAAAGGTCCTTCATGGCAGCAACCATCACGCCTATCGATTCCGAACGAGACAGAAAACGCCGCCTGGAAGATCACGACCACGGCTCAGGTAGACGTCCGCCCAACGACAAGAACGACAAACGCACCGGCGGTGGTGACGATGGAGACAATTGGAATAATCGTCCCCAGGGTCGGCGTGGACCACGCGAAAAACTCGGACGGTATCGGCTCGCCATCTTCTTCGCCCTTGCCGGCGATCTCATGTTCTTCATCGCCATCGTCAGCGCTTTCTTCGTATCGCAAGCCAGTGGTCGCTACGACGCCTATAACAACTACATCAACCAGTGGCTCCCCACCACCGTTCCGCCCATCCTCTGGCTCAATACCGCAACCCTGATAATCAGTTCCGCCACGATCGAGATCGCTCGTCGGCGAATGTTCCAGGAGACTCATGCCATGGAGGAATGGCTGGGCATCGGCAAACCCACCTCCAAACGAGCCATACCTTGGCTCACCGCCACAATAGTTCTCGGTCTCCTGTTCCTCACCGGACAGTGGCTTGCCTGGAACCAGCTCCACCTCCAGCGCGTCTTTATGCGCACTAATCCCAGCAGCCACTTCTTCTTCCTCATCACTGGTGTCCACGCCGTACATCTATTCCTCGGCATCGCCGCACTTATGGCCGCACTAATCGGTCTCTACCGCTCCCGCCAACTGGAAAATCGCCAGATTCTGGTCGACTGCTCCGCCTGGTACTGGCACTCGATGGGCATCTTCTGGCTCTTCTTGTTCACACTGCTTGCCTTCTTCCAGTGAACTTTCAATCTCAACCACCGCAACGCCGCGTCACGAAGGTCCATGCCTTCAGCTCGACTAATGTCCTCAAATTGCTTCTACTTGCCGCAGCTTTGATGGTGACCTTGCCAACTTGCGCTCAAGGATGCGCCCAGTGCCGCGACAACACCGCTGCTGCTCCCCCAGCCACCCAGCGAGCCTATCGCCACGCCATCATCTTGCTCACCGTCAGCGCAGGAGGCCTCTTCCTCGCGGCCGTTGCCATACTCAGACATCAGCGCTGAACGAATCCGGAAGCCACCCGACGACCCAATCTCACGTAGCTCTCCCGCAAATAAAACAGGCAATGCAAGTCATCCTTGCACTGCCTGTTAGCTTGTCTGGAAGTTCGACTAGCGCTTCTTTTTCGCTGGTGCAGCGACAACTTTCTTTGCAGGCTTACCCTTCACTGGCACAGCCTTTTTGGCAACAGACTTTCCCGCAACCTTCTTGGCAACTGGTTTAGCAGGAGCTTTCTTTGCAACCACCTTGGCCACTGGCTTGGCCGTCACTGCCTTCTTTGGAGCTGCCTTCATGGGAGCCGACTTCTTACCGACAGCCTTGGGCGGAGCCTTCTTTACCACAACCTTGGTAACTGCTTTCTTTGCCACTGGCTTCACAACAGCTTTCTTCGCGGGAGCCTTGGCAGCAACCTTTGGCTTTATAGGAATCTTTACCGCCTTCTTGACGGCCTGAACCTTCACAGGGGCAGCAGGCTTCTTCACAGCTGCAGCAGGCTTAGATCCAACCTTCGCAGAAATCGCCGCCTTCACAGCAGCACCAGCCTTCGCCGGTACAGTTTTGGCAGCCTTCGGAGGCGCAGGAGCAACAGTTTCGACCGACTCAACAACGGCCACCTCGCCCTCCAAACCCTCAATGGCCGGTACGGCCTCGACTGCCTTCTTGCGGCTCTTTGACGGCTTGGCAACCTTCTTGGCAGCACGCGGTCGACGCAGATGAACCGGCGGCGGCGGCGCGGGAGGCGAATAAGGCTCCAAAAACGCCTTCATCTCATCCACGGTACCCAACTTGCCATCCATCAACTCGAAGAACAGCTTCTCTAACAATTCGTCATACTGAGGAACACCCGGAATAATCCGCATCTCCTGCATCAAGGCATACGGCAATCTCTGCCGCGCTTGTGGCCACTCAGTAAAGAAGCTCTTGAACTTTGCCTGAACTGAGGCGCTCTTCGTCGTATGAGCTACCCACAACACGGCCTCCGGCTTGGCAGCATAGATCAGCTTCCAGGCCTGTGACGGAGCAGACGCGCTCTTTCCAGAAAGCAGAGCTCCAAACTCCTTGGCATCATGCTCCAGAGCAGCGATCTCATCAACAAATCCCTGCCGCGGAAAGATCTTCTTCAACTCCGCTACTTCCTTCGGGGCCATCTTCGCGGTCAGCAGCGGAAAGTTAGCCGACGCAGCCTCCGGATAGATTCCCTGGAGTTGCAACTGCGTCTGGATCTCCCGCAGCCGTTCCAACTCCGGGACATTCGCCTTTGCCGAAGTCAAAGCCGGGAACAAGTGGGCCATCCACCCCTCGCTCTCCAAACGCTTCAGCACTCGCAGCGGATCCTCTTCATGGAAGATCTCCTCGGTCTCATACCCGCGCGAGAAATCCCCCATCGCCGAGATATACCCTTCGGCCTTCCCCGTCTCATATCGGGCCTGTGTCTTCTCTTCTAATGCCCACCCCAGCCGCGCCATAAAACGGGCAGCCCGAATCATCCGTATCGGATCTTCGATAAATCCGTAGTTACTCACCAGCCGCAACTCACGGTTTTCGATATCGGCAACTCCGTTGAGCGGATCCATCAGCAAACCAAAAGACCCCACATTTAACGAGAGCGCCATCGCGTTCGCAGTAAAATCCCGCCGCCGCAGGTCTTCAAGAATGTTAGCTGGCTTCACTACCGGCTTGCCGGGCTTCGGGTAAGTCACCGACAAAGTACTGCCAATCTCAATTCGAACGCTGCCCGGAAACCGCGCAAAGAAAGCCTGGCCCGCTTCGTTCTCGCCGGTAATCACTCCGCCAGCTTTCTCTATATCTTTCTTCAGTTTGAGAGCATTTCCCTGAACCACCACGTCAAGATCGCGCACCGGCGACCCGCTCGTCAGGTCACGCACCGCTCCGCCTACGAGAAATACCGTAAGCCCTTTTGCGCGGGCAACTTCACGTACTTGTTGAACGGCGGCTTGCTGGGCCGGGGAAAGTCGATTCTCAAGCAGGTAGATGTAGTCGGCCATATCTTCTGCGTACACTCCATACCGGCGGTAACCGGTGATGCGCCGCTCGCCATAAACTCTGACGAATCAACCGCTTAGAAAGCTCGTCGTGCTCAAAGCAACGCTTCAATGTACCACAGCAGTGGCTAATTCGCTACCCTTTTTGCACCTTTCCTGTTGCTTTCCATTGGACCGTGCGACAATCCGCCAGAACCTTCATGTCTTCTTCTCACAAAAAAGTCATCCTCCGGCGCTCTCGCGGAGACATGCTCCCCGGCTATCTGCCACTCTCTGGCTTCGTCCGCAATCGTGCCCTCGACCTCCTCGATCTCACCGGCCGCGTCGTCCCCATCCTCCTCAACGACATCAAGCTCATCAGCTATGTGCGCGACTTCAACCTCGCAGACACCGTCAACCCCGAGCGCCTCACCCGCCGCACCTTCCTGGCTCGTCCTCGCACCGAAGGACTCTGGCTCCGCATGACCTTCACCTCAGGTGAAATCCTCGAGGGACTCGCTCCTACAGACATCTCCCTCCTCGACGACCTCGTCAACGACGCCGGCCTCTTCCTCACTCCACCTGACATCCGCTCTAACACCCAGCGAATCTACGTACCTCGCACCTCCATCGCAGATCTCGCACTCATCGCCGTCATCACCTCCCCATCCAAGAAGAAACCCACACCCAGCACTCCAAATCTGCAGGAAGACCTCTTCAACGTCGATCTCCCACCCAACGCCCGCCCAAATTAGACAAGCACCTCCCCGTCAACACTTCCTCTTCAACATGTCATTGCCCGCCGCAACCGCAAACTTAGCTACAATCGCCAGCATGACCTTAGCCGACCTAGCCGCCCACCTCGGTGCAACCCTCCACGGCGACCCCACCGCCCAGATCACCGGAGTAGCCGCCATCGACACCGCTGGCCCCGGCGACATCACCTTCGTCTCCAACCCCCGCTACATCGCCCTCGCCAGCACCACCCAGGCCACCGCTGTCCTCGTCGAACCCAACTTCCCCGAGATCGCCGCCGCCACCCTACGCCTCGCAAATCCCTACCTCGCCTTCGCCCGCACCATCGAACTCTTCTACCAGCCCCCAACCTACGCACCCGGAATCCATCCCACTGCCGCCATCGCCCCCACCGCCCATATCGGTGCCAACACGCACATCGGAGCCTACGCAGTCATCATGGACCACGTCACCGTCGGCGACAACGCCGTCATCCTCCCCCACGTCGTCATCTACCCGTATGCGTCCATCGGCAGCCACCTCTTCGCCCACGCCCACAGCATCATCCGCGAGCACTGCCAACTCGGTGATCACGTCACCCTTCAGAACGGAGCCATCATCGGATCGGACGGCTTCGGCTTCGCCCGTCAATCCGACGGCTCCTGGTACAAGATCCTCCAGTCCGGTCCCGCCATCCTCGAAGATGACGTAGAAATCCAAGCCAACTCCTGCATCGACCGAGCCTCCATCGGCGAAACTCGCATCCGCTCCGGTGCCAAAATCGACAATCTCGTTCAGGTCGGCCACGGCTGCACCGTCGGATCGAATACCCTCCTCTGCGCCCAGGTCGGACTCGCCGGCTCCACCAAAGTAGGCAATAACGTCATCTTCGCTGGTCAAGCCGCCAGCGCCGGACACAACACCATCGGAGACGGCGCCATCGTCACAGCCCAGAGCGGTGTTGGCGGAGACGTTGCCCCCGGCAAAATGGTCAGTGGTTCCCCAGCATTCGACAACGTAGAATGGTTACGTTCCACAGTGCGCTTCAAGAAGTTGCCCGAACTGATCAAACAACTCAAGAGCACCCAGAAATAAGCTACAAGCCTGTAATCCATGTGTCATTTCTAAAGCCCCCCGGTCTGCATCCAACTAATTGCCTGATAAGGAGGCATAGTGATCGCAGAACCTCGCCAACCCCGTTTCGCATCTCCTCCCCCCGTCCGAGTACTCTTGCTCGACGATGAACCTCTCAACCTGCTTCTGCGCACCGCCACCCTGCGTCAGAACGGTTACGAGTGTGTTCCCACCGCCAATATCGAAGAGGCGGTCATGCAATTCGATCAGATTGATATCGCGGTCCTCGACTACCATCTCGGGGCCGGTCAGTTCGGGACCGAAGCAGCCGCTCTCCTCCGCAGACGCCGACCTCACGTCCCCATCATCATCCTCTCCTCCACCATAGAGTATTATTTTGGTGGCGTTGAAGACATGCACCTGCTCAAGGGCTACAGTTCAGTCGAAGATCTCCTCTCAGCTCTCCGCGCTCTGGAAGCGAACCGCCACGGATCCTCCTCAGTGGTCGACGCCCGCGACTTCTACTACTCCCGCCTCTCACTCGCCATCGGCGCAGACGTCATCGTCCAGATCTTCGACAAGAATGGTGTATGGCTCCACTGCAACGCCGCCGCTGCCAGGCACTTCGGGCAGTCAATCGAGTGGTTTACAGGCCGCAACATCTTCGAAGAGATGCCAGACATTATGCGCGATTGGCGCGACGTCATCGCCACCGTGGCCGTCACCCGCGAGACATATATTGACCGCACCCATCGTGGTCTTACAAACGAGCCCCGGGCTGGCCGGCCAACACAACTCTGGAGCGTACTCGCCTTTCCTATTAGCCTCCACGATGGTCGCAGCGGTGTCGTCCTTACCGCCCGAACCCTCCCCCAGCCCTCTCTTGCTTGACACTGCCCCAATCCTATTTTTTCCGGCCTCGAACTCCTCGGAGCAGTCCGACACAGGCTCACCTGATACTCTCGAACTCATGGGTTTCACCCGAATATTCGCCATCGCCACAATCCTGCTTACGGTCACCGGTTGTCACTCCGCCTACGTTGAAACCACCGTCAGCAACCGCACCAGCCAACCCATCGGCCTGGTCGAAGTAGCGTATCCAAGCGCCAGCTTCGGAACTCAGGGCCTCGCCCCAGGCGCAGACTTCCACTACCACTTCAAGGTTCTTGGCAGCGGTTCGATGAAGATCACTTACACCGATAGCGCCCGCAAAGAACAAACCTCTCAAGGCCCATACCTCAAAGAAGGTGCGGAAGGCCCCCTCACCATCACCATCGCTCCCGACGGTGTCCACTGGCAGACCAACATCCCAACCGTCACTCCGCCCAGCTAACCGCCACCTCCATACGCTGCTGCGCTCCGAAATACTTTCGCCCGCTCGCAACGCTACCTCGTATTCGTTCACCCTGTAATGTCCGGCTCTACCCGCAAATCTTCGGCCCCACCATGTGCGGTAAACTCCACCTATGCCGCGTGGTTTCTTCATCACCTTCGAAGGTTTGGACGGTTCAGGCAAAACCACTCAACTCCGCCGCCTTGCCACCGCGCTTGAGGCACAAGGTCACTCCGTTGTGACCCTCCGCCAACCCGGTGGAACCCCACTCGGCGATCGCATCCGCAGCATCCTCCTCGACTCAAAATCCGAAGCCGCGCTCGGCCCCATCGCGCCACTCGCCGAGCTCGCTCTGATGTTCGCTGACCGCGCCCAGGCCATCGCCCAGATCATCGAACCCGCCCTCGCCGCTGGCAGCATCGTCCTCTGCGACCGCTACACCGACTCCTCCGAGGCCTACCAGGGCGGTGGCCGTCAGCTTGGCAGTGAGCCCGTCCTCGCTCTGCACCAAGCTGTCTGCAGCAACCTCCAGCCCGACCTCACGCTTCTCCTGCTCCCCGCGCTCAAATCCTCGCTGCGCCGCGCACGTAACCGCAACCAGCGCCATATCCAGGCAGAAGGCACCGACGAAAACCGCTTCGAGCGCGAGTCCGACGACTTCTACCGCCGAATCTACGAGAAATACGAAGAGATCGCCGCCCGCGAACCCCACCGCGTCGTGGCTTTTCGCGATGACGCCACCATCGAACAGATTCACGCCCAGATCAAGAACACAGTCACCGCCCGCCTCGTTCCAGCCCATGCCCTCTAGCACCCCAACCCCGCCCAAGATCCCCAAAGCCGTCTGCCCTGTCTCCAGTCCCTCGGGCACCAGCACCTCCGATCCCCATGTTCAGTTCCCGAACCTAACCCCTCCCGGTCTCAAGCACTCGCTCCCCTTCTACGCCTTCAAGCCCTGGGTAAAACTAGGCAGCCCCATCCTCCTCTTCGAACATCTCCTCAAGACCTACGGAAACATCGCCCAATACCGCTTCATGGGCACCCCCATCGTCTTCATCAACGACCCCGAATACATCCGCGAAGTCCTCGTCACCCAGTCCTCGTCCTTCGTCAAGGAGCGCACCGTCAAGCGCATGAAGGTCCTCCTTGGCGAAGGCCTCATCACCTCCGACGATCCCTTTCACTTGCGCCAGCGACGCATCGCCGCACCCGCCTTTCACCGCCAGAGAATTGCCGCCTACGGAGATCAGATCGTCGCCATCGCCGCAACCCAGCGTGAGACCTTCCGACCCGGCCAGACCATAGACATTGCGGCCTCCAGCATGCGCCTCTCGCTCGAAATCGTCGCCCGCACCCTCTTCGATACTGAAGTCACCGATGATATTCGCCGCATCAACGATGAAGTCAACACCATCATGGATCTCTACAACTTCATCGTCGCCTTCCCCCGCATTGAGTCGTTCATGCACCTGCCCATCCCCGGCATCATGAAGTTCCGCCGCTCCAAGGCCCGCCTCGACGCCGTAGTCGACCGCCTCATTCGCGAACACCGCGAAGCAGCAGCCCGCGGAGAGCCCGACAAAGGCGATCTCCTCTCCATGCTTCTCGCCTCCACCGACGACCAGCTTGACGCCTCCGGCCACCACACCGGCATGTCCGACGAGCAAGCCCGCGACGAAGTCCTCACCATCTTCCTCGCCGGCTACGAGACCGTTGCCAACGGCCTCGCCTGGACCTGGTACCTCCTCAGCCAGCACCCCGAAGTCGAAGCCCGTCTCCACACAGAACTAGACGCTGTCCTTGGCACCGGGTGCGATGCTCGCCTCCCAACTCTCGCCGACTACCCGCAACTCCGCTACACCGAACAGGTCTTCGCCGA
This sequence comes from Granulicella sp., assembly GCA_025408425.1. Taxonomy (GTDB): domain Bacteria; phylum Acidobacteriota; class Terriglobia; order Terriglobales; family Acidobacteriaceae; genus Edaphobacter. Next base: position 32,342 of record JANXYX010000043.1, read on the forward strand.
ATCCATGCGCCTCTATCCACCTGCCTGGGCCATGGGTCGCATGTCCACACGCCCCGTCAACCTGGGCCCCTACTCCATCCCCACCGGAGCACACGTCTTCTTCAGCCAGTACATCATGGGCCGAGACCCCAAATACTTCCCCGATCCCCTTCGCTTCGACCCCGAGCGCTTCACCACCGAAGCCAAGGCCGCCCGTCCCAAATTCACCTACTTCCCCTTCGGTGGAGGCAACCGTCAATGCATTGGTGAGTCCTTCGCCTGGATGGAGGGCGTCTTCTCCATCGCCACCATTGCCCAACGCTGGCGCCTCACCTACCAGGGAGCCACCCCACCCGAAGTCCAGGCCAAAATCACCCTCCGCCCCAAACACCCCATGATGATGCAACTAGAACCCCGCTAACCCCAACCCAGAAAATTGTCATCCAGAGCGAAGGCACTCGCAGCTTCACCGTGAGTGCCGCAGTCGAAGGACCTGCATTTGCATCTTCTCTCCCACCCCGCCACAATCAAAGTCCTATGCCATCCATTCGCACGCTATCAGCAACCATCCTCGCCATCCTCCTCCTCGCCCCAGCCATCGCCCACGCCACCGAACCCACCTGCGCCACTACTTCAGCCGACCAGCAAGCAGTAGCTGACACCCTCCGCACCATGTACGCTGCCGCCACCACCGACGACCTCGCCAAATTCCACTCCGTCACCACCCCCACCTTCTACGCCTTCGATGGAGCCAAACGCTTCAACGGCGACGCCCTCATGAACCTCATCAAGTCCGCCCACACCGCCGGAAAAGTCTACGTCTGGACCGTCACCGAACCCGAAGTCCACATCACCTGCAACACCGCCTGGATCGCCTACACCAACCACGGATCCCTCACCGACGCCTCCGGGAAACAAGACCTCACCTGGCTCGAATCCGCCTTCCTCCAAAAAGAATCGGGCACCTGGAAGATCGTCTTCTTCCACAGCACCCGAGTCCCCAAACCACCAGCCTAAAATCCAACCTTACGGCGCGCTGGCCGGCGGCACAATGCCATTCATCCGCAGATACACCACTAACTGCCCGTAGTGGTCATACGCGTGCGCCACCGTAAACTCCGCCATCGTCCCCCGCGTCTGGAACCCCGGCTCCGGCGACTTTACCACCTCAAACGCATTCGCCGCCGTCAAAGTCGCGATCGCCTTGTGCGCAAACGCAAACGACCCAGCCAGCGCCTTCACGATATCTTCCTTCTTCGTCAGCGTCTCAATCCCCTTTACATCCACATCCGGCTTCAGTCCGCTGATGATGTTTGCGAAGAAATAATTCGCCTCCGCCACATGCGCCGCCTGCTGCCCGAACGTCCGCACCTTCTCAAACTTGGTCGTCTGACTCGGAACAAAGATCGCCGCACTCGGAGCGAAATCATACTTCTCCGCCGGCATCGCCTTCACCGCGCCCATCATCTCCATCTCAATCAAACTCAGCTGCGAATCGAACGCCCTCGAAGGCTCTGCAATCGTCCCAGCCGCCGGCCCTTTGTCCATGCCACCCATCCCCATCTGCGCCGTAGCCGTCATCGCAGTCGCCGCCAAAATGCAGCCAGCCATCATCATCCGTAAACCCATTGCACACCTCCTTCAAGTTGTCTTGGAAATCGCCTCCAGCCTACCAGACCCCAGAACATCCCACTTCAATCTTCTGCCTGCACCTTCACCTCACGAAATTCCATACTGCGAACTTCATGCTCTGCGTTAGCATCTTCCTGTGAAACCCGCCCCTCTCTTACTCGCCGCCGCTCTCGTCGCCGCCACCACCCTGCACGCCCAGACTACTCAGCTCGACCCCGCCACCCGCCAACTCTCCCACGACATCTTCAAGCAACTCATAGAAATCAACACCACCGACTCCGTAGGCTCCGTCACCGCTGCCGCCGAGGCCATGCGCCAGCGCCTCATCGATGCTGGCTTCGCTGCCACTGACCTCATCCTGGCCGGCCCCAACTCCCGCAAGCAGAACCTCGTCGCCCGCTATCGCTCCACCCCAGCCTCTACCCTCAAGCCAATCCTCATCATCGCCCACCTCGACGTAGTCGAAGCCCCACAAGCCGAGTGGGCCACCAACCCCTTCCAACTCGTCGAAAAAGATGGCTACGTCTACGGCCGAGGAACCCAGGACATGAAGGACAACGACGCCATCCTCGTCACCAACTTCATCCGCCTCAAGCGCCAGGGCTTCGTCCCCAATCGCGACATCGTCCTCGCCCTCACCGCCGACGAGGAAGGCGGCAAATCCAACGGTGTCGATTGGCTCCTCCGCAATCGCCCCGATCTCATCCAGGCGGACGTCGCAATCAACCCCGACGCAGGCGGCATCGACTCCGAATCAGGCAAGCCCATCGTCATGGTCGTCGAAGCCACTGAAAAGCTCTACGGCGACTTCCAGGTATCCGCAAAAAATCCCGGCGGCCACAGCTCCCTGCCCACCAAAGACAATGCCATCTATCACCTCACTGACGCACTAAGCCGTCTGGAAAAGTACCAGTTCCCCGTCGAACTCAACGCTGTCACCCGCGCCTACTTCGAGAAGATGGCAACCCTCGGCAAGGGGCAGACTTCCGATGACATGCGTGCCATCCTCAAGTCCCCTCCTGATCCACAAGCCGTAGCTCGCCTCTCCGACACTCCCCGCTACAACTCCATACTCCGCACCACCTGCGTCGCCACTATGCTCTCCGCAGGTCAGGCACCCAACGCCCTTCCTCAGTTCGCCAACGCGAACGTCAACTGCCGCATCCTCCCCGGCTACACCCAGGAGCAGGTTCGCCAGCAACTCATCCAGATCTTTGCCGACCCAACCCTCACCGTCCAATACAAAGACGATGCCGGCAATCTCTACGACAAAGGTACTGAGCGCGTCTCCCCCGCTCCGCCCCCCCTGCGCCCCGACATCTTCGGCCCCCTCACCAAAGTAGTCGCTCAGATGCATCCTGGCCTTGCCATCCTCCCCCAGATGGAAGTTGGAGCCTCGGACAGCGTCTACACCATCGCCGCTGGCATCCCCAGTTACGGAATCAGTGGAGTTGCCGTAGACACCAACGACCTCCGCATGCACGGCCGCGACGAGCGCCTCCGCATCTCCTCCTACGACGAGGGCGTCGACTTCTACTACCGCTTCCTCCAGGCCCTCACCTCAAACTAGCTGTCGCAAATTACTCCGGCCCTGCCTGTAAATGTGCGCATGGCGCCCATCCAGATGCCCACTTAAAGCGATTTATCTATACGAATCCATCAGCGGCCCGCTATGATTCGTTGCCGGCAAATCTAGACAATCGAAGCCGGCCCAATCGCCATTACGTCGACTGCATCACTTAAGCCAGACGCCCAGACCCAAGGAGCAAGTACTCATGTCGCCTAGCAGCAATCTGCAAAGATCCGCCACTCTCCTCGCCGCAACAATTCTCCTCACCACCTCCGCATTCACCCAGGCTCCTCAGCCAGATAGCCCCGCAATCCGCGCCCGCGTAGACGCCATCGTCAGCCAGATGACCCTCGAAGAAAAGATCGACTACATCGGCGGCACCGGATTCGCTGTCCGCGCCATGCCGAAACTCTCGCTCCCCGCCTTTGAAATGTCAGACGGCCCCTATGGCGTCCGCTCCAATGCTGGCCTCCCCTCCACCACCTACGCCGGAGGCATCGGTCTCGCCGCCTCCTGGAACCGTGACCTCGCCGCCCGCGTCGGCGAAGGCATCGGCAAGGACGCCCGCGCCCGCGGCATCCACTACATGCTTGGCCCTGGCATCAACATCTACCGCTCCCCCCGTAACGGCCGCAACTTCGAGTACTTCGGAGAAGATCCATTCCTCACCTCGGCCATGACCGTTGGCTACATCACCGGCATGCAGACCCAGGGCGTCAGCGCAACCGTCAAGCACTACATGGGCAACAACTCTGAGTTCCTCCGCCACGACTCTGACTCTCTCATCGACGAGCGCACCGTTCGCGAAATCTACCTTCCCGGCTTCGAAGCGGCCGTCACCAAGGCCCACGTAGGCTCCATCATGGACTCCTACAACCTCACCAACGGCCTTCACATGACCCAGAACGGCTACTTCAACACCCAGATCGTCCGCAAGGAGTGGGGCTTCGACGGCGTTCTCATGTCAGACTGGGATGCCACCTACGACGCGGTAGGCGCAGCCAACGGTGGCCTCGACCTCGAGATGCCTAACGGCAAATTCATGAACAAGAAGCTCCTCCTCCCCGCCGTAAAGAGCGGTCAGGTCACAGAAGCCACCATCAACGAGAAGATTCACAACATCCTCGACACCGCTGCACGTTTCGGATGGCTCGACCGTCCCCAGACCAACTCCTCTCTCTCTCTTTTCAACGCGCAGAACAAAGCAGTAGCTCTCGACGCTGCGCGCGAAGGCCTCGTCCTCCTCAAGAACGACGGCCACATCCTCCCCCTCGACAAGGCTCAGATCAAGAACATCCTTATCGTCGGCCCTGACGCATTCCCCGGCATCCCCGTCGGCGGCGGCAGCGCCCGCGCCATTCCCTTCCACACCATCAGCCCGCTCGAAGGCATCAGCGGCTATCTCGGAACCGCCGTCAACGTCCTCTACAACCGCGGCCTCCCCACCATCAGTAATCTCGCCAGCGACACCAGATTCAGCACAGAAGCCGAAAACGGCAAGCCCGGCCTCAAGCTGGAAACCTTCACCAACAGCGACCTCTCCGGTGCACCCACTTCTACCGCAACGGCCCGCCGCATCAACTACGCCGGCGTCAGCTGGGAGAGCTTCATGGACGACTTTGAGGCAGCCATGGCACTCTTCAGCAGCGCCGCGAAGCACGAGTCCGGTCGCCGCTGGTCCGGCTACTACATCGCTGAATCCGCAGGTAATTACATCTTCGCTCTTCAGGGAGCAGGCGAAGGCACCAGCAACCGCGTCTATGTCGACGACAAGCTCATCATCGACAACTGGAAGATCGTTCGTGCCTTCCAGCCTCAGGTAACCCTGCCGCTCTCCGCAGGCCCCCACAAGATCGTCGTCGAGGACGCGCAGCACGGGCCCATCGGTGGCCGTCTCCGCTTCGCCATCGTCGCTGAAAACAAAGTCGTCAACCCCATTGTCAAAGAACTCGCTGCCAAGGCTGACGTAGTCATCATCACCGCCGGCTTCGATGCCGACAGCGAAGGCGAGGGCGGTGACCGCACCTTCGACCTACCCCTCGGCCAGGACGAACTCATCCGCGAAGTAGCCGCTATCAACAAGAAGACCATCGTCTCCGTCACCTCAGGCGGCAACGTCAACAGCACCCGCTGGATCGACCAGGTTCCCGGCCTCATTGAAACCTGGTACGCCGGTCAGGAGGGCGGAACAGCCCTGGCGGAAGCTCTCTTCGGAGTCGTCAATCCCTCCGGTCATCTCCCCGTCACCTTCGAGCGCAATATCGAAGACAACCCCACTTCGTCAAACTATTACCCTGAAGCCGACGGCATCAAGGTCACTTACAACGAAGGCATCTTCGTAGGCTATCGCGGCTACGATCACAACCACACCAAGCCACTCTTCCCCTTCGGCTACGGCCTCTCTTACACCACATTCAAACTCTCCAACCTTTCCGTCAAACCCGGCACCGTAGCTCACGCCACCGTCACCTTCGACATCACCAACACCGGCAAACGTGTCGGCGCCGACGTCGCCCAGGTCTATGTGTCAGACTCCCACGCCAAAGTTGCCCGCCCCGAGAAGGAACTCAAAGGCTTTGAAAAAGTCTCCCTCAAACCCGGCGAAACCAAACACCTCTCCGTCGAACTCGATGCCCGCGCCTTCGCCTACTACGACGTTCAGGCGAAGAAGTGGACCATCGCTCCCGGAAAATTCAACATCGCCGTAGGCGACTCCTCCGACGCCCTCAACCTCAACGGCTCTATTGAAATCTCACAGCAAGCCGCCACCGCAGCTTTCTAAACAACAATCTCCGCACCGCCTCATCGTCATCGATGGGGCGGTTTTTTTGCACTCAAGCGTCTCCCACGGAAAAGCAAAGCCTCGATTAATGCATCCGTGCCCCAACGGCGTTATCCCACCCACTCCGGTATCCTTAGAAACAAGAGCCACAGTCCCACATCCACTTCCCCCGCGAAGCAGAAAGGAGCTACCAGAGATGACACCACCCACCGGCCTGCCAGCCACCTTCAACGACTTCCTCGGCAACTCCACCGCAGTCGAACACCTCCGCACCTCCATCAGCGCCGGGCGTCTCCCACACTCCCTGATCATCGCCGGCCCCAACGGTGCAGGAAAATACACCCTCGCCCTGATGCTCGCCATGGCCGTCGAATGCGAGCGCCAGCCCCGCGACCTCTGGTCCAACGGCCAGTCCCTCGCCAGCTTCTGCGGAGTCTGTCGCAACTGCACCCGCATCGCCGGAGCCCACGATCTCGAAACCCTGGTCAACGAGGCAGTAGCCGCTCGCGATGATCTTCGCGAGACCGACAAGAAAGACACCCGCGTTCTCATACAGCCTCACCCGGACGTGCTCATCGTTCCTCCCGATCCACCCCAACTCCTCATCAAACTCGGCCAGGTCCGAACCATCATTCAGCGGGCCAACTACCTTCCGTCCGAAGGCCCTCGCAAGATCTTCATCCTCACCGCCGCCAGCTTCATGAAGGAAGCCGCCAACTCGCTCCTCAAAGTCCTCGAAGAGCCGCCTGACTACGCCCACCTCATCATCCTTGCTGAAAATCCCGGCGAACTTCTCCCCACCATTCGCTCGCGCTGCGCCACCGTGCGCCTGGGTGCCTTGCCGGTAGAAGAGCTTGAAATGTTCCTCGCCGATCGTCGTCCTGACGTCCCACCCAAGCAGCGCACCCTCATTGCCCGCCTCTCCCAGGGAGCAGCCGGCAAAGCCCTAAGCTTCGATCTCGACGCATACATCACCGCCCGCGCCGATGCACTGCTCCTCATCCGCAACGCAGCCGCCGAGCCCGATCACACTGCGCTCTTTAAAATGACTGAGACCTACCGCGCCGGAGCAGAAGGCCAACAGAAGACCGCCGCACTCCTTCGCTCACTCACGCTCATCCTAGAAGACCTTCTCCTGCTCGGTGCCGGAACCCCCGAACTTATCCGTAACACCGACCTCCGCCCTGAACTCGATCGCCTCTCCCAGGCACTCTCCTTCCACTGGATCGAACAAGCCTCCCGTGGCCTCGACCAGGTCTACAGCGGTATGCGCCGCAATCTTCTCCGCTCACTCTCTCTCGACGCCTTTTCCAGCCAGATCACGAACGCCGCCCGATGACCCAGATGCCCTATCCTCCCCAGTTCGAAACCTGCCACACCGAGTACCTTGACGCCACCCTCAGCCAATCCAGAGCCGCCGCCGCAGTAACCCACGCCGCCGAGATCCTGCACAACGGCGGAACCGTAGCCTTCCCCACCGAGACTGTCTACGGCCTCGGCGCAAACGCCTTCGATCCAGACGCTGTCTCCCGCATCTTTGCCGCGAAGGGCCGCCCAGCGTGGGACCCCCTCATCGTCCACGTCAGCGACCGCGCCATGCTTGACTCCGTCGCCTACGTCACCCCACGTGCTGAGAAGCTGATCGCCGCCTTCTGGCCCGGCCCCCTCACACTTCTCCTCGAACGGACCGACAATGTGCCCGACTCAGTCACCGCCGGTCGTCCGCTCGTAGGCGTCCGTATGCCGGCTCATCCCCTCGCGCTGGCAGTCATTCGGGCCGCCGGAGTTCCCATTGCCGCTCCCAGCGCCAACCGCTTCGGCCGCACCAGTCCCACCACCGCCGAGCACGTCCTCCAGGATCTCGACGGCCGCATCAACGCTGTCCTCGATGGAGGCCCCACCGCAGTCGGTGTTGAATCCACGGTGCTCGACCCCAATCAATACCCCATGGTCCTCTACCGCCCCGGCGCCATCACCCCCGACATGATCGAACGCGTAGCTGGCAGCGTCGATCTCTTCACGTCTTCCAACGACTCAGCCGAGCCAGAGAGTCTCCCCTCTCCCGGCCTGGGAATCCGCCACTACGCCCCCCGCGCACGCCTCGTCCTCGTCCAGAACGAAGCCGAACTCTACCGTCAGGCAACCACCCTCTCAGAGGCCGGAGAACACCTCGGCATCATGCTTCCAACCGGTTGGACCGTCCCCGTTCCTGCGGAAATCTTCCCCTGGGATGCCCTCGACAACGAAATCGGCCTCGCCCAGCATCTCTTCGCTGGCCTCCGCTCGCTCGACTCCCGCCGAGTCACAACTATCCTCTGCCCACTGCCCCAGTCAGATGGCGTCGGCGCTGCCGTCCGTGACCGGCTCCAAAAGGCTGCCCGCATTAAATAACTCTTTTCAGCCACAAATTAGCCACAAAAAACGCTTAATCTACCACAACTTCACCACCAATTTGAGTCGTATACTCAGCTATGCAAAACGCCGAGATCGAACTAAAGTTTCCCGTATCCGATCCAGCCGCATTCCAGTCTCGCCTCTCCCAGTTCGGCTTCCGCCTTGAAACCCCCCGCACCTTTGAGCACAACACGCTCTATGACACTCCCTCACGCGATCTCCGCGCCCGCAGACATCTGCTCCGCATCCGCCAATACGGTGGCCTTTGCACCCTGACGCACAAGCGCAAACCCGATGATCAGGACCCCATCGACACCACCCGCTACAAAATTCGTATCGAGACCGAAACCGCCGTAGCCGAGGGCCCTGCTCTCGAAGCGATCCTCAGCGAACTCGGTTACATCCCCGTCTTCACCTACGAAAAATACCGATCCGAGTGGTCTCACACCGCCGGCGACAATAGCGAGATCCTCGCCCACCTCGTCCTGGACGAGACTCCCATCGGCACCTACGCAGAGCTCGAAGGCCCCACCGCGTGGATCGATCAGACCCTTGCCGAACTCGGCATCGATCCCGCCACATGCCTCACGGATAGCTACGGAAAACTCTTCCTTGACTGGAAAGAACGCACCGGCAGCCCCGCCGAAAACCTCACCTTTGCCGAAGTCGCGGTACCCGCCCTTATCTCCATCTGATCTCGCGAAGTCCCACCAGATAAGCCTCCCCAGCTAAAGCCCCTCCGCCTTCCGCCGATACAGCCTCTGTACCCGGAGGCAGCTTTGCAAATCAAACCCAATCTCTCGTCCCTATGTATCGTTGCAGGTCTTGTCCTGTCCTGCTCTTCTGCGTCGGCTGGTGTTGCACGTGGCATCGTCACGCGAACAGCGCCGCACTACCCCGAACTTGCGCGCAAAATGCATGTCGGCGGAACCGTCATTCTTCGCGTCACTGTCCAGCCAAGCGGCATCGTCTCCGACACCAAGGTCGAGTCAGGCCACCCCCTGCTCGTCCCAGCCGCACAGGAAGCCGTCAGCCGTTGGCGCTACTCCGCCGCGACAGATGCCTCGGAGATGACAGTCGCAGTCAACTTCAACATGGATAGCCAATAAACCCCACCACCCCTCCAGCGAGGACATTCATGAAGCTCGAAGCAAAACTCGGACTCAGCACCGGCCTCCTCATCCTGGCCATGCTCCTCAGTGCCTACACGGCGCACGTACGCATCCGCGAAGTCAGCGATTTGTCGAACACCATCGTCAATCGGCGCATCCCTATCTCCATGGCATTGCGAGACGTCCGCATCAACGCCAGCAACAGTATCCGGGCGCTTCAGTCCTACATGCTCTTTGGCGTCGATCAGCAAAGTGCTTCTGCCTTCAGCAGGGAGCGCATGGATACGTGGACCTCCGCCGAATCCTCCATGACAGACTTGCTTGCGAAGTCTCAGGACTTCGACCTTGGCGAAGACCGTGCCCGCATCAATCTCATTCGCGCCGACATGGACAATCTAAAAAATCTGGAGTCCAGGGTCGAACAACTCAACAGCAACCGCACCGCAGACGGCACGGCACAGGCATACGAACTCCTTCGCAATGACATCACTGCGCGCGACAAGTCGCTCTACGCAAACCTCACCGGCATGGTTGGCTCACAAATGGCTCATGCCAACGACGAGGTTCAAGAACTTCAACGCGCCAACCACGCTCTCCTCCTCACCCTCTGGCTCGCTACCATTCTTGGCGCAGCCATTGGAGGCAGCATCTCGATCCTGCTCGGCCGCCGTATCAGCAGGGCTGTCACCCTCATCGCAGAACGCGCCAACGCCATCGCAGCAGGCGACCTTACGGGGGAGTCACTCGATCTTCACAGCAACGACCAGATCGGCACTCTGGCCCACGCCATGCAGCAGATGCAGTTCAACCTCGCTGGCATTATCGGCACCGTAGCAGACACCGCAGGTGCCCTTACCGGGAGCGCAGCCTCCATGCGTACTGCCAGCGATCAAGTCCATCGCCGCATCGATCAGCAAAGCCAGCAGACTCAGCAGGCCGCCACCGCCATGCAGGAGATGTCTGCCTCCATCGCCGAGGTCTCGCGTCACACCCAATCGGCCGCCGAAACCGCCCGCAATGCAGCCCAGACCGCCCGCGAAGGTGGAACCATCGTCAAAGATGTCCTTGGCAGCATGCACTCCATAGCCACCGCTGTCAGCGAAACATCATCCACCATCGGACTCCTCGGCGACGACTCTCGTCGTATCAGTCAGATAGTCACCGTCATCGACGAGATCGCCCGCAAGACCAACCTCCTCGCTCTCAACGCTGCTATCGAAGCTGCCCGTGCCGGTGATCACGGTCGAGGATTCGCAGTCGTTGCCGGTGAGGTGCGCAGACTCGCAGAGAGCACCGCCCAGGCCACAGGGCAGATCGGAGACATGATTCAAGGCATTCAGGATCGCACCAAAACCGCCATCGCCAGCATGAAGAGCGGCACCGGCACCGTGGAGCAGGGCGTCATCACCACCAATCAGGCAGGCGAATCTCTCCAACGCATCATCGGAATGGCAGAACAGGTCGACCGCATGATCACCCAGATCGCCATCGCCGCATCCCAACAGGCAGTCGCAGCCAACCAGTCCAGTTCCAGCCTGGACTCCATCTACTCCCTCAGCTACGAGAATCTCAACGAGATGGCCACCACTGCCTCCGGCATCGAATCACTTCGCACCACCGCAGTCACGCTGGAGCAGCAAGTCGACCGCTTCCAACTCGATTCAACACTGGCCGTCACGCACCATCAACCTCACACCACCCCGGTCGCTCCACGCTTCTCCACCCCACAACTTGCCTGATAGGCAAACAGAAAGGGCCTGCTCAAAAGCAGGCCCTCCCCATTAAGTCACACCATATCTAGAAGATCTGGAAGTTAACCTCAACATTCAGTTCAACCAGAACCGGCTTCCCATTCTCCATCGCCGGTTTGAACTTGTACTGCATCACTGCTTCTTTGGCTTTCTCGTCCAGGCCCATGCCTACGCCCCGAATCACGCGAACGTGGCTTGGATTCCCGTTCGTGTCGACCCACAAATTGACCAGCACATTACCTGCAACCTTCGCCTTGCGGGCCTCTTCGGAGAACTCCGGCTCAACCGAGTAAATCAGCACCGGTGCCGATACGCCACCGCCGATACGTCTTGGTCCACCGCCAGTATTACCCCCCGAACCCGGCCCCAGGCCCGAACCACTGCCTGAGCCCAAACCGGTGCCACTTCCGTTGCCCATTGACATTCCCACCAGCGGCGAATTCGCAACCCCAATCTGCGGAATGCTGCTCGCCATCTTGATGTCCTTCTGCACCTCGATCGTTGGCTCAATCTTGATCTTCGGCTCTACCAGCGGAGGTTTGTTCGGCGGGACAATCTGCATATCCGCAAACTTAGGCGGAGTTCCCTTTGTCACCGGGGTCGGCCCGCGCTGACCGCCACCCCCACCCATCGCCTGCGCCTTCGGTGGAGCCATCGGTGGTATCTGCAAATCCACAGGAACCAGCGTGGTAACAGATTTTGTTCCCATCGAAATATGTTTTGCCAGCATCCATGCAATCAACAGGATCACCAGTGCATGCAGCACCACTGCCATCGCCGTAGACTTTGGATCGCGCTTCACCGCCATCCGGTCCACTACCGCAATGGGCTTCGACTCCAGTACCAGTGGAGGCAACTTCGGTGGAAAAAACACGTCCCGAATACTACCCCACAGAGAGGTGAAGACTCCCTCTTCATGAGTCTCGGTCCAATGTGGTGCGTCACCGCCGCGCAGCAAAGGCGCATCGCGTGAAGGGTCAATCTCAGGTGGTATCAACAACGAATTCGCCATATGCTGCTAGCCTCGGCGGCGGAGTTCAGGACTACTGCCCCTCCGCCTGCTCAATTTTTTTTTGCGCGCCTACTATACCAATACGTCCCCGGTCTGCCGCCGGTTTCATTACAGGTGCGCACGCGGCATCTGGCTCCATAAACATTCTACAAAGATTCTTGAACCCGTGCTCATTACCTTGGACGCACAAACCCCGGCGGAAGTATCCTCACCACTTCGTTACTCACCCTCAAGCGCGGCTACAATAAAGGTTTGGCGCGAATCAACCTTTGCCAACCATGAACTACGAGGAACGAATGCCGGAAGCATCAGATCCCAAGCCCGAACTCAATGCGCTCAAGTCTACCCTGAATCTCCCGATTGGCGGGACCACTGACACCTTGACCCAATCACCCAAGCCATTGAAATCGACATTAAACCTGCCCCAGACGACCTTCCCCATGAAGGCCAATCTGCCCGCCAACGAGCCAGTCCGCCTCGCCGCCTGGCAGCAGCAGGATCTCTACGCCCAGATTCGCGCCGCCCGCGCCGGCTCCCCAAAATACATCCTCCACGATGGCCCTCCTTATGCCAACGGAGCCATCCACCTCGGCCACGCACTCAATAAGTGCATCAAGGACTTCGTCGTCAAGACCAAGACCATGGCCGGCTTTGACTCCCCCTACGTCCCCGGTTGGGACTGCCACGGCCTCCCCATCGAGATCAAAGTCGACGAGCAACTCGGTCGCAAAAAGCTCGAGATGGATCCAATCGCCGTCCGCCGCGCCTGCCGCGAGTACGCCCAGAAGTACGTCGACCTGCAGCGCTCCCAGTTCGAGCGCATCGGAGTCTTCGGCCGCTGGAACGATCCCTACCTCACCATGTCGTTCCCCTACGAGGCCAGCATCGTAGAGACCTTCTACGAATTCTTCGAGAAAGGCTTCGTCTACAAGGGGCTCAAGCCCGTCTACTGGTGCATCCACGACCGTACTGCCCTCGCAGAGGCTGAAGTCGAGTACGAGCAGCACAACAGCCCCAGCGTCTACATTCGCTACGCCCTCACTAGCGATCCCGCTGCCATCAATCCCGCGCTCGCCGGTCTCAAGGTCGACACCATCATCTGGACCACCACCCCTTGGACCATCCCCGCATCACAGGCCGTAGCCTTCAACCCCGAGATGGAGTACGTCGCCCTCAAAAACTCCGACGGCAAGACCTACATCGTCGCCGAGACCCTCGCGACCACCGTCAAAGCAGCCTGTAACCTCCCTGACGCCAGCGAAATCGCACGCTTCAAAGGCGAGATGCTCGACCGCGCCACCTTCCAGCATCCCTTCCTCGACCGCAGCATCCTCGGCGTCCTCGCCTCCTACGTCACTGCCGACCAGGGCACAGGAGCAGTCCATACCGCCCCGGCCCACGGCGTCGACGACTTCGCGACCGGAAAGCGCTACAACTTTCCCGATATCCAATACGTCGACAACTCCGGCCGCCAACGCAATACAGCAGAGCATGGCGCTGCAGCCCAGCCCTACGAAGACCTCACCGTCTTCAAGTCCAATCCCGTCATCATCGAACTTCTCCGCGAGCGCGGCGCCCTCCTCAGCGCCACTTCCTTCGAACACTCCTATCCGCACTGCTGGCGCTGCCACAACCCAGTCATCGTCCGCGCCACCGAGCAGTGGTTCATCGAGATGGACAAGAAGATGCTCGCGCCCGACGACACCGAAACCACCTACCGCCAGCGCGCCCTCGACGAGATCGCCAACGTCGTCTGGGATCCCGCCTGGGGCGAAGAGCGCATCTCCAACATGATCGCCACCCGCCCCGACTGGTGCATCTCCCGCCAGCGCATCTGGGGTGTCCCTATCGCCGTATTCCTCTGCGAAAAGTGCCACGAGCCCTTGAATAACCCTGCTGTCAACAAGTCCATCGTCGCCCTCTTCCACAAGGAAGGCGCCGACGCCTGGTATATCCACGACGCAGCCACCCTACTCCCCCCCGGAACCACCTGCTCCTGCGGCGGCACCGAGTTCCGTAAAGAGATGGACATCCTCGACGTTTGGTTCGAGTCCGGCTCAAGCTGGCACGCTGTCCTCGACATCGAACCCGAACTGCACTGGCCCGCCGACCTCTACACCGAGGGCGGAGACCAGCACCGCGGCTGGTTCCACTCCTCCCTCCTCACCTCCGTAGCAGTCCGTGGACGCGCCCCCTACAAGAAGGTCGCCACCTCCGGCTGGACCCTCGACGAGCAGGGCCGTCCCTTCTCCAAGTCCCTCGGCAACGGCGTCGATCCCGTAGACATTGCCAAGCGCCTGGGCGGCGAAGTCGTCCGCCTCTGGGTCGCCTCTGTCGACTTCCGTGAAGACGTAGCGGCCAGTGAAAACCTCATGCAGCGCGTCAGCGACAACTACCGCAAGCTGCGCAATACCCTTCGCTTCCTCCTCGGCAATCTCCACGACTTCGACCCCGCCACCAATAAAGTCGAATTCGCGCAGATGGAACCGCTCGACCAGTACATCCTCGCGCGCCTCGCCGAGCTAACCACCAAAATCCGCACAGCCTACGACAACTTCGAGTTCCACCGCGCCTACCACGCCCTCAACGAGTTCGTGAACACCGACCTTAGCGCTCTCTACCTCGATGTTCTCAAAGACCGCCTCTACACCTTCGCCCCCAACCACCCCGGCCGCCGCAGCGCCCAAACCGCCCTCTGGCGCATCGCCGAAGCCCTTACCCGCCTCATCGCCCCCATCCTCAGCTTCACCGCCGACGAAGTCTGGCAACTCCTGCCCCTCGTCGAAAGCCGCGAGTCTAGCGTCCACCTCGCACTCTTCCCGGACCTTGCCGACATCGTACCCGGCAACACCCTCGCACTCCTCGCAGACTGGCAGCAGATCCTCACTCTCCGCGACGAGGTCCTCAAGGTGCTCGAAGAAGAACGAGCCGCCAAAGCCATCGGCAAAGCCTCCGAAGCTCGTATCGTCTTCGGTTGGATTGAGAGCCTTTCCACGCCGCAGTCGTCGCAGCAACTCTTCGAACGCTACGCTCCCATCCTGCCAGAGCTCTTCGGCACCTCGCAGGTCGAAATTCAACATGCAACCGTCGTCGAGGGAGCCGCAGAAAAGGGAGCCTTCTACGTCCACGCCAAGCCCGCCAACGGAGCCAAGTGTGAACGCTGCTGGCGCTTCACCACAGACGTAGGCGACGAACCCAACTACCCCACCGTCTGCCTTCGCTGCGCCGAGGCCCTCGAAGCCATCCACTTCGACCCCTACGAAAAACCCGCCGCCCAACCAGCCACGGAGCCAGCTTCCTGATGTCCGCAACTCGCCCACTCCCCGCCGCCACAGCGTCTGCCGAGCCGAAGCAGCCTCGCAACTATCGCGTCCTGCTCTTCGCCCTCGCTGCCTTCGTCGTCCTCATCGACCACATCAGCAAGCGCCTTATCATCACTCGACTCCCAACCGGTAGCGCCATCACCGTCATCCCCGGCGTCTTTCGCATCACCCACGTCCTCAACACTGGCGCAGCCTTCAGCATGTTCGCTGAAACCACCTCTCCCGAGACCGTTCGCAACGGTCTCATCCTCTTCTCCATCTTTGCCGTCATCGTCGTCTTCGCCATGCTCTGGAACGTCGCCCGCACCCTCACTCCCACTGCCGTCGCACTCGCACTCATTCTCGGCGGAGCCATCGGCAACCTCTACGACCGCGTACGCTACCACTTCGTAATCGACTTCATCGAAATCCACATCGTCCACTACCACTGGCCCGACTTCAACATCGCCGACAGTTGCATCTGTATCGGAGCCTGCCTCCTCCTCATAGAAATCTTCCGGCCGCAAACCAGCACCTAACAACTGTCCTTATGAATGACCAGATCACAATCCGCGGCGCTCGCACCCACAATCTCAAGGGTATCGACGTCGATATTCCCCACAACGCCCTCACCGTCGTCAGTGGTGTCTCCGGCTCCGGCAAGTCTTCCCTCGCCTTCGACACCATCTACGCGGAAGGCCAGCGCCGCTACGTCGAATCCCTCTCTGCCTACGCCCGCCAGTTCCTTGAGCGCATCGAAAAACCCGACGTAGACCACATGGACGGCCTCGCACCCGCCATCGCTATCAAGCAGAAGAACCAGACCCGCAACCCCCGCTCCACCGTCGCCACCGCAACTGAGATCTACGACTACCTCCGCCTCCTCTACGCTCGCTGCGGCACCGTCACCTGCCTCCACTGCGGCGGCATCGTCAAGCACGACACCGTAGACGAGATCGTCACCTCCCTGCTCGCTCTCCCGGAAGGCACCCGCACCTACGCACTCTTCCCCATCGTACGAGCCGACATCAAGCTCGAACCGATGCAGCAGCCCGCCTCCGAAGAGGCGCCCACCCAAAAGCCAAAGAAGTCCGCAGCGAAGAAATCCGCGAAATCCGTAGTCGGCCCTTCCGTCCTGAATCTCACCGACGCCCTCAAAGACCGCCTCACCGAACTCCGCCGCCGCGGCTACAACCGCCTCTATCAGGCCGGAAACATCGTCGAGTTCTCCACCCCCGAGTCTCTCCTTGAACTCGACTTCAACGCCCCGATCTTCATCCTCATCGATCGTCTCGCCCTAAGCCCTGATTCGCGCTCCCGCATCGTAGACGCCATCGAAACCGGCTACCGCGAGTCCGGCGAAGTCCAGTTCCACACCGTCCCTCGCGAAGAAGACCCCGCCGCGCCTCAGCATATCCGCTACTCCGCCGCCTTCGAGTGCACCACCTGCCACCGCGCCTACCGCGAGCCCGAACCGCGCCTATTCTCCTTCAACAATCCATTTGGAGCCTGCCCCCGCTGCCAGGGCTTCGGCAACACCATCGACTTCGATCCCAACCTCATCATCCCCGACAAATCAAAGTCCCTCAGCGACGGCGCCATCGCCCCCTGGACCACTACCAAATACCGCCCGCACCACGGCGAAATGATGCGAGCTGCCAAAGCCGCTAACATCCCCACCAACATCCCTTGGTACGATCTCACCGCCGACCAGCAGCGCTTCATCCAGGAAGGCAGCGGCAGCTTCCCCGGAATCCGCGGCTTCTTCGCCGCACTCGAGCCTAAGAAATACAAGCTCCACGTCCGCGTCTTCCTCTCTAAATACCGCGGCTACGCCACCTGCCCCGATTGCCGTGGCCAACGCCTCCGTGCCGAAGCCCGCGCCGTCCTCATCAACAACCAGAACATCTGTGAGACCTCCGCCCTCACCATCACCGCCGCCCAGAACTTCTTCGACAATCTGCAACTCTCTCCGTCACAATTAGAGATCGCAGGCAAAATTCTCGAAGAAGTCCGCCAGCGAATCCATTTTCTCCATCAGGTCGGCCTCGACTACCTCACCCTCGACCGCCTCAGTTCCACTCTCTCCGGCGGCGAGTCCCAGCGCATACAGCTCGCCACCTCACTAGGCTCTCGTCTAGTCGGAGCTCTCTACGTCCTCGACGAGCCATCCATCGGCCTCCACACCCGGGATACCGCAAAGCTCATCCGCATCATGAAGGACCTGCGCGACCTCGGCAACACCATCCTCGTCGTCGAGCACGATCCCGACGTCATCCGCGCCGCCGACTATCTTCTCGACCTCGGCCCCGGAGCGGGCGAACTCGGTGGCCAACTCCTCGCCTCCGGGACAGTCGCCGAAGTCACCGCCAACCCCAACTCCATCACAGGGAAATATCTCTCCGGACGCCTCTCTATTCCCATCCCCCGTCTGCGCCGCGAGCCCGGCCGCGAGCACCTCAAGCTCACCGGAGCACGCATCCACAACCTCCGCGGAGTCGACCTCGATATCCCCCTCAACCTCCTCTGCTGCGTCACAGGAGTCTCTGGTTCCGGCAAATCCACTCTCATCCATCAAGTGCTCTACCGCGCCCTCATGCAGGCCCTCGGCCAGACTGATGGCGGCGATCCAGCCAGCCTCTTCCGAGAGCTCTCCGGCACCCAGCATCTCAACGAGGTCATCCTCGTAGACCAGTCCCCCATCGGCCGCACCCCACGCTCCAACCCCGTCACCTACATCAAGGCCTTCGACGACATCCGAGCCCTCTTCGCTGCCCAGCCCGACGCCAAACGCCGCGGCTACGGCCCCGGACACTTCTCCTTTAACGTCCCCGGCGGCAGATGCGACGTCTGCGAAGGAGATGGCACCGTCACCGTCGAAATGCAGTTCCTCGCCGACATCGAGCTGCCCTGCGAAGAATGTAATGGCGCACGCTACAAATCGGCCATCCTTGACGTCAAGTACAAGAACAAGAACATCCACGACGTCCTCAACATGACCGTCAAGGAAGCCCTCTCCTACTTCGCCGGCCATCCCAAAATTGTCGACAAACTCTATGTCCTCGACGAGGTCGGCCTCAGCTACGTCCGCCTCGGCCAATCGGCCACCACCCTCTCCGGCGGCGAGGCCCAGCGCATCAAACTCGCTAGCCACCTCGCCACCGCACGCTCCATCTCCAACCGCACGGCCAATGAAGCCGCTGCCAAGGCTCGCAGCCGCACCCTCTACATCCTCGACGAGCCCACCACCGGCCTCCACTTCGATGACGTAGCCAAGCTCCTCGCCGCCTTCCGCAAACTCATCGACGGTGGAGGCTCACTCCTCGTGATCGAACACAACCTCGACGTCATCAAATCCGCAGACTGGGTAATCGATATGGGTCCCGAGGGCGGCAGCGGCGGTGGCCAGATCGTCGCCACCGGCACCCCCGAAGAAATCGCCGCCAACCCCGCCTCCCACACCGGCCACTGGCTAGCGCCCGTCCTCAACCTCGCCTCTGCCGAATACCAACCGATCCTTCAGGCCACTGTATGACCCTCACTCTTGCGCCATCTCGATCAAAGCGACTCACAGTTTCATCGTTAGTCGCGCACTGGAGAGCCCCCCGTATCTCTCTTTTATCGCTCTTATTGTTGGCTCTCCCCGCCACTCTCCAGGCCCAGCTCCCCGCCGGCACCACCGACGCCAGTTCCTCCTCCCAACCCCAGCAGCAAGACCCTCTCCGCGCCCAGGCCAGCGCCGCACTCGACCAGCGCGACTACCCAACCGCCCTCAAACTCCTCACCACCCTCGCCGAAAAGAACCCCACCGACGCCCACCTCCTCTACGACCTCGCCTTCACCCAGGAGTCCCTCGACCAGACCGCCGCCGCAGCCGACTCCTACCGCCGCGCCATCGCCGCCGACCCCAAATTCTTCGAGCCCCACCTCTCCCTCGGCCTACTCCTCGCCCGTCAAAACCAATCGAAGGACGCCCGCGAAGAACTAGCCACCGCCGTTACCCTTACCACCGCCGACCCACTCCTCCGGGCCCGCGCCTATCGAGCCCTCGCCCGCCTTGATCAGCACGCTACTCCTCCAAATCCAGCAGCCGCCAGCGAGGAACTCCTCGCCGCCCTCAAGCTATCCCCCGAAACTACCGACGACATCCTCCTTTCAGCAGAGTTAGCCGAAGCCACCAACGACCTTCCCACCGCCGAGGCGACCTATCGCCGCCTCCTTGCGGCAGATCCCACCAGTTCCGACGCACTTGCGGCACTTGTCCACATCCTCCTACGCCAGAACAAACCCGCTGAAGCGGAAGCCCTCCTTACCACCGCCCTCTCTCAGCACCCCGACGACATAACCCTGAACGCACAACTCGCCAACGTTTACGCCGCGCAGGATAAACTCGCACAAGCCATCCCTCTGGTCGAAAAACTCCACGCCGCCCATCCCACCGATGCCGCCCTCACCCGCCTTCTGGCCCGCCTCTATAGCCGTAACCAGCAGTATCTACAGTCAGAACCCCTCTACGCCGCACTCAGCGCCGCCAACCCACAAGACGCCACTCTCCTCGACGACCGCGCCGACGCCCTCATCCACCTCCACCGGCCCGCCGATGCCGTCCCCCTCCTCAAAAAGGCTCTCTCCCAGCCCAACGGCTTCCAGTCCAAGGACGAGTTCGGCACCGCAGCCAGCCACCTCGCCTTCGCCGCATCTGAGGCTAATGACCCCACCACCACCTTGCAAGCAATCGCAATTCGTGATAACATGCTGCCACAGTCTCCGGCATCGATCTTCCTTGCCGCGACTGCGCACGACAAGTTGCATCATGTAAAAGAAGCAACCGAGTTGTATGAAAAGTTCCTCTCCGTGGCCAATGAGAAATTCCCCGACGAGGAGTGGAAGGCGCGCCACCGCCTGGTCACCCTTGCACACATGAAGTAAGCACGCGCTCCTTCGAGGTGCGTTATGAAATCTATATTTCGTGCTGCTATCCTCCTCCCTTTGCCTCTGGCTCTATCGCTCTGCTCCACTGGCTACGCCTCGCCTATCAACGACACCGTCCCTACTCCCGAAGCCATCAGTCAGCTTGAAATTCGCGCCCAGCAAGCCGATCCCCGCGAACAATGCTTTCTCTATACTGAGCTCGTGCACTCGATGACCGAGATGGCCGGCAAACAGATCCTCGCCGGAGAACCTGAACAAGCGAGCGCAACCCTCAAGAAGATTGAGCACTACGCCCACCTCATCCATCTTGGACTTGCTCGTGACTCCAAGCGGCTAAAGAACGCTGAGTTACTCATGCATCACACCACGCACCGCCTCGGCGACTACATGCACGCCGCCTCCAGCGACGACCGCGAAGTCCTCCAGTCAACACTCAAACGGCTTGACCAGGTTCAGGATGAGATCCTCACCCAGGTCTTCGCTCACTAACCTGATTCGAAGAGAGCCGGATGCTCCGCCGCACTTTACTTATCCAAGGCCCCCTCGCAATAGTTCTGGCCGTTATCTGTCCGCGTGCCTATGCCCAACGCGATTCCGCCCTCTCTGAGGCTGAAATCGAAGTGCTTCGCGAGGCGGCCTACTTTCCCGCCGAACGTGTCCTCGTCTTCATTAAGTTCCTCGACAGCCGTACCAAGCGCCTCCAGGATATCTTTGCTCGCACCCGCTTGCCCGGTCGCGAGCAGGACACCCACGACATCATTGAGCAGTTCACCAGCATTGCGGACGAACTCGAAGACAACCTTGATGACTATGGCCCTCACCACCGTGATATCCGCAAATCCCTACCCAAGCTCATCGAGGCCACCGAGCGCTGGGCCTCGGCCCTCAAGGCTCTTCCTGACCATGAGACCTACAACGTCTCCCGAAAACTCGCTCTCGAGTCCATTCGCGACATCCGCGAGTCCGCCACTCGCCTGCTAGAAGATCAGCGCGAATGGTTCGCCGCCCACCCCCCTGCAAAACAAGACAAGAACGAACCCTACGGCCCGTCCCGATAGAGAAGCACCCATCTCACTTCGGTCCTACACATTCTCATCCACACCACCGCATGTTAACCTTTTAGTTAGCGTGACCTCCCCTTTAGTCCACATCTTCGAGCACCAGTACCGCGACCTCCGCCCTCGAGCGCCCATCCCGCCCCTCGACATTCGCTTCCGCCGCTTCACCTCGCTTAACACCACGATCCGCCTCCGCGAAGGCCGTCTCTTCGTCAGCCTCTCTGATCTACTGGAGCACGCCCCCGAAGCCGTCCACCACGCCATCGCTCACATCCTCCTCGCCAAGCTCTACAAAAAGCCGATCGCGCCAATCCACGCCGACCGCTACCGCCGCCACGTCCGCTCCGAGGCAGTAGCTCGCCAGGCTGAGCAGATCCGCCAGACCCGCGGCCGCAAGCGCATCTCCACTCCCAGCGGCCACCACTACGATCTCGACGAAGTCTTCGAATCCCTCAACTCCCGCTTCTTCCACGGACTTCTCGGCCGACCCACTCTCACCTGGTCGGCCCACCATGCCCGCCGCATGCTTGGCCACTACGACGCTGCTCACAACACTATCGTCGTCTCCCGCGTCTTCGACCGTCTCGACACCCCCCGCTGTGCAGTCGAGTACCTCCTCTACCA
Organism: Granulicella sp.; assembly: GCA_025408425.1. GTDB lineage: Bacteria > Acidobacteriota > Terriglobia > Terriglobales > Acidobacteriaceae > Edaphobacter. The sequence continues at coordinate 54,490 of JANXYX010000043.1, forward strand.
CGAGATGCTCCACCTCAAACACCCCGTCCGGGTCAAAGCCGGTCGACGCTGCGTCCACTCCCGAGAGTTCCAGGCCGAAGAGCGCCTCTTCCCCCAACTCGAAGAAGCCAAGGCCTACCTAAAACTCCTCTAGCCACCCGCCGTCAGCTTCACTTGGCAGCCCATCTTTGCCAACAGGCAAGGGTGTAGATATTTAGACGACGCCTCTTTTTACCGAAGCTCCATCGAACATCGCCACCCAACCATGCTACGATTTCGCGGTCGGCCATAGTACTGCAACCCTGCTCCAGCAGTCGATTGAAATCAAAGACGGTTCCAGGTATCTCGGCCCCGCAACACCCATCCCACAATTTCGTTCTACGAGGTCGCAATCATGCTTCTCTCCAAACGCGCAGCAGCCGAATTCTTCGGCACTTTCTGGCTGGTCTTCGGGGGCTGCGGCAGCGCTGTCCTCGCCGCAGCCTTTCCCACCCTCGGCATAGGATTCGTCGGCGTCTCCCTCGCCTTCGGTCTCACCGTCCTCACCATGGCCTTCGCCATCGGACATGTCTCTGGATGCCACCTCAACCCTGCTGTCTCCGTCGGCCTCGTTGTCGGTAAGCGCTTCCCAGCCTCCGAACTCCCCGCCTATATCGTCGCCCAGGTCACGGGAGCAATCACCGCCTCAGGCGTCCTGTATCTCATCGCCAGCGGCAACCCCGCCTTCTCGCTAGCAGGAGGATTCGCCTCCAACGGCTACGGAGTCCACTCTCCCGGCGGCTACTCGATGCTCTCCGCCTTCCTCATCGAGGTCGTCCTCACTGCCTTCTTCCTCTTGGTCATCCTCGGCTCTACCGATGAGCGCGCCCCAAAGGGCTTCGCCCCCATCGCCATCGGCCTCTGCCTCACCCTCATCCACCTCATCAGCATCCCGGTCACCAACACCTCGGTCAACCCTGCCCGCAGCACCGGTCCCGCCATCTTCGTCGGCGGATGGGCAATCAGCCAACTCTGGCTCTTCTGGGTAGCTCCCATCCTTGGAGCCGTCCTCGGCGGCCTCATCTCCACCACTCTCTTCAGTGCCCCGCAGGAGCCAGTCCGCGAGCAGATGTCAAAGTAAGTCAGCCTTAAACAAAACAGTCCGTTCGCAGTTCAAACCCTGCGAACGGACGCACTCCCTATCTTGCCGCTAAGCCCGCGGCTCCGCGACCAGCTTCGGCTCCCACTGAACTTTCTTAGCCCAGGCCACAGCCATGATCCCTAAGCCCAGCAGCACGCTTCCCAGCGCAGCTACTTGCGCATTACTCATACCCCAGTAAATTCGTGGATTGATCCGCACAAACTCCACCAGAAACCGTCCAACCCCACTCAGCACAAGGTAAAGTCCCGCCAGCCAACCCACGGGCTTTGACGTCTTCCCCAGCCTCCAGATCACCCAGAACACGACCACCGAAAAAATCAGTTCGTAGATCGGCGTAGGCTGCACCAGCGCTGTCGTTGGCACCAGCGCATCCGGCCGCATATGCACACCCCAGGGCAGCGTCGTTGGAATCCCGTAATCTCCATCCCCACTCGTCAGACACCCAATCCGCCCGACCCCATATCCAATCGCTGCTGCCGGAGCGGCTAGATCCAGCATCCGCAGCGCACCCATCCAGCCAGACATCCCTTGCGGCCTCGCCACCCGTCCCTGCCACATCAGCATCAGAATCCCGGCCGACATCCCGCCGTACCACGCAAACCCGGCCTGAAACCAGTGCAGAAATCCCATCAATACGTCTACCGGATGTCCCCAGCCTGGCATCCCGATCTCTCGCATCGCCAGCCGCAACTCCGTCAGACTCTGCAACTCATGCCACGTCTTCGCGCCAATCACGCCCGCAATCACCACAAACGCCACAACATTCAGCGCATCTGCGTCCACGCCGTTACGCACAAAATTCCGGTGCAAAACCACCGTCGCCACCACTGCCGCAAACCACAACAGCAGTCCAAACGTGCCCAGGTGGATAGGGCCAATACTCAGATAGGGATACATAAGCCTCGCTTACCTAAAGTATAGTAACCCTTCCCCTCAACCCACCATTCGCGCTAACCTGACGTTCATGCCTACCAGCACGCCGACCTTCCCCCCCGCCTCCTCCATGCAGGTCCTTTTCACCAAACAACAGATCGCTGACCGCACCCGCGAGATCGGTGCCCAGATCACCGAAGACTACGCCGGCAAGTCCATAGTCCTCATCGGAGTCCTCAAAGGAGCGGCCATCTTCCTCGCCGACCTCGCCCGCGCCATCGAAGTAGATAACACCTTCGACTTCGTCGCCGTCTCCAGCTACGGCCGCGCAAAGGTCTCCTCCGGAGCCGTCAAACTCATCAAGGACATCGACAACCCCATCGAGGGCAAGCACGTCATCATCGTCGAAGACATCCTCGACACCGGCCTCACCCTCAGCTACCTCCGCGGCCTCATGCTCCAGCACAAGCCCGCCTCCCTCAAGATCGCTACCTGCCTCGACAAACCCGAACGCCGCCTCGTCCCCATCGAAGCCGACTACATAGCCTTCAAGATCCCCAACCAGTTCGTCATCGGCTACGGCATGGACTACGCCGAACGCTACCGCGGAGTAGATGACATCCGACTATTCCCCGAAGGCGCCGGCCACTGAAGTAACCCATCGTCTGACTCGGACCGTCGAATCTTCTGCAACCGCGGACCAGGCACCACGCGCCTGCCATCGCCAATTCGTGCGATCAGCGTCGCCCGTGCCGTCCGCTTTCGCGACGACTTGTGAAATCCCCACAGACAAGTAAGAAAGAATACGGTCGGCAAAAAATCCAGGAGTATAAACTTCAGCACCGATGACATGAACCCTCCAACGTCTGTCCAACGACGCTCTTGATTCAATGCCTATGACCGTAAAGAGTGCATAGAGAAGTCATAAATGATTCATAAAGTTCCTAGTCGTCCACACATAACCCAAACTCCCCCGCCAGCAACTCGTAACTCCGCACCCGCTTCGCATGCTCCCAGACAATCGTATTCACCACCACTTCTCCAATCCCCAGATCCCCCGCCATCCGCTCTAGCTGCTCCCTCACCCGCGACGGAGTCCCCACAAAATACCGCGGCCACTCCCCCTCCTCAACCGCCATATCCCCAAACAATCGCAACTCTCGAACCGCATCCTCCGGCGAGGCCACCGGCCGTCGATCTCCGGTCCGAATCCGCAGCTGCAGCAGCCTCACGCTGCTATGCAGATAGTCCGCCTCCTCCTGCGTCTCCGCGCAAATCACTCCCACCGCAACCGTAGCCTCCGGCACCAGCCTTTCCCTTCCACCCCGAAACCCTCGCGTATAAGCCTCAATCGCTGATCGCGTATGCACCGGACTGAAGAAGTGAGCAAACGCATACGGCAGCCCAAACTCCACCGCAGCAACCGAACTCCACATGCTTGACCCCAATATCCACACATCCGGCCCTCCCGGCATCTCTGGAGACACCCGCAAACCGCCAAACCAGTGCCCAGCCGGGAAATCCCGATCAAAGTAAGCCAGCAACTCCGCCACCTGCTCCGGAAAATCATCCTCCATCTGTACCTTCCGACTCCGCCGCAGCGCCAGCGCCTCCACCGGCCCACCCCCCGGAGCCCGTCCAATCCCCAGATCCACCCTGCCCGGGTACAGCGCATGCAGAGTCCGAAAAACCTCCGCCACCTTGAAAGCCGAGTAATGCGGCAGCATGATCCCGCCCGAACCAATCCGAATCCGCTGCGTCTCCGCCCCAATCCGCGCCAGCATTACCTCAGGAGCCGTACACGCCAGAGTATCCATCGCATGATGCTCCGACATCCAGAAGCGTGTATAACCCAGCGAATCCACCCGTCGCGCCAGCGCAATAGACTCCTGCAATGCTTCTCCCGGCGTACGCCCCGCCGAAACTGGTGCCTGATCCAACACCGACAGCCGTAAACCCTTTACTATCTCGCTACTCATAATCCATTGGATGTCCGCCACACAGTCACGCTTCTTTCCCACAGCCCAAAGTCCATCCGACCCAAAACCTGTCAAGCCCCAAAACCATATAAACAACTGAAACTAAAGTAAATAAATCGTGCCGACTAGTTATGCCCAACCTTCTATAATTGATATAGGCCTCAAGGAGAGGAGCTGCGCTTCACAGGCCAGCCTCGTTCTTGAAGTTATGTATTCCCGCTAACCCCAATGATTCCTATATTTTACCCATAACCACAATGGATACAATAGCTTAGAAGGTTGTAATTTAGCATCCATCTGTAAACAAGCACCTTAGCTTGGGGTACCCCCTGGGGGGAGGGGGTCAATAATGCCAGACTCAGCCTTCGTATGATAGAAACAGACCGGCACTAAGCCGAAGGAGCAACATGAGTACCCTGTCGCGCACTGCATCACCGCTCTTTGACGCCGAGGCGTTCGCCACCCACACCCTCTCCTCCCCGAAGCATCTGGCAGCCGTACTAGACCACACTCTCCTCAAGCCCGACGCCACCCGCGCCCAGGTACTCCAACTCTGCAGCGAGGCCGCCGAGCATCGTTTCGCTTGCGCCATGGTTAACCCCTACTGGGTCTCCCTCGCGGCCTCAGCCCTCGCTGGCACCGGAATCCCCGTCGGCGTCGTCGTCGGCTTCCCCCTGGGAGCCACCCTCTCCAGCTCCAAACGTGATGAAACCGTCCGCGTCATCAAGCATGGAGCTCATGACGTAGACATGGTCCTCAACATCGGCCTCCTCAAATCCGGTCAACCCAGCGACTACGAAGCCGTCCAGCAGGACATCCGCGGCGTCGTAGAGCTAGCCCACGCCTCCGGCGCCATCGTAAAAGTCATCCTTGAGACCTGCCTCCTCACCTTCGAAGAGAAGCTTCGCGCCTCAGAGCTAGCTCTCAACGCAGGTGCCGACTTCCTCAAGACCAGCACTGGATTTGCCAACGGTGGTGCCACCCGCGACGACATCACAATCCTTCGCGGCATAGCTGGCAACCGCGCCGGCGTCAAAGCCTCCGGCGGCATCCGCTCCCTCACCGATGCCACCACCATGCTCAACGCTGGAGCCTCCCGCATCGGGGCCAGCGCCAGCGTAAAGATCCTCGCCGAACTCGCCGGCCAACTTCACACCCCTGCTCAATCCGGCGGGTACTAAGCCCTCAACTCCTGAACTGGCAGCAGAAAACCGCGCCATCCAGGACACTTTCACGCATTTTCACCAATACTCGCGAGTCAACCTTGCCGGTAGTATCATCGGCTATTCCTATGTCTACCACCTACAAACCGCGCCGCTCCACCGACGCCGGTGACGACATTGCCGAATCCCAGGATCACTTTGAAGGCGATTACCGTCCCGCGCCTGACAGCCCCCAGATTCCAAAAACGCCCGAGATCCGCGTCGAGCCGCTCCAGCTCGACTTCCTCCACACACTGGCCGACGCACTCAACACCACCCTCGACCTCAATACCCTCATGCACCGCGTCGCCGACCTCGTCCGCGCCGTCATCGACTACCGTATCTTCGCCATCCTCCTCCTCAACGACCGCGCACACGATCTCCGGATGCGCTTCCAAATCGGCCACACCCCGGAAATCGAGCGCATGCGCATCAAGCTCGGCCGCGGAGTAGTCGGCCAGTCAGCTCTACAGCGCGCCTCCATGCTTATAGAGGACGTCACCAAGCTAGACAACTACATCAACGCCAATCCTGACGTCCGCTCCGAGCTCGCCGTCCCCCTCATCGTCAAGAACAAAGTCATCGGCGTCATCGACATACAGTCCATCTCCCCCGCGTTCTTTACGAAAGACCATCAACGCCTCCTGGAACTCGTCGCCTCCCGCGTAGCGATTGCTGTCGAAAACGCTCGCCTCTACACCCGCGTCTCCCGCCAGGCCCAGACCCTCACCGTCCTCAATGAAATCTCCCGCGAGATCACTAGCATCCTCGATCTCGACGACCTCCTGGAGCGCATCGGCTCGCTGCTCAAACGCGTCATCGACTACCAGATGTTCACCATCCTTCTCTGGAGCGACCGCCGCGAACAGCTGGAGCATCGCTTCTCCTCCCGCTATGGCGAACGCATCACCCGCGAGCGCACCATCGCCCTTGGTCAGGGCATCATCGGTACTGCCGCGGAACAACGCCAGCCCATCCTCGTCCCGGATGTCCGCAAGGACACACGCTATCTCGCGGAAAACCCCGAAACCCGATCCGAACTCTCCGTTCCACTCATCTACAAAGGCAAGGTCATCGGTGTCCTCGATCTCGAACACACTCGAGTCAACTACTTCAACGAGGACCACCAGCGCACCCTCAGCACCCTCGCAGCACAGGTAGCTATCAGCATCGCCAACGCCCGCCTCTACCAGCGAATCCACGAGGAAGAGCAGCGTATGGAACGTGACTTGGAGATGGCTCGCCAAGTCCAGCTTCGCCTCCTGCCCTCGTCGCCGCCCAAGCCCCAGCGCGCAGAGTTTGCCGCTGCATTCCGCCCCGCCCGATCCATCGGCGGCGACGTATACGACTTCCTCGACTACGGCCCGGGCCGAACCGCACTTGCCGTAGGCGATGTCTCAGGAAAAGCAGCTCCTGCGGCCCTCTATGCCGCGCTCGTCAGCGGAATCCTCCGCTCCCTCGCCACCCAGCACCTTCCGCCGGCAGAGTTGCTGGCCGCCTTGAATGATCAACTCCAGGAGCGGAAACTCGACTCCCAGTACGTCACCATGCTCATCGCCGTGTGGGACGACTTCAACCAGACCCTTGAGATCGCCAACGCCGGCTCCGTCCAGCCTCTATTCGTCACCTCTTCCCACGCCAGCATCACCAACGGAATTGAAGTCAAAACCATCCAGGCGGAAGGCTTTCCCCTCGGACTCTTCCCAAACGCCGAATACGAAGCCTTCACCCTCTCCACTCAGCCCGGAGATTTGATCGTGTTCTTCTCCGATGGCATCGTTGACGCCGAAAACTCGCAGCGCGAAATGTTTGGCACCGACCGTCTCTCCACACTGCTCCAGCGCCATCCCACCGCAACACAAAGTGCTCAGGCCGCCGTCAACGCCATCCTCGAAGCGGTAAACCAGTTCCAGTCCGGCACCGAACACTTTGACGACGAAACCGTAGTCGTCCTCCGCGCTATCTAAGCTGAATAGATACTTTGCGGCCCAGGGAAGCCAATCAGTCGAAGTGTATCGACGATCGAGAAACCCAGTGCCCTCCCTTGGATCTCAAAAGTAGCAAGAACGTCACTACCGCCAGCCAGTACAAGAGCACATAATATCGGTAGGTTCAGCGCTGTGCAGTTTCCTGTTGCAGCACGTCCAGGGAGACGGATGAGCATTTCGAAACAATGGCTTCCCCGATCTGTTGAGTGCCTCTACGGCTATACCTCAGCGAAATTCACTCCGGATCTCGTTGCAGGTGTCACCGTTGGACTCGTCGCACTCCCCCTTGCGATGGCCTTCGCCATCGCATCTGGAGTCACTCCGCAAGCTGGACTCTACACTGCGATCGTCGCCGGCTTCCTCATATCTGCCCTCGGTGGTTCTCGCACCCAGATCGGCGGGCCCACCGGCGCCTTCGTCGTAATCGTTGCAGGCATCGTGGCAAAGTTCGGCATCTCAGGCCTCTCCCTCGTCGCTCTTATGGCCGGAGTCATTCTGGTCATCATGGGCCTCACCGGTCTCGGCACCGCCGTCAAGTACATCCCTCGCCCTGTCACCATTGGCTTCACCGGTGGCATTGCCCTCCTCATCGCGTCGACGCAGATCAAGGACTTCCTCGGCCTAAAAACTCCGCCCGTCCCCAGCGAGTTCATTCCACGCATCAGCATGTTGATCCAGCACATCGGCACCACTCACTGGGAGACTGTCACTGTCGCGCTTGTTTCGCTCGCAACTATCCTCTTTTGGCCAAGACTGACCAAACGAGTACCCGGTTCGATCGTAGCCCTGTCTCTCGCGACGGCGGCTACTGCACTCTTGCATCTTCCAATCGAAACGGTAGGCACCAAATTCGGAGGCATTCCTCATGGCTTCCCGCACTTTGCGTTGCCCGTCTTCCACGCCACTCATATTCTTCCGCTCCTACCGTCAGCCTTCACCGTCGCCATGCTCGCCGCGGTCGAAAGCCTGCTCTCTGCCGTAGTCGCCGATGGCATGAGCGGAGATCATCACAACTCAAACGTCGAACTCGTTGCCCAGGGAGTTGCGAACATCGTCACACCCCTCTTCGGAGGAATTCCAGCCACCGGAGCGATAGCCCGAACGGCAACCAACATCAAGTCGGGGGCACTGACCCCAATGGCCGGGATGATCCACGCGCTCGTCCTGCTCGTGATCATCCTCATAGCAGCACCCTTGGTCAGCTTCGTCCCTCTCGCCTCACTTGCCGCCGTCCTCTTTGTCGTCGCTTACAACATGAGCGAGTGGCGCGAAATCGGCACCATTCTTCGCCTCTCCAAGACCGACATCGCCGTCTGGTTCACTACCTTCGCCCTCACCGTCTTCGCCGATCTCACCGTCGCCGTCGGCGTCGGCATGGCACTCGCGGCACTGCTCTACATCTACCGCATCGCCGAAACCACCAGCGTCGCCCCCGTCACCGAGCAGTACCTATTGGATGGCCAGGCCCACATTCTTCAGGACAAGGAGATTCCACCAAACGTAACCATCCTCCGCATCCACGGCCCATTTCTATTCGGCGCAACGGAAAAACTTATCGATGCCACCAAGGATCTCAATCAATTCGCACCTATTGTCATCCTTCGCTTGCGCAATATGACGGCACTCGACGCAACCGGAATCCACGCGCTGGAAGCATTTGCAGATCGGCTCCACAAAGCAGGAAAATTTCTTCTCCTCTGCGGTGCCAGAGATCAGCCAGCACGCCTCCTCGCTCAGTCGACATTCTCCAAACACCTTGGAACCGCCAATATCGTCCCCAACGTGCAGGCAGCCCTGGCACGCGCCGCCGAACTCAACGCCGAGTTCGATGGCGTCGCGCAGAATCTCGCCAGCGAAATCGTGCGCCACCCGCTGTAGTCCACACCAAACTCATCAAATTAGTGCGCATCGCCCCCGGCAGCCCCTCACATGCCTTAAACTAGAAATCAATGTCCACCCAAGTCATCCGCCCCGCACGCAACTTCCAGGGATCAGTCACTTTACCCGGCGACAAGTCCATCTCTCACCGTTACGCCATGCTCGCCGGACTCGCCGAAGGAACCACGCGCCTCTCCAACTTCTCCACCGGCGCTGATCCCCACTCTTCCCTCGCCTGCATGGCTGCCCTCGGCGCACAGATCACCCACACCGGCCACGGCCCCGCGCGCGTCATCGAAATCACCGGCACCGCTGGTAGCTTTATCCAGCCCGAGCACCCTCTCGACTGCGGAAACTCAGGCTCCACCATGCGCATGCTCGCTGGCCTCATCGCGCCCCATCCGCATCACTTCACCCTCATCGGCGACCACTCCCTCACCCTCCGTCCCATGGAGCGCATCCGCAAACCCCTCGCAGCCATGGGCGCAGAGATACATCTCACCGGCGGAGACGGAGCCCAGGGCGGACACGCCCCCATCACCATCAACGGCGGCCCACTCACTGCCATCGACTTTGACACTCCCATTCCCAGCGCGCAGGTCAAAACCGCAGTCCTCTTCGCAGGCCTTCAGGCAAACGGCACCACCAGCCTCTCCGAGTCCGTCCGCACCCGTGATCACTCCGAGCACGCCCTCCGCGCCTTCGGTGCCAACCTCTACCGCAACGGTGACAGGCTCAGCATCCCCGGCCACCAGAAGCTTCGCGCCATCGATGCCACCGTCCCCGGAGACCTATCCTCCGCCGCATTCTTCCTCTGCGCGGCACTCCTCTTTCCCGACTCCAACCTCATCCTCGACTCCATCGGCATGAACCCCACTCGTGCTTCGCTGCTCGACGTCATCACCGCTCTCGGTGGAAAAATAAAAATCCTCAACGTCGAGGAGCACCACGGAGAACTCATCGGCACCATCCAGGTCACCACAGTCCCCGGTGGCTTCAAAGGGATGGAGATCGCCGGAGCACTCTCCGCCCAGATCATCGACGAGCTTCCCGTCCTCGCCGCCATCGCCCCTTACACCCGCGACGGCATCACCATCCGCGATGCCAAAGAACTCCGCGTCAAGGAGTCCGACCGCATTGCACTCGTCGCCCAGAACCTCAAAGCCATGGGTGCCACCCTCACCGAGCACGAGGACGGTCTCACCATCCCCGGCGGTCAGCAACTCCACGGTGCCGCAATCGACTCCGGCACCGACCACCGTATCGCCATGGCCTTCTCCATCGCTGCCCTCCGCGCCACCGGAGACACAGAGATCCACGGAGCCGAAGCCGCCGCCATCTCATTCCCCGAGTTCTTCTCCCACCTCGATGAACTCAGCCAGCGCTAAAACCTCAACGCGGTAGGGCCCAAATCCCTACCGCGTCGACCCCACCGGATACCGCCCCAGCAACTCCTCCAGCGCCCCCGTAACCTCCGCCACACTCACTTCATCGATGATGTAGTCCGCCGGTGCACTAGCCATATCCAGATTCTTCAGAATCACAAACCGCGGATCATTCAGCGGCAGCCACTCAATCGGCGGAGACCACGCTGGAGCAATGATCACCATCGGCAACCCTACCGCCCGCCCCAGATGCATCGTCCCCGTATCCAGCGTTACCCCGACATCGCTCAGCTTCAGCATCGCCGTCAACTGAGGGAGATTCGTCGCACCCGCCACACTCGCCGTCGCAAAACCCAATCCCTCGCGCAACTCATCAATCTTTGCAGCTTCACCCGCGGTCCCCACAAACACGATCTGCGCGCCATACCGCTCTCGCAGAAACTCCGCCACCGCCCGAAACCGCTCCACCCTCCAGCTCTTCCGCTGAGTCACGCTCGTCTGTGTCACAAAAATCGCAATCGGCCGCGCTAAATCCACTCCCAACTCCACCAGGCACTGCCGCGCAAACTCCACATCTGCATCCGCATAGAAAACCTGTGGCTCAAAGTGCTGCGCCCCATACCCCAGCGCCTCAACAATCCGCAGATTATTCGCAATCTGGCTCATCGTCCGATCAAACTTCAGCGGCACCTCAAACAGCTCCGGAACCACCGTGAAGCCCACCCGCCGCGAAGCTCCGCTCAACACGGACTGCATCACAACCCGTGTCCGCTCATTCCCCGTCGAAGTCAGCGTCGCAAAGACCTGCCCGCGAAATGGATTCTGTGCTCGCAGCGAACGCACCGCCTCCCTCAAACCCTTGAACGGATTTGGTGTCTCCATCACCACATCGACACCAGGATTCAGCCGAAAGATCTCCAGTGCCATCCCACTCGCCGCCACCGCAATCCGGCAATCCGGCACCGCCGCCCGCAAAGCAGGAATCAGCGGTGTCGCATGAATCACAGCTCCCAGCGCAGAGGGATGCAGTGGCAGCAGAAAATTCTTCACCTCACCCAACGGGCTAGCCGCAGCCTCACGCCCCCAAAGCGTCCGCTCCACCCGCGCCACCCCACCAAACACACCGCTCTTCACTCGCTCAGAAATCGTCACAGAATCCCGGCCTCACCCTCAAACGTCCACCCAACCAGACCTACATCTTGTACCGGCCCATCTCGTCGTCGTTCAGATTTTCCAACCATCTCCGCATCTCTTCCGCGTTGATGTTCTGTGGTCCACTCGCTGCCTGCTTCGAGTTCTCCAGCACCGTGCGATTCACATAAATCGGGCAATCCCACCGCAGAGCCAGCGCAATCGCATCCGACGGCCTCGCATCCATCGTCACTGCCTCGCCCGCCTGCTCCATCCAGATCACCGCATAAAACGTATCGTCGCGCAGTTCACTCACCACCACCTTCTGCACCTGTGCCCCCAGCCCCCGAGCCATGTTCTGCAGCAGATCATGCGTCATAGGACGCGGCGTGGCTGTCTTCTCCAGCTCCAGCGCAATTGCATTCGCCTCAAAGATCCCCACCCAGATCGGCAGCACCGTATCGCTGCCTACATCTTTCAGAACCACAATCGGCATATTCGTCACCGGGTCCATCATCAACCCGCGAATCTCCATCTCGATCTCATCCGAGCTGTGCACCGCGCGAGTTTGAGTCGGCGTAATCATCGGCTAATTCAGCACCACAAACTGCGGTTGACGAATCACAGGCACTAGCGGCAGAGCATCCGGATCAACCGGCAGCGCCTCACCCACCAGGCAATTCGGCAGCGTCTTCGTAATCCTCACCGGAACATAGCTCCCAACCGGTGGCAGCGCCTCATAGCCCGAACCACTCAGATCGACAGTAAAGTTCACCGTCTTGTTCTGCGTACTCCGTCCTACAACCTGCATCCGCGCCATGTTGTGGCTCTCCACCATGCACTCCTGCACCTCATTCAGATGCCGCCCATAGTGTTCGCGCTGTATCTCCCGTTGCCGATCCATCAAAATCCGCAGCCGCTCCGTCTTCACTTCATCCGGAATACTGTCAGCCATATGTACCGCTGGAGTATTCGGCCGCGGCGAAAACTTGAACGCGAACACCGCGTCATACTTCACCGCATCCAGCAGAGTAATCGTCTCTTCGAAATCGGCGTCCGTCTCTCCCGGGAACCCCACAATCATATCGCTCGTAATGCTGATGTCCCGCTTCGCGCCATGGATCCAGCTCATCCGCTCCAGGTACCACTCCCGCGTATACTCCCGCGCCATCGCCTTCAGCACCGCACTCGAACCCGACTGCACTGGCAGATGAATATGGTCACACAGCGTAGGCGTAGCATCGATCGCCTCGACAATATCGCGCGTAAAGTCACGAGGATGCGAAGTCGTAAACCGCACCCGCTTCACTCCTTCAATCTCGCCCACCGCCACCAGCAACTCCGCAAACGACATCCGCCCCGAAGGGTCCCGGTACGAGTTCACATTCTGCCCCAGAAACTGGATCTCTGTGAACCCCATATCCGCCATCTTCCGCGCCTCAACCAGCACCGAAGCAGCAGTCCTCGACCGCTCCTTGCCCCGCGTATAAGGCACCACGCAGTAGGCGCAAAACTTGTCGCACCCTTCAATAATCGTGATGTACCCACGGTGCGGATTCGACCGCGCGGTAAACTCCGTCTCAAACGTCAGATCCGTCTGCCGGTCATCCAGCCCCGTTATCCGAGTCTCTCCCAACTCCAGCCGAGCCAGCATCTCCGGCAGGTTCCGATAGCTCGCCGAACCCGCCACCAGCGACACATAGGGAGCCTTCTCAAAGATCTTCTCCCCCTCCTGCTGCGCCACGCACCCGATCACGGCAAACCGCTTGCCCTCACCCTGCAGCTTCTTGTACTCATTCAGCCGGTGAAACACCTTCTGCTCGGCCTTATCCCGAATCGAACAGGTGTTATACAGAATCAGCCCCGCCTCCGCCTCATCCTGCACCTGCGCATACCCCTGCTGCTCCAGCGTCCCAATCACCTTCTCGGAGTCATGGGCATTCATCTGACAGCCAAACGTCTCGATATAAAAAGTCTTACTCACCCCACCAGTATATCGCCCGGAATCAAGCCCCAACTCTCCAACATTGTCATCCTTCGCGCAGCGGAGGATCTGCTTCTCGCCCTTGCACTTGCCGTTGTTTGCCCTTGCCGACATCCTGACCCTGAGCTTGTCGGAGCGGAATTACCCCGACGAAGCCTAACTCCCACAACCGCTCGAACCTTTCCACCCACGCGCCTCCGCCTTTGCAGTTGCCCTTGCATTTGCTCTGCCACTCGCCCTTGCCGTTGCACTTGCTTCTGAGATAGGTCCCGGCTTCAGCCCGGACACCCAATCCCATCCAAAACTCCGGGCTTTAGCCCAATCCTTTCCACCCAAACGCCCGCCCTCGCCGTTGCTCTTGTCTTGGCTTCTGAGATAGGTCCGGGCTTCAGCCCGGACATTCAGGGACAGTCGAAAATACGGGCTTTAGCCCCTGAGATATGCCTTCTTATGCCGTCCCACCCCATTGTCATCCTTCGCGCAGCGGAGGATCTGCTTCTCGCCTTGGCTGTTGTCTGTTCTCGCCCCAAACCAATTGCAAACACTTGTCATCCTGAGCGCAGCGGAGAATCTGCTTCTCTCCTTGGCTTTGTCTTTCTCGCCCCAAACCAATTACAAACACTTGTCATCCTGAGCGCAGCGAAGGACCCCGACGAACCCCAACTCACCCCAACCGCCCAATCCTTTCCACCCAAACGCCCGCCCTTGCCGTTACTCTTGTCTTGGCTTCTGAGATAGGTCCGGGCTTAAGCCCGGACACCCCAAACCATCCAAAACCGGGCTTTAGCCCCCGGGATATGCCTCCCGTCCCGCTCCATCGCTCCGTAATCGTCCACTCAAGAGAATTATGATCCCGCTTAAGGGCACGGCTTCAGCCGTGCCGCAAACACATCCCACCACGGGCTTCAGCCCCTGAGGTATGCCTTCTTATGCCGTCCCACTCCATTGTCATCCTTCGCGAAGCGGAGGATCTGCTTCGCGCCGCCCAAATATCCCCCGCATATAAAATCGCACGCATCCTCAGCCACCACCTCGGCGTGGACGTAGAGCCCGATTCCAGCGCCTGCTTCGGCGACAAGGATGTGGAACTCGCCCGATGGGCTATCGCGAACTCTCCCTGGGCCGACAAGCTGCGGCAGGCGGAGGACGTGACTGGCTTCTTCTCCGACAACTTCTCGGCTATCAAGCGAGACATGGATAGGTACGCGGGTGAACCGGAGGACGGGAGCCATTCTGAACAGCGTTCAGTCGCACAAATGACTGGACGCCGTGCCATCCTGATGAAAGCATGAGCGTTATGCGTACATTGCTGGACCTGTCGAAGCGCATCCGTGCGTCAATTTGCCGAAGTACAACTAAACTAAGGACGATTCCACGAAGACATCCAAAGGCCCTCTGGGTGTCAGTTAGCGCACTCACTATTGGCGGGATTGTGGCCACCCGGCACTACTGGAGGCCTGTCTTAGCTCGGGCTTCTTCTCGGGTAGGCAACTACGTCTTACAGTTCGTACCAAACCATTCCCACCTCGCTCGAATCCTACACGTTGTTCTGGATGTGGTTCCTGATGCCGTACCGCTGATTCTGGCGCTCGCAGGCCTCGGCTATTGCATGCCAAGACTGATCAAATCTATCGAGGAAAGTAGAAGCCTTCGAATAACCCTGATGTGTACTTTCTTGGTGTGCGGGGTAGTAGCAATCCTGGTGAACGCTGTGAACCGGGAGGACCAAGAGCACGAGAAGGATCACCAAGAAGAGAGGTTTGGAGCACTAGGGACTTCGGTTGATCAGATACTCAAGTTTCTTGTATCCAAATCATCAGTAGCTCCGACCGAAGCTGAACGGCGGTATCTGATTGAGAAGGCGCTTCGAGATGACTTCATTCGATCGCACGATCCAATCGATCCAGAAATCCTGGCTGGGACCAAGATGCCCCCGGAAACATGGATGAACCAACGCCTTGCTCAACTTGGAGAGAAGTGGAAGATCGCGGATGCTCCAAAGGCCCCCCTCTCAGGTACTCCGTTAGCCTTAGGGGAGCCGTCACTACCGCATGACTTCCTCTTGGACGAAGCTGATCAGCAACTGTATGTGTGTCAGTCGTTCCTCCGGCACTCAGAGCGCAGGAAGAACGCACCTTATGGTGCAGGCGGCCCGATCGAAGAAGATAGGTCAAAGATGCTGCACTTCGATCCCAGCGGATTGCCTCCCGGAGCGGCTGACAGAATACGCAATGGCTACCAGTCGAGCATAGATAGGATGGAGGCCTCGTTTTCAAGTAGAGAGATGGCCATCTGGGATAAGACATATGGCCAGGGTTTCGATTCAACTCTCATGAAGCTGCTTGAAGCAACCTCCAACGACTACACCGACTTCTTCACTCAACACCCCACTAACCTAAAGAACCTTGCGAGCATGTGCAAATACTATAGCTTCCTGATCCCCAAGTACCGCGATCAGCTCATCAAGGAGGGGCAGCTTACAACACCCGATAAAGCTCGTTGATGCTGACGTGAATGGGGATTTTGGAGGAAGCCCGGACCAACGTCATGACAGCCTGCGCCGCAGGAACTGGCCTTGGGGGGTCCAGTCCGGGGTTCAACTGCGTCTTTATGCTGCCCCAGAACCCACCGATTTGGTCGGAGAATGGTAATACGCTGCACAGTAATGCATAAGTATGGAGTGCAGCCGAGCGCTTTTGAACCCCCGTTCGTTTATCGCTCAACTCTAGGAGGCAATTCTCTCGTAAGTCCTTTATTTTGGTAGCGCCACCGGGGCTCGAACCCGGACTCTCAGCCTTGAAAGGGCCGCGTGTTAACCAGTTACACCATGGCGCCGTACACACACAAAAACATCCCACTACTTCACTATATGCCGTCTGCAGCTCTCAAGCTGAAAATCAGAGGAAGGAAGAAGATTTGGTAGCGTTACCGGGGCTCGAACCCGGACTCTTCGCCTTGAGAGGGCGACGTGTTAACCAGTTACACCATAACGCCAAACCATTGTCAGCACAGGAGAAAAGATGCCCTCAAGGCCACTCTCATGAGTATAGCAAGGACCACGCCTCTAACTCAAGTCGCAACAGCCTCACCCGCATCTTCTTCCATCACTCAATCTTCAACAAACGATCTTAGCCTCCCCAGCGCCTCGTCCCACTGCTCCGACACCAGCCCTATGTACTCAATCACGCAACCGTTTAGTTGCCATTCGTGGCAAACCAAAACCACACTCTAAATGATCCTCCCACTTGACAAAACCACCCGGCCAGATGCACAAAGACCCGGCTTTACCCAAGCCGGGTCATGGCTAAATCCTCTTTAGCCCAAACCGAAGTCCGAAGCTAAAGCCTCTATTTCGAATACTTTGCACACTTTTGACGGGGTGGGGGATACCTGCACCAAACTCCCGAAACCGCTCTTACAGCCCCAACTTCTTCACTTCATCGTTGTAGTACTTGCGATAAAGAATGTCCCACTCCTGTGTACCTTCCAGGATGATCTTCCGCTGCGAAGAGATCTTCAACCGCGCTGCAGCGTCGATCTTGGTCTCTTCCATCAGCAACTTCTCCAGCGCCTTCCGGGCCTCCTGACGAATCGTGTTCCGATCCTCCAGAAAGTCCACCTGGTCGATCTCCGCCAGGGTGTCCGCAACCGTATGAGCCAGCTTGTTCAATTTATCGCGCGAGATTCTCACAGCACCGCCTTATACTTGCGGGCCAGCTCGTTCTTTACCTTCTTGAACATCTCCGGGTAGCTCGCGCCAGTCTTACGCATGTCGTCCTGAAACGCTTCGAGGATCACCCGAACCTCATCGTTGATGCGGTCCTCCAGCGACAACTCTTCCACCATCGCAGTAGAGACACGCTCGTTCACCACAGCTGGGCTGCCCGTGTGAATCATCTTCTCGGCCACCAGGTGCTTTACCGTCTGGCGCGCCAGATACCCTACGTAATCTTTAGAAAAAATCATTGACTTTCCTCTGAATATATCATGCGCAGCCTAACCCACTAAGCCCTCAGCCACTTATCGTTCCACGCACACACCCACCCCCTTTTCTGAGACAATACGGGTTCGATGCAACCTGATAACCTCATCTCGCTCAAAGACGACATGG
The DNA here is from genome assembly GCA_025408425.1 of Granulicella sp. GTDB lineage: Bacteria > Acidobacteriota > Terriglobia > Terriglobales > Acidobacteriaceae > Edaphobacter. The sequence continues at coordinate 72,141 of JANXYX010000043.1, forward strand.
TGGCCTTCATCGCCGGCCACGGCATGCGCAGATTCAATGGCTACGTCACAGAAGAAGTCCCCACCGTCATCTTTGAAGAAGAAAACCCCGATGGCTGGAAAGACTTCGTCGAACACGCCAAAGCTGCCGGCGCACCCTTCGTCACCATGAGCGAAGTCGTCCTCGAGAAGGCTGACATCGCCATCCTCCTCGACCAACTCCGCGACCAGACCTTCCCCGGCGACCACTCCTCCGAACTCGACGACGCCGAATACCTCGTCAACTACGTCGGTAAAGTCGGATACCTCCAACTAGGCTTCGCCCACCAGGGCGTCATGTTCGTCTTCGAGATCGCCACCGACTGGTATGACCGTTTTCAGGACCTCATCGAGACCGTCTCTGACCTCGGCGGAATCGTCGTCGACGACCACGACAGCGACAGCGACGACTGATTCACCCGCATGACCACCCCCTCAAAGTGGGTCCTCCCCACGCACGATCCAGCGGCAACCGAGCACATGGCAAGCCGACTCGACTGCCCCCTGCCAATCGCAGCCCTCCTCATCTCCCGCGGCATCACAGATCCTGCCTCCGCCCAAGCCTTCTTCCACCCCTCCATGGCCGACCTCCTCGACCCAATGCTCATGCTCGGCATGAAGCAGGCAGTCGAGCGCATCCAGCGCGCCATCGTGGCTTCCGAACCCATCCTCATCTACGGCGACTATGACGTTGACGGCACCACCGCAACCGTCCTCCTTAAGACCGCCATCGAACTTGCGGCGGCCCGCATCGCTCCCAATGACCCGCCCGTGAAGGTCACGTACCACGTACCCCACCGCATCCGCGAAGGCTACGGCATGCAGACCGGAATCCTCGGCCAGGCTGCAGCATCCGGCGTCCGCCTCGTCATCAGTGTGGATACAGGCATCCGTGCCTTCGCAGCCGCCACCGAAGCCAAAACCCTCGGCCTAGACCTCATCGTCACCGATCACCACCTACCTGATGACGCAGCCGGCGTCCCCGAAGCCATCGCCGTTATCAACCCCGCCCAGGACGACTGCCCCTACCCCTTCAAGTCGCTCTGCGGAGCGGCCGTCGCCTTCAAACTAGCCCATGCCATCCTCCTTGCAGCAACCGAAAACGACCAGCAGCGCGAACGTCTCATCAAGAAGACCCTCCCCTCCTTCCTCAAACTCGTAGCCATCGCCACCGTCGCGGACTCCGTCCCCCTCGAAGGCGAGAACCGCGTCATCGCCTCTCTTGGCCTCCACGCCCTCGCAAATCCCGTCCAACCCGGCCTCCGCGCCCTCATGCAGGTCGCGGAGATTCCCATCAACCGTGCCCCCACCGCCAACGAGGTAGGGTTTCGCCTCGCACCACGCATTAACGCCGCCGGGCGAATGGATATAGCTAGCGAGGTCGTCGAACTCTTTCTCACCAAGGATCACGCCCGTGCCTCCGAACTCGCAGAGAAACTGAACCACCTCAACGACGACCGGCGCGACACCGAAGCTAAAGCTCTAGCCGTTATTGAAGCCAGGCTAACCACCCTCCGCGACGCCTCCGCCACCTTCCCCGCCGAATGCATCATCCTCGACGACCCCACATGGCACCGCGGAGTCCTTGGCATCCTCGCCTCCCGAGTCGTCGATCGCACCAGCCGCCCGACCCTGATCCTCACCCACGAAGACGGTCAGGCCCATGGTTCCGGCCGATCTATCTCAGGATTCCACCTTCTCGACGCACTAACAGCGATCCACACCAGCTCTGATCCAGATTCCATCCCGGTATTCACCCGCTTCGGAGGTCACGCCCACGCGGTTGGATTTTCTCTGCCTTCGGAAAATATTCCACTCCTGCGCACCCGTCTGCAGGCTTATGGAGCATCGATCCTCACTGGTCCACTCCTTACCCTCAAACTCGCCTGCGATCTTGAAATCGCTCTTCGTGAGCTAACCCCACACTTCTCCGATTGGCTCACCCGTTGCGCCCCCTTTGGCATCGGCAACCCTGAGCCCATCCTTGTCACCCGAAACCTCACTCTCGCGGCACCCATCCGCCTCATCAAGGAAAAACACATTTGCCTCACACTTCAGACAGCAGGTGAAGCTGGCACAATGACCGCTCTCGGCTGGAGCCGCACCAACCTCGACTGGACTGCCCGCTGCACTGCACTCGGCCTTATACCAGGCTCACAGCTCGACATAGCCTACCGACTCAAGTCGAAATCCAACCCCCGCTTTCCTGGCCTCGATCTCGAACTCATAGGCATAGAACTAGCAAGCCCCTCTTAATAAAAATTCACCTTGTGATTTCAGAAGCATGCTTTCTCTCGCACCAATATCTATTAACTTGTTGGTGGAAAAACTTTTGCTTCGTTTTAGGTGCACGAATCGTCTTATATACTGACGCATACTCGATGTCTCCTACCGAAACAAGCCGACGAAGTCCTGCTCTCCTTATAGGTATCCTCCTCGCCGTGGTTCTATCAATTTTTTTCGCGGTCAAGACGTTCACCCGCGACCTTGTTGAGATCCGCGTCGCCGAAGTGAACCATCAAAATCTAATAAGTTCTGTATCTACCAACGGCAAGGTCGAGCCCATCGAAGAGTTTCAGGCGCACGCCTCTGGCCCCGGGGTCGTGCAGAAAATCCATGTAAGTGTCGGCCAAAAAGTTGCAGTAGGTCAGCTTCTTATCAAGATGGACGACGCCGATGCTGCCGCAAAGCTGGCCTCCGCCACCTCTGGTGTTAGGACTGCGGAAGTGGCAGCGCAGGACATTCAGCAGGGGGGCTCGCAAGACGAGCGGCTTAGCTTTGCAAGCGAACTTAACCGTGCACAACTGCAGAAGCGTCAGGCCGAGGCAGATCTCGCCGCGCTTAAACAACTCCAGTTGAAAGGTGCCGCCTCCGCTGCGGAGGTGGCGGCTGCCGAGCAACGCCTCCAGGCCGCGACAGCCACTGTTCAGAGCAATCTGCAACGTAGTACCGGTCGGTACAGTCCTGCGGAACACGCCCGTGCAAACGCCCAACTGGCTGATGCGCAGGCAGCCCTCGCAGCCGCTCACACCGCGTACGACAATGTGAACATCCACTCTCCGATTGCAGGAACGGTATATTCCATCCCAGTCTCCGAGTACGACTTTGTCCCCGCAGGTGAAGATCTTCTCGACGTTGCAAACCTCAATCGTATTCAGGTACGTGCCTACTTCGACGAGCCTGAGATCGGCAAGCTCGCCGTAGGACAAGCCGTCAAAATCGTTTGGGATGCCAGACCCGGCCAACTCTGGCACGGACATATCGAACGCGCCCCAACGACTGTAATCACCTATGGAACCCGTAACGTCGGCGAATGCATCGTCACCGTAGACGATGCGCGGGGGAATCTATTGCCGAACACCAACGTCACCGTTACCGTCACCACGTCGCAAGCTTTCAACGTGCTCAGTATCCCTCGTGAAGCCCTCCACACGGAAGGCCAGAGTAATTATGTCTTTCGGGTTATCGCAGGAAAACTCATCAGAACTCCAGTGCAGGTAGGCGTAGTCAACCTCACCCGCGTCGAGATCACGGGAGGCTTAACCGAGAAAGACACCGTCGCTCTCAGCTCCATCAACAGCCGCGATCTTTCCAACGGTCTTGCGGTTAAGATTGTCGAGTAGCTATGGTCATCCGCGGCCGCGTCGGTAACGCAGTGCTCATACTGCTGATCGTTCTCTTGTTTACAGGCACCTCGCGAACGGCCAATGCCCAGCCCTCAGACTTACATGCAGCTACTGCCGCACTGCTCCAGGGTCGCGTCGACGAGGCCGCCGCCCTGCTGAAATCGACTATCGCAACTCAGCCTGATAATGCGCATGCACATCAACTTCTCTGCCGTGCCTACTATGCGCAGGATCTCGCTGATCCAGCGGTCCATGAGTGCGAACTCGCCGTCTCCAACGCCCCTACCGATAGCGAGAACCAGATGTGGCTCGGCCGAGCCTATGGACTCAAGGCCTCTCATGCCAGCCCCTTTACAGCGCTCAATCTAGCAAAGAGGGTACGTGAAGCTTTTGAGCATGCGGCAGATTTGAATCCTGACAACGTGCAGGCCTACAGCGATCTGGGAGAGTTTTATGTTGGGGCGCCAGGATTCGTCGGAGGAGGCCTGGACCGAGCCAAAGCCCTTGCAGACAGTATGCAGCCGCGCTTCCCTGCCCAATCTCATCGCCTGCTGGCACTTATCGCGCGAAAGCGGAAAGACACAGCCACCGAGGAAGCCGAATTCAAGAACGCCGCCAATCTGGCCAGATCCGCCGCGACTTATGTCGACCTCGCCAGTTTCTATCAGCAGCACGACAAGACTGATCAGGCGGTCACCACAATTCACACCGCCATTTCCGCTGCCCGATCCAAAGATCCTTCCATCGTAGATGCGGCAAGCATCCTCATATCCGCGGGCCGCGAACCGGATCTGGCTGAACGGCTTCTGCGCGAATACCTCGCCTCTCCAGCAAAAACTGACGAAGCCCCTGCCTTCAAGGTTCATATGCAGTTAGGAGACCTTCTCGCCCATCATGGCAACCTTGCTGCGGCACGCTCGGAGTACGCCGCCGCCCTTGCACTGGCTTCCTCCTACGCCCCAGCCCGCAAGGCCATCAAGACTCCTTAGAGTCGCAGTATCAAGAAAGCGATACCATGAGCTTCAGCCGATCTCGATGGAGTCACTCAGCACGTATGACCTTTATCTCTCGCCTTTTCGCCATCTCGTGTGTCATCGCCACTGCATCAGGCGCGTCGGCGCAAATTTCATTCACGACGGCTGTCGACCTCGCCCTTCGTAGCAACCCTAAAGTTCTCCTGGCCCAGGCAGACGTCGACAAGGCGCGGGCACAGCTTGCCGAATCACGTGACGTCTATATCCCCAGCATCATGGGCGCCTCTGGTCTCGGCTACTCCTATGGGTTTCCTCTCGGCCAACCCACTGTGTTCAGCCTCACGTCGCAGTCGCTGCTCTTCAACTATTCCCAGCACGACTTCATCCGGGCTGCCCGTGCTGGACTTGAAGCCGCCAACTTTGCACTTCTGGATGCCCGTCAACAGGTAGAAGAAGATGCCGCGATCACCTACCTCTCACTCGATCAGGCCCAGCAGCGCAGTGCAGCAATCGCGGACGAGTCGCGCTCAGCTGCCCGCCTCGTCTCCATCGTACAGGCTCGTCTCGACGCTGGTCAGGACAGTTCCATGGAACTCCTCCGAGCCCGCCGCACCAGCGCTCAGATTAGGCTCCTCCAGATCCAACTCGACGACGAAATCTCCTCTTACGCTGACCACCTTGCTCGTCTCACTGGTCTACCTGCCACGCAACTCAACACGGTTCCCTCCAGCATCCCGACTCTAGCCGTGCCGGAATCCACGTCCCCCGCCACTTCCGAGAGCCCCCTCATCCTCTCCGCCATGGCTAACGCCAAAGCCAAGCAGAGTCAGGCTTTCGGGGATTCCCGCTATCTCTGGCGGCCCCAGGTTGTCTTTGTGGCCCAGTACAGCCGATTCAGTAACTTCAATAACTACACCGAGTTCTACCCTACATTCAACAACTTCAATGCGGCCGCCATCGGTGTACAGATTCAACTTCCCATGTTCGACCGTGTACATCAGGACAAAGCCCGGGAGTCACGCGCTGACGCAGTACACGCCACCCAGGAAGCAACCAGCGTTCGCAATCAGGTGCTCGAATCACGTCTCAAACTGCGTCACGCAACTACCGAGCTCGCTGCTCGCGCTGATCTAAGCGCTATTGATCGTGAAATTGCCCAGAACCAACTCGATGTCCTCATGCTGCAGCTACAGTCTGCAACCAGCGGAACCGGCCCCCAACTCACTCCAAAAGACGAGCAGAACGCCCGCATACAGGAGCGCCAGAAGTATCTTGACCTTCTGGACGCCGACTTTCAACTCCATCAGGCCCAGATCAACCTCCTTCGTCAAAACGGTCAACTCGAAGACTGGCTCAAGTCAGCCGCGCGTTCGCAGGTCCAGCCTCAGCAGGACAGCCTTCCCTTGCCCCACTAAGTCTCAAACCCCTTTACCCTATCTTCGGGTAACGTGAACCACACAAAAACCACTTAAGCCCATAGCAAAATGGTAAACTTACACGTAAGTATGCCTCTTAAAACTCTATTTCTGAACCCGCCCTCCTTTGAGAAATTCGACGGTGGTGCCAGCTCACGCTGGCCCGCTACACGCGAAATCGAGTCCTACTGGTATCCCGTCTGGCTCACCTACCCAGCTGGCATGCTCGAAGGCTCCCGCCTCCTCGACGCTCCGCCCCACCACATCAAGTGGCAGGAAGTTGTCGAAATTCTCAAGGACTACGAGTTCCTCGTCCTCTTCACCAGCACAATGGGCTGGGATGGCGACCAGAAGATGGCCGAGGTCATCAAGCAGACCTACCCCAATATCAAAATCTCTTTCGTAGGCCCCCCCGTTACCACTTCCCCGGATAAAGCCCTCAACGAGTGCACAGCGATCGACTTCATTTGCCGTCGCGAGTTTGACTTCTCCGTCGTCGAATACGCGAACGGCAAGCCGCTCAACGAGATCCTCGGCGTCAGCTACAAAGATAAAGAAACCGGGAAAATTCTCCACAATCCCGACCGTCCGCAGGTCACCCCAGAGCAACTCGATGAGATGCCTTGGGCCACGGACATCTACCACCGTGACCTCGACGTAACCAAGTACAGCGTCCCCTTCCTTCTGCACCCTTACATCGCCCTGTACTCCACCCGCGGATGCCCGGCCCAGTGCACTTTCTGCCTCTGGCCCCAGACACTCTCAGGGCACGCGTGGCGCAAGCGCTCCACCGACGATGTTGCCGCAGAGATGGCCAACGCCAAAAAGCTCTTCCCCCACGTCAAGGAATTCTTCTTCGATGACGATACCTTCAATATCCAGAAGGCCCGCACCATCGAGCTTTGCGAGAAGCTCAAGCCCCTCGGCCTCACTTGGTCCAGCACATCGCGAGTCACCACCGATTACGACACCCTCAAGGCCATGAAGGATGCAGGATGCCGCCTCCTTATCGTGGGCTACGAGTCGGGTGATCCCCAAATCCTCAAGAACATCAAGAAGGGTGCCACGGTACAGCGTGCACTTGACTTCACTCGCGACTGCCACAAACTCGGTCTCGTCATCCACGGCGACTTCATCCTCGGCCTTCCCGGAGAAACTAAAGAGTCGATTCGCAACACTATCGACTTTGCCAAGCAACTCGACTGCGAAACCATCCAGGTCTCCATCGCCCACGCCTTCCCCGGCACCGAATTCTTCGACTTCGCCAAAGAGAATGGATTCATTACCAACGAAGCCATGTCCGATGAGGGAGGCCACCAGATGGCCCACATCGAGTACCCCGGCCTCCCCGTTGAGTACGTAATGGAGATGGTCCACCGCTTCTACGACGAGTACTACTTCCGCCCTAAGGCTGCCTTCCGGGTCGTTTGGAAAGCAATCGTCAACCGCGATGTACCTCGTCTCTATGAAGAGGCCAAGTCCTTCATGAAACTCCGTTCCAAGCGAAACAAGGCTGTACAGGCCGTCAAGGACGCCAACGCCGCCAAGGCCCAGGAATCAGTCAGCATGAATGCCTGATTCCAACCCACCTGAAAGCGGTCAGCATGCTTCATGCTGACCGCTTTTTATTGACCGCAACTTCTGCCACCTTAACCATCCACTGAAGCTCACCTGCTATGAAGCACACACTCACTCCCCAGCGCTATCTAATACTCCTCGCCGTCATGCTCACCGCCTCGGTTGGCGACACGCTGCTCTCGCACGGCATGTCCCAGGTCGGCCCAGTCTCACTCCACAATCTCCCTCTCCTCTTCATAGCTCTCCGCAATCCCTGGATCATCACAGGAATCCTCTGCCTCCTCGGATTTTTCGCCAGCTACCTCACCGCGCTCAGTTGGGCAGACCTTACCTTCGTCCTCCCCTCTACCGCCTTCGGATACGTCGTCGTCGCACTGCTCGGGCACTTCTGGCAGCACGAGCACGTCTCCCTTGCCCGCTGGCTCGGAATCCTACTCATCGTTTGCGGAGTCGGCTTCGTCGCCAACGGCCCCTCCCTAACCGAACACGCTCACCAGCAACCTACGGAAGTCGCGGAATGACCCCCACCAGCACCTTCGAAACCTGGGCCACTATCCTCACTGTCGCTGTCACTGCGATCGCCGGCGATGTACTCACTGCGGGGGCCATGCGACGCATTGGCGACCTTGACATCATCCGTGCAAAATCCGGGCTCTCAGGAGCCATCAAGGCAGTCGTCAGCAGCCCCCTCTTTATGCTTGGAGTCCTCTGTATGGCTCTCAGCTTCTTCTCGCTGCTCTTCACCCTCAGCAAGGTAGACGTCTCGCTCGCAGCCCCTGCCAGCGCCTCACTTACCTTCATCGGCAATGCTGCTGCAGCCAAATTCTTCCTGCACGAAAACGTAGACCACCGCCGCTGGTTCGCAGCCATCTTCGTCTGTGCCGGCGTCGTCCTGCTCTCACGCTAGCTGAGCGTTCCAGCCTAGCCCAGTCCAACGCTGATTTATTTCAAAGTCCGGCGCCCCGGCGACAAACCCACCATCCGTTGCCCGCCGTAATCCGGTCACACAGCTCCCACCTGCTCCGAACGTGCAAGCCAGCGCATCAATCCGCTCGCAGGTGTCTCTGCTGCCATAAACCGCTGCGGATCCCCCACAATCGCACCCGCAGCCAGTCTTCCGCTACGCACCCCACCCTCCATTGTTGAAGGCCAGCCAGTCGCTGTCCAATCACCCGCAAGGAACAATCCAGACAACTCAGTCCGTTGTTGAGGACGAAACTGATCCAGTCCGGGAGTCACGGAAAACGTCGCGCGCGCCTCCTTCAACACGCCACTCTTCACCAATGTTGCACCTCGTGCCTTCGGGAAAAACGTCTCCAACTCCCGCCGTGCCGAAGACAAAATCTCTTCCCTCGACATCCCCAACTGCGCCCGGGAACCCGCAATTACCACCTCTAAATAGCTGCCTAACTCCGGTGCATACCCTCGGATCCGGGACTTGTGAAAGAACCATTCAATCGTCGTGTCCAACAACCATGCATGATCCAGATCCGTAATCTCACGGTCGTACCACAGCAGGACGGACGTGAATGGCGAATGCGTAAACCGTTCCGTCTGCGACCGCAGGTTAGCCAACGCCAAATGTCCGCTAGAGTCCCCGTCAGGATCAATCTGTATCGCTGGAAGCAGCTTCCCAATCTGTTCAAAGGGAAGAGCCAGAACCACGGCTTCAGCGGTATAGTCGCCTTCCGCTGTGCGTACGCTCCACCCACCGCCCGGCAGTTGCTTCATAGCTTCAACCGAGGTTCGAAGCCTTAGCTTGCCACCGTGAAGCTCCACCAACCGCGCACCGTCCTCATAGAACTCGCTCAGTGGAACCTTAGGGATACCCAGTCGGCCACCCGTAGAGGACTTCACGAACAACTCATGAAAGACCTTGCCCGCGTATCGCGTTGAACACTCCGCGACACGATCATTGAGCGTCGCCATCACGATCGGATTCCAAAAATGCCGAACCGCTCGCTCAGTCTGGCGAGTTCGTTTCAGCCAACTCTCCACGCTCTCGTTGTCCTCTTCCGGAAACCCACGCACAAACTCAGCCAGACCTCTAGCAATTGCCGCCTTATCCTTCCAACCCAACATTGACGCAGTTAAAAAGCTCGGCGCAAAATGTAGCGGTGCCGGCATGCCACTCAAAGAGATGGTGCTCGACCTGCCGCCCGGTTCCAGAAATATCTGTTCGTTGTACCACCGGATCTTGTCTTCAGATCCTGCGCGCTTGCAAAAGTCAATCAGATTGGTGCAGCAACCGAGCAGCACGTGCTGAGAATCCACAACCTCACGCAATGCTGGATGTTCATACGAGTAAGCCCTGCCTCCGACATGAGGCTTCCGCTCGATCAGCATTACTTTTGCGCCCGATTCTGCGAGACTGGCTGCCGCCGCCAGCCCAGCAACCCCGCCCCCCACCACGATGACATCGAACTGATCAGAAGAACTCATCCCAAAGCTCGCTTCCACGCGGCCATCCCAATGCCACGAATCAGGACCCAAATCTTAGCTCCCGTTGGCACTTTGACGCGATGTGAAAACACATCGCCATCAAGCTTCCCAATTCTCAAAAGAAGATCGTGATATATCGTCACGAGCACCCACAGTGCCGCTTGACTGTCCGCATCGATCAGCGGCAGCAGCCGTTTCGCTGAACCATAATATTCATCAGCTCGCGCCCCAATCGTAGACAACATCGAACGCTCATTTGGATGCATCGCAGCTCCCGAGGCCAGGGCTCTCACGCGCTCGATACTGACACCGAACTCATCCATCAAATCAAGCGGCAGATAGATGCGCCCACGCTCAACATCCTCTTTCACGTCTCTCAAGATGTTCGTTAGCTGGAACGCGATTCCAGTCTCCTCTGCCAACTTCTCCGCAGCCACATCGGTATACCCAAAAATGCGGATACACACTAGGCCCACCACCGACGCAACGAGATAGCAGTAACGATAAAGCTCATCGAAGGTAGCGTAAGTCTGCAGCCCGTCCTCCCCCACCGTCCGGGGTTCCAGATCCATCGTCGTACCCTGCACCAATTGATCCAACAGATCATCTGAAATACCAAATCGCTGCTGCGTATCACGAACTGCAAGGAATATTGGATCCGCTGATTCCCCGCCAGCCTGAGCATCGCGCCACGATTGCAGCCATTCGCTCATCACTGCGCGGCGCTCAGCAACTGACATGCTCTCGTCGTCCGCGATGTCATCCGCTCGTCGCATAAAGGCATAAACCGCGCACATCGCATCGCTCTTATGCTGCGGCAATACTCGAAACGAGTAGTAAAAGTTCTTCGCTTCGCGCCGGGCAATCGCCCTGCACTCCAGATAAGCTTCCGTTAGAGTCACCGCGACACACCTGCACGCATCTTGCTCACCAACGCACCAGCCAGCAGCGATACCTTCTTCATCTTCGAAACCACGGGGCGTCCCCGCAGCACGTCAAAGTCCTGTGCCGCGATGCCATCAAGAATCGCCTCGCCACCCTTCCGAAACAGATCCAGCGTCACGGCTAATTCCTTATCCACCAAACTGCTGATCAGCCCACCTTCTTGTAGCATCGTCCGGGTCCGCTTCACTAGGTCCTCAATCATCGCCCGAAACTCCGGCGTGAACACCCGACCTACGATTTGACCCTCATCAACTCCGTATCGCTGCACCGACTCCGCAGGAATATACCGTCTTCCACGTTCAGCGTCCTCCACCACGTCCTGCCAGAAATTCGCCAGTTGCAGAGCAGTACAAACCTTATCCGAGAGCAGTCCCAGTTCTTCATCCCGATAACCACACACCCAAAGCACCAGCCTGCCCACCGGATTGGCCGAGTAGTGCGAGTACTCCAACAACTCGTCCCAAGTCTCATACTCCGTCTTCACCTGGTCCATCCGAAAGGCCAGCAGCAGGTCGGAAAACAACCTCTTGGGCAGATCGCACTCCACGATAGTCTCCCGCAGCGCGACGAAAACCGGATGCATGGATCGCTCTGGCGCGTCATAGCACTCATCCAGCATGCAGCCCCAGGTATTTAGTAACCGCAACGCCGTAGAGGCATCAGCAACCTCGTCGCCAAGATCATCCGAAACCCTGCAATACGCATATATGCTCTCAAAAAGCGGGCGTATTTTCATGGGGAGAAAGAAGGTCGCCACATGGAAGTTTTCATAATGCGACGTGGTCAGTTCTCGACACCACGCACGAGCCTCGTCCAGCGAAGGCCGCATCTCCGGCGTCATGTACAGCACCGGCGCTCCTTCCAGGCTGTTTTGCATTGCAACTCCCTCGTTCATCGCGGAACTCCAGATGGAAACACCGCAGTCTTGATCTCACGGCTGCCGCCACTACGTTGCAGCATGCGTGAAAATATCTCGGGAACTTCCTTTAACTCCGCGCGCCCCGTAATGTACTCGGCGCACTTGAACCGTCCGTTCGTGATCAGATCGAAGGCGGTTCTGCAGGTTGCTGGCGTGTGGTGGAAGCTCGCTTTCAACGTAATGTCACCGTAGTGCAGCCGATTCGTATCCAGTGCAACCTTGGTTCCACTCGGTGGCCCACCAAAAAAATTCACCACTCCACCCTTCCGAACCATATCCACCGCCCACTCCCAGGTGGCCGGCGTAGCTACCGCTTCTATCACTACGTCTGCGCCTCTCGACTCCGGGGTCAACGCCCGCACAGCCGAAACAACATCCTCGACCGTCTCGGTTTGAACTACGACGCTCGCCCCAAACAGCTTCGAAGTCGCAATCTGATCCTCGCGCTTCACTACCGCAATCACATTCAGCCCGGCCAACTCCGCAACGTGCATGAACATCAGACCGATGGGACCCGCCCCAATAACGATCATCGTATCGCCTGCCCGTCCTCCGCTCTCCTCAAAACCTCGCACCACACACGCCAGAGGCTCTGTCAGCGCAGCATGTTCCAGCAGCACGCCCGTCGGAACGTGCAACGTATTCTTTTCCACAATCCGTGCCGGAATCCGGATGAAATCGGCATACGCACCATTATTGAACAGCAGGTCCTCGCAAAGGTTCTGCTGACCCTTCCCACAGAAATAGCACTTGTCACAAGGAGCCGAGTTCAATGCCACCACCCGCTCCCCCAGCCTGAACCCAGTCACACCGTTACCAACCTCCGACACGATGCCAGCCAACTCATGGCCAAAGGGGATGGGCGGCTTCAGCATCATCGCGTGATAGCCCCGCCGATAAACCTTTAGATCGGTGCCACAGGTCAAGGCAGCTCCCACCTTGACGACTAGCTCACCCGACCCCGCTCTCGGAATCGGCACCCGTTCGAGCCTGAGATCTTCTTTGCCGTACAACACCGCAGCCGTCATTTCAGCGATCATTACTATCTATCTTCTCATTCCGGAACACCTATCTGCATCTTTCTGCCATCCACCCAGAATCATTTGAATTTCAACCAATCGCCGAAACCGATTGTGCATCTGATACATTGAGCCACAGAACACATGTCCTTCGTATCCCCAGAGATCTTCGCCAAGCAGAAAGTCGCCGCCGTCCAGGACTACTCGGTTCTGGCGTTGCACGCCGTCACCAATCTCTTTTCCGGCCCCAGATATTGGGCCGACATCATCACCCAGATGGACTCCATAGGTTTCGGCTCTCTCCCCATCATTGTGCTTACGGGGTTCTTCACCGGCTGCGTTCTGGCTCTCCAGTCAGCCACCTCGCTCCAGGAGTTCGGCGCAGTCAGCATGACCGGCAACCTGGTCTCGCTCTCCATGGTCAAAGAACTTGGACCAGTGCTAACCGGTCTCATGGTCTCAGGCCGCAACGCCTCCGGTATGGCCTCCGAACTCGGGTCGATGAAGGTAACGGAACAGCTGGATGCGATGCGTGCCTTGGGCACCGACCCCGTCCGCAAACTCGTCACTCCCCGCCTGTATGCCACCATCTTCATGCTCTTCTTTCTAACCATTCTGGCAGACGCGTTCGGCATTGCGGGAGGCGCTCTTGTCAGCGTTGCGCTGCTCGGTCTCAATGGCTCATCCTACTTTCACAACTCTTACCAGGCGCTAGTCTATGCCGATGTAGTCCAGGGGCTCACCAAGCCACTCTTCTTCGGCTTCATCATCGCCACCGTCGGCTGCTATTTCGGCATGACCACCAAGGGAGGAACCCAGGGCGTCGGTCGCTCAACCACTCAGGCGGTCGTCGTCTCTTCGGTCTTTATCATCATCGTCGACCTGCTGGTCACCAGATCGATGATCGGTATCTTCGGTAGGTGATCGCCTCTATGCCCGAAGCAACGCCTAACTCCATGCCCCACCAACTCCATACCGGCGCTGCAACGTTCGATGCTCCTGTTGTTGTCTTCAAAGATGTCTCTATTACGTTCGACGTAAAGCCTGTCCTCCAGGATCTCTCCTTCACCGTCCATCCCGGTGAAACTCGCATCATCCTCGGCCCTGCCGGCTGCGGTAAATCCGTCCTGATGAAGCTCGCGAATGGCCTGATGCGACCGGATTCCGGCAGCATCCACGTCTTTGGACAGGACGTCACCAGGATGCGCGAAACGGACCTCTACAAACTCCGCTCCAGAATTGGCATGGTCTTCCAGGAGTCCGCATTGTTTGACTCGCTCTCCGTAGAAGACAACGTTGCATATCGTTTGCATGAAGAGCATGTTCCAGAAGCAGAAGCCCACGACCGCGTTCTGGAAGCACTCAAGTTCGTCGAACTCGATCAGGCAATTGCTAAATTCCCCTCTGAACTCTCAGGAGGAATGCGCCGCCGCGTCTCGATTGCGCGAGCAATCATTACCAAGCCTGATCTCATCCTGTACGACTCCCCCACCGCCGGACTCGACCCCATCACCTCGACCACTATCGTCGAACTCGTGATCAAACAGCGCGACGTAACGCATACGACATCGCTCTTGATCACCCATCGACTCCAGGATGCATTCACCCTAGCCATGAATCGCTTCAACCAGAGCACTGGCAAGATGGAACGCATCCCCAACGGCGGAATCGACGACAGCACCAAGTTCCTCGTCCTCAACGAAGGCAAAGTCGTATTTGACGGAACCACCATGGAACTCGTGCATACCTCCGACCCATGGCTCAAGGACTATCTAGGCTAAGCACCCTGCTGTAGCCCCACAAATTCCATCTCTATCGCTCACCCTTCTTCCATGCCTCATACGAGATCCGCGGCATCGTCAGAAAAGAGTCCCGCGTCTTCACATAAGAACCAAGCCCATTCATCCTGCCAATCGCATGCAACTCCTCAGCCTTTACATAGGGCCCAGCAGGGTCGAAAAATTGATCTTCGATATAAATGCTCACCACTCTCCCTAGAATGACGCGGGATCTGCCAATCTCGATAGTGCAGTGTTCACGGCACTCAAGCGCGGCATGCGCCTCCAGTATTCGCGGCACCTTCACCATCTTTGAAGGCGCGGCAGACAGGCCAGCCATCGCCACCTCATCCACCTCTGGCGGGAAATCCGTCGCACAGATATTCATCTGCTTGGCGATATCCTCAGTCACAACATTCACCACGAACTCGCCAGTACGCCGAATATTTCGAGCAGTATCCTTCGGAACATACTCGCCCCCCGGCCTGTCTGTCACACCCAATGCAACAACCGGAGGATCAATACAAACATAGTTATAAGCACTGAATGGAGCGGCATTCAGTCTCCCGTCTTCATCCATGCTTGTCACCAGCGCGATCGGCCGTGGCGCCACCAATCCAATCAGCAGGTTGTACGTCTCTCGCGCAGTTATCTTCCCAATCTCGAACTCCATCCCCATTGCCTCCACTCTGTCTGCAGCCTATCCGAATTGGCATACTAGTGCATTTGGGTCACAACAGATACTGAATATGCAATGGCATCACAGCAAGATTTGACATACGGTGAAACTCCAGTAAATCGCAAAGAATCACCGCTTAATACCGCAACTTTTCCTGCCATACATCGTCTGATTGAGAAACGTGAAATCTAATCATTTCCTTTCCCCTCTTCAAGTTAGCTTGCTAGCTTTGTCCATTTCGATACCGTCGGTACTCTTTGCACAAAGCCAGAACGAGGTAGCGTCGCTGACGGTGACACTGCCGGACGCTCCGCAAGCGCAAGCATACGGATTAGCTGGCCAAAATAGTCCTGAGAGCTCCTCCCAGACTTCTGTCACAGAAAAGAACGCTGCCGACCACCAGAAGAAAACACTGGAACACGACCAGGCGGAACGGCAGTTGAAGGACGAGGAACACCAACACATACTGGGCGTCGTACCAAACTTCAACACGGTAACCGGTGGAACTGCACCACCGCTGAATTCACATCAAAAAATAGAGCTGGCTTTGCGTAGTTCGGTCAATCCATTCCAATTTGTCGCGGCCGCGTTGACCGGTGCGTTGAGCCAGGCGCAAGATGACTTTCACGAATACGGGCAAGGGATGCAAGGCTACGGTAAACGTGTCGGGGCTTCCTATACCGACAGCTTCAATGCCACCATCATTGGAAATGCCTTCTTCCCAATACTGCTGCATCAAGATCCGTGATACTTCCGCAAGGGCACGGGCACGTTTCGGCACAGATTTTTGTATTCGGTAGCTACTGCAGTGATCTGCAAGGGCGACAATGGCAAGTGGCAGCCAAACTACTCGAATGTGCTCGGAAATATTGCTTCGGGGGGCATATCGAACCTGTACTATCCAGCCACGGACCGCGGTGTTGAACTTACGTTTGAGCGCGCTATGACCGTGACAGCAACTGGCTCAATTGGAGCCTTGCTGGTCGAGTTTTATCCCGATCTCCAGAGACACTTTCAAAAGAAAAAATAAGATGCCGGAAGGAATTCCCGCCAAGACAGCAACGAATCCTTGGCAAGGTAAAACCCTCCCGCACTTATTTCTTTGAGGAAGGGGTATCAGGCAGCGTGTAAATCACTTCTCCGGGCCGAGTGTAATGCAATTCCTCGCGTGCCTGATGCTCAATTGCATTTGGATCAGTCTGTAGCCGGTCTACATGCCCCTTGAGCTGCTCATTCTCGTGCTCCAGGCTTTGCAACTGAACCCTCAGGCTCTGCGTATCCTGACGCTTCTGCTCATACGCAGTCAACCCATTCTGGCCAAACACAACGTGATATCCCAGCGCTACGGCAAGTGCTGCTGCTGCAACAGTTGCCACCTTGCGCCAACCCATATGGCTATGGCCGAACAAACGCGCCACGGAGCTCCGGATCAGGCCACCTTGGAGTCTCGACTTGGAACGCATCATCACTATCTCAGTACAAAGTTTGTCGCTCCCTGCGTCAAGTGGAAAACCCCCGCGACTCGCCTCGGAACCAAGTTCGTACCTGTTTCTTGGTATCTGATTGTTAGGTTCGCGCTTCCGTGATACCGCAACTGGACCCTCCCCACGCGCTCCGAATACCACCTTCTCGCCACTTCCCCCGGCAACCTGCCACCGAATAAACTGCACGAATCTGCGGTGCCTTGTTATCCTTTTCTTGCGGTATGCAGATTCTCTTCGCCATCTCGATCCTCTGCTTCTTGGCCATCGCTTGGGCGGCCATCGCATTTGCGCGACATATCAAGGCAAGCTCTGTTCGACACAAGCACCACCGGGAAGCGTCCATCGTTCCCCGTCAAAACGAGTTTCGCCAGCATCTTTACTCCGCGGTGCAGTCAGAAGGCCCGCAGCCTCGTCACAGCGATCTTCATCAGAACGTCCGAGACATAACCGCCAACAAAAGCTGGAACATGCCGAAAAAATCCACCCACTCAAACCGCAGCATCGTCATGCTGCCCCGCGTGGAGCCGACAAAGCAGCACCAACCAGCACGTAAGCCCCCCCAATCTGCTCGTCACGGCGCCATGGCGCTTCTTGATCCGGCCTATTTCAACAAGGATTCGGGCGATCTCACGGACCCTTATCAGACTCCACGTGTTCGCGCCAACGACGGTACCAGAACCACTTCATCGAAGCGTTACTAATTGTCTGAAAGGACTCGCAGCATGCAATCTGCTCAATCCAGCTCTCTCCGCCTTATTCAATCCCCCACTTCACTCCAGGATTCATTGACCGGACAAATCGTTTTCTCCATTGCTGCCACAGGTCTGGTTGCAATCTGTGCCCACATCTCTTTGCCACTCCCTTTCACGCTCGTGCCGCTTACCTTTCAGACTTTTGCTGTCATCCTCATCGGTATGTTCCTGGGACCGTTAGCGGGTTTCCTGTCCATGGTCTTGTATCTTGCAGAAGGCGCGGCCGGCCTGCCCGTCTTCACCCCGCATGGACCAGGCGGAATTGCTCAGTTGCTTGGCCCCACCGCCGGCTATCTGTTTTCATATCCACTCGCTGCGGCCCTAGCCGGCTTTACCATGCGCGCCGCCAAGGGGATCCGCTCAACCTTTACAGCCGCTATCATGGCCGGGATCTTCGCCAGCATCCCGATCTTCACGTTAGGCGCAGCCTGGCTGGCCCACCTGCTTCACTTGGGAGCCACCTCTGCATGGCATCTCGCCGTCGCTCCATTTCTTCCCGGCGAGGCCATCAAAATTACTGCCGCAGCTCTGGCCTTCACTTCACTTCAACGATGGCGCCAATCTTGAACTTCACCGCCTGACCTTCAACAGGACTCGGCCTATATCTGCGGATCAACAGATTCCGCAGTAACTTGCCCTGCATCAGATAGCTCAGAACACTCTAAGGATTATCGAAAATGACCACCGCCAGCACCGCAATTCAAGATATTAGTATTGCCCATAGCCCTGACTCTGATGACGCCTTCATGTTCTATGGCCTCGCGACCAACAAAGTTCGAGTCCCGGGCTTCAAATTCAGTCACACCCTGACCGACATTGAGACGCTCAATCACAAAGCCATCAACGAAGCCTTCTACGACGTCACTGCTATCTCCTTTCACGCCTATCCCTACCTCCAGGACAACTACACCCTGATGGCCTGCGGTGGCAGCGTTGGCGACGGTTATGGACCGATGATCGTCTCCAGCCGCAAGCTCACACTCGATGAAGTGAAAAAGACCCGCATCGCGGTTCCAGGAACCCTTACCACCGCATACCTCACCCTTAAGCTCTTCGCTCCCGACATCGAAACCACCGTTCTGCCCTTCGATAAGATCATTCCAGCGGTTGCATCAGGCGAGTTCGACGCCGGACTCATCATTCACGAAGGCCAACTCACCTACGCCAATGACGGACTGGTAAAACTCCTCGATCTCGGTCAATGGTGGCGTGAACAGACCGGACTCCCCCTCCCGCTTGGCGGCAACGCCATCCGCCGGTCCCTCGGGGCCGAGACCTTGCTCATCACCACAAATGCCCTGCGCGACTCCATTCAGCATGCACTGGACAACCGCGACGAAGCCCTCGCCTACGCCATGCAGTTTGCCCGCGATCTCGACACCTCGCTGGCTAACCGGTTCGTAGGAATGTACGTCAACGAGCGCACCCTTGACTTCGGCGATGACGGAAGAATCGCGATCCAGAAGCTGCTCAATATGGGCTTCGAAAAAGGCATCATTCCTCATCGTGCAAACGTCGATTTTGTAGGCTAACCCGACACTGAACTGACTTATCCACGCCGCAGCTGTGATATCTTGGATAAGTCAGTCAAGTGCAATTCGCTCTGCAACATCCGCAGACAATTCTGGACGACACCCTTCTCACGGGGAAGCTCCAACCGTGGACGCGTAGCTCAGCTGGTAGAGCATTCGACTCTTAATCGACTGGTCGCAGGTTCGATCCCTGCCGCGTCCACCATTTACTATCAACAACTTACAGCATTTTTTTGAGGCTCCACACAGAGCCACTGTGCGAGGTTTTGTGCGAATCCATCTCAGCCTGCAGCCTTCAGCAGGTGCAGGCTTTTGGTGTGATTGCGCTGATTGACGACCGCTGCCACGCCACTGGTATCGGGGTGGTATCGGGGTGCAGATACTTCGTCCGGTAGGAGAGAGTTATCGTGCGGGCTCGTTGCGAGTAGGGTCCACAGCGGTCTGCATTTACTACTCGCGCGCCAGCCCGTACATCTCAGACCCGGCAAAGAAAAAGGCGCCGTCCGCAAAGACATAACTCGACGTAGCCCTGTATTTTCTTGGGGCCACCCCGGCAGGCTGAAGGCGCACTAATCTGCCATCGGAATAGATGTGCGTTACGATTTCTCACTTATGTGAGCCATCACACTGATGAATAAGTACGGAATCTCTAGTGTGAAGATGTTGCTCCCGACAGGCGGAAGGTTTCATGAGAAACCCGTGATCCAGTAATCCATCGCATTGGATAAGGTTGCCCATAGGGTGCTTATCCGTGGTTCTTTGTAACAGCCTGAATTACGTTTGTCTGCTGACAGTTGATCGCTAATCCAAGTGATATCACGGTTAGAAAGGCACGGTCATGAAAACGCTGAACTTTGTGGAAAGTTCCGATAGGCCGCAGTGGCATGCGGCGTACACCTTGCCACGACACGAAAAAGCAGTCGCAGACCGGCTTATGAGTCAGAACATCGAGTCGTATTTACCTCTCTATTCGGCAGCGCGGTGCTGGAACCATCGTCGCGTCGAAGTAGAACTTCCTCTCTTTCCAGGATATGTCTTCGTTAAGATGCTACCTGCCGATAGAATTCGGGTCTTATCACGTCCAGGAATTATTCGAATTGTGAGCTTTAGCGGGAAGCCTGCTGTCCTTCCCGACGATGAGATCGAGAGGCTACGGTCGTCGCTCATGATCTGGAAAGCAACACCGTATCCGTACCTGACTTCCGGCAAGCAGGTGAGGATCAACGCTGGTCCTTTTTCTGGGCTGGAGGGGAAAATCCTTCGCCGGAAAGGCAAGCTACGACTGCTGGTGACATTAGACCTCATTCAGAGCGCGATGCTGCTTGAGTTGGATGCTGCCGAAGTGCAGTTAGCCAGCTGACAAAATATCCAGCGCCTTGAGTCTGGAATCGGCCACGACGCTACCGCTTACTGCTGCCCAGTGGCTGAGATGGGACACTTTTAGAAGACCTTATTCAACTCCCTGGGTGCAAATTAATCCCATAATTCTTCGTGACATTGAAAAGGAAAAACACATGCAAACCCATACAGTATTTACTCCTACTCTTCCACTTCTCAGCCCAAAGCCTCTTGCCCTTCCACTCAGCGCAAAGCTTATGACAGAAGAAGCTATTGCGAAGTTCAGTTCCAAAACCGCAAATATCGGTGTCATTGGCTTGGGATACGTGGGTCTTCCTCTCGCGCTGCTATTCAGTGAAGAAGGCTTCCAAGTGACCGGGTTCGACATCGACAGTACTAAAGTCGGTATGCTTTCCACCTCTCGGTCCTACATCTGTCGCATTCCTGAAACTGAAATTGCTCTTGCCCGCGATCGAGGGTTTCAAGCGACTACAGATTTCACGTTCATCTCTGACATGGATGCCATCGTGATTTGTGTGCCTACCCCCCTGACCAAGTATCACGAGCCCGATCTTAGCTTCGTGACAGAGACGGTGAAATCCATAGCTCCTCACTTGAGAGTTGGTCAGCTGGTCGTGCTCGAAAGCACCACCTATCCGGGAACGACCGAACAAGTGGTGCTGCCTCTATTAGAGGATGGAAACCCGTTCCGATTGTTGGCTTCGCGTGACGACCCTGAAGCTGACAACATATTTTTTCTGGCGTTCTCTCCTGAACGCGAAGACCCCGGAAACAATACCATCGCACGCAGCGACATTCCGAAGATCGTCGGTGGAATCGATAGCCACGCCGGCCAGATAGCGGCCGCACTCTATTCATCTATCTTTCGCCGGGCGATATCAGTATCGAGCCCAGCTGTGGCGGAGATGACGAAACTGTTGGAGAATATCTACCGTTGCGTGAACATCGCGCTGGTCAACGAATTGAAGCTCCTCTGTCTGCGAATGGGTATTGATATTTGGGAGGTCATTGCGGCTGCGGCAACCAAGCCGTTCGGATTTCAACCGTTTTATCCGGGGCCTGGTCTGGGTGGACACTGCATTCCAATCGATCCCTGCTACCTCTCATGGAAAGCGAAAGAATTTGATTTCTCTACGCGCTTTATCGAACTCGCGGGCGAAATCAATACTGCCATGCCGTACCACATTGTCGACTTCATAGCGGAGGCTCTGAATGCCCGCAGCAAGTCGATAAAGGGGTCAAAGGTCTTGATACTAGGCGTCTCCTACAAGAAGGATATTGATGACCTCCGGGAATCGCCTGCAATCACGATCATCGAGTCTCTGCAAAATCATGGCGCCGTGGTGTACTACAACGATCCCTATTTTCCGAGTATTGGAAAGGGTCGCAAGTACGACCTGCAATTACAGCGCGTGCCACTGGAAGATCTCGGCCAATACGATTGCGTGGTTATCATCACCGATCATTCTGATTATGACTACCAGAAAATCGTCGACGAAGCTCAATTGGTCATCGATACACGCAATGCAACGTCCGGGATTTGCTCGCCGCGAATAGTTCGTTGCTAAGTGATTCACCCAACCGAGGGAGTGTCCTTTGACTAAGTTCGAGTCCACTTGATGATGTCGACAAGGCGAAGTGACAAGGACGCTCCAGAATGATTGGACGTCAGGCCAGGAGCAGCATTTAAGGCATCGGCCGTGTCGTCAGCCACCTAAGCCCACCGAGTATGCCTGTCATGCTTCCGTAACTCCCTGTGTGGCTTCCAGTTACAATCCGTCTTGACTTATGGAGCTTGCGCGACAACCTTACTCCCAGCGCTCTTGCCTCGGTAGGGAAGGCATTTGTACTTAGGTAACTCTCTCATTCTTTGCGAAATTGTTACTTTTGACGCGCTGCGCTTCGATGCTGCGAAGTCGGCAATAGTTGCGCGTCAAACGGTAAATTTTGCGCAAAAGAAATTTACGTTTACCGACCAAAAGGCTGTTTCCAATTTTGTAAACCTTTTCCTTTCAGCAGAAACAAGTTATAGATTTGTTTGGCGCTCGACTTGCTATGAATTTGTTTATCTCTGGTGTGCATATTTTTGCGACCAGTAAATTTAGCTGGAGTTTTCAATGTCAAAAGTGACTATCACTTTTAGACATTCAACTTAAATTACCGGTCATAGATAGCGTGCACCTGTGCAAGGCCGCGGCAACTGTGGTGACATTCCGCGACACGCTTCCGATCGAACTCAAAGCCTTCGCATAAAGTGCGACGAACCAATTAGCTACCCAACAGTTTCGTTCTGTGAATTCTCCGGATGCCCTCGGACAACTTTGCCTCCCGCAGAGTTTACCAGAACTATGCCCTTTGGCGACCGGTGAAGCTACCGGGTTATGTTGCTCTATGTTCAATAAAAGGATCAAATCTTGACGTTTATAAAGAAAGTCTACGGCGTACTTCCACTCCTTCTTTTAATGACTGTCGCTGCGTGCGGCAGCGGTGGCCATCTTACTCACCCGGTCACTATTACTTCTTCCAGCACCCTCCCGCAAGGCGTCGTATCCACCCCCTACAGCACTTCCCTCGCGGCTACCGGTGGAACTGCTCCGTACACATGGTCTGTCAAGAGCTGTTCAGGGGCCTGCAACACCGGTCTCGGTTTTAGTAGCTCGGGTGTCTTAGCCGGAACGCCTGTCAACACCGGAACCAGCACCTTCTCTTTTGCTGTAACCGATGCAAACGGACAGACTGCCTCGGCATCTCCGAGCATAACGATCGCAGCAGCTCCTACTACACCCGCTGCGGTCACAATTACTTCCCCGAGCACACTTCCAAGTGGCGTAGTGTCTACCCCCTACAGCACTTCCCTCGCGGCTACCGGTGGAACTGCTCCGTACACTTGGGGTATTAAGAGCTGTTCCGGCACCTGCAACACCGGTCTCGGTTTTAGTAGCTCGGGTGTCTTAGCCGGAACGCCTGTCAACACGGGAACCAGCACCTTCTCTTTTGCTGTAACCGATGCAAACGGACAGACTGCCTCGGCATCTCCGAGCATAACGATCGCAGCAGCTCCTACTACACCCACTGCGGTCACAATTACTTCCCCGAGCACACTTCCAAGTGGCGTAGTATCTACCCCCTATAGCACTTCCCTCACGGCTACCGGTGGAACCTCCCCGTACACATGGTCTATCAAGAGCTGCTCAGGGGCCTGCAACACCGGTCTCAGTTTTAGTAGCTCGGGTGTCCTAGCCGGAACGCCTGTCAACACCGGAACCAGCACCTTCTCTTTTGCTGTAACCGATGCAAACGGACAGACTGCCTCGGCATCTCCGAGCATAACGATCGCAGCAGCTCCTGCTACACCCGCTGCGGTCACAATTACTTCCCCGAGCACACTTCCAAGTGGCACAGTGTCCACCCCCTACAGCACTTCCCTCGCGGCTACCGGTGGAACTGCTCCGTATACATGGGCACTTAAGAGCTGCTCCGGTACTTGTAACACGAGTCTAGGACTGAGTGCCTCAGGTGTTTTGTCTGGCACGCCGACCACTTCAGGAACCAGTACCTACAATGTCGCTGTAACCGATGCGAACGCTCAGACTGCCTCGGCATCCTTAACACTCGTGATCGCGTCCGCGACTACTTCAGTCACGATCACTTCCCCGAGCACACTTCCAAGTGGCACAGTGTCTGCGCCATACAGCACTTCCCTCACGGCTACCGGCGGGACGACTCCGTATACATGGGCACTTAAGAGCTGCTCCGGTACTTGCAATCCTGGTATTACCTTGAGTAGCTCTGGCGTTCTGTCTGGCACGCCGACCACTTCAGGAACCAGTACCTACAATGTCGCTGTAACCGACGCGAAGGCTCAGACTGCTTCGGCTTCCGTAACTCTCGTAATTGCCGCGGCAACGACTAGCACGGGCAACACCTACTACGTCACACCAACAGGTAACGATTCTAACCCTTGTACGCAGCTTGGCCCATGTGCCACGCCCGATCATGCCTTCAACATTGCGTCGCCTGGTGACACCGTACAGGTCGCAGCAGGCACCTATGATTACGGCAGTAGCCCAGCGCAATTCTCTCAATCAGGAACTGCGGGGAAATACATCACTGTCACCTGTACCACCAGGGGAGCCTGCAAGATTCAGAACTCCGTGACTGGCAATAGTACGGTTGTATATCTCTCAGGCAGTTACATGACCTTCGACGGTTTCGAGGTTACCAATACCAGCTCGGCAGGCAACAACCTCGGGTTGTACGTGACCTCGTCGTTCGTGAACATCACTCACAACACCATCCACCACATAGAGACTGACTGCGGCCAGAATGGCGGAGGAGGTATTCAAATCGCCGGCAGTGGATCCAGCAATAGCGATCTGCACAACATCACCATCGACGGCAATCTGATCTATGACATCAATTATGTCGGAGGTAATCCAAGTTGCACTTCAAGCACTGTCCAGGCCGACGGAATTCTTGCCGAAACTGCAGGGACAGCTCTTCAGGTCACAAACAATGTTGTTTACCACACCTCGGGTGGTTGGGGCATTCTCGTCGGTAACTCGAACGCCACCTTCAACAACGTCACTTCGATGATTGCCAACAACACAGTCTTCTCAACGACGGGCGGCATCATCATTATGAGCGGCAACGGCACGACCATCAGCAACAACATCGTAGCTGACACAGGTCAATCTACCGGCCGGTGCGGTATCAGTGCTCCTCAGGGAGTATCTGTTACCTATTTCAATAACGACCTTTGGAATAACTCTGGAGGAAATTATTGTCTCGAATGGGGCACCAGCGACCAAAGCGTTCATTCGGGCGATATCTCTGTGGACCCTGCGCTGGGCACTACATTTGTCAACTGGAAGGCGGATGGTTCCGGTGATTATCGCGAGAAGGCCGGTTCGCCAACAGTTGACAGGGGTTCTTCCACTGGCGCTAGCACCGACTTCAATGGCAGTGCGCGTCCTCTGGGCGCTGCCAATGATATCGGAGCCTACGAATCCTACTAACTACAACACGTGCCAATTACAAAACCCCATTCGGCGAGGAGTTTTCCTCGCCGAATGGGGTTATTTGTTCGCGTCGGAGATGTGTACGACTACATCAACGGTGCTTTGCACTCAGTCATACTCAAAGAATCTATGGGCGGCAACCAGATCGCGCTGCAACAGTGATCCGCGGATCACCAGATCCTAGCCCATTCTTGGCTCGTTGTTCAGGAACTTCGCGGGAGCGAGACTCTGACTGCTGCCGCAATGTTGCGTCTCTATGTAACTTCTCGATTATTTCAGCAACCGTCCACTGGTCACGGCCCGTCCAGTCAGTGTTGGCCAGAGTTGATGTGACCTCTCGAACCCCGCGCATGATATGAGGCGTCAGACCGCTATTTAACATCGTCGCCTCAACTTCCTTTAGTTCTTCGCATCGTCTGGTTGCATGTTGAGGGTATGTGGGTAGCATCCGCCTAATGACTTCCATGATGCTGGGGTAAATCTCATCGCAGGCTTCAATTGCTTGATCGGCCAGATCCATTTCTTCGGCCAATAGCATCGTCTCTATGAACAGCGCCGACAAACCCTTCGGTATTCCAGAGACAATCATCTTAAGAGCCGACGCTTGACCGGGAAAATCCCCTACTGCCTTGACGCGCATGATCAGTGCAAACTGGTCTGAAAGTTCTTTTGCGCGCGGGCCGCTAAGATATAGAGTGCCACGTTGCCTGAGTTGGGAAGCTAAACCAAATATCGCCGCATCGACGAAATCAACGGGAACATCGCACAGCACCTCAGCGATTTGCGCCACAGTCATGGGGGAAATAGAGTTTGCGTCGATATACAGCAGGGTGCGGGTAGAGCCCTCTAACAGCGCAGCCACCTCTCTGGCCACGGAGAGCGCTGTGGCAGGTGGTACAAGTGATATCACCACGTCGGAACGCTGGAGTACTTCGAGCAGCGATGCAACAACTGTCAGTCCGGCCTGCTCGCATAGACATTTGGTACGAGCGCTTCTGCCCACGACGGTCGTGATAACGCGAAAGCCACACTCGCACAACAACCTCCCGAAGGCTGACCCCATTTCGCCCGGGTACAAAATCCCAATCATATTTCGGTGTGGGGTATCTTCCATCACGATAAACGACCAGACGCCTCTTGCCGGGGCAGATCAATCGTCGGTACGCTTTGTGTATGGATATCCGACGCACCAGTGGTGGGCGAAGCTAGCAGTTGGGGCTCGCGCGAAAGCTTCGCCCCTCTTTTCATAATTCGGAGGCGAGACCAAGCGTACCGCACTACACGCGCACTGCCACGGATCGAAGGCAGCGGATCATTCCACCGGAACACGGGGAGTACTTGAGGGTGCATGATGCTACGTATCCACGCGCTGAAGGTTAGGAGTCCCATCCTATTCAGCTCACGGTATGCGGCACAATCTGCAATGGGCTTCCATAGCCGCATCCCCATACGGTATCGGGGCGGTGGCTCTGCATGTGCTCGGCCAGTCAGCCTGTCATACACAAAGAGCGGCAAATTTAGGCCGCTTGCGACGAGCAAGCAATCAGCAGCCGTAAAGCGTGCATTGCATTCGATTAGTTTGAGCTTGCCATCTCTGTCATCCATTTTGAACTCAACATTTCCCACCCCAAGCAACCCTACCTGTCGAAACAGTGCCAATGCCAGCGCTTGAATATCCGGCACGTGGTCCGTGATGTGGTAAGTCGATCCACCCATGTTTATGGGATACCTGCGAATAACTCTCTTCGTGAAATCGATGAGATTATTCCCTTTCTCATCCAGGTACGTATAGTAGCTACATAGTTTGTCATCTGGTCCGGGAATCAATTCCACAAGAAACGTCTGGATGCCGGCACCTGATACCTTATCAAAGGCACCAAGCAACTCATCCAGGTTGTTAGCAACGGTGTAATGTCCGTTAAACTTCCTGCTAAATGTATGTCCTATGATCGGCTTGAGGATTAGAGGAAAGACTAACTCAGTCGAGAGTTTTTCAATCTGTTCCCGCGTATCGGCAACCCAAAACTTCGGGGTAGGTACACCGGCAGCTTGCGCGGCACGATAGGTGCTGAGCTTGTCAAGCATACACAATTGTGCTGAGGGATTCGACAGGTCTAGAGTAAATTTTTCAGAGAGCGACTGCCGGTGTACAGCGATCAGTTCGATGGCCGCATCGCTCCCTGCTAGCAGAACGGCACCACGCAGATGTTCGGACTCTGCTCCCAGGAGGTAAGCAGCCCATGACTCTGTCCCGCCTCCGACAGCCTCCGGGAGATCGATCCACTTGCAAAACCGGGAGTAGCGAACGTCTGCTTGCGGACGGTTAATCGCATAGACCTGAATGCCGGCAGCACCCAGGCTTCTGGCGATTGAAAGACTGCCGATGTCGCCTCCCACAATGAGCGCTGGCGGGAGCTGTTTGATTGACGATTCAATTCGCGAATCCACGTTATGGGGCATGGGTCACGCCGCCTGCGTAAGGGTTTTGGGACGAGATACTCCCATTGCAATAGGGCTTGTGAGCAGATCGACAATACCGCGTAGGGCTAACTGACGAATGGCCTCCTGCATGTCTGCACCCATTCCTGAGTTATTCATCAGCTTCGAGATTTCAGACACTGTTCGCTGTCCGTTCATCAAGCTGAGTGCTTCGAATTCAGCCTCTGTGACGGTGGCGTGCGGCTGCCCGTATATGACCACGCCGAACTGTTCGCTCCAATCACGGCTATAGCGGCGATGCAGGTAATCTACGCGCCTGCCAAGTACCGGGTTGCTGTCCGTCCAGTCGGAGTGCGCGGAGTTTGCTAAGGATAGCGTGTCTTGTCTTGTTGCGGCGCTGTGCGGATCTTCCCCAAGGGTGTCGCAGTTATAAGTATTCAACTTCAAATACAGCACTGTAGTCCCCGCGCCGTGTTCGCGCAGATGCCACATTGCGTGTCCCCTGAATATCTGCACATCACGCGGTTGATCCTGAATTTCCACCCGCGGCGCACTCTTCAACTCCGCATCTGGAAGTGTGTGCGGGGAGAAGCTGGAGCGTAGTTCAGCTGTGGAGTTAAATGGGTTCACACTGACATCGTGTTCCGGGTAGATCACCAGCGTTGATCCTTCGGGAACACGGATCGAGAAGCCAACCGAGAATTCAGAGCCGAAACGGTCCTTGTGCGCGAGAGGGTACGGATCAGCACCGGGCTCGTACTCCTTGATGTGGCGCTCTGACAAGGTCAGGCTGTTGGCATCGACCCCGCAAATCGACGCGACAGTCTCGCGCAACTCATCATAATGTTCCGGCTCAAGGAACTCGAAGATCGCTTGCTGCTTATCGCCTCGTGCAAAGTCCTTCAAATGCTTCTGTTCGAAAGAATCCTCGACATACTTAACTAGCTTGGCGTGGAAGTCTTCCGGCAAGCCCCCGGGGATGTGGACATACCCTCGCTCTGCAAAAGCATCAGCATAACTATCGGCGTCGAAGTTGAACATCTTAGGCATTTTCATCTCCTGTCTGCGATTAGTGTGGTGTTCAGTTCAGCTACGCCAGGGGCGAGCAGAAATGGAAGGATGTGGACGGCAACGGGGTAACTTCCGTCCCGCTTGTAATAGTGGTGGTGATACGAGGGCGATGTGTTGACCTCCAGGATGACTCCGCCCGACTCGGCCAATGGCACATGGGGATTTGACGTGATCACGTCGATGCCCGCGAATCGGACACCGACGGCTGCTGCGGCTGCTGCGCCATCGTCAATAATTGACTTGCATAAAAGATGCGCAGCCGAGAAGTTGTCCTGTTGCGAGTTGTCGTTGATAACCGCTTTGAGTGTTACCACCCTCCCCTCTGCTGGGACAGAGGAGAGCTTCAAGCCCTGACTTGCAAGCGTACTTCGAACGTCGGTGTCGATCACAATCAGTGCATGTGCCAGGTTGGAACCTGTCTTCAACCTGGTATCGTTTTCCTGGCAAATCAATTCTCGTACGGTTGATTTTCCATCGGCTACCACTGAAGAAGGTCTTCGTAAGACCGCATCTATCAACACACCGTCGAAGTAGAGGAGCCTGTAGACGTCGCCGGCGACGTGCTGTTCGACCATGAGATTTCGACCATAGACTGCTGCATGTGCTGCAGCACGAAGTAGCTCAAAGTGCCCACGAATACCAGTCGTCACGCCTTGGCCGCCGCCACCGTTAGCCGGTTTCACGACACACTTGCTTCTGGAGTTCTCGACAAAAGCGGTGGCTTTGTCCAGCTCGTTCAACGTGAACTCGCAATAGGTGGGCGTTCGCAGTTGCCGCTTTGCTAAGAGACGATGCACCACAGGCTTGTTCTGCGCGACCATAACCGCGATTGCACTGTCTATGGCCGTGATGTTCTGTTGAACGCGGGTGTACTCCTCGCCAAGTCTAATCTCGAACATGTCATTCCCCAGCGCTTCGAGGCTGGCCCCAAGCTGAGATGCGGCACTGGACCAAAGGTCCGCATAAAAATGGGACCGATGTTTGAGAGCGAGTAGGGTCTTGGGACTACGGACACGCTGGCGCTCTTTCAGGCGATATCCAGCGTACAGAATTTGGGCTACACGGGGTCCACACAGTAGTGAAGACATCACAAATTCCTCGACTTCTTTAGGCAGCTACACTTTCACCCGTAGGAGTTACATCACATCCCGCTTGGGTGAGGATTCTATCCACCCAAGCGTTGGAAAAGTCACCGCGTTTGACGCCGGCCAAATACGCGGCCTGGCTGGCTTTCTGATTGCGCAATCTATTAAGGAGATTGAATGCAATTTCTTGTGGAATATCCACGATGCCTGCACCATCTGCAACGATAATATCGCCGGGATTCACCACGATGCCGCCGCAGCATATGGGGTAGTTGATCTCGCCGGGCCCGCGATGGAGAGGTCCTATGGACGTCGTGCCTCGTGCAAATATGGGGAAGTCTAATTCCAGAATGTCTGGCAAGTCGCGAATAAATCCATCTACGATGAAGCCGGCTATTCCGCGATGTTTAGCCTTGGTGGACACGAGGTCGCCCAACACCGCGTTCATGGAGGAAGCGTGGGCATCAATGACCACGATATCGCCCGGCATGGCTACGTCGAGACTCTTATGGACCATGAGGTTATCCCCTGGAAAAACCTTCACAGTACAAGCCGGCCCACACAGGCGGTGGTGGTTACCAGTCAGGCAGCTCAAGCCAGAGTCCATCGCATACAGTCGATTGAGCATGTCAGAAATGTCTGGTGTGGCGAACTCCGCAAATTGCGCCATCAGGTCTGAATCCGCGCGACTAAACTCTGCCTTTACGCGAAAACCCGGTCCAGGAAACATCTCTGCCGAAATAGGTTTTGCAGCCTTGCTGTCCATACTGCCTCCTTATTGGGGTTGGTTTTGATGCATCGCACAGTGTGTGCGTGATAACTAATATTTCTATGTTTGTTTCTTGCCGTTCCTGATCCTGGCCCAACATCACTCCAGTGTGATGCAGATCACATTGGCATGCCCACCCACCCGGTGAGCCATCATGTTATGAGATGTGTGATTCGACGTGAGAGGAGACAGCCGAAGCTTCGCCCGAAGCATTCGCCAAGATTCCGTCTCCAAGAAACTCTGAGGCTCCGACCACGCCCGGCTGGTCAATTCCGTCGCGATTGAAAATCTTCCACATAGTTCGAACAAGGATCTGTAGATCGAGCGAAAGGGATCTATGATCTACGTACCAAACGTCCATTGTGAATTTCTGGTCCCAACTCAGTGCGTTCCTACCATTGACTTGCGCCCATCCTGTGATGCCGGGAAGTACTTCATGGCGACGTCTCTGAAAGGGAGAATAGCGCCCGAGATAGCGGACTAATAGCGGTCTGGGACCGACGATACTCATCTCGCCGCTAATGACGTTAATCAGTTCAGGCAGTTCATCCAGACTAGTCCTACGAAGAACTCGACCAAAAGACGTAATGCGTGAGCTGTCCTGGAGCAGATCTTCTGCAACGTCGATACGTTCCTTCATGGTGCGAAATTTAAATAACGTGAACAGCTTTCCATTCAACCCAGGGCGTTGCTGCCGAAAGATAACAGGCCTACCCAGGAACACCGCCACAAGCAGCGCAGTCAACAAGATCGCAGGGGACATGAGGACCAGGGCAATAACCGCGACACCTAGATCAAAAAGCCGCTTCAGCTTGTCGTATCGTGCGTGCTCTCGCGGGTTCTTCATAGTAAGTCTCATACGCCTCGTTGCTGGAGTCCGCCTAGTCGTCATCGATCGATAAAGCTTGCCGCAGATACAGCACGTCATGCGGCAGTTGGCACCGTCGGAGCAACAGCATTGACCGTTGCGCTCTTTGTCAGCTCTTTGGCTGGGACTCCAACCATCGTTGCCTCTGCCTGGACATCTTTGGTCACGACCGCTCCTGCGCCAATTCGTGCACCATCACCAATGTTCAAGTACTGCAATATCTGTGCCCCGGTTCCCACAAGCACGCCACTGCCCAACTTCACGCCACCTGATATGCTGACCATTGGATTAAGCACACATCCGCGACCGATCACTGCCTCGTGTCCGATAGTGCAGGACGCATGAACTATGCAGAATGGCTCAAATCGAACGTTCACGGTGGCTATCGTACCGGCGCTGATGATCACGCCTTCCCCCACCTGCATCGTTCGTCGCTGCCATTTGACACTGGGATGGACCAACGCCGGCCATTCAACGTGGGGGAATTTCTCTCTAAGTTCCTGAGCAAGTTTGAGCCTGATAGCAGGAGTTCCAATCCCTATAGCAAGGGCATCGACGTGGTTTGATTCTAGCCATGAGAAATCTCCCAGTATGGCGCTGTCGTAGGGTCCGATCCGACTGATGTCGCTCACCAGAAAACCAACCATTTGATATTCGGTGGCCGCTTGATTTGCCGCAGCAGAAATATCTTCTAGCATCCAGGCTACTTCCCTGGCACATCCGCCCGCACCGATGATCGCGATTCGCTTCATAGAACTTGAATCTCCCTATACATTTGATCGTGCTTACTCAGTTAGTCTCTTTCACCACGCGCTGGCCAGACTCATACACGCCAAGGTCAGGAGCAGTATTACTCAGTCGCAACATTCCATCGAAATCGGTTGGTGGAGCACCTATGACCGTACCGGCCCTCCGTGCCGGGCTGGAACCCTTTAAGTGATAGTCGCCCGTGAAGAACGTCCCAGTAGGGTTTACAAACTGCGGATCCGCATAGATGGCTCTATCAAATGAGTTACAAGTCCCAGTGGCAGAATTCCCACAATGCCCTTCAAGCAGCACATCACGAACACTGTTTCCGAACACCAGATTGTTGGTGTAAACGTTATGCCGACCAGCTTTGGAGTACTGCCAGAAGCCAATCGTCTTGTTGTGGTACATGACGTTATTGGAGACGGTGATGTGATCCGCCACGCAGGTTTGATAGCACGGCGAATCTCCAGCGCCAACGAGGATACCTACATCGTTATCGAAAACAGTGTTGTTGCTAATTGTGTTGTACGAGGCAGCGTGCCAGGTGGCAATGCCCTTAGAGGCATTAAGATAGCTGATATTGTTGACTGCGGTATCGAACGGCGCGGCCAGGTAGATGCCGTGATATTTGTTGCAGCTTCCGGGTCCGCCTGCACCAATGTTATGCACTACGTTGGCAATAACTTCCATATAGCCCCCGGAGTAGTTGCCCTGCTCGACTCCACTGGCACCGTAGCTGGTGCAACCGGCCTGACCAGGTATATTGTGCACATGATTGCCTATGACGCGCACATGGGTGCCTAATACCCAAACCCCCATGTTGGCATTGCTCGTTACGTCGAAGCCTACCAAATCAACATAGTTTCCTGATACTACGATTCCCCACCCTAGTCCGTTGGCCGGGTTCACATGTCCGCTGATTCGCGCTGCCCATTTAGTTTGGGATACCCATCGTATGCGAGCTGACCCATCTCCACTCGTGGCGATTATAATAGTGTTTTCCGCCGTGTACCCGTTGTAAGATCCCGGCAGCACATATACGGTGTCACCCGGTCGAACAACCGAATCGGCCTTCTTGAAGCTCACAAACGGTGCTTTTCTGGTGCCTGGATTGCGGTCACTGCCGTCAGGAGAGATGTAGAACTCATGGATGGAGTTTCGAATCGGGCCGGGTCGATACTCTAACGCCACGGCGCCGGAAATGGATGGGAAGATCACAAGCGCTATGCTCGCCAAACGTGCCCATTGTCCGAAGTTAGGTCCCAGTCTTAAACCAACGTCTTGGTGCATTGGTTCTAACGGAGGCGTGCTTTTCATACTCCTCAATGTGGTATCAACCTCTTGCTTCAATGTCAGTAGCACCGCTCCGAGTACTCACGGATAACTTGTTAGACGAAGTGTGCTGAACCAATGATCGACTCTGGTGTTCGGGCTGCCATCAGGTGCCTTTTCGATCCCATTCGCCGTCGGATGAACCATTATCTCGATATCGCCTGATGTGCTTGCAAGCACCTCTTGCACGTCAGCAGCAGAACCAAAGTAGCGGGTCTTTGCCAAGCCATGCATGCGGAGCCTGGTGTTGTATAGCCACTTATACAACTTGTGGACAAACGGAATCCCTGGACCGCAGTTGCGCGACAAGCGGATTGCCTTTATCCCATATTGGCGCGCGACGTTAATGGCAGCCGATCCAACGGCCCACTCGGTATGGACGTGGTGATGTGAGTCCATATGTGTGGGTATAAGCCCACGATCAAGACATGCGGTGACTTGTGCGGCAATCTCCGTCTCAACGGCAATTCTCTCTTCCTTCGTCAATCGGAACCTGGTTTGCCTGCTGCGCAAGGTGCCACTCTCATCGCAGAGCCGTGAGCATAGTCGAATAGGAGTCGACAGAGGAAAGCCTTCTGTCAGATTCAGGTGTACTCCGATTCTTCCTAGCAGTCCGTGCCGGTGTGCCAACTCGCAGGCTTCTTCGAAACCAGGCATATTGGCCATTAGTGTGGCGCTGGAAATCATATGCTTCTCGAACGCCTCGACTATGGCTTGGTTAACTTCATCATTAAGCCCAAAGTCGTCAGCGTTTGCTATGATCTTCCTGGATTCACTGGGAGTGAGCATTATCAACCTCCAATGCTGCGGTGGGATCGACGTCCGCGCTGCGTGTTATATCCCGTACTTCGTCAGGGGTTGCAAGTGCGCTTTTTAGGACTGACTCTAGGCTGCGGGCAAGGTTAGTGAAGTTATGGCGTTCCTCGATGTAGCGCCTGGCACGCAACCCCATGTTCCATCTTTCTTCGTTCGACATAGCGGCCAACGCTTCGACTGCCCCGGCAATTGCCTTGGAGTCTTCTGGTGGCACGCTAACACCCGCTTCCGCTTGGGCGATAGGATTGTTGTGGGAGTCTCCAGCAAAGATTGTTGGACGCGCAGCGGCCATGTACTCGTGAAGTTTATTGGGACTTATTCCGTAACAATATAGTTCTGTTTTCCTCATGTTGATGATAAATGCGTCAGCTTCTTGCAGTGTAGAAAACACCTTTTGCTTCGGCACCGGATCCTCAAACACCACGTTGCCAATGCTCTCTATTTGAACTCTCCGGCACATGGCAGACTTATTCGGGCCGTCTCCTACAAAACGGAAACAGAAGCGTCCCGGAGCTTTCCAGTCCAGAATGGACGCGGCGTCGAGTATAGGATCCAATGCATCAGATAATCCGTGAGACCCCACGAACATCACCGTGAACACATCGTGTGGAGTCCGTGGCCGAGGAGTCGGCATGAGTTTCATATCTACTCCATTCGGGATCCAAGTGATATCCTTCAGTCGCGCTCCTCGAGGCACCATGTACTCCGAAGCGTTAGGCAGCAGGGTTACAATCTTGTCCGCACGGCGGTACAGATATCGCTCAATCATTCCAAACACAACTACTGCAGGGTGGTATGCGGGCATGCCCATATCAATGAGTGTCTGCGGCCACAAGTCCCGGATCTCCAAGACAAATGGGACACGTAATCGACTGGCGACTCGCTCTGCGGCCAGAGCCGCAAGCAAGGTCAGTGAAGAGCCGATCACGATGTCAGGCTTAGGCATCTTCTGTGTGCCAAGGCCACACCACACTTCGAGCGCGAAAACACACATGTTCCACAGTCGAGCCACCTTGCTCTTATAAGCCGGGACGCGAAGTAGCAAGAACGGAACCTCGCCAAACCTCTCGAAGGTGCATAGTCTTCCGTGCGTGCAACTCATTTGCTTTCTTGTGGCGTAATTTATGCTCGATGCTATGACCGTGACATCGTGCCCGGCACGAATTAGCTGCCGGGAAAGACTATAGTGTCGCGTGCCGCCCGGCTCGGACGGAGGAACAGCATAGTGATTTATCAGCCAGACGCGCATTTGAGATGCTCCTTAACTCCAGACGAAGCCTGCTAATTCTGACATTCTGAAGGCTGCTCGCCTAGCCCTGTTGGGACTCGAGGCCTAACATTCGTCGCGTCCCAAAACTACCGCAGTTCATCAAAGCGTCTACGGCAGACAAATTTCCAACGAACTCGCCAAACAGTTGGGGATAACTCTGTTGCGAGAATGGTGAGTAAACCGGACTAATTCCGGAGGCCTCCAATTTCTCATCTTCCTGATACGATTGGGCTCCAGTTCCAGCGAGATAGGTCGTCGCCCCAATCGTGTTGCAGATATTACAAAGTAATTCAGTTTTGTGGCCCGATACTTTCAATTCGCTCGCGCGCATAAACTGTGTCCCGAAACCAAGATAAGTACTGATAGAACAGATCAGGGCAATATTGAAATCGGCCAGAGAGATCGCGGTACACGTGATGACGGAATAATGTGGCTCAAGCAAAGCAAAAACCTCTCTGAAATAGGGCGCCCTGCCATAATTGCTTCGGAGCGTTGCCAAATGTCGCACTGCCCAACGCTGCCTATGATCCGTCTGGACTTCATTGATCAGTTGGCCGTATCGACCAGTCGTAACTACAGGCACCGATAGCCACGCGCGACCGCTAGCAGTCTTGATGGAATTGCGACTCACGAAGCTACCAGTTGGATATGCCACGTTATCCAGAAACACAAACTTATCCGCATGGGCTATCTTGAAGAAGTAACCCAGCCAGGGTATGTAGTTTGGTTGATGAATAGCCGCAATAGTACCGACGGCTGTATTCATTCCACAGCCGGCCGCGTGCTGGCTAGCACCATCGATTGGTTGCTCGTCTACCATCTCAATCTGATCACTTCAAAGGCTTCGGCATAAGGTGCGTGAACCTGCACTCCGCGCACTCGCGCCAGACTTTCGATGAACTCCCACGTAAAGTAGGGACGACTGAGCTCAAATTGGGAGTGATATGCCTGAAGCGCCCCCCACTTCGCCTGCAAATCACAGGTTTCTAAAGTCACAAATGCTTGCGAGCTGAAAGAAATGTTATTCCAAGGCAACTCATAACCCCAGAGGGTCATGTCTTTGAAGCAACGCAGTCCTTCGACGTTGAGGACCTGATGATCCTGGTGCAGATCGCTCGCGGAGGGAAGAAGTACCATATTTGGATTGACCTGCCTTCGTAGTTTCACTAATTCCTCTAATACTTCCTGGCGGTAATACGACAAGCGGCGCACAGGATATCCAAATACGAATGACTTCTCGGGCGGGATACCCAAGGTCTCCATGGCGGCTAAAAACTCGTCGCGGAGTCGAGTTGCAGGCACTCCGGGGGGGAGAGATGCCTCGGCCGTGGAAAACGCCGCCACATAGACGTCTTTCCCCTCTCTGAGTAGTCTCGCGATAGTGCCCCCACAGCCTAATTCGGCGTCGTCCGTATGCGGGGCGAGCACCAATATCCGCTGCGTGGAAATCATCAGATGTTGCATCATGTATTGCCCCCGGAATCTCTAGGCACGGCGATCAGCCC
The DNA here is from genome assembly GCA_025408425.1 of Granulicella sp. Classification (GTDB taxonomy): domain Bacteria; phylum Acidobacteriota; class Terriglobia; order Terriglobales; family Acidobacteriaceae; genus Edaphobacter. The sequence continues at coordinate 109,586 of JANXYX010000043.1, forward strand.
TGACGGGCGCGGTCGTATAAGAAGGTAGAAACAAACTTAGTTCAGCTGTGCGATGGTGCTAGTCCTAGATGGTCGGCCTCGACAGGCACTCTGATCCAGAGCGGCAAAGGCTCAACGGAGGCACGGTTGCTGCTGAGGACGTTCTTGTATACCTGGCTCAGCACTCTGCTCGCCGCGGGCCAGTTATAAGCTTTTAGTACCGCATCACGACCATTGCTTCCCATTTGTCGTCGCAGTTCCGGCTTATCAAGAAGATCCAGGATGGCCAGCGCAGCCCGTTCTGCGTTACATGGATCGATACAGATGCCACATTGCGCCGATTCGATGATTTGCTTCAGATTTGGAAAATCGGAAGAAACCAACGGAAGTTCGCACCACATATATTCGAACAGCTTCAGGGTGTTCTCTCCCGCATATGCGTAGGCAGGCACGGGCTGAAGGAGCAACAACCCTAAGTCCGCATCGACAAGGTGTTCGTAAACAGCCTGCAAGCTCTGGTTTCCGAGATAACGCACGTTAGGTACTGCACGGATACGCTCCACATCCTCTGGGAATGGACAGGTTCCCATGAGTTCCAATTCCACATTCTGCTCATTGAGCAGCTCCGCAATTTTAAGCATCACCAGAAGTCCGCGTTCTTCGGATAGCCCACCGACGTAGATCAACCTGCGGGTGTTACGCCTGGCTTGCTCGGTGCGTTTCACAGGGGTAAGCAGGGGATAATTGGGCAACACGCTGACAGGACGACCAGTAAATGCCTTAGCCGTGTAACGGTCCGCCACGAGTACATGGTCCCACATGCTACTTGTAATCCGTTCATAGAACGAGAAGACAGTGCTCACGATTGGGCGCAATCCTATCGGAATCCACCGCATAGAGAGTATCTTGTCCGGATAGAACTCGCGGGTGTCATAGATAACCTTCTTGCCGGAGAACTTCAACAGCAGACCCGCAGGAATCAGGTCGGGATGGTGAAACTGGTAGATGTCCGCATCCAACTCCCTTGCCTTTCGATACATCTTCCAAGAGAGACCGAACATACGCGAGAGCCGTCCTTTGGCTGGAGGCAAGGCTAATGTGTTGACTCCATCGACGCTTTCATCCTGCTCTTGACAAACGATCTGAGTAACCCGGTATCCTTCCGCTACCTCCAGGTCGCACGCCTTCTGGAAGATTCGGATGTCGTCGGCGGGGTAGGTGCTGAGATGCACAATGTGTGGTGCTTTCATCTGCAGATATCCTTCTTTGGGAGATGTACCTCGAAGAGATGCTGGCCGGCTAATGGCGCAGTCTAAGTTGATCTGAGTCACAGATCGAACTAGTGTCCATTGGCCAGCCGTGACCTAAGCTACAGCGTCTGTGTTTTCCAGTTGCGGATAGCTAGTTTGAGGTTTTGCGGTGAAGCTATACGGTAGCGGCTTCTGCCTTTGCTTGAAGTACTCGGCAATCAGGTCAATCGTAGTATCCAGCGAGGTAGAGCGGTACCATCCGATGTGCCTTTCGATCTTAGCCGTCGACGGTACGCGACGCGGCATATCCTCGAAGCCAGCCTCATATGCCTGGTCATATGGAACATAGGTGATCGGTGAATCGCTGTTTAGCTTGGTTTTGATGAGCATGGCGAGGTCTTCAATGGAGATCTCTTCTGAACTGCCGATGTTGAACACCTGACCGATGGACTCAGGAGCATCCAGAAGCTTGAGGACACCAGCTACGGTATCTCCGACATAACAGAAGCAACGACTTTGTTTGCCTGTCCCGAAGACAGTGATCGGCTTCCCTTCCAGCGCCTGCCGCACAAAGTTCGGAACCACCATCCCATACTGCCCCGTCTGGCGGGGACCTATCGTATTGAAGAACCTTGCAATGACGACTGGGAGTTGCCTTTCTTTCCAATAGGCTAATGCCAGAAACTCGTCAAGTGCTTTCGATGCCGCATAACTCCATCTGCCCTTGTCCGTTGAGCCGAGAACCAGATCATCCTCTTCGCGGAAGGGAAAGTGCGTGCTCTTTCCATAGACCTCAGAGGTCGAAGCAATAAACACCATCTTCTTCTTCTTACGTGCGGCTTCGAGCACCAACTCCGTTCCTTTTATATTTGTCTCAATAGTACGGACGGGACTTTCAACAATAAGACGAACACCAACAGCCGCTGCCAGATGAACAACGAGATCGCACTCATCCACTAGTTCTGCCAGTAGACTTTTGTTCATTACCGAATCGATCCAATAGTTCAACTTAGGTACATTCTTAAGGTGGCGAATGTTCTCCAAGCTGCCAGTTGAAAGATCATCCAGAATGAGAACTTCGTCACCTCTTGACAGTAAAGCTTCTGCAAGATGAGAACCGATAAATCCTGCACCGCCGGTAATTAGCACACGCATTTCATTTCCCCCTCTCTAGATGACGTTCTATTTAGAACTAACCAGCGATGAATCGCCAGAAATGTATTGAGGATCGTAAGATCCGCTCAGGTGTCCAACCGCAGACAGACAAAGCTTCTCAAGCTTTTCCGCACTACAGGACCAGGAACAATGAGTCTCGACAAACCTACGCCCTTCTGTTGAGAGACGAGCGCGCTCCACTGGGTCAGCCAAAAGTCCAAGGATTCCTGCAGCAATCTCATCGGCGTTTTGACCCACAACCAGTGGAGGCTCCACGCCGTCCACGCACAGTCCAGCGACAACCACAGGAGTGGTGACAACTGGTATTTCCATGGACATGGCTTCAAGCACTTTGTTTTGAACCCCAGACGCAAACCGGACAGCGGCAACAAATACGTCAGCTCGTTCCAGGTACGGTCTGACATCAGGAACGAAGCCAGTCAGGGTCACATCGGGATAGCGTTGGGCCACAGTCACCAGTTCCGGTCGAGGATCGCGACCCACGATAAGTACTTCCAGACCATCAAGTACTGGCCTTATGAGCGGCAAGACCTTCTCCAATAGAAACAAGGCCGCGTCATTGTTCGGAGAGTAGCTCATAACTCCAGAGAAGACGATGCAGTTCTTCCCGGAAGACGGCGCGCTACGCTTCCAGTAGTCATAGTCAACACCCTGCGGCACTATTTCACTTCGATCATTAGGCCCCAGAAGATTCTCTCGGTCTCGTGTGGAGATAAAGAAACGGTACGCGGTTTTGCGCGCGAGTCTTTCTTCCATTCGTCGCTCCCTCACGTAATGAACGAACAGTCTCGGCCAGCGCAAGAAGCCTGCTAGGCGCATCTGCTGCAAGATACGTGCGCAATTGGTATCGCCGCAGTCAACCACAATTGGCACTTTCACTCCATCCAAAACAGGCAGAGCATCGCGGCCATGGAATAGTACAAGGTCGAAAGTCTGGTGCTTCAGCAGGCTCTTCACGGCTATCTGCATCTGCTTGACAGCACAGCGTGTCTTCCAGAACTTCTTCAATGGCCTACCAAATGCCGGTATTAGCCCGCACATCTTGATCACTGAGGTTTCTGGAACATCGCAGGTATTGAATATCTCTATCCTCTCGGCATAGGCCTGCAGAGCTGGGATAGATTCCGGCGGAATCTGCTTCTGGTCTGTAAGGGACAGGAATGTAACCGCATGGCGCCCACCTAACAGTCGCAATAGGTGGAAACCTCGCAGAAAGCCGCTGGTGAGCGGGTATGGGATCTCGGGATATATCCACATAATTTTCATTGTCGTTGCGTCTGTTTTTAGTCCTCGGCCTGTGCCGGTAGTCGCTCTAAGGCCGGGAAAACCGGGCCAACCTCAATCGATAAAGAGCGACGGGAATTTCACTCGACACAACAGTCGAAGCGATTGTTACGGAACCCTGCCGTAGACCGCCATGCCCGAAACTGTCTGAAGAATTGCCTCGATTGTTCGTCGACCGGCTGCTTTTGCGCCGCTCATGGGAACGAACAATATGTCATCTGGTTGCAGATTGATGTCCGGTGACTTTGCGGACAGGATGCTCTTAAGTGAGATCAAGCTCTCTTGCGGATGACTATCCGGACCTGCTTTGCGGATCAACTGCGCTCTGTCCAGAGCGGCGGTAGAATTGGCACCTTGCGCCATAGCATAGGCTTGGAGAATCGACATATGTGAGTTCTCCATGACGAACCCGCCGGGCAAACGAACATCTCCAACGACGTAAACGACGCCTGCCTTCGACACCAACACCGTATCGCCTGGATACACATAAATGTTTGTCAGTTTAGATGACTTGTCGTCGTAGACCAGGCTCACGTTCTCCGACTTTTGTGAGTCAGACCGACGCAGTACCGATACCGTGTTCCCAGCGCGAGGAGTGGTGCCACCTGCGGCAGAAAGTGCGTCGAATAATTTCCGGGGGCCTGGCATCTGGTAGACCCCTGGCTTCTGTACTTCGCCCAGGACGGAGATCCCTTGAGTGACAAATTCTTTGTCGAGGACAGAGACACGCGGGTCATTAAAGAAGTGACCGTCACTCAAACGCTGTGTAATGAGCGCTTCGGCTTTGTCTGGGGTCAGGCCGCCAACCTTCACCGTGCCCGCCAGAGGCAGTGTGATTTCACCTGTCGAGCCCACTCTGACCTGCTTGATATAGTCCGGCGCGCCATAGACACTCACTTCGAGTAAATCGCCGGGACCAATCAGGATTTCAAAACTGGGCTCTCCGCTACCAGCCGGTGTTGGGAGCGCGGTCCCTGGAGGAGGGACTGCGGCATCGCCGCCAGGGACAGATCCTGTCGGACCGCCGCCACCTGAATGTTCCGCCGAAATCACATGCACAGCCGCACCGTTCTGGCCAGGAGCAATCAGATTCGGAAGTGGAGCAACTCTCACCGTGGAGACAGGTGATTGCGTAGAGCCTGCTTGGGCCAAAGAAGCTGCTCCGGACAGCAGAAATGTGATGCTAACCACAAATGCTTGGGTTTTTGAAATGTGTGGGCACGACATAATCACCTCGAACTCTTTGCAGCTTCAAAGGCCAACGCGTTGCAAGTCTTAGACCTCTGCGCGGCCGGGAATAGGTTGAAACCAAAACGTGGAATCGAAAACATGACGTCGATCACCCTCAAATCAGCATTCTGATTGAATGTATGCACGCCCTTACTACCTGGGATCCAGTTAGGAGTCACGGTCGCTAACAAGGACTCCTGATAGTCCGTCTCCGAAAGAACCTCCACCCTGTGTAGTTGGACAGCATAGCCATAACCTCTTGAGCAATCCTGAGCCGGCCTGATGAGTTGTCCGTTGTCGAAGTACATGGATCCGGCGGGACGGGCGTGACGAACGGACGACACTATAGGGTTCTTCGGGTGAGCCGTCCATGGTCCAAATGGGGAGTCCCCGAAGAACAGGCACAACCGCCACGTTTTATCGGGTGCATCCTCGTCGAGCACGCCAGCGGTAAACATCCACCATCGATCGCGATGGTGCAGCAACGTGGTGTCGACTGCTGCTACGTCTGACATCAGGACCGCTTCGTGAACCCACGAACACGGAAAGTCGGTTGCACGATACATTTCAATCGTTCGGTTATCACGAGTTTCTGGGATCATATAGATCTCCCCCTGCCACGTGAAGAGGAACGGGTACGAAAGATGGTAGTCGCACTCCAGCACTACGCGTGGTTGGGTGTAGTTGCCCTCGCTGTCCACCTCGCAGCAGGAAATGAGACCCTTTCGAGAAGAGAACCTGTAATCCTCAAAGAAGAGATAATTGCGCCCATTTCGCTCGATTATGAATGGATCGGCGTAAAAGCGATCGCGAGGAGGTCGCATGATTCTAAATTCGCGATCGGAGGACATTTGCGGCACCGCAACCTTCGACTGGATAGCAATTGACCATTGCTCGCGGAACAGAAGTTTCATCAGTTCAGCCCGCAGAGTTCGCAGCGTCCACTTCACCAGGAAGCTCGCCATACGTGTATTGCTAAGCGTCCGAGAGATTGGCTCTTGGCTCTGATCCGAAGTGGCGAGTAATTGCGCCACTGTTCGCAGTTGCTCTGCATCGGCCAGTTGTTTCACTAGAACGTCTGCAATCTCCCAATACGCATCGTTCTGATTCAATGCCAGGGAGAGGAAATTGGTGGCGATGCATGAGCGATACACAACTCGCGTCCGATTCTGCTGTTGCTCAGTTATCTGCGGCCCATGCAGTGTTACTCGATTGCCTTCGTACATGTCCCAAAACTGACCCAGGATTCCTCCACTTCCACTGTCTTGTACCGACCACGTACTTAGACTGGCGCATGCAAGCAGTTCAGGGCTGGGAACGTCGCGACCAAGACATAGGAGCAACTCAAGGTTGGCAGCCTTGATCGGCGCAATGTCGCTGTCCGAGAGGGTCTTGGGCTTACTGGCCTGGAGCACCACAACTGGAATTGATCTGCTCGTCAATATCAAGTGCCAGTTCCGTACTCGGATAGCATTGGTCGCAGATCGACGGACCCAGCGATCGACAGCAGTCCAGTACCGAAATAGAAATGGTCCGCGCTCAGTCTCAAGCGTCTCCTTCGCATCGTGATTCAGGACGATGAGGAAGAGGTCGATTGAGTTGCAGTTTGTCAATTGGTCGACTAGGAACTCAATCCAGCCCGGCACATGCAAAGAGTCGAGCACCACCCCCAACCTCAGATGAGCACCAGGCGACGGGCTTCTCGAACTGGCGGGGACATTGGTGGAAGGTATGGACATATCGTGAGCTCTTCAGATCAACTGACGCGCACCTTAGACACCGGATACAGTGGAACGGGATCACCAGATTGGTCTTCTTCTCGCTTGACGAGGATTGCACCAGCAGAGAGAGCCCAGGCGAACCAGAATGCCTTGCGCCAAAGAATGTCGAGGGCAAATCCCGCGATCAGCATCCCCCAACACGCCGCTTCGAAGGCCACTAGTTGGGATGAATCAAGGATGTTCTTAGTGGAGTGGGGAAATGCTCGCATATGCGTACGGACTGCTTCAAACAAAAACAGCACTCCAAGAATTCCAAATTCAACAGAAACGGTGAGGTAGATGTTGTGAGAGGCGCGCTGGTCTCCTGCAAAGAAGCGAGATGTGCCGGCATACTTCTCAAACGCATTGGAGAAGTTATCCAACCCAGCACCGAATGCTCCATAGTGTTGTAGGGAATTGATGCCTATTTGCCAGATATCCTCCCGCCCTGCCATTCTGGTGGAGGAAACTTCCTGCATCCGCTCAAAAAATAGCCGCGGCATGAACAGCAACGTACCGCCAGCCACAACCAAAGGTAGAAGCAGGCGCCAGTTCAGGTGCAAGCGAAGCAGAAATATGAATACGATTACTGCCACCGCAACGAGGGCGCCTCGCGACATTGTAAGGAACACGGCAAGTGCAATGACTCCGGTAGCAACCAAGTAGAGGGCGCGGCGCAACCACATGCGGCTTGACAGTACCCCTCCGAAGGAAAGCGACAAAGGCAGAAGGAGCGTGACCGCGAAAAAGTTCGGATCCGATAGATTCGATCCTTCTGCGAGAGAGATACGGCCGATCGCACCGCCCGATTGGACAAACATATAGGCGGAATACATTGAAGCGCCGCACCCGCCGAGGATTGTCAGCAGAGTAATCCACGAAAACTCCTTCGCTGTGATTCGTACTGAAACTACGGCCATGTAGAGCAGCCACAAGCCCAGAGCAGTTGGAAGTCGAATCAGAGCCGTCTTTTCATCGATCGCCCATAGAGTTGAAATTCCGCCCCACAGGATGAACAGCGACCAGAACAGCGCCGTCTGTGGGGGCCGCACAATACGATCGCGTAGCCAGCCGACGCTGAGAGTTACTAAGATCGCAAGCAACCCCACATATCTCAGCAACGTTGCCGTCGGACCGGAGCTAACTTCCATGGCGGTCATGGATTCGAATGGGATCAAGAACGCATAGAGCCCAAGAGAACATTCAATCGGCCGCATCAGCAGCAACAGCAGGGCAAACATTCCAGCGACAAGCAGCCAATTCTCCGACGCAATCATCCACCCCAGGAAACACGCAGTCGTGACCAGGACCGCACCTTGTGACAACAGGAGCCATTTCCTCGCTGGCAAGCTCTCATTCGAATTCAGGATGGTCGTCGAAAGCATGTTAATGTTCGTCTCACCTTTCGCTATCGGGTACGCGTTAACGGCCGTGAAGTCTTGGTCTCGGTCTGGCAGTAAGAAAGCAAGAGTAAGAGAAAGAGTGCTGCTCAAAGGAGCCCTATGCAACTTGTCGATAAGAGATGGATTGGTATAGCTCCACCACGCTTCTGGCATGCTTTTCGGCCGAGCCCCGCCGGTGGACTTCATCGCAAGCGACTTGCGTAATATTTGCCCGTAAGCGGGACTTATTGAAAACGGACAAACATGCGCGGCCGAGATCCTTTGGATTATCCGAGTCAACCAGGATTCCATTTACGCCGTTACGAATCACTTCAGGTATACCGCCCACCTTACGGGATACCACCGTAACCCCGAGAGCCATGGCTTCCAGCATAACCATAGGAATCCCTTCGTGGTCAGAGCAAATAAGCAGGATATCCATTGCCCGGAGCACATCGTAAACATCATTGCGTTCGCCAATAAGAGTTACTCGTTCCTGTAACCCGAAGTCGATAATCAATCGCTGCAATAACTCCTTCTGACGGCCTCCACCAGCAATCACGAAGTGCGCGTGGGGAGTCTTCTCCGCTAGATAAGCCGCTGTCGCAACGAACAAATCATGCCGTTTGATCGGTTCAAGCCGCGCCGCGATTCCAATCACAAGACTATTATCTGGAAGGTCGAGCCGATGCTTTGCTTGTCCCGGGCTGAAGTTCGAACTCACGCGTTCCAAGTCTACTGCGTTGCGAAGAACCTTCACGTTCTGTGGATCAATATGCCTCTTCCAATACTTACCTAGATCAGAACTGACGCTGACGATTCGCACCTTCCTGTTCTTAGCCGCCAGGCGATCAGCAAGCAGTACACACCAGTGCTTCGGGTTACGTAGGACGGAATATGGCTCAGGATGGCCATGTTCCGTGCGAACCAGATGCGGCACTTTACACAATAACGACAGCATAAGGGCGATGAGGTTCTCTTTGTAACTGTGAGTGTGCAGAACCTGAATCTTTTTTCCCTTAACAAGCGCCGCGCATTCAGTGATTACCTGCCGGAGACTCTTTCGCTCTTCCCTGACTACACTGACAGCTACCCCAACGCTGCGCAGTTCATCAGCGAACCGGCCTTCGTGAAGTACGATCGCGTGAAGGCTAACTTCAGGGCACTTTAGGAGCGCGCGTAACAGGGTAACAACTTGCACTTCAGCACCAGCCCAGGAGCCGCCCGAACACAGATGACAAATAGAAATCGGGAAGCCTTTCTCTTGCTGCTCCAGGCGAGACCCGCTGATAAATGCGTCGGTCAGTTGGCCGGGAAAATTCAGCACGTTATCGTTGATTTCATGAGCCGCATGGGCGGAATATGCGGGGCGCTGATGGCACGTCTCTTTGTTGATCATCGTTCACCTCAAGCAAGCAGTCTGCCAACAACTGGAAGACGAAGAACCTCTGGAAAGATATCTACGATGTTTAGGTGCCTTTTGACCAGCCACAACACGAATATCGAGGCTCCTAAGGCAAGGGTCGCTGCAACGTAGATATTGTCAGGTGTGAAGAGTTGAATCAGATACAGCGCCACAGCGCTTGAACCGAGCACCAGAAAGAATGACGCATACCGCTTCTCAAAAAAACTAATGTCGCCACCCTCACGCCACAAACAAAGCTGGCGAATCAGATTCTGCACAATCAAGCCGCCAGAAGTTGCAATCGCCGCACCGATTGCCCCGTAGTGGGGAATCAGCAATAGGTTGAATAGAACGATGAAAAGAGGAGTTACGAGGTTCAAGATCACCATTAATCGAATCTTGCCGAGGACTTTCAGAGTTACTCCATTGAACGCGAACACAACGTTAAAATAATAGCCAATCGAAAGGATCGCCAATATCGGGGCTGAGGGAGCGTAGCGTGCGCCGTAAAGAAGGAGCGTGAGCGGTCTCGCAAAGCACGAAGTAGCGACTAAGATCGGAAATGCCAGCACACTCATCCATACGGATGTTTCCCAGAAGAGTTGGTTGATGCCAGCCGTGTCGCCGCGGGCAAACATTCGTGACGCGCTTGGCATATACAGCGGCATGAAATTGCCCGGAATCATAGTGCAGAGAACCGCTGCCGGCAGCACAACACGGTAATGAGCTACCGTTGACATCGGATGAAAGTATCCGAGGAGCAATACGGGTATTGAACTTCCAATCATCCCAATTATGTTCGAGGCCATCAGTGGCACGCTGAAGCCAAAAATCTCAGCGATTGGAAGTCTGACGCATGCCCACTTTTGCAGCAGTTCCTGCCGCTGCAACTCCCAAAAAATGAGTGCGCCAAAACCAACAACAGTGACGAACTCTACCACTACGTATCCATAAGCCAGATATGCAAGCCCTGTGTGTCTTATGACAACCAGCGTTATCACAATTACCCGCAGCAGCGGCGGAAGGATGAATCGTCCCCAGAAGATCTCCTTAGTCCGAGCGAAGCAGGCAAACAGGTTTAAGATCAATAAATTTATGGTTTCCAGCGGAACCAGAAACATCAGGATCATCAACAGACCAGCCGGTTCCCTTCCTTTTGTGAGTAGCGCCAAAATTGGACCGGACCCAAAAGCGAAGGCTGCAATCAGTAGGCCGCTGATCAGGAGCGATATGGCAAAAACTACAACAATGCTGCCAAGCACCTTCGAAGGTTCTTGCCTTGTATGGTAGATCGGCACGAAGCGGCTCAACGCTTCATTGAAGCCCAAGGCGTACGTCTTGGAAACCGCCACCAGTGAGAGTGCATACGCCAAATGTCCGAACGCTTCTGTGCTCAAGTACCTCACTAATACAAGGTGGGGAAGAAACGTAATTACCAAAGATGTAATGTTCCCAACCAGGAATAGGCTGGAACCGCGAATCTGTTGACGAGCGATTCCGACAGAGTTGTTTCCGGCTTCTTCGTTGGTAGCGGAGCTGAGGTCGATTAGTTTGGAAGCCATAGTCTTTCGTCGATCAGCGAACTTTCGGTCGCATATGCCAGACCCGCCTCAGGAAGCCAGAGCCTCAGAGAACTTGTCGGTTGCGCTCTCGAGTACCTTCTCAACTGCTCGAGCGGTGTCGAGCATGTCCTGCTCCGAAAGCGTTGGGTGTACGAAGAACATCAGACTTGTCTCGCCCAACCGTTGCGCTACTGGTAATCTCTCAGCGGGCCGCATGTCTTTGGGAAACGCATTTTCAAAGTAGATCTCACTGCAACTTCCGCTAAAGCATGGAATTCCTTCTGCAACCACTGCTTGCAGCAAACGGTCTCGATTCCACCCATCCCGCAGCCATTCCGGAGAAAGAAACGCATAGTACTTGTAGTACGCGTGACCTATCTCGACCGGGGGAACCGTAACCCTGAGAGCGGGGAGCTTGGTGAAGTGCTGACTCAGCACTTCAGCGTTTCTGCGACGGCACTCCAGTTGGTTAGGAAGCTTTGCAAGTAGACTTCGTCCGATCGCGGCCTGCATTTCGGTGAGGCGCCAATTGGTGCCAAAAGAGTCATGCAACCAACGAAACCCTGGAGACTTTTGCGGACTATTGGCTGCGTCATAGTCCTTGCCATGATCCTTGAAACTCCATGCCCGTTTCCAAAGAGCATCGTCGTTGGTGGTCACCATCCCCCCTTCGCCACCGGTCGACATGATCTTGTCCTGGCAAAACGAGAAGGCGGCAATATCGCCCAGGCTTCCAACGGGCCGTCCCTTGTAAGTCGCCCCATGTGCCTGAGCGCAATCTTCGATGACTTTGAGCCCACGTTCGCGCGCTATTGAGATGATTGGATCCATATCACAAGGCCAACCCGCTAGGTGAACGGCAATGATAGCTCTCGTGCGTGGAGACAACACTTCGCGGATACTATCTGCCGTGAGTGTTTGACTGATAGGATCGACATCCGCGAACACCGGCTTAGCGCCTCTCATGACTGCACAGCTCGCTGACGCGATGAAGGTACGGCTGGGGACTATCACCTCGTCGCCGGTTCCAATCCCCAAGGCATAAAGCGCCAGCTCCAGAGCCACCGTTCCGTTTGCAACTGCAAGTCCGTGTTGACACCCTGCAAAAGATGCAAATTCCTCTTCGAAATGTTTAACCTCTTCACCTGTCCAGTAATTCAGTCTCCCTGATCGCAAGACACGGCTGACGGCTTCGATTTCATCTTCCGACAGTGACGGCCACGGTGCAAAGCTACGGGTTCGCACAGGCGTGCCACCGTCTATTGCTAAAGCACTGATTAGCTTTGGCCGCAGCATGTAGGAATCCATGAAAATCCCTGTTACCTGTAAGTTGATATGTCGAGATGAGCGGAACTATCCTGCTAACCGTCAGGAGACGAGACTTCTAAATACTCAGCCTGCCATGCCCCTGGCAGAATAATAGTTATAGCCAGTGGCAGAGGATTCGACTGCGTTAAGAACGAGTTCGACTACTGGAGCGGATCGCACGCCGCCCAATAAGGCCATGGTGCGTGTGAGATTGTCGCGTGTCGTCACACCGGAACGACCAACTACGATCACCCCGTCTGCAAGGGTGGAAAGTGCTCGTCCGTCGGAGAATAGGAGCATCGGCGGCGAATCGATGACAATGAATTCGAACCTTCGTCTCAACTTCTCCACCAGGCCCGACATAGCCACAGATGAGATCAGCCCACCTGGTTCGCCTGGAGCCGAGCCTGTTGCCAAAAGCCACAGATTGGGCAGTTGCTTGGCCTCAACGAGAACCTCGTCAACGTCCATGGCGTCGGACAACACTTCCCTGATCCCGTAATCGGCAACTAACCCCAGAGCCTGCGCTATACTCTCCTTCCGGAGGTCAGCATCCACGATGCAAGTTCTGCCGTGCCGCGCAAGCGCGAGCGCAAGGTTGATAGAGAGTGTTGTCTTCCCTTCGCCCCTAAATGGGGAAACGACAAGCAGAACTTGAGATGGACAGCTATTCTGGCGAGATAGGCGCACAGACAAACTGAGACCACGAAGCGCCTCCCCCTCCGGGGAATTTGGCCGGTCAATCTGAAACAGATGGGGCGTGTGCTGAGCGTTACATGGCCGTAACATCTTCCATGGACGAGCCTGTACCGCCTCACCTCCGTCGCTGATCACTGGGACTATCGAGATCGAATCCGTGCCCAGGTGCCGCCGCATATCGTCAGGCGTGTGGATCCGGGTATCCATCCCTTCCCGAAGGAATGCGATGACCACTCCGCCCAATAACCCTACCAGCAGACCCGTGCCGATGTTCTGCATGCGATGTGGGCGCGTAGGTGCATCCAGTACGCGTGCCCGGTCCACCACGCGGATATTGCTGGACTTCGTCTCCGCAGCGATAGCGGCCTCCTTGATCTTCTGGTAGAGCGCCTCATAAAGCTGCCTATTTGCATCTGCTTCTTTCTTAAGACCGTTGTATTGTGCCAGCACCGCCATTTGCTGAGTTGCGCCCTGCATCTGTGATTGCATCAAATGCTCGCGGGATTGCGATGCAGTGTAGCTGGTCTTAATGTCGCGGAGAATCTCCGCCCGCTGCGCGTTCAACTGCGATTGAAGCTCATCGGCCTGGTTCTGGAGCCTCTTGGTATTGGGGTGACTCGTGCCGTAGATCGCCTTGGTCTCTGAGATCTCTGCTTTTACTTCCGCCAGTTTTTCGGTCAACACTTGAACTACAGGGTTACTGCTAATCTGGGGCAGGGAGCTGTCTTGAACGCCTTTGGCGTCGTTCATGTAAGACTCCAACTGAATGCGGTCGGCCTGCGCCTGCATCAACTGCCGACTTAGTTCAACCATTTGGTCAGAAAATCTATTCTGGTTGTCCCCGATCGTACTAATTCCATGGTCGTTTTCGAATTTGTTCAGCGCGCGATTTGAATCATCCAAGCGCAGGCGAATATCATCCAGCTGTCTTTGCAGCCACATCGATGACTGCAATATCGCATCGTTCCGCAACTTGTAGTCCCGTTCAATAAACATGTTTACCAGCGTGTTTGTAACTATCGCCGCCACAATTGGATTGTGAGCTGAGACACTCACAGTGATGAGCCGACTTACTGCGTCACGCGTGATCTTTCTCGACTGCTTGAAGGCAATAAGCGCCTTGTTTTCGGCGGGCGTCCATGGAATGGCAACGTCACTCGCCAGTATCGGGCCACCGCTGACTGCATAAGGATCCCCTCCGAAGTAAGGACTACGATCGAGGCGGAGCTTGCGAATGACTTCCAAGGTTAACTCGTCATCTTGCAGGTTCTGCGCCTGAGTCTCCATATAGTCCGTCGAAGCCGCACTATTGTTACTCCCCTGGAGCGAGAACACCTCAGCTCCCGGAGGGTCGACTTCCAATCGTGCTTGAGGCTCATACACCGGTTTCATTACCAGCGTGGCGACCGTCACGCTCACCACGACGACTAAAGCAAACGCCGCCGACAGGCGCCAATGCTTCTGGAGAATATTCAGACCTCGCAGCCAATCGGTGCGTTCGTAGCTATTGGGCTGGCCTTGCTGGGAGTCAACATGCCGACTCAACCCCGCCGAGAAGTGTGGACCAGAACCCTGCCTACCCTCCAACTCAAGGTGTCGGGGCGTTGACTCAGGGAGTTGCGGGGTGATCATATCCCATGCTTCAGGCCGTAGCCAGTGTTCAGATTTTCTGCTCATAGCTTCTCCGTTCCCTCGCTCTCGCAACTAGAAAGCAGAACCACGTTAACGCAACTGTTCATGGCTTACCGGTGTCGGGATAGTGAATCGGGCGGGTAGAAGCTCGATAGGCATGGTGCTGGCCGAGTGCCAGAGTTCGCCCCGAGCGCGCCGGCACGCAAGGGCCATGTCGTGACGATCAACTTCACACAAGGCAAGCACCTCGGCGCTGGGCTTATATTCCGGCACAATGCTCTGGAAGGCCTGTATCAAGCCCGACATGTTCTTCGCTTCTACTAGGGCAGAAAGTTGATCCAGCCAGACCCGCACCTGCTCAAAGCTTACCGCTCCGCCATCGAGCACCCGAATCTTGGGGTGCGACGTTGGTTTGATGCCCTCGCCATCCAACATTAGTTCCTCGAACAACTTTTCACCTGGACGCAGTCCGGTGTAGATGATCGACATGTCCTGATCGGGTTCCAGACCGGAAAGACGAATCAAGTTCCGCGCCAGATCCGCAATCAGAACCTGCTGGCCCATTTCAAGCACAAAGATGTCACTGGCTACACCCATGGTCGAAGCCTGCAGCACCAGTTGAACCGCCTCCGGAATCGTCATGAAATAACGCCGAGCTTCGGGATGCGTCACAGTGATGGGTCCACCCGCTGCGATCTGCTGCTGAAAGATCGGAACTACACTGCCGTTGCTCCCGAGGACATTTCCGAATCGTACGGCGACGTACCGCGTATGCTCACGTTGCAGACTCAGGATGATCAACTCAGCAATCCGCTTCGTTACGCCCATCACATTCGTCGGGTTAACAGCTTTGTCTGAGGAGATCATGACGAAGGTCTTGCAACCGAACTGCCGCGTCACAAGGGCTACGTTGTAGGTGCCGAAGATATTGTTATTCACCGCCTGGAAACAGCTTTGCTCCATCAGGGGCACATGCTTGTACGCAGCTGCATGGAAAACGATGTCAGGCCGATGTAAGGCAAAGATCTCGCGTATTGCGCTCACATCCTGGATGTCAGCAATTGCTGGGACAAAATGTTGCTGAGGTCGGTTAGTGCTGAGATCGAGCCCCAGTTGGAACAACGAATTCTCCGACCGGTCTACCAGAATCAACTCGCGTGGCGCGAAGTCACAAACTTGCCGGCTTAGCTCCGATCCGATCGACCCACCAGCCCCGGTAATCAGCAGCACCTTACCTTCGATTTGATTCCGTATGCTGGCCAAATCAATCTGGACAGGCTCTCGTCCGAGCAGGTCTTCCAGCCTCGCACTGCGCAGATTGGCAATGGACGCGCGACCCCCGCTAACATGCCGGCTAAGGGGAGGAAGTATTTTGAAATCAACCTTGCATTGACGGCACTTTGCAATGATCTGTTCCACTTCACTCCCACTGGCCGAAGGGATCGCGATCAATACGCATCGGATACTCAACTTGCGGATGATATCTGCCATCGAGTCGGTTGACCCCAAAACCTTTAGTCCTTGAATCCGAATACCGTCTTTACTGGGGTCGTCGTCAACGAATCCAACTGGCCTCAGGTTGAGTTGCGAGTTTCGCTTCAGTTCCCGCGCAATGGTACTCCCTGCCCTCCCGGCGCCAACAATCAGTGTGTTGAGCTCAGCCGCCCCGCGCTGCGCACTTTCCGTGTAAGCGCGAACAGCAAAGCGTGAACCCCCAACAAACAACATGGTTAGTATGAGATTGATCGCAAGCACCGATCGAGGATATCCATCAATCTTGAAGACCAGCTCGATCAGGAAATAGAGGAATACCGTGCCAGCAAAAGAAGCCTCGAAGATATCGAGCGCATCATTCATACCAGCGTAGCGCCACCATCCCCGGAGTAGACCAAACGCAGAGAAGGCGAATAACTCGACCACAATCACCAATGGCAGTGTCTGCATGAAGATCGGTTGATAGGTCACATCCGGATGGAAATCGAATCGAAGCAGAAAACTTCCGTAATAGCTCATCGCTAACAGAACGATCTGCGAGGCGAGAATAACTAATCTTCGGTAGTTCAGCAGTCGGTTCACGGGTTCCGCTCCTGTACGTTATTGTTTGGGTATGAGAGATGCAGGCTTTCCGACCCGAACCACCACCTTCGGGGATGGCAAAAGAGAACTGTTCTTGTCGGCGACTCAGCGTCCGCCTGAAAAACCTGACGCAGGATGCGGGATTCCAGGCAAGGCTTCGCCTTTCTTATGCCTTGTTGAAATCCGGCTAAGTTATTTATTTGTATAGATTTAGTCGATTCCTAAAGAACAAACCATGCCAAATTGTGGAGGGCACGCTCGCTGCGCTTCAGAGTCATCGTGATTCCCCGCGCGCGCTCCCGATTCATCGATGCAAGTTCAATAAAATAATTCATAACGATCCTTAGTTCATCTTCGGAACCATGACACTCAAACTAGACAACTCAAACCTAAACGTCAGTGTGGCAGCGCACATAACCCATCAACGAATCAGATCGATTTATTCTATGAACATCTATGGGGTCACGCTGCAATTGGAGAACTGCAGATCAGTTCGCGACAGCTGCCAGCTTCGATGCTGTATTGGCGACCGCAAGCGCTACAGTTCACGTTGCTTGCTTCACGTAGTCGCTCTCCGCAGACGCACACCCAGCCAGTCTGGGCGGCGGGGACACCCATCACGAGCGCGTAGTCTGGAACATCGCGGGTGACGACTCCACCGGCGGCTACAAAGCAATACCGGCCTAACGTCACGCCACAGACAATTGTGGCATTCGCTCCGATCGAAGCGCCTCGTCTCACCAACGTTCGTTTATATTCGTGCTTCCGATCGACGTGACTGCGAGGATTGATCACATTTGTGAAGACCATGGATGGGCCGCAGAAGACATCATCTTCAAGCTCCACTCCGGTATAAACCGAAACATTATTTTGGATCTTTACCCGGTCGCCAATCCTTACGCCTGGGCTGATGACTACATTTTGACCGATATTGCAGTTGCATCCAATACGCGCACCAGGCATTACGTGACTAAAATGCCAAATCTTCGTCCCTTGTCCAATCTCACTGCCACTGTCTATCACCGCTGTTGAGTCTGCGAAGTACTTTGGCGCCGATTGATGAACCGGAACCGATGCGGCTTGCCCGCGTAGAGATCGCTCACAGGCATCTAGTACCTCCAGCACCTTCACGCCGTCTCTTCCGTCGGTGCGCGGAGTTCTGCGCGTGACAATTGCTTCGATGAAGTGTTCACATTCTTTTCTGAGAGGCTCCTCAACTGGAAGGGGAATGACCTCACCCTCTCCTTTATGAGCTATTGGTAGACGATCTAGCCAGTCAATACTGTGCGAGTAGATAACAAGCTTGCGTTCGCTTTCCAGGTCATCGAATACCGCCATCTTTTGGTCGCCGACGATAACCAACCGCTGCTCTTTGAACGGGTGCAGCCAACTTACAAAGATATGCGCTTTCACGCCACTCTGGAACTCGCAAGCTGTCAGCGTGGTGTCGTATACCTGCGGATTGATGTAAGAGCCACCTGAGGCAGTAACACTCACGGGCGTTTCATTCAGAAGATAGAGGATGGCCGAGATGTCGTGTGGAGCGAAACTCCACAAGATGTTTTCCACTGACCGAAGCTTACCCCAGTTTAGTCTCGACGAGTAGATGTACTGGATACGGCCGAGTTCACCCGTTCCAATTAGCTCCTTGAGCTTTAATATTGCCGGGTGGTACTGGAGGATGTGTCCAACCATTAGAATCCGATGTTTTGCCTCTGCTATTTCGACAAGTTCTTGCCCCTCATCCACCCGCAGGGACAGCGGCTTTTCAACATAGACATCTTTCCCTGCCAGCAGGAATTGCTTGGCTAGCTCATAGTGCTGAGCCGCAGGAGCAGCGATAGCAACAGCTTGGATTTCAGGATCACTGAGAAGTTCGCTGAATGAAGAACAGGCATCGATGCCAAACTGGTCACGCGCCGCTAGCAGAGCTTCACTATTTGAATCACAAACACACTTCAACACACCGAGTGCGTGAAAATTGCGCACAAGATTTTTTCCCCAGTATCCATTTCCAATCACAGCTATATTCGGAAGCATAATTTCTCCTTTGATCTTGAGTTTCGTCAGGTACGTTCTCTGGGACTGCTGACTATCGCAGCGGCGTGACTCTGCGGATCTTTCCACCCTGCTGAGCAGTGAATAAATCTCTACATTAATCCTTTGCCGTTTTCCGGTTCTCCGCTTTCAGGAGCACTGGTAGAACCGCGAGATGGCCTGAACCACTGCGGTCAGTTGCTTGACCGTAAGCTCGGGATAAATTGGAAGTGAGAGCACTTCGCGGCAGGCGGCCTCGGCGTTCGGAAAGTCTCCGCGGCGGTAACCGAGATATGCGAATGCCGGTTCAACGTGCAGCGGGCTCGGATAGTAGACCTCGGTCGGAATGCCGCAATCACGAAGATGTCCCTGCAGCTCATCTCGCTGCGGAACACGAACGGAGAACTGGTTGTAGACATGAGTGCTGGTCTCCGGCGCACGAGGCAACGCTAGTTGGTCCGTGAGATCGTGTGTGGCAAACAAGGTGCGATAAGTATCCGCGTTTCGCCGGCGCCCTTCAGCCCAGGCGTCTAAATGCGGCAGTTTCACTCGCAGGATTGCTGCCTGCAGAGCATCAAGCCGACTATTCATCCCCAATAGCTCATATCGGTATTTGTGGCGGGCGCCGTGGACCCGGAGTACGCGTAGGCGCTGCGCTATTTCTGGATCATTCGTTGTAATCATGCCGCCGTCACCCGCCCCTCCCAGATTCTTAGAGGGGAAGAAACTGAAGCAGCCACAAGTCCCCAGGCTTCCAATGCCCTTCATCTTCCATCGTGATCCGATCGCCTGGGCTGCGTCTTCGATCACGGCAATATTGTGCTTGCGCGCAAGCTCCAGAATCGCATCCATGTTGGCTGGAAGACCGAAAAGATGAACCGGCATAATTGCTCGGGTACGCGATGTAATCGCTGCCTCAATTTTCCGCTCGTCGAGGTTGAATGTGTCTGGATGAATATCTACAAACACTGGCAGAGCCTTCAATCGCGCGATAGAGCCTGCGGTCGCGCCGAAGGTGAATGGTGTCGTAATGACCTCATCGTCCGGTCCAATACCAATGGCCATTTGGGCCAGCAGCAGTGCGTCAGAACCAGATGCGCATCCGATTGCAAACTCTACACCCACATACTCAGCTACCTCATGCTCCAGCGCATCGACTTCAGGGCCGAGAATGAAGTGTTGCGAGTCAAGAACCCGAGTCACGGCATCCAGAATCTCACCACGGATCTCTCTGTACTGTGCTTTGAGATCCAGAAATGGCATGTTTGCGAGCAAAGGTTCTACTGAGAGCGGCGACTCATCTCGAGACAAAATATCGATAGCCACGTAGGTTTCTCCTGTTCAATAAGATGGCAAGGTTGCAGAGGATCCCATTGATCGATCCAGTTCTTTCGAAAGAAGTTCTGCGTTTCTCACGACAGGAGCGCTAAAGCAACAATAATTCGTTCTGGCCCGTTTTATCGCGAGGCTCCGCCACCGTTGGCTTCCGGGCATAATACCCATAAGCCAATAATAATCAATGATATCCAAGGCACTGGTCAATCCTTTGCAGCGTTGTCGGACAGATGACTCTGAGGTTTGCAGAACCTCAGGAGAAGACACATCTGCATTGCTCCAGAATCATTTATTATTCGCGCTTCAGAAAACTTCCAGGGCCTGATAGCAATCTAGATAGTTGACAGGTAGGTGTCAGTATGGAATCTCACATAGTTGACACAATTCATTTAAATATTCTCACGATATACGTGATGCAAATCACTGACATCGGCGGCTACGCCGGATAGTTTCTCTCATCAAGAACATAAGTCGTATGTTCTTGTACGCGCATAGTTAGCAAGTAACATACACAAGTCGAAAAGGGAAAAATTGTCCTTGAAAACTACAATTTCGTGCATGTGCAGCGATGTTGTTATAAGCAATAATTTTCCTATCGTCGTGTTTCTGTTGTAAGTGCCTCATAACCAAGCATGTTTTGATTAGCGATATCCGGGCCGCCCTTAGAAACCTGACATATTGGAGGCTCGATGCTCCCTGCCCTGGAAATGCAACAACCTATAGCAAACCGTCTTTTGCTCTCTTTAGCTCCAGAAGAATATGCGCGTCTTCGTCCAAGTATGAGGCACGTTACCCTTAGGCTTGGACAGGTTCTATATGAGTGCGACGAGCGAATCGATTACCTCTACTTCCCTACGGAATCTGTTGTGTCATTTCTTTACACCATGCGCGATGGCTCGACGGCCGAGATGGCTGTAGCAGGAAATGATGGAGTCATTGACGTCGCCGCGTTCCTCGGAGCAGACCATACGCCTCATAGGGCTGTGACACAAATCAGCGGGCATGCTTTGAAAGTGCCGACGAGGGTATTGCAACAGGAGTTTGCACGTGGTGGCCAGCTACAGCACGTCTTGCTGCGCTATACGCAGGCTCTCATTACACAGATCTCGCAGACTTCTGTCTGTAATCGTCTGCATCCCTTGGAACAGCGTCTTTGTCGCTGGCTACTCTCCTGCCACGACCGGGTCAATGGCTCCGATATCCTGATGACCCAGGAGCTTCTCGCGAACATGCTAGGTGGACGGCGGGAGACTGTCACTGTAGCGGCGGGTCGCCTGCAGGACGCAGGTCTCATCTATTATTCCCGAGGCAGGATTAAGATTCTGAATCGCACGGGGTTGGAAATGATGGTCTGTGAGTGCTACAAGGTGGTCGAGAACGAGTCAAATCGATTGGTTGGCACACCCGGCAAACACATACTCAATATGAGGGTGCCGGTGGTCGACAACGAGTCGAATCGATTGGTTGGCACGCCCGGCAAACGCATACTCAATATGAGGGAGCCTTACACAGAAGCCGTTTGACCAGTTCTCGAAGCTGGTTGAAGTTGTCAGGCCGCGATACGAAAACATTCTCGCCGACTTCCATCTCGCAGCCTTCGGGAATCGTCGGATCACAAAAAATGACAACGGCAACGTCTTGCTGAAGACCGGCTTTTCGGCGTATCCGATTGGCAACCTCAATGAGCCGTTTGGGGCCGGAGCCTAAGCTCATCAGGATCAAGTCCGGAGATTGAGAACGGGCTCTCAGGATCGCGTCTTCCTCAGACCTTGCCAGACTTACACAGTAGCCATTTCCCTTGAGCATCTTCTCAATTAGGACACCAGTCTCCTCGACGTCCTCTACTACCAAAATGATTCGACGCTGTCGGTACTCTAAGCTCATAACCGCCCCGTCCGATCTCACTCCCGAGTCTGAAATATTCCCGTACTGGTTCTCTATACTGATGCACCTGCAATGAAGTCTGTGCGCTGAACTACACTGTCGGAAAGAAGAATGATGAATGAATCAGGCCACCCATTATGGCTGCCGCGACGACGGCGAAGCACATTCTGGTTGCAATCCAAGATCGGAGTTGATCAGCGCATAGCGTCGGTCACACTACGCTTTACCTTCTCGATTCAATCTGATTTATAGCTATGTATCTGGCTCGATAAAACTTGCGAAAGTGGAACGACAACTCTGACCTGGGCGTCCGCTACTTCAGCGGCCTCGGCACTTACACGAAGACCATCGATTCCCAGCAGAGCTGGTTCACGCCAAGGGCAAAGCTCTGGATCGACCTCGGAGAGGTCAAGAACCTTGCAGAAGTCACTGTCAACGGAAAGCCTGTCGGCATCGTATGGCACGCGCCTTACCGAGTGGATGTCACCAACGCTCTGAAACCGAGCGCCAACCAGATCTCCATCAAGGTAGCGACGCCTGGGTCAATCGCCTCATCGGCGACCAGCAACCCAATGCGGCCAAGCTCACCTTTACCGTTATCCATCCCTACAAAGCGGATTCACCACTTCTACCCTCGGGCCTTTTGGGGCCGGTGGTGGTTCTGAAAACAGCAAGCAAATAACTCGACGGCGCCAGATCTTTCGTTCTAATCACGAAAACTGGCGCCTCGATTCCCTTTCCCCACTAGCTCTACAGCGAACATCAAGTCGATAGTTCGACTTGAGACAAACCATCCATCTTGAGCCTCTTTTGCAGTTCCATAGTTCGAACTGCAGCGACAGCGCTCCTTCTCCCTGCGGCGTATAATTTCGCGATCCGATGCAAACAAACCTCACACCAATCACGGCGATCATTTTCTTCCTACTCTCTCTCGTCTCACTCCAGGGCGCCGCGCAGCAACCCCAGTCTGCACAACCCCCCAGCGGCACCATCCAGGTAGACGTCAACGTGGTCCTGCTGCCAGTGGTGGTCCGTGACGCACAGGGCCATTCCGTAAACACCCTCACGAAAGAAGACTTCAAGGTCTTCGATCAGGGAAAGCAACGCCCCGTCTCCGGATTCTCCATCCAGAAAATCCAACCCGTTCCCAACGAATCGAGGCCCGCGGAATCCAGTCCTTCGCAGTCCAGCCCAGCCTCTCCCGCCAGTACGCCGCAGCCGGCCATCGCTGCCAGGAGATTCACCGTCTTCCTCTTCGATGACCGCCACCTCGGCCCGGGTGAACTCGAGCCAGTAAAAAAAGCCGGAGCCCAGATGCTGGAGCAGCCCCTCGCCGACGCGGACCGCGCAGCGGTGTTGTCCTTCTTGGGAGTCAACTCCGGCATCACGCACGACCACGCCGCATTGCAGGCAGCCGTCCTCAAACTGCAAATGCAGCAACGCTTCCAGCATGACAGCCACCAGTGTCCCGACATCGATTACTACACCGCCGATCAGATCCTCAACCGTCACAGCCCCACCGAATATGCGATCGCGTGGCAGAAGACCGCAATCTGCCAACATCTCAGCGAGAGAGCACTCCAGGACAAGACCAATAAGATCGTCGACCAGACACTGCAAGCAGCCGCGATTCTGTCGCTCCAGGCCGGCGATCAGGACGCCCGCGATACCCTCGCGTACATTTGGAACATTATCCAAACCCTATCCAAGCTGCCCGGACAACGAACTCTCGTCCTCATCTCGCCAGGATTCCTGTCGCTCTCTCAAGACACCATGAACATGGAGTCCCAAATCGTGAACTTCGCAGCTGCAAACAACGTCACCATCAGCTCAATCGATGCGCGCGGTCTCTACTCTGGAATCATCAGCGCAAGCCAGAGTGGTTCAGGCTCAATCTACGGTCTCATGACCGGTCAGGAGCAGGAGAGTCACAACGACTCCTTGAAAGCGACCGCAGACACCATGGCCGAACTCGCCGACGGAACCGGCGGTACCTTCGTCCACAACAGCAACGACCTCGAAGGTGGATTCAGGAGCCTTATGGCACTGCCAGAGTGCCTCTACCTGCTCGAGCTCTCCCTGCAGAACGTCAAGCCAAACGGCACCTATCACCCGTTAAAAGTCGAATTAACTCAGCATGGCCTCAGGGTACAAGCCCGCAGGGGGTACTTTGCGCCGTTGCCTCCAAATTCTCGTAAATAGAAGACAAAGGTCTAGCATGAACGCTCTGCGCAACAACATCGCTGCCTCCATCACAGCGGTCGTGATCGCCGTCTCCAGCCTTACCCAGCAGCGCACAGCTTC
This sequence comes from Granulicella sp., assembly GCA_025408425.1. Taxonomy (GTDB): domain Bacteria; phylum Acidobacteriota; class Terriglobia; order Terriglobales; family Acidobacteriaceae; genus Edaphobacter. The sequence goes on from JANXYX010000043.1 coordinate 133,889, forward strand.
TGCTCAGGTTCAGCTAGGCAACAACCCTTACTCCCCCTATACGCCAACACTTCCAAACGCTTCCCCCGACGCCACCAACTACCTCGACTTCCCTCTCTCCAGACTCAAACAGGTAGTCCCGCCGCTCAAAGGACTCGACTACGAATCCAGCCAGGATCAGCTCCCGACGATTCTCGCCGGCATCGCCCGAACCATCGCGAATGTCCTTCCTAAATTACCTGACTTAATCTCACGCGAGGATATCTACCATTTTCAGAGTGCCGGAGATCCGTTATCCGGAGGCGGTCAGATCAATGCCCAACGATGGACCCGAGAGTTCCGGTACCTGATCCTCTGCCACCATACTTCCAACGACAGCGTGTGGATCGAGGAGTCACGCGTCGACAGAAAAGGCCGCCCCATCGATCTATCCGGCCCCATCTCCACCCCACGCGGATTCGGATTCGCCTATCAGTGGCTCCTCTTCTCCGCTGCCAACCAACCGGAATTTCGCTTCCGCTACCTCGGCCAGCAACAGAAGGATGGAAAGAAAACCTTCGTCGTGGCGTTTGCTCAGATTCCCACTAAGGTCTCCACGCCCGGCAACTTCCAATCCAACGACAAGGCTATCCCCTTCTTCTATCAGGGAGTCCTCTGGATCGATCAATCCACCTACGAAATCGTCCTGCTCCGAACCGACCTGCTCGCTCCGATACCACGTATCCAGTTGTATAAATTGACCACCGAAGTCCACTTCAGTTCGGTGCAGATCCAGGACTTCAACGCCATATTCTGGCTACCCCGCGAAGTAGACATCGCAACCGAACAAGGCGCAGCCACCATCGAAGAAAACCATCGCTACTCCGACTACCACCTCTTCCACGCCTCAGCCAAAATCGTCCCCTAACCTTGAACGCCTTGCAAACCGTTCTTATCCCGCGGACGCTTGTTCTCCGTCCGGAATTCTTTGACGACTCTCCTCTAACGGCTATAAATTGATAGCCACCATAAGTTATAGAAAACATAGCGATCTAAACAAGGCAAGTAAGCACTCGTCGTCTGGAGTTGAAGCTCCGCCGCCGATGAGTAGCCCAGCCTGACTTTAGTGCAATAAGGAGTGACAAGATGGAGAGCAACCCTCTAGGGTCAGGATCATGGACAAGGCGCAGGTTCGTGCAATTGGGTGCCGCAACGGCTGTAGCAGCGAGCCCTCTGGCCATCGCACAGGCAAGGGCAACCGAGGCGCATCGTTCCATGATCGGCGTGGCCTTTGAGAAGCGTGATCCGCGCATTGCGGTCATCGGCACAGGAGGCAGAGGTACATCCCTTCTCGGCAATCTCCTGGCTGCAAATGCCCACGTGGTCGCCGTTTGCGACATCGTTCCGGAAAAGGCGCAAGCCGCAGCAGCGATGATTGTTAAAGCTGGTCAGAAAAACCCCGACACTTACACCGATGGTCCTCACGCCTTTGAACAAATGCTCCAGCGAAACGACATCGATCTCGTCATAGTCGCTACTCCCTGGGACTGGCATGCACCCCAGGCCATCTACGCCATGAAGCACGGCAAAGATGTTGCCATCGAGGTACCAGGCGTTACGACAATCGAGGAATGCTGGAATATCGTCGAGACCTCCGAAGCAACAGGCAAGCATTGCATGATGCTGGAGAACTGTTGCTATGGCTACAACGAAACTCTCATCCTGCGAATGATCCACGCAGGTCGATTAGGTGAACTCCTTTACGGTGAGGGAGCGTATCTCCACGATCTTCGCGAAGAACTCTTCTCCAACGCTGGAGAAGGCCTTTGGAGGAGAGCCGAACACACAAAACGCGACGGAAATCTGTATCCAAGCCACGGGCTAGGCCCAGTCGCAAACTACATGGGTATTCAGCGCGGAGACCGGTTCGCCCATATCGTGTCCATGAGCACTCCTCAGCGCGGTCTCGACGAATATCGAAAGAATCATTTGAAGTCTGGAGACCCACGCCAAAGCGAACGCTACATCGCCGGCGACATGAATACATCCCTCATCAAGACAGCAAATGGCCTGACCATCACCGTAAAACATACCGTCTCCACACCACATCCATACGATCGAATCAATCTGATTGCCGGAACCAAGGGCATCTTTCAAGACTATCCGCCAAGAATCTACCTCGACGGCCAGAACAAAGATGAGACATGGGAATCGATCGATAAGTGGAAGGAGTACGAGCACCCACTTTGGAAACGAGAAGGCGAAATGGCGCGACAATCAGGAGGACATGGCGGGATGGATTACATCATGATCTATCGTCTCCTGCAGTGCGTACGCGAAGGCCTCGCACCTGACATGGACGTATACGACGCAGCCGCTTGGTCTTCCGTAGCTCCTCTAAGTGAGATGTCAGTCAGCCAGGGTAGTGCGCCAATCAAGTTTCCCGACTTCACCGGCGGCCAGTGGTGCTCGCGCAACACGTCGCCGATTGCAACACAAATCTGAACGATTGGTTGTAGCTTCTAACCTCACCGCGTCCACCAACAACACATCATAGATGTGCTCTCTGCGCCAACTCACAAGATAGTGGATACTGGGTGGCATGCGACGACACCACAATCCCCTCTCGCTCAGCTTTCTACTCTGCGTATCTACGCTTTTCACCAGCACAGCTGTAGCCAGTCCTCGCCCCTTCCATTCTGGGTCACGCGACGGTAAGGGTGCCTATGCGACCGGCAACTACCGTAATCTCTTCACGGAAGCAGGACACTCGCCCGCGCAGATTCAAGCAAAGATCGATGCTGCCTACCAACAACTCTTTCATGGCGATCCTGAAAATCAATCCGTAGTCTTCGCAGCGGGCAGTAACGCGAACGGTCCACTCAGCTATCTCACAGACTGGGCAAACCATGACGTACGAACTGAAGGGATGTCGTACGGCATGATGATTGCCGTCCAGTTGAATCGCAAATCCGATTTCGACGCCCTCTGGAACTGGGCAATGACCTATATGTACATTGCCGACACGGCGCATCCTTCCCATGGTTATTTCTCCTGGTCATGCAAAACAAGCGGAGTCCCAAATGAAGAGACACCTGCGCCGGATGGCGAGGAATATTTCGCAATGTCATTGCTCTTCGCCGCAAACCGTTGGGGAAATGGACACGGTATCTACGACTATCAGGCCCAGGCGGAGCAGCTATTACGCGCAATGAGGCATCGTGAACAGAAGAGTGGGCCCACGCAGTTTGGACCGCGGACTGTCGCAGCCGAAGTGAATGAACAGTACGCGATGATCCTCTTCGTTCCCGGTGTGATGGATCATCCGTTTACCGATCCGTCCTATCATCTGCCCGCTTTCTACGAACTATGGTCGCGCTGGGGACCATCAGAAGATCGTGAGTTTTGGGCCCGGGCTTCACAAGCGAGTCGCGACTTCTTCGTCAAAACAACAAACCCCAAGACCGGCCTCGCGCCCAATTATGCAAACTTCGATGGCACACCGCATGTCACGCGCTCTCCGCAGTCTGGTGAGTTTGGCTATGATGCGTGGCGAACTGCGAGCAACTGGTCTGTTGACTGGTCGTGGTGGCACAAGGCGCCATCCGAGAAAATCTTGAGTGATCGTATCCAGTCGTTCTTTGTATCCCAGGGAATAGAAAAATATAGCCCCGTATATACGCTCGATGGGCAACCGCTCGGCTCTACCCCGGGCCTCACCCCGGAGCCACAGCCTACTGGACTTGTAGCCACCAATGCGGTCGCAAGCCTCGCCGCAACAGACACGAAACAATCAAGACTCTTCGTGGAGGCGCTATGGAACGCTCCCATCCCGGATGGGCATAGTCGCTACTACGACGGCATGCTCTACCTTATGAGCCTGCTGCACGCGAGCGGACAATACCGTATCTGGAGCCCCCGATAACGGCTGGATATCCATGTCGGAACAACGAATAGACTAATTGGTTCGTGAGACCCTGAAGCTCAATTACGGTTGCGCGATTGTCCAACCCTAAAAGTTGAATGCCAGCCCAGCCTGAATCGTACGAGGCGACTGCGCAAGATAGAGCGTTCGGCCATCTGCGGAGAGGAAGGGCCGATAGCCCTGCTCCAGCAAGTTGGTGACATCAATCGTAGCCTCCAGCCCCGGAGGCAACCACCTGCCGCAATTCACCGGCTGGCGCAGATAGAAGCTGAAATAAGCCTGATCGCTGAAAGCTGCGTATGGATCCACCGCAGTAACCAGATTCTCCGGCTGCCATCGGTAAGCAGCCCGGACATTTGTCCCACTATGCAGAACTCGTCCTCGCAGGGCCAACGTAACCGACTCCGCAGACACTGTCTTCAGTTCCGATCCCACCATCGGCAACGTCATCTGAGCTTCCCCATCCGAAGCAAGCGCTGCACCGTTACTGTACTCCAGCGCGGCCCAGATGGTCGGCGTCAGCGGCTCAGTCAGCGTTATATTGATGCCTTGGGTCTTGTATCCCGAAGTTAGAAGCCGAAAGCCGCCGGTCATCGAATCAGCGAGTACTCCATTCAAGTTCGCTCCGGCACTAGCCCCGCCATTGATGTCATCCGCATTCAGAACCCCGCCGCCGGACACCAATACCTGGTCTAGATTGTCGTGATACAGCCCAACTTGAAGCACTCCCTTTCCAACTTTGCGCCCAACAGAAACTTCCTGATGCAACCCATGAGCCGTGCGCAGCCGTCCGTGATACATCACCGCGACCGGCAACTCAGGTTGAACCACATCCAGTCCATCGAAGGCCTGCAAATCCCTCGATGTAGCCATCCGGTACTTGACCATCCAATCGGAAGTCGGGTGCGCGGTTACTCTCAAAAACGGGTGCGAGGCTACCGCATACCCAGACGTGTGAATCACATCCAGCGCGCTACCTGCCTCAATCTCCGCCATGTCACCAAACTTCATCTTCTGCGCCGATGCAACCTGCATCGCATCCAGACCGCTTGAGTGCCCCGTCCCCAGCATCTCAGGATGAGACTGATAACTCACAATCGTTCTCGAAGCTCCAGCAAAACCCAGCCGGCGCTGATAGCCCGTTTGAATCTCAGTTGAGGGACGATTCATCACGGGAGACCGTGGCACCCCCATATCCACCCGGAAAACTACATCCGCCCCATCAACAAACACTCTGTCTACTGAGAGAGTATTGTGAACACCGCCTTGTCCAAAGGTGTTGTCTCCGGTCATCACCGAAGCTTTAGCCGAATCGCTGGCACTCGATGTCTCGCTCGCACTCGAAGAAATCAGTACGATTTCGCCATCCTCGACTATTCTCAAAATAGGTCGATTTGCCGAAGATCGAAGCGTCCACTTCCAGTCATCCCTGGGCTCGTCCGACTTTCGCCGTTCCGCAGGTAGCCACGCCGCCGTATCAAATAGAGTGCTGAGTGTCAGATTCACTATCGCCCGGCCACCCGACCGGAGCTGTAGATTGGCTCGAACCGCCGGTGCCAGCAACGCTGCCGAAGCTCGCACCTGATACTTTCCAGGAAGTAGATTCGCAACCAGATAACGACCGTGCATATCAGTGAATGCGGTCCCCGCCGTCACCGAGTCTCCAGCCATCACTTGGATTAGCGCACCCATCTGCGCAACACCCTGAGAGTCGCGGACAATCCCGGAGACTATCGCCCCAGGAGCCGCAGCCTGAGTTACCGATGCCCAGGTAAGCATCAGGGCGACAACCGCGAATTTCAAGTCATATCGCTGCACAGTTTTAAGTCCCTGCGCGTCGATGGCCTGCTCCAAATCGGTAGTACCCGGAAAAGGAGGGATACATGTCAACAGACTGCGCCAGCTACCGGTCATCGCCATTCCATCCGCGTAACCATCCAGCCACTATACGCGCACCTGCATTAGTCAACTACAAACGGCGCAGACTCTGCGATCTGCTGCTTTGTGATGCCGTCATTCACTTTGATCGTCACTAAATACTTGCCCGGCTGCAGACTGGCCAGAGGAACGCTTCTCTCAAGAGTCACCTGATCCGAGTTAGGGCTCAGTTTACTGGTCAACTCCTGCGTCTGCAACAAGATCTTCTTCGTCGTCATGTCCGTGATCTCGTAATCGATCGTCGCACCATTCTGCTTGCTCTTTACGTCGATGCCAAGATTATAGACCTGCATCCAAAAGTTCAAGTTCTGCGCGCGATGAAAAGTAACAGGAAGAGCTACCCCAGGAGGAACACGAGGCCTGAGTCGAGTATTCCCAATCACAAAGTTCCCAGCGCCAATGTCTTTCGATGGAACACGTTCCATCTGATCTGCCAGAATCAGCGAAGAAGCTGCCAGCCGGTCATCGTCGTACTTCGGCACATTTACGCTGCGCTGCCATCGTCCAACGTGATCCTGATTATTCACGTCCTTGATCACGATATCTATCTTGTACAGACCCGGTCGAAGAGGCAGTGCCTTCCAGTAAACCTTCATATTATTCTGGCTCTGGGCCAGCAGTTCACTCGGCTCTTGAACCGAGACCGTATCTTCAAAGGTCTGGATAGCCTTGTGGTTCAGATTCGATACCCTGCCCAGAATATTTACGGTACCCGTCGCAACGCCATCCTTTGTATTAAAGGTGATGTCCTTATTCCGTATCTGTAATGTCAGAGGAACCAGAACCGTATCGTTCGTAATCTTCACATAATCAGTCCGGACATCAAAAAGGAACGGTGGCCCTGTGAGAATCTTCGAGCTGGCCATAAACGCCTCAAGATCCTTGAACTTGATCTCGGGAGGTGCCATCAATCTTGCAAATCGATCCAACCGGTCGAACTGCTTGCTCTGGTTGGCCGATGACATCGGGCCAGTTCCCAACTGTTCCAATCCGCTGCCGGAAAAGCGATCCGCCTTCTTGGATTGCCCCTGTTGTTCGTACATGGTCTCACCCGCCCCAGGAACGAACTTGAGTGCGTCCTTTTCGGACCGGTCGATCGTCATGTGGTAATCCCCGCACATGCAGGTGTCCACAAATTCAATGTCGATATTGTCGCCAATGCCAGCAAGATATCGGTAGTGCCATGTCTCAAAGGGGTAGGTAGATGTACTACCGCCGCCCTCGTCCATGGGGCGCTCGTAATTGCCGCCACTCGGGTGGGAATCGATACTGTCGGGCTTGCCAAAGGATATGTAGATGTGGCCGCGGTCAGTCTTCCACCCAGGCTTACCTGCCGCGAAGTGTTCGTTCGTATAGGCAATGCGCTGGTAATGCTCTTCGCGATACTCATTCTCAGGAGAATCAGGGTTCGGATTCCGGCGCAGCCAGAACTGTTCGATAAACTGATCGCGCTCTTCGTCATTACTCAGGCTCTTGAAGGCCTGCAACTCTTGATCAGAAATGATCCAGCGGACATCTTCATCAACCCACTTCTTGTACTCACCGTGCAACTCGCCACGCAGCGCCTTCTGCTGTTTGAACCGCTCCTGATCGCTCAACTTGCGCTTTAACGGATCTGGCTTTTCTACAGTTGGCGCACCTTGCGTCACTCCATCGGTCGATTGAGTCGCTGGTGTATCTGTCGTTGCAGTCTGGGCAGGCAACGCCCCTCCTCCCATCATCGCCAATAAAATAAATGCGGTACCTGGGACAAGAAGACGTGAGGTGATCATATGCGGGGTAACACTCCTATTAACACTCTCATTGTAAGGCTGTTGTTAGACGTATACAAGCGACGCTTGGTTTACTCCCCTGCTATCATCAAAATCGCTGCTAACGAAATCCCCGGCCCTTACACAAATCCCAGAGAAGCCCGAATTACCGCCCGCGAAGCAAACAGTTGGAACTCATCTTGCCCCGCATGCGTACTTATTCACTAGACTGGCATCAACCTTCAAACCCATGCGCAGCCCGCTCGTCGGCGGACGTGTGAAAGAGAGCAGTTGAATGAGCGCAAAGAAGATTGTAATTATTGTTGTTGTGGTTCTGGCCTTGGCAGGTATAGTCGCCGGCACTATTATCCACAGCCAATCCAATGTAACCAAAGTTGCTACCGGTAAGGCCGTGCGGCAGGATCTCATCTCCGTCGTCAGCGGCACGGGTCAAATCAAGCCCAAGACCTACGTCAACGTCGGCGCCACCGCCTTCGGACGAATTACTCATCTCAACGTCAAGGAAGGCGATCACGTCAAACGTGGCACCATCCTCGCCACCGTCGAGAACGTTCAGCCTCAAGCCACAGTCGCCGCACAGGAAGCAAACATCGCCTCCTCCCGGACCGACGTCTCATCGTACGCAGCCGCAGAAAAAACTGCCGCCGCAAATATCGCACAGGCCAAGGCCGATCTGGAACAGAAACGGCTTGACTTCGCTCGCGCACGCGCACTCTTTGACGAAAAGCTCATAGCCAAACAGGACTTCGACAGCAAACAGGCCGCCTTCGATATGGCCGTCGCAACTCTAGCCCAGCGCGAAGCTGCATTCGCGCAGTCACAGGCCCAGACCGCCTCGCAGCGTGCTCACGTCAATCAGGCCGTTGCGAACCAGCGTGCGAACTTCGATTCCCTCGACAAAACAGTCAGTCGTGCGCCCTTTGACGGACTGGTCACCAACGTCCCCGTTCGCGAAGGTGAAACCGTCGTCGTCGGTATCCAGAACGCCGGCGGCTCCACCATCATGACCCTAGCCGATATGTCCGTCATCACTGCCGAAGTCAAAGTCGACGAGACCGACATCGTCAATATCCGCATGGATCAGCCCGCCGACGTCACCGTCGATGCCCTGCCCGGTCGAATCTTCAAAGGCCACGTCACCGAAGTCGGTGATCAGGCGCTCCTCCGAACCACCGGCCTCTCCACCACCCAAAGCACCACAGGTACCGAAGAAGCCAAGGATTTCAAGGTTGTTGTCACGTTAGATCAGACATCTGACGACCTTCGCCCTGGTCTATCCAGCACCGCAAAAATCACTACGGCTCACAAGCCCAACGCACTCACCATCCCCATCCAGGCGCTGGTCCAGCGTGACGTGCCTACCGAGAAGTACCTCGCTGAACATAACGGCAAGTCTCCCTCCGCTACCGTAGCGGCATCCAGCGGCACCCCGGCTAAACCCGTTCTAGTTCAGGGAGTCTATGTCCTCAACCCCACCAACAAGAAGCCTCGCGTCGCCTTCGTTCCCGTCACGACTGGCATTACAGGCGCGACCGACATCGAAGTCCTGAGCGGCCTCAATGCAGGGGATGAGATCGTCATTGGCAGATATAAGATCCTGCGCGCACTGAAGAGCGGTACAGTCGTCAAACGGGATAACACCCCAGAGGGCACTGCCAGCGATTCTGACAAATCCTAGTCCATCGCCCAGCTATCTCGACGACGGCGCGCTGGAACTTCTTGGCAGACCAAACGTACTATGCTTAAACGCGGAAGAACCGGAGAACCGGATGGCTATCGAAACTGCAGTAGACCCTAACCTGAGCAATGCTTCCGGCCCAAACCCCGGCGACGTCATCGTCACCGACAACCTCTGGAAGACCTATGAAATGGGTGATCAGCAGGTCAATGCTCTTCGCGGAGTCAATCTGCGCATTCGCCACAACGAGTACGTCGCCATCATGGGCCCGTCCGGCTCTGGTAAATCAACCCTGATGAACCTCATCGGATGCCTCGACTCCCCCTCCCAGGGCAAGTACTGGCTCAACGGCCACGACGTCTCGGAACTCAATGACGACGAGCTTGCGCGCATTCGTAACAAGGAGATTGGCTTCGTCTTCCAGACCTTCAATCTCCTCGCCCGCGCCACCTCGCTCCACAACGTTGAGTTGCCTCTCATTTACAACGGAACCCCCGCTGCAGAGCGCACTGCTCGCGCCAAGGCAGTGCTCGAATCAGTCAACCTCGGCACCCGCATGATGCATAAGCCCAACGAACTCTCAGGCGGCCAGCGTCAACGTGTCGCCATTGCTCGGGCCCTCGTCAATAAACCCTCCATCATCCTCGCCGACGAACCCACCGGAAACCTCGACTCCAAGACCGGAGACGAGATCATGGCACTCTTCGACGACCTTCACGCCAAAGGAAACACCATCGTCCTCGTCACTCACGAGCCCAATATCGCTGAATATGCACATCGCGTCGTCACCATCCGCGATGGCGTCATAGCCAGCGACCACGTCTCAGCCCGCTTTGCGAACAAGCAGAAGTGATCGCACCCAACCTGCTGGTGCTGTTAGCTTCGGGGTTTCATCCGCACGCAGCATCCTAAACCACCCTTCAAGCCGTCTAAGATTGAATGATGGCTAAGTTTTACCGATGCCTTCGGCTCTCCGGCACCCTCGTATCTCTGCTCTTTGCCAGCAATCTGGCGCCTGCACAGGCGGCTCGATTCGATCTCACTGGCCCAAAAATTGAGGTCCGCGTTACCCGCGCCGGCAAAACACTGCCCATAGCCTACGTTCCCAACCTTCAGGCCGGAGACAAGCTCTGGCTGCATCCCGATCTCCCACCCACCCAATCGGTTCACTACCTCCTCGTAGCCGCGTTCCTCCGCGGCACCACCAACCCCCCGCCAGACGACTGGTTCATCAAAATCGAGACCTGGAACAAAAAGGTCCGCGAAGAAGGTGTCACCGTCACCGTGCCGAACGAGGCCCAGCAGGCTATCCTTTTTCTCGCGCCAGAGACCGGTGGGGACTTCAGCACCCTCCGTGCGGCCGTCAGAGGACGCCCTGGAGTCTTCGTTCGTGCCTCACAGGATCTCTCCGAAGCCGGCTTTGAGCAGGCCCGTATAGAAATGTACCTCGCTTCCATGCGCCTCGTCCCGCCAGCCGACCCCAAGGCGCTCCTCGAACACTCCAACCTCCTCTCCCGTACCCTCAACCTCAAACCCAGTGAGGAGTGCTTCCAGCGTGCAGTGGATCTTCAATACAACTGCCTCACCCAGTCCGGTAACCAGACCCTCCTCGATGATGGACACGCCGAAAGCGTCATCGCCAGCCTCGCTAGCGGCAGCAACTCCGAATTCATCACCGCCGCCAGCCATACCTCACTCGCTGGCGGGGGAACCTATAGCGCGTACGTCGGCGCAGTCGTAGACCTCGTCCGTATCATGGGCGGACTCCACACCGCGCAATACCAGTACATTCCGGCCATCGCCTTTCCACAACAGGAGAGCCTCAATCTCCGCCTCAATACGCCACCGTCGTTCCGCAACCCAAAGTCCGTCATCGTCATCGGCTTGCCCTCCATCCAGTCCGCCATCCCGCCCCCTCTCCGTCCAGCCGACCCCAAATTCGTCACCTGCCTCCTCAAGCCACAGGTCGTCCTCCCTGTCGAAGGCGCTCCCCTGGTCTTCTCTACCAGCTTCGCCCACGACCTTGCGCTGCATATCAATGGCGCACCCTCCGCTACCGACATTCCACTGACTCCGGACGCCTTTCAGGGAGGCCTCGTCCTCAACCTCACCCTGGAGCGCAAACCGCTCCCCGTAACTGAAAGTCCTGTCACTGGTGCCCCTGCAACGAAAGACACCACCACATCGCCGCCCCCACCGGTATTGCCCGTGCAGTCTATTCCCGGTGCGGTCACCGGCACCGTAACAGGATTCTGGGGCTTCGACCCTTTCACCGGCCCAACTCTACAGCTCCAGAACACGCCCGGCAGAGAATGGAAGCTCGCCGCCGACAACCAACTCATCGCAGGACGCGAGAACCACCTCACTCTCACCTCCAGCGCCAGTGCCTGCATCCAGAGCATCCTCCTCGAGCCCAATTCCAATAAACAGACTGAGACCAAATGGAAGTCGGGTGATAAGCCTAACCTCATCGACGTCAGCCTTGCTCCCAAATCCACTGATCCTGGAACCCTCCACATAGCCATCCGTCAGTTTGGGGAACAAGAGCCATCCCTGGTCTCGACCCGCGCCTTCTCCGAGCCCTCCACCCTTACCTCCCTCCAGATTCACTCTGGCGACACAACAGCAACCGTCACCGGCACCAGCCTGGATCAGGTCCAGCAGTTCACCATCGGCAGCTTCGCCTTCACGCCCATCCCCACCACTCCCGTTGATCCCGACACCTCCCCCAACCCACCAGAGTCATACACAACCCTGCGAATGACCCTTGCCCAGGGTGTCCCCGCACCCAAATTCAAGACCGGGGAAAAGCTCAACGCCGCCTTCACCCTCAAAGACGGTCGTACCCTGGTTCTGTCCACTCTTGTCGAGCCCCCTCGCCCCGTCGTCACCCTCCTCAGCAAGAACATTGGCCACATCTCGGACTCCGCTATCCGGCTGGGCAGTCAGGACGACTTGCCCGCCAACCAGCTCCTCACCTTCTCCCTCAAATCCGCATCTCCATTTCCCCGCAACGGAAAGATCGATGTCGCCAGCGCCGACGACGGGCTTCACACCTCCCTCACGGTCACCTCCGGTAGTCTCGTTCTCCAGAACCCCCACACCCTCCTCGGCACCCTTGATCCCTTGAAGACCTTCGGCACTTCTGCCTTCGGCCCCATCCGGCTCCGCGCAGTAGCCCCCGACGGCACTACCGGCGACTGGATTCCCCTTGCCACCCTCGTCCGTCTCCCCTCCCTCACCGACACCCACTGCACCGCCGACGTACAAGCGCCCTGCACCCTCACCGGAGCCAGCCTCTACCTGGTCGACTCCGTATCCACCGATCCCGACTTCGCAAACGCCACAGCCGTACCAGAGGGCTTCGTTGGCACCACACTCTCCATCCCCCGCCCCGATGGCTTGCCCGCCACCCTCTCCACGACGCACCCCACCACCACCACCCTCTACCTCCGCCTCCGCGACGACCCCTCCACTCCAAACTCAGTCATCGTGCCCGTACTACCCAGCCCATCGGCCCCGGCACAATAACTCGTCCCCTCGAACGCAAAGAGACGCCCGGCCTTGGCCGGGCGTCTCTCATTTCGCTCACTGCGTCGTTTTACTCAGCGGCAACCCCAGCCAGAGCCTTCTGCACCTTGCTGTTATTCCGGCTGTAGAAGAAGTACACAACCAATCCAATCAATAGCCACACAATCAAACGAATCCAGTTCGTAGCGCCCAGCTCGAACATCATGTATCCGTTGAACAATATCCCCAGGATCGGCACCAACGGCACAAAAGGTGTCCGGAAAGGACGGGCACGATCAGGGTCCTTGTACCGCAGCACCATAATCGAAATGCACACAATCACGAACGCAAACAACGTTCCGATGTTTACCATCTTGCCGATGTCATCGATCGGCGTCACGCTGCCCACAATCGCCGCCAGAACACCCGCCAGAATCGTTCCCTTCCAGGGAGTCCGAAACCGCGGATGGATCGCCCCGAAGAACCCCTTGGGCAGCAGACCATCCTTGGCCATCGCGTAAAGAACCCGGCTCTGGCCCAGCAACATCACCAGCATCACGCTCGTCAGACCCGCCAGTGAACCGATCGTAATCACGTTCGCCGCTGAGTTCAGATTGTGCTCTAGAAACGCTCGCACGATCGGAGCTTCGATATTGATATCCGGCCAGTAAACCATTCCTGTCAGCACCGCCGCCACACCGATATACAACAGCGTGCAGATACCCAGAGAAACAATAATGCCGATCGGCATATCCCGCTGCGGATTCTTCGCCTCCTGCGCCGTCGTCGACACCGCGTCAAAACCGATGTACGAGAAGAACACCAGCCCCGCCGCTAAACCGATTCCACCTACGCCAAACGGCGCAAATGTATGCCAGTCCGATCCCCAGTTCGCTTTATTCACATAGTGTGAACCCAGCCCCAGAACAAACAGCACCACACCCACCTTCAACATCACGATGCCAGCGTTAAAATTCGCCGACTCCTTGATGCCGATAACCAGTACGCTCGTAATCACCAGCGCAATCAAAAATGCCGGCAGATTGAACCCAATCTCCCGGCCAAAAATCGTAGGTGCATTCAGCAGCGCATGTGCTTGACTCGTCAATGCAGCTGATGGATGGCTCATTAGCACCGCCAGCGCCTCGGTAAACGGCTTCGTTCCCGGTACCAGGTCTGGGTGTGCCGATGCCAGCGCCTGCCGCGCTACGAGGTTCAACGCTCTCCGCAGCCCCGTCCAATGGTCGTACGCCAGCCACAGCGGAAACTTCAGATGAAAGATCGCAAGAAACTCCACAAACGTATTCGACCAGCCCGAACTCACCGTGCTCGCACCCATCGCATACTCCAGCGTCAGGTCCCAGCCAATAATCCACGCGAACAACTCACCCAGCGTCGCATATGCATAGGTGTAGGCCGAGCCCGCAAGCGGAATCATCGCGGCAAACTCCGCATAGCAAAGACCAGCAAACGCGCATCCCAGTCCCGAAAGGACGAACGCCAGCATCAAAGCTGGCCCGGCAGAGTGAGCCCCGATTCCCGAAAGTACAAAGATGCCAGCGCCTATCACCGCCCCGATGCCCAGCGCAGTCAACTGCACCGGCCCCAGCGATCGCTCCAACGTCTGCGAACCCTCTTCATTCGCTTCGGCCATCAAGACATCCATCGATTTCTTCGCAAACAGATTTGCCATGCGTGTCCTATTCCTCCAAGCCCGTAGAAAACGTTAAGACGGTTCGGCAACAGCCTCAGCTGTCCCCTTCCATTTCCACACCAGGTACACCGGCACACCAAGTAGCACGATGATTAACCCTGGCCACGTATATTGCGGTTTGTAACGCAATAGTACTGCACTAATCCACATCGCCATCACGATATAAAGCGCAGGCAGCACCGGATAACCAAACGCCCGGTATGGACGCACCGCATCCGGACGCGTTCGTCGCAGGACAAACAGCCCAACAATCGTCAGAACATAAAACACCAGCACTGCAAAAATTACGTAATCCAGAAGCTGCCCATAGCTTCCTGAAAGACACAGCAGGCACGTCCACCCACACTGCACCCACAGCGAATTCACCGGCGTCTTCGACCTGGCACTCAACTTCCCAACCGAACGGAAGAACAACCCGTCGCGGCTCATCGCGTAGTACACCCGTGCTCCCGCCAGCAGCATTCCGTTCACGCATCCAAACGTCGATACCAGAATCGCCGCCGCCATCAGCTTCGCCCCTAGCCCGGCACCTGCCGCACCCCAGTTCAAGCCAGCCTGCTCCATCACTGCCGTCGCCACCCGGTCTTCGGCCGCAAATTGAATTCCCCGCCCCGCAATAGTCCCCGCCGCTGCATCTCCCGCCATCGGCAGCACGCTCAGATACACAAAATTGCACAGCACATACAGCAGCAGCACTACACCGGTCCCAATCGCCAAAGACAACGGCAGATTCCTCTTCGGATTCCGAATCTCCCCCGCCGTAAACGTCACATTGTTCCACGCATCTGAGCTGAACAGTGACCCCACCTGTACCACTGCCACCACCGTCATCAGCCCGACATAGGTCGTCGGCCCTCCCACGCCCACCTGCACCGCATGCACTGTGTGCCAGCTCGCTCCCGCCCAAAAGTTATGCCACCCCTCCCCAAAATTCGCAGCCAGCGCAACTGAGTTCTTCGCCAGCACTCCCACCATCACCACCGCTGCCAGCGCCAGAACCTTCGCACTCGTGAAAACATTCTGCACCGCCGAGCCCATCCGCACGCCCATCGTATTCAGCACGGTCAAAAGCACGATCACCACGATCGCCGCGAGGTTCGCCGTGTTCAATCCAATGTCCATATTGCCCAGCACCATCGGCCCCACATGCCAGGCTGGCACATGCCCGATATGCCACAACCAATGCTGCGCACTCACCGATGGAAAAAACACCCCCAGAAACTTTCCAAACGCCACCCCCACCGCCGCAATGGTCCCCGTCTGGATCACCAGGAACAGCGTCCACCCATACAGAAATCCCCACAGCGGCCCCAGCGACTCTCGCAGGTAAACATACTGCCCACCCGCCTTCGGCATCATCGCCGCCAGCTCCCCATAGCTCAGTGCCCCAATGATCGTCATCACCGCTGTCACTAGCCAGGCCGCAATCAGCAGCGCCGGAGATCCCAGCGCCCGCGACATATCTGCCGAGACGATAAAGATCCCCGACCCGATCATCGACCCCATCACAATCGCCGTCGCAGAAAACAGCCCCATACCCTGTACAAACTGAGGCGCACTTTGTTTGGCATCCCGCAGCCCGGCGGAGCGATCTGCAGTAGTCTTTGTCTCTTTTGAACTAGTCACGTTCCGTCAGTTCTATCCCAAAATCTCCAGAAAGTCCCGCGCAACCTTCTCGACGCTCTCACCCTGAGCAAACAAACCGCTAATCACCGCCACCGAATCCGCCCCCGCCTCAATCACACTCCGCGCATTTGACCGCGTTATCCCCCCAATCGCCACAATCGGCTTCCCCGTCAGCGCCCGCGCCCGACGCACCCCTTCCAACCCGATCACTGGCTCCGTATCGACCTTCGTTCCAGTAGCAAAGACTGGCCCCACCGCCACATAGTCTGCGCAACTCAAATCCGCCAGCCGCACCTGATCTTCATTATGTGTAGAAACCCCTACCCACCGGTCAGCACCCACCACCCGCCGAGCGTCCTCCGGCAGCAAATCTCCCTGCCCCACATGCACCCCACCAAACCCAGCCAGCACCGCCAGATCAGCCCGGTCATTCATAATCAACCGGCACCCTGTCCCCTCAAACACCTCAGCCAAAACCGCCGCCCCACCCAAAACCTCTTGCGGCGACCCCGTCTTATCCCGCCACTGCACCAACCCCACCCCAGCAGTACACAACTCGGCACAATACTCCCGCAGCCCAACGCCGCGATTCCGCAATACTCCGGCATCCACAATCGCATAGAGCCTCAGCAGCAGCACCTGCCTAGCTCTCCTTCTGCCGCTCGAAGAACCGCTCCATAAACTTTGTATCGAACGCCCCCGACCGAAACTCCTCATCCGCAAAGATCTTCTCATGCAGCGGAATCGTAGTATGAATTCCCTGAACAACAAATTGCGAGAGCGCACGCTGCATCTTGTTCATCGCCTCTTCGCGGTCTGCCCCATGACAAATCAGCTTCGCAATCAGCGAGTCGTAGTAAGGTGGCACCACACCCTCGGCATACTGCGCCGTATCCACCCGAACCCCGTTCCCACCCGGCACGTTGAACGCAGTAATCTTACCCGCACTAGGCGTGAACTTCTCCGGATGCTCCGCATTGATCCGGCACTCGATCGCATGCCCGCGAATCTCCACCGGCTTCGTAATAATCGAGCTTAGTTTCTCGCCAGCTGCAATCCGCAACTGCGCCTTTACCAGATCAATCCCTGTAACCATCTCGGTCACACAATGCTCCACCTGGATACGCGTATTCATCTCGATGAAGTAGATCTTGCCATCCTCATCCATCAGAAACTCAATCGTCCCTGCGTTCCAATACCCGATATTCTCCAGCGCCTTCTTGATCGTCTTGCCCAGCTCATCCCGCAGCTTGGGAGTAATCATCAAGCTCGGAGCCTCTTCAATCAGCTTCTGGTGACGCCGCTGGATCGAGCACTCCCGCTCGCCCAGGCTCATCACATTCCCGTGCTCATCCGCCAGCACCTGGAACTCAATATGCCGTGGCCGCTCGATAAACTTCTCCATGTACATATCGCCGTTGCCAAACGCATTCGCCGCCTCGGTGGACGCCTGGTTGTACAGTGCCGGCAACTCCTCCGCATTGCGGCAGATACGCATGCCACGTCCGCCACCACCCGCCACCGCCTTCAGGATCACCGGATAGCCAACTTCCTTGGCCCACTCCAGCGCCTCGTTCTCGTCCGCGATCACTCCATCCGACCCCGGCAGAATAGGCACCTTCGCCTTCTTCATCGTCTGCCGCGCCGTGGACTTCTCGCCCATCATCCGCGTCACCTCAGGCGGAGGCCCAATGAACTTTATATTCGAAGCCCGGCAAACCTCGGCGAAGTTCGCATTCTCACTCAGCAGTCCATACCCCGGATGGATCGCATCCACATCCGCAATCTCCGCGGCGGAGATCACCGCAGGCACATTCAGGTAGCTGTCCGAAGACCGAGGAGGCCCAATGCAAATCGCCTCATCGGCAAACCGCACGTGCAGGCTGTTTCTATCCGCCTCGCTGTACACCGCAACAGTGCGGATGCCCATCTCTTTGCACGCGCTAATCACCCGTAGCGCAATCTCACCACGATTAGCAATCAATACCTTACGAAACATAAATGCGGATGCCTTCCATCGAACCGGTTGTAGCCATTCTCTGCACTCGCTCTATCGAGCCCTGATCGCGAACAGCGCCTGACCATACTCCACCGGCTGGCCGCTCGCCGTAATCTGCCGCACTACTTCTCCAGCAACGTCGGATTCGATCTCGTTCATCAGCTTCATCGCTTCTACGATGCACAGCACCTGGCCCACCTCCACCTGATCGCCGATCTTCACAAACGCAGGCGCTCCTGGCGAAGGAGACTCGTAAAACGTCCCCACAATCGGTGACTTGACGTTATGCAATACTTCAACCGGAGCAGCGGCAGCGACAGGCTCAGCCGCAACGGCAACAGGTACGGCAAGCTGTGCCGGTGCCGCGGGGGCCGAAGCCATCAACCGGCTCAACTGCGCCATGTCAAATCCCGGCGCACCAACCGCAGGCTCACCCGCAAACTTGATCCGAACCTTCAGGTCTTCGCGCTCCATGTCGAACTCGGCAATCTCGTTCGCTTTCAGAAACTCGACCAGTTCACGCAGCTCATCCAACTTATTCCCGTCCATCAGATCTCTTTCCGTGTCTCACGAGACACTCTTTCTTCCAAATCAATCTCGACAGCTGGATCTACAGCTCGATCCAGGCCTTTACGCTAGGCGTCAAAACCTCTCCGCCTGTCGCAGTCACTTGCACCATATCTTCGATTCGTATCCCAAACTTGTCCGGAATATATACCCCGGGCTCGATCGTAATCACCATACCTTGCTTCAATACCTGCTTCTGCTTCGCCGCAATTCTCGGGCCTTCATGAATCTCCAACCCAACACCGTGTCCGGTCGAATGGCTGAAGTACTTATCAAGTCCATCCCGACGCAATACGCTTCGTGCCGCTTCGTCTACTTCGCCAGCCGTTACTCCGGGCGCAACTGCACCCACGGCTGCCATTTGGGCTTCCAGAACAGAATCATACACTTCACGCTCCCCCGGAAGCGCTCTTCCCAGGTGCACGGTACGCGTCATATCCGAGCAGTACCCACCCAGCACCACTCCAAAATCCAGCGTCACAAACCCTCGCTTGGGCAGCTTCAACATCGTCGCCCGGCCATGCGGCAGCGCAGACCGCGCCCCACTCGCCACAATCGTCTCAAACGACATCCCCTCCGCTCCAGCCAGTCGCGCAGCATGCTCCAACTCCGCAGCAACCGCAACCTCCGTCAGCCCCGCATCGAGATACGTCAGCATGCCGCTGAACAGCCCGCAGCCCAACTCCGCAGCCTTCCGCATCAACGCAATTTCATCGGCATCCTTTACCTCCCGCAACGCTGCGACCAGCGCTTCCACAGGCCGAAACAGCCTTCGCCGAACCTTTGCCGATACCACCTTCCGCATCGCCTCCAGTCCCGCAACCGTCGTCTGCGTAGCGTCGAAACCGCATGCAGAAACTCCAGCAGCCTCAATCCATTCACAAGCCGCCAACACTGCCGGCTTGGTTGCGATCACCACTCGCGTCCCCTGAGCCTCAACCCTCGCCTGCGCCGTATACCTTCCATCGGTGAACAGCACAGCCCGGCCACCCAACAACACCAGCGCCCCACTCGATCCCGTAAACCCGCACAGGTAGCGAACATCTGGCAGATGCGTCACCAGCAATGCGTCAACACCCGCAACCTTTGCCGCAGCCACCGTCATCTTTCGTCGCAAGCTCAGATTCATCTGTCTGATTCTACCCAACTCGCGACCACAATCGCCTCCCATCTGGCATCTGCCCCCTCCAACCCGGTATCATGAACTATGTCCGGGTTTCACCCCCAACCTGCATCGCGCTTCACGCGCCGCAACTTTCTCATCGGCTCCGGAGCAGCCGCCGCAACTTTAGCTCTCTACGCAGGCGAAATAGCCCGCCATGAGATTGACGTGGTCCACCGCCCCATCGCCATAGCAAACCTGCCGGACGCCTTCCGTGGCTACCGTATCGCCCAGATCAGCGATATCCACCTCGAAGAATTTACTGAGCCCTACTTCCTCGAACGCGTCATCCACCATGTCAACGCCCTCAATGTCGACCTCGTCCTCATCACCGGAGACTTTGTCACCATGGGAGCCTTCACATTTATCTCGGCCAACCACGCCGCTCACCGCTGTGCCGAACTCCTCGCGACCCTCACCAGCCCCCTCCGCTACGCCATCCTCGGCAATCACGATGTCACCGTCGGCGCCAGCATGGTCATTCGCGCCCTCACCGCCAACGGAACCCCCGTCCTCGTCAATCAACACGTCCCCATCGAGCGCAACGGCTCCCGTTTCTGGCTCTGCGGCGCAGAAGACCCCGGCACCAGCCATCCGGATCTCGACCTCACCATTCCCGCCAACCCCGACGGCCCCGTTATCCTTATGGCCCACGAGCCCGACTTCGCCGACATCGTCTCCCAGCACCCCCGCGGCTCGCTCGTCGACCTCATGCTCTCTGGCCACACCCACGGAGGCCAGATCAAGCTCCCCTTCCTGGGCCCACTCGTCCTCCCCCCCATGGGCAGGATCTACCCCCACGGCATCTTCCACCTCAACAAGATGCAACTCTACGTCAACCGCGGCATCGGCACCGTAGGCATCCCCTTCCGCCTCAACTGCCCCCCCGAAATCACTCTTCTCACCCTCCAGCCCGAATAAGATCCACCCCACACAACTTACTTCTGCGTTATATGATGTCTTGGCTCTTGGAGGTTCAGATGCCACAACCACTGAACTATCGTTTGCCTGCCCGTGCGTTCGCGCTGGTCCTGGTTCCTCTATCATCCGCCACAATCGCTCAGAATCCTTCGTCGGCACCCCAACCGCGTGTAGCGCTCGAGTCTGTAACCAGCGCCCAGCCTCTCCGCGACGGGATTGTCATTAAGGCAGGTCAGGCAACCCTGCACATTACCGCGCTTCGAGACGATATCCTCCGCGTCCGCATCGCTCCAGGCAACACGCTTCCGGAGGACGCTTCGTGCGCAGTCCTGCCCGGACCACGCACCAAAACAGTAGATGTACGACCGATGGAAAACCCAACCGCAGTAGGGTTCCGTACGGCATCGCTCGACGTTCGGATCGAGCGCACTCCCCTGCGACTGGTCGTTCGTGATCTTGCAGGCAATGTCATCTGCGCCGACGCTCTCGATCGACCAACAGAATTCACTCACGGCGGCTTTTCAGTCTCCAAAGACATGCCTGCCGACGAACACTTCTTCGGCCTCGGCGACAAGACAGGATCATTCGACCGCCGCAACCAGGCCTACACCCTCTGGAACACTGACTTTGGCATCCAGGAATCAGCAGACCCAATCTACAAGAGCATCCCCTTCTTCCTGGCCATCAGTGGCGGTCGTAGCTACGGTCTCTTCCTAGACAATACATGGCGCACCTGGTTCGACTTCGGCAAACAGGCTCGCAACGCATACTCCTTCGGTGCCGAGGGCGGCCCCCTCGACTACTACTTCATCAATGGCCCCACCCCAAAGCAGGTAGTAGAACGCTATGTCTACCTCACCGGCACGCCGCCGCTTCCTCCGCTGTGGGCCCTCGGATTCCAGCAATCTCGTTACAGCTACACTCCCGAATCCCAACTGCGCGAGGTCGCCACACGCCTGCGGGCGGATAAGATTCCGTCTGACGCTGTATATCTCGACATCGACTACCAGTACAGGAACCGTCCTTTCACCGTCAATCCCGTCACATTTCCGGACTTCCCTGGTCTCGTCGCTGATCTCCACAAACAGCATCTTCATCTGATCACCATCACAGATCTCCACATCGCCCACGTCGCCAATCAGGGATACGCACCTTACGACACCGGTCACGCAGGCGACCACTTCGTAAAAAATCCTGACGGCAGCGAATTCGTCGGCGTCGTCTGGCCAGGCCCTGCGGTCTTCCCCGACTTCACTCGTGCCCAGACTCGCGCATGGTGGGGCGGCCTCTACAAGGAGTTCGTTCAGGACGGCGTTGCCGGCTTCTGGAATGACATGAACGAACCCTCGGTATTCGACGGTCCCGCCGGAACCATGCCCCTCGATAGCGTCCATCGCATCGATGAGCCAGGCTTCACTACCCGCACCGCCTCCCACGCAGAGATTCACAACATCCTTGGCATGGAAAATGAGCGCGCCACCTACGAAGGGCTCCTGAAGCTTCGCCCTGACGAGCGCCCCTTCGTTCTGACCCGTGCCACCTATGCCGGCGGCCAGCGCTACGGATTTACCTGGACCGGGGACAACGCCTCCACTTGGAATCAACTCCGCTTGGGCACTCAGATGCTTCTTAATCTTGGCCTCAGTGGCATATCGTTCGTCGGCGATGACATCGGCGGATTTGGCGGCTCCGCCCCGCCAGACCTTCTCACCCGCTGGCTTGAGGTTGGCGCCTTCAATCCCATGTATCGCGATCACAGCACAATCGGCTCACTACCGCAGGAGGTCTGGGCACATGGTCCTGAACAGGAAGCGATCCGCCGCCGCTACATCGAGACGCGCTATCGTCTCCTCCCCTACATCTACACGCTTGCTGACGAAGCCTCCCGCAACGGTCTCCCGCTCGTCCGACCGCTCTTCCTGGAATTTCCCAACTACTTGACCGCAATCGACACTGAATTTCTTCTAGGGCCCGACCTTCTCGTCGCGCCGCCGCCATTCGCAGAGATGCCCGAAGACTTCGCAGTCTCGTATCCACAAGGCGATTGGTACGACTTCTGGACTGGCCAGAAGATGCCTCCTTCTCCTACCCCACCGACAATTGTCCAGATCGCCAACGCGGCTGCCAATGGAGAATCCGCAGCCAGTTTCCCCATGCCCGACAAAATTCACCCCGTACTGGATACGCTACCCGTGTACGTACGCGGCGGCAGCATCCTCCCGATGCAACCCCTGGTACAGAGCACGGACGAGACCCCACAGGGCCCGCTCGAACTGCGCGTCTATCCAGGCCAGCAGTGCAACGGCTCAATCTACCTGGATGACGGCCACACCTTCCGTTACCAACACGGTGAGTTTCTCCGTCAGGCGTTTACTTGCCAGTCCGACAATACCTCGATGAGTGTCCGGTTCGACGCACGCCAGGGAACCTACTCCCCCTGGTGGAAGTCCATCGAAGTCGTGATCTACAACTGGTCCTCCGCTCAGGTCGACGCCAGGCTTTCAGATTCGACAAAGCCCTTGAAGACAACATTCGATACGTCGGCACACACGCTCCACATCCTTATCCCGGACGTCGCCGGAAAGGAGGAACTACGCATCACAGAACGGGTATCTCGGTAGGCGGAGCCACCATCCGCCATCATGGTCTCGTTACCGAGACCTCCCCACAGGCTTCTTCTGCTTCGGCTCCACCGCCGCGGGTGTCACCACCTTCACCCCGGACTTCTCATCCATCCATGCATCCAGTAGGCTCTTCTTGAACCGCCACCGGTTCCCCAGCTTGAAAGCCGGAATAAATCCTTCAGAAGCATACCGATACAGCGTGTCCCCGCTGATTCCCAGGTACTCCGACGCCTGCCGGATATCCATCACTTCGCGGACCGCAACCTGCGCCATACCAGCCATTAGAACACCCTCCAAACCACCTCAAAACAGGAAAATACCAGCGGAGAACCCACAATCACGGCACACTCTTTGTATCCCTTTTTACCTACCCACACAATAAAAATCTCAGACGTTAACTATTAACTAACTGATCCCAAGGTCTCAAAAGACCCCAAACTGACCCAGAACAGCATCAAAAAGTGCCCCGGCCATAGACCGGAGCACTCCCCTTTAGAATCAATACCTTGCAAAAGCATGGTCCAAACCTAAAGTATCTGCAATCAAGACTTTAGCCAAATACAGGCCAGTGGGGGGATACCCACTACCCAAACTCTAAACCGCTCCAGCCAAAGGTTGCAAGCTCTTCACAACAGCCAGCAGATCCTCGCTCACCGTCCTCGTCTTCGCAATAGCTTCTGCAATTGGAATATGCGTGATCTCCGTTCCTCGCAGAACGACCAGTTGGCCAAACTTCCCAGCATGTACCAAGTCGATCGCCGCCACGCCATAACGCGTCGCCAGCATCCGGTCGTAAGCCGAAGGCGTCCCACCCCGCTGCGTGTGCCCTAGGTTCACGCTCCGCGTCTCATACCCCGTACGCTTCTCGATCTCCTCAGCCAGCACCTGTCCAATCCCGCTCAACCGCGCATGTCCAAACGAGTCCACCGCCGTCCCGAGCACTACTTGGTCCGCCTCCGGCAACTTCGCTCCCTCAGCGACAACCACGATCGAAAATTTCTTCCCATGCTCCCGGCGGTATTTCACCAATCGGCAAACGTCTTCGATATCAATTGGCAACTCCGGCACCAGAATCACATCTGCACCGCCAGCAATACCTGACGTCACAGCGATCCAGCCCGCATCCCGCCCCATCACCTCGCACACAATCACGCGATTATGCGCCTCAGCGGTCGAGTGCAGACGGTCCACCGCCTCTGTAGCAATCGAAACAGCCGTATCAAAACCAAAGCAAGCGTCTGTCCCGCTCAAATCGTTGTCAATCGTCTTGGGTACACCCACACAATTCACGCCCCGCTCTGCAAGAGCAAGACTGATCGACTGTGTATCGTCTCCGCCCAGTGCAATCAGCGCATCCAGCTTATGGCTCGCCAGTACCTCGGCACACTTCTCAAACCCACCCGGAATCTTCTTCACATTCGTCCGCGATGACCGCAGAATAGTCCCGCCCCGGTGCAAAATTCCCGACGTCGTCTCCAGTGTCAGCGGCATCGTGACATCGTCCAAAACGCCGCGCCAACCTTCCATGAAACCCACAAACTCGTCACCATGGTGCAGAATTCCCTTCCGCACTGCCGCACGTATCACCGCGTTCAATCCAGGACAATCCCCACCACCGGTCAACATTCCAATCCGCATTCACAACCCTCCAAAACGACGTTAGGACAACAGCGGAATCATACTCCAGCCTCGAAGTTCTTTCTGCATCTGCCTCCCTATCTTCCCGACAATTGCGGCCGCTCCCCCATCGACGCCCTGCCTCACCGCCACCAGTCCGATACCAGCGCCACTCCATGCACCACCTCAGTCGGCCGCCCCGGCTCCGGCGACCACACCCTAAGCCCCTCCACATCCGCCAACTCCAGTAACCGCTCCATCGGCTGTCGCCAGCCATGCAGTGCCAGATCAAACAAACCCCAATGAATTGGCATTAGCGATCCAGCTCCACCCAACGCTACAAACGCCTTCGCCGCAGCATCCGGCCCCAGATGGATGCCTTCCCATAGTTCGTGATATGCACCGATCTCCAGCATCGTCAGGTCGAAAGGCCCATACTCCAACCCAATCTGCCCAAACCCATCCCACCACCCTGAGTCAGCCCCGAAATACACCGAATGCCTTGCTCCTTTCAGCACAAATGCGCTCCAGAGAGTCTCGAAACGGTTTCCCAACCCTCTGCCCGAAAAATGTCGTGAGGGCACAGCCGTCACTGAGACCGCAGCCCCCTCCCGACCAACCACCTCGACTCTATCCGTCCAATCCAGTTCCCTGATCCGTTCAGCCGCCACCCCAAACTTCCGCAGAATCCCTCCGACCCCCAGCGACGTCACCCACTCAGCGTGTGACAGCTTCGGCAACCTTGCCAGTCGCTGAACTGTGGCCTTTCCAAGATGGTCGTAGTGGTCGTGCGACACAATCACCACATCGATCTCCGGCAGATCTTCCAGCTGCATCGGTGCTTCAAAGAAGCGCTTCGGTCCTGCCCATCGCACCGGCGAAGCCCGCTCATCCCACACCGGATCAATTAGCACCCGCAGACCATCTATCTCTAACAACAGCGACGAGTGCCCCATCCACGTCACCCGCAACCCGCTCTCCGGAGCCAACTCAAACACCCCTACATCGGTCCGAAACGGTCCAAGCGCCCGCTTCGGAACCTTCTCTTCCTTGCTCTTCAAATAGAGCGGAAGGATCTTCCAGATCATCGCCGCTCCACCCACCACCGTAGGCACCGGATTCAAAAACCTCCGGCCCACCTTCTCAGCCCGCGTCAAAAAATGCCCATGTCGATTAGATACTCAGACTGCCCATTTCATTGCAATTAAAGATTTCAGCCCCTAATACTACTTCTTCGATATGGCCTCATCCGCATAGAACTCTGAAATGTCATTGGCGTACTTCGTCTCCACCACCCGTCGCTTCAGCTTCATGCTGGGAGTCAACGTGCCATCCTCCACCGACCACTCGTCCGGCACCACTCGCAGACGCTTGATGTCTTCATAGTGCGCCAGCGTCCCATTCACCTTATCCACAATCGCTTGGTAAGCCTGCACAACCCTCGCATCGGACACCAGCGCCGCACGGTCTCCTGTCGCAATCCCCTGCCCCTTAGCCCAACCCTCCAGCGCAGCAAAATTAGGCGAAATCAGAACACATGCAAACTTGTGTTTGTCCCCCACCACCGCAGCATTCCCTACCAGCACGTTCGACTTCAACTTGTTCTCAATCGGTTGTGGAGCAATCAGTTTGCCACCACTTGTCTTCAGCAGTTCCTTCTTCCGGTCAGTAATAGAAATAAATCCATCGGCATCTACATTCCCGATGTCGCCCGTCTTAAACCAGCCGTCCTCGGTAAACACCTCCGCGGTCTCTTTCTCCTTCTTCCAATAACCCACGAACACAGAAGGACCGCGCACCTCCAGTTCACCATCTTCGGCAAATCTGACCTCTACGTTTGGCAGTTTCTGCCCCACCGTGCCGATACGGTGCGCGCTTGGATAGTTCAGCGATATCACCGGCGACGTCTCAGTCAGCCCGTACCCTTCAAAGATCCGAATCCCCGCATCGGCAAACCATCCAGCCGTATCCATCCCCAACGGAGCCCCACCCGATACAAATACGTTCACCCGTCCGCCAAACGCCTCCCGAATCTTGCTAAACACCAGTTTTTCGGCCAGCTTCCAACTCAATCCACCCGGAGCCTTACCCCCCAGCGTCTCAGCCCGGTGCGCCTTGCCCGTCGCAATCGCCCACTTCAAAATCCTCGACTTCACAGGCGACGCCGCAGACTTCCCTTCCACAGCTTGCCGGATCTTCTCGTAAACCCGTGGCACCGCTACAAAAATTGTTGGACGGATCTTTTTCATCGCCGCAGCCAGTTGGTCAAACCTCGGGCAATACGCCAGCATCGCCCCATGACACATCAACGCATAGTCCAGGTGTCGTGCCGTCACATGAGAAAGCGGAAGAAACGAGATACAGGTGTCTCTCTCATCAAAACCAAACGGATTTGTCGAGTAGCAGATGTTGCTGGCCAGATTCCCATGTGTCAGCATCACACCCTTCGACTCGCCCGTCGTCCCGGACGTATAGATAATCGTCGCCAGATCCGCTGGCTCCACAGCCCGCGCCATCGCATCGAAATCTCCATCTCGGGTCTGCATCACAACTGCTCCGGCCATCAGTGTCGTAAAGCTGACCGCACCAGGATGCTCTCCCACGTCCATCACCACCACATGCCCCAAATCCGGCAACTCCCCGGCATCAGCCAGCTTGTCCAACTGCTCCGGAGACGATAAAACCACCACCTTCGCGCCCGAGTCCCGCAACATATAGCCAACCTGCTCAGCTGTCAGCGTCGGATAGAGCGGCACATCCACGCATCCCATCGCCAGCGCCGCAAGATCGGTCACTGCCCACTCCCACCGGTTCTCAGAGAGAATAGCGATCCGATCCCCCTTCGCCAGGCCCCACCCCCGAAATGCCTCTGCCAGCGAGCGGACCCGCCCATACAGTTCATTCGAAGTAATCGGCTTCCACTCGCCATCCGCCTCCTGCCCCAGCAGTACCCCACGATCACCTCGTCCGGTCACCTTAACCAGAACGTCATTCACCGTCTTCAGATCCAGCATCGATTCCCCTTAACTTCTTCCACCATTACCCGCGCCGGCTAATCCCATTCAGCAGCACGTCAATTACCTGCGCCGCAGTCGCCTTCGAATCATAAGCCCGCCCGGTAAACACTGCGGAACTAAGCAACTCGTCGATCGCCCCAAACATGCAATGCGCCACCACGCCATCTGACACATCCTCACGGAAGATTCCCTCCTTCTGCCCGCGCCGAATTACCTCACGAACCAGAGAGATGTACTTCACCAGATGATGATGCGAAAACTCTGCGATAAACTTCGCGCTCTGGCGCACCTCCGTCTGCATCAGGATCGCCATGTTTCGATTGACCGCGTGCGCCTCCAGGTGTACCTGCGCGATATATTCCAACTGCTCCTTCGGTCCATGCAGTGTCTCGAACTGCTCGTTCACCTGTCGGTGGAACCGGTCGAACATCGTATCGATCGCTGTCCGCAGTACATCGTCCTTACTCTTGAAGTACAGATAGATCGTGCCGTCCGCCACCCCCGCCCTCGCAGCAATCGCACTCACCGGCGAGCTAAAGTACCCCCGCTCAGCGATCACCTCAACCGCCGCATCCAGAATGCGCTGATACTTCTCGGTCCCGGGGCCGGTCGCACCCCCGCTGGATGTCGCACCAGCCCTCTTCGCAAATTCCCGCGTCATCTTATCTTTAGCTTTCAGATCGTGCCTCACCCAGAAACTTCCAGTCCCGCCACTCTAATGAAATCGCACGCCTTTGCCAACAATGAGTGTTCATTCACCCATACAAAATGAATGTTTATACATTCAGGCCTGCTGGTGTTTCATGACCATCTTGCAGCGAAACTGAAAATCAACCTCACGAGCCCGACTCCCTTTTCCGCATAGGAATAGCGGTCCTTGCATTCTGTCCCTCGGCGAGAAGTCGGATCACAGACCGCAGTCACTTCGACTACGCCCTCTCATTCTCAATCACCCAAAATTCTGTCAAGCCCCTAAGCCACCTAACAACATAAGAATGAATAAGATAAAATTGCCGACTATTCCACTCAACTCGTATAATTAAGGACATACATGAACGACAAAAGCCCCGGTTCTCCGGGGCTTCGTCGTTATAGATAGATGATAGATATTGACAAACAGAGTCTAAGCAAAGGCTCTCATTTATTTATTCGGAATAGCAAGAACCGTAAATCCCTTGTTTCCTAATATTTACGAGTAAACCGTTTATTTGCAATGACTTAGCGAGGGTAAATTCGCTAAGTCATAACAAACAGACCACTTACCCTAGGGTCCCCCCCTAGGGGGTACCCCTCCATCCCAATTTACTAGACCTGTGGCTTCGGTGATAGCCGGACAAATGGCGCTGACCGCTTAGACCAGTCAGCCAGCATCACCTTTGCCAGGCTGCTGTCCGACAGCTCGGCATGACTCAACAGCAAGGCCTTTAGGTCATCCTGCGACTCGCTATCAACCGCGCTGAAGCTCTCGGCCTCAACGAAATCCGGATGATACCTCTGCTGCGACACGAAGGACCCGTCAGCGTCGTAAATCCACGCCAGTCCGCCCGTCATACCCGCTCCAAAGTTCATCCCAACTTCGCCTAGCACCACGACCACGCCGCCTGTCATGTACTCGCATCCATGGTCTCCAACACCTTCTACCACAGCAATCGCTCCAGAGTTCCGAACCGCAAATCGTTCCCCGGCCCGGCCTGCTGCATACAATGAACCCGCCGTCGCGCCATACAACGCAACATTGCCCAGAATTACATGCTGGCCGCTGTCCTTCGCCGCCATGCCGCAAGCACGGATGATCAACTCGCCACCCGACAGCCCCTTGCCAACAAAATCGTTGGCCTGGCCATCCAGAACCAGCTTCACTCCCTGAACAGTGAACGCACCAAACGATTGTCCAGCCGTTCCCGTCAGGTTGATAGTCACATCCGCAGGAACTTCGCCCTGTGCGCGCAGCAACGCCAACTCTCCGGAGAGTCGCGCCCCGACCGCACGATCGCAATTCGCGATCTTAGAACGTACTACGTACGACTCGCCGCGGCCAATGGCCTCAAGTGCGGGCTCAACCCACGCCTCGTCCAGAGGAGCTTCCACAACCGGCTGGTCATTCCGAAGCCCCATCCATTTGGATGGGCCATCGGACACCTTTGCCAACATAGGTTGCAGATCGAGGTTGCCGTCAAACCGAACTTGCTCAAGTAGGTCTGTCCGCCCAACCGCAGCTTCCAGCGACGGAAGACCATAGCGTGCCAATAGATGCTGCAGGTCCGATGACAGTTCATCGAAGAACCGAACAACATGCTCCGGCTTGCCCCGGAACTTAGCCCGCAACTCAGGCTTCTGAGTCGCAATTCCCGTAGGACAGGTATTCAAGTGACATTGCCGAGCCATATCGCACCCCAACACCACCAGAACCGCAGTTCCAAAGGCATACTCATCCGCACCCAGCAACGCTGCAATCAGCACATCCCTTGCTGTGGCCAAACCACCATCCGTCCGAAGGCGAACACGGCCACGCATCCCATTGTCCATCAGCACCTGCTGTGCCTCAGCGAGACCGAGCTCCCATGGATTGCCCGCATACTTGATGCTTGACAGGGCTGCAGCTCCAGTTCCACCCGTATTGCCAGCAATTACGATAAAGTCCGCGTAGGCCTTTGCGACACCCGCCGCGACCGTTCCAACCCCGCAACTGGAAACGAGCTTTACTCCAACCGCCGCGCGCGGGTTTACCCGCTTCAGGTCATAGATAAGCTCCGCCAGATCCTCGATCGAGTAGATGTCGTGATGCGGTGGCGGCGAGATCAGCGACACTCCGGGCTGCGCGTGGCGCAGCCGAGCGATCAATCCGCTCACTTTATGCCCCGGCAACTGACCGCCTTCGCCAGGCTTAGCGCCCTGAGCGACCTTGATCTCAATCTCTTCAGCGTGTGCCAAATACTCGGCGGTCACGCCAAACCGACCAGAAGCCACTTGCTTGATCTTGTTGTTCAGCGAGACGTGTACAGCAGGAGCCGCAACTACTGCCTCTGCGAGCACCGTGCCACCTCCAGCCTGAGCCTGCAATCCATGGCCCCCACCCAAAGCAACAGCACCATCATCTACGCGCTGCAGCCGGTACACCGAAGGATCCTCTCCGCCTTCACCTGTATTCGACCGACCGCCAACAATATTCATCGCCAACGTAATAGTCTGGTGAGCTTCGGGACTCAACGAACCAAGTGACATAGCACTGGCCACGAATCTTCGACAAAGGCTTCGTGCAGATTCCACATCGCTCAAGGCCAGCTCAGGACCAGCCGGACGAATCTCAAGCAGATCGCGAAGCACCGCTGGATCACGCGCAATCACATCACGCGTATAGATCGCGAATGCGCCAGCGGGGTCTGTTGGCTGAGCGACGCCACGTGCACTTCCAACCACAGACTGAAGAGCCTTCACAGTCGGTGGCTGCCATGCGTGCGGCTCAGACAAATCCGTCTTTCGAAAACGTACCCATCCATAATCCGGCAAGTCCACCGAGGCCGTTCCATCTGCTCCATGCCCTTGCCATGTCTGTCGAAGCTGCCGTTCAATTTCGGGGAACCCAATCCCGGAGAGCGGCGCAGGGGTTCCCATAAAGCAGCGGTCCACCACGGTCGAATGCAAACCTAGAATGTCAAAAAGATGTGCTCCGCGGTAGCTGTCGACGACCGAGATTCCCATCTTCGACATAACTTTGGCCAAGCCAGTATCCAAAGCCTTCAGCATCTTGCGTTCACTCTCGGCAGCATCTCCACCTGTAGGCGTCAAACGCATCGCAGTCTCAAGCGCAAGCCAAGGACACACCACACCGGCCCCATACCCAATCAAAACTGCAGCATGATGAATGTCGCGACAATCCCCTGCCTCTACCGCTATACCTGCCAAGGTCCGAAGACCTGCGGAAACCAACGCTTGGTGTACTGCCCCGGTCGCCATGGCCATTGGAATCGGAAGCCTTTCAGGACTAGCAGCTCGATCCGTCAATAGAAGGATCCGACCACCGTTTCGCACCAGTTCAATGGCTCGCATGCAGACTTCATCAAGTGCCTGAAGTAGCGAAATTTCTGGACGGAAAACGCAGGAGAGCTCGGCAAAACTCAGTTCGTCAGCATGCGAATGTTTGCGTGACCGCAGTGATTCAAGCTGTCCAAGCGACAAGAACGGAGATGCAAGCGAAAGCCCCGGCAAAGGCGCGTCCTTGTCTAACATATGAGGCCAAGGACCAAGCCGAGTGTGAAGAGACACGACACATGCCTCCCGTAGAGGATCGATTGCAGGATTTGTCACCTGCGCAAACCGCTGTCGGAAAAAGGCATAAATCGGGCGAGGAGCCCGTGCCAAAAAGGCCAGTGGGGTATCGTCACCCATCGACCATACAGCGTCTTTGCCCTCCATAGCCATGGGTTGCAGGATCATCTTCACATCTTCGCGGGTGTATCCGAAGCCGCGCTGAGTAGCAGCTAAAGCTTCGGGTTCCGGAATCACCTGAATTTGAGATGGTAGTAGTGGAGTGTCCTCAACCAGCTTTGCGTACGTTGCACCTGCATCAAACAACTCAAGCAATGCAGAGTCTTCATATATTTTGTGCTCAACCAAGTCCACAGCAATCATCTGACCAGGCCCAAGACGGCCACTGTGTTTTACCTCGTCGGGGTCGAGGTCGACAAGCCCCGCCTCTGATCCTGCCACGACGAGACCACCTGTCGTTATTGCAAAACGGCAGGGACGAAGGCCATTGCGATCTAGAGCTGCGCCAACGACATGTCCATCACTGAAGGCAATTGCTGCAGGTCCATCCCAAGGCTCTGCGCAATCGGTATGGTACCGAAGAAACGAGGATGACTGGTGCCCTACAGTTGCTGGAGGAAGAAGCATTCTGATGGATTCCGCTAAGGTTCGGCCGTTTTGCGAGAGAAGCTCCACTGCTTCATCCAAGCTTGTCGAGTCCGTGCCACCTTGCGTCAATACGGGCTTACACTCAACGGGCAAGGTAGAGTCCCGGGCGGCCATTCGTGCCCGGTTACCCCATACCGTATTTATTTCGCCGTTATGAGCCAACG
The DNA here is from genome assembly GCA_025408425.1 of Granulicella sp. Classification (GTDB taxonomy): domain Bacteria; phylum Acidobacteriota; class Terriglobia; order Terriglobales; family Acidobacteriaceae; genus Edaphobacter. The sequence continues at coordinate 166,995 of JANXYX010000043.1, forward strand.
TTCTAATAGGCTGTGCACGATGCCATGTGGGCAGCGTATTTGTTGCGTATCGCTGATGGAAAATAGCAAACGCAGTGACGTAATCCTCTGAAGCTAAATCTGTATAAAAATCAGCCAGCAAATTGCCCGCGCACATGGCCTTGTAAACGATCGTGCGTGTAGATAGTGAACAGACATACCCAGTAACTTCCCCGCGCTCACAAAAGCGTTCGAACCGTTTCCTAGAGAGGTATAAACGGCGCTCCATCGTCGCACGGTCATTTTCTGACGAGTCGACAACTAGTACTTGACGAATACGCGGCATGGTACTCAACGCGATCTGCCCGAGACACTCGGTCCGAATCGGCACATCACGCCACTTTACGGGCTTGAGGTCGTAGGAATGCAAACACCTTTCAAGGATTGCCTCTGCACCTGTCTCCTCTGCGGGCAGCAAAAGCATACCTACGCCAAGTAATTGGGAGTCGTCAATGGAGATCTGGGCATCCCGTACAAGCAGTTCCCGCGGGATGGATGTCATTACTCCGACGCCGTCGCTGCTCTTTCCGTCAGCTGCGGTTGCTCCACGATGCGCAAGTCGGGCCAGTGCAGTCAGAGCGAGTTGCAATATTTTATGTGAAGGGATGGCGTCTACGTTGGCGACAAAACCGACGCCACAAGCATCATGGTCAAAACGCTCGTCAAGCAAAGATGAGGGCGAGTGCGAAGGTATCAAAGACACTTCACGAGATGCAGATCCGAGTTTATCCTTCAACCGATTCATGATTCACTATATGTCGAACGAGGGACTACCCCGCCACGACCCTTCCTGCGGCTGTTCGCTTAGAAATCAGTAAGCCTCTAGTGTAAAAGGCAGACCGGCATTTGTTTCGCCTTGTGGATATTTATACACTATAATGTATATTTACACACGCGGTTGCATCTGTAGTTTTGGTGCCGAAATTCTCGACTCGACACCTTTTATGGGTAAGCATCTACATGAAACAGCAACGTCATTCAGTAATCCGAGAACTACTCTCAAGAACGTCTGTTGCCAATCAGGATGAACTACGAAAAAAATTAGCAGGACGAGGTTTCCACGTAACACAAGCGACACTTTCAAGAGATATACATGAGTTACGTCTCTCGAAAGGCCCGTCTGGATACGCTCTGCCGGGCAACGGTGACGGCGACGGAGATTCTCTGCCGGGAATTCGTGAGGTTCTAAAAAGCTTTGGACTTGAAGTACGCCAAGCTCAAAATCTCCTGGTGCTCATTACAACAACTGGAAGCGCTCAACCGGTTGCAGCCGGCATAGACTACGAAGATTGGCCGGAAGTGATCGGCACTATTGCCGGCGACGATACAGTTCTTATTATCTGCCCAAACGAAGAGCAGACACAACTACTGAGGGCTCGAATTGAAGAATACCTTAGCTAGCTTCGAAGAAACACAGCGCGACACAATGAGGGCGGGAGCAGGCGATGCTAAGCCCACCGCACACGCCCCGCGTACTGCAGTGGCAGGTATCAGCGGTTTTGCAGGCGGAGAACTTGCGCGTTTGCTGCTCCGGCACCCAAAGCTTGACTCAACATCGCCGCAATTTTATAGCCGAGCGGGAGAAACAGATGGCGGAAAACCTGGAGATCTGGCCGATCTCCACCCTCAACTTTCAGCGATTAGGCCTGAGTCGAGCAAGGTATTTCCATTCAATTGGGACCGCATCAGCGATGCGGGAATCGAATTGTTATACCTAGCAACGCCGCACGAACAATCTCGCGAATGGGTCTCTAATGCAATTGGACGCGGGATCAAGGTCATTGACCTTAGCGGAGCATGGAGACTGCAGTATCCTGTGAATCGCAACGTTTACCATTTCACTGATTCTGACCCGCAACTAGCTGCGAAAATGCAGGCAGAGGCCATATATGGCTGCCCGGAACTACACCGAGATGAAATCCGCACAGCCCGTCTCATAGCGAACCCAGGCTGCTACGCAACGTCCATTATCCTCGCGTTGGCGCCACTCGTTCAATCTGGATTAGTGGATCTCGATTGCGGAATTGTCTGCGACGCAAAGTCGGGAGTGAGCGGAGCAGGCAAAGCAGCGACTAGTAAGACACACTTCATGTATGCAGCAGATAACCTATCGGCATATAGCGTCTTCGGTCATCGACATACCGGAGAGCTTCTAGAACAGCTTAATCTGACGTCAGATCAGATTCAGTTCACTCCACATCTGCTACCAATACCTCGTGGAATTCTTTCCACCATTTATCTTCGCTTCACGCGACCAGTACAGAGCATGGATGTGACAACTATTTTTCGCGAGTTTTATAAGTACAGTCCTATGGTTCGATTGAGGGATACGCCGAACCTGCCAAACATTCAGCATGTGGTACGAACCAATTTTTGTGATCTTGGATTTGAGCTGAGTCGGGATGGGAAGAAGCTTGTTGTGGTTTCATGTCTCGACAATTTACTTAAAGGTGCAGCCGGCCAGGCAGTCCAAAACATGAACGTGATGTACGGTTGGGAAGAGTCGGAGGGCTTGCTGTGAAATTTGTAGTCAAACTAGGCGGAGCGGCTCTCGAGGATAAAACTCTGCTGCGCAAATGTGCTAAAGCCATCGCCGAGCTTGCCGCGGATGGCAATCAGGTTGCTGTCGTTCACGGCGGTGGTGTTCAGCTCACGAAGACATTAGCGCAAATGGGCAAGAAGAGCGAGTTTATTTCTGGATTGCGCATCACTGATGCTGAAACTCGCGACGCAGCCCTGATGGTCCTTGCAGGACGAGTCAACAAATCATTGGTTGCCGAACTTGGGTCCCAGGGGCAAGCAGCTGTAGGGCTCTCCGGTGGTGACGGCCATGTTTTCCGTGCACGTAAGAAAAAAACTACCCCGGACCTAGGTTTTGTGGGTGAGATCGCCGCCACAGATCCACGCTGGCTCGACGCAATTTGGACGATGGGAGCAGTTCCAGTAATCTCGTCCATCGCTTTGGGATTCGACGGAGAATACTACAATATCAACGCCGACGAGATGGCTGCGGCTTGCGCCATTTGTACCAAAGCAGACACGCTTGTTTTTCTTACTGATGTCCCAGGCGTCAAGGGCGCAGACGGTAATGTAATGCGATGGCTCACTCTTTCACAGATACCATTGCTCGAGAAACAGCAGGTCGTTTCTGGAGGAATGTTGCCAAAGTTGAACGCCTGCCGCAGCGCGCTGCTACATGGTGTCAAACGAGTTAGGATCTTACCGGCGGAGGCAGCAGATTTATTACCTGACCTTTGCACAACACGGGTGAATGATGGAACGGAGGTAATGGTCGCATGACGCTAGCAACTATCCAGGCAGCAGAGAGCAAATTACTTCTCCAGACATACGCTCGGAATCCATATTTATTTGTAGGCGGTCACGATGTCTATCTGACAGATGAAAACGGCAATGACTATCTCGATCTATTGAGCGGGATCGGCGTGTCGGCGTTGGGGTATAGTCACACAGCAATTACTGCTGCTATTCGCGATCAAAGTTCTCGCCTGCTCCACACATCAAACCTCTTCTATCACGAGGCTACTGTAGAGTTGGCCGTTCGGCTCACAGAGATAAGCGGCTTAGATCGCGTGTTTTTTTGCAATAGTGGCACGGAGGCCTGGGAAGCCGCAATCAAACTTGCTCGTGCCCACGCAGGGCATCTGCGTGCTCAAGGCAAACAGATAGGAACACGCTTTCTGGCACTTGAACATAGCTTCCACGGACGTACCATGGGTTCCGTTGCGACTACCCACAAGCAGAAATACCGCGACCCTTTTGCGCCAGTTATGCCTGGCGTTGAATTTGTGCGGTTCAATGATGTCGCCGATCTTCGCGAAAAGTTCTCTAATGAGGTCTGCGGCATCTGTATTGAAGCTGTCCAAGGAGAAGGTGGAATCCATGAGGTTTCGCAGGAATTCTTTGCAACAGCCCGTGAGCTTTGCGACTCAACGGGCGCTTTGCTGATGGCTGATGAGATTCAAAGCGGTATGGGGCGCACTGGTCAGTGGTTTTCCTATCAGCATTATGCGATTCTTCCTGACGTCACAACTTTGGCGAAACCAATCGCCGGCGGCATTCCAATGGGGGCAATGCTATGCACTGACGAAGCATCCCTAGCCTTCACGCCGGGAATGCACGGAACCACTTTCGGAGGTGGGCCATTGGCTTGCGCAGTTGCAATCGCGGTGATAGACACAATTCGTCAGGATCATCTCCTGGCTCACGTACAGGAGGTTGGTGGATATTTCAAAGAGCAGTTGCTGACACTCGCAAAGCGACATGATTGCATCTCCGAGGTTCGAGGGATGGGTCTGATGCTAGGGATCGAGCTCCATTCGGCTGAACTGGCGGAGACCGCCGCTGCACAGATGATGCAACGACGCATCATCATAAACAGGACGAGCGAAACAGTACTGCGATTTCTTCCTCCTTACATTTTGGAGCAAAAGCACGTTGATATTGCCATCGCGGCGCTCGATGAAATCCTGACACTTAGCACAGCATTCGCCGCCACTTCGTCGGCAGGAGAACACGCAAATGGGTAGTAAAACAGTTGTCATTGGATCAAAGTCACCCAATGTTGGTGGAGAAGAATCCCCCTTGCCAAAGCCAGTCGTGACGCTTGGCATTCAGTCAGACACTGCATTCAGTGAAGCCAGCAAACGTCTCAATGGGCGTGACTTGTGCTCAATCGCCGACCTGACCGTGGAGGAAATGGCAGCAATCATGGAGCTAGCGCATGCCGTCAAAACTCATCCTGAAGACTTCCGCCATGCTCTCGATGCCAGGCAGATGGTGATGTTTTTTGAGAAAGCTTCTTTGCGTACTCGCGTGACGTTCGAAGCTGCAATCAACACGCTTGGCGGAAATGCCATCTTCGTGGATCAGACCCAATCACCCCTTGGGGAGCGAGAATCACTTTCCGACATGGCTCGCAACCTGGAACGATGGATGGACATAATAGTACTTCGCACCTACTCCCACGAAACGATTACGGAGATGGCGGCTTGCTCCAAAGTACCGGTTATAAATGCGCTGTCTGATCTGGAGCATCCTTGTCAGGCAATTGCTGACTTCTTTACCCTTGAAGAACGTTTTGGATCGGCAGAAGGACTTCACTTCGCTTACGTAGGTGATGGAAATAATGTTTGTCATTCTTTGATGCTCACCGCTGCCCAACTTGGAGCGCACTGTACGATAGCGTCTCCTAATGGATTTGCTCCAAAACTAGAGATAATTCATAAGGCAATAGAGATCAGCGAATTGACTGGAGGCAGCATCACGTTCCAGCACGATCCTATCAAAGCTGTCACTGGAGCTGATGCAGTTTATACCGATGTTTGCACCAGCATGGGCTTCGAACACGAGGCTACCAAACGCGCTCCGATCTTCAAGCCATATCAGGTGAATGAAGCGCTAATGGCACATGCCCGGCCCGATGCTGTCTTTATGCATTGTCTCCCTGCGCATCGTAATGCCGAAGTGACGGACGCCGTGTTGGACGGACCCCAATCGGTCGTCTTCGATCAGGCGGAGAACAGAATGCATGCACAGAAAGCCCTCCTGCTTATGCTTCTTGGCGGAGCGAAGCGCATATCTAACAGCCGCAGTCGCGGCATACAAGCCCGTAAACGTCCCGCGCTAGGCTAATAGCGCCGAAATCATCATCAGTATCTATGAAGATAGGAATAGCCCATGGCAGAGAAAGTTGTACTCGCATATTCAGGTGGCCTTGATACGTCAATCATTATTCCGTGGCTGAATGAGAACTATGGCTACGACGTAATTGCGTTTATTGCAGATGTTGGTCAAGGCGATGATGTTGACGCCGTAGTCGCAAAAGCCTACGCAACTGGTGCAAAGAAAGCTATTGTGAAAGATCTTCGCGAGGAATTCCTTACGGAGTACGTTTTCCCGACGGTTCGCGCCGGTGCTGTTTACGAACACAAGTATCTGCTCGGCACTTCGATAGCACGTCCCGTTATAGCGAAACATCAGGTTGAAGTAGCACTTGCGGAGGGAGCAACTGCACTTGCCCATGGTTGTACAGGCAAAGGAAACGATCAGGTTCGCTTCGAGCATGCCTTCCAAGCCCTTGCTCCTGAACTCAAGGTCATCGCACCCTGGCGCGAGTGGACGCTGGTCTCGCGTGAAGACTGCCTGGACTATGCCGAAGCGCATGGAGTTCAGGTGGAGGCAAGCCGAACCAAGATCCATTCTCGCGATAAGAACCTTTGGCACGTCTCGCACGAGGGCGGCGAACTCGAAGGCACTGACAAGCCAGTCGATCCAACAACATGGAGGATGAGCAACTCACCGCAGGAGGCTCCGGACCGTGAGGAAATCGTAGAGATCGGCTTTGAGCGCGGAACGCCTGTTTCGGTCGATGGCCACAACCTGCCACCGGTGCAACTTGTCGAGTTGCTGAATGAGATCGGTGGACGGAATGCAATTGGCCGCATCGACATAATCGAAAATCGCTTCGTTGGGATGAAGAGCCGCGGTGCCTATGAGACTCCTGGCGGAACACTGATCCTAGAAGCGTTGCGTGAGCTTGAGGCGCTGACGCTTGACCGCGAGACGGCTCACTTCAAGGAGTCGCTAGCCCTCAAGTACGCAGAGCTCGTCTACTTCGGGCTTTGGTTCACGCCGCTGCGTGAGTCTCTGGACGCCTTCTTCACCTCAGTTGAGGCTAATGTGACTGGCTCCGTCAAGCTCTCGCTGTACAAAGGCAACATCAGCTTTATTAGCCGCAAGAGCGACCTTTCGCTGTATTCTGCCGACCTGTCTTCTTTCACGATGGGAGAGAGTTACAACCAGAAGGATGCAGAGGGCTTCATCAAAATCCTTGGTCTACCGGCTCGCGTTCGCGCCCAAGTAATGGGCAAGCAAAAGGTGGCCTCCAAGTGAGCAAGATGTGGTCGGGCCGCTTTCGCGAGCCCCTCGACACCTCCTTTGAGCAGTGGCAGCGCTCCTTCCCAGTCGACTGGCGTCTCCTCCCCATGGAGGTAGACGCCAGCATTGCTCATGCCCGCATGATTGGTGCGGCTGGGATCCTGACGGCCGATGAGCTTTCCCGCATGATTGCGGGGCTCGAAGCTGTTGGTGCGCTGGAGATGAGCGAGAGCGAGTTCCATAACCAGAACTCACCTTCCGTTCGCTCAATCTCAGAGGCCGAAGACATTCACCACTTTGTGGAGCTAGAGCTTACGCGTGAAATTGGCGATCTCGCGCTAAAGCTGCACACAGGCCGCAGCCGTAACGAACAGATCGCAACCGATATGCGACTTTATATACTCGGCTGCATCGAAACTACGCTTGCAGGCCTGAATAACTGGGCCTCAGCACTTCTCGACCTCGCCGATGACGCCGGGGAAGCTGTCATGCCTTCGTATACACATCTGCAGCGTGCCGAACCTGTGCTGGTCTCTCACTGGCTGCTGGCTTACGTGAGCATGATTGAGCGCGATATGTCACGTCTCAACGACTGCAAAGATCGGATGAACTACTGTCCGCTTGGTTCGGGTGCAATTGCTGGAGCGACACTTGCTCTCGATCGTACGATCGCTGCCAGGTCGCTGGGGTTTAGCGGTCCTACATTGAACAGCATGGATGCTACAAGCGATCGTGACTTCGCTCTGGAGTTCACCCAGGTGCTTTCGGTCCTTGGTCTGCATATCTCGCGTTTTGCAGAAGAGCTAACGCTTTTCTCCACCGCGGAGTTCGGCTTTCTCGATCTTCCCGAGGCATTCTCGACCGGATCGAGCGCGATGCCGCAGAAGAAGAACCCAGATCTTACTGAACTGATTCGGGGTAAATCCGGGCGGCTGATCGGCGCTGCCACTGCTCTTTCTGTCCTTATCAAAGGCCTGCCGTTGGCTTACAACAAGGACCTTCAAGAAGGTCAAGAGCCTGTTTTCGACGCTTCCAATACAGTCCTGGGCATTCTGAATGTCCTTCCTGCATTCACACGTTCTTTGCGGTTTCGTTACGACCGTATGGCTGCTGCTGCTTCGACGGGCTACCTGAACGCGATGGCGGGTGCGACCTACCTCTCGAACAAGGGCGTTCCGTTCCGCAAAGCGCATGAGCAGATTGGTAATGCGGTGCGCTTCGGCCTTGAGTCCGGGCGTGAGCTTGACGCCCTGAAGCTCGATGAACTGAAGCAGTTTGGCGACCAGTTTTCCGAAGACTTCTACGAAGCGATTTCCATTGGAGCTACGCTGGACTGCCATGACGTGATTGGCGGTACAGCGCGCCGCCAAGTCCGTACTGCCTTGGAAGGTGCTAAGCGAAGGATCGAGGCGGATGCCGCTAGCCGACCCCAAAAATCTGAGAAACTAGTGTAGGAGTGAATTTCTTTGTCCATTTCTTCCCTGATGCCCGTGGGTGACTCGACCTCTTCTTCGCGGCCGCGTGTAGGTGGCGCAATCGTGCGCAAGGCGAAGCTGCAGGACGCGGTCAACATCTTTGATCTCGTCAATTCCCTCTCTGGGGATGGGACGCTATTGCCTCGAAACTATGCTGAGATCTGCGAGAACGTTCGAGATTTTGCGATTGCCGAGTCTGAGAGCGGTGTGTTTCTGGGTTGCGGGGCGCTGCATTTGTATGGACCTCATCTGGCTGAGGTGCGGTCAATTGTGGTGAAACCGGAGGCCAAGGGACAGGGTTCGGGCGGCAAGCTGTTGCAGGCGCTGTTGGAGGAGGCGGAGTATCAGGGCGTCGCAAGCGTATGTCTGTTTACCCGGATTCCTGACTTCTTCTTTCAATTTGGGTTTCGAGTTGTGGATCGAACGGTACTGCCGGACAAGATCTATAAGGATTGCCAGATGTGCCCACGTTTGTATGCCTGTGATGAGGTCGCTATGGTTCGTGGACCGTTGCCACGGACTGCGGTGCTGGGACCGAGCAAGATATCTGAACCAGAGTTGGTGAAGCTGCAGACCGGCACGATTCCATCAGGTTACTGAGTCTGATTAGCATGCATCACGTTCGACTCCAGCCTTTTGAGGGGGTCCCCCTGGGGGGTACTACTGATTAAGTCTAATTGTTGCAACAACTTGGCAAAATTGACTCTGCCAAGTTGTTGAAAATAAATAATTTACAGCTAAATATTAGGAAACACGAGGGTTATGGCCCTTGTCGCAGCAGTGATCTTTTAAAGCAAAGCAGCCCCGGAAATTCCGGGGCTGCTTGTTTTCTAATCCTAGTTAAATTGTACACGTTTGGATGGAACTAATAGACACAATTTATCTTCTTTATTTTCATAGATTTAGATGATTAATGGGCTTGACAGCTTCTTCATCGAGTTAGCTGCTATGCGAATGACAGGCAACAAGAGCAGGCGATGATGGACAGTTATTTTAAAGCGATTCTGAAGGAGGCTTCGTCAAGATCATTGGTTGTGGTGAGGTCGTCGCGACCCGACAGTTGCGGCTAGGTGTCGACGAGCCGGGTTACCACGCATGGTAGAAGCCGTCGTGGTGAGTGAGTTGGATGCTGGTCTGGAAGAGGTGGCTAAGAGTTGGGGCGGAGAGGAGATCGGCTTTGGGGCCGTCGGCGATGATGCGGCCATCGCGCATGAGGAGGATACGGTCGATTTCAGGGAGGATGTCGGCGATGTGATGGGTGATGAGGAGAATGCCGGTTCCCTGCTGGGCCAGCGAACGGAGGAGATTGCGGAGGTCGCGCTGGGCGGAGAGATCGAGGGCGTTGGAAGGTTCATCGAGGAGGAGCATGCTGGAGGAAGCCACCAGTGCGCGGCCGATCATGATGCGGCGCTGCTGGCCGGCGGACATTTGGCCCACGAGTTTATTGGCGAGCGAGACGGCGTCGATCTGCTGAAGAACCTGGTCGGCGCGGAGATGCATTGCTGGAGTAACCGTGAGGTTGGGCCAAAGGGTGGAACTGGAGAAGAAGCCAGTGAGGACGGCATCGCGCCCAGTGGTGTGAAGAGTGGGTTTCCCAGGGAGTTCGGGTGAGACTACGCCGAGACGTTTTTTGAGTTCGGTAAGATCCCAACGCTCCCGACCGAAGATGCGGACATGAGTCTCCGGCTGGACGATTGGATAGCACTCGCAGGTGATGGTTTTGATGAGGGTGGATTTTCCGCAGCCATTGGGGCCGAGAATTGCAATATGCTCACCTGTGGCTATGCTGAGGTTGATGTCGTGGAGGACTGTGTTGTCGCCGCGGGCTACGTTGACGTGCTGCAGATGGAGGAAGGGTGTCATGTGTTACTTACAAGGATAGATGGTGGCGTGTGGGAAAGGGTCTCAAGCTGTAAACCTGGGACGGAGCAGCTATGAGTGAGAGGCGACCCCACCGATCAGGAATAGTTTGTGAGGTCGCTGCTTTGCGGTGAATCGCTATTTGGCAGTCGAGGCGGTGCCGGGCTGGTAGTTCTTGTACTCGATATCGAATAGGTTGTGACGGGTGCTGAACTTGCTAAAGGAGTTACCGCTGGTGACGACCTCGGTGAGCACGGTACTGTGGGTAGGAACCGTGTATTGCTTGCCAGCAACATTGACTGGAGCGTAGTCGATGCGAGTGTCCTCCTGACGGACGAGGTCAGTGTTCTTGAGTTCGGCCTGGGTGGTGAGGCGAACTAACGTACCGGAGGCTGGATCGATGAAGAACTCGCCGTGATATCCAACCGAGGCCTTGAAGGGTTCAAGGGATGTAGCCGTGCCGTAATTGGAGCTATTCGCTGAGTTGCCGCCACCTGCGGAGCCACCTATAGAAGCACCGATGTGGCTACCTACATTCTCATCGCGCGGGAAACAGCAGTAGTTGACCTGGTAGTGGGACTGCTTGCGGTCGACAGAATAGGCAAAGACGGCAACCTGATTCCCGTCGATGCTCTGCCAACGGCTCCAAGAGATCTTGCCATGGGCTGCGTCCATGAGGATGATGCCGAGAATGGGACCTGCTCCGCCCTGTGAGACTGGACCACCCTGTGCAGGAGCGTCTTTGCCTTTGACCTTGGCAGGAGGCAGTTCGACGCCTCGTTCGCTCAGGATGGGAGAGGTATGCTGGCCAAGGAAGTGGATGTAGTGGGTGGCAGGGTTGACGGTGAGATTGGCAGAGCTCATGGTGCTGCCCGCTCCGGTCATGACGCGTACTGCGTCGTCACCCTCCTGAAAGCGTGAGGTGAGTTTTTCGGCTGTAAAGGTGGGGAGATTAGAGAATTGCTTCGCCGTATAGTCAATGGCGCGACCGATAATGGCGGACTGGGTGGCGGTGTCCGGAGCAGGGGCTGACGGCAGTTCGGCTGCAGGCGGTGGGAGCAAAGCGCCCTCCAGGGCCAGGACCCGAATCTGGACAATAGTAAGCGGGCCGGGCTGATATTGGACAAAGCTATTCATTGCAGATGCGGAGATCTGCTCGGTGAGTTGGAGATCTTTGAGCTTGTCGGAGGTAGCCTGATCGGACTTGGACTGACTATGGAGATCGGAGAGGAGGGCCTCGAGTTGAGCCACAGTGGTTTTCGTCACTGCAACTGCGGGAATAGCGGAGATGACTATAAAAAAAGAAATGACAATAAACAGACGGCGCAAGCGAGCCTCTTTCCGACGCAGCGTAGAGCGCGCTGCAGAAAATAATGCGAAACAATACGGGAAGGAATCCGTTTCGTCTACTGGACGCCCTTCCCGGTTTCGGAGTTACTGGGCCCAGGCAAGGCCATCGGCACCGTTTCCGGCGTCGATCAGGGATTCAACCTTCCACTGAGCAAGGTCAATGACAGCGACTTGGTGACCTGCCCCGCACGATATGTAAGCGATGCGGTTATCGGGGCGGATCAAGATCTCGGTTGGATCTTTCGGGACTTGTATTGTGCGTAGGACCTTGAGTGTGTGGAGGTCGACTACGGACACCTGATTTGTGGCCCGGTGAGCAACAAGCAGCCAGTTGCCGTCTTTGGTAGCTGCAGTACCGTAGCCTAGATCTGGCAGGGGAATCCAGTCCGTGATCTTGTTGGTGGAGGTGCTAATGACGGCCAACTGCGGCTTGGTCTGGTCGGAAGTGAAGACTTTGGCTCCATCATTCGAGATCGAGATGCGTTGAGTCGTGGCAGCGATGGGGATGACAGTGATGAGCTTGCGTGTGGTGAGGTCAATGACCGATAGGGTGCCCGGGCCAACGTTAGCGGTGTAGATGCGCTTGCCGTCGGGGGTGATGACGAACATGTGGGACTGAGCCTGACTGGTGGGGATGGCTCCGACGATCTTGAGGGTTGAGGGATCTATGACGGAGATGGTCTGGTCAAGTTCGGTAGTGACGTAGAGGAGGTTGCGACGGGTGTCGTAAACGGGGAGATGTGGGCGTACGCCGTGGCCGAAGTCGATGGTGGAGGTAACTTTGCGGCTGGGGATGTCGACGATAGCCATGATCTGGCCGTCGGTGCCTGGCTTGCCGACGCCTGAGTTGCCATAGATGGGAATGTAAGCGGTATGGCCGTCGGGCGAGACTGTGAGCTCATGACCGGTGACACCGGGCAAGTCTACCAAGGCGACCTGATGGTTGGTGACTGGGTCAATGAGGCTGAGATTGTGGTCTTTCTGGTTGGCGACCAGCAAAAGTGGAGCTGAAGAGTTCGCCTGGGATTGTGCTGGGGTGGGAACAAAAGTCAGACAAGCGACGATAGCTACATAGCTGAGCGGTAGGAGCTTTTGCATAGGTGAGGAGGATACCACTGCGGCAAGAGATGGTGAAAATCTCGTCAATAGGAACTAGACAGGCACTGGCGAACGATCTGCGCAGGCATCTTCCTTTGGGCTAGGGAGTAACAGGGAGAGTGGACTCGTCCACTCTCCTTGTTAGTTGTGAGGGTTTGGTCAGTTCAGATCAGCATTGTTTGAGTCACGATCATGATCGGCGCCACGAGCAAAGAGATCCGACATGATGTGAGATTCGGTGTCGCAAGCGTGATTGAGGCAAGGCAGTCCGAAGCCTCCTTCTAGAGTTCTGAGCAAGGAAAAGTGGTTGTAATAGACGTTGCTATGGAGGTGACGGACACCATAGTTGGTATCCACGATAAGGAGGACCTGGTTGGTTATGGGTGCGGTGGCGTAGTCATTCTCGTCCCACAGGATGACGATGGCGTTGTGGCCCTCGTGCCATACCGGCGAGCTCTTGATGGACTTGACGATACGCTGGACGGTGAGGTCGCCACGGTTGATAAGAGCGGGATTGGTACCAGCCTGGGTTCCGTTGGAGCTGGGGTCGTAGTTGCAAAAGGGGCCGGCGTTGCCGCGACCGTGCTGGTCATTGCACTGGTTGGGGGCGATGAAGGAGAAGGACGGAACATGTCCGGAGGCTAGATCGGCGTAGAGTCCACGCTGGCCTTCGAAGGAGACCGTGTTGTTGAGCGTGTTGCGAGAATCGTAGCCTTCCTGGGTGGAACGGAAGTAGACGAAGGGATTGTGCTTGGCGGCGTAGAGCGAGACGATGCCGTTGGCGGTGAGGGGCGGGGTCTGGGCTGGAGTCAGCGTGGAGAAGTCAGTGAGGTTGGAGAAGTAGCCGTCGCTGGTGTTGACGTTGTCTGCTCCGATGATGGGCAGGCTCTCCTGATAGCTCTTGTAGGTGAGACCGGCAGCTACAAGCTGGTCGGCGATGGTTTTTCCGAGGATATTGTGGCTGGCAGGGATGGTACGGATACCATCGATCTCGATGGCGCCCGGAGGGCCTGATGCCTCGTTGGAGTAGTCGATGGCGGGGGTGGCGGCATCGGTGCCGTGACCGTCGATGGGGCAGACGTTGGGATAGGCGGAGGTATCGAGCAGCGGAAGGCCAGTGGAGAGATTGGTGTTGCAGTTGGCGTTATGCCAGTCAGGACTATGGTCATTGAGAACACCAAAACTGGAGCCTCCGACGACCTCAAGGTAGTTGGTGAGGCTGGGGTGAGCAACCGCGAAGTAGTTAGTTGCGGTGTTTGCTGACATAGCAAGCTGGTTAATGAAAGGGGCGTCGGGATTGTTGAGGATCTGGCTGTAGCCGTGGTTTTCCATCATGACGACGAAGACGTGGTCGAGATGAGGAATGCCTTGAGGAACGGCGGCTTCCTGAGCGAACAATGGGCTAGCAAGAAGAGATACAGATACGGTAAATGAAGCGGCTTTTCTGAGGTTCATGTAGTCACCTTTTCTGATGGGCGATCATGCCTGTCACGCGGACTCGATTCGCGTGGCTCGACGGTTTCAAGATAGGTGGCGCTCATTACGAGGTGGTGACTAGACCATTAAGGGAGGTAAATTCAGTCGAGAATAGTTTGGTGTCTCCTTGTAGAGTTCAAGTTAGACAGAAGATTGGGCCGATGCCGTAGCGGCTTGGATTCACGAGGAATTAAGCTATCCGGAGTTGAATCAATATAAGGACTGCATCTTGCTGGGTTACAGCTGTGCCGTTCGTGTGTCTCTAATCTGAAGGAGTGTAACGATATGCGTTTGAGGAATTTGATTCATACCCTGCCGTTGATGGCTTGTGTGTTGACTCCAATGTTGTCCACGGTTGCGGCGCAGGGTGCCGGACCTTTTGCAGTGATTGACAAGTGGAAGATTGGTGGTGAGGGTGGATGGGATTACCTTGCCGCCGATTCTGGCAACCACCGTTTGTACGTCACTCATGGGACCAAGGTAGAGGTGATTGATTCGGTGACGGGCAAGGTGATCAATACGATTACGGGCCTGAAAGGCACACACGGAGTCGCCCTTGATGCGAGCGGGAAGTTTGGGTACATCAGCGATGGCGGAGCAAATGCAGTTGTGGTCTTCGATCGCAGCACGTTTGCGAAAGTTGCGTCGATTACGGCGGGAACAAATCCTGACGGAATTTTGTTTGAGCCGGTGACAAAGACGGTTTGGGCGTTCAATGGACGGAGCGAGGATGCAACCGTGATTGATGCAGCGACGCAGAAAGTTGTTACCACGATCAAGCTTTCGGGCAAGCCGGAGTTTCCGCAGGCGGATGGCAAGGGTACGGTGTTTGTGAACATCGAGACGAAGAACTCAATTGCGCGGCTGGATGCCAAGACGCTGAAGCAGACGGCAGAGTGGCCACTGAAAGGATGCGAGTCACCTAGTGGAATGGCGATGGATCAGGAGCACCGGCGGCTGTATTCCGTGTGTGACGGCAAGGTGATGGCGGCTACGGATGCGAATTCGGGAAAAGTCTTGAAGCTGATCCCGATTGGAGATGGGCCGGATGCTGCGGGATACGATGCTAAGAACCAACAGGTATTCAGTTCCAATGGTGATGGCACGCTGACCGTAGTGAATACGAAGAACGATGCATTCAACGTAGAACAGACGGTAGAAACCCAGAAGAGCGGCCGGACAATGGCGTTCGATCAAGCAACTGGACGGATCTATATTGTCGTGGCGGAGATGGGACCGCGACCGGCTGCTACGCCAGAGAATCCACGACCACGGCCGCCTGTTGTGCCGGGGAGCTTTTCTGTTCTGGTGGTAGGAAAGAAGTAAGTTTTCAGATTTGGAAGAACGGCCCGTGAGCGATGCTCGCGGGCCGTTCTTATTGGGCCAAGTTTCGGGGGGAGGCAGATAGCTACGTCAGATGCTGGGGCCAGACTGGCGTGAGGGCCTGTCCCAGATCCTCCGACTGCGTTGCCCATGGTGTGCGGGCACCCTTGTTGAGGATGGAAATATTTGGGAGGCGATGAGAGTTCAGACTGGGCCGAGTCTTGCAACCTGGAGCGTGTCCAACTTTCAGGGGGAGCTTCAGGCGTGGCGGTTTCGGGTGAGGCTGTAGTAGATCACCGGTGTGACGACAAGAGAGAGGACCACGGAGATGAAGAGTCCTCCGATAACAGCGATGGCAAGTGGCTGGAGCATTTGCGAGCCGGCACCGAGCGCGAAGGCGAGTGGAAGCATGCCGCAGACCGCAGCGATCGCGGTCATGACAATGGGTCGGAGACGGCGCTGAGCAGCGTGAAGCATGGCTTCACGGGAGAGGTCTCGATCTCGATGCGCGTCCGGATTTGCAATACGCTCAAGTTCGGCCTCCGCCCGGAACTTCTCGTCGGCGTCGAGGAGGAGGATACCGTTCTTGGCGACGATACCGATGACCATGATGAGGCCCATGAAGCTGGCTACGTTGAAGTCGGTCCGGGTAATGAGCAGCGCGAGGACGACGCCTGTGATGGAAAGGACGGAACTGGTGAGGATGGCGATGGGGGCGGAGAAGTTGCGGAACTCAGCCAGCAGGACTCCGAAGACGAGGGCCAGAGCGAGGATGAGGACGCGGGCGAGGTCGTGGAAGGACTTCTGCTGCTCCTGATAGGTGCCCCCGTACTCTACGCGGACTTTGGAAGGCAGGTGGAGACCATCGACGGTAGTTCGAACCTGGGCCATCGCGGTGCCGAGGTCTGAACCTTCGAGACGGCCGGTGACGGTGATGAGGTTCTGGAGGTTTTCGCGGAGGATTTCACCCTGGGGGGGAAGTTGGGTGATCTGGGCGAGTGAGCCGAGGGATGCGGTGTGGCCAGAGGAAGAGTTGAAAACTGTATTCTGGATCGCGTCAAGGGAGGCGCGGTTTTCTTCAGGCAGGCGGACGCGGATGGTGTAGGGACGACTGTTGACGATCATTGCGTCGGTGGTGGGGAGGCCTTCGAGGATGGAGGTAGCGTCTTCGGCGACCTCGGTGGGGGTGAAGCCGAGGCGTGCGGCGACGACGGGGTTGACCTGGAAGCTTGTGGCAGGGCCGGTGATGGTATTGTCGATGCCGTTCTTGGTGTCGACAACGCCCGGGATCTTCTGGATGGCTGCCTGAACGCGGGGGCCAAGCTGATTGAGGAGATTGGCGTCGCTTGAGAAGAGCTTGATGACGATATCTTCGGGCTGATTGGAAAGGTCGCCGATCATGTCCTGGAGGACCTGGACGAACTCGACGTCGAGCGCTGGTTCGGACTTGAGGATGCGGGCACGGACATCGGCCATGATTTCGTCGATGGGGCGGTCGCGTTTGGACTTGAGGCGGACCGTAAAGTCTCCTCGGTTGGCCTCGGTGACAGCGGCGAGGCCGAGTTGGAGGCCGGTGCGCCGGGAGGTGATTTCGACTTCGGGAACGCTATGGAGTATCTGCTCGACGTGGTCAAGGATACGAGTGGTTTCTGTCAGGGAGGTTCCTGCAGGGGTGAGGTAGTCGAGGATAAAAGCTCCCTCGTCCATGGCGGGCAGGAGATCTGAACCGAGTGCGTTATAGCTGAAGTAACCGGCTACGACGAGGACGAAGCAGGCAGCAAGAAGAACCAGAGGACGGGCCAGGGCAAAGGTTAGCGCGCGCTCGTGTACGTGGAGGACGCGACGCATGATGGGACCGTTGTCGTGGTGGGATTCAGCGTGGGCAGCGGCTTCAGATGAGCCCTCGCCATTGTGCTTGCGCAGGAGAGTGAGGCTAAGGGCGGGGGTAAAGCTAAGGGCCAGCACAAGCGAGGTGAGGAGGGCGGCTGTCATGGTGACGGCTAGTGCGCGGAAGAAACTGCCGGTGACTCCGGTGACCGAGATGAGCGGGAGGAAGACGACGACAGGTGTGAGGGTGGAGAAGACCAGGGGTGTGGTGATCTCGCCGAGCGCCATGCGGATGGCTTCGATGCGGGTCTGGCCGGAGTCGCGGTGGACGACGATGTTCTCGACGACGACGATAGCATCGTCAATAACGAGACCGATCGCAGCAGCGAGGCCTCCAAGGGTCATGAGGTTGAATGATTGACCGATGATCCAGAGGAAGAGGATGGTGACGGCGACTGTGACGGGGATGACAAGGCCGGCGATGAGGGAGGAAGTCCAATCGCGCAGGAAGAGAAAGAGGATGATGCAGGCGAGGATGAGGCCGATGAGGATGGCGTCGCGGACGCTGGCGATGGACTCGCGGACGAGTTCGGACTGGTCGTAAAAAGGCTCGAGACGAACGCCGGGAGGGAGCTTGGCTTTGAGCTCGTTGATCCTGGATGCGATGGCATCGGCGACCTGGACAGTGTTGGAGGAGGGCTGCCGAGAGATATTGATCAAGACCGCAGGCTTACCGTTCGCCGTGACCCGGGTGTAGACAGGCATCGTGGCGGACTGGACGGTAGCGACGTCGGCTACTCGGACTGGAGCGCCCGCGGGTGTGGTCTTGATGACGAGGTTGCTGAGTTGAGTGGCGTCGTGTGCCTGGGCACCAATGAGACCCAAGATAAGCTGATGGTTGGCTTCGTAGAGGCCGGGCGAGTCAATGATATTGGAGGCTTGTACACCGTTGACCAGGTCGGTGATGGTGACTCCGGAGGACTGGAGCCGGGCAAGGTTGGGGATGATATGGAACTCAGGAATCTGGCCGCCCTGTACGACGACGGTGCTGACTCCATCGACACGATTGAGAGGTGGCTTGAGGTCGTAGGTGGCGATCTCCCAGAGTTGAGTGGGAGAGACGGTGTCAGACGTAAGCGAGTAACCGAGGATGGGGAAGGTCGCGAAAGTGAGGCGATTGGTGGTGACGCGCGCGGTGGTGGGCAACGTCTGCTCGACTTTAGCGAGGGCTGCGTCAGTAAGCTGAAGCGTCTGATACATGTCGACGTTCCAGTCGAAGAAGAGACTGATCTCTGCCGAGCCGCGAGAGGTGGTGCTGCGGACGGTCTTGAGTCCGGGGACGCTGTTGATGGCGTCCTCAATGGGCTTGGTGATGGTGACCTGCATCTGCTCGACGGGCATGACGCCGTTGTCGACGCCGATGACGACGCGGGGGAAGTTGGTGT
This sequence comes from Granulicella sp., assembly GCA_025408425.1. Taxonomy (GTDB): domain Bacteria; phylum Acidobacteriota; class Terriglobia; order Terriglobales; family Acidobacteriaceae; genus Edaphobacter. The sequence continues at coordinate 185,764 of JANXYX010000043.1, forward strand.
CCGGAAAGACTGAGATGGGCACCTGGAAGGCAGCGTAGGCCCCAGCAAAGGTAAGGACTAGCAGGAAAAAGAAGATGGTCTTGGAGGAGCGGGAGAGCCAGAAGGCCTTCTCCTGCTGATCGTTTCCGCTGGCGACAGATTTTAAGAATGCACTGGCAATCATTTGTCGGCCGCATCCTTTCCTGCGGCAGGCTTCCCAACTCCGGGTTTGGCGTCATCATCGGGCTTGGCGTTGGGGTCTGTGCCGATCTTGACCTTGGTCCCGTCGTCGAGACCGTAACCACCGGTAGAGATGACCATGTCATTCGGATCGAGGCCAGAGAGAATCTGCGTGTCCTCGGGGGTCTGGATGCCAAGGGTGACGGTTTTCTTGTGGGCGGCCCCGTCTGGGCCTATGACCATGACGAACCTGCTGTTGCCGTCCGGCCCGGATTGGATAGCCTGCGAAGGAACGAGGGTGGTCTTTGGTGCAGTGCGACCGGTGATGGTGGCATGAACTGGTGTTCCGGCCTTGAGTGTGGCTTTGGGATTCTCTACGCGCAGCCAGACTTCGACGGTAGTACTGCCGGGATCGAGCGCGGGACTGATGAGGGAGACTTTTGCAGGAACCGGATCTGAGATGCCAGGGACGGTGATGCTGGCAGCCGCCCCAAGGGACATTTGCTGGGCCTGGATCTGAGCGATGTGAAGTTTGGCGATAAGCGCGGAGGTGTCCATGACCGTAAGGAGAGGAGCTCCTGCGGCGGCGGTCTCGCCGGCGAAGAGGGGGCGATCGGTGATTACGCCGTTGATGGGGCTGCGAATTTCGGTGTAACTCAGCTGGGCTTCGGCACCAAGATATTTTCCCTTGGCAGAAGTGAGCTGGCCCTGCGCGTTCTCGAGGGCGGCCTTATTGCTGACCTTCTGGACGGATTCGAGGTGCTGCCTGGCGATGTCGTAGGCGGCCTGGGATTGGACAAGAGTCGCTTTGGCAGTGTCGAGATCGCGGCCGGGTATGGCGCCCTCCGCAAGGAGTTGCGTTCGAGCATTGACGATGGACTGGTTGAGGTCGAGATTGGCTTTGGCCTGAGCAAGATCGAGCTGGGCCTTGGTATAGTCTTCGGGCACCGTAGCGCGTGTGGCGGTCTCGTAGGTGGCCTGTGCAGCAGTATAGGAACCTTTGTTGTCGAGGGCTGCTGCAGACAGATCGCTGTTCTCAAGAATGGCGAGGAGTTGGCCGGCTTTGACCGTGGCTCCCCGCTGGACGTAGAACTTTTTGACCGGCGCCGTCACCTTGGGGGAGATGGCAGCCTGTGCGAGAGGCATCAGTGTGGCGTCAGCGCTGATCTGCTCGGAGATGCTTGCCTGCTCCGGATGCGCGGCCTGAACGTATACCTCAGGGGCTACGGTCTCATCCTTCTTGTGACAGCCGAGGCAGAGAGCAGTGGCACAGAGAAGGAGTGCGCAAAGGCGAGACGATCGGATTGTGCAATGGGTGGATGGCATGAGTTAGAAGGTCCCTGTGAGAATCTGAAGATTGGCGAGCGCAGTCTCGTAGCGGATGGTGCCGTCTTCGTGTGCGAGTTCAGCGGTAGTGAGCGAGGTCTGGGCGTCAACGACTTCGAGGACAGTGGCTTCGCCGGCGAGGTAACGAAGACGGGTGAGGCGAAGGCTCTCCTGTGCCGTGTCAACGCTGTCCTTAAGAGATTGAAGCTGTTTGCCGGCGAGGTCGGCCTCAGCGTAGAACTCGTCAAATTGGGCTATGAGGCGACGCTGGGTGGCACTGAGGTTTACACGGGCCGCATCGCGAAGTATTTGCGATTGACGAATCTTGTGTTGGGTGGAGAACCAGTCCCAGATGGGGATATCGAGGGTGGCGGAGGCAGAGTATCCGAGATTGTGGACCCCCTCAGGGCCATGGGTAGCGAACTGCGGAGCGTCAACACCGTAAGCGAAGTTGAGGCCGAGTTCAGGGAGGTAGGCAGCCTTTGCAGCGGTGACATCAAGGTTGCCGACACGCAGGGAGGCGAGGGCGCTCTGGAGCTCAGGGTTTAGCTTCGCGGCTGCCGCCTCGACTTCGGTGCGTGCAGCCAGCACGGGTGGCGGTGGTGCGGTGAGCGTGAAGGGCGAGCGGGGGTCTGGGAAGAGTAGGACGGCAAGATCGAGCCGGGATTTCTGAGCCTGAAGCGTTGCATCGGCAAGATCGCGATCACGCTGCTGCTGCTGCAGAAGCGCCTTGATGACGTCGGCATGAGCGACTTCGCGGACAGATTCACGGCGCTGGGTAAGAGTACTGAAGCTGGATGCTTCGTTGGATGCACGCTGGGCGACGACGAGTTTACGGTCTGCGGCGAGTGAGTTATAGAAGAGACCGACAACTGCGGAGACCAGGCCACGACGAGCGATCTCGAGTTCCGCTGACGCAACGGAGGCGGCGGCATCAGCGCGCGAGACGGCGGTGAAATGCTGAACACCAATGGTTTCAGCAACTACTCCCTGACTGGCGTACTCATGAACAGCGTTGTTGGCGATGAAGCGCGGTGCGGAATTCACAGCAGGAACGCTGTTGTTGGCGGCCTGGGTATAGAGGAATTGATTGTGATAGACGGCGTTGGGCAGTAGTGCGGCGCGGGCGATGGAGCGATCCAGAGCGGCAACGCGGCTGGCGGCATAGGCGGCGGCAAAAGTGGGCTCGTTGGCTCGGGCACGGGAGATTGCTTCATCAAGGGTGATGACCACCGGTTGCGTTGTGGGGGCTGGAGACGGAGATGTCTGTTGTGCATGAAGCATTGGAGATGATATGGCCCAACAGACGGTGCAGACGGCTGAGAGGAGCAGTCGCAGAGGTCTGCTGCTCAAGAAGTAAAAGACGGACTTATCGTTGCTGGCAGGACGCATGCGTATCCAAGGATTTAATCTGAGAAGTCTCAAGCATTGATATTAACGTGCAAACCTTAAGATGGGCTGTAGAAAGGATTTAGTTTTATTAATGAAATAAACGGGGTGAGAGTTGGAAACGAGGATTATTGCATCTCTGATGGCTGGTTACAGGAAGTTGATCATGGCGGTCTTATTGACTGGCATGCTGGCGGCCGTAGCGATGAAAGTCGTTGCACAAGCAGCGGGGACTCTCAGCGAGAGCCATGTTGGGGCTCTAGGGCTCCTGAGTGAGGCTGGTCCGACGTTTGTTGTTCCAAACAAGGATATTCCCAAGCATTGGAGTGTGATCGCCTATGGAGACACTCGGTTTACCGATCCATCCAATATCACGGTCACGAGCCCAAAGGTGCGGCGATGGCTGGTTGAAAGGATTGCAAGTGAACATCCCGATGCGGTGCTGGTCACCGGAGACTTGCCATATGACGGATCCGTTGAGCGTGATTACGACGTATTTCGCAAAGAGACAGAGTCTTGGCGGACGGAGAAACTGCGGGTTTACCCGGCACTTGGGAACCATGAGATCGCCCACGATCCTGCAAAAGGGATAAAAGACTGGTGGGCAGCGTTTCCTGAACTGGCGCAGCGACGGTGGTACTCGGTGGAGTTCAGAAACGCGTATTTTGTGGCATTAGACTCCAACCTACCACTTAGCTCTGGAAGCGAGCAGCAGATTTGGTTACGGGAGCAACTGGAACACCTGCCGAAGCAGACACGGTTTGTGCTGGTGGAACTGCACCATCCGCCGGTAGCCGACCAGACCCCGCCGCAAACGCACATGGTGGGCCCAAATGAAAGGTCACTGGCTGAGTTTCTGGAGGCTCAGGAACCGAAGATTAAGGCCAAGATTATCGTAATTGCGGGTCATACACACAACTATGAACGGTTTAGCGAGGGTGGGATTCCATACCTGGTTTCAGGTGGTGGAGGGGCGAAGCCTTATGCGGTACCCCGGGACTCAAACGACCTCTACAAGAATCCTCCAGCGGTGAACTATCACTACATCAAGTTTGCATTTGATGGCGAGAAGCTAAATGCAACGATGTACCGAGTCGATGGTGATGCGACGACGCCGGTGTTTGAGGCGCGGGATGGATTCAGCCTGACTGCTGCACGCTAAAGAAGGGCGGTCAGTAATGGGAAAGATCAGCTGACGTCACGCCAGTCGAGGATGACCTTACCGGAGTTTCCAGTGCGCATGGCAGCGAAGCCATCTTCGTAGTCGCGCCAGTTCATTCGATGGGTAATTACCGCCGAGATATCGAGTCCTGTTTCGAGCATGACGGTCATCATGTACCAGGTCTCGTACATTTCGCGACCATAGATACCGCGGATGGTCAGTTGATTGAAAACAACCTGATTCCAATTAATAGAGATATCTACTGACGGGATGCCAAGCATGGCGATCTTGCCGCCATGGCTCATATTGCCGAGCATATCGTGGAAGGCGCTGGGGTTACCTGACATTTCGAGACCCACATCGAAACCTTCCTGCATACGAAGCTGGTTCTGCACGTCCTTGAGAGGGGTCGACCGCGGATCTACGGCGCGGGTGACGCCGACTTTCTCAGCCAGGTTTCGGCGGTACTCGTTGGGGTCGGAGATGACGACATGGCGCGCACCGGCGTGCCGGGAGACGGCGGCAGCCATGATGCCAATTGGACCGGCTCCAGTTACCAGAACATCTTCACCAAGTACCGGGAATGCAAGCGCTGTGTGGACGGCATTGCCGAGAGGATCGAAGATGGAGGCTATCTCCAGCGATATGCCGGGGCTGTGCTGCCAGATGTTGGACATGGGCAGGACAATGAATTCCGCGAAAGCTCCGTTGCGATTGACGCCGACTCCCATGGTATGAGCGCAGAGGTGGCGTCGCCCGGCGAGACAGTTGCGGCACCGTCCGCATACGACGTGGCCTTCTCCGCTGACAATCTGACCGATGGCTACATCTTCCACGTTGGAACCGACGGCTACGACCTGGCCAACAAATTCATGGCCGATCGTGAGTCCTTGCCGGATAGTAGCCTGAGCCCAGGCATCCCACTGGTAGATGTGGAGGTCGGTGCCACAGATGCCGGTGTATAGGACGCGAATTTTGACGTCATTGATGCCCATCTCTGGCTCGGGAACATCCTGGAGCCAGAGGCCGCTTTCGTCGCGGCTCTTTACGAGTGCCTTCACGAGGAGACCCTTTCTGCGTGCATATGTTGCCGGAGGTGCTTGTGCTACGTCGGTGGACAGGATGATTCTAAATGTTTGGGAGAACTGTCCGGATCGCTGAGAAGAGATACCAGGCGACCAGAGGCTACTTCTTGGCGCGGCTCGCGGCGGTTCTTGTTGGGCGAAGAACCTTCTTACGAAGCTTGCCTGCGGATGGTTCCGAAGTACCGATACGAGTGTATTTATTGAGGGAAAGTCCGGCGGCAAGGTGATCGCGAAGCTGGCGTTCCTTTGCCTGTTCGCGGCTGTGAAGCAGAAGATCGCGGGCGTCGGTGAGGTGGTCGGTCATAAGACGTGCCGCCAGCTCCGAGTCGCGTTGCTGAATGGCAAGGAAGATGGGTTGATGGAAGTGCAGCGTGTGCTCGAGTTCCACGAGTTGCGAGGTGACCATCATCATGTTGAGCATGGCACGATGAATCATGTGAAAGAGACGTCCGGTAAGCCTATTGCCCGTTGCCTGGAAGATGGCGCGGTGAAAGAGAAGATCGGCTGCAACCAGACGGACGCGGTCATGCTTACTCTGCTCCAGATCGACAATGGACTGACGAAGTAGAGCTATGTCTTCGGCGTTGGCACGCTCGGCCGCTTTGGCAGCGAGGGCCGGCTCCATCATGAGACGAAGCTCCGTAAGTTCCTGGAGCGAGGTGTCGTCGAGAAGGAAAAGGAACTCCATTGGAACAGCAAGTACTGAGGAGGCGTCCTTATTGAGGTAGCTGCCATCTCCGACCTTCTGGGTGATGACGCCCATGATCTCGAGAACCTTGAGCGCCTGCCGAAGTGAGGAGCGTGCGACCCCGAAATTTGCAGCGAGCTCGCGTTCGGGCGGCAACTTGGTGCCTGGAGAGAGCAGTCCATCACTGAGCAGTTGCTGGAAACGAAGGATCAGCAGATGTGTGACATCGTCCTTGTTATTGAGGATGTGTTCGTTGTCGCCGAGAGGAGACTTTCTGCGTCCGTTCATTCTGGAATAGTCGATCATGTGGAGTTTGATGTCAAACAGAGCAAGTCACGGTTTTCTAAAATCTATTGGTACCACCTATACGAGCGTTTTTTTGATGGCCTAGTCGCAACTGGAAAACGATGGGTACGCCTGTCAGAAAAGACTTGGAGAGCATGCTGCTTGTGTCACGACGGGATCAGTCGCAGGCGCTCTGCTCTAGGATTTTTACTGGATTTTATCATTTTCTATGACGTTCACTGCTTGAGATCGGGTGACATGGAAGGACTAGAGACAGAGATTCAGGCGAAGCGGATAAAAATATATCCTTGACAGTCATTTGCGTTTGGTACTACCTTTGGCTTCGATCAAAAACAGAGCTCTGGAACGTTGTGCACCTCAACCCCTAGTTCTGCAAATTCATCAACTGAGGAACGATATGAAAGTTTGCAAGATAATCTCCAACGTCCGTAGCGCGATCTTGATGCTACTTGTGATGGGGGCGGCTGTGTCTGGCATAGCCCAGGTGGAAGCGGGACGTTTTGTGGGTCGCATCACAGATGCTCAGGGAGCAGTCGTGATGCAGGCCGGAGTGAAGGTTACCAATGTGAACACAAACATCACCCAGTCCGCGACCACGGACTCGAGCGGGAACTATACGATTACTCCCGTTGCTGCCGGGGTGTATGTACTGAGCGTGACGGCTCCAGGCTTTGAAACAACAAGCACGTCCAATATCGAAGTTCAGGTTGGGCAGATTGTGCGTGAGGATTTGAATTTAAAGATTGGCTCCTCAACAACCACGGTTCAGGTTTATGCCGAGGTTCCGCTGCTGAGCACCGATACAGCAACCATCGGGACGGTGGTGACAAACGAGCAATTGACAAGTCTTCCTCTAAATGGACGCGGCTTTTTCCGCCTTGCAGAGTTGACGCCGGGTGCGGCGCTATTGCCACCAACTGGTAACTCGCTGGCTATCCGTCCGGAGGTTGTGGATGGTAATACGATCAGTGGCATTCGCGGTAGTGCGATCTCTTTCTTGCTGGATGGCGTAGATATCAGCGAGCAGCACCAGGGTGGAACATTCATCCAGTCCTCTATCGATGCGCTGCAGGAGTTTAGTGTGCAGCAGAGCCCGTACTCCGCTGAGTACAACCGCGGCGGTGCGTTCTTCAACGCTACGACTAAGTCAGGAACCAACAGATATCACGGCGGCATTTTCGAATTTATTCGTAACGACAAACTGGACGCACGTAATTTTTTTGCCAACACGCGACAGATTTTGAAGCGCAACCAGTTTGGTGGTGACATTGGCGGCCCGCTTGTGATCCCGCATCTTTACAACGGAAAGGACAAAACTTTTTTCTTTCTCGACTATGAGGCACAGCGGTTGCGGCAGGGTTTGATCTTCAACAATACGGTGCCCACAGATGCACAACGGACCGGGGACTACAGTGCTGCGGGCTTGAAGCCGATCTATGACCCGTTGACGACGGTTACTAGTGGCGGTGCGACCCAGCGAAGCCAGCTTTCCTGCAATGGCGTATTGAATGTAATTTGCCCGTCGAGGATCTCCGCACAAGCCAGTGCTGTTCTGGCATATATTCCCCATGCCAACAACGGGACGACGAGCTTCCGCAACACGCCCTCACAGGCGGTGGACTTTGATCAGTTCACAATCCGGATCGATCATCAGATTAACCAATCGAACCGGCTGTTTGGACGATGGGTTTATATAAACAATCGTGAGGTTGATCCGAATGCCCTGCCGCTGTTGAAGACTGCCTCGCTGACTTCGAACGGGCAGGATATTGCGGTGGGCTTGATTACGAATATTGGGGCAAATAAGGTACATGACTTCCGGGTTCACTATCTCCCGAGTCATGTTCGTCTCACAGCATTTCTGCAAGGCCCCGACTTCAATACCCTGAATGGGATTACGGGGTTTTCGCAGTTGCTGAGGCCTGGTACCGGGGGATCCTTCCCTGACTACTCGTTCAGCGGGTACAGCGCTATTTCTGGATCGTCGTTCGACCAACGTCCCAAGTCTCAGGATCGTACGGTGTTTGAACCGACCGATAACTTCACAATCTTGAAGGGACGTCAGTCTCTGAAGTTCGGAACACTTGTCCGCTACTACCAGTGGATTGGATATGACAGCGCAACCTATGCCGGCAACTTTAATTTCACAGGTGTTGAGACGCAGAATCCGAGTCCGACACCCGCAAATCCTACGGGTGGTGACGCTTTCGCAGATTTTCTGCTGGGGTACCCGGCCTCAGTGGCCCGTGCTTATCCTGGCGACAACTTTGGAGGGCAGCGTTGGTATTATCAATTTTTCGGACAAGATGATATCCGTGTGAGCGACAAACTGACCGTAAATATTGGATTGCGGTACGAGTACTCCCCATGGTTGAACGGTTACAAGGGGCAGTTGGGAACCTTCGACCCAACTCAGGCTAAGCCGATCATTGTCGAAAGCGATACCAACAGTGTTGATTTGTCGGCTCAGTTCTCAGCTCCAGCCGCCTACCAATTCTTTGGACAGTATATCCAGACGAGCAGTCAAGCTGGATTGCCTTACTCCATTACCTACACTGATCGAACACAGTTTGGCCCACGCGCAGGATTTGCCTGGCGTCCGTTGGGTAACGGAACGGTTGTTCGTGGTGGCTTTGGAATTTTCTACGAGCCTGAGGGAACGAGCGGTCGCGTGAACCGCAATATACTCCCGTTCCTCCTTGCGGAGACGGTAAACCAAACCCAGAATGTTGTGCCAACGCGCACTTTAGCCAACTTCTTTCTCGGGTCACAGCTAGGTTCAGCATTGGCCAATCCATCCCTCAATCCAACTTATACTCACCTGAAAGTGGGATCGAACCAGCACTACAGTATCGGTATTCAGCAGCAGCTTGGGTCAAAGACTGTATTTGATATTGCGTTTGTCGGAAATCATGGGGTTCATTTGCAGAGCACCAATGACTTCAACGATCCGACTCCTGCAGCAGGAGCGATTCAGGCACGACGTCCTTACCAACCGTGGGGATCAATCACCTACCAAAGCGAGGACCTTCGGACGAACTATCAGTCATTGCAGTCGAAACTTGAACATCGCGCAGGAAATGGTTTGACAGGCTTGATCTCTTACACCTGGTCAAAGTTCCTGCAGTTCAATCAGGCGCCGGCCTTAGGCGGAAACACTGGGTATGAGAGGACGTATTCGCCCTTCAATACGCCGCAAAACCTGGCAATGAGTGGCACGTACGAGTTGCCAGTGGGCAGGGGCAGAAAGTATATGGCCAACAGCAACAAGTTGGTGAATGCTACGCTGGGCGGATGGCAGGTGCAGACGATCATTGTTCTACGGAGTGGAACGCCTTATACACCCGTAATTTCATCCGACCGTGCAAATACAGGCATCGGTGGTCAGAGGCCGAACCTGAATCCGTTGGGTGGTTCCGCTACGTTCAAGAAGTCTTTGACTAGCTGGTTCGATAAGACAAAGTATGTTGTCGCACCGCAGTTCACCTATGGCCAAGTGCGAGCCAACACCCTGCAGTCCGATGCGTTCCGGCAGTATGATGCATCAGTGTTCAAGAACTTCGCACTTCCCGGTGAGAGCACTATCTCTTTCCGCGCGGAGTTCTTCAATCTACCCAATACGAATAGCTTCAACGCTCCGGGATCAACTATCGATGCTTCTTCAGGCGGTGTGATTACGAGCACATCGATCCCGTCGCGCGACATTCAATTTGCGCTCAAGTATAACTTCTAACCCAAGGCCCGAGGACGAATGCGCAGACTAGCAATCAGCCTGATATGTGCCGCTGCGATGCAAGCAGCGGCACAAAATCCAGTCATCATCAACGTGGACCTGGCGAAGCCGCAGGGAGCGTATAAACCAATCTATAGCTGGTTCGGTTATGACGAGTCGAACTACAGCACCATGAAGAACGGGAGGCAACTGCTGACTGAGTTGCACGACCTAAGTCCGGTGCCGGTCTACATCCGCGCACACCATCTGCTGACGTCGGGCGATGGTGTGCCGGAGTTGAAGTGGAGCTCATCCAACGTGTTTACGCTGGATGCGAATGGCAAGCCGGTGTACGACTTCACGATTACGGACCAGACGTTTGACGCATTCCAGAAAGCCGGCGTACGGCCCATGGTCGAGTTTGGGTTTATGCCTAAAGACCTTACCGCGGGAAAAGAACCCTACCAGGTTCACTATCCCGGGAGGACTACTTCAGGTGCATCCAATGCCCCCCCGAAGGACTACGCCTTGTGGGGCGAGTTGGTGCGCCGCTACACAGAGCACCTTGTACAGAGGTATGGCAAAGAAGCGACGAGCACGTGGTATTGGGAGGTTTGGAATGAGCCTGATATCGACTACTGGCATGGCACTCCGGAGGAGTACTACAAGCTGTATGACTTTGCTGTTGCCGCAGTGAAGCAGGTTCTGCCGAATGCAATTGTTGGTGGTCCGGCGAGCACTGGCCCCGCGTCGGAGAAGGCAGCGGCGTTCCTGGATAATTTTCTGAAGCATTGTGCGAACGATAAGAGTGCAGCCAACGCAAAGGTTATTCCGCTCGATTTTATTTCGTTCCATCCAAAGGGTCGTCCAACAGTTGTTGATGGCCATGTGAGGATGGGTCTCTCCAATGAGTTGAATGCTGCTGGCGATGGCTTCAAGATTGTTGCGAAATATCCGAAGTACATCCATACGCCCATTATTTTGAGCGAGGCTGATCCAGAGGGATGCGCAGCATGTTCGGCAAAGGTGAATCCATCGAATAACTACCGCAACGGACCTTTGTATCCAACTTATACGGCTGCGGCGATCAAGGAACTGTTTGAACTGCAGGATCGTTACAAGGTGAACCTTATCTCCATGTTGACGTGGTCGTTCGAGTTTGAAGATAAGGATTATTTTGAAGGCTTTCGTTCATTGGCAACTAACGGTGTAGATAAGCCTGTGTTGAATGTGTTTCGGATGGCAGGGCTAATGTCGGGCAACCGGGTTAGCACGACGAGTACCGCACAGGTACCGCTGGATGACATTCTGAAAGACGGCGTTCAGCACCAACCCGATATTGATGCATTCGCAACCAAAGCCGAGCATGAAGCTGCAGTGATGCTGTGGAACTATCATGACGACGACTTGCCGGCAGCGGGAGCCGAGGTGCAAGTGACACTGACGGGAATTCCGGCAGGGGTGCACAGAGTATTGCTGGAACACTATCGTATTGATGCAGAACACAGCAATTCATATACGGCATGGAAGGCGATGAACTCCCCTCAGCATCCGACGCCAGAGCAGTACTCGAAACTGCAGGCGGCAGGGCAACTGGAACTGCTGCATTCGCCAGAGTGGCTGGATGTCATCGACGGCAAGGTGAAGATCGCGACCGGACTTCCTCGACAAGCAACATCGCTGATGCATTTGAAATGGTAGCGACGTGGCCACCCAAGTGAACGAAGACATCGACGTGATTCGGACTGGCACACTGGAGATTCAGTGGTACTTTGTCGCTCTGGTAACTGTGGCTATCGCCATCAGCTACTTCGACCGACAGACGCTGCCAGTTGCCATATCCGCAATTCAGCACTCGATACCGCTGAGCAACCAGCAGTTCTCGTGGCTGCAATCAGGATTTTTGATTGCATACGCGGCACTTTATGTTGGGGGCGGACGGCTACTGGATGTTCTCGGCACGCGTCGTGGATTCATGATCATTATGGTTTGGTGGTCCATCGCGTGTGCAGTGCATGGACTGGCTGCGAATTTTGGATTTCTGCTGGCAGCGCGGTTTCTGCTGGGCATGGGCGAGGGAGGCGCCTTCCCTGCTGCTACTCGCGTGGTTGCGGAGTGGATCCCGTTGCATCAGCGTTCGACGGCGATGGGAATCATCAATGCGGGTACCGCGATTGGATCGGTGCTCGCTCCTCCACTGATTGGCATTGTGCTGCTAACAAGCGGATGGAGGATGGTCTTCTTCGCGGCGGGCGGACTTGGCATTGCGTGGGTGATTTGGTGGTCTCTTAGTTACAAGTCATCTGCAATGGTTTCGATCGCGACACTGGATGCGCGGGAGTTGGCCCAACAGCTTTCGTTCTTTGATATTGTCGGAATGCGTCGGGTACAGGTACTCGTATTCGCCAAGTTTATGAGCGATTCAGCCTGGTACTTCTACCTCTTCTGGCTGCCCAAGTACTTGTATGACATGCGGGGCTTCGATGTGAAGCACGTGAGCTACTACGCTTGGATTCCCTATGCAGCTTCGGGAGTAGGGAGTTTTCTAGGCGGTTGGCTTTCGAGCACCCTACTTAGTCGTGGGCGATCGCTTGATTTTTCGCGCAAGTTCGTTTTGGGGTTAAGTGCATTGTTTATGCCTGTCGTTATGCTGGTACCCCATGTGGCGGTTGGCTGGGCGCTGGTGCTATTTAGTATCGCGTTTTTCTGTCAGCAGTCCTGGTCTGGTTTGATTATGACGTTGCCAGCCGATATATTTCCGCTCTCAGCGGTGGGATCAGTGTCGGGGCTAGTTGGATTCGGTGGCGCAATCGGTGGCGCGATTTTCGGCGTCATTGCCGGCTATCTACTTGGCCACGGATTTGGATATGGAACATTATTTTTTATCGTAGGAACTTTTCACATCATCGGGTTTCTCGCCATCTTGTTCCTGGGGGGCAAGGTGGAACCGCTTAAGACCCCAGACCTACTGCACATAGAGAGCCAATTATGAAGATCACAGAAGTGCGCACACGAGTCGTTCAATGGGAGGGTAAGACCACCCCGCTGCCGCCACATTTTTGCACCAATCCGATGGATCTGGTGATGTTTCGTGAAGCATCCATGGGTAACTTTGCTTTCCACGGCTGGCTGCTGGTCGAGATCTTTACGGATGATGGACTGGTGGGGTTGGGCAATGCTGCCTTAGCGCCACTCGTGACGAAGGCCTGCATCGATACATACCTGAAATCGCTGCTGATTGGCTCTGATCCCTGGGACACGGAGTACCTGTGGCAGCAGATGTATCGCCGGACGATGGCGTTTGGTCGCAAGGGCGTGGCAATGACAGCCATCAGTGCGGTCGATATCGCACTATGGGACATCCTGGGAAAGTCTGCCAAACAGCCGGTATATCGTCTGCTAGGCGGACGAACGAAGAGGCGGATTCCTGTGTACGCAAGTCGCCTGTACAGCATGCCGCTTGACCAACTAAGGGTGGAGGCGCAGAAGTACAAGGACGAAGGATACAAGGCGATGAAGCTTCGTTTTGGCTGGGGTCCCGTGGATGGTGCGGAAGGGATGCAACGCAATATCGAGCTTGTTCGCACTGTGCGCGAGGTAGTGGGCGATGGAATCGATGTAATGGCCGATGCCTACATGGGCTGGACACTGGACTATGCAAAACGCATGTTGCCGTTGCTTGAGCCGTTCAACCTGCGGTGGCTTGAAGAACCTGTCATTCCGGATGATACGCGGGGCTACAAAGAGCTGAAGGCCTATGGCCGAGTTCCGATCGCGGGAGGAGAGCATGAGTTTACCGTTTTCGGCTTCCGGGATCTACTGGATGCAAATGCGCTGGACTACATTCAGTTCGATACGAATCGAGTGGGTGGGATCAGCCAAGCGCGCAAAATCTCCGCACTCGCTGAGGCTTACCAGGTTCCTGTGGTGCCACACGCAGGACAGATGCACAACTATCACATCGTGATGGCAAACCTTAATTCTCCTATGGCTGAATTCTTCCCCCAAGTAGACGTGGAAGTGGGGAATGAGTTGTTCTGGTATATCTTCGACGGCGAACCTGTTCCAAGTGAAGGCTACATCGACCTGGACGACGATACTCCTGGCCTCGGATTGACCGTGAATGAAGAGTCTCTCAAGCGCTTCACGATTATCGAATAGAGAGGGAAGAGAAAAGAAAATGATTCATCTGGTGCAGATTAGCGACGGTGCGTCGCGACGGGTAGCGGTGGTAGAAGAGCCGGTGCTTCGATGTCTTGATCAAGTGGAGTCGGTATATGAGCTTGCGCAGTTATGTCTACGCGCCGGACGACGCTTGAGTGAATATGCTCGTGAAATTGCAACGGGTGAAGTGCTCAACTACGACGAGATCTATGAGGGTCGTTCGAAGTGGCACTTACTTGCGCCGATTGATGTGCCCGGGATTCCTTCGCGGGTAATGATTGCCGGGACGGGACTGACGCACCTGGGAAGCGCGAAAGACCGGCAGGCAATGCATCTTGCGGAGGGTACTAAGGCTGCGGAAGCGATGACGGACAGCATGCGAATGTTTCAGTGGGGCGTCGAGGGCGGACGTCCGGGCGAAGGAAAGATAGGAATCGCCCCCGAGTGGTTTTATAAAGGCACCGGAGCAATCTTGCGGGCTCCTTTTGCTCCACTCACGACACCCACGTTTGCGGATGATGGCGGCGAAGAAGCAGAGGTCGCTGGCGTGTACATCATAGGCGAGAACGGAGCGCCATATCGGATCGGGATGGCCGCGGGTAACGAGTTTTCAGACCATAAGTTTGAGAAGCGGAACTACCTGAATCTTGCCGGCTCAAAGCTTCGGAATTGCAGCCTGGGCCCAGAGCTGGTAGTTGGAGAGGACTTTGTTGAAGTAAACGGCGAGGTACGAATAATTCGTGACGGTAAAACGATATGGTCAAAGGCGGTTTCTACAGGTGAGACGAACATGTGTCACAGCCTCGCTAACCTCGAACATCACCACTTCAAATTTGAGGGGAATAGGCAACCAGGAGATGTGCATGTGCATTTTTTTGGCGCACACTCACTGAGCTTTGGTGAAGGTATTGAGTTGCAAGATGGGGATTGGATGGAAGTTCGCTACGATGGCTTTGGACGTGCATTGCGAAATCCCGTTGCGGTGGAACCGAGGAATGCCGATACATTAGTGTCTGTCAGTTCCCTTGCCTAACGAAATGCCAAATGTGGAGGAGTAATTCTGTGGATGAGACGACGGTAGCAGTGCTGGGACTTGGCACAATGGGCGCGGGGATGGCGTCGAATCTTTTGAAGGCTGGGTTTCGGGTAACGGTGTACAACCGAACCATCGCGAAAGCTCGGCCACTGGCCGAAGCAGGCGCACGAGTAGCACAAACACCCGCAGACGCGGCAAGAGGAGCAAAGATTGTTATCAGCATGCTAGCTGATGACTCTGCTTCACGTGAGACTTGGCTTGGCGCTAATGGCGCTCTGGAGGCAGCCGAGAAAGGCTCGGTTCTGATTGAGTCGAGCACGGTGAGTCCAGCCTGGATAGGAGAGCTTGCTGGGCTGGCGAAGGGACGAGGAGTCGAGTTCCTGGACGCTCCGGTAACCGGAAGCCGTGTGCAGGCTGAGGGCGGGCAACTTACATTTCTCGTTGGCGGCTCGGATGCGGCACTTGAGACGGCCGCCCCTGTGCTGAAAGCAATGAGCAAAGAGATCGTTCATCTTGGATCGGTTGGTAGTGGTGCGAAGATGAAGTTGATCAACAATTTTGTATGCGGAGTGCAGGTGGCTTCGCTTGCAGAAGGCCTTACCTGGATTGAGCGTAGCGGCCTGAACGTAGAAAAAGCGCTGAATATCCTGAAGGGTGGTGCGCCGGGGAGTCCGCTACTATCGGCCATCTCCGCCCGTATGACCGGCCACAACTATGCGGTGAATTTTCTACTCGAGTTGATGGCGAAAGATCTACGCTATGCCCAAACAGAGGCATTACGGTGTGATGTAGATTTGAAGACAGCAGCCGCGGCGCGGATGTTGTTTGAGAACGCAATGAAGAATGGTTTTGGCGAGAAGGATATGGCGGCTGTGATAGAGCCTCTTCGAAATATGTAGCAGCGAACGCCAACAAATTGAAATGAGAGATTGCGTCATCGTCCGGCTGGCCGGAGTGACGCAGGGAGAATTGGGATATGGCGGTCGCATCAATATTGATTGCAGGGGAATGGCGCGAGGCCACAACAACTTCTACGTTTAGCGCAGAAAACCCGGCGACGGGCTCTAAGTTAGAGGCAGTCTTCCCAGTAAGCGCATGGGAAGATTGCGATGTGGCATTGAATGCTGCTGTAGAAGCAGCGAAGGAACTCCGTAGAGTGCCGCATGAAGCGTTGGCTGTATTTCTCGAACTCTACGCACAGAAGATTGAAGAGCAGAGTGCAGCGCTTGTCGCGATGGCGAATGCTGAGACAGGGTTGGCGGTAACACCTCGCTTGAAGGACGTCGAGCTGCCACGCACTACAACGCAACTGCGGCAGGGTGCTGCAGCGGCGCGTGAGGGCTCGTGGACCCATGTTGTGATTGATTCGAAGGCTAATATTCGGTCACATTTCGCACCGATCGGACCCGTAGTGGTTTTTGGCCCCAATAACTTTCCGTTTGCTTTCAACGGAGTTTCAGGAGGAGATTTCACCACAGCTATTGCTGCAGGAAATCCCGTTATTGCGAAGGCGCACCCACTTCATCCTGGGACAAGTCAACTGCTGGCTGAATGCGCCCTTGCTGCGCTTGCCGAGGCTGGCCTGCCACTGGCCACAGTTCAGATGATTTACGGCATCAGCAACGAAGATGGGTTGCGGTTGGTGAGCGATCAGCGAGTAGGCGCGTCGAGTTTTACTGGGAGCCGCAATGGCGGACTCAAGTTGAAGGCTGCGGCTGATCGGGCAGGCAAGCCGATGTATCTGGAGATGTCGAGCCTTAATCCGGTCATCTTTCTGCCGGGGGCTCTAAAGGAGCGGGGCGACCAACTGGTAACTGAGCTGGCAGATAGCTGCCTTGCAGGCTCAGGCCAATTCTGTACCAGCCCGAACCTGATTCTTGCGATTGAGGGGGAAGAGACAGAGAGGCTTGAAGCAGCTTATGCGGATATTGTTTCGAAGCGTGCTCCTGGACCACTGTTGTCAGCAGGTGGATTGAAAGGACTCGACGCAAACGTACATGCTCTGATTAAGGCTGGAGCAACTGTGATTACCGGAGCCGAAGTAGCGGTTGGTGATGGTTATCGATACAAGAACACCTTGCTGCGCGCAACGGCTGAACAGTTCCTGTCCAAACCTGAAGAACTGCAGCTTGAGGCGTTTGGCAACTCGACGATGCTGGTGACAGCAAAGGATGTAGCGCAGTTGCAAGAAGTTCTCGAAGCACTGGAAGGGAACCTAACTGGTTGCATCTACTCAAGCACGGCCGGCGATGATGATGATATTTATCCCGCTCTGGCTGAGGTGCTGCGTCTCAAGGTAGGACGTCTGTTGAATGACAAGATGCCAACTGGCGTTGCTTTGAGCCCCGCTATGAACCATGGCGGGCCGTATCCTTCGACAGCGCATCCTGGTTTTACGGCGGTGGGGATTCCGGCATCGATGATTCGGTTTGGGATGTTGCAGTGCTATGACAATGTTCGGCCTAATCGGCTGCCCCGGGAACTACAAGACAAGTCGCCCAATAGCAATATGTGGCGGTTGATCGATGGGCACTGGACTCGAGGCTGATTTCTTAGTCGCCAGTTTTTTGGGGAACGAGGTCAAGCTGTGGCATAGAGACAGCTTTTCCTCGTCGTGCCCAATTACCATCAGTAGAGATTATGGCCGACGCAAAAACTCTCTCCCCTGAAATTCTGCAACACATCGCTAAGACTCTCAATGTTCCGGTTCATGGTCTATTGGCCGTGATCGGACTGCTAGATGACGGCGGAACCGTGCCTTTCATAGCGCGATACCGCAAGGAAAATACTGGCAATCTTGACGAAGTGCAGATTCGGGATATCGAAGAGAGACTAGTTTATTTTCGCGATCTCGTCAGTCGACGCGAGACGATACTTGCCTCGATTTCTGAACAGGGCAAGTTGACCGATGATCTGAGAGCACGGATTGAAACAGCACTCGACAAGAGTGATTTGGAGGATCTGTATCTTCCCTACCGGCCGAAGCGGCGCACTAAAGCGACAATAGCGCGGGAGAAAGGGCTTGAGCCGTTGGCTCTGTACCTCTGGAATCAAGAGGTGATCGACGTACCGCTCGCAGAGTACGCTTCCAGATTCATCGATGAGCCGAAAGGGGTTTCTGCGATTGGAGACGCCCTTGAAGGAGCTCGCCACATCGTGGCCGAGTTGATTAGTGAAAGCGCTGAGCTACGCAAAGGGCTTCGGAATTTGATGTACGAAGCAGGAATAATCGTGAGCCGCAAGTCGATGGACGCGGTAGATGAGCAAGAGAAATTCAAGATGTATTACGACTATAGAGAGCCAGTCAAGACGATTCCGTCGCATCGTATGCTGGCAATCCGCCGCGGAGAGGCTGAGAGCGTTCTTTACTTCCTGATTGAGCTTGAACCGCAACGCGCGATTTCTCTGCTTCAAGCGCGGGTGCACCGGCGCAATGGAGACTGGACCTCACACTTGCAACTGGCGATCGAAGACTGCTGGCAGCGGTTGCTAAGTTCTTCCATCCAAGGAGAGATTCGGCTCGAATTAAAGAAACGATCGGACACCGATGCTATTCAGGTTTTCCGCGACAATCTTCACAATATTCTGCTTTCGGCGCCAGCAGGACCGATCTGCGTGCTGGGTATAGACCCAGGATTGCGCACTGGATGCAAGATCGCGGTGGTGGATGAAACCGGAAATTTATAGCGAACGACGTAATTTACCCACATACAGGGAAGACCACGCATGCTGCTGAGACCCTTGCAACCCTGATTCTTCAGCATCATGTCCGCGCTATTGCGATTGGCAATGGGACGGCTTCGCGTGAGACTGATTCCTTTGTCCACGACTTCTTGCGTGAGAAAGGTCTCAACAATGTATTTCGTGTGACGGTGAGTGAATCTGGTGCCAGCGTGTACTCTGCTTCGGATATTGCGAGACAGGAGTTTCCTGATCTTGATCTCACCATACGTGGTGCGATCTCGATCGCACGCCGTCTTCAGGACCCACTTTCCGAGTTAACCAAGGTTGATCCAAAAGCGATCGGTGTGGGCCAGTATCAGCACGATGTGGATCAGCGCCAACTCCAGCAGTCGCTTGAAGCTACGATCGAGAGCTGCGTGAACCGCGTTGGAGTGGACCTGAATACATCATCGTGGAGTCTGTTGCGCTACGTGGCGGGTATTACGGAGCGAACAGCTCTTAACATCGTGAGTTTTCGCGACCAGAACGGTCGATTCCGCTCGCGCATGCAACTTAAGCAGGTTACTGGGATTGGCGCAAAGACCTTTGAGCAGGCGGCGGGCTTTTTGCGCATCCGCGATGGAGACCAGCTTCTCGATACGACTGCCGTCCATCCAGAATCCTATGCGGTGGTAGAGCAGATTGCTACAAGCTTAGGCACCCCGATTGCCAAGCTTATTCGAGAGCCACAATTGCTGGAGCGTATAGACCGCAGTCAGGTTTCGGCGGGAAGCTTCACGCTAAATGACATTCTCGAAGAACTGCGTAAGCCGGGCCTTGATCCGAGAGATACATTTGTTGCTCCAAGCTTCAATGAGACAGTGCGGGAACTCGCCGACGTTCGGCCCGACATGGTTCTTGAAGGCGTCGTAACGAACGTCACCAAATTTGGAGCTTTCGTTGATATCGGAGTTCATCAGGACGGCCTGGTCCATATTAGTGAACTTTCGAACCGTTATATCAAAGAACCTTCTGAAGCTGTAAAAGCTGGACAAATCGTAAAGGTGAAGGTACTTAGCTCGGATTTGAAAACCAAACGCATTGCCCTGTCGATCAAGGCGCTGCAAGCTCCTGCTGCTCGCGCATCACAGGCCTCTGTCCGCAAACAAGAGGTTGGGATCGATGACAGAGTGGCTTCACTCGCAAGCAAATGGCGTGGTCGCTAAATTCCGCTTTGCCCACTGAGCAAAACCCTAAATCACAATACGAGGGTGGCGAAGACTGCCTGTTATTTGCGCAACATCAAGATGCGTTGGCGGCCACGTTGAACTGATCGGGAATCAGCACTTCATCGTTTTCAACCTGAGGCGTATCTTGCAGAGCCCGATCGATGCAATCCTGCATCTTTTGAGCGAGATAAATGACACCCGGTTCGCGCAAGATGAGGCCGTGTGTTCCGGGAACCTGGATCACTTCCACTCCTCCCAGCGCCCGCTCGGACCATCCCATTTTGTAGTCATTTATGCGAACAGCAATTTGCTTCTTCGTTCTGAAAAGTGTAAGACGGCCGGAATACTTGGTCGGGACAAAGTCTGGACCCGGCCAGTATCTCTTCTTGATCTGTTCGGAAGTAATCTTTCTTTGCTGCGCGTTTGCTGCAGCCGCTGGATCAACGGGCGCGTTCGCGGAAGTCTTATTGCGTCTCTTGAACAAAGGGCGTTTCAGAAACTGGAACTTGCCTGCCAAGCTCAAGCTTCGGAATTTGCGTAGTTCACGGACATAGCCCCGAAGAATATATTTGGTTCGGCTTACCGTATTTTCAACTGGCCACGCATCAAGAATCGCAATCATTGCTACAGGAAGCTTCATGGTCTCCAATTCTCGGGCCATTTCAAATGCAATGTGAGCGCCCTCACAGTAACCCGTGAGCAAGTAAGGGCCATTTGGATAGACCTCGCGCATCGCTTTAATGTATTCCTTGGCCTTTGCCTCGTACTCGTTTTGATCGTAAACCCAGTTGCTGCCGTCCTTGTCCATCTGCGACTGTAGCCCGATGACCGGTTGGTCTGGAGAAAGGCTTCGAGTTAAGAAAACGAATCCGAGCGCATTCGCGTTGGGACGCGAAACACAGAACAGTGGTGGTTTCGAACCTGTCTTACGAATTGGAATGATGGTTCTGAACGGATGCTTTCCGCGTTCTGCCTGAATGATCTGCGCAAGATCTCCCAGCTTCGGAGCCCCGAATAAGAGATTCAAAGGCAGGTCGCAACCAAAGGCCTCCCTGGCACGCGACATCATCTGTACCGCCAGCAATGAATGGCCCCCGATGTTGAAAAAATCATCATCGACTCGCACGGAGGGGATATTTAGAACCTCTTCCCAGATACTGGCCAGACGGATTTCGACTAGCGTGCGAGGCGCTTTCCCAGTAGCTATTTTGCTCGCACGCTGATCTGGCAATGGCAGATCCTTACGAGAAATCTTTCCATTCGCGGTAAGAGGGAGCCTCTCCAGTTGCATCCATCCAGTCGGGATCATGTAGTCAGGCAAGAACTCTTTGACGCTGGTGCTAAGTTCTTCCATATCCAGGCGAATCTGGGAATTGACCGGCACCAGATATGCAGCAATCGATTTGTTACCAGGTTGATCTTCCCGGGCTATCACAACGCACTCCTGCACAGCAGAATGACGTGCCAGCACTGCTTCAATTTCGCCCAGTTCGATGCGGAAACCACGTATCTTGACTTGATGATCGGTACGACCAACGTACTCGATTCTGCCATCGTAGAGGCGACGGGCTAGATCGCCGGTCTTGTAGAGCATTGCGCCCCACTGCTGGATAAACGGATTGGGGACAAAGCGCTCTGCAGTAAGCTCCGGACGGTTGAGATATCCCCGCGACAGACCATCTCCGCCGATGCACAGCTCTCCTATCACCCCAATGGGAACCAGTTGATGATTGCTATCAAGTATGACAATCTGTGTGTTGGCAATGGGGTGCCCCAGCGAGATATCCTCACCCGCTTTGACCTGACTAATGGTTGACCAAATCGTTGTCTCGGTCGGCCCATACATATTCCAAAGTGATTTGCATAGCGGCAGGAGTCCATTGACCAACGAAGGGCTCAGAGCCTCGCCACCACATAGAACAACCAGATTGGGTTCGCCCTTCCAAGCAGACTCCAGCAACAGACGCCAAGTAGCCGGAGTCGCCTGCATCATGGTTGCGCCTGAAGCGTGCAAGAGCGTCGCAAGACGCGCACCATCCATGGCGACTTCCCTGCTTGCGATTACCACGCGTGCCCCTACATACAATGGGAGCCAGAGCTCCAGCCCTGCGATGTCAAACGACAGCGTTGTAACCGCAACTAACGTGTCGCTTTCAGTAAGACCCGGCTCCAAGCGCATCGACTCCAGAAAATTGAGGAGATTGCGGTGCGTGATCATGACGCCTTTTGGCTTTCCTGTTGAGCCTGAGGTATAGAGAACATAGGCGAGATTGTCCGGAGCGTTCAGGCGATCAGGATTCTCATGGAAATGAACTTCGATTGAATCCCATTCTGTATCGATACAGACTTCGACCGCGGAATGGGGCGGCATGGCAGCTGATAGCTTTGAGTTCGTCAGCAGTACCGGCGCCCGAGCATCCTCCAGCATGAACGCCTGGCGATCTTTCGGAAAGGCCGGATCCACTGGCAGATAGGCACCACCAGCCTTCAGGACCGCTAGTATCGCCACCAGCATTTCGGGAGATCGATCGAGGCAGACACCGACCAAGATCTCAGGACCGACACCCATCCCACGTAGATGGTGGGCTAACTTATTAGCGCGCTGATTCAAGTTGCTATAAGTAATTTTCTGCTCTTCGAAGACTACGGCAATATGGTCAGGAGCCCTAGCGACCTGTGCCTCAATCAGCTCCTGAAGGCACTGTTCGCTTGGATAGGTAGTCGCCGTGTCATTCCATTCGAGCAGCAGTTGATGCCTTTCGTGCTCCCGCTGAAAGGCTATCTGGGAGACACGTTGAGACGGGTCGCCAACGACCGCTTCGAGCAAAGTCTGATAGTGTTCCAGAAATCTATCGATCGTCTGCTGATCATATAGATCAGTATTGTACTCAAGCGCGCAACGAAGCTGCCCATCCACCTCAGAGACGTTTAACAGAAGATCGACCTTTGCGGTCTCTCCTGTAGTTACAAATGGCTCTGCGTGGAGAGACTCGAAGGAATTTGTGCGCTGAGACGCGTTCTGCTGAATGATCATGACCTGAAACAGGGGCGAGCGACTCATGTCGCGGACTGGATTCAGTTCTTCGACCAACTTTTCAAATGGAACGTCCTGATTGGCGTAAGCGTTGAGTGTGGTCTGCCTTACTAGTGCTAAAAGATCCCGAAACGCGGGGTCGTCTGAGAGATCAGTGCGCAAAAGAAGGGTATTGACGAAGAAACCGATAATCTTCTCGGTTGCCGCGTGTCTACGTCCTGCGCTTGCAGTTCCAACTACAAGATCTTTTTGTCCGGAGTAACGCGACAAAAGCACATTGAAGGCGGCCAGCAAGGTGATGAACAGCGTTGCACCCTCTGCACGGCTTAGTGCTTTGAGCGCGTCAAGCAAATCCTGGGGAAAGCTAACGATCTGCTTCTTGCCATGAAACGTCTGAACAGGAGGGCGGACACGATCGGTCGGCAGTTCAATCGACAGCGGTGCACCCGCCATCTGTTTCTTCCAATAACTTAGCTGTTGTTCGAGGCCGCCTCCTGCAAGGTACGCACGCTGCCAGACTGAGTAGTCTCGATACGTCAGAGGGAGCGGCGGAAGAGGCGAAGGCTCACCTTTACGAAAAACCTCATAAAGCGTGGCTAGTTCTCCACTCAATACACCGAGAGACCACCCATCGCTGATGGCATGATGCATATTGACCATCAGGATGTGATCCTCACCAGCTAACTGGATGAGGAGTGATCGAAAGAGCGGACCCGCTGAAAGATTAAAAGGACGCTGAGCTTCTTCCTTTACAAGACGACGTGCTTCGGCCTCGGCCTGATCCATTGGCAAGTGGGAGAGTTCCGACTTTGTGAGCGGTAGCGCTAGATCCGTTGCAACAACTTGTACCGGGTCGCCTTCCTGAAGCTGAAGCGTAGTCCGCAGGGATTCATGCCGTGCAACCATCGCAATTAGCGCGGCTTCCATGGCCTCTGTATCAATCATTCCCGTCAATCGGAGGGCCATCGGGACGTTGTAGGACGCGCTGTTCGGCTCGAGCTGATCTAGAAACCACAGTCGTTGCTGAGCGAATGACAGGGGAACTGGAGAGGATGAATTCATCGGAACCATGGCTGGTTCCGATGAAACATTACCCTCTCGAAGCAAGGTATCGACGCGAGAGGCCAAGCCGGCTACGGTTGGCGATTCGAATATCGCACTCAACGGCAATTCCACGTTTAGCGTCTGACGAATGCGTGCAACGACCTTTGCCGCCAGTAATGAATGTCCGCCCAGATCGAAAAAGTTGGCAGATTGCGTAACCTGTTTGCTCTTAAGCACCTCCGCCCAGATATTTGCTATGAGTTCTTCTACGGGGTTCCCCATCTCCCGAATACCTGGGGAGTTATCGTAGTCGGGAGTTGGCAGGGCTTTGCGATCGACCTTACCGTTGGGCGACAAGGGCAAGCGCTCTAATATAACGAAGGCCGAGGGCACCATGTACTCTGGCAGCCTTTGCTTAAGCCACTCGAGCATAGCGCCAGGCGTCGTGATTGCTCCTGATTCCGGCACAACATAGGCGACCAATCGCTTGTCGCCCGCAACATCCTCGCGAGCCATGACGACGCATTCTCGTATCGTTTCCTGTTTTGCAAGTGCAGTCTCGATCTCGCCTAGCTCAATCCGGTAGCCACGAATTTTTACCTGATGATCAACACGTCCGGCGAACTCAATCCTGCCGTCTAAAAGATATCGGGCCAAATCGCCGGTTCGATAGAGCCTTGCGTCAGCATCTGACGAAAATGGACTGGGGATAAACTTCTCTGCTGTGAGTTCCGGCTGGTTAAGATATCCCCTTGCCAAGCCGTCGCCACCGATAAGAATTTCGCCGAGAACGCCTACTGGTACAGGGTTTTGGTGGGCATCAACAAGGTAGACCTGCGTATTAGCCAGCGGACGACCGATGACGACTTGTTCGGAAGCGGATTCAAAACGATGAAATGTGGACCAGACCGTGGTTTCGGTTGGTCCGTAGAAGTTGTAGAGAGGTGTATCTTTGCCAGCAGCCATCAAGCGTGAGAACAACTCGGCTGGCAGCGGCTCGGCGCCAATGCAGCGTTTCACTCCTTGCCCTGTGTACCCGGCATCGAGCAATAGAGTCCAAGTAGTAGGCGTGGCATGGACGATGCTGGCCCTATTCAATTGCAGGAAGCGAGCCAACTCTTCCCCATCTGCAGCCAGGTGCCGCTGGGCCAAGGCGACTGTTCCTCCTGAGACAAGTGCCAGATATAACTCTGGCACCGACATATCGAAGGCAAAACTCGCCAAGGCAGGAAATACGTCACATTCGCTGAAGTTCAGCTCTTCGCGCATCCATTCAAGAAGATTCACTACTCCACGATGCCTGAGTTCGACTCCCTTTGGGCGGCCTGTCGAGCCCGACGTAAAGATGACGTAGACCACGTCGTCCGCTGTCGCCCCGCTGCGTGGATTCGCAGTGCTCTCTTGCTCTAGTAGCGAAAGGTCACGATCCAGACAGACCACTGAGCCCTGATGATCCGGCAAAGCTACAAGTAGTTTTTCTGCAGTAACCAAAAGTGTGATGCCTGCGGCTTCAAGCGTTGCCCGCACACGATCTGCTGGATATGCAGGATCAAGCGGCACATAGGCTGCACCAGTCTTCTGGATACCCAACAATCCAACAAACATATCAAGTGAGCGCTCTATGAAAAGCCCAATACGCTGCCCTTTGCCAACTCCTTGTCTTCGCAGGTAATGCGCCAGCTGGTTGGCGCGTTCGTTCAGCTCTCGATAGCTGATCCGTTGCTCTCCAAAAACAACCGCGATGGCGTCTCCGCGCCGCTCCACCTGCTGCTCAAACAAGTCGTAAAGACAGCAATCACGGTTGTATGCGCGAGAGGTGTTATTCCAGTCGATGAGCAATTGACTGCGTTCGGCAGCACTTAGGAACTCAAGTTCAGACAGACGCTGTTGCGGATCTTTGACGATGGACTCCAGCAACCCGCGGTAGTGACCTAGCATGCGTTCTATGGTTGTTGCGTCAAACAAGTCAGTATTAAATTCAATCCTGCCGTGGATGCCGCTGCTGTCTTCTTCGAGATAAAGCGATAGATCGTACTTTGATGTCTCGCCACCTCCACCAAAAGATTCGAGATCCAGGTCGGCAAGGTGGAAATTTCCGCCAGGAGTGTTACGCAGTGAAAAGAGAACCTGAAATAGGGGACTGTGACTGCGGCTGCGTTCGGGATGCAGTTCCTGTACAAGTTGCTCGAACGGCATCTCCTCATGGGCATAGGCTGAGAGAGCTGCCTCTTTGACCCTCGCGAGTAGTTCGCAAAACGTCGGATCCCCAGTGAGTTTTGTCCGAAGAACCAGCGTATTAGCGAAGAGGCCAATAATCCCCTCAAGCTCAGAACGATTCCTATTGGCGGTTGGGGTGCCAAGAACAATATCATCCTGCCCTGTATAGCGCGCCAGCAGAACTTGGAAGGCAGCGAGCATCGTCATATACCTGGTGACGGCTTGCTTTTGACTGAGCGACTTAAGTTGCTCGGAAAGGTCTACGGGAAGGGTGAACCGCAGTGAAGCTCCGTTCAAAGTTTGCACTGCCGGACGCAAACGATCAGTAGGCAGTTCCAAGTTGACCGGCATGTCCTGAAGTTGCTGCTTCCAGTAAGCAAGTTGGCGGTCCAGGTGATCCCCACTCAAGTGCTCTCGTTGCCAGACCGCAAAATCAGCGTATTGAATTTGCAACTCGAGTAGTTGAGGTGGCTGGCCCGCAAGAAAGCTCTGATAAAAAGCTCCCAACTCGCGAACCAGAACACTCCGCGACCATCCATCAAATACGATGTGGTGCGTGGTCAGGAGCAACAGGTGATCTTCCGAAGCCAGACGCATCAACTGCGCCCGCAGGATTGGCCCCGTCTTGATATTGATAGGGGTCTGCGCCTCTTCGCGCGTAAGTCGAAGCGCTTCACCTTCCGCTGCTGGCAGGTCCAGGTGGCTAAGGTCGGTAAGTGGCAATGGAATATGCAACGAAGGAGAGACCAGTTGCATAGGCTCCCCTTCCGTTGCTACGAACGTCGTTCGGAAGATATCGTGACGCTCGACAATCCTATTGAGACTGTAAGCGAGCGCCTCGGGGTTCAGGCGCCCACGAATGCGGAGCGCCCATGGAATCAAGTACGAAGTTTGGTCAGGATCCAATTGCTCCACAAACCAGAGACGGAGCTGAGCAAATGTCAACGGAAACGCATAGGTTGCGCTGGCCATCGCTTCTTCGTTCTTCGAGGTGTTTTGAACCACGTCCATTGTTATCCCGTCAGACGGCAGATGCTTGATGCGCATGGAACATGTCACCCAACGCAACTACAATCTTGCGGGGAGGAACATAAGAATCCCTAGCATGCGCGACAAGCATGTTGTCGAGGCAGACTAGATCGCCCTGACGCCATTGGAAGCGAACGGCATTACGCTCATAAATCTCACCAACATGATCCATCACCTCATCCTCTATGGGCGAACCGTCGCCGTAGTAGACGTGGCGCGGCAGATCTTCACGCTTGAAGATCGAGAGCAGTGACTGCCGAACTTCGGGATCAAGACAGTGAACATGATGCAATTGCACCTGATTGAAAAACGTTTTTTCCCCTGTTTTTGGATGGACAAGTATAGCTTGACAACGCTGACTTACTCGCAGGTCGTCCTTGCCATGCCACTCACAAGTCATACCGGCTTTTTTGCAGGATTCCTCTACCAAGGCGCGATCATCAGTACTGAAAAAACGCTGCCAACTGACATCAAGTCCATCAGAGAAATTGCGTACATAGAGGAGCCCAAGTTGCTCGAACTTTTCCCGGACCAACGGGTCGAGCTGCTGAAAGACCTTACGGCAATCGACGATAGGAGTCGCCCCTCCTTCTTTCGCGACTGTAACGCAGAAGAAGTTAATCTTGCTCGGCCAAGAACTCATATGTGAGCTCTCATTGTGATAGAGGATGCACTTGTCTTCGGGATAGGGGGTAGAGGTATAAACTCGACCGGCTACGCCTTCCCTTGGAAGGTCACCGTATTCGGAGAATAGGTCCTCGCAGATAGAAGAAGCTACTCGCTCGAAGTCCGCTGCATTGCTGAGATTGAATCCGCGAAAGAGGATGCCTCCGTGCTTGTACAGCTTACTTTCGATAAAGTCCCGGTTGTTCCTGGCCCAATCGGACAGGTCTACTTGATCCGCAGCGGGCTGGATAATCAGGGGGAGCGGTTGATCCTCCTGCAGGAGGCTTTCGCGTACGGGATTGAAGTTTGACAGATCAACGGCTTTGCGCCGGATCGGCCCCATACTTTTTCTCGGAAGTGTAGCCACTTTGTTCTCTCCTATGTGTGATTTGCGATCTCCGACTTGCTGGGATATCGGTAGTCCAAAGCACTAACCGTTGTCTTCCCGTTCACAAGAAAGTCCCGCTTCGAGTGTTGCATCTGAGCCCGCCTGCCAGCAGTGTATTTTAATGCGACTTCTGTTTAGCCACTGCTACGAAAGTTGCATCCATCACGGATCGGAATCACCCGATTATAGCAGTGAAAGATCAGTTCCAATCTAGCCTCAACATTCCTGTATCCCATTTGTAACTAATGGCTTACGAGATCTATCCGGGTCGCTACTCACTTCTTCCAAGCCTTCGAATCGTACTTCCAAACCTAGCCTCACGACCGCTTGACTAACCTCAAATGCTGACCAGTGGAGTGCCCGATCTTTTGTACCGGTTGGATTGTTAGTGTAGCGCATTGATTTTTGTAAGTATCTCGTCGCCGTCGAGGGTGTGGGGAAGTGGAAAGCGTACTTTGCTTTCCACTTCTCCATACCCTGTTTTCATTTCGGGTTGCCACGTTTCCGGTGCTGGCGATCTGTAGCCGAGCGAAGAGTGTGGACGGATGGTGTTGTAGTGAACCCGCCAGCGTTCTGCCAGCACCTGCACCTCCTTCAACGAGTAGAAGATCTCTCCGTTGAGGAACTCGTCCCGCAGCTTTGAGTTGAAGCTCTCGCAGTAGCCGTTCTCCCACGGACTACCGGGTTCGATATAGAGTGTCTTTGCGCCGGTATCAGCCAGCCATTTCCGCAGGTCCTTGGCGACGAACTCCGGGCCATTGTCCGACCGTATGTGCTCCGGCACGCCCTTCATGACCATGACATCGGCCAGGGACTCGATCACCTTGGCGCTGCTCCAGCGACGTTCAGGGCGAACCAACAGGCTCTCCCGGGTGTGTTCATCGATCAGATTCAACATGCGCACCGTCCTTCCATCATGGGTCTTCGCACTGACGAAGTCGTAGCTCCAGACATGATTGGCGTGCTGTGGACGCAGCCGCACGCATGACCCGTCGTTGAGCCACAACCGCCCTCTCGGCTTCTGCTTCTGTGGAACCTTCAGCCCCTCACGACGCCAGATTCGCTCGACCCGGTCCTTGCCGACCTTCCAGCCTGCCCGCTTGAGCAGCGCCGTGATCCGACGATAGCCATAGCGACCATATTGGCTGGCCAACGTTACGATGGCCCGGGTAAGTGTATCTTCGTCGTCGCGCTGTGTCGGCCGATAGCGTTGCGTGCCGCGTGGCTGTTTCACCGCCCGGCACGCCTGCCGCTCGCTCATCCCATGCGCTTGCCGCGCATGGCTCACCGCACAACGCCGTCGTTCAGGGCTTAGAAGTTTCCCGAGGCGATGTCCTTCAACACCAGCTTCTCCAGGCTCAACTCCGATACCAACCGCTTCAGCTTCGCGTTCTCCTGCTCCAACTCCTTCAGCCGTCGAGCCTGATCCACCTTCAACC
>JANXYX010000044.1 GCA_025408425.1 Granulicella sp.
ACGTAGTCTCAGTCCAGAACCCGTAGAGGTTGATATGGGCGCTGAGGGCGTCGGCTTCCTTCCACGGCTTAATGACTTTCGAGAGATTCAGCATTACCGCACCTCTACGTTCGGAACTGTCTGCTTCGCTGCGTCGTAGCGGAGCTTGAACTTCTCGGAACGTCCAAGAATCTTGAGAAAGGCGGGGTCCGAGCTCGTCACCCAATGGCCGAAGATGCAGCCGCCGATGAACACCACAACGGCCCCGATGATTGAATTGAAGAGGTTGAACATCCCCACTGCGGACGCCGCAATCATGAAGAAAAGCGTGCGTTCAATACCCATATAGGTGAGAGGCTTATGCAGACTCTTGAAGACTCGGTTGTGGCGCTTCTGAGTTATTTCCGGCATAAACCCCTCGTATAAAACAGTCGCTGGCGTGAGAGTGGGATAGATCGCAGGAGATGACAGATGTGAGGGCTAGGAACCCCACAGCCAAGTCAGGACATTGGTCGCCATAATTGCGATTCCCGTTCCGGCGGCGACTCCGGCCAGCGTCTTCTTCGCGCCGGGTTCTCCATGCGCGAACGTGTAGCCACCGATCACGATTGCGATAAGGCTGGCGGCCTTGGCAATCGTTCCGGTAAACAGGGTTTGAATGGAGTTGATGCCCGTATCGAATGGAGAGGCATGAGCTGCGAGGGGGAAGATGAACACGCATAGGAGCAGAACTGCTCCGCGTGTCATATAGAGCTTTGTCCGCTCAATCATTGCTGCTGGGATAATGATTCGAATACGAGACATTGACACCTCCAACGACCGAAAGGGTCGCGATATGCCATGACACTAGGCCGCGTTTTCACACACGTCCAATACTTATCTCCTATGCCAATTTGAAGGGGAATGAGAAATTTTATAGCGGTTACCTATGGCCAAATTGCTATGCGAAGAGGCGAAGATTCTCGCCTTCAATATCCGGGCGCACAGAGCGCGGCGGTTTCGACGCCGACGACGGAGACGCTTGCAACCGCAGTCTCTTACGCAACTCTCTTATCAGTCCCGGAATGGTCTTCTGTGACGTGGACTTCCCCAGGATCAACGCACTATCCACGGTCCATGTGACGCCGGTAACAGGTCGAGTTACGAGGCCGATGTGCATCTCCGAACCCTCGCGGACCAGCGCATATCCCTGACCCGATTCCACCATCCATTGCATGTTGTGGGGAGTCGTCGTCTTGCTTGCTACATCACCCCGTATCCCCACCTCATCAAGCATCTCCATGAGCCGTAGATGCGCTTCGGGATGCTGTTTCGGCTCCTGAAAGATCGTCAACTTCGCTTGAAGTTCCTGTGGGGCAATTTCTTTCAGTCGCGCCAACGGATCGTCCGCTTTCATGCACACGACGAGCCGACTCTTGGCAAAGGGATACGTTTTGAGGCCTGCTCCGCTCACAGGAAGCGTAAGTAAAGCGGCGTCAATCTCTCCTCTTTGAAGAAGCAAGAGGAGTTCCACATTGTCTCCGCTCTTGGAAGCGATTTCGCATTCTGGGAAGAGTGATGTATGAACTGAGCAAACCATTTCATAGAGCGCATGGTCTACGAAGGAAGAGAAGCCTAAGCGCATCGGGGTGAACGTCACCCGATGGAGGGCTCGGGCGGTCGCAATGAGGCCATCGCGTAGCTTAAGAAGCTCACGTCCTCCGGTGATTAGTATCTCTGCGGCTGGTGTTGCATGAACGCCATTGCGATCTCGTATGAAGAGCGGAACCTGCAACGCTTCTTCCAAACCTTTCATCTGCGTGCTGAGGGAGGGTTGCGCCAAGTAAAGGCGTTTCGCTGCGCGAGTAATGTTTCCTTCTTCAGCGACGGCGATGAGATATTTAAGATTACGAAACTCGACTAGGTCTGACACTATAGGGGCCCGCTCTCTAGGGATGTCGATGGAGCTCAGCTAATAATTCAACACGAGTGAAAGGTCAAGACCAATGCCTCTGGAGTATGGGCGTGGGTATCCAGTAAGTCAACGCCTGACTGCACTTCCTTCTCGTTGCCCACCGTTTGGCATAGGCAAAACCTATGCCAAGTTCGGTTTTGCCATAGGTAGGAAGTATTGGACAGGGCGCACGATGAGTACCACGCTGGTTTGATAACGAAATCTTTCATACACGGTGAACCGCTATGGACAACGACTTTCTGACAGAACAAGACATCTCGGATCGGCTTCACATTAGCCTTGGAACGCTACGGCGTTGGAGATTGGAGAGCCGTGGGCCAAAGTTTCGCAAGCTGGGTACATTGGTCCGCTATGGAGAGTACGATTTGAGTCAGTGGATGGAATTACAACCTTCCGGCGGAACACGCGAGCTCGGAAGGATTCCGCCTTCCAAGGCGCAAAGTTCACATGGGGTCGTCCGCAAGACAGCATAAGAGGGCCCCAGCCATGGCACTGTTTCTTCGTGGTGATGTTTGGTGGTACGAGTTCTATTTCGCCGGTAGACGCATCCGGGAGTCAACCAAGAGCCCTTTAAAGACTCTGGCCAAAACTGCGGAGCAGATTCGCAAGCGCGAGCTTGAACAGGGCTTCAACAACATCACCGATACACGTCAGGAACGTATTCGGACGATTAGCGACCTAGCCGATGAATACCTCGTCGCTTACAAGCTGCGGCACCCTCAGTCTGCAACCTTCGCTGCCTATGCGGTCGGACACATCAGCCGTGTCATCGGTAGCCGAATGTTTATCGACTGCAACGAAGCAGTCGTCACTTCGTATCAAAATGAGCGTCTGGCGAGTGGTGCGGCACCAAAGACTGTCAACGATGAGGTTGGCTTCCTCTTGCGGCTCATGGGCGATCCTGGGGATTTGTTACGGATTCGTCTTCGCAAACGCAACTTGCTCAAGTTGAAGGTGGGCAAACCCATCGGCAAGGCCTATAGCACGGACGAAAAAGACAGAATGCTGACTGAGGCCAGGAAGTCTAGATCACCGCATATCTACCCGGCGATTATGCTGGCTCTGAACGCTGGTATCCGCGATGCGGAACTCAAACAACTCACATGGGCGCAGGTAGACCTTAAAAAGGGGTACCTGACGGTTGGCAAGAGCAAAACGGAGGCCGGCGAAGGGAGAACCATTCCGCTGAACTCGGCACTCTCTGAGACGCTGGCTGAATACGCTGAATGGTACGAGGTTGTCTTCTCGGAGATACGACCTGAGTGGTATCTCTTCCCCTTTGGCAAGCCAAGGCCGAGCGACCCAACGCGACCCGTGACGACTCTCAAGACAGCTTGGGATACGGTGCGACGGAACTCCAAGGTGACAGGGCGCTGGCACGATCACCGTCATACGCTCATCACCGATCTTGCAGAGAGCGGTGCTGGTGAGCAGACAATCATGGATATCGCCGGACACGTCTCGCGCAATATGCTCAAGCACTACAGCCATATTCGCATGGAAGCAAAACGCGACGCCCTGGAATCACTCGTAACAAAGCCTGCAAAACGGAAGCCGCTGGCAAGAGTGAGGAAGGGAACTTCCAATGTGCCTCAGGCCG
This sequence comes from Granulicella sp., assembly GCA_025408425.1. GTDB lineage: Bacteria > Acidobacteriota > Terriglobia > Terriglobales > Acidobacteriaceae > Edaphobacter. Next base: position 3,534 of record JANXYX010000044.1, read on the forward strand.
CAAGTATTGCGTAGTGCTTCCGGTGACACTCCCCACTACAAAGCCTCTACGCTCGGGCGCGGACTTTGCGCAGAGGACTAGCAGCCGTCCTTGACGTCACCGCTCCTCTGCTCTTTGCTGCGCTCTTCCTCTCAGTCGGGGGTGACGTGACGAGAATGACCGGCTCCTGGTCTGGGAAGGTCGCAATCATGGTCAGATGACCACCCATCGCCGCTACGGTGCGCTGCATCGTGGAGAGGCGTGGGTCCTTCCGCTGCTCCAGACGCGATATCTGCATCTGTCCGATGCCGAGAGCCTCGGCCATCTTTGCCTGACTCAGCTTGCGGCCCTTCCGCAGCTCACCCAGCGTCATGCGCTGGTCAACCTTCTCAAGCAACTCTGCGCCTCGTGCCTCGATCGCCGCCCGCCGATCCTTCGGCAAAGAAGCAATGACATCCTCAACTGCAATCAATCCCCGCATCACCAAACCCTCCTCCATCGCCTACAGATCTTCGAGATGTTCCTTGTATCGCTTATCGGCCTTCTCGATCAGCCGCCGGTAGAACGTCTTTTCACTTCCGCCTGATTTGTCACCGGCTATGAGCAGGATGGCGTCACGCTCTGGATCGAATGCAAACGCAACACGCCAGACGCCTCCGCTGGCCTTGAATCGAAGTTCCTTCATGTTCGTGTACTTCGAATCCTTCAGCGTATCCACCTCAGGTCGTCCCAGAGACGGGCCGTACTGTCGGAGCGGCGTGAGCATCGCGAGCAGCTCATTCTGGACTGGTGCCGATAGTTTGTCGAACTCCGCCTTGAACTTCGGGTGGAAGTAGGCTTTCCAACTCATGGCTAGTATTATGCTCTAAATAGCATAATGCTGTAAAGAGCATTATTGACTAAAGCGCTCAGAGGGGGGGAGATCGGGCAGCGATGTCCGACACCTGGAGAGGCTCGCGGTCTGGATTTATCGAGGAGGAGGGTACCTACAAAAGTCCCCACAGTGGTTCTTTTTGAATTGGAAATCACTCTGGACAGCAGGCCAAGCATACTTGGCCAGAGGAGGTGAGGGGCGAAGCGAGTCGCTCGAAACAAGCCTCCACGCAGGGTCAATGCACCGATGCCAACGGCAGCTCCAAACAGGACACCCAAATTGCTCAGCAATACCCACGTTTACCCACAGTATTTTTTTAGGTTACCCACAAAAGTCCCCACAGTGAGGGAGTTTTCTAGGATTTAGGAGATGGGTTGCGCTTGCAACTTATTGATTTAATTGGCTCCTGAGGTAGGACTCGAACCTACAACCCTTCGGTTAACAGTGAAATTTTGGAGTTTGCACCCGGTTGCACCGGCTTGCACTGCTGTTGATTTCAAATGGTTTAGCTCCTAGGAAGCTTGCACCGGATCGCATAAAATCGCACAAAAATCCGGTACCAACAGCCACCAAAACAGCCACCAATTTGACTGCCTACCCACCTTCGATGTCATTATTATTTTACAGCAATGACGAGGGTTTTAGGGCCATGGCAAGAAAAGCACAAAGCGAACAATTAGCGATAAAGGGCGTGTACGAACAGCCACCAGAAAGTGGGATTTGGTGGATAAATTACTATGTCGAGGGAAAAC
>JANXYX010000045.1 GCA_025408425.1 Granulicella sp.
GGTGCGGTAATGCTGAATCTCTCGAAAGTCATTAAGCCGTGGAAGGAAGCCGACGCCCTCAGCGCCCATATCAACCTCTACGGGTTCTGGACTGAGACTACGTTCTTGACCAAGAGCGGCGACCTTGGCATGGTGTTGAACCTCACGGGCGTTGACTATGAAAGCCTCGACAACGGTGAACAGCAGTATGCGGTGAAGCGGCTCGAATCCGCGCTCAAATCCTTCGGTGAAGGCTTCCACGTCTACCAATATCTCTTCAAGACCAACCGGCCAGAGATTCCGTTCGCCCGCTACGACGATGAGCTGATCGACGCGGCCATTGACCAGCGGCGGCAATACTTCGAGTCCAAGCGCGACAGGCTCTATGAGGTGGAACTCTTCTATGTCATTGTCCTTGAGGGTGCGCGGTCGAAGACCGGCATCCTTTCCGCTCTCGCACGGATGCCGCGCGATCCCCAGGGCGCTATCCGTGAACTCAAAGCGCAGTTCACCAACGACAATATGAAGGTCTTGCTTCACAAACAGATCGACTCCGACATGGTGCGGCTTGAACAGTGTGTCCAGAACTTCATCCGGCATCTCGCTGACCTCATGCCCATCGAGGTACAGGGTCAGCAGTCGCAGTTCAGCTTCTTTCGGCGGCTGCTCAACTTTGATGATTGGCGGATTGCGGGCAAGCCGCAATCGACGCAGTATCTCGACTTTCAAGTGGTAAATTCCAACATCGAGGCGGAGCGCGACCATCTCCGTGTCGGCGATCATTTCGTTCGCATCCTCACGATGAAGGAAGCCATTGCGGAGACCCGGCCATTGGTCCTTGACCGCCTCTTCAAGATAGAGGGCAACTTCTATGTCGTCACGGAGTGGACTCCTCTCTCGATGGCGAAGGCCCGCAAGGAAGTGGACAAGCGCCGTCGCCATTTCAATATGAGCAAGTCCGGTTTCGTGTCGCAGATCGGGAGCGACCCAGCGAAGACGAACCAGCGTGACGTACTTATTGATGAGTCGAAGCAGGCCGACATCGAGAACCTCGGCGAGTGCTTGCGGGCTCTCGGTGATGGCCAGACTTTGGGCGATTTCTCTCTTACGGTCGTGCTGTACAGCACCGACCTCCAGACGATTAATCAGGAGATGGGCGAGTTTACCAGTATCTTTACGAATGCGGACGGTGCGCTGTTTACCGAAACGTACAACCAACTCAATGCGTTGTTTGCGAGTGTTCCGGGCAACTATGCCCAGAACCTTCGCAAGATGTACCTGCTCAATTCCAACTACGCCGACCTGTCGTTTCTTTTCACCATCCATCCAGGCGAAAAGACGAATCCGCACCTTCGTTCAGAGTATCTGGCAGTACTTGAAACCGACAACGCCACACCTTATTACCTCAATCTGCACAACGGAGAGGTAGCGCACACCCTGATACTCGGAATGACCGGCAGTGGCAAAAGTTTCCTCTGCAATTTCCTACTGACCAACGCCCAGAAATACCGGCCACAGACATACATTTTTGACATTGGCGGCTCGTTCCAGTCGCTCACTGAGATCTTCGGCGGGACGTATTTGAACGTCGGCCAGGAGAGTCGGGACTTCACCATCAACCCGTTCAGTCTGCCGGAGACGAAGGAGAACCTGCAATTTCTATTTTCGTTCTTTCGGGTGCTCATCGAGGGTAACGATAAGCGTTACAGGCTCGATTTCAAGGAGGAGCGGAAGTTGTGGGAGGCCATCGAGCGGATGTACGTCGTTGCGCCGGAGCAGCGCACACTCTCCACCTTCAGCCAGATCATCGGGGAGCTGAAAGAACGACTCCACCGTTGGACCAAGGAGGGGCAGTACGGCTTTCTCTTCGACAACGTAGAAGACACGCTTAGCTTCGCCAGCTTCCAGACATTCAACTTCGCTGGCTGGAGCGATGCTCCCGAGCTATTGGAGCCGCTGCTCTTCTATGTCCTGCACCGGGCCAGCAACGAGATTGCAAATCCTGAGAAGCTGGCGACCTTCAAGACGTTCCTGCTGGATGAGGCTTGGCTCTTCATCAAGAACGAAACCATCCGCGCCTATATTGTGGCCGCTCAAAAAACTTGGCGGAAGCATAACGCGGCGATGATCCTTGCCACGCAGTCCATCAAGGAGCTTGAAGAATCGGGGATGCTGGCGATTGTCGCCGAAAGCTGCCCCGCCAAGATATTTCTCGCCAATCCCGAGATGAACCGCCAGGTCTACCGCGAGGCATTCCACCTCAACGACACCGAAATCGACATCATCGCCGACCTCATTCCACCCGGCGAGATGCTGATCCGCAAGGCGCAGTCCAGCAAGAAGGTTCGGCTCAACGTCGATTCTGTTTCGTACTGGATTGCGACCAACAATGCCCGCGACAACCTCCTCAAGCGAGAGGCCTTTGCACACTATGGCATCCCCGAGGGCGTTCGCCAACTCGCTTTCACCCACCCATTTCAACCGCGCCACTAAGGAGTTCCCATGAAGAACCTGAAGACAGCAACCATCGCACTTGTGTTGGCCATCGTGGGAAGCGTGACGGTCTACGCCCAGACTGCCTCCCGCAATGTTTCCTATCACTCCCAGGACATTGTGCCGATCCGAGCGAAGGTGAAGTACACGACTCTTATCGTTTTACCGGCGACGGAGAAGATCATGGAGGCCGCGACAGGCGACAAAGACTTCTGGATTGTGGATGTGGTTGGCAACTTCTGCTTTGTTCACCCGGCCAAGGCGGGCATCAGCTCCAACCTCAACCTCATTACGGACAAGGGCAACATCTACAGCTTTACCTTGACGGACATTACCGCCCAGGGCGGCGAACCCGATCTGAAGGTCATCATTCAGCCCGCCGATGCTTCCAACATCGTCGCGGCGAGTGGCCCCGCTCAGTATGTTCCAGCCGCCCAGCTTGAGCAAGCGCACCAGCAGATAGCAACGCTCCAGTCTCATGTCGGAGCGGCCGTCGATGAGTACAAGAGCGCCTACCCGTTGGCACTCAAGTTCGACTACACGATCAAGTTGAACGAAGCCCCCTTCGATATCCAGTCCATCTATCACGACGACAAGTTCACCTACATCAAGACCAATGCGCCAGAGAAGTTTAGTGTCTACGAGATGCGGGATGGCAAGCCGAACCTCATCAATTACGACCTTCGTGACGGGACGTACATCATCCCAAAGGTGATGGACAACGGATACGTCGAACTCGGCAAGAAAAAGATGGATTTCACAAGGAAGGGGTAACGTCATGGCCGATACCGTCACCACCGCCGCAGACCCGCAGCTTACCGACCGGACACCCCAACCGAAGGGTGTGCTCCAAAAGAATCTCAAGATGTTTCTCTATCTCGGGGCGGTCGTGCTCCTCATCCTGGCGACCGTCATCAGTTCCCGGAAGAAGACTCCTACGGATGCAGAAAAGGCTAAGGCGACAGGGCCGCAGCCCTATGTTCAGGACAACACCGCGAACAACGTAGATGCTTTGCAGCGGCAGCTTGAGGCTGACAAGTTGAAGGCGCAGCAGGACGCGCAACTGGCAGCCTCGACCGGAACTGGAACAGGAGCGCAGCAGGCCGCTGCCTCTGCCTACGGTCCAGATGGCCGTCCACTCAACCCGACCGGAACCTATGTCGCCAATGGTCAGCAGAACGGCACACAAGCCAACGGACAGCCCCAGCTCACGCCCTCCCAACAGGCCGGACAACAGCTTGCGGCAACCGAAAAGCAGCGAGCGGATGCCGCCCGGTTCTCGTCCAATATTGCCTATGCGCGACCAGCGGAGCAGCCTTCGTCTCAGCAAGATGTAACCCAACAGCCTTCGGGTGTTCCACAGAACCCCTTTGCTACCGCAGTGCAGGCAGGCCAGCCAACCACGTTGACAGCGGCCAGAGGCGCAGGAGAACAAAGGGCTTCCGGCGATCAGATCCCGGCAACGGACTACAAACGTCCGTCCGAGGTCAATATCGACAATGCCATAGGACAACCCTATGTCATCTACGAGGGATTGACGTTGGATACGGTGCTGATGAACCGCTTAGACGGTGACGCGGTGGGGCCGGTTAAGGTTCTTGTGTCGAATCCCGTGTATTCCCATGACCATCAGCACATACTCATTCCAGAAGGAACGATCGTGCTGGGCGAGGCCCGCAAGATCGGCAGTGCCGGGTTCGGGCAGCAGCGCCGAATTTCCGTTGCCTTTCATCGTTTGCTCATGCCGGACGGATACAGCGTGGACTTAGACCAATTCCACGGCCTTGACCAGATTGGAGAGGAGGGACTAAAAGACCAGGTCAACAATCACTACCTCCAAATCTTCGGAACGTCGATTGCACTCGGCGTCATCTCCGGTGCCTCTCAGATCAGCCAGGGCGGATCAAACCTCAACAGCTCAGGCTCGCAGTCCTTTACCAACGGTGCAGCGTCGAGCGTGTCGCAATCGGCTACGACGATTCTCGACAAGTTCATCCAGATTCCACCCACGATCACGATCCGGGAAGGGCACCGCGTGAAGATCTATTTCACGCAAGATATGCTCCTGCCGGCTTATGAGAATCACCGCATCGCGCAGTCATTTTAAGGAGCTTCCATGCGTCCAGCAATCGTTATTGTCATTGCCCTCGCTACCCTCACGATCTCGGGTTGCAAGAGCAAACAGGATCAACTCACAGCTCTCAACGCGCAGTTCGATACGTTGAACGCTCAATACCAAAAGGATTGTATCCTTGCCCCGGTCGAGGAGATGAAGCGTAACGACGCGAAGTGCAAAACCGAGCGAGAAAAGATGAATCCCCTCGGTAAAAAGATTCTCGATCTACAGGCCGACATTGCTGCTTCCAAACGCTAACGAATCCCATAAACGCCCCTTAACCACGACGACCATCAACCCACACGCCTCGCAAGGAGAACCACCATGAAGGGACTCTTTCTAACAGCAACGCTTGCCGCTTCCATGTTCGCCATTCCTGCACACGCGCAGTTTGGCGCTGGGATCGTGTTGGACCCAACACAGTCCGCCCACGCGGTGCAGCAGCTCGCACAAGCTAACAAACTCTATACGACAACCATCAAGACCACACAGAACGCAGTGCAGACGTACAACTTGGCACAACGCATGGCTACGGCGCCACCCAGCTACTACACGGCGTATACGAACATGGCACAACAGACATGGACGCCAGTGGCGCATCCTGCAAACACCTATGGCAATTCGCTCCCTTGGACTAATGCCGCCATGTATGGCAAGGGTGCTGCGGCGGCAAATCAGGGTGCGAGCATCCAGCGAACAGGTCAGATTTCCGGTTACAGCTCCCTAAACGCGCAAGGCCAACAGGCCATCGCGGCGCAGGGTGCAACCGTTGACTTGGACGACGCGATAAACGCCACCAGCTTGCAGACAATTGGAACCGTGCGAGCCAATGCTCCACAACGTGAAGCCGATATCAAGACGCTAGAAACCGCAAGCCATTCCACCGATCCAACCCAACAGACTGAGCTTGCTACATTGCAGCGCATCAACCAGGCAATGCTTCTGCAACTCCGCACGCAACAGGAAGCAAGCCAGATGACACAAGCGCAGAGCTTGCAGCAGATGGTGCAACAGAAGCAGCAGCAAGACGCTATCAAGATGTCCATGCAGGGCGCTGACGGTTATGAGGCCAACTACAACAGCCACGTCTCCACCGACACAACAGGAATCACCAAAGCACTCAGCTATTGATCCGCAGGGGCGACTATGGGAAATCAATTACTCACGTTCATCATGCAACAGTGCGACAGCCTTACGGCTACGATGTCGCCATCCGTCGATGCAATTGGTCTTCACATCGTTCTCTCGCTTGCCACCATCATGCTCGTCTGGTTTGGTGTGCAGGAGGCACTGGCGTCGGCACAAGGAGGACCGGGCTTCAACATGGGAAAGTTTCTCAACTTCTTCATCTTGATTACGTTCGCATACACATTCGTCCGTTACTACGACAGCGCCATCCCGGGCATTGGCTACTCGCTCAAAGGCTTCATTAGCCAAGGGACCACTAGCCTCGCGCAAACGATTGGACAGGACGGGATTCAATCGATGTTCCAGTCGATCGACGCAGCATTGGCGAAGTCCGGTCCCGGCATGGCAATGTTTACGGAGCCATATATGTTGTTCGCTTACACCATCACTCAGATTGCGCTTTCAGTGCTTACCGGTCTCGTTGCCGTCATCCTTGCATACGGAGCCGTGGCCGGAACGATCATCGGACTTCTTGGCCCCATATTCATTCCTTTCCTCGTAATCGAAAAGCTCGAATTCCTCTTCTGGGGATGGTTCAAAGCCTATTTGAGTTTCGCTTTTTACAAGGTTGTGGCCGCGGCCACAATGAGCATTCTCGGGCATTTGTTCATCACCTACTATGCCAAACTGGCTGACTTTACGAGCCCACTGACTCTCGTCAAGAATTTGCCATTTCTGATTGTGCTCGTTGTGGTGAATGTTTTCCTGATTTTGAAAATTCCGGCCATCACGGCCTCTATCTTCTCAGGCAGCAGTAGCGGTCACGATGCAGGTATCGGCGCAGTCACTGGAGCCCTTACTGCAGGAATCATGCGCTAAACGGAGATCCCCGATGCCAGTTCAAGAGACGAAATCCACCGAGATTACACGCGCAGCGGGACGCTATCTGGAGCAGTATGGCGATCCCCTCGTGATGAATACCTATTTGAAGATCACGATCCTCGTGCTAGGTGTCGTCTGCTTGATGCTGGGTGCGCTTACCTTCAAAAGCCAGAAGGCGCTTGCCGGCATTAAACCACTCGTCATCCGCATCAATGACGTTGGTCACGCCGACGCCATCGACTACCGTAACTACCAGTACAAACCGCAGGAAGCGGAGAACAAGTATTACCTCTCGCGTTGGGCGACGCTGTACTTCCAGCGCAACCGCTACACCATCGAGCGCGATCAGACCCAGGCGCTTTACTTTCTCAATTCGGATGTGCAGCAGGCCGTCATCCGGCAGGAGCAGTTGACTAAAACGATTACCACCTTTCAGCAAGACAGCACACTCCCGTATGTCGATATCAACATCAAGAGCGTCATCCTCGACGATCTGCGGCAGTCGCCCTATTCCGCACGGATTGAGTTCGAGAAGATCTATACCAACGCTAATGACCATTCGGAGATCAAGACGGAGCGTTGGACCGCCAGCGTGACCTATGTCTTTGCAGAACACGTCGAAAATAATGCGCTCGCCTTCAATCCGCTGGGACTCACTATCGTTCGTTACCGCGCGGACCAAGCGTTCAACTAGGAGCCGACATGAACCACGATCTTGACCTGCTCATCTCGTTTCTCCAGCCGATCAAAGAATTACTGCTTGACGACACCGTGAGCGAGATTATGGGCAATCCGAACGGGAAATGGTGGTTTGAGCGTAGGGGTAAGTTGGAGCACGCCGAGATTGTCTTTGATGCGAAGGCACTCCGCACCGGCCTTGAGGTGATAGCGAACAAATTAAGCCGAAAGTTGGATGAGGCGCACCCGCTCTTGAATGCCCAACTGCCGGACGGTAGCCGCCTTGCAGCGGTTCTGCCGCCCGTGGTTCGGCCTAATCCCGCCGTCACCATTCGGAAGTTCTCCAAAGCCCGCTTCACCATCGCTGACCTTATACAAGGCGGTGCTATGACGCCGGAGGTGGGTGCTACTCTGAGCGGCTATATCGAGGCGGGAAAGACGATGCTGATTAGCGGCGGAACGGGCGCTGGTAAGACCAGCTTGCTAAATGCGCTTGCCGATTACATCCCCGAGGGAGAACGAATTGTTGTGATCGAAGATACATCTGAGTTGCGTATCGGCAAACCGAATCTATTGGCGTCGGAGTGCCAGACAGAATCACACACCGGCACAGTGAGCTTCAATGATCTATTGAAGGCGGCGTTGCGGTGGAGGCCCGATCGCATCATCCTCGGCGAAGTGCGTGGCGAGGAAGCCCGCACACTGCTCGATTCCTTCAACACCGGACACGCAGGTTCGATGGCGACGATTCACGCCAGTTCTGCGGTGAAGGCCCTCCGCAGATTCGGCGAATTGGCGATGCGTTCACATCAGCAATCGAACCGGGACGATATATCGGCGGAGATTGCCGAGACAGTTCAGATCGTTGCCCAGGTGGGCAGATTCGCCGATGGTCGCAAGGTGAGCGAGATTATTGCGGTGCGTGGATATGACCGCACGACCAAACAGTTCATGTACGACACCATCTTTGATCTTGCAGGGGATCTCGCAGGTGAGCGCGAAGTTCCAGCAATCCACCCAATCATTTCAACCAGCAACAAGAGGGAGAACGTTCATGCCATTGCTTGAAATTACAACCAGCCGCAAAGTCACTGCCACCGTTTCGCTTGAAGAGCCGACCGCAAACCTTGTCAATCAATACGCGGCATTTACCCGTGTTGCCGCTGACGATGTGGTGAACAAAGCACTCGAATACGTCTTCACTAAAGACAAGGACTTTCAGAAGTATATTGGCTCACCGAATGATTCAAAGCCGATACATCCGTTGCGTATCAAGCGCAATGGAGAGGATAGGCCGAAGGGAACGCCGGGGCGTAAGCCAGCAACATCAGTATCAACTCCGCAAGCAATTCCCATGGCTCATGCAGCGGTGAAGTAATGAGCATTGCCCCCTCAACCATTTGTGCCGGGACGGAAGCGGTGCTACGCACCGGATGAATTATGACACTCCATCCCTCCGAGGGTCGTGCAAATGGAGTTCATGATTCCAAATGTCATCGCACACAAACCAGGTGACTTAGAGCGATCACGATTCCGAATGGAATCTCTCTGATTCCATTCGGAATCAGCGGAAAAGAGGCAATATGGAAGCCGTTCTTGACCAAAAGGATCTAGGTATAACGAGCCGTCTGCGGGGCACTCAGGGACGGCCTAATCGGACGCGGAGCATCGGAACGCGCTTCACCCCGGATGAGGAAATGGAACTCAAGGCTGCAGCCGCCGCGAGAGGAAGTTTCATTGCTGAGTGGGCGCGTGAGGTCTTGCTCTGCGAGGCACGAACCAGGCGCTTCGATGCGGCTGTCATCACCGAAGTTGTCGCGCTTCGGATGCTCGTGAGCACCGTTCTTCGCTCGATTGCGTTGAAAGAGACGCTGACGCCGGACGCCTTTACCCAGATACTCAGCGACGTGCGATCCGGCAAGCACGATGCGACGCGCGATGTCCTCAACCAGTACCAGACCGCAGCAAGGGAGCAGTAGACATGACATCGCAATGGGGAAGAAAAGAGTCCGTCACCTGGCCTCCGCACAGCCCGATCTATACCTGCGGCGCGCTGTTCATGGCGCTCATCTTGACCGCCTGCTTCGTCTACCTTCGGTTCAACTACGGACAGACACCGCTCCAGCAGTTCTACACGCCGATCTATGCAAAGACGGCGGCGGGCGCAACCTTCGGCAAGAAGGACAAGTACCAACTGCTATACATCGGTGACGGCACCAAAGCAGGCCAGCTAGCCGTCGAGAGCGACGTACAGGACGGCACGACCCCGGCACCTAGCGGCCAGCAAATTCCGCTGACGATTTCGGGCACGGCGACGGGGCGTGGACTCCGCGCCCTCTATCGTGGGCCGGAGCAACAGTACCTCGACAAGCCCCTGCATGAGTACCTCAAGAGCACCGTCTTTCAAGGCGACAGGCTCCGCGATATCTACGAGTGGCCGCTTCTATTTGGACTGCTCTCATTGCTTGGACAACTCCCATTTTCAATTGCGAAAGACATCAAGCGACGGAAGCAGATGAAGTATGGAAGGGTTCTCAAGGGTCCGGTGATGCTGACCCCCGAGGAGTTCAACGAAGCGGTGCAGGGCGACGGAATCGGCTTCAAAACCGACGAAGCCAAGGCCATGATGCGGATACCCCTGGCGGCTGAGGCGCAGCACTTTGAGATCATCGGCGACACCGGCTCGGGCAAGACGACCCTCATCTTGCAGATGCTCCGGCAGATTCAGGCGCGGGGTGAATCCGCTATCATCTACGACCCCGCCTGCGAGTACATTCAGAGATTTTACGATGCCGAACGTGGAGACATCGTGCTTAACCCTTTGGACGCCCGCTGCCCCTATTGGGGGCCGTCTGAGGAGCTTCGCCGCAAGGCGGAAGCCAAAGCGATTGCGGCCTCGCTCTACCAACCGACCAGCGACAAGAAGGGCGAGTTCTTCACCGAAACACCGCAGAAAATCTTCGCTCACTTACTGACCTTTGGGCCGACGCCCCAGGAGCTAGTCCAGTGGATGTCTGACCCAGCGGAGATCGACAAGCGGGTGGCGGACACAGAGCTTGCTTCCATTCTTTCCAAAGGGGCGCAACAGCAAAGGGGAGGTGTCCTTGCCTCGCTCGGATTGATCGCCGACAGCCTTAGGATGTTGCCCACTAAGGCCCACGCTGAGACGACGTGGAGCGCAACCGAATGGTCGGAGAAGCGCAAGGGGTGGATCTTCATTACGTCAAAAGCAGCGGAGCGTGAAGCCCTCCGTCCGCTTCACAGTCTATGGATCGACTTGCTCGTACTTCGCTTGCTCAACACCCCACGCTCCGAGCAGAAAGCGGCATGGTTTGTGCTCGACGAACTTGCCAGTCTGCAACGGCTTCCCCAACTACATACCGCGATTACAGAGAATCGTAAGAGCAAGAATCCGCTCGTCCTCGGCTTTCAGGGTAAGGCCCAGCTTGAGGTGATCTACGGTCACATGGCCGAGGTAATGCTCTCGCAGCCCGCGACCAAAATCTTCCTGAAGACCACTGAGCCAAAGGCCGCCGAATGGGTCTCGAAGGCCATCGGGCAGGTCGAGATCGAACGTATGAAAGAGACGCACTACGACGGCACCCGAGCGGGAAAGAACTTCTCCCTCGACCGCCAGACTGAGCCGCTTGTCATGGACTCCGAAATCTCCGGCCTTGCCGATAAACACGCTTTCTTAAAGCTCGGAAACAATGTGGCGCGGTTCTCCTTCGTGTACAGCAATATGCCCATCATCGCTGAGGACTTTATACCGCGTGCGATTGAGGATGACGAACTCAGCTTCGATCCCAAGACGCTCACGCAGCTTCGGAAGAAGCGTCCTGTCGCCAAGGTTCGTCCTGATAAGGCCGGGAGCCGGAGCGGCCCGGCAAAAGACCTTGAAGCAGAGATAGAAGCCGAGGTGGTTGTAGCTGATGTCGCTCCTTCGCTACCGATTATTGTGTCCTCAGCACCGGTGGCAAGCGAAGCAGTCGCGCCAGATGTTCCCCCTGCGGCTCCAGTTATTCAACCGGAAACTACCTTGGGAGGTGATGTAGTGGCTCTCAAGGCTGTGCCCGTTGGGCCGATCATCCAACCCAAGTCGCCGGTTGTAGGAAGCCCCCTGTTGTAGTTCATGCTGACCATCTCCAAACCGTTGAACTCCGGTCAGGCGCAGACGTACCACGCCAAGGAGTTCACCTCCGCTGAGCAGAATTATTGGAAGCAGGGCGACGCCATTCTCGGAGAATGGCAGGGGCAGTTGGCCGAAAAGTATGGCCTCTCTGGAGCCATCGACGCGCAACATTTCGCTCGTCTGAGTGAGGGGCAGAGCCCTCATACTGCTGAGCAGTTGGTCCAACATCGCAAGGCCCAGCAGTACACCACCGCAGATGGAACTACCGTGAAGACGGTAGAGCATCGAGCCGGGTGGGATGCGACGTTCTCCGCACCAAAGTCCGTCTCGCTGACTGCTTTGGTAGGAGGCGATGATCGTGTCCGCGAAGCCCATCGGCAGGCTGTGACCATCGCCCTTATGGAGCTGGAGCGTTATACGCAGGCACGCATTGGCGGTAATAATCCTGCCGAAACCACGGGCAAGTTCATCGTTGCCAAGTTCGAGCATGACACCGCCCGCCCCGTTGACGGCTACGCCGCCCCGCAACTCCATACTCATGCCGTGATCTTCAACATGACCGAGCGGCCAGACGGTTCAACCCGCGCATTGCAGGAGCGCGGATTCTTCGATACCCAGCAGTTTGCCACCGCCGTTTATCAATCCGAACTCACGTTCCGGCTCCGCAATCTCGGCTACGAGATCGAGGCCGGCAAGAGCGGCGCTCCCGATGTGAAGGGCTACACCGCCGAGTACCTTGAAGCGTCCAGCCCACGCCGCCAGCAGATCGAGGAGGCCATTGCGCGGAGTGGCTTCAGCGGGCCGGAGGCAGCGGAGATTGCGGCTCACAACACCCGTGACCGGAAGGAGATTCATACCCCGTCCGAGGTGATTGCCGCTCACCGCCAGATTGCCGCCGAGTTTGGCAATCAGGCAGATAATGTCGTCGCAGCAGCTAGGGAAAGGGCTGAAGGATTGGCACAGAATCGTGTGCCGGATGCGCCCCAAAGGGCGCAGGAAGCAGTCAGCTTTGCCAAAGATCGCAGCTTCGAACGTGAGGCCGTCACCGACGAGCGGGACATCATGCGCGATGCCTTGCGGCGCGGCATGGGCGACCTCACCTATGACCAAGTGCGGATGAACTTCGATCGAAGGCAAGGCAGCGGTGAGTTCCAAATCGTTGACGGCCAGAAGCATGAGACAGGGCGGCAGTTCACCACGCGCGAGACCATCGCTGCGGAGCTGGCGACGGTAGGGCATATGCAACGCGGCCAGAATGCCGTCGAGCCAGTCCTGCAAAAGGAACAAGCTACAGCCCATGCCAGCAGCCGCGAACTTCTCAATCCAGCGCAGAGGAAAGCCATTGAGGAGGTGCTGTCATCCCATGACCGCGTCCACGGTTTGCAAGGTCTCGCCGGGACCGGTAAGACGACGACGCTGGAGGCAATTCGGGAAGGGGCAGAGCGGAACGGCTATGCGGTCGAGGGTTTTGCTCCGACCAGCCGCGCCACCGCCCAGCTACGGGACGCTGGGATTTCAGCAGATACTCTGCAAGGTTTCCTTGCTCGTGGCGGCCAGGAGCAGACGAAGGGCGACCCCGACCGCAGACACCTTTATATAGTTGATGAGTCCAGCCTCGCCAGCACCCGCCAGATGCAGAGTTTCATGGAAAAGATTGGACCGCAAGACAGGGTTTTGCTCGTGGGAGACACGCGCCAGCATCAGGGTGTCGATGCCGGCAAGCCCTTCGAGCAGATGCAGCAAGCCGGGATGCAGACCTCGCAGCTTGACCAGATTATGCGACAGAAAGACCCGGAACTGCTCCGCGTCGTCGAGCACTTTGCCAAGAATGAAACGGCTGTGGGTGTCGGGCTATTGCAGGAGCAGGGCCGCGTGACCGAGATCCCGGACAACGCCCAGCGAATAGAAGCTATTGCCAAGGACTATGCCGCCAAGCCGGAGAACACGCTTGTCGTCTCGCCCGATAACGCCAGCCGCCGCGACATCAACGACGCCATACGCAATGAGCTGAAAGGCTCCGGCATCGTCTCGAAAGACGACCACCGGATGGATGTCTTGACCCAGAGATCGGAACTTACCAGTGTGGATCGTGAGTGGGCGTCGAACTACCAGCAAGGCGACGTTTTGTTCTACACACGCGGCAGCAAGGAGCATGGAATCGAGCCGCGCACCTATGCGACCGTGGCCTCCGTTGACGCCGCAGCCAACCGGATTACAGTCGTCAAGGATGACGGGAAGCAAGTCACCTACGACCCGGAACGCTTGAGCGGGATCACGGCATACCGCGAGATCAGTCGGGACTTTGCCCAGGGCGACCGCATCCAGTTCACGTCCACGAACCGCGAACTGGGCGTTTCCAATCGTGACCTCGGAGCCATCGTTAGGATCGACGGCAAGCAGATCGACGTGAAAATGGACGGCGAGAAAGAACGCACTGTCAGCTTCGATTCCACCAAGATGCGGCACTTGGACCACGGCTACACCGTGACCTCACACAGCTCGCAGGGACTCACCACCGACCGAGTATTGGTGAACATGGATACCACCGTTCACCCGGAACTCATCAACACACGCTTCGCCTATGTCTCCGTCTCCCGCGCTTCGCAGGACGCGCGGATTTATACCAATGACGCTGGAACCCTTGGCGAACGCCTCAGTACCGACGTGACCAAGACCTCAGCGATAGACCTTCAAAAAGCGCCGGTCGAACCGACCGACAACCAGCACACCCAGGAGACACCGATGACCAACAGCAGAGAGCACTCGCAGGATGACCTACGCCGTGAGCCCCCAACCGAGAGGATGGTTTCGCTCCCCGAAATCATCCGCCACGAGGCCGAGGTCGATGCTAGGCATTACGCACCGATTGAAGCAGCTTTGCCTAACGAAATTGAAGGGTACGAGTGGAAGCGCGAGACAGGCGACGTCGAGAGCTACAAACACGATCAGACCGGAGGTTGGCTGCATATTGACCCGCAGGTCAATTTCTACGACCGCGAAGCTCAACCGATTAGCCGAGAAACAGCATTGGAAAACGCGGGCCACCACCAAATGCAGGCCATTAGCGACAATTTGATAGGGCAATCACCCAAAACCGACGGCAACGACCAGAGCATCACCCTATGAGAGCAAACATTGGTGTTGCGGTCGCCCGTCTTCATGTTGGTAAAACTGGAAAACACGGGGGAAACTTATTGCACGGATGCTCTAAAATCGGTGCACGGAGAATATTGCGCGCCAATGAGTCTGACGGCCTATCACGCCAAGCTCTTTGCCCATGAGCTGACGAAACGGTCCAGTTCGGACAACGTGGACAAACT
>JANXYX010000046.1 GCA_025408425.1 Granulicella sp.
TTATACCCACACGGCCTCGGCCCACCTGGTACTGGAGTCGCTGTTCTCGATCACGCGCAGCACCCCGGGATTTCCGACACCGAATCGCACCGATCCGGCGGTGAAGTTCAACGATGGTTTGTTCGAGGCGTTCAACTCCGCGGGCGGCTCCGTCATGTCCGCTTATGGCAACCTCTTCCATGGGCAACAGACCGTCGCCTGGACCTCGAATCGGCATGCGGTCAAGGCCGGAGTAGAGGTCCGTATCAACCGGGATACGACTTACTTCGGCATCAGCCCCAACGGCGAGTATGACTTCGGGGGCGGCGTCGCCTACGCCCGGCAGAACATCCCTTCGCGCAGCGGGAAACACGATATCCATGCCGGGGATCCGCTGCCCGATACGCTGAGCGGCTTTCTCTCGGGCAGTCCGTTTGTCTATACCGTTGCGATCGCGCCAAGTAACTTTTCCAATGGCGAGCATATCGGGCCGGCCGCGATCAGCCGTAACGCTGCCAGCGTGTATCTGCAGGACACCTGGAAGGTCACTCCTGACTTCACGCTGGATCTCGGTCTGCGCTGGGAGCTTTACACCCCGATCACGGAGCGGGCGCGCCGCACCTCCAGCTTCCTGGATGTGGGTGGGGTGCAGCAGTTCGTTCTCAATCCGCAGCCTGCCTATCAGACCAACTGGAAGGGCCTGACTCCGCGGGTGCAGGCCGCATGGCAGGTGACCCGCAAGCTGCATGCGCATGCCGGCGGCGGGGTCACCGTGATCCCTCCCAATATCTGGCAGGATAACTTCTTGACTGGCTCGACGCCCTATGCCGTGTACCCTCGCCTGCAATCGTCCGCTGGTGCCCCGATAGCGTATGGGTTTCAGATCACGCCGACGCAGTTGCCGAAGGTCTACACGCCCTCGGGCCAGGAGATCTTCGCCTCCGGCGGCACCAATACCGTAGCGCCTAACACGGTGATGGATGTCGACCGCTATGAGAAGGATGTTGCGGCGCTTACCCCCAGCCACGTGGTCAGCGCGCTGAACCTGAGCGGTATCGATCGCTCGTTCGGAAACGGCACCCTCTATACGTGGACTGCCGGCCTTGAGCAGCGCGTCGGACCGCTGACCGCCAGTGCGAGTTACGTTGGCACGGCGGCCGTGCATCTGCCGCGCACCAGCTTTCCTAATGCTTATCCCGGCGCCAGCCCGGGCTTCGCCCCCCACACCCAGTTCGACAGCGCGGGCGCAGTGGTCGGCGGCTTTGGGGTGGAGAACGTCATCACTGCCTCGGCGCACTCCACGTATCACGCCCTCCAGGCCTCGCTCTCCGGCACCATCGGCCACGGCGGCCCCGGCATTCAAGCTAGCTACACCTGGGGGAGATCAATCGACGATACCAGCACGGTCATCGGTGGAACCGGCTCCACGGGAGCCGTCGTGCAGGGCTTCTCGCAGAACCCCTATGACACCCACGGGGAAAAGGGGCCGTCGTCGTTCGACGTCGCTCACTCCTTCACGCTGAGCGCAGCCCAGGACCTGCACCTCGAAGACATCGACTTCCTGAAATTTGCAGGGAGTAAGGTGACGCGCGGGTGGGAGTTGCTGAGTATCTCGTCCATCAGCAGCGGTGCGCCCTTCACGGTGTACTCCGGAGTCCAGCAGACCGGCTACGGTTCAAACGGTGTTGATCGTCCCGATCAAGTGGCAAAGCCGAATCTCTCGACCCGACGTACAGTGCGGGAGGACTACTTCGGCAAAGGCTTAGACAACCCATCTTTCTTCAGCATCCC
This sequence comes from Granulicella sp., assembly GCA_025408425.1. Lineage (GTDB taxonomy): Bacteria > Acidobacteriota > Terriglobia > Terriglobales > Acidobacteriaceae > Edaphobacter. The sequence continues at coordinate 1,771 of JANXYX010000046.1, forward strand.
TGTCGGTGTCGCGGGCGGAACCGGGCCCAACCAGGGGCGCTTTGGAACGCTCGGCCGGAATACCTTCCGCGGCCCCGCCTTCTATAACTTCGACGTTGCCATGATCAAAGACACCCCCTTTGGCCACCGCCCCAGCGGATCCGAGATCGTCAACCTCCAGTTCCGTGCGGAGTTCTTCAACCTCTTCAACATCGTCACGATGGGTCTGCCGGCGAATACCCTGCAAGGCTCAGGCTTCGGTGAGATCAGCAAGACCGCAGGGAACTCCCGTCAGATTCAGTTCTCGCTCAAACTCATCTACTAGTCCGTCGAAGCAGCGCCTACAACTCGAGTCATTCCATTTGCCCGTCGAGATGCGCAATGAGTATATGGCTCAGTGGAAGGCTTCCCATGCTCAGCAATCTCCACTGACCTCCGCAGATGAGCAAGGAGAGGAGTTCGCCACACCTCCCCACTACAACGATGTCGCGGATCACGAGCGAACTCTTTCATGCAGTGAGAATCAGGAAGCCGACCGTGGAGAATGAAATCTTCGGGAACAATGCAGCCATAGGCTGCCACCTTGCCAACCACTCTTATTTCAATCTCTGGCAGCTTCTACCCTTTTGTTTCAAAGGCGATGATCGGCGAAGACGCGCCGGGACCTTATGCGACCGCGCTTTTCTTCGTGCTCGGCGTCGCATTGTGTGCCATAACGGTCAACTACCTGTTGATGCGGAGGCCTCTTGATGGGGGTGAGCCTGTCTCGATGGGTAGCTACTCGAAGGCGCCGCGAGTCTGGCATCTCTGGGGGATCATCGGTGGCGCGATCTGGTGTACCGGTGCTGTGCTGAACTTTGTCGCGTCGCGCTCACATATCGTTGGTCCGGCGGTGTCGTATTCAATCGGCCAGGGAGCGACGATGATCTCGGCGTGTTGGGGCGTCTTTGTCTGGCGTGAGTTTGCGACGGATCCATCACGTTCAAAGACTTTTCTTGTGTGGATGTTTATCTTCTTTGTGTGCGGTTTGACTGCTGTCGCCCTCGCCCCCATCTTCTAGCAGGCGTTGCGATCCACTATTTGAGTCTCAGGAGATCCGAACATGTCTGGCCAGAAACCAATCGTCGTTGTCGGTAGTATCAACATTGATCTGGTGGCTCGCACGGAGCGAATTCCGGTGGCTGGCGAGACCGTCTCTGGGGCTGATTTTCAGATCCATCCGGGTGGTAAGGGAGCAAACCAGGCTGTTGCCGCAGCAAGATTGGGTTATCCGGTGCGGATGATCGGCCGGCTCGGTAATGATGTTTTCGGCGTACAACTCAAGGCCCAACTGGAGAGTGCCGGAGTGAATACGGCCAGTGTGGCGCTGACCGAAGGATTATCCGGAGTGGCCGTTATCGTTGTATCGCAAAAAGGCGAGAACAGTATTGTGGTCACCCCGGGCGCAAATGCCATGGTGTCTCCACAGGATCTGGAAGCGAATCTGGACATCATTCGCGGAGCCGGAGTGGTCCTAACGCAGCTGGAAATTCCACTGGAAACCGTTGAATACCTCGGGAGGATTTGCTCGCGTGAAGGTGTGCCGCTGATCCTTGATCCTGCGCCAGCATTGGAACTGCCACCGACTCTCTTCAAGCACATTCAGTGGTTGACTCCGAATGAAACGGAAGCCGCATTCTTCATCAAGAGTATGAGTGGAATTGTTGGCGCCGACGATCCGGCTGAAGTGGCGAAGCTGCTGCTGAGTAAAGGAGTCCATGGCGTAGTTCTCAAGTTGGGAGCACGCGGCGTTTATATATCATCACAGGCGGGCGTGGGACATTCAATCCGCGCGTTTCCTGTCAAGGCGATTGACACGACTGCCGCAGGAGATGCTTTCAATGGAGCTTTCGCTACGGCCCTGATGCTCGGAAAGTCGCCCGTAGAAAGTGCGCGCTTTGCAGCTGCCACAGCCGCTATTTCTGTTACGCGCGCTGGCGCACAGCCCTCCATGCCGGTGATGTCTGAGGTGGAGCAGATGCTCGACAACACTCTCGTGCGCTGATTTGGACTTGGATTAATCGGTGTGGGGCTACTGGAACGGGATAACGCGACGCGACGGTGAAGCCACCCGTCGTGTCGCGACTATCGAGCGAGCGCTGGGAGCCGTTCTACCCTATGCATCGGTATAGAGTCTTTGCGAGCCGCTGGACCATTGCTGAAAAAACGGTGTGGACAATCGTTAACCGCAATGAGTATGCCGTGATAACATCGATGCGCATCCAGACGGGATAAGTCCAGTTGGAGTAATGGATCTGGTGGGTAATGTGTGGCAATGGACCGATGAATATGTGGATGACCATACGCGTGCCGCAATTGTGCGTGGAGGTAGTAACTATCAGCCTCAAGGTTCAATATGGTATTTTCCGCAGGCGTACAGAAATGATCAGCACGGAAAGTTGCTGCTGATGGCACCCAGTTACGACCGCTCAGGCGGCCTGGGCTTTCGCTGTGCGAAAGATACTGAGTAGGGTTAAGATTGGGAGCATTGGTGCTTGAAGTTGGATCGTTTGCTGGCACCTGGATCATCAGGCCGATGTCTCGACGATCACCGTTGGAATTGCAATGAGATGCTGTCAGAAATGGGGATGTATGTCAGCCAGGGCCGAAGGCTTGGAAAGAAATGGTCGCTTCCATTGCGAGGGGAAGTTTGGGATAGTGGCAGCGATGATGACTGCCCTTCTTGTTTCGGGTGGTGCTCATGCGTTTGCCGAAGTAGCTCAGCGAGGCGCGCCTGCCGGAGAAGCCACGCGTCAAGACTGGCCTGTATACGGCGGTGATTCATCGGGGGACCGATATTCGCCGTTGCGGCAAATCAACAGGGATAACGTCCAGCAGTTGCACCTGGTCTGGAAGTTTGACGCGGGCAGTGAGGGTGGTTTGCAGACGCATCCGCTGGTTGTTGGCCGTAGAATTTTTGTCTATACGCCTACGCAAAAGATCGTGGCGCTGGATGGAGCGAGCGGTAAGCAGCTTTGGTCTTTCGATGCAGGGGTTCTGGGCAACCAGCCAAACCGCGGGTTTTCATACTGGACCAATGGCAAAGAGGGCCGTCTGTTTGCTGGCGTGATGGATCATCTGTACGCGCTCGATCCGGTCACGGGTAAACCGATTAGGAGTTTCGGTGATGGTGGCAAGATCGACCTGCGCAAAGATCTGGGTGATGAGGATTACACCCGGAATTTTGCGATCCTTACCACACCTGGAACCGTGTATAGGGACATGATCATTGTGGGCTTTCGCGCGCCTGAGAGCCAACCGGCGCCGCATGGTGATATCCGCGCCTATGATGTGCACTCGGGTAAGCTGCGCTGGACGTTTCACACAGTTCCGCATCCCGGTGAATTTGGCTATAAGTCGTGGCCAAAGGATGCGTGGAAGGTTACGGGCGCAGCAAATAATTGGGCTGGAATGGTGGTGGATGAGAAACGCGGCATCGTCTTTGTCCCCACTGGATCGGCTGTGAACGACTTCTACGGTGCGGACCGCGTGGGAGACGATCTCTTCGCCAATACTCTGCTGGCGCTGGATGCGAACACTGGCAAACGGATCTGGCACTTTCAAGATGTACATCACGACACCTGGGATCGCGACTTTCCGTCGCCGCCAGTTCTGGTGACCGTCAAGCGCGAGGGAAAGACTGCCGACGCTGTGGCACAGACGACCAAGCACGGCTTTGTCTTTCTCTTTGAACGAGCTACGGGTAAGCCTCTGTTCCCGATTGTGGAGAAGCCGTTTCCAGCGTCGGATGTGCCGGGCGAGGTTAGTTCGCCAACGCAGCCGATTCCGCTTGCCCCAGCCCCCTATGCGCGTCAGCAACTGACAGAAGATATGCTCACCGATCGAACTCCAGCGGCACACACTTGGGCCTTAGACCAGTTCAAGACGTTTCGCAGCGAGGGGCAATTTGTTCCCTTTGGCGTCGGTAAACAGACCGTCGTATTTCCAGGTTTCGATGGGGGCGCGGAGTGGGGTGGTCCAGCGCTGGACCCATTCAAGGGTGTCATTTACATCAACGCCAACGACGTACCCTGGACCGGTGGTCTGGCGGAGAACAAGGCTGGAGGCACAATAGGTTCCAGCTTGTATCAAAGCCAGTGCGCTCTTTGTCATGGTGGAGATCGGAAGGGATCGCCTCCAGAGTTTCCATCGCTTGTCGGCATCGACCAGCGAATGTCAGACACGGCGATATTGGAACTGCTTCGGAGCGGCAAGGGTAGAATGCCGTCTTTTCCGAATCTGCAAGGCGCAAGCCTCCAAGGTCTTCAGGAGTACCTGCGAACAAGCGCAGCCCCTGCGGAGATTTCTTCGAAGGCAGAGGCGGTGTCGTTCTACGGGAGACCGGACAAGGAACCAAAGTATCGCTTCACCGGATACCGGAAGTTTGTCGATCCCGAAGGATACCCTGCGGTCGTGCCGCCTTGGGGTACGCTGAATGCGATCGATCTGAATACGGGCAGGTATCTGTGGAAGATTCCATTGGGCCAGTATCCGGAACTCGCAGCCAAGGGAATGAAGGATACGGGTTCTGAAAACTACGGAGGTCCAATCGTGACTGCTGGCGGCCTGGTCGTTATTGGAGCGACAATTTACGATCGCAAGATTCGGGCCTTCAACAGTGACTCAGGGAAGTTGCTTTGGGAGGCGGAGTTGCCCTTTGCTGGGACGGCCACTCCTGCAACCTACATGATTGATGGCAAGCAGTACATCATCATTGCAGCCAGTGGGCAGCGGGACCGCAAAGGGCCGCAGGGAGCTGCCTACGTTGTCTTTGCACTGCCCTAGTAAAAGATCTGCTGCGGAAGGTCCGCAAGATAAAGGGATGGGACCGTATCGATTTGCAGCACTCCGCAGGGCGAGTTGTTTTTATGCTGCACGATTCAAACGAGTTTATTTCGAGCAAATTGCAGCGGATGGTTCGGCTGCGATCCACGTCCTGCCCATAAAGCGCACCCTGCCATAGGATGGATGTGTCGTTATTTCACTGCAACAGGAAGGGTGGAGTGAGCTGCACAAAGGCCGTATGAAGAATTGCTGCGGCGGCCGTGAAGAGAAGTGAGGGTCTAATGCGTTGCACGAAGCGTTTGAGGAACTGGTTGTTCATAGTGGTTCGGCTTGCCCCGATGTGCATGCTCTTGCTGCATTGTGCCGAGCCGCAGAGTCAAACAGTTGCGGAGAAGAGCGCTGAACGCGAAGCATTCAGACTCAACAACCTCGGCACGGCCCTGATGAATCAACAGTTGCTTGAGGCAGCATCGGAAAAGTTTGACGATGCATTGCGCCTTGACCCGACGTTGGCGTGCGCTTTGCTCAACAAGGGGCTTGCTCTCCTTTATCTGCAGAAGATTCCTGAGGCAACCAGCACTCTGTTACATGCCAGCGAGATGGCTCCAGACGACCCGCGGGTGTGGTTCGTGCTCGGGCTACTCCATCGCAATCAAAATGAAGCAGAGCAAGGCATTCGTGCCTTCCGACGAGTGCTGGCACTCGATCCGACAAATGCGGATAGCCATTATTTTATAGGCTCGATCGAGCTCGAACAGCACCATCCAGATGAAGCCATCGCTGAGTACCAAGCCGCATTGAAGTTGAACCCTCTGCATGCGTCGGCTGAATTTGGTCTGGCAAGAGCCTTGCAGCGGAAGGGCGATGCAGATGCTGCTCATGCCGCGCTGGAACGATTCCAACATTTGACGAGCGAAAGACTTGCTTCGCCCCTGGCTCACAACTATGGAGAAGAAGGGCAACTTGCCCGCGCTGAGGATGCGCCATCCGGCGGAGTGCAGGTTGGGCCGATGATTCCCATTCAGTTCTCGAGATCATGGACTGGACAGTCACAGCCGAAAGACATGGTTGCGCGCGCACACAAAGAGTATGCGCGTAGTAGCTGCCTGATCGACGTGGATGGCAGCGGGCGGTTGAATCTAGTCGTGATGGGCCACGGGCAGACTGCAGTCCGCGTGTACCGCACCCCGGGATCTGGTAGTTCGAGTGCGGTTGAACTCGAACCGCTTTCTGAAAAAGAGACTGGGCTGACTGTAAGCGGCGATGCGATGGCCTGCGCTGCGGGCGATTTCGATAACGACGGATTACCTGATCTTGCAGTAGCAATGTCCGATCGCGTCTTGTTGTTCCGCAATGTAGGTGGGGGTAAGTTTGAGGATGTAACCGGCAAGTCTGGAATTAAACCGGTGAACCATCCGACAGGGCTGATCTTTGTTGATTACGATCATGATGGCGATCTGGACTTGTTTGTAACTGGGGAGTCTGCAGGCGGACCCCCCAATGTCCTCTGGCGTAACAACGGCGATAAGACCTTTACGAACTGGACACAACAGTCTGGGCTGGGCGGAGTGGGCAGCACCACTGCAGCAGTACTGAGTGACCTGAATAATGACCGTGCGGTAGATCTGCTGGTGACCGGGTTTGATGCAGCACCCACGGTTTTTTCCAACCCGCGCGATGGTGCCTTTCTGTCGTCGAGCCTGTTCACAGAAAAAGGACTGCCCCCGACACTAGGAGTTGCGGTGCTTGACTTCAACAAGGATGGTTGGATGGACATAGCGTTGGTCCATGCCGGCGCGCCGGGGGTCACGCTTTGGCGCAACGTGGATGGCAAGCGCTTCGAGCGTGTCGCTCTACCGATACAGGGCGCGATGCGAGGCTGGGGTGTGGCGGCGTTGGACGTAGATAATGATGGCTGGATTGACCTGGCTGCAGGGGTCGAGACTGCGAGTGGTCCGGTGCTAAAGGTGCTGCGAAATATTGGACCCGCTGGATTCGAAGATGTAACAGCTCCAGTCAAACTGGATGCAATGCGGTTCAAATCACCGAGTTCAATGCTTGCTGCGGATGTGGACGCGGATGGAGCGGCGGATCTGATCGTCACTCAGTTAGAAGACGGTCCGGTAATTCTCAAGAATATTGGTGGCAACAAGAATCACTCGCTACGGATTTCTTTGAAGGGGTTGGCTGATAACAAGAGCGCACTTGGAACTAAAGTTGAAGTCTTTGCAGACGGTATGTGGCAGAAGTGGGAAGTCGCCAGTCCGCAAGACGTCTTGGCTGGAATTGGGTCGGCGGAGCGGGCTGATCTGGTACGCCTGCTGTGGCCTACAGGCGTGCCACAAGACGAAATTGACTTGGCCGCCGGGCCACGACGGATCATCGCTGAATTAGATCGTCGCGGCAGTTCATGTCCCACCCTCTTCGCGTGGGACGGTACAAAGTACACCTTCATCTCCGACGTGATTGGCGCGGGTGTCGTAGGTCATTGGATTGCACCAGCGCAGAGGAATATTGCAGATCCTGATGAATGGATCAAGATCGACGGATCGCAGTTGAAAGCCAAGTCTGGACGATTGAGCCTGAGGTTCGGCGAACCGATGGAGGAGGTCAACTTCGTCGATCAGGTTCGGCTAGTAGCTGTGGACCACCCTGCCGGAACTGAGGTATATCCGAATGAAAGGTTCCTGGGCGAGCCTCCGTTTGCGCCGACACAAACAATCGTTACCAACCATGCACGAACGCTGCGCGGCGCATGGGACGATCATGGAAGAGATGTGCTGCCACTGCTACGCGAACGCGACCACAAGTATGTGGAAGACTTCACAAATCTGGCCTTCGCTGGATTTACGAACCAGCACGCGCTCACGCTTGATATTGGCCAATGGGTTCCGGGCAATCCATTGAGACTACTGCTACACGGCTTTATCGAGTATTTTTCGGCAAGCTCAATGTACGCTGCGTGGCAGGCCGGACTTGCACCTGTTGCACCATACGTCGAGGCGCAACTTGCTGATGGCTCATGGAGACGCGTGATTGACGAAATGGGATTTCCTGCAGGTCTGCCCCGGACGATCGTGGTAGATCTGACTGGCAAGCTTCCCCCGGGAACACAAAGAATTCGGTTGGTTACAAATCTCCAGATTTATTGGGATCAGATACTTTTGGATAACGAACCAGCACTACGAGATGGCACGGGACATCAGGCGATACGTCAGACGGAATTGCCACTCGTGAGCGCACAACTCTCCTTCCGGGGCTACCCGCAGCAGCTCGATGGAAAGACCTCAGGCGACTTGACCTATAACTATCAGCAGATGAGTAACAGTGGACCATTTGTGCCTCAGCGAGGAGCGTATACACGCTACGGTGAAGTTACTCCATTGCTGCAGCGGATCGACGATGAATATGTCATCTTCGGGACGGGTGAGGACATGGACCTGGAGTTTAGTTCAAACGCTCAACCCATGCTGCCGTCAGGATGGGTTCGCGATTACTTTTTCTACGCCAATGGATTTGTGAAGGACATGGACTTCTATGAAGCGAGCCCGTTTACGGTGAGTACTATGCCATTTCATGCTATGACTAGCTATCCCTATGCCAGCGACGAGCATTATCCGTCCGATGCACGGCACACGGCCTACCAGATTGAATGGAACGATCGATTCGAGTCCGGCGCTGTGCCGAAGCAGTATCGCTTCAACTATGTTCCCAGGCCCTCTGAGCCCATGGTTCAGGGCGTAGCAACTCAACAATGATGAGCCGCAAATCCTCTCTTCCGGTGGACGCGCTTCTGCCGGAGATCATCACCTCTCTGGAGCGCAATCCAAACCTCGTGATTGAAGCGCCTCCGGGCGCAGGTAAAACGACCCGCGTGCCGCCCGCGCTGCTTGGGATTGTGAGTGGTGAAGTGGTGGTCCTCGAGCCGCGCCGGATTGCGGCTCGACTGGCAGCGAGACGAGTCGCGTGGGAGATGGGCGAAGAGGCGGGTGAAACTACTGGGTATCAAGTCCGCTTTGAAGAAGCTATTGGGCCGCGCACACGCCTGTGGTTTGTGACTGAAGGCATCCTGACTCGTCGGCTTATTTCTGATCCTGATCTGAAGGGCGTGGATGCCGTTGTGTTGGATGAGTTCCACGAACGCCACCTGGACAGCGACCTTGCTCTGGCATTGTTGAAACGCCTGCAGCAAAAGCGGCCCGAGCTTCGGATCGTAGTTATGTCGGCCACACTCGATGCTGCTCCTGTGGCGCAATATCTTGGGGGGTGTCCCATACTGCGGTCCGAAGGAAGATTGTTCGAACTTTCCGTTAAGCATCTCCCCTACTCTCCAAAGCTGCTTCACGTGCAGGTACGAAAGGCCGTGGAATTGTTAATTGATGAGCAGCACTCTGGGCACACCTTGGTTTTTCTGCCTGGAGTTGCGGAGATCCGTCGGGCGACGCGGGAGTGCGAGGCGATTGCGCAGCGAGCCGGGCTACTTGTACTGCCCCTGCATGGCGATCTGCCTCCTACGGAACAGGACCGCGCAGTCTCGCCCACGTCTGAGCGGAAACTCATCCTGGCTACTAATGTTGCTGAGAGCTCCGTTACGGTAGATGGGGTAACTGCCGTCATCGACAGCGGTCTGGCTCGCTTCGCAACCCACTCCCAGTGGACCGGCTTGCCGACGCTCCACGTCGGTCGCGTCAGCAAGGCCTCCGCAAAACAAAGAGCCGGCCGAGCGGGACGCACCGGGCCCGGTCGAGTGTTACGCCTCTATCCTGAAGAGGATTATCTGCGTCGCCCGGATCAGGATGTGCCGGAGATTACACGTAGCGACCTATCTCAACTATGCCTAACTCTGCGAGCGATTGGAATCGACCATTTCAGAAGTATCGACTGGCTCGATGCGCCGCCTTTGGCGTCCGTTCAAAATGCTGAAGCGTTGCTCGATCGCCTGGGAGCGACGGGAAAGATGGCGGAGCAACTGGCTAGGTATCCCTTACCTCCCCGCCTGTCGCGCATTCTCGTTGACGCCATGCAGCGCGGCGTGGGCGAGGACGCGTGTGTCGCAGTGGCGATGCTTGGGTCGGGAGCACGCAGTGAGAAGAATGAGCTTCTTGCTGCAATGGAGGAGCAGCAGGACTACCGCTCTGTGCAGCAGACAAAGCAACTTCTCAGAATCGCTCGCCCACCGAAGCAGGCGAAGCATGATGATGACGCGCTGCTTATGGCCGTACTTGCGGGATTCCCGGATCGTGTTGCGCGACGGCGAGCAGGGAATCAAGTACTGCTATCGACCGGAGTGGCTGCGGAGATCGCAGGCGAGCCCACCCCGTATGAGTTCATGGTGGCGATCGATGCCGAAGACCGCAAAGAGAAGCCGCAGCCCCTCGTTCGAATGACGGCACGTATCGAGCCCGAATGGCTGATCGATCTGTTTCCGGATCGTGTGCGGGAACAATCCAGCGTCACATGGAATCGCGTGACAGAACGGGTAGAGGCAGTCAGCGCTCTACTGTATGACGATCTGGTAATTCAGGAATCGCGCGGTGCCGTGCCGGATAGGGAGGCCGCATCGGATCTGCTCTGGCAAAAAGCGGTAGAGAGTGGCATCGAACACTTTGTCGATGACGACGCACTCCAGCAATTCAAGGCTCGAGTCGAGTTTGCCGGCTTGGAACAGCCGGACATGCTGCAGGCCCTGCGTGATTTGTGCTGGGGGCTTCGGAGCTTCGCCGAACTGAAGAGCGCGGCGAAGGACTTCCTTTCCTTGATGGAGCTAAAGACGGATCAGAAGCTGCTCCGCGAGATAGCTCCCACTAGTATCCGATTAGAGAACGGACGCCAGACAAAGATCCACTACGAGCACGGCAGACCGCCGTGGATAGCATCGCGGTTGCAGGACTTCTTTGGCATGCGGGACACGCCGCGCATCGGATCTAATCGCACCCCGCTCGTCGTGCATCTGCTCGCACCGAATCAAAGGGCGGTGCAGACGACGACGGATCTAGCGGGATTCTGGGAGCGCCTCTATCCGCAGGTACGTCGTGAACTGATGCGCCGGTATCCCAGGCATGCGTGGCCAGAACGTCCTTGAATCCATCTCGCGAATAAGGAATAGCCACTTACCGTTTGGCTATTTTGTGAACCCGGCACTGCTGGTCCACCGTTTCAGCGGGGGCCCAATGACCGTTGGATACGCTATTCTCGAAGATAGAGGATCCATGAATACACATAAGATCATTATCGAAATTGACGCACAGATCTCACGGCTTCAGGAAGTAAAGGCTCTACTGAATGGAACCGATACTTCGATCAAACGGAAACCCGGGCGTCCATCTGGAGCTGTTTCTCTCGCTAAGACTAAAAAATCCCTTCTAGTTAAATCTGTCGCGAAGCCCACAGCGGGACGAATTCTCAGCGTCGAAGCTCGTGCGAAGATAGCAGCCGCACAGAAGGTACGCTGGGCCAAAGTCAGGAAGACCGCGAAGAAAGAGTCCCTCAGCGCCTCATTAGTGTTGGCGGAAAAGCCGTCCACCCCTGCAGAATCTGTTCAGAAGACTGCTCTCGCAAAAAAGCGGATCTCCACCAAGAAGCCGCCCACGGTTAAGAAAAACGGGCGCCAAAAGGCCAAGACACCAAGTACTACAGTTGCTTAGAACAAGAGGCCGGGTAGCTCACTGGAGTTGTTCGGCTGCATAACTCTGCCAGTATCTGCGGCAAGTCGCCCATGCTGACTCCAGAGTCTTATTGCGGTGCGGTTTCGGTGGTCTCAAGTAGGGTCAACAACACGATCCAGCATCCTGCGTACTGCGATAAACGGAATTTCTCGGACGTCAGGCGGATAACCAAAGCTAGATTTTCGGCTGAAGTAAAGCTGAACAGTGGCTTCCATCCCAGCCGTCCTGATCGCGTATGGCCGCCAACCTCTGTCTTCTGATACGACTCCGGCAGCCTTGGATGGGCTGCCGGATCCAGAGGGGAAATTCAATTACGCCGCGCGCCTGTTTGCTCAGCCCACGCGTCCGTACAAAAGCGATTCGTATCATTTGATCCCTGTCGGTTCAATTCTTTTTCGTCGCTGTCACCATGTCTTCAACCGTATATAGGTCAGTCGACACAATCGTCCGCAGCTTCCCAAACGCTTCCATGGTTGTACCCACTTCCATGTCTGGGTGGGCTTTCTTAAAGTAGCCGGCAAAGTCGACAACTTTGAAAATGGCATCCCAACTCGGGTAGACGTCTACGGTTACAGCCTCAAACTTGAGGTCACTCCCCGCGGGCAGCACCTGCAAATTGACCGACCAGCCGCTTCTCGCGCCATCTTTTGCCATCAACTCTGCCATCGGCTGCCAAGCCTTTTTCTCGTAGGCGAGCCAATCCCCTGTGTTGGGAACCTTCATGTAATTCACCATGAAGTAGTCACCCTTCTTGGAAGTGCCCACAAAGATCTGATTCTGAAATAGGTTATTTGACACCAATTGAGTCAGTGAGTTGCGATGGTCAACAAATTCCTGTGCGCTCATCGGCAGCCCCGCTTTTTTCAGCGTAGCTCCCAACTGGTCTAAGTCCAACGGCGCCGGTGGCATCCCTGGATACATCACAACGCTCAAATAGTCGCACCTAGCCGACGCGCCTTGAGGAGTTACAGCCCGCAATAGATACCAAGTGGAGATAACACCGGAATCCGCACTGGACTGTTGCATTTTGTGAACATCTTCCGCGGCCCACTTATGGTATTCGCTGGTCTTTCCCGGATTTACTTTGAAGCAAGCAACACGGTGATAGCCACTCGGTGCCTGTTGGGCAAACAGAGTGACAGAAAATGCCGCGACTAACGCGACACTGAAGAGGGAACGAGAAATCTTCATGGAATCTCCATTCTGGGTCCCGGACTGTGCGTCGGTACTTTGTACGGATTCACGTTCCGAATCCCAGCGCAACTATACGCTTTGTTTTGATCGTGTTGGCAAGTTTATTCGGACTAGCCAGTGTCGAGAAATTGATTCAGCGACCATGGCGTGTAGAGTGATTGCGCTTGAGTGCGAGTAAATGAAGACGTGCGTTTGGTTACGACTCGTTTGCCGATATTAGCGAGACCACTCCTCCTTGAAGCAACAATTAGCTCCTTCGAAAAGTTTCCAATGCAGCTTCCTTTGAGGCTCCTCCAATACGACGAGTCCTATGCGGCACCCGAAGGTCTTTTCATTGCTCCTTTACACCGGACAGTGTTTAGAGTTAACGTTAACTCCGCAAATCGCTTCCTGCATTCCGGTTCCATTTCGAGCAATGGAACACCTCTATGTGCAGGCGTGTACGTAGCCAGTTTTGATTTCTTGGTTCAATATGAGTCGTTGCTGCATCGCCCCCGTAGGATTTCGATTCGGTACCTTGATATCCGGCTGGGTGCCAGCGTCGGTGGTCGCCATCCTGTTGCTTGGGACCGCTGGCTGTAAAACCCATCCCTCGCGTCTTGCCTCTTCGCACTCCAAGCAGCACCTTGATTTCAATCAGGACGTGCAGCCAATTCTGGCGAGCAACTGTTTTAGCTGCCATGGGCCAGATCCGGCGGCGCGCAAGGCGGGCTTGAGGCTTGATCTCGAGGAGTCCGCCTTCAGGAAGCGTCCTGGGAAGCCGGACGCTATTGTCCCGGGGCATCCTGACCTGAGCGAGATGATCAAGCGGATCGAGTCCAAAGACCCGCATCACTTGATGCCGCAGTCCACGCAAGGCGAAGCCAAACCGATGAAGCCGCAAGAGATTGCAATCCTGAAGCAATGGGTAGCGGAGGGAGCGCATTACAAACCCCATTGGGCTTTTGACAAGCCAATCCGTGCCGCTTTGCCAGAAGTTCGGGAGTCAGGATGGGTGAAGAATCCAGTCGATAACTTCATCCTGGCGCGGCTTGCGAAGGAAGATTTGCACCCATCTCCCGAAGCCGACAAGCCCACGCTCATTCGCCGCGCAACATTGGACCTAACTGGTCTTCTGCCTACCCGGCAAGAGGTGGATGCCTTTGTTCAGGATGCATCGCCGCAGGCGTATGAACGCCTCGTGGACCGGCTGTTGGTGAGTCCAAGCTACGGCGAACAACGAGCTCGTTACTGGCTCGACTATGCACGGTATGCCGATACCTATGGGTTGCACTATGACGATAATCGACATATCTGGGCGTACCGCGACTATCTGATCAAGGCGTTCAACACCAACAAGCCTTTCGACCAGTTTGCCAAGGAACAAATTGCTGGCGATCTTTTGCCCGCTAGCACCCTCGATCCAATCATTGCCAGTGGATATGTCCGTGCAGGGGTTAGCACCAATGAAGGAGGAACGATCCCGGAAGAGATTCGCGTGAACATCGCGCGAGAGCGAACCGAAGCCTATGGGGCCGCGTTTCTCGGCTTGACCGTTGGCTGTGCCGTCTGCCACGACCATAAGTATGATCCGACCACGCAGAAGGACTTCTACCAGCTTAGCGCCTTCTTCAACAATATCAACGAGAAGCCGTTCAACGATGACATGCCGGATTGGGCACCATCAGTCCGCATCCCAAAGCCTGAGCGCATTGACGCATACAACAAGTTGCTATCGCAACGTTCGCAGTTGAACGAACAACTGCGCGCGAAAAAGCTTCAGGAGCGCAGGCTGATTGAGAATTGGTTGAGCGCGAAGCAGAGTCCTCCGCAACCGGTCTCAACGGAAAAGCTGCAACTTCGCCTGCGTTTGGACGAAGGCGGCGGCGAGGTGCTGAAGAACAGCGCTCCCCAGGCAATTCCTGCTATCTTTCTGATCGGAAAGTCTGCCCCGCAATGGGGGGAGACGACTTGGCTCTGGCCAGATCTCCGCATGGATACCAGCACCCGGATCATGCTCGGACAGGCCGGTGATTTTGAGTGGAATCAGCCGTTTTCAACGGGCGGCTGGTTCATGGTGCGCTCCGCTCCGAATATCCCGGCTTGGAGAGTCAAGGGGACTCTGGTATCGAAGATGGATACGACCCAGCAAAACCGAGGCTGGGATATCGCAATCGATCAGGGTGTAATCAGCGTTGATGTAGTGAATAGCGCGCCACAGTTCGATGTTGAGCCTCCTAAGAAGGTGAAGCCGAAGCCGGTCAAGGATAAAGTCGATCCCAAGCCAAGGATCGGAAGGCCACAGGTCCAGCCACCACTCAAGTGGCCAACGATCAAGGGAAATGCCATCAGAGTATCCACCGCCAAGCAAGTGGTGGACGAAGGTCATTGGCAGCACTTCTTCTTCACCTATGACGGGTCAGGCAGTGCCGCCGGGATCAAAATCTACGTCAACGGCGCATCTGTCAGCACCAGAGTCGTTGCGGACTCTCTCAACCATGCGACGATTCGCACTGCGGCTCCGATGCAACTCGGGATGCGATCACCGGATGCGCAGCCCGCGCGTGACACCCGCTATCAGGACCTTCGCCTCTACGCCAGAACGGTCACGAACGACGAAGCGAAGCGTCTGCCCTACGAAGACGACGTTTCTGAGATCATCAGCAAGCCTCTCAAGCAATGGAACCGCGACCAGTTGCATATCGTTAGCGATTTTTATTTTGACAACGTGGACGAATCCTCCAAGACGGTTCACTGCCAAATCCAGCAGTTGAACGCTGAAATGGAGAAGCTCTCGGCTGGAGGCGATCAAACTCTGGTCTCCGAGGAACGCCCGACCGTCGCATATGCGGATATTTTGAACCGTGGAATCTATTCCGCTCGTAAGGAGCGAGTCGAGGCTGATACGCCGCATTTTCTTCCTCCATTGCCGGCCGGCCAACCGCACAACCGCTTGGCACTCGCGGAATGGACCGTTAGCCCCGACAACCCCTTGATCGCGCGTGTCACCGTCAATCGTATTTGGAATGAGCTCTTCGGCGCGGGTCTGGTGGAGACGACCGAGGATTTCGGGATTATGGGCCAGCGTCCTTCCAACCCTGCGCTACTGGACTGGCTGTCAGCGGAGTTTCGTGAGAGCGGCTGGAACATCAAACACATGTATAAGCTGATGGTTATGTCAGCTGCATATCGGCAGAGTTCAAGATCGACTCCCGAACAGTTGGCCAAGGATCCCAGGAACCTGCTTCTTGCCCATGGACCTCGATTTCGGATGGATGCCGAGATGCTTCGGGATATCGCTCTTCAGTCAAGCGGCCTGCTGATCAACAAAATCGGCGGTCCCAGTGTGAAGCCGTATCAGCCCTCGAATGTATGGGAATCGGTTGGGTATCCGAACAGTGACACCACCATCTACGAGCAGCAACATGGTGAAGCCCTCTATCGGCGCAGTCTCTACACCTACTGGAAACGAATGGCCATGCTGCCCAACATGGATGTCTTCGACGCGCCCACGCGCGATACCGCCTGTACCCGACGGCAACGAACCGACACCCCATTGCAAGCCCTCGTCACGATGAACGATCCCCAATGGATCGAAGCCTCGCGGGCGCTCGCCGAGCGCGTCATCAAGGAAGGGGGAGTGAAGCCGGAACAGCGAATGAGGTACCTCGGCGAACTGCTGCTATCGCATCATCCGTCTCTGCAGATGGAGTCGGTGCTACAGCGATCTCTCAACGACATGGAACGACACTATGCAGCCGATCCCAAAGCAGCGCATGATCTGATTGCGGTTGGAGAAAAGCCCAGGAACCCGGCAATTTCAGCATCGGAGCTTGCGGCGTGGACGATGGTCGTGAACGAGGTGCTGAACCTTGACGAGACTTTGAACAAGTAGGTTTCAACGAGGTATTGCAAGCAGAGGTATTGGTGGCTTAGATAGATTTGCAATGAGGAGACACGCTGTGAAACAACACCCGCTTTGCACTGATCCCGAGCACGACACAAACGTCATGGACCTTCCTCTCCCGGACGGTCTGAAGCGGGAGTGGTCCGAGCTGAAAACTCGCCGCCATTTTCTGGGACGAACCGGCAAAGTGCTCGGGTGGGCGGCGCTAGCCAGTTTGATTGGTGACAAAGCTTTGACGGGTGTCGCGCACGCGGAAAATTCAGTCATCCCTAGCCGGGAATCGCTAAAGCTGCCACACTTCGCTCCAAAGGCAAAGCGGGCCATCTATCTCTTCATGTCCGGCGGTCCACCTCAGATGGATTTGCTGGACTACAAGCCGAACCTTGCCCAACTCTACGACAAAGACATCCCCGAATCCGTGCGTGGTGCCCAGCAACTCACAGGAATGACGGCAGGTCAGGCGCGTTTTCCAATCGCCCCGTCGCATTGGGCATTCAAACAGTACGGCAAGAGCGGTGCCTGGGTCAGTGATCTGCTACCCTTCACGGCGAAGATGGTTGACGACCTGACCATCATCAAGTCAACCAACACTGACGCAATTAATCACGAACCCGCGATTATGCTACTGAATACTGGCAACATGAACGCCGGTAAGCCGTGTCTGGGCTCCTGGCTCTCCTACGGATTGGGCAGCATGAACGATAACTTACCGACGTTCATGGTGCTCTTAAGCAAGACCAATCCCAAGGAGAACAATCAGCCGGTCTCTTCGCGTTTGTGGAGCAGCGGTTTTCTCTCATCGGAGTACGCCGGAGTCGGACTACGTTCTGCAGGCGATCCAGTGCTGTATCTCAGCGATCCCAAGGGAATCAATCGCGAGGTGCGTCGCAAAATGCTCGATGCGGTGAATGAGATCAATCATCAGACTTATCAGGAACTGGGCGATCCTGAAACCAATTCGAGAATTTCCGAATACGAGATGGCTTACCGGATGCAAGCCTCTGTTCCCGAACTCACTGACATGAGCAAGGAACCCCAGTCCACTTGGGATCTTTACGGCCCGGACGCCAGGGAGCCAGGGACGTTTGCCTATAACTGCCTGCTGGCCCGCCGTATGGCAGAGCGCGGAGTGCGCTTCACCCAGATCTATAAGCGGGGATGGGACTTGCACGGGGACGCCGTCGGCATATTGCCCGTCCTATGTCGAGAGACCGACCGCGCCAGTTACGCGTTGGTCACTGACCTTAAGCGGCGCGGTCTGCTTGACGACACTCTCGTCATTTGGGCGGGGGAATTTGGGCGAACCGTTTACAGCCAGGGAGGTCTCTCCCCCGATAACTATGGCCGTGACCATCATCCTCGGTGTTACACCACATGGATGGCTGGCGGTGGCGTCAGGCCGGGAATTACATTCGGTGAGACCGATGAGTATAGTTACAACGTCGTCAAGGACCCAGTCCATGTGCGGGACTTCAATGCCACACTCCTGCATTGTCTTGGAATCGACCACAATAAGTTGACGTACAAATTCCAGGGTCTCGACCAAAAGCTTACTGGTACGACTCCGGCAAGCGTGGTCACTGGACTGCTCGCATAGTAAGTTGAGGCTAGGGTTTGACCTTCGATTTCAGTAAAATTTTTCCTAAGAGCCGTCTGGCGAAGCTCGTATGGGTGCTAACGTTACTGGTCAGCGCCGCGTTGCTGTTGCTGTCAACGGTCTTCAAACTCGATGGCAAAGTGCATGCAGATTGGCAGCAATTTCTGGGACGTTTCCATCCCCTTGTCGTGCATCTTCCTATCGGCTTGATATTGTTGGTTCCGCTGCTGGAGATTGCAGGAAGATTTCGTCAGGCGTTGCGTGAGGCAGCCGCGTTCGTCCTTTCGTTGAGTGTTGCTGCTTGTCTTGCGGCGGTGATACTTGGCTATCTGCTTGCTTATGGCAGTGGAGAATCCGGAGTTCGGGTAACGCGTCACATGTGGGGGGGGATCACCCTCACCCTCGCAGTTCTCCTCTGCGCCCTCGTCCGTCCGTTCTGGGCTTCGGGAACTCCGCGCCGGGTTCTTCGAGATGCGTATCCATGCCTGCTGACTGTAAGTTCGCTTCTGCTCTTATGGACTGCTCATCAGGGCGGCTCACTGACCCACGGAGATAGCTACCTTACCGAATATCTGCCCGCATCGCTCAAGCACTGGCCCGGCATCGGGCTCGCGCAGGCGACCTATCCACCTGCCTCCGACTCGTTCTATGCGAAGCATATTCATCCTGTCCTCGATGCCAATTGCGTGTCCTGCCACGGTGGGGCTAAGGTCAAAGGCGGCCTGCGCCTCGACTCCTACAGCTTCCTGATGAGAGGAGGACATGAAGGTGCGGTGGTCATTCCTAGCGAGCCAGAAAGGAGTCTTTTGATACAGCGCATTATGCTGCCTGCAGACCACAAGAAATTTATGCCAGCAGAGGGCAAACCACCGTTGAAACCGGAGGAGATCCTGTTGATCAAAACATGGATCGCCCAAGGAGCTTCGCCGACAGTAACCTCGCTCGCAGGCATCACGGTGCGCGAAGAGGAGAAACCTCTACCACTGGTGGGCGACTACAGTGGATTGATGGCCGAGATTGAACAGATAGCCAAGGCTGAAGGAGTGACGATCGTGCCAGTGTCGCGAAACCCAGCCGATGGTCTCGTCCTGAATACTGTCAATGCCCCTACAAATTTCGGTGATGCTCAACTCGCAAGGTTCCAGCAGTTTGCGCCATTCATCGTGGAAGTAGAACTAGGACGTACCTCGGTGACCGACGCCTGCTTTGATACCCTCGCGAAGTTCAGTCATCTTCGCGCTCTGCATCTTGAAGACACGGCAGTTACAGGAGTCGGCCTTCAAAAGCTGACTCAACTCTCCCAGCTAACCTACCTCAACTTGAGCGGAACCAAAGTAGGTGAGGCGGCAGTTGCCTCACTGGGTTCGCTGAAACAGTTACGTCATCTTTATCTTTACAACACTCCAGCCCATCCTGAATCAGCTGCGCCTGCCGGCCCACAGTCGGTTGAGCGCTCTAAAGCGAGGCAAGCATCATGAAGTTCAATAGAAACCATCTCCCTTCTGACGGTCAGGTTGACCGCCGAGATTTTTTCACCATAACGGGTGTCGCGGCTATTACGGCCTTGCTCCCTCTCCGTGCCCATGCAGAGTCGGAAGCGATGGCACAACCTTCGGATCTGTCGCAGGTCGAGACAGGCAACGGCGAATGGACCTACGAGGTTGTGGCAGATTGGGGGCGATTGCCTCAGGGCAAAGTTTTTGGTGGAACCCACGGCGCCATCGCCACCGACCGAGCCGGGCTCCTCTATGTCAGCACCCAGAGCGAAACAGGTGTACTCGTCTACAACCGCGACGGAAAGCTGCTGCGAACGATCGCTAATGAGTATCCCGAAGTCCATTCCATGGCGTATGCAGAAGAAGGTGGCGAAGAGTACTTCTACGCAACGGTACAGAAGGGGACGCCTAAAGAAAACTGGCTCCTCCTCAAGATGAAGACTGACGGCACGATCATCCAGAAGATTACCGCTCCGCCCGAAGCAGGATTCAAAGCGCCGAATGAGTGGCGCATCACCGCGGCCGTACCCGGCCCCGATGGTTCCATCTACATCGCGAATGGATATGGAGACTCGCGCATTTTCAAGTTTGACAAAGCAGGCAATTACAAAACAAGCATAGGCACAAAGGGAAAGACGGACGGTCAATTCGACTGCAGCCACGGACTAGCGGTGGACAGGCGTTACGATCAGCCACTCCTGCTGGTCGTTGACCGCGAAAATCGGCGGCTCTGCCACTTCGACTTCGATGGTAAGTTCGTCCGCAGTATTGCCCTCCATTTACGCCGTCCTTGCCAGGTAAGCTTTTGGGGCGACTACGCCATAGTGTCCGAGTTAGAGGGGCGTGTCACGATTCTCGACAAAGACAACACGCCGGTTGCTTTCCTGGGTGACAATCCGCAAAAGACCCAGTGGGCCAACTACAAGCTGTCTCCTGGTGACATTACTCCTGCGTGTTTCAGCGCGGCTCATGGGTGCTTCATAGACCAGCAGGCGAATATCTATGTCTCGGATTGGAACCAGTCTGGTCGTGTAACCAAGCTAGTCAGGAAGAGGCTGTAGCGGGCCCTCAGTTGCCATCAGGCTGGAAGTCATTCAAAAGAGTGGTGGCAAGAACAATCAGGACTTGACTCTATTCTTACGCTGGCCGACGATGTCAAACGCCATCGAAGTCGATCAAATTTTAATTCTGTCTCTAGGAGAAAATGCAGTGATCCAGTCAAAGTCCTCTCAACTACTTGTTCTTAGCGTGATTGCGATCATCGGCGTTTCTTCTCTGGTCGCATTGACGAGGAAGTCACCCATTGGTTTGAACCCACGGAATGACGGTTCTGATAGGGGCTCGGTCGCTGGAGCATCCCGCACGATCACGCCGACAATAGAACGCCTGGACCCGGCTCTAGACCGCATCGTTCCTGCGCAGCCTTCAATTGAAAAATTGGCAACAGGCTTCACGTGGACCGAAGGGCCGGTCTGGATACCTGCCGGTTATCTCCTTTTTGCCGAGATTCCAAGCAACAGCATTCGCAAGTGGGTGCCAGGCAGGGGAGTGAGCATCTTTCTGCAACCGAGCGGATACAAAGGGACAGCCCCCTTTGGTGGTCCTGAGCCGGGCTCAAACGGCATGACGCTCGATCGTGCCGGACGGCTTACGGTAGCGGGGCATGCACAACAGGATGTGTGGAGGCTGGAGCGAATCGACGCGAAGGCGCAAATGACGATCTTGGCCGATAGCTATCAAGGTAAGCGGCTAAACAGCCCCAATGACCTGACATATAAATCCGACGGATCACTTTACTTTACCGATCCGCCATACGGACTTCGCACACAAAAAGACAACGATCCAGCGAAGCAACTCCAAGTGAACGGTGTTTATCGCATCCCCAATGCTGTTGACCAGAAGCCAGGCGCGCCGCCCTCTCGTGCGCAGCTACAGCTATTGGTCAATGACCTTCCCAGGCCGAACGGCATTGCCTTTTCTCCAGACGAGAAATATCTCTACGTCAATAATTCCGAGCCGAAGAAGTTCTGGATGCGCTACACGGTGAAGACCGACGGAACACTTATGGACGGAAAATTATTTTTTGATGCTAGTTCGGATCCGCGTCCCGGAGCGCCCGATGGCATGAAGGTCGATCAGACAGGAAATCTATACAGCGCGGGACCGGGCGGCGTTTGGATCTTCTCTCCTGCAGGCAAGCATCTGGGTACGATTGATATTCCCGAGAAGGTTGGGAATGTCACTTGGGGAGGTGCGGATCATAAGACGCTCTATATCGCTGCAAGCTCGAGCATCTATCGCATTTCCCTGAAGCTTCCGGGTGTTTCTAGGTATCTCCACTGAACTTGACTCGGCGTGGATCTCGTCTCAATAGGAGTATTTCCCTTTCCCGGATCGACGGCTCTGGCCGCCTCCTCTTTGGCAAAGTAAATCACTTCCAAAAACTCGATCAAGGGTTAGATGGCGGATGAGATGTTCCGGAACATTTCGTAAGTGGTTACTCAGCACAGAGGATACTTAGCATGAGAAAAATCAATCGCCGTCGTATGCTCCAGATGGCCTCGCTGACCGCACTTGGCAAAGGTGCCCACGCATTTGGATTGCAGCCATCGTTGGCTGATCCAGGGATAGTGTCTCCACATGATTTGATGCTGTGGTTTAAGAAGCCTGCCTCTGCATGGACTGAGGCTCTACCCATGGGCAATGGCCGCCTGGGTGGAATGGTTTGGGGTGGTGTTAGAGAGGAACGCGTCGATCTGAACGACGATACGCTCTGGTCTGGAGAGCCATACGACAATGTAAATCCCAGGGGTCTCAAAGCGCTTCCCAGAATTCGCGAGTTGCTGGTCCAGGGAGACGATCAGGCCGCGCAAAAGCTTGTAGAGGAGGCGCTCAATGGTCGCTATAACCAGAGCTACTTGCCGCTCGGCACACTTTTTATCAACTTTCCTATGAAAGAGGGGGAGACTAGTGAATACCACATCGAGGGATATCAGCGTTCTCTCGACCTGAAGACAGGTATATCTGCAACTAGTTTCGCCCGCAACGGGATCCGCTATACGCGCGAGGTATTTGCTTCTCGTCCAGATGATGTTCTTGTCGTTAGATTGGAGGCCGATCGGCCAGCTTCAGTCTCCGGGAATATCTCATTATCAACACAGCTTCGCGGAACAATTAGCGATAGTCATGGCATGTTGCTTTTGGCGGGTCGTGTTCCAGCGAATATCGATCCGAGCTACGTTCAAGATGGGAGTATTCAGTACGACGAAGGTCCGAGCCCGCGAGGAATGCGCTTTGCGTGCATGGTAAAAGCGGTTCATCAGGGCGGCAGCATTTCGTTTCGTGACAATGCCCTTGTTGCTGAGCAATGCGACTCAGTGACATTGTTATTGACGGCTGCCACGAGTTACAACGGCCCGCACCGAAGTCCCAGCACGGAGGGGCGCGATGAGAAAAAACTCTGCAATTCAAACCTTGAGAAAGTGGCCGAGAAATCCTACGCCCAACTGCGCACACAGCATGTGGCAGATCATGGAGGACTGTTCAAGCGCGTATCCATTGATCTCGGCACATCGCACAGGGCAATTTTGCCCACAGATGAGAGGCTCCACGCCTATCGCCCCGGCACAGATCCGGCGCTGTTAGCTCTTTATGCTCAATTTGGCCGATACCTCTTGATCGCTGCATCTCGACCAGGGACGCAGCCATCGAACCTACAGGGTATCTGGAATAAGGATCTCCGACCTGCCTGGTCTGCCAACTGGACTCTTAACTGCAACGCACAGATCAACTACTGGCCGGTCGAAGTTGCCAACCTGGCTGAATGCCATGCACCATTGCTGGAATTAACTCGTGAGCTCAGCATCGATGGCGCCAATGTTGCCAGCCATCTTTACGGCGTGCGAGGGTGGGTGGCACACCACAATACGGATATCTGGCGCCAGGCAGCGCCCGTAAGCGGTAGTGCGAAATGGTCTATCTTTCAGGTGGGATCGGCGTGGCTATGTCAGCATCTATGGGAGCATTATGCTTTTTCGCAAGATAGCAGGGATCTTCTTGCAGCCTGGCCCACGATAAGTCAGGCGGCACGGTTTTATCTCGATGATTTGATGACTGAACCCTCTCACGGTTGGCTGGTCACTGGTCCGGATACAAACTTCGAGAACCCTTTTCGGAGGCCGGACGGGCACGTCGGATCAGTCTGTATGGGACCTACCGGCAGCATGCAGATGGTGCGACAGCTGTTCATGAATGTCATGGAAGCGAGTCGCAAGCTTGAACTAGGCCAGGATTTGCGAGACGAAATTGAGGCAGCACTCCCGAAGTTGCCGCCAATGCAGGTAAGCCCAACGACGGGTGAACTGCAGGAATGGATCGAAGACTGGCAGCGGACTGCAGATCCTCAGGTGCTATCGAGCTGGGGTGCAGTCTGCGCTGCGCAGATCACTCCCCGTTCCACTCCGGCACTTGCAGCCGGGCTCAAGAAGATATTTGACACTGGAAAGTGGTGGCAGCAGGGTTTGACAGGAAGCTGGGAAGGGGCCTTCCAGGCTAATGTCTACGCTAGACTGCACGACGGCGACACTGCTTTATCTGTTCTGGATACGCATATTGGTCGCAGCGTGAACCCCAATTTCACTGCTAACTTTGGCCTTGATCCGATTGGTAGACCGAACCCCACGGTGGTCGAGTGGCAGATCGATGGCAACCTCGGACTTACTGCGGCAGTGTTCGAGATGCTTTTTCAGTCTCATGCAGGGGAGATTCACCTATTGCCTGCATTGCCAGCAGCATGGCTGAATGGATCGGTGCGCGGGCTGCGCGCACGCGGTGGTTGTGTGGCGGAGCTTTACTGGCGCGAAGGACAACTCCGACGGGTTCGGCTTCACAGCAAGTCAGGCGGACAATTGCAACTCCGATATCAGAACACTGTCGTGTTCCTATCCCTTGCTGCAGGGCAGACTATCACTCTGGATGGTCAACTAAAAACCAATTTATCGAATAGCAGGCTGCAGATTTGAAGAGGGATTGCAGCTGGATAACTCCGGCAAATAGGAGTCGTGGGCGATGCTCATATTGCTAACCAGTCCACCCAACGGTAATGATTAGGATCAAAGTGGTTCATCAAGAGCTTCGAGTGAGACAAATCTACGACACACCCGCTCACAAGAACCGCTCTGGTGCTGCGTCACCCCTTGACGTTAGTGGATCGGCAATTTCATCTGAGATTCTCGGTAGACGACTGAATGAGCGGGAGTGTAGCTTCTAGACGAACTAAGGGAGCGTCCATGTTGCGTCGTGACTTCGTCCGCGCGGTCGTGTCAGTTAGCTTGGTGCCGAAATTGTTGCTATCCCAGTAGGCAGGCAGTCCTGCGCCGCCGCTACCGGCGTCCGTGCCGTGGACTATCTTGCAAGTGAAATGAGCAGACAGAATGTATAGAGGAAGAGACGTGATGAAGATATCCCGCAGAGAGTTCTTGGGGGCTGCGACGGCCTCTGTTGCCACCTTCACCCTGGCAGGTCGCGCCGCATTTGCCAATCCGCTGGGCCTGCCACTCGGTATCCAGCTTTATTCGGTGCGTCAACAGATGATGGAGGATCTGGATGGCGCGTTGGCTGCTGTTAGTGCTGCTGGCTACACCGAGGTGGAAGCGGCGGCGCTGCCAAAGAAGAGCGCAAAGGAAATTCGTGCCGCGTTGGACAGGGCAGCCCTGCGTTGTGTCAGCGCACATCATCCATTTGCCGATTTGCACGCAAAGTTCGATGAGATCGTCGCGTATGACAAGGAACTTGGGGTGCACTTCATCATTTGCTCCAGCCCTGGATACCGCATTCCGTCGCCGGCCGGGGCGTCTGGCGGCCAAAGGTCACTCACCATAGATGATTGGAGCTACAACGCAGAGCAGTTCAATGCAATGGGAGAAAAGACAGCTGCATCTGGCATCCTCTTTGGCTATCACAACCATATACACGAGTTTGCCTTAACCGAAGGTAAGACCCCATATATGGAACTACTGCAACTGACCGATCCCAAGAAGGTCACGTTTGAACTCGATTGCGGATGGGCCATCGTTGCGGGCGTCAATCCAGCTGAAATCATGAAGAATCATCCGCACCGCATCTCCATGTTGCACGTGAAGGACTTCAAGCTACAACCGAACAATTTACCGGAGAACCATGACGCCAAGGTAACGGAACTGGGGCAGGGCACCATCGACTACCGCCCCGTCTTCGCGCAAGCGAAAAAGACGCAGCATATTGAGCACGCTTTTGTGGAGCAGGAAGCCTTCGACATGGCGTGGAAGGAGTCGCTGAAGGTTGATGCAAACTATATGAGGAGTCTCAAGATATAGGCTCATTGTCCTTGAAGCGGCCTAGGCGCGGCCGTGAACTAGTCAAAAGGAAGAGCATACGAATGGTCGTTACACGACGGCAGTTCACACAAGGTTCTTTGGCGCTGATCGCATCCACGCAGGTGGCGTCTGCACGCGCACGGAAGAAGCTGAAAATTCTTCTGATAGACGGGATGAACAACCATACGTGGAAAGTCGCGACGGCAGGGATCCGCGAGATACTCGCCGATACAACTTTGTTCACCGTGGATGTATTGACGACTCCCCCGGCCGATGCCAATGCTGCGGCATGGAACGGCTGGCGCCCGAATTTCATTCAGTATGATGCGGTGATCAATAATTTCAACAGTGGTTTCACTGCAGACAGCATCCTGTGGCCACAGCCTGTGCGGGACTCGTTGGAGAAATACGTGAGCGGTGGCGGCGGGCTGGTCAGCTATCACGCCGCGAATAATGCTTTTCTGGCGTGGCCAGAGTACAACCAGATGATCGGCATGGGCTGGCGGCCTAAATCTTACGGGCCGAGCGTGCATATTGGCGACCATGATGAAGTAGTCGTGGTGCCGCAGGGCGAGGGTTTCGAGCCGAATCATCCGCCGCGACTTGACTTTCAGATTCATGTGCGTGATACCCATCATCCCATCACAAACGGTATGCCTCGGGTTTGGCTGCATCCCTCCGAACAACTCACGCACGGTCAGCACGGACCCGTCGACGGGTTCACCTTTCTTACCTATGCGCACTCTCCCGTGACGCAGCAGAGCGAGCCAATGGATTGGGTTCACAGCTATGGCAAAGGGCGCGTATACACCACCATGCTGGGACATACCTGGACCAAGGAGCCGAGTCCTGATCTGGAGTGCGTAGGTTTTCAGACGCTCCTGGCACGTGGTGTCCAGTGGACCGCGAGCGGTAGAGTGACTATTCCGATTCCAAGAGATTTTCCGGGGCCGGCTCATATCTCGTTGCGACACCTAAGGTCGCTAAACGAGACACTATGAAGAGTTCTCGCGTTTCATGGATGCAGAGCGAGAGACCTATCTGCGTCCCGCTTCGGTGGCGAAGGTAAAGAACTTGAAGAGATTTAAGAGCAATTGAGGCTGCATGAGTGATCTGTAGGTCAATATTGTGACGGAGGATGCGGATGGGGAAAGACGTAACACTGGAGATATGTGTCGATTCGTTGGGCTTGGCCCAGGCGGCTGCGCGCGGGGGGGCTGATCGGATCGAACTTTGCGGGCCGCTGCACGAAGGCGGTATTACCCCGAGTGCGGGGCTCGCTGCTGCTGCGAGGGATTCTATCGATCTGCCGATCGCAATGCTAGTGCGGCCGCGCACCGGAGAGTTCACTGCGACTCAGGCAGAGTTCGAGGTGATGCGTCAGGATGTTCTGTACGCGCGCACTATCGGCATCGACTTAGTCGTGCTGGGAATTCTTCGCGAGAACCGAACTGTCGATGTTGAACGGACCCGAGAACTGGTGCAGTGCGCGGGCCTGATGGAGGTTACGTTTCATCGAGCCTTCGATGCAACCCCGGATCTGAGAGCTGCGCTGGATGATGTAACGCAAACAGGCGCGACGCGTATCCTTACGTCGGGGGCGAAGTCGTCTGCAGTACTCGGTGCTCCAGTAGTGCGTGAATTGCTCCAACTCACGGGCGACCGGATAGGGTTGTTGCTGTGCGGTGGAATCAGCGATACGACGGTGCGGCAGGCGCTCAAGCTTTCGGGGGTGCGGGAAGTGCACGCTGCGCTTCGTAGTAGCGTCCGCATAGAGCCGTGTACTGGCAACATCTCGCAGCATGACCTCGATCACTTTTCGGATTGTGTCAGCAAGCTGAAAAAGACGATGAGCCAGCCCGATTAAGGCTTCGCAACGGTTCTTTGTTTAGCGTTTGTGTGCCCACTCTTGCAGTAATTGCCATTAAGATAGGAATACTCATGTTCGATAGTCATAGCTCTGCCCCTCATGCCAACTGGATGCCTCGCAAGATCTACGAGCAGCTCGGAACGCTCATGACTACGCTGCGATTCCTTCGCGGAGGGTGCATTTCGTGAGGAAATCTGTGAGCTGGTTCGTACTTGGGCGTCCGCTGGTGAACGACATCATCATCGCGGCCGAGTGGATTTTAACCCGGGCAGTCTTATCGGAGCAGGTAAGCGGATGAGTTTCTTTCTAGCGGTCGATGCGGGTGGGACAAAAACAGACTTCGCGCTTGCCGATGAGACACGAGTACTCGCGCGGGTACGGGGCGGCACAATCAAGCGCATGCGCGCGGATGCGGCGACGGCTGCCACAAATCTGTCTGCAGCGCTCGCAGAACTTTCAGCGCTGGCTGGCGTGACAATGCAAGCAGTGACGCGCACCTGTGTCGGAACTGCGGGTGAAAGCGTTCCGCTGGTTGTGAACTGGCTGCGCGACGCGTTCGCTGCAAATGTCGGTGGAGATCTACTACTTCTTGGCGATGTCGAGATTGCACTCGATGCAGCGTTTCCAGAGCAGGCTGGCGTGCTGGTGTTGGCTGGGACCGGATCGAATGTTGCCGGTCGGACAGAGGCAGGGGTCTTATCAACCGTGGGGGGATGGGGACCAGAACTGGCGGATCAGGGCTCCGGGTACAGAATTGGTCACGAGGCATTGCGTGCGGCATTCCTGGCAATGGACGAAGGTCATTCGACGCGACTGATGCATGCGGTACTGGAGTTCTGGGAACTGGACTCAGTGGAGAATCTGGTGGAGTACGCCAACAGCCGTCCAGCGCCGGACTTTTCGCGGCTCACGGAAGTTGTGATGCGATGTGCGGCGCTTGGCGACGAGGTCGCTTCTTCGCTGCTGCGACAGCAAGGCGAGGAACTGGGGTACCTGGTTCGACTGATGATACGACGCTTGCAGGCGGCCTCCAACATGCAAACCTGGACGCCGGCGATTGCCTTTACCGGAAGCATTATGGAGAAAGTTCCGGTGGTCCGTGAGGCTTTGCTTGCCGCCGTGCGATCTGAGTTTCCGGATGTTCGTGCGCTTCCTGGAGTGGTCGATCCAATCAATGGAGCTGTCGCACGAGCTCGCCTTGGATGGGAGATTTGAAATGGCTTGTGGCATTTCGCGCGACTACGTACTATCCGCTTCTAGATGAGTGCTGAACGGCCATAAGGCCGAAGCTATAGGACCGTCCTACACGCGATCAACTCGCTCTGCGCGCAGTCTACTTCAATACTCCCCGGCGGCTCTCGATCCACAGAGATGGCAGTTGTGCTTCACTAACACTCACCTTGGGACAAACAATCGTGCAGGCCAATTGGCTTTCTCTGCTGTAGGATTGGGAATCATGCCGCCTACACAGAAGGAATTGGCCAAACTGGCTGGCGTATCTTCGGGAACCGTATCCAATGTAATCAGTGGTGCTACTGGTGTAAGCGAGCGCTCGCGCCGCAAGGTGCTGGATGCGATCAAAGCCTTGAACTATCAGCCGAATCTTATCGCTCGGAGCCTTCGAACAAACAGAACCTTCACCCTTGGAATGGTTATCCCGGATATTACAGTTCCGTTCTTTCCCAAGATCATTCGAGGCGCGGAGTCGGCTGCCCGCCAGGCTGGATATTACCTGAGCGTGCTTGACTCGGAGAGCAACGAGGAGCGTGAGGCTGCAATGATGGGGCTGCTTCGATCCCAGCGTGTCGAGGGCGTGTTGCTGGTTACGGCGGGCGGGCGTAAGTGGTCGGCTGAGGAGGCGGCAGCGCTGATAGCGGGTGTCCCGATTATCTGCCTGGATCGTCTGCCGAAAGGGCTTGAGGTTGACTCGGTCTGCGTCGATGACTGTCGCGCCGCTGAGATGGCGATCTCGCACCTTATAGAGATGGGACACACGCAGATTGCAATTATCACGGGACCGCTCACTTTGCAGAATGAGCAGGAGCGGCTACGGGGTTATCGTCAGGCTTTGCAAAAGAGCGGACTGCCGATTCAGAGTTCGCTGCATTGGAGAGGTAGCTTCGAGCAGGAGGAGGTTTCACGGCTCTGCCAGAAGGGTTTGTTGTCGTCGGTTGGAAGGCCGACTGCAGTATTCGCCACCAATGGAGTTACGGGACTTGCGGCAATCCGAAGCATCTATGCGATGGGGTTGTCCACGCCAAAAGATATTGCTTGTGTGACCTTTGATGAACTTACGTCTGAAGACTTCTTTCGGCCGGGTATTACATCAGTGGTGCAGCCCGCCTATGAAATTGGATCCCGAGCGGTCGAAGTTCTGCTAAACAGAATTGCAATGGGAACGACTTATAAGGCGGTCGAGAAGGTCAGGTTGCCGGCAACGTTGATTGTGCGGGAGTCCTCGGCGACGCCACTTGCGCAGACGGCAACAAAGGGGAAGTCTCGCTCCCAATGATGCTTGTAGCAGCAGTAAGGCAACGGCTGAACTGACTGTAACTTGGCGGTCAAACGGAAAGCGGAGATGGTTCGTCCGAATTGAAGTCGCAATAGAATCTGCTAGGGGTGGCGGGGAGCAGATGGGAAGGATCCTCAATATCCAACGATCTTTATTGACAGCGATTCGAATAGACGGCTAGTATTCTCGTCAACAATGAGACGTCTCAAAACTGGGATGGCATTCGGCACTTGGATCAAGCTTGCGTGCTGTTCATCTGACGTAGATTTGCGAAAATCACTTGTTTCCCCTCATGCGATTTGAGGTGAGCAAGGTACATATTTCATACTGTTTGCAGAATTCAAGGTGTGCTTCGCTGCAGTCGTATTCGTCGTCGGTCATCGTCGGTCATCGTCGGTCGATGACTTCAGGTTCAAAGTCGGCTAAGTCTTCAAGGTGAGGTTGTGATCTCAATGTTCTCGAATCGATCAAAAGAAGTGATGCGAAGCCTCACGAACTGGGTAGTTCTATGTACTGCCAGTTGTGCGTTCCTGCTCCCGAATGCGGCGCGGTGTCAGTCCTCAGGTGTTTCGGAGTGGGTCACCGGTAGCGCGGACCCGGCCCGGGATGCCTGGCAGCGTGGCGCTTCCAAGATCACCCCGCAGACGGCGAAGAACCTGCAGCTTCTCTGGAAGGTGAAGGTTGCCAGCAAGACGATGGGAATGCTGTCTTTTCGCGAGCCACTTATCGTCTCTGGTGTGAAGACCTCGGATGGCGTGAAGACGCTGGCACTCCTTGCGGGCGCCTCGAACGATCTCTTTGTTATTGATGCTGCCACCGGGAAGATTGTATGGCAAAAGAAGTTGAAGTGGGAATCTGAGAAGCCAGAGGAGCCTGGCGAAGGCCGCGGTTTCATCTGCACGAATGCGCTGAGTGCTACTCCGGTGGCTACGTCGGCGGGATCGGCATCCCGGTTAGTGTATGTCCTGGCAAGTGACGGCTACCTGCACACCCTGGATGTAGCGAGCGGTGATGAACCTGAGACGTCGATCCAAGTGCTACCGCTTCCTTACGGCAAGCCTTACGGCCTGAATCTGGTGAACAATGTGATTTATACGATCACCGGACAGGGCTGCGGTGGCGTGCCGAATGCTCTTTATGCAGTTAATCTGTCGACGAAGAAGGTGTCGGTTTCGAGTCCGCCGCAGGCTGGTTTGTGGGGTGTCGCCGGGCCAGCTGTCGGATCTGATGGGACGATTTATTTCGAATCCGGTGATGGTAAGTACGACGCTTCAACGGGTCAGTTGTCGACCAGCGTTGAAGCCTTTACGTTCTCAAACGACGCTCTGACGCTCAAGGACTACTACACGCCTACCAACTATGAGTGGCTGACTCGCCGGGATCTGGATATGAACTCCAGCCCAGTTATCTTTCCATACAAAGGGCGAGATCTCGTTGTTGCCTCCGGGAAGGAAGGGCGATTCTTCGTGCTCGATAGTAAGTCGATTGGCGGAACTGACCACATGACGCCGCTGTATCGGAGTCCGCTGATCTCAAACAAGAACGTCAATTTCCAGACAGAGGGCACATGGGGAAGCATGGCGAGCTGGCTTGGGAAGAACGGCACTCGCTGGGTGCTAGCGCCCACTGGTGGCGAGGTTGCAGTGCCATTCCCGATAGCGTATGGCCCAACACCAAACGGTGGAATCATTGCTCTCAAGTTGAACGATCATAGCGGCAAGCCAGAGCTAGAGCCAGCGTGGATGTCCCATGACATGATGACGGCTGAGCCACCAGTGATCGTGAACGGTGTCGTGCTGACGCTTGCGGGTGGTGAATTTACCGGTCAGGCAAATGACGCTCAGGGTGGCCTCTTCAGTGCGGCCGAGAGAATCAAGCGCTCAGTTCCAGCGAAGCTCTACGCGCTCGACGCATTGACTGGAAAAGAGCTCTATTCCAGCGGAGACCAGATAGCTTCCTTCCTCCATCAGGCAGGGCTTTCGGTAGCCGACGATAAAGTCATCTTCGGTACGTTCGACGGGACGATTTATTGTTTCGGTCTTAAGTAGTCAACCTGAGCTAAGCCCGAAACACTGTGAAGTCGAGCATGGCAGAGTCCCAGTTATCGCAGTTCACCTCTGAAGGCTAACCGGTTCATCGAGTATCAAATTGAGGGAAGTCAAATCATGAAGAGATATTTAGGTCGAGCAATTGCTGTGTGCTGGGCTGGAGCACTGTTGGGTTCGAGCGCCTTGCTGGCTCAGGCAGGTCCAAGAGGTGACTGGAGCATGACCGGCGCGGATGCCGGGCAGAGTGGTTGGCAGAAGGGCGAGACGAAGCTCTCAAAAGAGAGCGTTCCCGGTAGTTTCAAGTATCTGTGGAAGATCCAGCTTGGGAAGCCATCGCTAGGCGGAGATTCTTTCAGTGAGCCATTGCTCGCTGCGCGCCTGATCAACGCACAAGGATTCAAGGACATTGCCTTCTGGAGCTCAGCCGATACTTTGTATGCAGTTGATTCTGAGCTTGGCAATCTAATCTGGAAGAAGAAGTTCGAGGTGAAAGCAGCTCCGGCAGGATGCAAATCATCGAGCCTGAGTATTGTGATGGAGCCGCCGGTGGTGATCAACTTCGGGGCACGCCGCGCCCCTGGCGCTCCTCCCCCGCCTCAGGCACCGCCGTTGGAGCCAAGTGAGCGCCGTATTGGTGTGGCGGCCGGTGGTGGAGGCTTTGGACTAAAGGGCATCTACTTGCTGACGCCCGACGGCATGCTCCATGAGCAGGTGCTCACGACCGGCGTCGACTTTGCGCCTCCGGTCAAGTATCTGCCCTCCGGGGATGCGAGTGCCTTCGGTCTGAACATTCGAGGGAAGAGTATCTACACGGCAACCGGCCGCGATTGCGGTGGTGCGCCCAATGGTGTCTGGGCGATCGACATGACAACGTCCGAATATCCTGTTGTGAGCTACAAGACGGAGAAGATTAAGCCACTTACCTTAACGGGGCCGGCACTTGGACCAGATGGCACAGCTTATATCGTCACTGGAGCCGGTACATCCGACGCAGCCGCTGGGATCTATGCCAATAGCGTGATCGCCCTGGGGCAAGATTTGAAGCCCAAGGACTGGTACGCGCCGACGGACACTTCCGGCAACATTCAATACGTTTCTCCGGTCACTTTTCCATATAAGGGAAGGCAATTAGTTGTAGCACCGGGGGGCGGCGGCAGCTTGGTTCTGCTAGACGCTGCATCATTGGGTGGCGCGGACCATCACACACCTCTGGCGGAGACCGCAAGCCTTTCAAAGGCAGGGGAGAAGCACAGTTGGGACGGTTTTGCAGCCTGGCAGGATAAGGATGGAACCCAATGGGTCTTCGCTTCAGTCTCGGCCGGAATTACTGTGAAGGGGGATGCTGCCACAATGAATCACGCGACATTGCATGGCGGCATCGTAGCTCTTAAAATAGTCGAGACAGATGGCAAGCTATCACTTACTCCAGCCTGGATCTCGCGCGACATGACGAATCCCGCCCCACCCGCAATTGCTAACGGAGTGTTAGTGGCCCTCTCTGGTGGAAACGCTTCGGCCCACGCGAAGCTGTACGTGCTGGACGCTACAACGGGTGCGGAGCTTTACTCTAGCAAGGAGACGATTTCTGCTTACACGAATCACTCCGGAGTTTCGATTGGCGATGGCCATGCATTCTTTACGGATCATGATGGCGTGCTCTATTCGTTTGGGGTCGCAATCGAACACTAATTCAATAACCTATAGCTTGCCCGGGAGCTCGTATCCGCGACTGTTGTGATCTCGATATCGAAAATATCTAGGTTATGTGGTTGTCGGCGAAGTAGATGGCTGCTGAGCCGTGCGTAGAGGTGACCGGGAAGCTTTGACAAAGCTAGTTCGGAAAGATCAAGGTATGTTAGCGGAACGGGAGTCTTGATACGGTGTTTGCCTATAGCTATTTGCGTGCAGCAAAGTTGGTGGGGATTGGGCTTTTTGTCTTCAGTTTGTCTATGTTGGCTGGACCGGCGGTTTCGGCGAGTCAGGATCCTGCGCCTAAGCCGCAACAGTCGCAGGATCATCCGGAGTTTCCCGCAGGTGATGGCAGGGAGACGACGCTTCGCGTATGCAGCAAGTGCCACTCAGTCAATAATCTGCTTGCCACCGGGCGCGACCGGCAGGGGTGGGAAGATCTCATTGTCAAGATGGTGTCGCTGGGCACTAAGGGTACGGATGAAGAGTTCACCGATATTGCGGGCTATCTTACAGCTAGCTTCCCTCCGTCGTTCGGAGCGAAGATCAACGTGAATAAAGCGGAGGTCAAGCAGCTTGCGATGACGCTTGTACTAACTTCGGATGAATCGAAAGAGATTGTTAAGTATCGAGAGAAGAACGGTGACTACAAGTCGCTCGACGATCTGAAGAAGGTACCCAACGTCGACGCCAAGAAGCTTGAAGCCAAAAAAGACAAACTCCTCTTTTAGCTGACCGGCAGTGCAAGATCCGGAGCCGAGAGCTTCTCTGGGATAGACGCGGCGGGTTGGCTGCAGATCCAGTACTCAACTTCAAGGCGGCCCTTTGAGGGGATCCAGCGGTAGGTTGGTACGTCGAAGAGTTTGCCCCGGTCAACCATCTCACGTCTTGATTCGGGAAACGGGGACACGCCGAACTCCATTCCTCGCGTGATGGTATGTGCGTCCCATGGCGTCAACTGGCGGCTGCAGTTTTCCTCCCAGATGCCCATCCAGGGGAAATCAGTGCGTTTCCATATGTAGCCGAATGCCAATTGATATTGGGGTGAGTAAGCCAGAAAAAAAGCATCTTGATGTCGCGGGTCGGCGAGGTGCGCGGTGTAGCCGCTTGCTGGAGCCGTGCCCTGCATCTGGCTAAGATCCGCTATGCCTCCGTCCTCGCGAGGAGCCGTCGGCCAGGCGAACTCAGCGCCTCTCTTCAGATAGGCATTGGAACCGGGATCGCTCTCCCCAACGATGGATCGCGTCATCGAAGCGCGAAACTGAGTCGTCGCTGGATCGAGAAACGGCGGACTGAGCGTGACGTGCTGCGTCCAGGCGATGGGACGGTCAAACTCTGCCAGATTCTCAAGACACTCGCGAATGAGTACATAGTTTTCGCATAATTGGATAGATCTGACAAATGCAAGTTGAGCCAGGGGAAGATTCAGTCGCGTCACGAGCCGGTTGGGCGTCTCGTCAATCTCGTAGCGACCCACCGAGCCTTCCCCGTGGGCTGTGAAGCCGGCTTCAGCTTCTTCGGTAGAAGGACCGCCAAACAGATCCAGGCACAGATTGTGGCCCATAATTCCGGCTAACAATTTTGCGTCAGACCCCTCACCAAATTGGGGGTGCTGCACTGGGCTGTAGAGCGATGGCTCGATGGAGTTCCAGTGAGGCACCCAGAGCGGGCTCACTCCGGCCTGTTTATCAAAGACCTCAGCAATGTGACCGCCTTCCACAAGCACGGTCACTCGCAGATGGTCATTCTCTATGGTGGCCGCATGACGGCCTTTGAAGATAGTCTCCGACACAGGCAGCTCTCAAAAGATGAAATGACGCAATCTATGGGGCAACAACAGAGGAACTCGAACAAGAACGTCGATCCATAGAGCGTTAGGGGAGCTTCTTCAACCAGATGTTGCGATGCGATATCTTCAGCGTGCCGCCACCCTCAATCTCCATCGCGATCAGCCCCTTTGCCTGAAGGAACTTGGGATCCGTATCGACGAGAACGGACATGACGTGCCCGTTGATGATGTGGACGAGGGTGTTGCCGTCGGCGATGATTTCGACCTGATTCCACTCGCCGGGCTTGATGAAAGACTTGAGATCGTCAGAGCTTCCGAGTGTAGATAACAGCGTTGGCTTCTTCCCGGGTTCAGTTGCGACGACCTGGCCGCGCCAGGCGATAATGCCGCGGGGGCTGTCCTGCTCGTAGAGTTGACCGGTATAGCGATTGTTGAAGTCGAAGTCCATCTGGTAGCCGGACATGTTCCACTTGGCATGCTTTTGCAACAGAGCCTGACCTTGCTCCATGCGCTGCTTCATCTCGGGTGTAGCGTCTGGAGGCACTGGGCGAGGCTTTGGGGGAACGCTAAGGCTGCGGTACTGGACGCCGCCGTTGGCACCTTTCCCTTCGAGTTTCATCTCCAACCGAAGGCGGAAATTCGCAGGCTCTCCTCCGCGCCAGATGAGGTTGGTGGTGCCAGAGGGATTTGCGTCGCTGGATTCACCAACCAAGGCGCCATCTTCCACGTGCCAGACCTCGGACGGGCCATCCCATTCCTTCAAAGTCTTGCCGTCAAATATCTGCGTCCATCCTTCATGGTCTTCAAAATTGATGGGCTCAGGCTGCACAAAAGGCGATGACCGCCGTGGCTGCGCCGCTTGTTGAGCAGCCACGCGGACGAGTCCAGATGTACTGGCTACTGTGATCGCTACTACAGCGGTAGCTAGTGAAGTTGCGGTGATGCCGAGATACTTCCTGCGAGCTTTCGAGACCATAATTTCTCCTTAAAACAATCCACCGTTCCTGCTAGTCGACAGCTACTTCTTCCCACTGCCTTGTCTTTGCGGACTTCAGGACCGCGTCTGTTACATATTCTGTGGCGAGACCGTCGCGAAACGTTGGAGCCGCAGGTTTGTTCTCGCCGACGCACTGCAAAAAGTCCGCGATCTGGTGAATGAACGTGTGCTCATACCCAATCTGCAGTCCAGGAACCCACCAATGCTTCATGTAGGGATGATCGCTGTCGGTGATGTGAATGTTCTTCCAGCCGCGCAGGTGAGCTTCATCGCGATGATCGAAGTATTCGAGACGGT
Organism: Granulicella sp.; assembly: GCA_025408425.1. Classification (GTDB taxonomy): domain Bacteria; phylum Acidobacteriota; class Terriglobia; order Terriglobales; family Acidobacteriaceae; genus Edaphobacter. The sequence continues at coordinate 38,967 of JANXYX010000046.1, forward strand.
GCAGATCGTGCAGGTCCCACGATGCGGATGCGCGCTCGCCGTTGATCTCCAATGTGAAGAGTGCCTTGTGCCCACGCGCGTAACGTGTCGCTTCGAAGAGCGCCATCGAGCCATTCGCAAAACGGCACATGAATGCACTGGCGTCGTCGATCTTGACTGGCGTAACTTCACCAGTGAGGCTGTGCTTGCGCTCTTTGATGAAGGTCTCGGTCATAGCAGAGACCTCGGTGATTGGTCCATTCAGCCAGAGGGCCATATCGATGTTATGGGCGAGTAGATCTCCCGTGACGCCGCTGCCCGCCACTGATGCATCCAGACGCCAAAGGCCTTCACCGCCTTGAGGCAGATCCTGCGAAATCGTCCAATCCTGCAGAAACTGCGATCGATAATGGAAGATGCGGCCGAAGCGGTTTTCGTCCAGCAGGTTCTTTAACATCGTCACCGCAGGGACGCGGCGGTAGTTATACCAGACCATATTGGGGACATTGGCAGATTCGACGGCATCCACCATTGTTTTTGCTTCTTCAGCAGTGCGGCCCAGCGGCTTTTCACAGAGCACCATCTTGCCGGCTTTAGCGGCTGCTATGGCAATCTCAGCATGGGTGTTATTGGGGCTCGCGATGTCGATTAGGTCGATGTCCTTCCGCTCGACCAAAGCTCGCCAGTCGGTCTCAATCGATTGATAGCCCCAGTTGTCGGCAAAGCCTTTGACCCGGTCTGCATTGCGAGCGCACACGGCCTTCAGGACCGGCTGGTAAGGGAGATCAAAGAAGCGGGGGGCCTGCAGAAATGCGTTCGAATGCGTGCGCCCCATAAAGCCATAACCGACTAGTCCAACGTTGAGTGCTTTTTTCGATGCCACAGTGGTCATCTCCCCTTTCAATTCCAACCGTGGGCGTCGCGCACCCGGATCATTGTTGCAAGGACGCTGCGCCATGTGTCAGGCGATAGCATCATGGAGTTAGGGAACATGCAGCCATCCCAGCAGATATGCTCGAAGGCTCGTGTCGGTGCACCGTTGTCGTCGCGCATCCAGAGTCCTGCCACTTTGACGATGTCCATCTTCCCGTTGGGATCGTTGGGTGGGCAGTGCCGGCCAGTCTTGTCATGCGAACCGGAACCCTTTACGGTGCCATCGTTCTGCGCAACATGGAAGTCAATCGTCCATGGACGAAGAGCATCGGTTACCTGGCGCAGTGCATCCATGACAACATCAGGATCGGACCAGTCAAAGTCTGCCGGAATAATCCGGCTCTCGGGTGAGTTGTAGCCAAGCGTATAGAGCATCGTGTGTGCCATATCCGCCTGGAAACCCAGTGTCTCGGGCCGATCTACCAGCTCGAGAAGCTCTTTCATGTGCTTCCATCCGTGCATCCCTGCCCAGCAGATCTCACCCTCGGCTGCGAGACGCTCTCCGTATCCTTCCGCAATCGTGCAGGCCTCACGGAAAGTCTCGGCGATACGCTTGGTGTTGCCCCCCGGATCGCCTGCCCAATCCGCCGGGCTTGCGGCTGAATCGATGCGCACGATGCCGTACTTACGAATGCCGAGCCGACGCAATTTCTGCCCGATCTCACAGGACTTGCGAACCTGCGTTAGAAAACGTCCACGCTCCTCCTCCGATCCCATAGCTGAACCACCGCCAGCGGGAGGCCATACCGGAGCAACCAGAGAACCAGCTACGAGGTTGTAACCGGCGAGCTTATCGGTTAGAACCTTCAGATCATCATCGGTCGAATCGATGTCAGTGTGAGGCAGCGAAAGAAATAGGTCGACGCCGTCAAACTTCGTCCCGTCGACCTCGGCCGCGGCCGTCAGGCTAAGCATGGTGTCGAGATCAATTGCGGGTTCGGAATCCGGCCCTTTGCCCACGATACCAGGCCACATAGCATTGTGAAGGGCAGGGAAATTGTGTTTGGTTGTGCTCATAACGCGCTCCTACCGGTATTTCTATTTGTTGTCTTTTCGAAGGGGTTCAGCGTCCGGGTTGCCGGGGCCGAAGTGTTTCAGCATAACCAGGGGATCGGTACTGCTTGGGTTCTCGATCGTGATCCCTTCCTTGGCAGCGGCTGCCGTCACAAACAACTCATCCTGCGTCAGTTGACCGAACCGAATCATAGAAGGCGTTGCGACCGGCGTTTTGCCGAAGGTACCATAGCCTTGCGTGAGGATCAGGCCGTAAGCCGCCGCGTCTTTGATGGTTACGCTGCGCTTTGGCAGCACGGTGAGTTCCTTTGCCGAGTAATACGGCGTCCCATACGTGATCCACATCTCGCGATATCCAGCCGCCTCCATCTCAGGAATCGGATGCACCGGCGTGGGGTGGGTCTTGTTGGTCTTGGCAAACTCCGGATTAACGTTGGCTTCCCAATCGAGCATGCTGATCAGGTAGTCAAGATCATGATGGAACTCTGGCTTGACGTCCTTCGTCAATAGACTCCAGTCGACGATGCGTCCTTCCACCTCGGACTGGAACATAGCGAACACATCACTGTTGACCTGGGGTTCATAGGTTACAAGCGATCCGGGAGCGTGCAGGATGCCAGGATTGATCTGCCAGCCACTGCCTGGCTCAAGCCTGTATGCGCGCGAGAGAAGGAGGATGCCATTATCGCCTTGGTTCCATCGCTCCAGACAACGGCGAAGATCTTCCTTTGTTGTCCCCGGCTCCAGGCCCATGTACGTGTGTGGAAAGTTGTTGTTCAGCTGGTTGTACTGTGGCGGGAAGTAGTAGGCCTCGGGTTTGCCCTTGTGTCCGACAAGTTTGGCAAACTCATCGCTCTGATGCATGTGATGAGGGATCGGACCCATGTTGTCGAAGAACTTGCAGAGCAGATTCCACCCACCTTCGCGCTCCATCACATCTGCGCCAAGCAGCAGATCTCCAGCAGCCTCAACCGCATCCTTAAGCAGAAACTTGTCGCCAGAGTCGGGATGAACGTAGCTCAGCCCCTCGTCTGGGGTGGTATCGGGCCCGTTGGAGGCTTTTGTCGTCGAAGAAAACCATCGCTCATTAATGCCTCCTCTGTGCCCCCCAAACGAGTAAAGATCATCTGGATGCAGCTTTAATCTGCGTCCAGGGATCATGAAGGAACGTGGCACCCACGACGGTTCTAGTTTTAGTACGCCCGCACCTGTGTTGATGGCTTCCTGGACTCGTGCTCGATCTAACATTTGGTACTCCCCCGAATAGCTCTTGTCCGATTCAGACTAGTGATTCATTTGGTCGAAATTTTTACATCCTAAAGGCGTTCAACATCAGCTCCCGGCTATGGCAGCTTTCACTTGTCAACGAGGCAGGAGATTATTCCCCTCACAAATGAGACGTCTCAAGACGGAACTGTATGCGAAACAACTCAACGGTGTCAATCACATTGAATCGCTGCAAATCCTGACTATTGGTTCGCTGCTCCTGTGTCGTCTCGCCGGGGGCAGCAATGTGTGCGCGCTCGGGTCGAGGGGGACAGGATGCGGGAGCGTTTTTGGACGCAGAGACCTTGCTTTGAATATCTGTTCGATCACGGACCCTCACAGTCTGCCTATGGCCAAGGGCAGAGTGTGAGACGACCACAAATGAGTTAGCGATCGAGGACTACGACCCCCCATGGTCCAGTTCCTGCCTTGATCTTGCGGATAACTGTGTTTGTCGTGAGGTCGACTGCAGTGATGTCGTTCGAGGGCCCGTTAGCCGAATACAGAGTTCTGCTGTCGGGGGACAAGCAGATGCCCCATGGCCGCTGGCCGACTTCAACCGATCCCAGGACGGAGTTGGTAGCGGTGTCGATAGTAAATACCTGATGCCCGCGGCCTGTACTGACATACAGTTTTGTGCCATCCTGCGATAGCAGCAAGCCCATCGGCTTGATTACGCCGGGTTTGCCCAGAGAGATGGCCTGCAGCATCTTGTGTTTCTTTGCATCGACGACTACGACTGTGCCATCATTTTCCGCGTTGACATAGGCGCGCGATCCGTCCGGAAGGAACGCAATCGAGCGAGGCCGGTGGCCTACCTTGAACGTCTTCACGATCTTGCCGGCCACGGGATCGAGGACGGAGATGGTGCCGTCTTCTTCCGACGTGACGTAGACGATCTTGCCGTCCGGCGATACCTTGACACCTTCGGGTTGCGCGCCCACCTTCAGCGTCTTCACGATCTCCCCTGAGGCGATGTCAACGATACTGACTCCGGAGATGTCTTCGTTGGAGACAAACAACAGCTTCCCATCCTTGCTGATGTCGAAGTTCTCTGGATCGGAGCCGCCATGGATCGTGCGGACGATCTTCCCCTGGGCAACGTCAAAGACGCCAATTCCATCGGCACTCTTGTCGGGGGGTGGTAGGGTGCTTTCGTCCACGTCGGGGCCTGCAATCGGTGATCCGCTGAGAGCTACGAAAAGGGTTTTGTGATCCGAACTCACATGAATGCCGCGCGGACGCTTCCCCAGCGGGATCGTCGCAACTACGCGGGACGTTCCCGAGTCAATTATCGTCATATCGCCTGAGACCTCGTTGGTCACATAGATCCGCGGCAATGAGGATTCAGCGAGAGGCTCCGGTGCCACGGTGGTCGTCTGTTTGGAGGAGTTGCAACCAGTCGAGAATACCGAGAGAACTACTGCCAACAGCATGAAGTGTGATTTAGGCATGGATCATCTTCCCTTGAACGTGAAATTTGACATAGTGTCGTTGCGCGGAGAAACAGTTACTTCCTGCTCCTGCATCCCTAGATTCTCCTGCCAGACCGCAAGTGTATAAGTGCCGGGAGGCAGGTTTTTAATCGCAAAATTTCCATCTTCTTTAGAGACAGCGAAGTAGGGATGATCTAAAACTCCGATGTAGGCATGCATCCAGCTATGAATGTTGCACTTCACTCGGATCATCACTTCGCGCTTCACAAACTTGCGGCTAAGTGGAGCATCTCCTGGTCCCTGGCTATGGTTCCACTCTCGATTGATCTCTGCCATTGGATGGATGTTGTGGGTAACCGGGTCCGAATTCGTGACCTGCAGAACCTGATTCGTTTGGATGCCCATGATACGTGGTCTAAACCAGCAGCCGCTCTGGTCGATCGTGACCGGGGTAGCGGGAGCTTCGAAGTTTTTTCCTTCCAGTCCGGTCTTCACGTAGATGAAGGCGTTTGCCAGTGCGCCATTGGCACTTACAATCAATGACTCATCAAAGGCTTTGCCGTGATGCGCCTCGACGCACGCTGGATCTTCGCTCATGTCGATCAGCTTGCGGGCGGGCTTCTTGCCTGCATAACGGACTGTCCCAGTAATTGACCCAGAGGTCGTAGCGTCCACCTTGAAGTACGAGACGGCAGGTTGAGCCCCGGAGCTGGGTACAGGCGTTGCTGCTGGCTTATTGGAACAGCCCGTTTCCATTGCGACAATGCAACAGATACAGAGAGCAAGCCTGCAAGTCATGGTCATCTCAGTCATCTAATCTAGCCCTTCCCTGGCGGGCCTACGTTTGGCGGCATCTCGCCTGTCAGCGACTTCAGAAACTCCACCAAGTCAGCGCGGTCCTGACCCGATAGAGCGACGCTACGAATTTCTTTATCGAGGTAGGGGTTGGAGTTTCCTCCCCCTGCATAGAAATCTACGACATCCTTCAATGTCTTGAGTCCACCATCGTGCATATAGGGGGCTGTATTTGCGATGTTGCGAAGCGTAGGGGTCTTAAATGACCCCTTGTCGGCCTCGATCTTTGTTTTGTGGAAGCGCCCGACATCGGTGAACATCCCAGCGTCCCCGGCTCCCTCGCCGGTGTTGTGAAATTTCCCGTCAGTGAAGAGGGCATACTCCGGGCCAATCGTGTGGCACGCTGCGCAGTTTCCCTTGTGCGGATCGATAAATAGCGCAAGACCCCGGACCTGCGCGGGGGTGAGTGCGCCCTCATCGCCTCCATACCGATAGCGATCAAATGCGGAGTTCCCACTTAGAACGGTTCGTTCAAAGCTCGCTAGCGCCTTTTGCACGCGGCCAAAGGTTACGCCCTCGCTGCCAAAAGCTCTCTGAAACATTGCCTGGTAGACCGGATCTGCCCCGAGCTTTGAGACGGAGACCTCGTGCGTCTGATTCATCTCCACCGGGTCGGTGATGGGACTGGCTGCCTGCTCCTCGAGGCTCAGAGCCCGGCCGTCCCAAAACTGAAGCGGCAGGTAAGCGGTGTTGACAATGGTCGGAGCGTTACGAACGCCCGTCATCCCTCGTACCCCTCTCGAACGAGCAAGACCGTCTGTGAAGGCAAGTTGTGGGCTGTGACACGAGGCACAAGCTACTGAGTTGTCCTGCGAGAGTCGAACGTCGTAGAACAGCTTGCGACCCAGCGCAATCGTAGCCTCAGTAGGAGGGTTATTAGCAGGGATGGGAACAGGAGGCAGACCCAAAGGCACCTTGATCGTAACTGCCGGGCCGACTGGGATCTCGCTCACAGACCTGTTACAGCCAGTAAAGGCCAGTGCTGGAATCAGCAGTAGAGCCAACTGAACTGCGAATTGTGCCGCTCGCCCGTGTGAGGGGAAATGGGGCTCGCAAGTATCCTCGATGCCTTTAGATCCGATCTTCGGAGAGATGCCCATACTTCGACTCGTTCGCAGAATATTTACCAAAATGTCGCTCAAAGCATTGTCCGATACTTCAGATCTAAATCCCATAGACGTTTGAATTACGTTTGGCAAGATGTCCTAAATGCGGGTGGCTATCGTCGACAGTAGAAATTCGATGTCAACGATACGTAGTTCCGCTTTGCGAAACTACTGGTTAGAAATCCAGGCTATCAATATTTGCCTTATTAATAAGTAGCGGCGTGCCAAGAATCACCTCGGTTCCTCGCATCTGTAGTGTGCCGAGACGTCCTGCGTTGATCGACGTGGCCCCAGGGGGGATGCGCTTCTGCTCGTAGAGCCAGCCTGCATATACCGTGAGATATCCGAGGTTGCGTGTATTCCAAAGGAAGATCGTCTGCACCACCCCGCTATGGACATACGGTTTGCAGATCGCGGGCAGTGAGAGTCCGATGACGTCGACTCCCTTCCTTCCGGACTGCTGCACCGCCTCTGCGGCACCGGGAACGGCTGGAGCGGAGATGGCCATGATCAGCTTTACTTGCGGATAGACCTTCAGAATCGTTTGCGTCTGCGAAAAAGCCTTGTCGCGGTCATCATCGCTCGGCTGGACTGTTGTGAGCGTCAAGTCTGGATACTTGGCCGCGAGTCGTTTGCGAACGTAGGCGATCCATTCGTTCTGGTTCTCAGCGCTCAACGGGCCGGTAATGATCGCGAATTGACCGTCCGACGGCAGCAGTCGAGCCGCTTCGTCAGTGAGCGCATTGGCAATGCCTTCGGGGGTGGCCTGGTTCAGGAAGAAGTCGCGTGCGTCGGGTTCAGCATCCGCGTCCCATGTCAGTACCGCGATGCCATGCTGCCGCGCCTTGCGCAGGACGGTTGAGATGCTGCCCTTGTTCTCCACGGCGACAACAATGGCATCTACACCACGGGTGATCCAGGTCTCGACGAGTTCATTTTGCTGTGATGCATCAAGACTGGTTGGCCCATCCCAGATGAGGTCAACGCCAAGCTCGCGTGCGGCCTCTTCTGCTCCGGCGCGGGCGCTGATGAAATACGGGTCGCCCTTTGCCTTCGGCATCACCGCGATTACGGGGCGGTGCCCTGTTGCAACTCTTACATCTGATTTCGTCGCGCTCGTCTTCGCGGTCCGTAAGAAGCGCGGCAGCAATATCGCAAACGCTGTTAGCAGAAGTACACCGAGAACGGTTACTACTTGTTTGCTCCTCGTAGCGCGGGCCCCTGATAAGGGATATATGCGTGGCTTTGCGTTGATCCTCATCGCACGCAACCGATCATAGCTAACGATTCCAAGCAGTAGCAGCCCGATCAAGACACCGGTGAGTTCCGAGGGCAGGGCGAGCAAGTGCATGCCGTTCTGCAAAACTGACAGGAAAAATAGTCCAAGCAGAGTGCCAAACAAAGTGCCCCGGCCGCCGAATACTGACGTGCCTCCCAGCACGACGGCAGTGATCGCCTCCAACTCATACCCTCTCCCGAGGTCTGACTTAGCCAATCCGAGATGCGCGACGTAGATGATGGCGGCCAGACTCGCGACAACGCCGGAAAGTAGATAAATCAGCGCAAGCCTCTTCCGCACGGGAATGCCTGCGTACCCCGCTCCTTCGCTATTAAAACCAATCGCGTAGAGTGCGCGGCCAATAACAGATCGATGCAGCAGCAAGACATAAGCGGCGACCACCAGCAGAAAGATTGGCAGTTGTACGGGAACGGTTCTCCATAGGTATCCCTGGCCCAGTACCAGAAACGATTTTGGATATCCGGTATAGCTGACAGCTCCATGCGTGATGCCCTCAGCGATCCCGCGATAAAGAGAATAGGTCCCAAGAGTAACGATGAGCGGGGGCAGCCTGAGTCCAGCGATGAGCAGAGCATTGAGCGCTCCGCACCCACAGCCAACGAGCAGCGCGACCACCACAGCAAGAGGAATTGGCATATGGCCATCCCGCCAAGCCATGCCAAAGATAACCGCGCTGACACCTACAGCCGATCCTACGGAGAGGTCAATGCCGCCGGTGATAAGGATTGGCGTCAATGCGACGGATAGCAGGCCGAGTTCGACGCTGAAACGCAGCACCTCAAACATATTTGTCCAGGCAAAAAAGCCGGGAGCGGCTGCGCAAAAGAGGACAATCTCGGTCATAAGCGCGAACAGCAACATCCACTCGCCATTGGAAAAACGAATTCTTCTTGCTGGCTTAACCTGGGAGGGCATTGATTGAGTTCGCATGTTTTTTATGATGAGTGCTGAGTGCATTGAGAATGATTGCGCTGAGAATAATGCCTCCCTGGATCGCTTTCTCCCAGTAAGCGCTGACATTCAAAAAAGTAAGTGCGGTACCGATCGAACCAAGCAAGCCGACGCCCAGGACTGTGCCGAGAATCGTCCCAGTGCCCCCGGTAATTGCTGTGCCGCCAACGGCTACGGCCGCAATGACCTTCATCTCTAATCCAAGCCCGGAGTTGCTCGGAATCTGGTTGAACCGTACAGAGTTGAGCATCGCCGCCAATCCCGTTAGCGCGCCAGTCAGTGTGAATACCGTGAAGACCAAGCGCTTCGTATTGATGCCCGCGATTTGTGCAGCCGTTTCGTTCGACCCAGTCGCGAAGACCGTCCTGCCAACACGAAGGAACCGCAGCCCGAGCACGAAGAGTAAGATCAACAAGACGACCATAACAAGAGTGCCGGCTGTATAAACCTGCTGTGTAACACCGAACCATTGAAAGTTGCTCGGCAGATTGCCCACCCATGAGCCTTGCGTCTTCCAGCGGAGCGTGTCTCTAAGCGCCACCATCGTTGCAAGCGTGACCACAATAGACGGGACTCGAAGGTATGCGACGAAGCCTCCGTTGACTGCCCCACACGCAGCCCCGGCGACGCACGCTACCAGTAATCCAAAGACTGCAGGTAACCCTCCTCTCGCACACAAGCCTGTCACCACACTGCAAATCGCAAAAACTGAGCCAACCGAGATATCGATCTGGCCTGTCAGGATAATCAGTGTCATGCCCAGTGCGATGATCATGACCGGCATGTTTGCCAGGAACAAATCAGCGAGATTTTCGCGGCTGAAGTATCCGTGCGCCAAGGTCGCCAAAACCAGCATCAGCAAGACGATGGCGACCGCGACGGAAGCCTCGCGGCTGTGCTCCTTCATTAATCTCCTCATACTGATGAGACCTCGCTCTCGAAATGTCCAAATGCGAGTGACATAATCTTCGTCTGCGTAGCCTCTTCACGAGTCAGTATTCCAGCGATCGTTCCTGCATGCATTACCCCAATTCGATCACTCATGCCAAGCACCTCCGGCAGTTCTGAAGAAATCAGAAGGATAGCCATCCCGCGCTCCGCCAGATCTACGATCAATTCATGAATCTCCGCTTTCGATCCCACGTCGACGCCCTGTGTCGGCTCATCGAGAATCATAATGCGAGGATGGATGGCCAGCCATCGTGCGAGCGCAACCTTCTGCTGATTCCCGCCCGAGAGTGTTCCCGCCGACGCAAAGATGGACGGCGTCTTGATGCGAAGATCGTTTACATAGAAGGATGCAAGATCGCGTTCCTTCTGGTGATCGAGTAATCCCCCTCGCGAGACAGCCTCCAGGTTTGCCATACTGATGTTTGTCGCAACTTCCATCTCTAGAATTACTCCGTGTTGCCGGCGATCCTCGGGTAGGTAGCCGATGCCAAGACGGATCGCGTCTGCCGCAGAGTTAATCCGAACTGCCTCGCCGGAGAGCAGAATGTCGGAGCCTGACGGAGTCAGCCCGAATAGTGTTCGCGCCAACTCAGTTCGCCCTGAGCCTACCAAACCAGCTAGTCCGAAGATCTCACCCCGCCTGACTGAAAACGAGATGTCGTGGAGGCCAGCCTCATCATTGCGCAGATGGCGTACCTCAAGCGCGACGTCTCCGATCGGCACCTCGCGTTTTGGAAACACAGAGGCAATCGACCGGCCCACCATGAACTGAATCAGTTCAGCCCTGTCCACTTCATTCGCCTTATGGCAGCCTATCGTCTCCCCGTCACGAAGAACCGTAATGCGGTCTGAAATGCCCAATATCTCCTCGAGGCGATGCGATATGTAGATGATGCCAACGCCATCATCGCGCAATCGTCGGACTACTCGAAAGAGATTCTCTACTTCGCGATCGGTGAGCAGCGCGGTGGGCTCATCCATCAACAGAATCTTTGCATTCGCGCCAATTGCCTTCGCAATTTCGACAATCTGCTGCTCGGCCATGCTGAGGGTGCTCGCTAGTCGGCGAGGGTCGATCGCAGCGCCTAGTGACTCGATAAGTCTGGTGGACTGTGCGTACCGCGATTGCCAATCCACCAGCCACGCGCCGTCATGTTCCAACGCAATTGCGATATTTTCCGCTACGGTCAGATGAGGAAACAGGGAAGGCTGCTGGTAGATCGCAACAACTCCCAGCGACCTTGAAACTGTCGGGCTGTTATGTGAGATAGCCTGCCCGAGAATCTCGATGCTCCCTGAGTCGGCAATCACAGCGCCGGTGATGATTTTGGTAAGGGTAGACTTGCCCGCGCCATTTTCTCCGATGAGCGCATGAATCTCACCTTCCAGCAACTCAAATGAAACGCCCTTTAGTGCTTGCACACCCGCGAAACTCTTTGTAACAGAGTTGATCGCGAGAACGGGTCGCGGTGAACGCACGATGAGGGGGCAATCTGCGACAAGCATTGCCACCACTATGGTCGGTCGGGCCAGAAAAATCAACATGCCTAACCTTGCACCAGAAATCTGACGGCTGAGTCGCCGCCTTCGATCGGCATTCTAAGGGATATCCAATCGGATGTCCCTCGCTAGGGGAGCCAGTAGATGCTGGAGTTCCGGCCCTATCTTTGAATCCAGTGGGTCAGGAAGAATAAAGTTGACATGCGTCAGAGTGCATCGGTAGCATCCGTTTCGAAATGAGACGTCTCATCAAATGGGGCTGGACTGAGCTGTGCGCTAAATCCTCGAATAACGTCTCTGGCATGAACGGCATTGAGATAGAGGGGACCCCGCGCTAAGGTGTCAGTTAGAAATCTATGTTGAGAAAATTTATTGAGCCTCGTTATCACTCAAGGGTGGAGTGCCCGGCTCTATTTGTACTAGTGAAGACAAGACGGACTGATGTGAGAAGAGCAGAGCGAGGCAGAAGAAAGAAGTATCCACGTGAGCTGATCGAGAATTGATTGCGGCAGATTCATGGTACGGTAGCGAACAGAAGGATAATTCAGGTAGCGTGCAGGGAGGGCGGGATCAGCCGCACTCAATGAATTACCAAACAGAGGAGATTCAACCATGGGGATCACACCAAGAGGTCGACGAATTGCGAGCTGGGCCATCGTTCCGCTCTCCATCGCTACATGGATTGCTTGCGCAACCATTCACGTTGGCCGATCTGTCCATGCCGATCAAATGGCACCATCTTCTGTGCGGACCATCACGTTGGGCGCAGCACGTCCAGGTACGCTTTACGCACTTACTTTAGGGGTAAAGGATCCCGCTCAACTTCAAGGGAATGACTCTGTCAGAGTCATCATTAATGACGCGCAGGGGGAGATTGAATCTAAGTGGCTGCATACGGCCGATCTAGACTTCTATCTGACGCTAAGGCCACGCGTAGCTGGCCCGATTACCGTCAGCCTTTCCTCAGCTTCGACGACGCCGGTTCCGGAGATAAGTGCGACCTTGAGCACGATCCTTCAGGCCTCGGCTGCGCCGCTGGGCAACGTCGCTGATGCGAGGCGCGGTGTTATCGCTGCTGCGCCCAACAATTCGTGGCAAGAGGCACAGTCCTTTGAACTGGGCCAGACCATCTTTGGCAGCGACGATGAGAGGCCCTACGCTCCATCGAAGAGCGAAGACGGCTATGCGGCGATGATCAAAGGGTTTCAATGGTTCCGATTCACCTTCCGCGAAAAACAACCACGACTGGTCTACTTCGTGTTGAATGTGACCGATCGCGATGTTCCTCTCGATGTGGACATCTTTCAGGTGGGAAAAGACGTCGCCGGACAGCGGGATATGGTCCCATTCAGTGACGGACAGTTTGTCTATCAGGTAGAGGCGACCCAGAATTATCCCGGACTCTACAAGTTCCGCACCCGCATCGTGAAGCCAGGTCAGGAATACTACGTACGAGTGGCCGCCAATCATCCGGCATATCAGTTGCATACCTATGAATATCGGGTGCCGCCGAATTCCGATCCACGCGAGGCCGTACGCGCTGGCATGGATTTTCTGGTCAACATGGGCGACTCCTGGCTCTCGAATACACCGCGCCGCGGCTCAGTCGCTTTGCGCACCACCATGCAGCACTCCGAGACTCAGCTCTGCATCGCTTGCCATCCCTCTCAGTTCACAACGCGCGGGTATTTGAAAGCCGTGCAGAATGGCTATGCCCCGACACAACGTGCCGGACTCGAATTTCTGACGGATCGCATCTACAACAATGCACGGCCCTTATACGGTGAGCCCAATACCAATTGGGTGCGAATGATTTATACCGCTCGTACTGAGGCCAGCCGTCTGCCCCTGATTGCGCATGCCTACGAGCAAAATGTCACGCACGATCCACCGCGAAAGAATTTTGATTTGCCGTACGCGAAGTTTCTGAAGATTCACTACAAGGGCCTGACCGTGATGCCGGGAGATGAGGCTGATGGCTGCGAACCCGAAGTAAGTCCCTTCGAGATCGCTCTGCAAAGTTGGCAGACATTCAACCTGGCTTACACCGAAACGCACCAGCAGGATTGGTTGGCCGAACGCGACCATGTGGAGCGTTTGGCGCTGCCAGGCGAGCCGAAGAACGTAATCGATTTAAATTGGAAGATCCAACTGCTGTCGGCAATAAACCGCGAAAAGTACGCCACACAAATTGATGCCCTCATTGACAAGCTGTATCAATACGAGACTCCTGAGGGAGGATGGCCGTATCCATTTGACAAGAAAGCAAAGACGGCAGACTTCGTCTCGTACAACGCGGTATTGGCCTTGGCTGAGGCTGGTCGCCGACCTCAGACTGACGAGCACCTCGCGCGTGCCGTCAAAGCCATGCTGGCTGCACAGCGTCCGGAGGGCAGCTGGGAAGGAGATCCCGTCTACCAGGGCTTCAACACGCCCTTCCGAGCCACGCAGTTTGCTGTGATGGCACTGTCAACGCTTTACCCAGGAACAACCAAGGCCAAAAACTGGGACGCAGCGTACTCCGCGCCTCCCACAACTCTCGCCAGGAAAGATCTACCCTTGCTTCTTGAGCAACTCGATCAGTATTGGGATTTAGCTCCGGAGCCGGTGCTGCGCCAGATTCGAAAGGTGCTCACCGACAGCGACCAGCCACTTGCGCGCGAAGCCGCGGCTCGTGCGCTTGGGCATATGGCTGACCCCGGTGCTATGTCGGTTTTGATCCATGGCCTCGGCGATCCGGCCAAGATGGTGCAGACCGCTTCTGCCTATGCAGTTCGTATGGTGCTGTCGCGACGGCAGCAGTTTGCGCCAGAAGGACGTAAACTGCTTGCTACCGCGTTGGCGTCGCCGAATGCGCGTACGCGTTGGGGTGCGGCTCGCGTCTTCAATCAGCATTTCCGCGATCTGACCGGCGATGCGGATCTCCTGGCAGCCCTGGAGCGCAATCTTAACGACCCTGTGCCCTTCGTTCGCTTCGAAGCCGCTGGAGGATTGTGGCGTTGGTACTACTGGCAAGTTGACCAGCCCGCGATGCGCCGCGGTACGCTCGAAGCGCTTGCCACCCGTCTCAATACGGAGACGGATGCAATGGTTCGGCGCGGGCTTCAGGAGAGCATCTATGACCTTCTGGATGAGAACACCGGATATCTTTCGGCCTGGGTGCGGGCAAGCTCCAAAGATGAGGACAAAGACCGCATCAACGCGGGCTATGAGGCGGTGGCACGTGACCAGGCCCAAGTGCTAGCCAAGGTGCTGCGCGAAGGAACGCCGCTGGGCCGCGAGGGTATCCTAAATGCCCTATGGGATTTCCATATCCGCCACTATGCATTGCCGGAATTAAAATCGAATACGGTACAGATCGGCCTCCCGGCAGTCCTTACCAAGTACGTGCCTGGCGTGCCCGATCTGCATCGCCCAGGATATGAATATTCGCCATATCGTGAGACTGTCGATTTCAAGTATGACGTGCAAAACGGATTCTTCCAGACCCGCGTCGGCAATGATAGCGATCTAATTCACTTCTTCAAGAGTTCCGGGCCGGAGTTAGAAGATGCCTTGCTAGCTTGCCTCAAGGGCGCCGATGACTCCATGAAGATTGAAGTCTTGAAAGCTGGCAGCACGTTAAGTGAAGCCGGAGACGCAAGGTTCACTCTGGCGGCTCTGAATTTGTCAGAAGACTCGAGTGCTGTGGTGCGGCAGACTGTCCGCTATGTATACGAGGGAGGCCAACGGGGAATCCTCAACCTTGATACCCCGAGCGCGCCCGACCCACACCTGGTCAGCAAAGTCGTCGATATCCTCAAGCACGGAAATCCGGACAGCCAGGCTGTCGTGCTTCCGCTACTAGCTGCACTCCCAGAAAATTCTGTTTGGGAAAAGCAGACGGACGTTCAGGACGCTTTGCGATCGATGCTCCAGGAAAAGCCGCGTCCAGCGAACTATGCACAAGTGCTGGATGCTGCTTCTTCCTTCGCCAACCTTATGCACGAGCCGAAGCTACAGGAGCAGGTACTGGCAGGGCTGCATTCTTTCAGCCCTGAAGTGCAACGTGCAGCGGTGCGGGTTTCCTTGGAACACTTTTTGGGCGATTCGCAGACCGCGCCCGCCGTGAAAACCGCGTTTGCAACCCTAAACACCTCTACTCTCAGCATCCTGTTGGAGGAGGTGAGCAATCCCCAATTTCTAAAGAGGCGCCTGGGTGTAGCGGGGGGAGCAGTCTCGCAGGATCAGGACTTCCTCCATCGGAATGCGGCCGCACAGAAGATCCACGAACCGCTGGAGTATCCCGTCGTGGTCGATACGGTGATGGCTAGCTTGCTTAAGCCTGACGCTAACGTGAGCGCAGCAGCGTTGGATACCCTGCGCAAGGTGAAGGGCGTGGAGCAGAGGTCGGATTTCCGCGCAGCAATGAATCAACTGCAGAGTTCCGGCAATCCACGTCTTAAGCTCATTGCCACCAGCGTATTGCAAGGGAAGAATCTGAGCGACGCTTTGCGTGACGTGCAACCCGGCTCGGTGCTGGACTTCCGCTATTTTGTCACTATGATCGAGCCCATCCTGGCAAAGCCCGGACCGGACGGAAAGGCATGCGTCTTCTGCCATGCCAATCATGTGATATTCAAGCTGGTGCCGCCCAATGCAGAGGGCGTCTTCTCGGATCAGGCCAGCGTAGAAAACTACAAGTACGCAATGCGTGTAGTGGACATCACCGACCCGAACAAGAGCCTGCTCGTGATCAAGCCCACCCGGCCGACGGACAGCGTGGGCAATGTCGGTGATTACCTGGCTACGCATAACGGCGGCCAGCGTTGGCATGGAAACGAATCGAGCGATCAATACCGGACGATTCTGGAATGGGTACGAGGAGGCCGTCTGGAGGCTGCTAATCTGTCCAAATAGAAAACACCGCCACGCTTCCCGACCCGCATTTGGTCGGAAGGACAGCGATCCTTCTGCTCGTTTTACGGATTAGGGCATTGCGTCCGAAGTGTCATGGGCAGGACAGTCACAGGACTGCCTTTACTGGCTCAAGCGACACGATCGCGCGCTGGGGAATTGAATTCTCCGTTCTACTGCCGCGAATCGTAACCGGTAGAGGGTGAGGCATAACTTCATTTCGATGGTCAACGTGCTGTGGGCGGTCATATCCGCGTGTGTCAGAACGCTCCCGCGCCGTTCGATGATGCTGCCGCTTGTCAATCGACTTTTCGCCGCGACGGCTTCGGTGACTGCCACCTTGCCAATGGAGGCGACCAATCCTTGATCGATTCCACCAGGAGCAGAGGCATGAAGTTCACTGGCACTGCCAGACTCAACGCAGCATTCAGGGTATTTTGCTGCGGGGTTGTCTTGAGCCTTCTCGCCACGGCTACGATCGCGGCGATCGCGGCGATCCTGGCACGGTATCCGCTGCCTAATCTGCCGACCGGCGCGTACGGAACGCACACCTATGCGACTGCCTCCAAGGTCGACACGACGGCCAATCAGTTCTCGTTGCGGATCGACCATCACTTCTCGA
>JANXYX010000047.1 GCA_025408425.1 Granulicella sp.
CTTCATCCTCCACGCGGCGTTGCTGCGTCAGGGTTTCCCCCATTGCGCAAAATTCCCCACTGCTGCCTCCCGTAGGAGTCTGGACCGTGTTTCAGTTCCAGTGTGTCCGTGCGCCCTCTCAGGCCGGATACCGATCATCGCCTTGGTGGGCCATTACCCCGCCAACTAGCTAATCGGCCGCGACCTCCTCCCCAAGCGCATTGCTGCTTTGACTCGTAAGTGTTATGCGGTATTAGCCCAGATTTCTCTGAGTTATTCCCCACTCGAGGGTAGATTAGTCACGTGTTACTCACCCGTGCGCCACTTTACTCAGGGCCGAAGCCCCTTTCTCGTGCGACTTGCATGTGTTAGGCACGCCGCCAGCGTTGATTCTGAGCCAGGATCAAACTCTCGTTTAATCTTGGTTTGCTTGCCATCCAACGACAGGGGTCGGGATGGATCAAGCGCCCCCCGGTGCTCGAAAGACCGGAGGTTTATAACTAGTGAGAATGACTAAACCAAATTTCTTATCATCTCACGACTGGCACGTTCAACTATGTTGTCAAAGATCCGGACTGCATCCACCTAAGCGGGCAGTTTTGGATCAAGGACATGCTGGGCATAAGCCACTGGCAGTGTCCTCGAACTTGATGGCGCTATTTTCGTCTTGATTTGCTTCGGCTGATCGACTCTACTACTTAGCCAGACTCCAGCTAATCATCGTCGCTCGTAAGCTTGTGACGTTTTGCGCGAACTTTCTAATACTATCTGCTTTCGCTTCCAGTGTCAAGCTTTGTTTCCTCGCTTCGATCAGATAGATCGGAGCATCAGTCATCATCGCAAGAACTAAAGATCATTCGCACAGCGCAGAACTAAAAATATCGTTACGATCAGATGCCTGATCGCGGAGCACTTAGCTCCTGAATTACTAGCTTCAACTGCAGTGGCTTGGGTTTGGATTCGGCTGGCCATTGGCTCAGTGCCGGGATCAAACGCTTGGACTGCGCTCCGTCGTCCCTTTCCTAACTGCTCTCTTGTTGCCAGAGCTAAGGTGCGAAGCTTTATTTCTCTTACTCGCTTAGAGTATCTTGCTTTGCGTTTCTTTGCAAGTCCTACACTTTACGACTCTCGCTTGCCTGATTCGCTTCACTTCCGTGTAAGCTCTTCATCTCTGCGACTTCCTGAGATTAGCAGCGACTCCCCATCTCTGCAACCCCTGCACGTGTGTAAAAGCCCTCGTTCCTGTAGAAAAGCTTGATTCGACCAATGAATACGCGGTAAATAAACTTCCGAGAATTTTGATGACCACGCCAAAAAGCAGCGCGAGCAGCTTAAAACTGTCCCTGGAATCTCAATACAAGCTGTCATTTGACCAACATCCGCTCGTAGGAGCTAGAATCCCCCTCATGGAACCGACTGAAATTCAAGAATTCTCCGATCATTTGAAGGAAGCAAACGAAGGGGGCGGTGAATCGCTCAAGACCATCTCTCTCGCCATCTCTATTCTTGCCGTTCTAGTGGCGCTGGTCACCGTCCTCGGCCATCGCACCCATACAGAAGCGGTCTTGATGCAGTCCCGCGCCGGCGACCAGTGGAATGAGTACCAGGCCAAGAAGATCCGCATGGACAATCTCTCGGTCACCGTAGATCTGCTCGACACTCAACCCACCACGAACCCTGCCACCACCGCAGCAAAGCGTGAAGAGTACAAGGCCCACATCGCAAAGTGGAAACAAGATCTGGCTGAGGAGCAGGTCAAGGCTCGTGAGTTTGAAGCAGAGGTCACTCGCTCCGAACGTCAGGCCGCCCGCTACGATCTGGGCGAGGCGCTCCTTCAGATCGCAGTCGTTCTCTCCTCAATTACTCTTTTTACGCGGAACCGCGGCTACTTCTTCCTTGGTCTCGCTCTAGGTACTGTCGGCCTGGTCGTCGCCGCATCTGCGCTGCTCGTCCACTAAAGGGCAGCGCCTCCTACTGCGCCACGAAGCTCTTCATCATCTTCGTAAACGTCGGCTTCATCAGCGCAAAATCGCGCTCCGGCGAGACAAATACGATATAGTTCACATCGCCATCCGCCCGCGCTATCGTCACGAGCCAGTCCCGCTCTGTCAGCGCCGCCCCCGCCTCTACCACCGGCGACTTACCGCGCAGCTCCACGCTGTTCGCCATCCGTCCCTGCACTGTAAGCGCAGTCACCTCCCCCACTTGAGTCAGCCCCGCATTCTGCTCACTCAGCCGCTGCACCAGCATTGCCGTAGCAGCTTTCAGCGAAGCCGCATCCGTCACGCCATCTCCGCTCTGTTTCTCTAGATCGATCAACGCGCCATAGACGATCCCTGTTGCCCCAGCACCACCCACCGGAGCCAGTATTACCGTCCCACTCGCGTCCACCTGCTTCTGCCAGGCCGCCGGATAATCCAATACAAACCGCGCCGCCTGCAATCGCGTCATCTTCCCATCAATCCCCAGCGCGCTCTGGCTCAAACGCCCCGCCGATCCCGACCTCTCTGGCCCGCCCCCCTGTACACTCCCAGCCTGCCCCGCCACCACCGGCTCGCTCACAACTCCCGCCACTCCGCTGGGGCCGCTCGCATACCGCCCACTCTTCTTCCAGAGACCTGCGTCCACATCCTTGGACGACAACGCAGTCTCTGCCATAGCCAGCGGATGAACTCGCTTGAACTCCGCCGTCGTCACCACAGCATCAGAATGCCGGGGCAGCGTTGCAATCTCCGCATCCACATACTCAGTCCGATTCCCGGGATTCGGATGGTCGCTCAGAAACTGCGCCCCTCCAGATCCAGACTTGGCCTGGATAATCTCAAAGAACTGCGGCAGCCCCCGCGGATCGTATCCGCTGTCATACAGAATCCCCGTCCCCAGCAGGTCTGCCTGCTTCTCGTCGTCCCGCGACATCCTCAGAAACGTCAGGCTCTGTCCCAGCCCCAGCGCGCTCTGTGCCAGCGTCCCTGCAGTGCCGCTCCCCAGCAGCACCGAAGAAAGCACACTCCCAATCCCATACAGCACCTTCTGCCCCTGCTGCTTCGTAATGTTGCACGTCGAATGTCTCTGCACCACATGCGAGATCTCGTGCGCCATCACACCAGCCAACTGGCCCTCCGTCTCTGCCGCCTGCACCGTTCCAAGGTTCACGAAAACCGACCCGCCCGGCAGCGCAAACGCATTGATGTCCGAACTCGCCACCACATGGAAGTTATAGGGCCAGCGTGCCCCCGGAGCATGTTGCACCAGCCGCGCCCCCAACTGCTGCACATAGCGCGTCACTGGATCGCTGTCCGGCAGCACAGGCATCTGGTGGTAAACTTGGGCCGCAACTTTCTGCCCTTCGGTCAGCTCCTGCTCCGGCGTAAACGCATTCTTGCAGGTGGCCGGCTCAAATCGAGCCCACGCGAACTCCGCGGACATCGGCGCCAACATTGCCACCAGCAGACCACACATTCTTGCCCAGTTTTTACTCGGAACCATCGCAATCTCCATTCTGCTGTACGTACCCACGTAACAGATTACCCAGTCCCTATTGCTTTGCGATTACACCCAGATCCGCCATGCCGTTTACAAAATACTGCACCGCCAGCGCCACGAGCAACAACCCCATAATCCGCACTAGAATCCGGATCCCCGTATCCCCCAGCGCCCGTGCCACCCGGTCCGAGTTTCCCAGAACCAGGTAACAGATCGCCGCCGTAATCGCGATCGCTGCCAGAATCGCCACCATCTGCCACTGCGTCTGCGCCTGCCCCACCAGCACCATCACGCTGGTAATCGATCCCGGCCCCGCCAGCATCGGAATTCCCAGCGGCACGATGCCCGCATCTTCCTTCGCTGCGGCTGCCTCCGTATCGCCGCTGGCCTCCTGCGTGGGAGACCGCTTAGCCTCCAGCATGTCCAGCCCAATCAGCAGCAGAATGATTCCGCCCGCAATCTCGAACGCCGGCAGCGTTATCCCGAACATCTTGAAGATGTACTGCCCACCCAGCGCAAACGCCGACAGAAATACCAGAGCTGTCAGTGAGGCCTTGCCCGCCATCCGCCGTCGCTTCGCCTTGTCGGCACCCACCGTCACCGCCAGAAACGTTGGCAACGCCGCAAAAGGATCCACCAGAAAAAAGATCGAACTCAGCGCCAGAAGAGAAAAACGCACATACGCGGAGCGCTCCAGCAGTGCCAGGCTCACGGTGTGGGGATCAAACATCACGCTCCATTCTCCCACGCCGAACCCGTCGCATCGTTATAATTACTCTTTAGCCACAGGAGCCATCAATGCCGATCCAGTCCACGACCAATATCTGGCACAACGGAAAACTCATCCCCTGGGACCAGGCCAATATCCATGTAATGTCCCACGTTATCCACTATGGCTCGTCGGTCTTCGAGGGGATTCGTTGTTACGCGCAGCCCAACGGAGCCGCAGTCTTCCGCCTGCCCGAACACTCGCAGCGCCTCATCGACTCAGCCAAAATCTACCGCATGCCGCTGCCCTACACAGCCGAGCAACTCTCCGCAGCAGTCGTCGATGTCGTCGAAGCCAACGGCGTCGCCCCCTGCTATATCAGGCCCATCGCCTTCCGCGGATACGGTGAGATTGGCGTCAACCCCCTCAAGTCGCCCGTCCAGGTCTACGTCGCCAACTTCCCCTGGGGCAAATACGTCCCCGGCAACGAGGGCGCCAACGTCTGCGTCTCCAGTTGGAGCCGCCTCGCCCCCAACACCATGCCCTCGCTCGCCAAGGCCGGCGCCAACTACATGAACTCCCAGCTCATCCGCATGGAAGCTGAGATCAACGGCTACGATGAAGGCATCGCACTCGACGTCAACGGCTATCTCTCCGAAGGCTCCGGCGAGAATCTGTTCCTCGTCCGAGGCGGCGTGCTCTACACCACACCCCTTGCCAACTCCGTGCTCAACGGCATCACGCGCAGTTCCATCCTCATCCTCGCCAAGCAGCTTGGCATCGAGGTAGTCGAGCAGGCTCTCCCGCGCGAAATGCTCTATATCTGCGACGAAGCCTTCTTTACAGGTACCGCGGCAGAGGTCACACACCTCCGCTCCGTCGACCGCATCATGGTGGGCGACGGCACGATGGGCCCCATCACCACCGCACTCCACAAGGCATTCTTCGACATCGTCAACGGCCTCGCACCAGACCGCTACAACTGGCTCACACCGGTCAGCGTCCGCGTCCCTGAATCCGTCGGAGTGTAACCAATAAAGCTACAAATATCCCGAATGGCCGTCCACACTCTGGGCGGCCATTCCACATTGCGGTCTATCCGGCGGCCTTGCAGCACCACGACTTGCTAAACTGCCAGCACAATGAATCGCCGCGAAATCCTCAAGCTCTCCGCTGCCTCGGCCCTCTCCGCGCTCTCCCCGGCAATCGCTCAAGCCGCAGTCGTCAAGGCAGCCCCGTCTCTCCAGCCTGTTCCCAAATTCGACTTCTTCGAATCAAGCCTTCAAGGGCCCACAGACGGTAACCCCTACCTCGACGTCCAGCTCAGCGCCACCTTCACTCTCGATCACCGTTCAGTCCAGGTGGACGGATTCTACGACGGCAACGGCGCCTACAAAATCCGCTTCATGCCCGACACCGAAGGCCCCTGGCGCTTCACCACCAGCAGCAACGCCACCGCCCTCGCCAACCACACCGGCTCCTTCCTCTGCACTCCCGCCAACAGCCACGGCCCCGTCTCCGTCCGCAACATCCACCACTTCGCCTACGCCGACGGCACGCCCTACTTCCCCTTCGGAACCACCTGCTACGCCTGGGCTCATCAAGGCAGCGAGATGGAGCAGCAGACCCTCACCACCCTTGCCTCCGCGCCCTTCAACAAGATCCGAATGTGCGTCTTCCCCAAGTCCTACGAGTTCAACCACAACGAGCCAGAGTTCTACCCCTTCCCCCGCACCGCCCCCGCCAGCAAAGAGCACCCGCAAGGCATCAACGACACCACCCGTTTCAACCCCGCATTCTTCGCCCACTTCGAGAACCTCCTCACCCGCCTCCGCGACCTTAATATCGAAGCCGACATCATCCTCTTCCATCCCTACGACCGCTGGGGCTACGCCACCATGTCCACCGAAGCCGACGATCGCTACCTCCGCTACGTCATCGCTCGCTTCGCTGCCTTTCGCAACGTCTGGTGGTCCCTCGCCAACGAGTACGACTTCATGAAGGCCAAGACCACTCAGGACTTCGACCGCCTCCTCCGCATCGCCCAGCAATCCGATCCCTACCAGCACCTCCGCTCCATCCACCACGGCCACGTCATGTACAACTACGGCAGCTCCACCGTCACCCACGCCAGCCTGCAGGTCACTGACTTCGACTCCGCCCTAGGGTGGAGTCAGCAATGGAGAAAGCCCGTCCTCTACGACGAGTGCCAGTACGAAGGCAACATCCCCCGCCGCTGGGGCAACCTCTCCGGCCCCGAGATGACTCGCCGCTTCTGGCTAGGCGTCATCGCCGGCTGCTACGTCACACACGGCGAAACCTACTTCGACCCATCCCTCAGCTTCGACGAGAACGGCACGCAAAAAATCTGGTGGGCCAACGGCGGCGTCCTCCGCGGCTCCAGCCCCGCCCGCATCGCCTTCCTCCGCAAGCTCCTCGAAGACACCACCATCCACGGCCTCGAAGGCTCCCCCGCCGCCTACTACCTCAACGCAACGAACCCTGCCACGACCGCTCAAGGCGTCGATCTGAAAGCCTCGCCCGCCGCCATCCTCTACTACCTCGACGAGCACCAGCCCATCGAGTACACCTTCCCCCTCGACAACGCCACCTATACCGCAGAACTCATCGACCCCTGGGCCATGACCATCACCCCCATCCCCGGCCAACACTCCGGCAAAACCACCCTCCGCCTCCCCGCCAGCCCATTCCAGGCCCTCCGCTTCAAGCAAGCACCAAAGTCCTGACACCCTTCCACTCTTTTGCCTTGTCATCCTTCCGCATAGCGGGAGGACCTGCTTCTGCTTTTGCCCTTGCTCTGGATCTTGCCCTTAGGGCGAGGCAGGGCTGTGTATTCTGACGGTCCCTAGAACTTTTTCGAGAATCAAGAAGACCTTTCCAGAGTCCACCTGCTTCATGCCGTCTACGGCTCCGTAGCCGGAAGTTGCCATGCCATAGCCAAGTTCATAACATGAGCCTCTTGAGAAACCGTGGTAGTACACCCCCGAAAACTGATGGCCCAATCCACCCAAGCCCATCCGGAACCCATGAAACTCAATCCCACCAATAGTCTTGATGGGATCCTTGGGAATCTTCACCATGAGGTCCTTTAAAAGTGCAGCCGAGGGACGATCTGCGAATTGCTCACATTCGCCCTTGGTCAGATGGGAATTCATGCTGACGGTGAAGAATGCGTTGTTAAAATCTGTTCCAGAATAGGAGCCGGCTGGCGCTTCAATCGTAGCCACACGAACGCCACCAGACTTCACAAACTCCATTGGAGTCGGCCCAAGATAGCCCATCCCGGCATCTTTGTTATCCAAAGCTCCTTCTTTCAGAACGTATCCCTTGGGGTACTGGAAAGAGACACCGTATTTTGCACTGGCGTACTTCAATTGAGCTGATGCCGAAATCGACAGGCTACAAAGACAGAGTGCAACTAGCGTTTTCATAAGCCCCTTGACTCCTCCCGCAACTCCACGCAACCACAACACCTCAATCACTTCCAGCCCCACTAATTTCCCTTCAGCGAAGCAATATCCACCGGCGGCACGTCCACTGCCTCCCCCACACCTTCCTGCGCCTCCCACCCCGGCAGTTCCAGTGACCCAGTGATCAGGCGAGCTCCGTCCGTAAACGTCAGGTACGTCCAGGCCCACTTCAAAAAAACAGCCAACCGACTCCTGAACCCAATCAAAAAGAAAATGTGCACCACCAGCCACGTCATCCACGCTGGAAACCCGCTCCAGTGCGCCTTGAACGGCCACACGATCTTCGCCACCGCGGCCTTCCGTCCAATCGTCGCCATGTCCCCCTTGTCGAAGTACCGAAAGCCCTCTTCCACCCCAGTCCCATCGCTGCCCAGGCTCGCAGCCGTCAGCCGCCCAATCCTCCGCGCCACATAGTCCCCCATCTGCATAGCCGGCTGCGCCACTCCCGGAACCTGCTTCCCATCCTGTTCAAAGTGCGCCAGGTCCCCGCAGATAAAAATCTCCTTGTGCCCCTTCGGATTCAGGTGCTCATCCACCAGTACGCACCCTCGCCTGTCCGTCTCCAATCCCATCAACTTGCCCAGCGGAGAAGCCTGCACTCCCGCGGCCCACAGCGTCACCACCGCATCAATCCGTTCGTCCCCCACCATCACATACCCCGGCTGCACGTCCGTCACATGCGCGCCCGTCCGCATCTTCACTCCCAGCGCCTCCAGTTGCTTCATTGCCATCTGCTGCAGATCCTCTGGATACATCCCCAGAATATTCGGCGATCCCTCCAGAATCATCACCTGCGCCTCCGCAGGATCGATATGCCGAAAGTCCTTCGCCATGTACAGCTTTGCAATATCGCTAATAGCCCCCGCCAACTCCACCCCGGTCGGCCCGCCACCAATAATCACGAAGTTCAACGCCGGATGGCGGCCCGTCTCCAGCATCTGCCGCTCGGCCAGTTCAAACGCCAGCAGCACCCGCCGCCGGATCTCCGTCGCATCTTCCACCGTCTTCAGGCCTGGGGCCAGCTTCGCCCATTCATCCTTGCCAAAGTAGGAGTGCGTCGCCCCCGTCGCTACCACCAGGTAGTCATACTCCAGCACCGCGCCAGACTTCACCTGAACCCTCTGCTCCTCAAGGTCAAACCCCACCGCCTCATCCATCAGTACTTCAATGTTCGGGTAGTCACGCACGATCGACCGGATGGGCTGCGCGATCTCTGCCGGCGACAATACCGCCAGCGCGACCTGGTACAACAAAGGCTGAAACAGGTGGTAATTTCGTCGATCGACCAGCGTCACATCCAGCGGCAACTTCCCCAACCCCAGTACCGCGTGGATGCCGGCAAACCCGCCACCAATCACCACTGCACGCTTCCGCGCACTTCCACCAGCGACATATGCCATGATCCAACTCCTGTGCTGCTTTCATACTGTCAGATGCAGCAGCGCTTCGCACAGACCAAAAGCTGCGACCCTACGTCGCATCGTCCGGAATCCTCCTACTGCCCCTTCACCAATGTCAGAGATGCAAACCCCTGCGTCCCAACCGCGACCGTCAGATTCGTCACCTCCGCCACTCCCTGCAGTTGCAGCGGGTCGACCGTAACCAGCCCATCCATATCCGAATTCACTTCACTCGCGGATGCCCCCAGCAGCGGCGCCACCGGGCACCGGCCACGGCCAGAGCAGGCCGCTCCACCCTCAATCGTCTGATGCACCTCCACCCGCGCACCTGCCACCGGATGCCCGGCATCATCCGTCACCCGCATCACGACCGGTCCCAATGAACCCGATACTGCGACCATCTGCCCGGCGCCGCTCACCACACTGACCAACAGCGCTCCGGCGTCCACTGCCTGTACTGAAAATCCTGCGCACACCCTCACCCACGCGCACACCGTCCCCGACGCTACCGACACCAGCGGCCCCGCCGTAGCAAAAGTCGAAGCCACTCCCTGCGCATCTGCTGCCGTCGCCGCAGTCGCCAGCCTCATAGGTCCCGCCGTCACCAGCCAATTCACTCCCACCCCCACTGTCGCTGTCGAGCTGTCCGACAGCATCACCTGCGGCTGCCACAACACCGTCGTCCCGGACGCGACATACTCCACGGGCCGCACCATCAACACCGTCTGCACCCTCGTCACAGCGGTAAACGATCCCCCAACTCCTCCTGCAATCCCCACGGCCGACAACACCACCGGCCCAGCCACCAGCGGCGTCACCGAAACCGCAGCGCGCCCCGTGGCATCCGTCATCACCGTGCAGGATCCCAATCCGCAGCCTCCAAACCGCACACTTCCGCTGCCAGCCGAGAACTCCACAGCCTCCCCTGCCACTGGAGTCACCCCGTCGACATTCATCACCCGCAGCGCAAAAGCGCTCGTCGCCACGTCCCCCACATAAACCGTTCCAGAAGGCGCAGACACCAGGGTCATCACTTCTGGCACCGGCGCCGCGTACGTCAATGCTCCTGTCATTACCGTCGTTCCGCCACTCGAAGTATCTGTCACCCCCACATCAGCTACCAGCGCAGACCCCGCGCCAGACGCCGGCACAGTCGCAACAATCGCATTTGGCGTCCAGCTTGAAACCACCGCTGCCACTCCATTGACCGTTACTGCATTGCCCCTGCGAAAACCCATCCCCGTTATCGTCACCACTCCCCCCGCTGCGCTTACCGTGGCCGGAGTAACAGCATCCGCATACAGCACGCGGGCACCATACCCGAAGTCCGGCCGCCCGTCGCCACGCTGGTCTGCAACTACCATCCGCAATGACTCTGGCTGTACGCTGTGAACGGTCAGCGACGTCATGCCCGCCGACGTTCCATTGAACGCCTCCGTCGCCGCCCCAAGCCCCGGCAGAGATCCCATCACATCCGTCGCATGCCACACCCCAATCACCGGCATCGCCTTGCTCGTCGTCGCAAATCCCTCTTCATCCTGCGCCGTCACCTCCACGGTCAGGCTGCGGTTCGCCTTCACCGTCAACCCCGACCACGCCACATGCCCATACCCGCACAACAACCCAGTCCACCAGCCCGAAATCGCCACCGGCGCCGGTGCACTCTCCATCCCATCTCCACCCGTATTGCAACTCCCTGCCGGCCCGTTAGTCGACACGTCAATCCATCCATACCGGCTATAGCTCGGATAGACCCCCGTCTGCTGTGGCGCATCAAGACCCGATGGATTCACCGTATTCGCCGCATACGGCCCCAGCGAATACTGCCCTATGTACAAGGGATTGACCGGCTGTGTCTCCATAATCACCTGCTGCCAGTCACCCGGCAGCATCGGCACACGCGCCAGCTTGTACCAACCCTCATAAAAACTATTCGACGTCCCCATGCTCCCATTCAACGACGTGTCTTCCCCCATCACAGGAGTCTTGCTGCTCCACCGAAACAGAAACCCCGTCACCGACGAAGTCGTCTCCCAATCCTCAGGAATATTCCAGTACTGCTCCAACCTCCGCCCCACCACATTCACTCCCTGCATCCCCTGCCCGGAAGGAAAACTCAGCCTCCCGCTGATCTCATTCGCATTCAGCAGAGTATCCACCTTCCCCGCAGCAGCCGTCCCCTGATCAATGAAATACAGCTCGCTCAACGCAGCAATATCGTCATCACGCAACGTAAACGGCTCCGGCATGCACTGGTACGTATAAGGACCACAAATAATGTCGATCGGATGCATCACTGGCCAGTGCATCGCCTGTTGATAGGTAGGCACCGGACTCCGCGTGAACACATTGTCGTTCGTCTGCGACCACGCCAGCCCCAGAACGCGACCGAACGCCCGCATCAACTGGTACTGCATCTGCAACTGCATCTCCGGCGCACTTCCCGTGCAGCGCCCATTCAGAACCAGTACCGCGTGTTGAATCAATCCAGCTGGCGAGATCCCATCCACGCTCTCCGTCACCGCATTCTGCCGGCATCCGCTCGGATCGCTCGCCCCCACCCCCAGCAGCAGATCGGTCACCGATCCATCGTGGTCGTAGATCACGACAATCTGTTTCGCCACATAGTTGCTTCCCTGCACATCTGCCGGAAACACAATCCCCCCCGTGCCTATGTAGGTATTCGCTCCACTCACATGCTCATCCAGACCACCCCCCCGAGCCAGCGTTATCTGCGCCGTAGGCAAGTTCCACACCCCTGCCGCTGCTGCCACAATCGCATCCGCCGCATCATGACTCACCCACGAACTCAGGCTGCCCGGATCGGTAAAGTACTGAGGAGTGGCCGTGTACCAAACCACCGGCGTTCCTCTCGTCGTAAAGTACGGAGTCCCGGTAACCCAGCGCGGCCCACCTGCACACGCCATCTGCGCCACACTCAGCAGTCCCAGCACCGTCGCCGCTAACCTGCGCCTACCGCGCGGCACGATCACGCTCCCACCCAGTCAACATCCCTACCACCGCATCCATCGACGCCCCCGGCGAAGAAACCGAAGCCGACCCCACTTCAGTACTCCCACCTGCCAACTCACGAACCCCCATCGGCAATACCCTCGCCAAGCCTCCACCCACTTTCGCGCCCCCCAACGCGTCACCGGAATAACTCACCGGCCTCACCACCCTCGTCCCCACCCAACTCAGATCCACCATCTCTGTCGGCCCGGCTACCGAAGTCCTTCCATGCGAAACCGCACTCGCCAACTCACTTTCCACCCCTCGCACCGGTATCGCCCCATCCATCCCTCCCACCGGCGAACTCATCCCTGCGGCATTCGGAGCATTCAGCAGCATCAATAACCGCTGGCCTACGCGATATCGCTGCTCACCGGCAACCCACAACCCCGCCCACTCCCGCAAAACGTAGATGCCGCCCACGGCACACCCGCGCACCCCCCGATCCACGCGGAACTCCACCTCCACCACACCCGATCCCATTCCCCCACCGTCCACCCGGTGTACCCGCACCACCTGCCCAACGAAGATCACCCCAGCCCTGGCCGCCATCTCCCGCAGCGCAGTCTCCACCGTCTGGGCTGACGCAACATCCCCCAATACCAGCACCACGCCAACCAGCACCCGCCAACATCTGCAGTTCCATGCCATCCAGTTCTAAGCCTCCACTCCTCCTTTTCGTCAGGAGCGGCAAAGAACCATCAACACGTCCCACTTCGGCACACACCACCCGATAGCGCCACCACCACCGTCCAGCGGCGACACGACCGGCGTCTAAATCTCCGGATAAAAATCAAAAAACGCATCCAGACTCATCTTCAACTGAGCCTCGATCTGCTCACGGCTGCCCTCCAGCACATGCATCGTCACGTGCGCGTCATTGCCGTTCTTCAATTTCACGGGAGCATCACCCACTTCCACCACTTCCTCAGCAGGCAGCAGCCGCAATCCATAAACCAAAGTTAAATTTGCCATCTAGTTATCCTATCCCTCGCTTCTTCCTCGCTTCGCTCGCCTCACCCCAACAACCACCTTTGAATCCTTTTCCGCCGCCGCGCATTTACACTATGGAAGCCAATATGCCCGACATCACAACTCGCGACACAGTCATCCTCGGTTCCGGCTGCTCCGGACTCACCGCCGCCATCTACGCCGCCCGCTCCAATCTCAAACCCCTCGTCCTCGAAGGCCACGAGCCAGGTGGTCAACTCTCCATCACCACCCTGGTCGAAAACTTCCCCGGCTGGCCCGAAGGAATCCAGGGCCCCGAACTCATCGAGAACATGAAGCAGCAGGCCACCCGCTTCGGTGCCGAACTGCGCATGTCCCATCTCTCGTCAGTCGATCTCTCCAGGTCCCCCTTCGTCCTCCAGGTCGGCAAAGAAATCATCCACACCCGCACTCTCATCATCGCGAGCGGCGCCAGTGCCCGATGGCTTAACCTGCCCTCGGAGCAGGCCCTCATCGGCCACGGCGTCAGCTCCTGCGCCACCTGCGACGGCTTCTTCGCCTCTGGCAAAGAGATCGCCGTCATCGGCGGAGGTGACAGCGCCATGGAAGAAGCCATGTTCCTCACCCGCTTCGCCACCAAGGTCACCCTCATCAACCGCACCGAAAGGTTTCGCGCCTCTAAAATCATGCTCGAGCGCGCCATGGCCCACCCCAAGATCCAGTTCCTCTCCAACACCACCGTCGAAGAAGTCCTTGGCGTGGAAGAGAAGGACGTCAAGGGCCTGCGCCTCAAGAGCCGTGTCACCGGCGACGAGTTCATCCTCCCTGTCAGCTTCATGTTCCTTGGTATCGGCCACATCCCCAACGCCAGCGCCTTCAAA
Source organism: Granulicella sp. (assembly GCA_025408425.1). Lineage (GTDB taxonomy): Bacteria > Acidobacteriota > Terriglobia > Terriglobales > Acidobacteriaceae > Edaphobacter. Next base: position 13,907 of record JANXYX010000047.1, read on the forward strand.
GGCGTCCTCGACCTCGACGAAGACGGCTACATCCGCACCACCAACAACGTCTTCACCACCCTCAACGGCAACATCGTCCCCGGCGTCTACGCCTGCGGAGATATCCAGGACCGCCGCTACCGTCAGGCAATCACCGCCGCCGGCTCTGGCTGCATGGCAGCCCTCGAAGTAGAAAAATACCTCGAAGAACACGGTCACTAAAAAATCACGCAGCAAAGCCTTCCGGCCAGCACTCTTGCAACCGACAGAGTGCTGGCCGAAACTTCGTGCTCAAAAGATGAGCCGGAAACCATCTTTGAACCAGATTGATACTCCCGCGCTCCATAGATTGCCAGTAAAAACTCGCAACTTTCCCCCATCTGGCATGTCTAACTACTAGACAACCCTTATAGCCTCCGCATGGCCTGAAAAGCCACAATTCCCTTTTAGGATGGTGTTTTGCGTATTCGTCTCTTGCTCGCTCTATGTCTCGCAACCAGCGCCCTGGCGCAGCAGACACCACTCCCCGATGCTCCCGCACCGGCGCCCCAATTGCTGCTCGCAGCCGCATCGTCCTCTGAGACCTCCTCCTCTACCTATCCTGCCGATCCCCCCAGCTACGGCCTCTACCCCACCGGCGACGAACCATCCAGCGCCAAGCCAGAGCCAAAAGCCAAGCCCGTGGTACTCGATGCCGACGGCAAACCCATCCCCCTCGAACTCCAGCAACCCCAGCGCATCCTCGGCTTCATGCCCAACTTCCGCTCCGTCTCCGGCGGTTCCAAGCCTCCTCCCCCCGGCTTTAGATACAACTTCAAGGTCGCCACCCGTCAGGCCTTCGACTACTCCTCCTTCGTCTTCCTCGCCATCACCTCCGCCTCAGCCGAGGGCATTGACTCCCACCCAGTCCTGGGCAAAGGCGTTCCCGGCTTCTACGCCTACACCTGGCGCGGCTTCCTCGATAAGACCGACGGCACCTACCTCAGCGCGTGGCTCCTCCCCAGCATCCTCCACGAGGACACCCGCTTCTACGCTCTCGGCAGAGGCCACAGCATCCCCATCCGCACGCTCTACGTCATCAGCCGCCAGGGCGTCACCCGCACCTACGGCGGTCGCCAGACCCCCAACATCGCCGGTCTTGGCGGCAAAGTCCTAACCCAGGTCATCTCCCGCTACTACTACCCCTCCGGCTCCAGCGACTTCGAAGTCCTCGCTACCAAGTTCGGCTACTCCGCCATGCGCGACGTCATCTTCTCCTCCATCCGCGAGTTCTACCCCGATATCGCCGCCCACTACATCCGCCGCCACCGCGAAAAACTAGCCGCCCGCGACGCGGCCCTCAGCGGCATCCCCCTCGCAACCAACAGTCCCCCGGAATCTAGCTCTGCTTCCGAAATCAGCGCGGCGCATCTTTAGGAGTTAGCGTAGTGCTTTAGACCTACGCCAACCCGTAAACTGAACCCAGCATGTCGATCGCGCAAAATCTTGAACTCCTCCACGACCAGATCGCCGCAGCCTGCCGCCGCGCCAACCGCCCCGTCGATGAAGTTGCACTTATGGCCGTCAGCAAGTTCCACCCCGTCGAGTGCATCCTCGAAGCCCATGCCGCCGGCCACCGCCTCTTTGGCGAAAACCGCGTTCAGGAGTTCGCCGATAAGTCCCCCCTCGTCTCCGCGCTCCCCGGCATTGAAGTCCATCTCATCGGCCCGCTTCAGTCCAATAAAGCCACCCGCGCCGCCGAACTCTTCCACTCCATCGACACCGTCGATTCGCTCAAAATCTCCCAGCGCCTCAACTCCGCCGCCGCGGCACTCAACAAAAAACTCCCCATCCTCATCGAGGTCAAACTCTCCCACGAAGAGTCCAAACACGGCATCGCCCCCGAAGACCTACCCGCCCTCCTCAACGCTCTCGACCCTCTCAAGAACCTCATCCCCAGCGGCCTGATGACCGTCCCCCCATGGTCCGAAGACCCCGAGCCCGCCCGCCCCTACTTCCAGACCCTCCGTCGTCTCCGTGACGAACAGCAAAAGCTCCACCCCACCCTCACTCAACTCTCCATCGGCATGTCCAACGACTTCGCCGTAGCCATCGAGGAAGGCAGCACCTGCGTCCGCATCGGCACCGCCATCTTCGGCAAACGCATCGCCGTTAGCCAATCATGATCCAGCCATGACGCAACCCCCTCCTTACGCTCACGACACCCCCGACGGCTGCACCCTCGCCGTCCGCATCCATCCCGGAGCACGCAAAAACGCCGTCACTGGCATCCACGCCGAAGCACTGAAGATCTCCCTCACAACCCCACCCGTCGATGGTCGCGCCAACGAAGCCCTCATCGCCTTCCTCGCCGACGCCCTCCGCCTCCCCAGGTCCCGCATCACCCTCGTCACCGGTCAAACCAACCGCACCAAACTCCTCCGCATCACAGGAAAAAGCGCAGCCGAAGTTCAGGCTGCACTCGATCCAACCATCTCCTGCTGACCCGCTACTGCTTCTCTTTGATCGCGCCTTCCGGCCCCAGCGTCACCGGCTTGCTCCCATCCGTCGTGCTCACCACAAACCAGTCTGTGGTCACATCCGCATATCCAATCTGGAAGCCCTTCTTCGCCTGGATGTTCACGTTCTTCAGCTCAATGTCCACCACATGCGACTCAGGCAGACCCACAATCACGCCCGCCCAGTCGCTGTTCACACTCTTCACATTCTCAATCCGAATGTTATGAAAGTGCGGCGTCAGCCGTTGCACCGGCTCCGCAGGCACCGCCCCCGCCGGCATCACCTTCGGGTAGTACTCGCTGATCAGGATCGAAGTCCTCACATCATCCATCGTGATGTCCTTGAAGCTCAGGTTGCTGATGTCATGCCCGCGGTCACGGTTCGACTTCACTCGAATCCCCTGATCCGTGCCCTTGAAGCTCACACGCTCCGCATGCACATTCTGCACACCGCCCGAGACCTCGCTCCCAATCGACAGCCCATGCCCTGCCTCAAACGTGCAGTCCGTAATCGTAATATCGTGGCTCGGAGCATCCGGCCCCGGCGAGTTGATCGCTCCACTCTTGATCGCGATATTGTCGTCCCCCACGCTCGAAAAATAGTGGTCAATCACAATATGGCTCGAGCTGAACGGGTCGATCCCATCCGTATTCGGCGCGCCACGCTGCGGCGCCAACACCCTCAAATTTCGAAACACCAGATCATCCGAGTAGTACGGCACAATCTGCCAGAATCCCGCGTTCTGCACCGTCACATCCTCCACCACCACATGCTTGGAGTGGTCGATCAGCATCCCCATCGGCCGTGGATGGTCAGTCCCCAGCACCCCGGCATCCTTCACGCCCTTCACATAGTCCCACCAGACCTGCCCACGCCCATCGATCAAGCCACCGCCGGTAATCTTGATATTCTCCGCGTTCGTCACCGCAATCAGAGGCTCCACCGTCGGCTGCCGCATCCGTGTCGCCTTCGCATAGTCCTCGCGATCCACTGAACCCAGCAGAGCAGCATCCTTCTCTACATCCAGAACCACGTTGCTCCGGATCTCGATCGGTCCGGTCACGAACTTCCCACCCTTAAGCACAACAGTTCCACCACCGGCACTCGAGCAATCCTCTATCGCCGCCTGAATCGCCTTCGTATCCTTGGCAGTCCCATCACCCTTGGCGCCATACGTTCTGACGTTGCAAACCTTGTCCGCAGCCATCGCCGGCGCTGCCATCGCTCCCACCACCGCAATCACTGCCAACCGCATCCCAATCACGTTCATCCCATCTCCAGGAGCGCAAATGTGCTCCGAAGCATCCTACCCGAAATTGGTCATACCACGCACGAAATCCTGCGGAACTCTAAGAACCCCACTCCAGACCACTCATCGCATCGGATTCGCAACCAGGGATCATCACCCACGATCCCGCCTCGCTGGAAGCACACCCCATCTGTGCAAGGGCAGACAATACCCTGGGCGCCACTGGCAACCAGTCAGTCGCCATCATCGCTACCCTCTTACCCGATCACACCCATCTCACGCACCGACGCACCACCCCAGCCGACGCGTTTCTGCGGAGCAAGTTCAAACGGAGTCGTCAGTTCACCCTGCTCCAACTGCTGCCGGGCACCAATCGTGTATCGCAACGACTCGTCCCACGACAAGCCGTTCGCTTTCGCCCGCTTCATGCAGTCATTGAAGAACGGGACATCCTCATCCGTCGGGCAGGCCAGCGAGAGAAGCATACCCAGATTGGCGGTAAATCCATGCGTAATTGCCATTGCGTAAAGATAGGTATTCGCTGCCCGCGCTGGAATCACCCAAAGGTGGGACAAAGAAACCTATCTGTTGCAGATCCCGCTGAATAGCCAAGGCTGAGCCCCTATCTCGCAGACATTCAATCAGTTACAGTTCATCTCTACTTTGCAGCACCCTCAACTCACGCCATGCTTCTGCTGAAAGCTTCACGCCTGCTGCTGCAACATTCTCTTCCAGATGCGCCACCTTCGAAGTCCCTGGAATCGGCAACATCACCGGACTCCGCTGCAACAGCCACGCCAGCAGTAACTGAGTCACTGACACCCCATGCCGTTTCGCCAGGCCATCCAGCTTGCTGCCAGGCGCGGCCAGCTTCCCTGCCGCTGCCGGATACCACGGAATAAACCCAATCCCCTGCGTCTCGCAATACATCAGTACTGCCTCGTGCTTCCGTTCGAACAGGTTATACCTGTTCTGTACGCTCACAATCGGCACCACTTTGCGCGCCTGTTCGATCTCCTCTATACCCACTTCACTCAGACCCACATGCCGAATCTTCCCTTCGGCCTGCAGCTTCGAAATCTCCCCCAACGACTCCTCCACCGGAACCTTCGGATCAATCCGGTGCAGCTGCCAAAGATCGAGTCGCTCCACCTTCAGATATCGCAGACTCATCTCCACCTGCTGACGAAGATAAGCCGGCCGGCCCAGCGGTTCACTCTTCGCCGGCCCCATTCGCGCCAGCCCGCCTTTCGTCGCGACAACAATAGGCAGCAATCCCCCACCCTGCCGATACGGAGCCAACGCCTCTCCAATCAGACGCTCTACCTCCTGCGGCCCATAGGCATCAGCGGTATCGATAAAGTTCACTCCCAGCTCCACCGCACGCCGCAGCAACCGCGTCGCTCCCTCCCGATCCTGCGGAGCACCCCACGCTCCATCCGGAATCAGCCGCATCGTCCCAAACCCCAGACGATTCACAACCATATCGCCACCGAGCGCAAACGTTCCGCTGGCCGCCGCATTCAACTTCGCATTCGCACCATGAGACATGTCCATAAGATGCCACACCCCTGACCGATGGACACCGGGCCGCAAAAAAATGAGGGCCGCGCATTAGCCACGGCCCTTCCTTCTTGTCATCGACAAACGACTCTCTTATTTTTTTGCGGCAGCCTCAATGTCCGCCCACTCCGCGTCGCTCAATTTGACGTCCGCTGCCGCCACATTCTCTTCCACATGCTTCACACTCGAAGTCCCCGGAATCGGCACCATCACTGGACTCCGCTGCAACAGCCATGCCAGGGACAACTGGCTCACCGTCACCCCATGCCGTTTCGCAACTTCATCCAGCTTCCCGCCCGGCTTCGCCAGTTTGCCCGCTGCCACCGGAAACCACGGAATAAACGCAAGGTTGTTCTTCGTGCAGTAGTCCACCACGTCTTCAGCCCCACGATCTTCAATGTTGTATCTATTCTGGACGCTAACGATCTCGATCACTTTGCGAGCCTGATCGATCTCATGCGGCTTCACCTCGCTCAGCCCTACATGCTTGATCTTGCCCTGTTCTTGCAGCTTCTTGATCACACCCAGCGACTCCTCCACCGGAACCTTCGCATCAATCCGATGCAGTTGCCACAGGTCGATCCGCTCCACCTTCAGCCGTCGCAGACTCATCTCCACCTGCTGCTGCAGATACTCCGGCCGTCCCACTGGCAGCCATTGATTCGGTCCCTGCCGCGTCAACCCGGCCTTCGTCGCAATCACCAGATCCTTCGCATACGGAGCGAGCGCCTCACCAATCAACCGCTCACTGACCTCCGGCCCATACGAGTCGGCCGTGTCGATAAAATTCACTCCCAGTTCCACCGCCCGCCGCAGAACGCGCTTGCACTCCTCAGCGTCCTTCGGCTCACCCCAGATCCCGTCACCGGTAATCCGCATCGCCCCGTAGCCCAACCGGTTGACGACCATATCGCCGCCAAGCGCAAACGTTCCACTCGCCTTCGCATTCACCGTTAAACTATTCATAGTCCATAGGATACGTCGTTACCCGCGAAAGTCGCATCCGTCACAGGTCGCGTGAGCGAGTCCAGTGCTGCCACCCGCATCGTCTCTCCCTCCTCCAGAACCCGCACGCGATCCGCAATCCCGAGCCGCTCAGCCTCCGCTTGCAGCCGTTGCACCGGCTCGCCCATCGGCTCACGCCCTAGCTGGAAGGTCCCAAAGTGCATCGGAACCATCAACTCCGCGCCGGTCTCCACAAACCCTCGCACTGCCTCCTCCGGACTCGTATGCACCGCCCTGTAAGCATCCGGGAAATATGCACCAATCGGCATCAATGCCACATCAGGCCGCAGCCGCTCTCCCACCTCCTTGAACCCCTCAAAATAGGCCGTATCCCCCGAGTGATAGACCGACACCCCCCCCGCCGAAACGCAATATCCGCCATACCCCCGGTGCGTGTCACGAAGCATCCGCGCCCCCCAGTGCTTACACGGAGTCATCGTCACCTGAAGCCCCTGCACGATGCTCTCCTGCCACCACTCCATCCCATGCACCCGCGCAAAACCCAGCCTCGCCACCAGATCCTCCACACCCTTCGGAACCACCACCTCAGGGGCAACGCCTCTCAGCCGTTTCGCCGCCCGAATCACCTTTCGCAAAGAAGGTAGATTCAAATGGTCCATATGCGCGTGGGTGATCAGCACCAGGTCAATCGCAGGCATCTCTTTTACGATCAGCCCTGGTCGTCTTTGCCGCCGCAGCACCACCAGCCGCGTCGCAAACACCGGATCCACCAGCACATTCCGTCCACCTATCTGCAGCAAAAACGAAGAGTGGCCGATAAATGTCACTCCTATCTCCCGCTCCCCCACCATCTCCAGCGCGCGAGAATCCCCTTTCATCGGTTCGGCGTGGCTCTCCTGCACCAACTTCACCATCTGATGCAGCTTCGTCACGACAAAAGGCCGGTTCCTCCATAAATCTGGCATACGCTCAAAATTCTCCTCCTTATTAGATGCACCAGCGCCTTATCGGACACTATCCACACCTGCCAATCCCGCCATCCACCTCTCCGGAACCCTCCCGTCAGCTCCCACCCGGCCGCTCACCCAGGAGCGACAGGTTCCTCCACACATCACGGCGAAAGATCACTGATTTACACTACTTCCATCGGTCCCCTTTACAAATAGCCTAAGGAGAATTTTTAGCCATGTCGCTACTACGCATCAACGATGAAGCTCCAAACTTTACCGCCGAGACCACCCAGGGAACCATCGACTTCCACCAGTGGATTGGTGATAGCTGGGCCGTTCTCTTCTCCCACCCCAAGGACTTTACCCCCGTCTGCACCACCGAACTCGGCACCATGGCAGGACTTGAGCCTCAGTTCGCCGCACGCGGTACCAAGATCATCGGCCTCAGCGTCGACCCCGTCGAAAACCACTCCAGGTGGGCTGTCGACATCGAAGATGTCACCGGCAACAAGGTCAACTACCCCATGATCGGCGACACCGACCTCAAGGTATCCAAGCTCTACAACATGCTCCCCGCCGAAGAAGGCGACTCCTGCGAAGGCCGCACCGCCGCCACCAACGCCGCCGTCCGCACCGTCTTCGTCATTGGCCCCGACAAGAAGATCAAGCTGCAGCTCAGCTATCCCATGACCACCGGCCGCAACTTCGACGAGATACTCCGCGTCCTCGACTCCATGCAGCTCACCGCAAAGCACAAGGTCGCCACACCCGCCAACTGGAAGCAGGGCGAAGACGTCATCATCTCCGGTGCCGTCTCCAACGAAGAAGCCGACAAGACCTTCCCCGGCTACAAGACCATCAAGCCCTATCTCCGCACCACACCCCAACCCAAATAAACAAACATCTCCCGCACCAACCCCTGAAGCCGGACCGCACCCCAATGCGGCCCGGCTTCTTCTTTTTTTTGATCCCGTTTGTAGCCGCGTACTGCAAGAATTTGTCATCCTGAGCGAAGGCGGAGCTTTTGCCGCCGCAGTCGAAGGACCTGCAAGTTGCTTTTGCTGTTGCCTGTTCTCCCCAACCCACCAGGACCGCCGGGGTGCCCATCCATCGCAGCACTTTGCGAAGGGTGGGATTCCACAACTCTCATCCTCCTCCCACCATCGTCCGCAAAACCTAACCCCACCAACGCACCGACCGCAATCCACACGACCTGGTCATCCACCAGCCTCCAGATCAACCTGTCAAGCCATAAATATCTGTCCAAAACAAAATAAAATGCGGATTTACGGGCAAATCCGCGTGTCAAGCCCCACCAACCTTCTCTCAACCGGATTCCCGTCAAGCAACTGCAATCAATTCAATCACTTAACACCAAACAGACCCTTCAAAAATATATGCCTGAATGCCCTGCGCAACTTGGTAAAATAGAACTACAAGGTAAAAAGTTAGGCCCGGCCTCCACTGCCGGGCCTAACTCGTTTGCAATCTAATATTTACGTCTAAATTCCTTGCTTTCAACATCTTAGCGGGCCGCAAAAACGCATAGCCATGGAAACAAAGGACTTAGTAGGTAGTACCCCCGGGGGGGGGGTGGGGGGTACCGGGAAGTCGTTCCCGGCACACGCTGGTTAGCATTAAGGAATCTTCGGTATAGCGTTCCTCGCGACGAAGGATGAACCACTTAAGGCTACAATCCCCACAACCCATGAACCTCTACGTCATCGTCCTTGGCCTTATCGTCCTAACGCTGCTCTCCGTCTCACTCGGCCGTCTCGGCAAGGTCAAGACCAAGGCCGACTACCTCGTCGCAGGGCGTTCGCTACCTGCCATCGTCCTCGTCTTCACCCTCCTGTCCAGTTGGATCGGCTCCGGTTCACTCCTCGGCGGAGCAGAGAACGCCTACAAACATGGCTTCGCGGCACTCTGGCAAGGCGCTGGCGGCTGGTTCGGCCTGCTCCTGATCTACTTCATCGCACCCCGAGCCCGTAAGTTCGCCCAATACACCATCCCCGACCTGCTCGAAGCCCGCTACAACCAGACCGCGCGCGTCCTCGGCGTCATGGCAATCCTGCTCACCTACACCGCCATCACCAGTTACCAACTCATCGGCGGCGGCGACATCCTCCACCTCATCTTCCCTACGATCATCTCCCCCATCCTCGGCCGCTATATCCTCGCCGCCTTCGTCATCCTCTTCACCGCCATCGCCGGCATGTCCTCGGTCGCCTACATGGACCTCTTCATCGGCCTGCTCGCCACCGTCACCCTCTCCCTGGCGCTCCCGGTCCTCATCCACTCCGCCGGTGGCTGGTCCGCCGTCCACGCAGCGCTTCCTCCCACCCACTTCCAAATATTTGGCGATCTTCGTCCCATCCAGGCGCTCGAACTCTTCTTGCCCACATGCATGTTGCTCCTCGGCAACCAGTCGATGTACCAGAAATTCTTCTCAGCCAGATCCGAGAAAGACGCCGCGCGAGCAGTCATTGGCTGGATCATCGGCACCATCATCCTCGAGACTGTCATCGTCGCCATCGCCGTTACCGGATCCGCTCTCTTCCCCAACGGCGAAGTCCACGACCGACCCCGCGAGATCCTCGCCTACTGCGGACTGCACGCCTTCAGTGGTGGTTCGTCAGCACTCGCTCTCCTCGGAGCTCTGCTCATGGGAGCGATCTTCGCCAAGATCATCTCCACAGCCAACAACTATCTCTTCTCTCCAGCCACCAATCTGGTCAACGACATCTTCGTCCGCTACATGCAGCCAAACGCCTCCAACAAGAAGGTCCTGATCGTCAGCCGGCTGATGGTCGTCCTGCTCGGCCTCTGGTCGCTCTTCCAGTCGCTGGGCACAGAGTCAGTCCTCAAGAAGGCTCTTTACGCCTACACCATCTACTCCGCCGCTCTCACGCCAGTCATCCTGGCCGCCTTCTTCTGGAAGCGCGCGACCGCATCAGCAGCCGTCGCATCCATCGGAATTGGCACCTTCATCACTGTCATCTGGGATACCGCCTTCATCCATCGGAATGTACCCGCAGTTCTGGCGGAACGCGACGCCATCTTCCCCGCCCTGCTCGCCAGCCTTATCTGCCTCTTCGCCGTAAGCCTCTTTACTCCAGCCCCCACAGCAAAACAATTGGAGCCATTCTCAGAAGCCTGATCCCGATCCACCTCAGCTTACTTTGCTCTTGGATGCTGACCGATCAGGGAGCACATCCTTTAGCTACTTGATAACCGACTCCAGGTGTTTCCAAATCAATACAAGATCCACACTGTTGGGATTGTTTGGGAAAATATCAGCTGCGTTCGCGTAACTCCTCACGTTTATACGACCCTTACCGACCTGGATAAGTTAGTAAGAGCTATAGGCGAGATCGCCGCGAAGGCGTAGGAAACGCGCTGCGGGCAGAACATCGATCTCCCCTCGTCCCTCAAATAAAGAGGACGGGGGGAAGTGCTTATTTTTTATGGGGTTGTTGGTGGACCTGATCGGGATCGAACCGATGACCTCTTCCATGCCATGGAAGCGCGGTCCCAACTGCGCTACGGGTCCGTATTTCGCACAGGAGCGTCCAAAACCTCGCGAAACACCCCAACAATCACAAACGACCGGCCCGAGGTACTATTAAGGCATGCCACCGCTCAAGTTCACCGCGATCTACATGAAAGTTGCGGAGGGTTTTGTTGGCTTCATTGAGGAACTGCCCGGCGCCAACACCCAAGGCGCAACTCTCGATGAGGCGCGCGAGAATCTCAAGGAAGCCGCCGCAATGGTAATTGAAGCCAATCGTGTCCTCGCTGAGGAAACCATTGGCACCGCGGATGTCATCCGCGAACCCTTCTCCCTGCCCGCCGCGTGAAACGCGCCGATCTCATCCGCCACCTGGAGCGTCACGGTTGCCAGTTCCTGCGAGAAGGCGGGCAACATACTACGTGAATCGGAAGGCGAGTAAATCGTCCTCGGTGCCGCGTCACCGCGAAGTTAACGATTTCCTGTGCCGGAAGATTTGCGACGATCTACAGATTCCGCGAGCCAGGTAGCCAAAAAGGAGTTACGGCGGCGTGGGCGGACTGGGCAACGTCCTTCAACACGGCTGCCCGTGCATCAAAATGGGGTTTGGACTCCACGGGCGAGGAGTCTGGCGGGCAGAGGCCCGTAGGTGTTTGAGGAGTTTGGTGGACCTGAAGGGATTCGAACACTTGACCTCTTCCATGCCATTTAAGAAATATCAACCAGTTACAGACTCTCCGCACGGAAAACACGAGACTTAGCGGACGGCGACTTGGACGCCAGTGGACGCCAAGCGGGTTTTCTGGCCACAACACGCGAACTGCCCGTGGCGTACCCTCACGCGCGCGGTTGCAGGCCGTTCCATGGTTGTCTGCTGGGGCAGACAACAACTGATTTCTCTATAAGGGGTGCCCAGCCTGAGTTGGGATAAGGCATTTAGGTCGCGATACGAGCCGCGGCCTGACTTTGAAGAGGTGAAGTCGTTTACACTGTAGTCGCATTGTGACTACAATGAGATGTGAAGGGCCGAATTCGAGGGAGGCTTAGTATGAAGACTGCGGACACCTACGTTCGCGCTCGCATTGACACCGCTACTAAAGAACGCGCCGGTGAGGCTCTCGCCGCAATGGGACTGTCCATTTCGGATGCTATCCGCCTGCTGATGTTGCGCGTGGTGGATGAGCGTCGGTTACCCTTTGAGGTGAAAGCGCCAAACGCGGCTACGCGCAAGGCGATTGCCGAGCTTGAGGCGGGGAAAGGCAAGCGCTTCACCAGTACGGCGGCACTGATGGCGGACTTGAATGAGGACGATTGAACGGTCCTCGGCATTCAAGCGTGACTTCAAGCGTGCAAAGGCCGCACCGCGCCACCGCAACGATTTGGATTCGCTTGTGTCAACAGTCGTTACCCGACTGGTGTCGGAACAAGCCTTACCAATCAAGAACCGGGACCACGGCTTGAGCGGCGACTGGGCGGGTTACCGTGAATGCCACATCAAGCCCGACTTGCTGCTGATCTACAGTAAGCCCGGCGCCGACACCCTACGTCTGGCGCGGCTGGGCTCACATAGCGAACTATTCGGCTGAGCCCCAAACTGGCGTCCGTAGCCGTCTATTGGGAGTCTTTATCGAAGGATACTTTGCCGCTGGAGTTTG
>JANXYX010000048.1 GCA_025408425.1 Granulicella sp.
TGCCTCGACTCACCCTGCTATCAAACGAAGATCAACGCTCATATCGACCGCGAAGTCGCCGCCCACCCCGATCTTATCCAGATCGAGAACGGCTACCGCAGCCCGAAAGAGCAGAGACCGGGAGCCGTCCAACGGGGACAACTTCGCGAAATCGATGCGGTGGTGCAGAACCCCGATGCAGAGCCAGTCCCACCGTGTGCAGCCGCCAAGCCAGCCATCATCGTCTATGGCAAACGCGCGGGAACCGCAATCACGGTATGCACCGACAACCACTGTGCAATTCACGACCCCCGCGCGGCCGCACGTCTGGCCGAGAATCCCGCCCCCACCTTGCCAACAGCACCGGAAACCGAGACAGAGGAAGAGGCCGAGGAGCGCAGGCAACAACACGAGCAGGAACGAAAGGATTATGAAGCTGAGCAGGAGCGCAGAACCGAGGCATTCAAGGAGCAGCGCGAACGCGAAGAGCAGGAGTACGAGGCAGAGCAAACCCGCAAGGAAGAGCAACGCAAGATTCGTGTCGCTACCTTCGAGCGAATCCTTAACAAGGCCCCGGAGAGCTTCACAGCAATGCAGTTGCGCGTCCTGCTACGCGCGATTATCAACCTTGACCCCTACACCTTCGCTGATGACTTGGCCGAGGATATCGCAGCAGACAACGAGAACGAACAGCGCAGCGCCGAAGAGGTTCTCCTCTCCGCTATTGACGCGACCGCAGACGACAAGCTAACCCGCTTTGCCCTGCGACTCGCACTAGCCGGACACGTCGGCATCCCACGCGAAGGCGAGTTCGACTTCCTTGCCGAAGCCGAAGTCGCGTTTGCTCCACCACCACCAAAGAAGAAAGTCGCAACGAAGAAGGCCAAGCAGCCGACGCCCATCGAGTCTTCTGCAAAGGCCACCACCAAAGTCACGGTTCAGAAGGCAGCTTCCAGCAAGAAGAAGATCGCAGCTTAGAACAACAGCGGGAGTCAATCATCGGCTCCCGCTTCGATGCAAAGTAAAAAGGCGCGGGAGAACCCCCTTCGGGTTCTCCCGTACCCTCATCCGGCTTTGCTCGACACGCTCCATTGGAGCGCGTGGCGGGGCCGTTCCTTCCCCTGCACCCCTCCCTTTGGTTGAGCGTCGTTTGTTCCGCCCTCGGACCTTTTCCGGCAGTTCGCATCTAACAAACTCGAAAGGTGCATAATCCTTGTATGCGACTCCGGGCGACAATAGCGAGCTTCCTGACACTGATTTTGGTGTCGCTCCCTGCTGTTGCCGCGAATTGTGAGATCAAGTGCGGGCTCGCGCAGGCGCTGTCGAGCTGCCATGACGGAGTCCAAGCCAAAGCGGGTCAACAGGCTCAAGCTCAAGAGCGGATGGCTGATATGCCCGGCATGGCGCACAGGACAGCTTCCGACCGAAACAGTCAAGCGCTGGTATCGGTGGTAAATGCGCTCAATTGTGAAGTTCATGTTTGCGCCCAGCAGCCTTCATTTTTCAGCGAACAGAAGGCTGTAGTGGCTCATGCCTCCGTCAGTACGGACGCGGTCCTCTTCGATGCGTTTCAGGTTGCGCCGGAGCTGCAACACACGGAGGTCTCTCCCCGTGGACCGCCTCTGCTCCGCCCATCTACGCCGATTACCCTTCACACGACCCTCCGCGTCTAGTTTCAGCGACCTTCCAGCCGACGACATACCTCCATGTCGCCGGTCGAAGTGCGTCGCTTTGCGTCCACCCCCCTGGATCTCAGCAGCACCACTCCGTGCCGGCGGCGCCATTTTCATTGGACGCCCTATACACAACGGAGATTCCTTCCTATGTCTACACGCCGTAACTTCCTGCAACACACTGCGACCCTCGGCGTAGGTCTCTTCGCCGCAAATAGCGCCCAAGCAGCGGGTACGCACACTTCATCTTCGACCACTCAGGTCGCCAAACTGGCGGCTATCTCGGCGTCAGCAGCGGATCGCTTTCCAAGGTGGATACCCACGGTGCAGCGGTCGGGACCGTACCGGTCGTAAGCACTGATATCGGAGACCTGCCTTATGAGATGGATGGCGATGTCAAAGTCTTTCGTCTGACCGCTCACGTCCTCAAGCAGCAGATCGCCCCGCAAAAGACCATCGACGTCTGGGGGTATAACGGCAGTGCTCCCGGACCGACGATTCAGGTG
>JANXYX010000049.1 GCA_025408425.1 Granulicella sp.
ACATCCCTCCGGTGTTCCATGAACCATGCCATCAAGGCAATAGCTCACGAAATCAAGATCCGGCGGGTGGCCTACTTTTACTCCGCCGCAGAACGCCGCTCACGCGGCGCACTGTGGCCTAGTTTTGCACCGGCGCTCATACTTCCGCCGTTCTCGCCGTCCTGCCTCACTTTCTGTCACCCGGTCCCAGATCCGTCAGAAGGTCGACCGAATGAGGGATCTGACTGAACTGGAAGCCGTTCTCGAACTCAGCCAGCCGAAACCGGATATCAATTACCTGCTCCAACTGGATCTGGAGTTGAGCTACCTGCGTGATGTGCTGGCTTCGATCGAGGTTTAGTTATGAAAACTGTTGCTCTCTATATGCGCGTATCGACTGTGGACCAGCACCCCGAGACCCAACTCCATGACCTCCGCGCCATGGCCCAGCAGCGGGGATTTGAAATAGTGGCTGAGTATACCGATCGGATCTCCGGGACGAAGGCTCGTCGGCCTGGCCTCGATGACCTGCTTCGGGATGCCCGCCGCGGCCGTTTCCAGGTAGTCCTGGTGTGGGCCTCGGACCGGATCGCCCGGTCCGTGCGGCACTTCCTTGAAGTGCTGGACGAGTTCAACCGGCTGAATGTAGAGTTCGTCAGCTTCCGCGAGAACCTCGACACCGGCGGCCCGCTAGGGCGGGCCATCGTCATCATCATCGGAGCGATCGCCGAACTCGAGCGTAACCTCATCATCGAACGGGTACGGGCAGGGATGCGTCGCGCCAGGTTGGAGGGCAGGCACATCGGCCGGCGTCCGATCGAAATCGATCGGGTTGCTGTCCTCCGGGACCGCACCCGCGGCGACAGTCTGACCGACATCGCGAAGACCCACCGGGTCTCTCGCGCCACGGTCAGTCGCCTGCTCAAACAGGCGAAAGATGCCGTTCCCGTATCTATATAGAGAGTGATCAAAAGGGGTGCCGCAAGGCACCCCTCAACTCGTTGAATCCAGACACTCGAAATCGGCAGAATCGGCGCCTCACAAGGTATGGGTTGTGCAACAACTCAAAGCGACAAAAGCGCAAGTATGGGGGACAATCCCGAGAATTTGCTCGCAGCCGAAGCTCTATGAGCGACTCGGCCTGTATGCATCAGTTGAGATAAGAGACGGATCGCCCATCGAGTTCGAATCCATCCTCTGAAATCACACATAGAGACTAAGTCAGCAGCAAGAATCAGGTAGTGGACTGGATCCGGCAGGGACAATTCCAAGGGTAGGACTAGAAGTGGAGGCTCTACGCTATGAAATGCCCTCGTTCTCCCAAGAGGTGGAGCGCCGAAAACACAATGAACGGCAGACTGAATACCTGAAAGCCCGTACCACTTTTCAGAATGGGATTGCTGTTCTGCTTGTGGCTTTGGCAACTTATAAACAGTTCAAGGTTCATACAACGCCTGAAAGCTGCGCGACAAACATGTCGACAAGTCATGCGCTTGCACTCACGGCGACCACGGAGGCTGCTTTGTTTGTGATTGAGAATGTCATAGGCGACCCGAGGGATCAACTTCGGTTTCGTGAATGGGTGGAAATCGGATGTTCTTATGGATGCCACTAGTCTAAAGTGAGATAGCGGACTACTGAGGAGGAGCGAATGGCAAAAGCAGAAGCGACAGTCGAGGAACTCGTCGCTATGATTGAGCGGGGCGAGCTGAGTTTGCCTGAGATGCAGCGGAGGTATGTGTGGCGCTCAACACGCGTTCGTGACCTGCTAGATTCGCTCTATCGTGGCTACCCTTCAGGTGCCATCCTGCTTTGGGAAACAGACGAAGACGTGCCGCTGCAAGACTTTTCCGTCTCTCAAAATGAGAATCCCTACAAGTCTCGGAGCACCCGTTTGTTGCTCGACGGGCAACAACGGCTAACCTCGCTCTCGGCGGTCATCAGGGGTGAGGGGGTGACAGTGCGCGGGAAAAAGAGACCGTTGGAACTTCTCTTCAACCTTGAGCACCCAGAAGGCCGATCGTTTGTGACAGAGGTATATGAGGACGGCGACGACGAAGAAGAGGACATTGCGGACACGGACGCGGATTCGTCCGAAGACGAGCTTCTGCAACGCTTCGAGAAGATGACGTTCGTCGTTGCCGCCAAGAAGCTTGAGGCCCTCCCGCATTGGGTGAGAGTTAGTGACGCCTTCAAAATCGACGGTGACGCGCACTTTTTGGAGCGGGCAGGCATCGAAAGCTTTAGTGACCCTCGATACAAAAAGTATTCCGAGCGTCTAGCCAAACTCAGGAGTATCCGGAAGTATGTATACAGGATGGACGTGCTTGAGCGCACACTTTCCTATGATGAAGTGACTGAAATCTTCGTCCGGGTGAATTCTCTCGGTGCTAAGCTGCGGAGTTCAGATTTGGCCTTGGCCCAGATCACCGCGAAATGGAGGAATTCCCTAGAAGTCTTTCAGGCATATCAAAAGCATTGCATTGACCAAGGGTTCGACATCGACCTCGGTCTTGTCTTGAGGAACATGATCGCCTTCGCCACTGGACAATCAAGGTTCCTGACCGTACACAAGATTACGTTGTCGCAGTTACAGACAGCTTGGAAGGAGAGTTGCAAAGGACTGGACTTTGCAATTAACTTCCTAAAATCGAACGTGAACATAGACAGTTCAGCTCTTCTTTCGTCTCCGTATATTTTGGTGTCTCTGGCCAACTTCGGCCACAAGCGCAATTACGAAATCAGTGTCGAAGAAGCGGTGCGACTCCGGTTCTGGGTTCTGATTGCCAATGTGAAAGGACGCTATTCTAGAGGTTCAAGCGAAACTTTGCTCGATCAAGACTTGCTCACGCTCCGCGCCGGCGGAGCCGAGGAATTGATAGATCGCGTTCGTCTTCAGTTCGGTCGCTTGGATATTGCTCCCGACGAGTTGGAGGGCCGCAACCGGAGAAGCTCCCTGTTTAAGACGATGTTCTTGGCATTCAGAGATGCGGGAGCGCAGGACTGGCGGAGCAATCTTGTTATTTCGCTCAGTCACGCAGG
>JANXYX010000050.1 GCA_025408425.1 Granulicella sp.
GTCTCATCGTCATGGACAAAGGTGCCATAGTCCTCTCGGGCCACCCCGATCCGACACTGTCCTCAGGGGTCGAGGCCTTTGGCCTTCGAAATCCGCTTCGGCATCTTCGATCAATCAAGGACCTCGCGTGGCTAGACTGAAGGCAGCCTCCTCGCTTGACCCTGTGTGCCGCTTGCTCTGCCTGGTCCTGTTCTCTTCGGCCTCCCTTGTCATGGTCCCCGTATTGGCCTGCATCTTCATCGCCCTGCTCCTCATCCTTATCTACGGGGAAGGCATCGCGCCCGCGCGCATCGCACGGGAGGCTCTCTTCATCGTCGGCTTGGTCTCGTTCACCTTTGTATTGCAGGGCGTCTCAGTTCATCCCAGTCTGCGTCTCGACCCTGCTGGAATGCTGGATGCCGGAGTGGACATAGGGTAGCCTCGTGTCAGATAAATGCGACAAATTTCTGACTACTTCAGTATAACGTCATGTCAGAAAAATGCAACAAATTTCTGACTATGGTTCCTGGCGGCTTTCCGTGTTCGCAGGTCCCGGGGGACGGTCTCACGGTACAAACACTCGCTATTTCCATTGCCTGCACAAAAAGTGGATGGCATAATCGCTCATCCCTCATTTTCGTACACCTGAGAAGTTAGAAGGACAACCCGCCTTACATGAGCACTGATAAGCAGTCACGAGACGAGATTCGAGCGCGGATCAAGCCCACATTAGACAAGGTTGCGGTAAAGGGATTAAGGGCGTGGCTTAAAGCCATAGGCCTATCAAGTTCTGCGTATACGCGACCAACAATCACCAATTTGGTTGCGGATGAGATCGCTGAAAAGAGATTAGCGGAAGATGCACTGGAAAGAGCGCTGATCGGCTTTGAAGAGGCCAGCGACATGCGCATCTACCTTTACAAGCTAGATGAGTTGCCAAAAGCAGATACCAGGAAGTGGCTCCCAAATCGCCTCCTGAATGCAGGTTTCGCGCTAACAAAAATCCGCACATTCGCGGGCGAGAAGACGAAACCGATGTCGCCTGTATACGCCGAGTTGGAAGGTGAATTATTGCGTGTGAAGTGGGCCGAGGAGCACGAGAGCCTAAAGATTGACGACAAAACGGGGACTGTAGTCAAAGAGCCGGTGCCCAGACGAATAGTCTTGATAGCTGACCTTGCGGCCAAGACGGCAGAGTTGCGAATGAACCCTCCTGAGACTCGGCACGCCTACGAAGACGCAACAGGTAGAACACCTTCCGAACTTTACTATCAGGCATATCTCGATAAAGTTTCTGATCTATTGGAATGCACGCTTCTTCCAATCGAATGGCGGCCAGTCGTACGACAATTGGTTGAAGAAGAGGAGCCGCGCGTTGTTCGCATTCACATCGACAACCACACAAACCAGAGCAACACGAGAGCCAAAACCCACTCATCACGGGCCGATGTGCGAGACGACCCCGATTGGAAACTTGCGTATCAAAACAACGGTGAATCGTGGGCTTGGGATGCGCAATCGTTCTACTGGCTACCCAAAGTTTCCAACGGGTTTCTGACTCGCGAGCTTTACTCGCATATTGATGCCGAAACCGGGTACGTTAAAGTCAATGCGGATTGTAGCGACGAAGAGGTGAACTATGTTGTCTCGCAAATTCGAGCGC
The DNA here is from genome assembly GCA_025408425.1 of Granulicella sp. Lineage (GTDB taxonomy): Bacteria > Acidobacteriota > Terriglobia > Terriglobales > Acidobacteriaceae > Edaphobacter. The sequence goes on from JANXYX010000050.1 coordinate 1,643, forward strand.
GCTAAACGTGATAACCCAGGTCTGTCCGACCTCCTAGACCAGCTCATGCAATACCTTGAGCGTCAGAAGCAAAGCGGACAGACTTTCTTCCTGCCAAAGCTTGCTGCTGCGAAACTCCGCCTGAATGACGGAGAAGCATACGTGCTCTTGGAGGTTTTAGCGCGCGCCGGTGTGCTAACACGCGCGTTCAATGTTTATTGCAAGAAGAGCGGAGAACTTCTTGCAACGGTGTCTAGCGAGGACAAGCTAAACGACATTCCGCATTGTGATGAGTGCGATGAGGATCATGAGGGAGACGGACTCCGGTTGGAACTCGCGTTCCAATTCCCTTCGGTGAGAGATGTCGGGATGGCTGCATGAAACAGACCGCTCTAACTAAGAAGCGGAAAGCCTCGCCCTCACCGGATTTGAGCACGCAGGCCCATGAGCAGATCATGGATTACCTGCGACTGGCCGACAAATCAAAAAATCCCGCCCTCATAGAGGCCGCCGTCAAGTTGGCTAACGAAAGGCAAAAGCAGCAGAAGAAGTCGGAAGCGAAAATCTCTCCAACGGTCGCCACAATTCTAGCCACCACAGTTATTGGTCTGGCGGCGTGGGCCTGCTGGTATGCAATCGTTCATCATCCTGATCGCACCGGCTTTTCGTTAGTCGTGGTTATATCGTCGCTGGCCATCGTCCTGATATGCCTATATGCGCTATTCTCTGGGCATCTTTCCCAACTGAACTTCATGTCTATGGTTCGGTGGGCCGGAGAGCGAATCAGCCGCCTGAACCCATTTGATAAAAGCCCGCCGCCCGCCCTCCCAGATGATGGCGCGGACGCCGAACCGTAGATCCTGGTTGGAGGCGTACCGGATTCCCGGCATCAAGAGATTGGAGCTGCACGAAGTACAGCCGCCAGCGGCGGCACGTGCAAGGGAGATTTGCCGCTAAAGAACGCCCCAGCGGGGCAGCGGCAAATCAGAACAACTTCAGTGAGGAGAGTCCGGGCCGGACTTTGGAACAATTACCTCCCTGCGCCAGCCTCCGCCAGCGGCTCCGGCAAAAGACGGCTTCGGGAGGTTCACGGTCAGCGCGGCTTGTTACGCTGACCTCTTTTGGACTGATCGTGGCTCGCTGCCGCTTTCGACGCCTTGGCCTTGGTATCGTCCGGTTCCGGTTGCGGCAGTTCCCATCCCGCCATGCCCTGCAACACACGGTCGGCGTGCTTGATGGTGTTCACATGTCCATAGTGGCTTTCAATCATGAGGACGGAAGTTCCCATCTGCTCGGCGAGGAAGTACACGTCCACTCCTTCCTGCAATCGGAGCGTGGCGTAGGTATGCCGGAAACTATACGTCGAACGCGGAACTCCCTGCGTGCCTTCGCGCAGATTCGCCTCGTTCAGAAGATCCGCAATCAGCGAGCTGTAAAGAGTTTTTGCGGGCTTGCCTGTGACATTGGTAAATACCCTGTCGTCCGGTTCCATGGCTTTGGAGATTGTGCGGATGCGTTCTAAATAATCTCCGACGCTTTTGGGCGCGACCAGCTTGCGCGATTTGCCCTTGCCCTGCACGAACAAGACAACGATCTCGCGGCCCTCGCGGTCTTTTGCAAGCATGATGTCGCGCCAACGGAGATTTTTCATCTCCGCCGGCCTCATGCCCGTGTTGCAGGCAATCAGAATCATGTTGTAGGTGACGGTACGATACCAAACGCTTGACGGCTTGTCGGCCTCGGCAATCCACTTGCGCCCGACCGTGTGGAGTTTGCGGTACTCCTCCAGCGTGAACTCGTCACGCCTCATCGTCTTGAGCTTCGGGCGGTCGTCGAAACGCTGGCTTGCGGGGACATAGCGCTTCTTCACCGCATAGTTCATGATCGCCCCGAAAATCGACATCTCGAAGCGGATGGTGGAATCGCTGATGAAGGGAACCGCGTGAACATCCTGCGGCTTGATGGCAATCGGCTTCAAAACCCTGATGCCCAGGGTCTGCTGAACCTTGGTGCGGCGTGCGGATTCGTGGTCTGCGAAAGACTGCGCTACGTCGGCCGTAACTTCCCGAACGCCATTGCGCTTGTGGCGTCCCGCGCCGTTCTCCCGCCGCCATGCCGGATAGCTGCCCCAGCGTTCGTCGCCGATAAGATGTACCTGTGTTGAACCTGCATACCTGTCTAAAGCGCCTTCGATGACGGCACGGAGTTTCTTGGGCCGCGCGGCGCTGATCTCTCCGCGTTTCGCCCGCGCCTCCTGCGTCAGGAGATACTCTTTCCCCACCTCGCGAAAGGGATGGTTGAACACAGGGACGTCGTGCTTCAAGCGGAACCGGATGTCTGCATCATGGTCGAAGGCACGTTCCCGCGCCACATCGAGGTCGGTCGTCTTGAGCGAAACCGTCTTGTAACGGTCGGCTTTGGGGATCTTCATGCGGCAATACCACATCCGATGATCCACGTCGCCACGCCGGAAGAGAACCAAGCCCGGCTTAAGTTCCGATTTGTCCGTGACGAATGCCATATTCGCCTCTATCGCTTGACTCGTCCTGTGCAGATTCCGTGTAGATTTTTCTTGTAAGTCCTTGAATCTGTGTATCTGTGTAGGGCTCGTACAGATAGTATCAGAAGTATATCTTGCTTGTTTATAATTATTTACAATATAATTGTCATCCTGAGCGAAGCGGAGGACCTGCTTCTGCCCTTGCCGTTGCTTGTCCCCCTCCTCAAAACTCCGGCAAGTCCTCATCCCGCTCCGCATAGCTATCCGAGTCCGCACCACCCTCCATCGCATCCACATCCACCGGAACCTCCCACTCCCGCAGCACCTTATAGATCGCGCTTGAACTAAACCCCGCCCGCATCAACCGCCCCATCACCCGCGCCGTCTCCTTCTGCGCATTCACCCCACTCGGCTTCTTCATCCTCTTCCGAGCCACATACTCCCGCGCCAGCGCCACCTCATCCACCTCGTCATAAGCCGTCGCCAGAGTCGTCGCAATCAACTCCTTATGCACCCCCTTCTGCATCAGATCCTGCTGCACCCGCCGCTTGCCAAACTTCTCATTCTCTTTCCGCAGCCGCGTATAGTCCGCCGCAAACCGTGTATCGCTCAGATACCCCAGGTCTTTCAGACGAACGCACACCGCATCCATCGCCCGCTCCCCCGCCTCACCCTCTTCCGCACGATTCCGCATCAACCGCCGCAGGTCCCGCACTGTCCGCATCTTCCGCGCCAGCACTCCCACCGCATACTCAAACAACCCCGCCTCACCCACCGGCTCCCGCTTCTTAGCCCGCGCAAACGCCATCACGATGTACTCCTGTTATTCCAATAAACATTGTCATCTTGAGCAAAACGGCTCACGTCTTTGTGAGCCGTGAAATCGAGGACCTGCATTTTGCCTTTGCCGTTGCCTTTGCCTTTGCCGTTGCCGTTGCCGTCGCCTTTGCCTTTGCCGTTGTCGTTGCCGTTGCTCTTGCTTCTAGGTACCCCAAGGCTTCAGCCTTGGGCCTCTCAGCCCACCGTCAGCAAGAAGGGCTTTAGCCCCTGGGATATGCCTTCCTATCCCAGCCGACAAATCTACTTCCCCGCATACCTCCCCGTCCTCGTCCAACGATCGCACCAATCCCCCACCGTCTCATACCAGAGCTTCGAGTTCTGCGGCTTCAAAACCCAATGCCCCTCATCCGGAAAATAAAGCATCTTGCTCGGAACCCCCAATCGCTGCAGCGCCGTAAACAACTGAAAGCTCTCGCTCACATCCAGCCGATAGTCCTTCTGCGAATGAATCACCAGCGTAGGCGTCTTCGCATCCTTGATATGCAACATCGGCGACCACTTCCGAAAAGGATCCGCCGCCGCCGGCAGATCCTGATACCGCCAGGGCTGCCCTGGCTCTTTATCCCACGCCGCTGCCCCCGTCGCAGGACCCCGCCGAAACTCCCACTCGTTGAACCACATCTCCTCCGTATCCCCATACGCCGCCGCCGGGTTATACATCCCGTCATGCGTCACAATGCACTTGAACCGGTCCGTATGCGTCAAAATCCAGTCCGCCATAAACCCGCCATAGCTCGCCCCCAGCGCACACTCCCGAGTCTTATCGATAAACGGAAACTTTGCCTCCGCCGCATCCAGCCCCTTCATCAGATCGACATACGCCTTCCCACCCCAGTCCCCGCTCACCTCATCCACAAACTTCTGCCCATATCCCGTCGACCCACGCCGATTCACCCCTACCACCACATACCCGCTCGCCGCCATCAACTCCCAATTCCACCGATAGCTCCACGAATCCCCCCATGCCGTCTGCGGCCCACCATGCATCAAAAACTTCACCGGATACTTCTTCCCCGGATCAAAGTTCGGCGGCCGCACCACAAACCCCTGCACCTGGGTATCTTCGGCGCCTCCGAACCAGAAGGTATCCAATTTTGATAGATCGAGCTGAGCAACGAGTGCGTCGTTCATATGCGTCAGCGATCGAACATCCGTCTCACTGATAAAGATGTCACCTCCCTCAGCACCCGTACGTGTGTGGGTAATAATCACGATCTGGGCTGGACGGTTCACGAACATCTGAGTCGCAATTACCGCCCCAGCCTTCGTGAATGCCAAACTCCCAAACTCACCCTCCACCGCAGTCCAAGCTCCAGGCGGCGTGAGGCTACCCCGGACCGGAAGAGCGTTAATCTGAACGACCTCTCTACCTCGATCTGGACTAGCAATCGCAATACTTTTCGAATCGGGAGCCCATGCGAATTCGTCAACCCAGTTGTCTTTTACAGGCTCGTACTTACTGTTCGTCATTCTTGGCAGAACATGATCAATTCGCCCACTCGCACGATCCATCACCACCAAATCAAACTTGTCCGACTCATACCCAGCCCGAGCCTGCGACCGAAACGCCAACCACTTCCCATCCGGCGAATAAGCCGGCCCATCATCACTCCCCAACGAGGTAGAAACCTTCACCGCCTTAGCCCCGGCCTCATCCAGCCGCAGCGTAAACACATCATTATTCGTACTCGCCGCAGGCACCGCGTCGAGGTTAGCCACGTAAGCAATCTCCTTCGAATCCGGAGCCCAAGCATACCCAATCGGCCCACTCACAAAGTACGTAGGCGTCTCCGCATCCCCCACCACACTCCGCGGAGTCAAATCCCGCACTTGCAAACCATCGCTAGCCGACATCACCAACACATGACTCCGCTTCTCCCCCATGTAATGGTCCCAGTGCCGATACAGCAGATGCTCAAACACCTGCGCCTTCACCGGACTCTTAGCCGCCGCCTCATCCTTAGCCTTATCGCAAGCATCCTCCTCCGCCCACGCAGCCTTATCGGAGCACTCCGGATAAACACTCGACACAAACAGCAACCACTGCGAATCCGGCGACCAAACCGCCCCATCCGCACCCGTACTCACCGCCGTCAGCACCTTCCCTACCCCCACCTTCCCCGCACCTTCATCCCAAGCCGCCACCACAATCTGATCCCCGGCCGTCCACGAAACCCACTTCCCATCCGGCGAAAACCGTCCATTCGACTCCCCATTCCCGAAGGTCAGTTGGCGTTCACCCTCCGCCTTTCCCCCGCCACCGTCAGGATTCGCCGTACGCGAAGTACCCCAAAGATGATTCACCTTCGAATTCTTCTCCAACGACACCTCCGTCACCGAGAACATCACCCACTTCCCACTCGCCGAAATCTGCGGATCGCTTACCCGCTTCATCGCCATCAAATCCTCAAACGTCATCGGCCGCTTACCCGCAGCCCCGGCAGCACCCTGCGCCAGGCCCGCCCCGCACCCCAAAACCAAAACCAAAACCGCCGCCAGCAAACCCACAAGATTCTTCATCCCGAGAGTCTACCCCCACCCACATCCCCATACTTGACTTCGCCACCCCCCAGCCAGGCACCAGCCAGGTACCAGCCAGGCACCAGTACCGCGCCAGCCCCCAACCCATGTCCCAAATCGCACTCCGCTATACCATCAAGTCCACCCCTATCCCCCATCGATAGAAGACTTTGCGCAATAACAGGGGGGGAGGGGGGGTACCCCTAAGCCCCACCGCTCAAGCCACCTCCCGCACCACACTCTCCTCCACCACCACCCCAGCCACCGGCAACTCCACCACCACCGCCGCTCCCCGCGGATGCAGGTTGAACGCACTAATCTCCCCGCCATGCTCCTTCACAATCCCATAGCAAATACTCAACCCCAGCCCCGCACCCTGCCCCAACTCCCGCGTCGTATAGAACGGATCGAACACCCGCGCCGGCTCCACAAACCCCGCCCCCGTATCACTCACAATCACCTGCAACCCCCGCTCATCATGCGTCACCGAAACCCGTATCGCATGCTCTTCCCCACCAGCCGCCCCCACCGCCTGCGCCGCATTATTCAGCAGATGCTCCATCACCGTCCGCAGCCGATCTCGGCTCCCCCGCACCGCCGGAACATCCTCCCCCACCTGCACCATCAGCCGTACCCCCCGCCCCGCCAACGTCTCCTCACACGCCGACACCAGCTCAGATACCAGTGCCCCCATCATCACCGGCTCCTCAATCAAAGTCGCCGGACGCCAGAAGTCCAGCAGGCTCTGCACCGTCTCCCGCATCCGCAGTGCCTCCCGCACAATCGTCTCGGCATCCTTCTGCACCCGGGCCTCTTCCGTCGTCTCCGCAATCAACTCCGCAAAACCCAGCACCGCCGTCAGAGGATTGTTCAGCGCATGCGCCACTCCTCCCGCGAGTTGTCCCAGGCTCGCCAGCTTCTCCTGCCGCAACAACCGGTCCGCCAGCGCCGCATTCTCCATCGTCCGCGCCAGCTTCACCGCCAGCGCCTCCAGCGGCCCCATCTCCCCTCCACCACGCTTGCCGCGATCATCCGCACACACCACCAACGCCCCCACCAGCCGCCCCCCCATCGTCCATAGCGGAGCCACCATCGCCACCGGCCTCTCGCTCTCCCCCAGAAACTCCCCTAGCCTATCCACCTCCTCCAACCTCATCGCAAAGCTCTTCGTCCCCACCGCCACCCCAGCCTGCCCCGCTAGCGGTTCACTCTCGCCTCGCAGAGCCACTACCCGCCCACCCCAACCATTCAGCGCCGCCACCGCCCTGTCATCGACACCCACGCTCCCAGCCACAAAAAGTCTTCCATCGGCATCCCGTGCCAACATCGCCACCTTCCGAAACGCACTCGTGTCCGCCACCACCCGGCACACTCTCTTCCCCAACACCCGCACATCGCCATCCGCCGGCAGCTGGGCATCCAGGCGTGCATACGCCTCCAACTCCTCTCGAGTCTGCCGGTTCCGTCGCCGCATCCCCGCGTTCAGCCGCATCTGACGCCCCAGCATCCCCAGAGAACCCGCCAGACAAACCGCGCCCACAGCCTCCGCCGAGTGCCGCATCAACAGCCCAAAAACCAACATCATCAGCTCTCGAAACTCACTCATCACCAAATCTCCATCTCCGGCGTCTATTCTTATGATGCGTAGTCAACGGCCTGGAGACACCACCCCAGCGCCTCTGCTCCGTCGTAACTCAGGAGTTCACTCAACATGAAGCAGCCCGTCACCCACGCTGTGCTCTCTGCCAGCCTCCTCGCACTCTCGCTCCTCACGCTATCGGCGCATCCCTCCACCGCCTTCGCCGCTGTCGCAAATTCAGCCACCGCCACCGCCGACGACCCCGCCGGATTCGGCCCGCTCGACCCCACGCCCCCCACCGGCCTCACCCCGCAGGAGATCATCCAGAAGTTCGCCGCACGCGAGTCCGTCTTCAACCTCGCCCGCCAGAACTACATCTTCCGCCAGGCCGTCAAAGTCCAGACCATCTCCGACGACACCAACCGCCCCGACGGCGAGTACCAGCAAGTCACCGACATCACCTTCAACCGCGAAGGCAAGCGCGAAGAACACGTCGTATTCGCACCCCAGAACACCCTCGAGCGCGTAATGATGTCACCCGCCGACATGCAGGACATTGAGCACCGCCTCCCCTTCGTCCTCACCACCGAAGACCTCCCCCAGTACGACATCACCTACCTAGGCCGCCAGAAGGTCGACGAGCTTGACACCTACGTCTTCTCAGCCGGCCCCAAGGTCATCGAGAAGAACAAGCGTTACTTCCAGGGCAAGGTCTGGGTCGATCAGCAGGACTTCCAGATCGTTCTCGTCAACGGCAAAAACGTCCCTGACGACAAGCGCAAAGGCCACGAAGACCTCTCCCCACCCTTCACCACTTACTATGAGCAGGTCGACGGCAAGTACTGGTTCCCCACCTACACCAAGGCCGAGGGCAACCTCCACTTCGCCGGTGGCGAAGGATACCTCGCTCAGGATGTCCACCTCCGCACCGTAGTCAAATACACCGACTACAAGCAGTTCAGAGCCACCAGCAGGATCATCTACAACGGCGAAGACATCACCAACAAAGGTGAGAAGCAAACTACTCCGCCACCACCCAAATAGCCCCAGACGACTGTGGCCGCCTGCTCAGGCGGCCACTCTATCAATCTCAACCAGCCATTCATAAACGCCTGCCGGTCAAACGGTCACGTCCCCATCAACCTGTTTCGTCAGGCCGCCGTCACTACCGCCGTCTCTACCTCCGACTCAAAGTACAGATACTTCCGCCATGCCGCATCCGCGCTCCCAATCATCCGCATAATATGCCGCGAAGTGTGCAGGCTGAACGGCCTCGGCTCCCGCAGCAGCTTCATGTCCGTCAACTCATGCAGCATCTGGTTCCCTTTCCGCCGATTGCAGTTATGGCAGCACGCCACCAGGTTCTCCCACGTCGACAGCCCGCCTCGCGACCGCGGAATCACGTGGTCCAGCGTCAACTCCCCCGCCGTCAGCACAATGTTGCAGTACTGGCAGGCATTCCGGTCCCGCAGCAGAATATTCTTCCGGCTCAGCGCCCGCGTCTGGTGCGGAATCCGCCGATACTCCAGCAGCCGAATCACGCTCGGCATCGCCACCCGCATCCGTGCCGCATGCAGCATCGCGCCCTGCTCTTCTTCCGTCCGAGCCACCCCCTTCAGCACCAGCACCAGCGCCCGCCGGGCACCACAGATATTGATCGGCTCATAGCTCGCATTCAGCACCAGCACCGGAGTCTGCATCGCCGGCTGACGAAACACCCCTGCCCGCGCATCCACCTCCGTCGCCTTGCCCGCTGCCCCATGCTGCGAGCCATATCCCGCGTGCCGATTGCCACTAAGTCTCTGCTTCCGCATCTTCCCCGTTTGCATCTCAAAGCCCTCCGGTTCCAATCTCTGTTAGCGATTACTTCCAATCTCTAGCGCCTAAGCCTCACCCCAGCGCGCCACCATCTCCGTCTGCGCCCTGGCCAGCGTCGCAACCCAAACCTTCCGCGCTCCCGCTCGCCGCAGCACCCGCGCACACTCCCGGGCCGTCGCGCCCGTCGTATAAATGTCATCCAGCAACAGCACCTCGCGCCCCACAATCCCCGCGCCATCCCGCACCGCAAACGCCCCCTGCAAATTCCGCCGTCTGCCCTTCGGCGTCAGCGAGAACTGGCTCTCCGTATCCCGCACTCGCCGCAACACCCCATGCGCCGCCCGCAACTCCCACCCCAGCCTGCTCTTCTTCAACGCCGCCACCGCCACATCCGCCAGCAGAACCGCCTGGTTATAGCCACGCTGCCGCTCCTTCGCCGGATACAGAGGCACTGCCACAACCATCAACTCACGCGCCGCAGGCCCCTCCAACATCTCCATCGCCGCCGCCAGCTTAAGCCCCAGCGGCCTCGCCACCGCTCGCATCCCCTCATACTTCAGCAGATGCACCATCTCCCGCAGCTCGTTCTCATACACCCCATACGCCACCGCCCGCTCAAACTCCGGCGGCACCATCCGGCAGGGCGAACACAACAAGCCCTCAATAGGAAACTGTCCCGCATAGCGCAGGCCTTCCATATCCAGCGCCTCACCGCAGCGCCCACACAATGTCATCGTTTGAAGAGAGATCCGCGCCACGCATGCATCGCAGACGGCAGCAAGTCCAGCCCGTGTCAGTGGCCCACCACACGCACGGCAATCAGCAGGAAAAAACGTTGTTACCAGATCATCCGCAATCGTACGAGCCCACCGACTCGAACTTTGCAGTACACGTGCCACCGCACGCCACTCCGAAACCCCGCTGGAGTTCAACCCAGGTGGTCCACCGGGTGGAGACCCAGTGTTACTTCCGAGCGCATTGTCATTCAAGCATTCGCTGAAGACGCACCTCACTCGCCAGCGCTCCAGGCCATTCAGACCGCGCTATGCCCGAAGTATAAGCCCACCCCCGCCCCAAACGCCAATCAATTTCCCGCAACAACCCACCACATCGCCCCATTCCCCACAGAATCTGCGCGATAGCACCAACCCCTCTGCCGGGCCTTGTACTACAAGCAACCAGCTCGAATCCGTACCGGAGACAATTCACCAACCGCCTCACCCGACCTGAGCATCTCGATACGCTCCCGAATCTCATCGCATACCGACACAACATTCATCCCTCCAAAGTACGGCGGAGACTGCTCCAGTCGACGCAGCGCAGCCTGCAACAATCTCTCAGCCCCCAGCAGATTGTTTCGCTGGCGGGTGGCCCACACATCAAACCCACCAACACCGCCGGGTGCCCCATTCATGCAGTCTCATCGCATGAGTGGGCATTCGCGAAGCGAACCGCTTTCACCAACGCCCACCCACCCACATCCCACCCGCTCGAGGACGATGTGAACCCGACCGGGCTACCGCAGGTGATGGAAGAGATCGTCAACCGAGCCGTGCAACGGTGAGCTGGAATGCGGTGGCGCAGCCGATCGTTGTGAATGGCGTCTCCGCTACCTACGATGCACTGGGCCGGATGGTGGAAGCTGGATCGGGTACGACGTATGTGCAGGTGGTGTTTAGACCTTCGGGTGATAAATTGGCAATTGTGCAGAATGGAGTGTTGTCGAAAGGAACGGTTCCGTTGCCCGGCGGTGCCTCGGCGATCTATAACGCCAGCGGCCTAAGCTACATCCGGCACAAGGACTGGCTGGGGAGTTCTCGTTTAGCCACAACCTGGAACCATGCAGTCTATGCCAAGGAAGCCTACGCACCATTTGGCGAGACCTACAACGAAGCCGGCACTGCCGACCGCTCCTTCACCGGGCAGGATCAGGACACGACGCAGGGAATCTACGACTTCTTATGTAGGCGGTACGATCAATCAGCGGGAAGGTGGATGTCGCCCGATCCCTCGGGGTGGAGTGCCGTCAAGCTGACATCTCCCCAGTCGCTGAATCGGTACGCCTATGCACTGAACAATCCGCTGGGATTGACTGATCCTACGGGGCTGTACACACGTGGCGATAGTTGCAATGGAACTGTCTACTCAGCAGTTTGTGAATGGATCTTAGTTATTGAGATCGGCAATATTCCAACTGACGGAAGCAATTTGGGGCTAGTTTCCTATGTTGGTGGTGATGGCGGTGGGACTGCCCCAATTAACCTCACCAGACTTATTGCTAACGCTCAGAACAATCTGCCTAAAGCCTGCGATCAAGCATTTGCGAGTAGCATCTCTAAGTACACAAATGCAAATTTCTTTAATCAACTCCTGATCAATCCCATTGTTCAAATACCGAACCCTACTTCCCTGAGAGATCCAAGTACGGCAATGATGCCGTAACTTCTCCGGGTACTGGGCAGATAACACTGCGCTCGAACTTTTTCAATCTTCCACCCTTCTATCAGCAGATGACACTAGTACACGAGGGAATCCACAGCTATACCGGATGGACGGATGCTCAAGTCATGTCAAATCTGAATATTCCTAACGACGGGAATGGAACTTCAGCTATAACGGATTGGATTGCGGGAGGATGCAAGAGCCGATGAAGATTAGAGATTTTTTACTTGTTGCCATTAGTGTTGTACTATCCTCAATCGCATGTATGGTTTGCATTAAATTCTTTGGTTATTCGGAGTCTAAGCCGCTTCGTGTTCCAAAGGTCGAGATTGTCGACAAGTCGGGAGCCGTCCGCTTAATTATCGGGATACAGGATTCAGTAAATGGTACAGATCAACCAGAGCTTGTTATGAAGGATAAGGGCGGTAGAGAGGTGATGGGCCTTCTTCTGACGCCTTCCGGTAAGGGTAAAATGGTCTTCAGTACTGATAACACCGAGGCAAAGGTAGCATTGGGATTTTTGTCTGGCAGCGATGTAGCCGGGCAAACTGAAGAGGGCGGCTCCTGGGGTATGCGGATTCGTGGTGAGAACGGCGAGACCAGGACAGTTGGAGATCCTATTACGGATGACCACAGTAGTCGCCCCAAGTAACGTGAACCGCAATTCCAAGCTTCCGAATGGTCAAACTGTTGGCGATGTAGTTCGACAACAACGTGGCGGGTGGCCCACACATCAAACCCACCAACACCGCCGGGTGCCCCATTCATGCAGTCTCATCGCATGAGTGGGCATTCGCGAAGCGAACCGCTTTCACCAACGCCCACCACCCACACCCTTACCCACCGCCCATCTTCTTTTTCACTCTCGCCCCCCACTTGTCTCTCCCACCACTCTCCATCGTCTCTACCACCGCCATCGCCTTCAGATAGTGCGTCTTCGCCTCGTCCTTCCGTCCCGCCGCACTCAGCGCATCTCCCATCCCAATCTCCTCCCGCAGCCCGCCAGGATTCAACTGCTCTGCAATCTGCGCCTCCTTCAACGCCTCCGCAACCTTGCCCGCCTTCAGCAGCGCCGCAGCCTCCTGCGTATGACTCAACGCCGCAGCTTGCGGAATCGCAAACTCCCCGTCAAACACAAAGATCCCATCCTGAATAAATGCCGTCGGCTTCACTGACCGAAATCCCTCCAGAGGATTCAGCGCACTCGCCCCAAATTCAAACCCGTTCAAATCTCCCGCGCTGATAAACACCGGCCCATGAATCACCGGAGGCACCGGTATCGGCTCCCGCGAGAACCACGAGTCCGGAGTCGGCAGCCGCTTGCACGGAATCCCATAGTCCGACGGCAGCACAAACGGTGCCACAAAATAAGCAATCCAGCACTCCTTGATCCCACGCTGGTCCACATACGCCTTTGTCGCCTTCAACTGCTGGCCCCAGTCCGTATTCGAGTCCGTCAGATACCGGTACGTCTTCGTCGGCCCGCCCCAAACCTCGTTTGAGTAAGCCATATAGTTTGGGTACGCCAGCAGCGAAGACCCCGCATGCAGCACCACCAGCCCACCCACAACCCAGCTCCACCGCCTGTCCCGGCGCACCAGGGCCATCGCCCCGCCTGCCGCCAGCAACGCAAAAAACACATACAGCGGCAGAATATGCCGCGCACCAATATTCAAACTCGAACCCATCGCAATCAGCAGATAGAAGATCGGCGGTATCGTCAGGAACAAAACCTCGCGCCGGCGCCCCAGCCACCCCTTGGCGGTCGCCCAGATCGAAAACGCCAGCAGCCCTAAAAATCCCAGCGTCGACTTGATCGCGAACACCGCCGGAAAATAAAACCACACCCCATGCGAATACACCTTGCCGAAGATATAGCTCGGCATCTCATTCGCCATCGCCCGCACATCCGCCAGACCATACAAAAACGACTCAGGAAGAATATGCCACCGTCCCAGTAACAATATCCCCTTGGCCTCCAGCGGCCGCAACGGCATCACATACTCCGCCAGCGTCGGATCAAGCCGCAACCCAGCCGGCCGCGCCGCATACCGGAACCCATAGAACCCCCACAGCACCACCACCGCAATCACCACCACCACCCCAATCGCACCTGTCAGTTGCTGTGCCATCCGACCTCGGCTTCTCCCCTCTTCCCTCCCCACAAACCAAACCTCGCTCGCCGCCAGCAACACCAGCATCGGCAGCAACAATACCGCCGAGTGCTTCGACGCCAGCGCCAACCCCGACATCACACCCACCAGCACAAGCCGTCCCGCCGATGGCACCTTCACATACCGGTAGAACGCATACACCGCCCCAAACAGCATGCACGACACCGCCATATCCGTCGTCACATAGGCCCCATGCGCCAGCAGACTCGGCTCAAACACAAACAGCGTCATCGCCAGCAGCCCTGCGCCTGTACTAAACATCTCTTGCCCTGCCAAAAACACCAGCATCGCCAACAGCAATGTCAGCAGCCCCGGCAGTAGCCGCACACGAAAGGTCAGCGTGTCCGCGCTATACTCCGGCGCATTCCCAAACAGCAGCTCTCTCCCATCCAGATACGCTTCGGTCTTGAAGAAGCGTCCCTGCAACGGCGGGACCTTCAGATGCAGCGGCAGCAGCGGAATCGTACCCAGCATCTTCACCAGCGGCGGATGTTCCGGGTTCAATCCGTAGTCCCCCGTCTTCCAGCTCTGATACCCAGCAAAGATATGGTCGCCCTCATCCCACGTCAGCGACTGCCCCCGAATCGTCGACACGACCTCAACGCTCAGCACCACCAGCAGCAGCAACACCAACCCCGCGACATATCCTCGCTTCATCCCCATCGGTACGTCACCTCAACCAGTCGTTTAATTCACCCCGCGAGAATACCGCAACAACCCTATCCCCCGTCGCACCCCACTGATACACTCCCATCCAGTCGCACCATCGCATACAAAAGCGGGAGCAACCCCATCTACATGCCAGCAGCCACTGACTTCAAGCCCTTCGTTCCCGCCACTGCCTCCCGCCCCGAACTCACCTACCGCGCCCTCATCCTCGGCGCCCTCTTCGGCGTCCTCTTCGGAGCAGTCACCGTCTACGTCGGCCTCCGCGCAGGTCTCACCGTAGCCGCGTCCATCCCCATCTCTGTCCTCTCCATCTCCATCCTCCGAGCCTTCGGCAAGGCCTCTATCCTCGAGAACAACATCGTCCAGTCCACCGGAAACGCCGGTCAATCCATCGCCTCCGGAGTCATCTTCACCCTTCCCGCCCTCATCTTTCTAGGCTTTGATTTGGAGGCTTCAAGAATCTTCGCCCTCGCCCTCTTCGGCGGATGGCTCGGCGTCCTCTTCATGATTCCTCTCCGCCGCCAGCTCATCGTCGAAGAGCACGGAACCCTCATCTACCCCGAAGGCACCGCCTGTGCCGACGTCCTCATCGCCGGCGAACGCGGCGGATCCTTCGCCTCCCGCGTCTTCCTCGGCCTCGGACTCGGCGGCCTCTACACCCTCTTCCAGAACGACAATCTCTTCGCCCTCTGGCCCTCCCAGCCCGACTACCAGCCCGACCTCGGCGTCCAGCACCTCCTCAAAGGCTCAGCCCTCCGTGCCGACTGCACTCCCGAGTACCTCGGCGTCGGCTACATCATCGGCATCCGCGTCGCCGCCATCATGCTCGCTGGCGGAGTCTTCTCCTGGCTCGTCCTCATGCCCGCCATCTACTTCTTCGGCTCCCACCTCGCCACTCCCCTCTACCCCGGAACCGTCCTCATCAAGGACATGTCCCCCTCCGACCTCTGGCGAACCTACGTCCGCCCCATGGGTGCCGGAGCAGTCGCCGCCGCCGGTCTCATCACCCTCCTCCGCACCCTCCCCACCATCGTCTCCGCCCTCACTCAGGGCTTCAAAAAAGTCGGCAATAAAATCACTGCCGCAGCCCCGTCCCGCATAGAGAGCGATCTCCCTCCCATCGTCGTCTTCGGCGGATCCATCCTTCTCGTCCTGCTCATGTTCCTCTTCCTCCAGTTCAAACCCATCCCCGGAGCCCAGGTAGGCGCTCTCGCCAACTTCGCCGCCGCACTCCTCGTCGTCGTCTTCGGATTCCTCTTCGTCACCGTCTCCTCCCGCATCGTCGGTATCGTCGGCAGCTCCGCATCACCCGTCTCTGGTATGACCATCGCCACCCTCATGGCCACCGCCGCAATCTTCCTCGTCAAAGGCTGGACAGCTCCCGCCTTCGGTGCACTCGCCATCACCATCGGTGGAGTCGTCTGCATCGCCGCCTCCAACGCCGGAGACACCTCGCAAGACCTCAAAACCGGCTACCTCATCGGAGCCACCCCCTGGAAGCAGCAACTCGCCATCATGATCGGCGTCATCGTCTCCCTCTTCTCCATCGGAGCCACCCTCAACGCCATGAACAAGGGCCTCGAAACCTTCCAGCGCCTCCCCCACCCCATCGTCTTCTCCCTGGCCCAACTCCCCGACGGCGTCCAAAACAACGGTCAATTCACCCGAGATCACCTCACCCTCACCGCCCACAACGCCGACAACCACTCCAAAGAAGAATTAAGTAACACCCGCAGTTACATCCTCCTCAACGTCATCGGCTCCACCACCCTCGACGACGGCAAGTACCTCTACAACCCCGCCACCCACCAGATCGAAGTCCAGTGGATCCAGGGCATCGGCAGCGAGAAAGCAGCCGCCCCGCAAGGCCGCCTCATGGCCACCGTCATCAACGGAATCCTCTCCCGCAAACTCCCCTGGGCACTCGTCCTCCTCGGCGTAGCCGTCGTCATCGTCGTAGAACTCCTCGGCATCCGCTCCCTCACCTTCGCCGTAGGTGCCTACCTCTCCATCGCCACCACCCTCGCCATCTTCGTCGGCGGAGTCGTCCGCTGGATAGTAGACCGAGCCATGCTCCACCAACGCGCCAAAGAAGCCGCAGCAAAGCAAGCCGCCACCGCCAACCAGACATCGTCATCCTTCGCCGAAGGCGGAGGACCTGCTTCTGCACTCCCCGCCGACGCCACCAACCTCACCCCGGACTCCGAAGAAGTCTCCCCCGGCTCCCTCTACGCCTCAGGCCTGATCGCCGCCGGAGGCATCGTAGGTCTCATAGGCGTCTGCATCAAACTCTACGAAGCCGCCACCGACCGCACAATCCCCCGCTTCTCAGACCACAACCCCCTCCACCACGACTACATCAGCGTCCTGATGTTCGCCGCCCTGGCCTTCAGTCTCTACTACTTCGCCAGAAAACCCCTCGAAACTAAATAGGTCGATATGCCGGATGCCCCATTCATGCAGTCCCATCGCATGAGTGGGACATCGCGCAAAGCGCGACCACCTTCCCTCAAGCAGCGTCCAAATCCACCCGTACACGCCGCCCCAGCGCCGTAGCAATATTCACCAGAGCATCCAGCGAAAACCGCGATACTCTCCCTCGCAGCAGATCATTGATCCGAGGCTGCGTCACCCCACATCGCTTCGCCGCCTCCGTCTGAGTCCATCCGCTCTCCTTCACGATCCCTGCAATCGTATGCATCAACTCCGCCCGCACCCGCAGGTTCGCCGCCTCCTCCGGAGTATCCGCAATCGCATCCCAAACGCTCGCATACCGTTCAACCTTCTTCGCAGCCTTCTTCATCTCCGCTCCTTCATCAACTCCGTAAACCGAGCCTTCGCCTTATCGATGTCCCGCTGTGCCGTCGTCTGGGTCTTCTTCTGAAACGCGTGCAGTACATACACCGCATCCGCCAGCCTTGCCGTATAGATCACTCGGAACGTCCCCGACTCATCCCAGAGCCGTATCTCTTCGACTCCTTTGCCGATACTCGGCATCGGCTTGAAGTCCGTTGGCTTCATTCCACGTTGCACACGATCAATCTGAAAGCCCGCATCCCGACGGGCCTCCTCCGAAAACTCTCGAATCGCCTTCAGTGAGTCGCCCAGAAACTCAACATCCTTCATCCCGCAATTATACTCATACCAGTATAATCATATGCCCGGGTACCGGGTGCCCCATTCATGCAGCCTCATCGCATGAGTGGGACATCGCGCAAAGCGCGACCGCCTTCCGTCAACCCCACCACCAACACAAAACAAACCGAACCAAGCTCGACCTCACGGAAGGGCACGGCTTCAGCCGTGCCAAAAGCCACCCCGCCGCAGGCGCTACCGCGCAGCCGAAGCGACCCATCTATCGCCCGTCGCCACAAATCCCCCCAAAACCCTACAATAAGAAGCCGCCACCACGCTCACCACCAAAGGAATCCAAATGACTCGCAAACTCCTCTCCCTTGCCGCCCTCCTCTGCTTCGTCCTACCCCTCGCCCACGCCGACGAAGCCAGCAAGCGCGCCAAAATCGATGAGATGTTCACCGTCCTCAAGATGGACCGCACCATGAAGCAGCTTATGAACCAGGGCTTCAACCAGAGCCAGCAGATGGTCAAGAGCCTCACCGGCAACCAGCCCCTCTCCGCCGCCGACCAGAAACTCGTCGATGACTACCTCACCAAAAGCACCACCCTCATCACCGAATCCCTCAGCTGGGACAAGCTCAAACCCGCCTACATCGACCTCTACGCCGCCGCCTACTCCGAACAGGAAGTCGACGGAATCATCGCCTTCTATAAGTCCCCCATCGGTCAATCCGTGCTAACCAAGGGTCCGGAACTCATCAGCAAGTCCAGCCAGATCGTCGGCGCCCGCGTGCAGGAACTCCAGCCCCACATGCGCGAACTCATGACCAACTTCAAGAACGACATAACCGCCGCGCACGCTGACAAAACGACCCCGCCACCCACCCTCAAGCCCTAGCCGGAGCCTCGAAACCCCAGCTCAAAAAAAATAGTGCCGTATTCAGCCCAAAAGCAGCATGTCAAGCCCCAAAAACACCTAACTACATGCAAACAAAGCACATAGAATGTGACTGGCAGTTAACGCCAATCCACTAAAATAGAACTAAGAGATCAAATCGAAGCTCCAGAAGATAGGCCCGGCCACCCAGCCGGGCCTATCTCCTTTGTTTCCTAATATTTGCCTGTAAATCCTTTGTTTAGAGCATTTTAGCAAGGGTCAATTTTGGCATGTCATTGCATCAAAACAACTTAGCCTGGGGTACACCCCCAGGGGGTACCCCCCGAAAGCGCAAATGAAAAGCACAAATATCGCTAACAGCTACCGCCCGCCACCCTCCTGCCGCTTCAACTCCTTCTCAAACGCACCTTGCCGCTCCTCCACCGCAGCCTGGTAGCCCGCTGGATCGACAAAGACATTCCGCCCACCCTGCTTCATCGCCGCATACTTCTCCAACATCCCGAAGTACAGCCCATGCGCCCCCAGAAAGATGTCGCATGGCAGCCCCTTCAAGACGCGAAACGTCGTCTCATAGTCCTTTGCGATCCCCGGATACGAAGCCGCCTGCCCCGGCCGCCCCACCAGCCGGAATCCCGGATTCACATTCCAGCTCCCCACAATCACCGCCTCATAACGCTTCCCACCATCCATCACCTGCATCGTCCACGTCGTACATCCGCGCGTATGCCCGGGAGTCTTGTGCGCCACCAGCACCACCCCACCCAGCCGCACCTCATCCCCATCATGCAGCACCCGATCCACCTTCGCTGCCGGATACCGATACTGCGCCTCCTTCCCATAGTGGAAGTCAGACTTCCCACCACTCTCCACCACCGCCACATCCCCATCCATCACCATGTACCGGGCCCCGGTCAGCGCCTTCACCTTCGCGCTCCCCGCATCATGGTCCCAGTGCGCATGACTGATCAGCAAAATCTTCACATCACTGAACTTGAATCCAAGGCTCTCCACACTCTTCTGGATCAGCGGCACTGAACTCTCCAGGCTGCTGTTGATCAGAATGTCTCCCTCCGGCGTAGTCACCAGATACGACGCCAGGTCCTTACTCCCCACGTAATACAGGTTGTCCGCAATCCGAAACGCAGGAAACGGCGCTGTCCAAGCCGGATTGTCCTCCGCCACCGCACCGCCCACCATCCCCAGCACAACCAACAACACCGCAATCCTCATCCCACGCATCGCTCACCAAACCTTTCCTAATCAATTTACTGACTATCTCCACTTTTTTTTAGTCCATCACAACATCTGCTGCGTCAAATACCCTAAGTCCTCAAACACATGCCCACAGTTCTAGTTCTCTTCCAGTCCGACACCGAACTTACGGAGCAGCTCGCCCTCGCTGTCGCCGTCGGAGCAGTCGAGGCCGAAGCAGGCATCCGCCTCCGTCGTCTGGCCTCTCCAGACGCCGCAGAGATCGCCCACAGAGGCTACGGTCAGCTTCAGGAGGCAGACCTCCTCTGGGCAGACACCATCGCCATCGGCCTAGAGAGACACACACCACGTCCCGGCGAACTCGACCCGCTCCTCCAGCAACTCTCCCAGCTCGGCCCAGCCAAGCTCACCGGCAAGCGAGCCTGGACCTTCAACCCCGCTGGCCTCGCCGCCTCTCCCTCACCGTCCCAGACCCTCATAGAGGCCGCCCTGGAGTTCGCCGGCATAACCCTGCTTCCCACCACCCCACTCGCCGCAGCCAACACCACCGACCTCACCACCCAGATGAACCTCGCCGGCCACCTCTCCGCCACTACTCTCCCCTAGCGCAGCAATCACATTCCTGAATCTTATTTCGATGTCAAGATATCTGATGTAGTAGCAGTTGGAAACCACCATGAGCAAGACAACCGACATCACGGCTCCCCGCCTTTGGCTTGTACTCGCCAGAGCCTACGGCTCCATCTCCTCCTATGTGGAGCGATGCGTCGCCGCGAGCGGCCTCATCCTCAGCGACTTCATGGTCCTCGAAGTCCTCCTCCACAAGGGGCCGCTCACCATGTCAGGCATAGGCGACAAGGTCCTCCTGGCCAGTGCCTCAATGACCTCTGCCATCGACCGCCTGGAGAAACGCGGCCTTGTCCGCCGCAGATCCTGCAACTCCGATCGCCGTATCCGCCTGGTCGAACTGACTCCCGAAGGCACCAGGTTCATCTCGGAGGTCTACGCCCAACATGAAAAGGATCTTGAATTCATCACAAGAGAGCTCACCTGCGAAGAGCGCAGAACGCTCCATGCCGCACTCAAGAAACTAGGGCTGGCCGCCAAGGCAGAAGTCCCGCCCCAGCACGAAGAAATATCTCTGCCGCCACCCCGTTCCAGGAAACAGCAGTAAGCAGAAAGCGAGCAAATATCATGCTGACCATTCGCAAAAGCGACGAAAGAGGCCATGCCGATCACGGATGGCTGAACTCTCACCACACCTTCTCCTTCGCCAACTATCATGACCCCGCGCACATGGGATACCGTTCCCTCCGCGTCATCAATGAAGATCGCGTCGCCGAGGGCCGAGGCTTCGGCGCCCACGCTCACCGGGACATGGAGATCCTCAGCTACGTCCTCAAAGGCACCCTCGCCCACAAGGACAGCATGGGGCACGTCGAGCAGCTCGGCCCCAATGAGATCCAGAAGATGTCCGCCGGCAGCGGCGTCGTTCACAGCGAGTTCAACGGCTCCGACACTGAACCTGTACACTTCCTCCAGATATGGATCGAGCCCAAAACCCGCGGCACGACTCCCAGCTACGAGCAGCTCAAGTTCGAGCCTGCAGAGAAGCTCAATCGCTTCAAGCTGCTCGCCTCCCCCAAGCCCGTAGCCGGTTCCGCGACCATCAATCAGGATGCCAATGTTGCTGTTGCGGAACTAACCCCCGGAACATCTCTCTCTTATGATCTAGGCGTCAGCCGTCACGCGTGGCTCCATGTCATCCATGGAGACGTCACCGTCAACGGAACGCCGCTCACGACCGGAGACGCCATCGCTGCGGATAACGAGCAGCGACTCGATCTCACCGCAAACGGTGCCTCCAATAGCGAAGTCATCCTCTTCGACCTCGCCTAAAGTTTTCGCCCTCGGCTAGATTTTCTCAACCTCAACCCACACCACACGCAAGGAGAAACAATATGAACCGTCGCATCTTCTCATCGGCCCTCGTAGCCGCTCTGCTCTTCACAGGCGTACAAGCTTTCGCACAGGCCTCCTCCTGGACCATCGACACGAACCACTCTCAGGCGAACTTCCAGGTCCGTCACTTGGGCATCAGCAATGTTCGCGGCAAAATCAGCGGCGTCAAGGGCACCATCGTCTGGGATGAGGCGAACATGAGCAAGTCCAGCGTTGAAGCCACCCTCGACGCCACCTCCGTCAACACCGGGACCGAACCCCGCGACAAGCACCTCAGGTCTGCGGACTTCTTCAACGTCGAGAAGTTCCCCACCATCACCTTCAAATCAACTGCTATTACCCTCGCCAACGGAAAGCTGCAGGTCGTCGGGGATCTTACTATCGCCGGTATTACCAAGAGCGTTACTCTCGACGTCGATGGCCCCACACCCCCGCAGAAGGGCAATGGCGGCAAGCTCGTCATCGGCCTCTCGGTCAGCGGAACCATCAAGCGGACTGACTTCAACTTCGGTTCCAAGTTCCCGTCCGCAATGATAAGCGACGACGTCAAGTTCACCATCGACGTCGAAGCAGGCAAGTAAACTTCTACGCCGCGACCTCGGTTCGAACCAGCGCCACCAAGAAGCTGATCCTGCGTGATTCATCGCGTGGGATCAGCTTTTGATCCTTGAACCACTCCCCTGCAGCGAAGCCGCTATTGACCGAGATATCTTCCATGCCACCAAGTGATCAAATACCCACCCCTGCATCTAAACCCAGCATGAACGACCTCAAGCGCCTATGGTGGCAGGACGGCGTCACCTACCAGATCTACCCGCGCTCCTTTCAGGACAGCAACGGAGACGGCATCGGAGACCTGAACGGTATCTTCGCCCGCCTCGACTACCTTGTAACGCTCGGTATCGACGCCGTCTGGATCTCACCCTTCAACCCGTCACCAATGGCCGACTTCGGCTACGACGTCGCCGACTACCGCAACGTCGACCCCATCTTCGGAACCCTCGACGACTTCGACCGCCTCCTCGTAGGAGTCCACTCCCGAGGCCTCAAACTCATCCTCGACTTTGTTCCAAATCATTCCTCAGACCAGCACCCCTGGTTCCTGGAAAGCCGGAGCACTCGTGACAACCCCAAACGCGACTGGTATCTCTGGAGTGATCCTGCCCCCAATGGTGGCCCACCAAATAACTGGACCTCTCACTTCGGAGGCTCAGGCTGGGCCTTCGACCAGACAACCGGCCAATACTTCTATCACTCCTTCCTCGCGCAACAACCCGATCTCAACTGGCGCAACCCAGAAGTCCGTTCCGCGATCTACGACGCAATGCGATTCTGGCTCGACCGTGGCATCGACGGCTTCCGCATGGACGTCCTATGGCTCCTCATCAAGGATGATCAACTCCGCGACAATCCACCCCATCCCCAGTGGAATGGTGCGCTCCTCCCGCTCTACACCGCCGACCGCCCCGAAATTCATCAGATAGTCGCGGAGATGCGCACCATCTTGGCCGCTTATCCTGAGCGCGTCCTCATCGGAGAAATCTATCTTCCCCTCCGTGACCTGATCGCCTACTACGGCTTCGACCCCAATACCGTTGACCTCCGCGGAGCAGATATGCCGTTCAACTTCCACCTCATCCAGACTCCGTGGAACGCCAACAGCATCGCCGAACTCATCCGCAACTACGAGGCCCAGCTGCCCAGGAACGCATGGCCCAACTGGGTGCTCGGCAATCACGATCAAACCCGCCTCGCCACTCGCATCGGCGAGCATCAGGCCCGCGTCGCCGCCATGCTGCTGTTGACCTTGCGCGGCACCCCCACACTCTATAACGGGGACGAACTTGGCATGACCAACGGCACCATCACCCCCGATCAAATTCAAGACCCTGCCGAAAAGAACCAGCCCGGCCAAGGTATGGGACGCGACGCCGAACGCACCCCCATGCTCTGGGATCGGTCAGCCGGCGCTGGATTCACCACTGGAGAACCCTGGCTACCACTCAACGCCGACTACGCCAACACTTGCGTTGAGGTTCAGTCCCAGGCTCCTCGCTCCATGCTCGCCCTCTACCGTCGCCTGCTCGAACTCCGCCGTAAGCACCCAGCCCTTCATGCCGGGGTCATCGACCACGTCACCGCTGAATCTGGCGTCCTGTCCTATCGCCGTCACTTCAACGACCAGCACCTGCAAGTCTTCCTTAACCTGACGGACGATCTGCAAACAATCACCTGCGAGGATGGTCGGGTCCTCCTCACCACAATCCTCGACGGCGAAGGCGGCCAGGTCGGCGGCAAACTCATCCTCGAAGCCAGCGAAGGACTTCTGATCGCCCTGGATTAGAGTTGAAGCAACACCTCAGTTACCGCTGCTCTTCTGGATCCGCTCTTTGTTCTCCCTCACCAGCCGAAGAAAGTCCCGCTGAATCGGCCCCGCATTCTCCGGGTTCCAAGCCACCGCGATCCCGATATGCGTCGTCTCTGGCTGCAACTCGCAGAACACCACACCCGGAGTCCGCAGATGCCGCACCCCAGACGGCACCAGTGCAACTCCCTCCCCTGACTCAACAAGTGTCAATACGCTCGACCACGTCGATGAGCTGTTCACGATCTGCGGACTGAACCCAGCCGACGAACACAGCGCCAGCATACTGTCATATAAAGCAGGGGTGTTCTCCCGCTCGCAGGTCACAAAACGTTCTCCTGCCAGTGCATCCACTCGCACCGGGCCACCTGCCAGTCGATGATCCTTTGGCAAAGCCACCACAATCGGATCGCGGTACAACAACTCGGCCTGCAACGTCCGGTCAAATGGCGGCTCAAGCGGTCGAGTAAATCCCACATCGATCTTGCCAGTCGTCAGCGCGTCCATCTGCACCAGGGTATGCATCTCATAAAGAGACAACTTCACATTTGGATATAGCTTGCGGTACTCCCGGATGATTCGTGCAAAAAATCCGCCCGCTCCCCATAGGAAAAATCCGATCGCCAGCGTACCCACCTGCCCCTGCATCGAGCGCTTCGTCATATCTACGGCACGATCCGCAGCAATTAGAGTCTTCCGCGCCTCCGCCAGAAACACTTGACCTTGCGGGGTCAGACGCGTTCGGCGAGTTCCGCGATCCAGCAAAGCGCCACCAATCTCACGCTCAAGATCCGCAATCTGCTCACTGATAGCCGATTGTGAGACGTGCAACTCTCGACCAGCTTTGCTGAATGTTCCAAAGTCCGCTACAGCACAGAAATACCGAAGATGTCGCAGTTCCATAGCAAGGCTCCGTCGCAATTCAAGTCTATCGGTTTTTCCGTTGAATCTTGACGGAAATAACTGTGAAACCCAACTATGGTCTGACCTGTCTATTCTAGAAAGACACAGCTCCGTTTCTTTTTGAGGTTTGTTTTTAATATGTGGATCGTAAAGATAGCTCTCACCAGGCCATATACCTTCATTGTGCTCGCGATTCTTATCCTCATCGCGGCGCCCGTGGTGATCATCGGCACACCAACCGACATCTTTCCGAACATCGACATCCCTGTCATCTCCATCGCTTGGGCCTATACCGGTCTCAATCCAGAAGAGCTTGAAGGCAGACTCACCACTCCTTACGAAAAGACCCTCACCACGCTGGTAGATAACATCCAGCACATCGAATCCACCACCATCACCGGGCAAGTGATCATCAAGATCTATCTCCAGCCGGGCGCCAGCCTTGACACGGCAAACGCACAGGTTGCCAGTGCCTCACAGTACGTTCTTCGCCAGTTGCCTCCAGGGATCCTTCCCCCGCAGATCATCAACTTCAGCGCCTCCAGCGTACCAATCCTGCAGCTTGGCCTTTCGGGAGCAGGGCTTGGCGAGCAACAACTCAATGACTATGGCGTCAACTTCGTCAGGCCCCAGTTGATCACCGTTCCGGGTGCTGTCGTGCCGCTGCCCTACGGTGGCAAACAGCGCTCCATCATGCTCCTTCTCGACCCCAAGCTCCTCCAGGCCAAAGCACTCTCTCCTATCGATGTCCTCAACGCGATGGCGCAGCAGAATGTCGTCCAGCCGGGAGGCACCGCCAAGATCGGCGTCGACGAGTACGACATCCATATCAACTCCTCACCATTGACGCTCGAAGGCATCAGCAACCTCCCCATACGCCAGGTCAACGGATCGACGATCTATCTCCATGACGTTGCAAGTGTCACCGACGGAAGCATCCCCCAGACCAACATCGTCCGTCAGGACGGTCACCGCGGTGTCTTGATCACCATCCTCAAGTCCGGCAGCGCCTCCACCCTCAGCGTCGTCGGCGGCATTCGCGCCCTCCTTCCCAGAATCAGCGCAATTCTCCCGCCAGCTCTCGCGGTCAAGCCCATCGGCGACCAGTCCATCTTCGTTCGCGCTTCCATCTCGGGCGTTGTCCGCGAGGCCGTCATCGCCGCGGTCCTCACCGGCCTCATGATCCTGCTTTTTCTCGGCAGCTGGCGCAGCACCATCATCATCGCCGTCTCGATCCCGCTCTCCATCCTTACCTCTATCACCGTGCTCGGCTTGCTAGGCCAGACCATCAACATCATGACCCTCGGCGGCCTCGCGCTGGCCGTCGGTATCCTCGTCGACGACGCCACCGTCACCATCGAAAACATCGAACGCTACCTCGAAGAGGGCCACGGTCTGCACGATGCCATCCTCGACGGCGCTGCTCAAATCTCCGTGCCCGCCCTCGTCTCGACACTCTGCATCTGTATCGTCTTTCTGCCGATGTTCTTCCTCAGTGGTGTATCGCGGTACCTCTTCGTCCCACTGGCAGAAGCCGTAGTCTTTGCCATGCTCGCCTCGTACATCCTCTCCCGTACCCTCGTACCGACGCTAGCCATGTACCTGCTCAAGGTCCACGACCACCATGCCGTGCCATCCAACAACATCTTCTCCCGCTTTCAGCGCGGCTTTGAACGCCTGTTCGAGAGAGTTCGCAGTGGCTATCAAGATCTACTCACTCGCCTCGTCGCTGCACGAAAGGTCTTCATTCCAGTCTTTCTGCTGCTCTGCGTCTCCATCTTCTTGCTCGTCCCATTCCTTGGACAAAACTTCTTCCCCAGCACCGACAACGGGTCATTCATCCTGCATCTCCGCGCCAAGAGCGGAACTCGTATCGAAGAGACCGCCCGACTCTGCGATCTAGTGGAGAAAAACATTCGTGAGACCGTCCCGCCAGCCGAGATGGACAATATCCTCGATAACATCGGTCTCCCCTACAGCACGCTCAACACCCAGCACGCAACCTCCGGCCTCATCGGACCCGGCGATGCGGATATCCTCGTCTCCCTTAAGGAGAATCACCACCCCACCGACGGCTATCTTGCAAAACTGCGCAATACTCTGCCACGCGATTTCCCCGGCGTTACGTTTTACTTCCTGCCCGCAGACATCGTCACACAAATCCTCAACTTCGGACTGCCCGCACCGATCGACATTCAATTGGAAGGCACGGATATCGCCGGCAATCGCAAGATCGCCGATAAGATGCTGGCCCAGCTCCACCAGGTTCCGGGCCTTGTCGATCTGCGCATTCAGCAGCCCGACGACTACCCCGTCTTCAACGTCAATGTCGATCGCACCAAGGCGCAGCAGGGAGGCTACACCATCCGCGATGTCGGCGGCAGCCTCCTCAACATCCTCAGTGGCAGCACCCAGTTGACCCCAATGTTCTTTCTCAACTTCAAAAACGGCGTTAACTATCCCATGGTCGCGGAGGCTCCGCAGTACGACATCCAGTCGCTTAACGACCTGCAGAACGTCCCCCTCTCCTCGCCCAACAGCAAGCAGCCTGAAATCCTCGCCGACGTCGCCAGCATCAGCCGCAGCACGGAGATGCCCGTCATCTCGCACTACAACATCCGCCGCACACTCGATATCTACGGAGGTGTTCAGGGCAGCGACCTCGGCGCTGTGAGCAAGCAGATCAACAAAATCGTCGCCGCCAATGAAAAGTCTCTGCCACGCGGCAGCTTCGTCAGGGTTCGCGGGCAGATCGAAACCATGCAAAGTTCCTACTTTGGTCTTATCGCCGGACTGGCCTTCGCCATTGTGCTCGTCTACCTGCTCATTGTGGTCAATTTTCAGTCCTGGCTAGATCCCTTCATCATCATCACTGCGCTTCCGGCCGCGCTCGCCGGCATCGTCCTCATCCTCTTCGCGACTCATACGACGCTCAGCGTGCCCGCGCTCATGGGCGCCATCATGTGCATGGGCGTCGCTACAGCAAACAGTATCCTTGTCGTCTCCTTCGCCAAAGACCGGCTACTCCATCATGGAGACGCCGTTCTGGCAGCCATCGAAGCCGGTGCAACCCGCTTCCGCCCTGTCGCCATGACCGCTCTGGCAATGATCATTGGCATGATCCCCATGGCACTCGGTGCCGGCGAAGGTGGCGAACAAAACGCTCCTCTGGGCCGTGCCGTTATTGGCGGCCTCATCTGTGCCACCGTGGCCACCCTCATCTTTGTCCCAGCAGTCTTCAGCCTCCTCCACGGACAACACAAACTAGATCCCTCAGTCGCTTCTCCCGATGACGAGTTCACCACCGCAGCCGCCTGATCAGCCTGTCAACTTGCACTTTGATGGACCCAGCAATACTTTGAAGGAGGCCCCCCAATAATGAATACCGACATGACCACTCCATCAGCCGATTATGAAGCTCAGGTGACCGCCCCCGCTCTCCAGCCGCGCGGCCTCACTGCCGGCACCTGGATTGGCATTGCAGTCATCGCCATTGTTCTCCTTGTCGTCATCGTCGCCGGCATTCTCTCCCGCTCCGCCTCCGAGCGCTCTCTGCAACACCAGACCACCGAAGCCGCTATCCCCACCGTTCAGGTCGTCTACCCCTCCGGGTCAATCCTCTCGTCCGAAATCTCCCTCCCTGGCAACACACAGGCCTTCACCGAAACCCCCATCTACTCGCGCACCAACGGCTACCTTAAAAGCTGGTACTTCGATATCGGCGCCCATGTCCGCAAGGGTCAACTCATGGCCGAGATCGAAACCCCGGAACTCGACCAACAACTCCAGGTCGCCGAGGCAGATCTCAAAAGCGTTCAAGCTAATCTCGACCTTGCGAACACCACCTCAACCCGCTATCAAAATCTGCTCAAGACCAACTCCGTCTCCAAGCAGGAGACAGACGTCGCAATGAGCGATGCCTCCGCTAAAAAAGCTGCTGTTGACGCCTCGATGGCAAACGTCCGACGCCTCCAGCAACTCCAGTCGTTTGAAAAGGTGTACGCCCCCTTCGACGGAATCGTCACCGCCCGAAACACAGATATCGGATCCCTCATCTCTGGCGGCTCCAACTCCACTCCAAAGGAACTCTTCCACCTCGCAGCCATCGGTAAAATCCGCGTCTACGTAGCCGTCCCCGAGGTCTACTCCCCAATCATCCGGACCGGAGACAAAGCTGCGCTTACGCTCGATGAGTATCCAGGCAGACCTTTTACCGGAACCATCGTACGAAACTCCAGCGCCATCGATCAGGCGTCCCGCACCCTCAACGTAGAGGTCGATATCGACAACCCGAACGGCGACCTTCTCCCCGGCGCATACGTATTCGTTCACTTCAAAGTACCCGAGCACGCGCAAAGCCTCAGCCTTCCTTCAAACACGCTCCTCTTCCGTGCGGAAGGCCTACGTGTCGGCGTCGTCCGTGACGGCCACGCCCGTCTCGTACCTGTCACCATCGGCAAGGATGCCGGCTCCACAGTCGAGATTACCTCCGGCCTGCAAGCAACTGACCCCGTGATTCTGGATCCGTCCGACTCCCTCGCCGACGGCCAGGAAGTCCACATCGCCAGCCAACCCCGTCCCACACCCCAATCACAACATGGCAAGGAAGGTGCTCTATGAGCACTTCCGCTCACTCCCGGCCCGCGACACTAGCTGCACTCCTGGTCCTCCTGCTTACAGGCTGCATGGTGGGTCCCAAATACGCTAAACCTACGGTCCCAATGGCCCCTGTCAATACGGAGCCACCACCCGATGCATTCAAAGAAGACCCCAACTGGCATCCCGCCCAGCCCGCCGACAGTACTTTCCGCGGCGACTGGTGGACCATCTTTGGAGACCCTCAGCTCAATGCCCTCGAGCCGCAGATCGCCACCGCCAATCAGACCCTCAAGGCCGCAGAAGCCCGCTTCCGCGAGGCCCGCGCCCAGATCCGCTACAACCGCGCCAGCCTCGCTCCCACCGTCGGCGTAACACTCTTTGCCGGTGGGGAACGCATCTCCGCAAACCACCCCTACTTCAACTCATCACTCGCAAACGCAGGGTCAGCCGTCATTCAACTTCCGGTCGACCTCAACTATGAGATCGATCTCTGGGGTCGCATCCGCCGCAGCGTCAGCGCCGCGCGCGAAGAAGCCCAGGCCAATGCAGCCGATCTGCAAACAGCGCTGCTCAGCCTGCAGGCCGAACTCGCCATCGACTACTTCGAAGCCCGCACAGCAGATGCCCAGGAGAAGCTCCTCAACGACACCGTTAAGGACTACGAAGAAGCCTTCCGCATTACCACCAACCGCTTCGAAGGTGGCGTCTCCGGCGAGTCCGACGTCGACCAGGCCAAGACTCAGCTCGAAGCCGCAAGAGTCCAGGCCAACGATATCGCCGTCGTCCGCGCTCAGTACGAGCACGCCATCGCCGTATTGCTTGGCCAGCTGCCTGCATCCTTTACCCTCGCCCCTTCACCCCTCCTGGCCCAGCCGCCAATCATCCCGCCAGGACTCCCCTCCCAGCTGCTGGAGCGCCGCCCAGACATCGCTGCCGCCGAGCGCCGCGTCGCCGAGGCCAACGATCGCGTAGGCATTGCCCGCGCTGCCTACTACCCCACCATCTCCATCAGCGCCGTCGCAGGCTTTGAAGGAACCGCCCTGACCAACTTGCTCAACGCCTCCAGTTATCTCTGGTCAATCGGCACCATGGCCTCGCAAACTGTCTTCGACTTCGGTCGCCGTCGCGCCATCAACGAGCAGGCCGCAGCCAGCTACGACGAGACCGTCGCCAACTACCGCCAGACCACGCTCACCGCCTTCCGTCAGGTCGAAGATAACCTCGCGGCACTTCGCGTCCTCCAGCAGGAAGCCGCGCACCAGCACCAGGCCACGCAAGCCGCGCAGGCGGCACAACAGATCTTCAACAACCGCTACGTCGGCGGCATTGATACCTATCTTCAGGTCGTCACAGCCCAGACCACCGCCCTCGCCAACGAGCGCAACGACATCGACATCATGCGACGCCAGATGGACGCCAGCGTGCTGCTCGTCAAAGCCCTTGGCGGCGGCTGGAACGTCTCCAACCTGCCCAAACTCTAAGCGCTCATCCGCTCCAACGGCAGCGAAAACGAAAATACTGACCCATGTTCAGGCTGGCTCGTCACCTCGATCGAGCCGCCATGCGCCTCCACAATCGCCTTCGCAATCGCCAGCCCCATCCCCGTTCCCTGCACACGATACCGCTGCCCCTGCCCCCGGTAGAACTTGTCGAAGATCATCGTCCGCTCCAGATCGTCGATCCCCACTCCACGGTCCGCAACGCTTGTTACCAGCCTCTCCTTCACTACCTCTGCGCTGACAAAGATCGGACTCGTCTCCGGCGAATACTTCGCAGCATTCTCCAGCAGGTGCTGCAGAACCTTCGCAATCCGCTCCAGGTCCATCTGCACCATCGGCAGCGAATCCGGCAACCTCACATCAACAGGATGCGTCTTCAATTGCGCATGCAACTCCTCCATCGCCACATCCACCGCCTGTCGTATGGAATGCGGCTGCAGATCCAACTTGATGGCATGCGCATCCAGCTCCGCCATCTCCATCGCTTGACCCACCAGCCGATCCAGCCGCCCAGCCTCTTCTTCAATCACCTCCATCAGCTCTGAGCTCTGCTCCTTGTCCAGCCGGTCATTCGACCGCAAGCTCGTAATCGCCGCGGTAATCGAAGTCAGGGGCGTCCGCAGTTCATGTGCCACTGAGTCCAGCAATGCATTCCGCAGCCGTTCGCTCTCCCGCGACGCCTCCACACGCGCCAGAGTCTCCATCGCTCCCGCCCGCTCCATCGCTATCGCTGCCAGTCCACACACCGCATCCAACGCTTCTGGTGACATTCCAGCCCCGGTAACTCCCAGCGCCCCAATCGGACGCTGGCCCAGCAATATTGGGACCAGCGTCAAATCCCGCGCCTCATCCCGCCGATGGTCCCGCGTAAACACTGCATCCCGTAACTCCGCTGCGGTCACATCCATGTAGCTCGGGCTCGATCGGTACACGCGGTCCTTCTCCCGCAGATAAAGTGCTGCACCCGCAAGGTTGAATGTCCCGGCCATCATCTGCGGCAGCTGGTTCAACAGGTCGATCACATTGCCCGTCACCAGCATCTTCTGGCTGAATTCATAGAGCCGTTCCGCCTCTCGCTGGCGGCGGTGGGACATCTCGGCCTCTGTCCGCGCCCGCTCCGCCAACTGACTCGCAACAATGCCGGTCAGCAGGAAAGTACACAGCGCCAACCAGTTGCGCCCCTCCCGAATAGTGAACGTAAGCACCGGTGGCAGGAAAAAAAAGTTGAACGCAGCCGAGCACAAGAACGACACGTACACTGCGTGGCGCAGGCCCCAGTTAGCCGCGACCACCAGGATGACGATCAATAACGTCAACGCCACTGTCGTCTCGCTCGCGTGCGCCCAAAGGAAGTACACGGCTACAATTACTGCGACAATGACTGTCGACGCACCGTAGCGAACTAGGCTGCGAGTAATAGATCTTTGCACCCCCATATATTAGCGCTATGGCCACACGATACACTCCGCCGTCTACCACAAAGAGCCCAGAAGAATGGTTGGAAAAGGTTGCGCCCGAAAAAACTCAGGGCACATTCAAGCTCTTCCTCGGCTACGCCCCCGGTGTCGGCAAAACCTACAACATGCTCTCGGAGGCCATCCGCCGCCACGCCCGCAGCGAGGACATCGTCATCGGCGTCGTTGAAACCCACGGCCGCCCCCGCACCGCGGAACTAGCCGCCCAACTTGAGCAGGTTCCCCTCCGCACCATCGAATACAAAGGCGTCACCTTCCAAGAGATGGACGTCGATGCCATCATCGCTCGCCGCCCCCAGATTGTCCTCATCGACGAACTCGCCCACACCAACATCGAGGGCAGCAAGCACCGCAAACGCTATGAGGATGTGCTGGAAGTCCTCGCCGCAAAGATCGACGTCCTCGCCACCATGAACGTGCAGCACGTCGAGAGCGTAGCCCCCACCGTACAAAGCGTCACCGGTATTCAGATCCGCGAGACCGTCCCCGACTGGCTCGTCCAGCGCGCTGACGAGATCGTCATGGCCGATCTCACCCCCGAGGCCCTCCAGACCCGCATGCGCCGAGGCGACATCTACGGCGTCGACCGCGCCGAAAAAGCCCTCGCTAACTTCTTCCGCCGCGGCAACCTCATCGCCCTCCGCGAACTCGCCCTCCAGCACGTCACCAAGGCCGTCGACCGTACCCTCACCGCCTACATGGATTCAAAACGCATCCAGGCCAACTGGGCCGTTCGTGAACGTGTCGCCGTCTGCATCAGCTCCAACAGCACCTCGCAAATGCTCATCGCACGCGGAGCCCGAGTAGCTGAGGGCGTCGGCGGCGAGCTCTTTGTCCTGCACATTGAAACCGATCGCGACCGTGGGAAAGAAGATCAAAACACCCTCGCTGCCAACATGCAGTTTGCGCGCAACCTCAACGCGCAGGTCTTCACTATCAAAGGCAAGAGCGTAGCCCACGCAGCTGCGGAGTTCGTCCGCGACAAGCGCATCACCCACATCATCTTCGGACGATCCGCGGTCAGTGGCCTCAAGCAATATCTCTACTATTGGGCCATTCAACACTTCTTGTCGGAAGCTCCCAACGTCGACGTTCACATCGTTACGCAACATCGGGAGCACGAATGAAATCCACCAACACCCCGCCTAAAATTCTCATCGTCGACGACGAACCCCAGATCACGCGCGTCCTGCGCACCGCTCTTTCCACCCAGGGATACACGCTTCAAATCGCCGCCAACGGCATCGAAGGACTTGAGGCCGCACAAGCCTGGCAACCCGATCTCGTCATCACCGACCTCTCCATGCCACAGATGAACGGCGTCGAACTCTGCCGCGAAATCCGCGCGCTCTCGCAAGTCCCCATCATCGTCCTCTCCGTCCGCAACCAGGATCGCCAGAAGATCGAAGCCCTCGACGCAGGCGCCGATGACTACGTCACCAAACCCTTTAGCATTCAGGAGCTTCAGGCCCGCGTCCGTGCCCAACTCCGCCGCCGGACCGCTTCCACGCCACCGCCCCCGGAAGTTATCGTGGCAGGGGACTTCCACATCGACGTCACCCAACACCGCGTCATCGTTCGCGGCAAAGAGGTCCACCTCACGCCGAAGCAGTTCGACCTGCTCGTCTGCCTCGCCGAACACCCCGGCCAGATGCTCACGCATCGCGCTCTCCTCCAGTCCGTCTGGGGAACCAATGCCGACCAGCCGGAATATCTCCGCGTCAACATCGGCCAACTACGCAAGAAGATCGAGACCACTGACGAACCCCGCTACATCCTCACCGAGCCTTGGGTAGGCTACCGCTTCCGGCCCACTGGCAACGACGAATTCTAAGTCCCGCTTTATAACTTCTTTATAACTTCCCTACGCACTCTTTATGTGTCCTGGCGTTTTATAGACCTATTGCCACTCGCAACAGTGATGGCAATCACTTTGCCATGGTCTACATGCCACTACAATCTCCGACAACGGTTAGAACCCATTCGCTTGCGTCCGCGCACACAGGCCTGCACCCAATCAACGCGGAGCACGCGTCGTCACGCGTCACCAGCATCATCACCGCAACCCCCAGGAGCACACCATGTGGGACATCCTAATGCTCGTATCCTCCATCACTTTCTTCATAATCGCCATCGCATACACCGCCGGCTTTGACCACCTCGGCACCAAGGGGAGCAAATAATGATCGAGACTCTTCTACTCTCGCTCGTCACACTTGCCCTCCTCGTCTACCTCGTCTACGCGCTTCTGCGCCCCGAAAAGTTCTAGCAAGCTCCGATAAGGGAAGCCCCTCAAAATGACCGCTAACGGCTGGTTTCAAATCTTCTTCTTCTTCGCCCTCGTCATCATCTGCGCGAAGCCTCTCGGCATCTACATGGCCCGCGTCTTCGAGCGCGAGCGCACCTTCGCCGACCCACTCTTCCGCCCAATCGAGCGCCTCATCTATCGGCTTACCGGCATCGACGAGTCGCACGAAATGCGTTGGACCGAGTATGGCATCGTCATGCTGATCTTCAGTCTGGTCACGCTGCTGGTCACCTACGCGATCGAACGAGTGCAGTACTTCCTTCCGCTCAACCCACAGCACCTCGCGGGAGTCGCGCCAGACCTCGCCCTCAACACTGCCGCCTCCTTCACCACCAACACCAACTGGCAGTCCTACGTCCCAGAGACCACCATGAGCTATCTCACCCAGATGCTCACCCTCGCCTATCACAACTTCTTCTCCGCAGCCGTCGGCATGGCCCTTGTCATCGCTCTCATCCGCGGCATCGCCCGCCGCGAGTCAAAGACCCTCGGCAACTTCTGGGTCGACACCACCCGTGCCTCCCTCTGGGTCCTCCTCCCCAGCTGCCTTATCTACGCGCTGCTCCTCGTCTCGCAGGGGGTCGTCCAGAACTTCCGCCCCTACGACCAGGCCACGCTAGTCCAGCCTCAATCTGTAACCACCACCAGCACAGATGGAAAATCGACTACGCAAATTGTAACCACCCAGAGCATCGCCCAGGGCCCCGTAGCCTCGCAGGAAGCCATCAAGATGCTCGGCACCAACGGCGGCGGCTTCTTCAACGCCAACAGCGCGCATCCATTTGAGAACCCCACACCCCTCTCGAACCTGATGCAGATGTTCTCCATCTTCCTCATCCCCGGGGCACTCACCGTCACTCTAGGCCGAATGGTGCGCTCTCCCGCCCACGGCTGGGCCGTCTTCGCTGCCATGGCCGCACTCTTCTTCGCAGGAGTCTTCGTCGCCTACCACGCCGAAGCCCAACCCAACCCCCTCCTCCACGCGGTCAATCAACGTACTTCGACCCTGCAGTCCGGCGGCAACATGGAGGGCAAAGAGGTTCGCTTCGGCATCGCCAACTCCGCGCTCTTCGCCACCGTAACTACCGACGCAAGTTGCGGCGCCGTCAACTCCATGCACGACTCCTTCATGCCCCTCGGCGGCCTCGTCCCACTCGTCAATATCATGCTCGGCGAAGTCATCTTCGGAGGCGTCGGCGCAGGCCTCTACGGCATGCTCATCTTCGTCGTCCTCGCCGTCTTCATCGCCGGCCTCATGGTCGGCCGCACGCCGGAGTACCTCGGCAAAAAGATCGAGTCCTACGACGTCAAGATGGCCATGCTCTACGTGCTCATCTTCCCGCTCTCCATCCTCGGCTTCTCCGCCCTCGCGCTCATGATGCCCAACCTCGGCCTCGCCTCGCTCAACAACGCCGGCCCCCACGGCCTCTCTGAGATCCTCTACGCCTACACCTCGGCCACCGGCAACAACGGTTCTGCCTTCGCCGGACTCAGTGCCAACACCCACTGGTACAACTTGTCGCTCGGCGCTGCCATGCTCATCGGTCGCTTCTTCATGATCATCCCCATGCTCGCCGTCGCCGGAAACCTCGCGCAGAAAAAGCTCGTACCGCCGTCACCCGGAACCTTCCCCGTGCACACGCCGCTCTTCACCGTGCTGCTCGTCGGAGTCGTCCTCATCGTCGGTGCACTCACCTTCTTCCCCGCCCTCTCGCTCGGTCCTGTCCTCGAGCACCTCCTCATGCACGCCGGCAAGGCCTTCTAAGCCAGAAAGAAAAACACACACCATGGCACACGCACAACAACGTTCTCTTTGGGACACACAAATCGTCCGTCGCGCTTTCGTCGACGCGCTCGTCAAACTCAGCCCACGCACCATGATGAAGAACCCCGTCATGTTCGTGGTCGAGATCGGCAGCGTCATCACCAGCATCTACCTGCTGCGCGACGTCATCTCCCATCACGGCTCCTTTCGCTTCGACCTCCAGATCACTCTCTGGCTCTGGTTCACCGTCCTCTTCGCCAACTTCGCAGAGGCCATGGCCGAAGGTCGCGGCAAGGCCCAGGCAGATGCCCTCCGCCGTGCCAAGTCCGAGACCATCGCCGTCCGACTCCGCGCAGACGGCTCTTCAGAAAACATCGCCAGCTCCGATCTCCGCGCGGGTGACATAGTCTTTGTCATCGCAGGCGGCATGATACCTGGCGACGGCGAAGTCATCGAGGGCGTAGCCTCCGTCGACGAGTCCGCGATCACCGGCGAATCCGCTCCCGTCATCCGCGAGTCCGGCGGCGACCGCTCCGCCGTCACTGGCGGCACCCGCGTCCTCTCCGACCATATCAAAGTCCGCATTACCTCCAACCCCGGCGAAACCTTCCTCGACCGCATGATCGCACTCGTCGAAGGCGCCGAGCGTCAGAAGACACCCAATGAGATCGCCCTCAACATCCTTCTCGCGGGTCTCACCATCATCTTCCTGCTCGCCGTCGTCACCCTGCAGCCCATCGCCATCTACTCCACCGCCCCACAGTCCGTATTCGTCCTTATCTCGCTCCTCGTCTGCCTCATCCCCACCACTATCGGCGGCCTGCTCTCAGCCATAGGCATCGCGGGAATGGACCGACTCGTCCAGCACAACGTCCTCGCCATGTCCGGTCGCGCCGTCGAAGCCGCAGGCGACGTCAACACCCTCCTCCTGGACAAGACCGGCACCATCACCCTAGGCAACCGTCAGGCATCCGAGTTCATCCCCGCTCCCGGCGTCAGCAAAGCCCAGCTAGCCGACGCCGCCCAACTCTCCTCTCTGCCCGATGAGACGCCAGAAGGCCGCAGCATCGTCGTCCTCGCCAAAGAGCTATACGGCCTCCGCGGCCGCGAACTCTCCGACCTCCAGGCCGAGTTCGTCCCCTTCTCCGCAGTCACCCGCATGTCCGGCGTCAACATGGACGGACGCATCATCCGAAAAGGCGCATCCGACACCATCTCCGCCTTCCTCAAAGAAAATGGAGGCACCCTCCCCGACGAAGTCCGTGCCGCCGTCGAAGTCGTCGCCCGCTCCGGTGGCACGCCACTAGTCGTCGCTGAAAATCGGCAAGCCCTCGGTGTCATCCACCTCAAGGACATCGTCAAAGGCGGCATGAAAGAGCGCTTCGCCCAACTCCGCGCCATGGGCATCAAGACCATCATGATCACCGGCGACAATCCCCTCACCGCCGCCGCCATCGCCCGCGAGGCAGGAGTAGACGACTTCCTCGCCGAAGCCAAACCCAAGGACAAGATGGACCTCATCCGCCGCGAACAAGGCGACGGAAAACTAGTCGCCATGACCGGTGACGGCACAAACGACGCTCCCGCCCTCGCTCAGGCAGACGTAGGCGTCGCCATGAACTCAGGCACCCAGGCCGCCAAAGAAGCCGGCAACATGGTCGACCTCGACTCCAATCCCACCAAGCTCATCGAGATCGTCGAGATCGGCAAACAGCTCCTCATGACCCGCGGAGCCCTCACCACCTTCTCCATCGCCAACGACGTCGCCAAGTACTTCGCCATCATCCCCGCCATGTTCGCCGGAGTCTTCCCCGTCCTCAACGAGCTCAACATCATGCACCTCAAAACTCCGGAGTCCGCAATCCTCTCCGCCGTCATCTTCAACGCCATCATTATCATCGGCCTCATCCCGCTCGCCCTCCGCGGCGTTAGCTACAAGGCCATGTCGGCAGAGTCCCTCCTCCGCCGCAACCTCCTCATCTACGGTGTCGGCGGCCTCATCGCCCCCTTCCTCGGTATCAAGCTCATCGACATCCTCATCACCGCCGTCCACCTCGCATAAATCCCGGGTGCCCCATTCATGCGGCTTCATCGCATGAGTGGGCATCGCGCAAAGCCCGACCGCACTCTTCAACCAGATCGAAACTTCATCCGCAGTAACAAGACACGAAGCAACAAAGGATCAACCCATGAAGCGCAACATCCTCACCGCCATCCTCTACACCGTAGTCACCACCGTCCTCTTCGGCATCATCTACCCCTTCGTCGTCACCGGCCTCGCCCAGGCTCTCTTCAAGGACAAAGCCAACGGCCAGCTCATCCAGCAAAACGGACACCTCATCGGCTCCCACATCATTGGCCAACCCTTCTCCGCGCCCGGCTACTTCCACTCTCGACCCTCAACCGCAGGCAACGGCTACGACGCCGCCAACTCCGGCGGTTCTAACTACTCCCCCACCAATAAAAAACTCATTGACCGCATCGCCGCCGACGTAGCCGCCAACCAGCTCGACCATCCCAACACCGAAGTCCCTATCGACCTCGTCACCGCCTCCGCCTCCGGCCTCGATCCCGACATCACCCCCGCCGCCGCCGAATTCCAGGTCACCCGCATCGCCCACGAGCGCCACCTCCCCGAGAGCACCGTCAACCAACTCATCGCCGCCCACACCCAGGGCCGCCAACTAGGCTTCCTCGGTGAACCCCGCGTCAACGTCCTCGAACTAAACCTGGACCTTGACCAAACCGCACCGATCACCCCACGAATCAAATAGCAAGCCAACTAGGTCTGACCAGCCAGAAGCCCAATAAACCTCTTTATGGTCAGACCTCTTTTCTGCTAGCATGGCCTGCCATATGGAATCCTTCAACTCCGCACGTCGTGAACTTCTCAAGTTTGGCGGTATTGGTCTAGCCGCTTCTGCCGTCACCCTCCCTGCCTTCGCAGCCGCCAAGCCCTCCGCCATCTCCGCCACACCCCTCTTCTTCGACGTCCACACCTACGGAGCCACCGGCGACGGCAAGACCGTCGACACCCCCGCCATCAACAAGGCCATCGAAGCCGCAGCAGCCGTAGGCGGAGGTACCGTCATCTTCCCCGCCGGCACCTACGTCTGCTTCTCCATCCGCCTCAAGAGCCACGTCGACCTCTACCTCTCCCAGGGCTGCACCATCCTCGCCGCCGAATCTCCCCTCCCCGGCCAGACCACCGGCTACATGGGCGGATCCTACGACGCCGCCGAACCCAAAACCTCCTACGACGCCTACCAGGACTACGGCCACAACCACTGGCACAACTCCCTCATCTGGGGCGAGGACATCCACGATATCTCCATCACCGGCCCCGGCCTCATCTACGGCAAAGGCCTCAGCTTCGGCGCCGGCCCCGGCCGCGTCGGACCTCCCCGCGCCGGCTTCGGTCCCGAGCGCCAACCCGGCACACCACCCCCGCCCCCCGTCCGGCCACCGCGCGGCAACTACCCCATGTATCAGGCCGAGCAGTCCGGCGTAGGCAACAAGGCCATCGCCCTCAAAAACTGCCGCAACGTCAACTTCCGCGACTTCTCCATCCTCAAGGGCGGACACTTCGGCCTCCTCCTCACCGGCGTCGACAACCTCACCATAGACAACCTCAAGATCGACACCGACCGTGACGGCATGGACATCGACTGTTGCAAGAACGTCCACGTCTCCAACTGCACCGTCAACTCCCCCTGGGACGACGGCATCTGCCCCAAGTCCAGCTTCGCCCTCGGCTACAACCGCGCCACCGAGAACGTCACCATCACCAACTGCTACGTCACCGGCTGCTACGAGCTAGGCACCGTCCTCGACGGCACCTACAAAAAGTTCGCCCCCGACGCCAAGGTCTACCGCACCGGACGCATCAAGTGCGGCACCGAGTCCAACGGCGGCTTCAAGAACATCACCATCTCCAACTGCGTCTTCGACGGATGCCAGGGCCTCGCCCTCGAATCGGAAGACGGAGCCCTCTGCGAAGACATCACCATCTCCAACATCACTCAACGCGATGTAATCGAAGCCCCCATCTTCTTCCGTCTCGGCGCCCGTCTCCGCGGCCCCAAAGGCACCGGAGACCAAAGCACCAACGTCGGCACCCTGCAGCGCATCCTCGTCAACAACTTCGTAAGCTACAACACCAACTCCCGCGTCTGCTCCATCCTCAGCGGAATCCCCGGCTACGAGATCAAGGACATCAAGCTCTCCAACATCTACATCCAGCATCAGGGCGGAGACTACGCCGACCTCGTCAAAGTAGTTCCCCCGGAAAACGTCGATAAGTATCCCGACCCCGGCATGTTCGGCCCCATGCCTGCCGGCGGATTCTTCTTCCGCCACGTTCGCAACCTCGAACTCAGCCATGTCGAAGTCGCCCCCATGAACGCCGACCCGCGTCCGTCCTTCTACCTGCAGGACGTCACCCGCGCCGACTTCATCGCCGTCACTGCCCCCACCGCCCCCTACGCCTTCGCACTCAACAAGGTCACCGACATGCGCGTCGCCCTCTGTCGAGCCGCCAAGGATACCCAACTAGCCACCGCCGACCACCAAACCCTCTAGCCACACAACCACACACAAAAAAGCGCCGCCTCTCACTCAGAGACGGCGCTTTTCGTTTATCCCACAAACCCTCGGGTGGGAACGTACACCTCAGTACCAATCCCCAATAGAATTATCTACTCCGCGCTCCCACCCTCCAGCCAACGCACCGAAACCCATTGTGTTGCAGCCCACTCCATGTTTTCATCGTTGCAACAAAAAGAACGACAGCCAGCCAGTCTCAGGAGTTCTGAATGCAATATCACGTCTCACGCAAAGGCCAGACCTACGGCCCATACACCCTCGAAGATCTCCAGCGCTACGTGGCCTCCGGCAACATCCTCCCCACAGACCTCGCCAAAAGCGACGAAATGTCGGATTGGCTACCAGTCGCCCAGATTCTCGGAACGCAATCCCCAGCCCCACCCTTGGGCGCCACCGCGCCACCCTACCCTCCTGTGCCATACGCCAACCCTTCCGGCATCGACTACCCAGACCCGCCCAACCTGCCCTGGGGTCTTCTCCTGCTCATCGACTTCATCACCTGCGGAATCTTCCAGGTCATCTGGAACATCATCATCGCCTTTTGGGCCCGACGAATCCAGCCACAGAGCACCGCGCTCTACTATTACATCGCAGCAGTCGTCCTCACCTGCGCCAATGTAGGCTCCTCCTTCGGCAATGTCTTGGCCGCCGTGCATCACGAGCCAGTGCACCCGAACATCATTGGCCTCATCCTCACTCTAGCCACTTGGGTCGTCCGGCTAATCGCACGCTTCAATCTCCGCGGCACACTCGAACAACATTACAACGGCCCCGAACCCCTCGGCCTCCGTCTCAGCGGCGTCATGACCTTCTTCTTCGGCGGTATCTACTTCATGTACAAGCTCAACAGCATCAACGAAATCAAACAATCCCTCCGCTATCGCAACAGCGCACGATGATCCTGCCCTCCAGCCGCAGTCGTCTCGCCACCACTATGCGGACGGCTGCGTCCCTGGCCATCATTGCGCTCTCAGCCATAGTGCTCCTTTACTACCCACCCGACCGATACAACTTCTACCCACGCTGCCCCATATTCCTGTATCTCCATCTCCAATGCCCCGGCTGCGGATCCACCCGCGCTCTTGCCGCACTCCTTCACGGCCACCTCCGCGAAGCCCTGCACTTCAACGCCCTCACCACCCTACTGCTCCCGTTGGTAGTCCTCTACATAGCCCCCGTGTACCCCAGCCTTTGGCGCCAAAACTCAATCAACTGGCCCAGGCCCGGCAACGGAATCATCTACGCCGTCCTCACCCTCACTTTCGCCTTCACCATCCTCCGTAACCTGCCCACCTGAACCAACTCTCGCAGGCCAAACGTAAAACGGCCCTGGCCTGAGCCAGAGCCGTTCCAATCATCACGGCAGTCGCCGTGATAAGTCGTCTATGCTTCCGTCTTTGCCGGCTCAGCCGCAGCCGAACCGCCCTTAAGGTCCGTCCCACCCGGCTTGCGGATGTCGATGCCGCCCTTGAAGAATGCGCCATCTTCAATCGAGATACGCGCAGCAATCACATCGCCCGTCAGTGAACCTTCGCTGCGAATGTCAACACGATCACTCGCCTGGCAATTTCCGCGAACCTTACCCAGAACCACAATCTCGCGTGCCACAATGTTCGCTGCAACCTGGCCATTACGGCCCACGGTGACGCGGTTGCCCGGTAGGTTGATCGCACCTTCCACTTTGCCGTCGATATACAGCGACTCGGATCCTGACAGCTCGCCCTTGACCACCAGCGACTTCCCGATCGTTGCCTGCTCGCCAGTCGGAACCGCGGCCGCTGCCGTTGCTCCGCCAACCGTCGGACGTGCTTGGCTGGACTCAAAAGTTGCGCCCGTAGGAGGCGTTGGGCGTACAGGCTCGGGAGTCGAAGGGGAGCTGCTTCCGGGCTG
This sequence comes from Granulicella sp., assembly GCA_025408425.1. Lineage (GTDB taxonomy): Bacteria > Acidobacteriota > Terriglobia > Terriglobales > Acidobacteriaceae > Edaphobacter. Next base: position 44,723 of record JANXYX010000050.1, read on the forward strand.
ATTTGGTTTCCACATAGTCGGTTTGTTTCCTTTCGTCTCTGCTCGAATATTTGCCGTTGCGGGCTGAGGTTTGCCTAGCTGTTATGCTCGCCTAACCTGGCTGACTCGTGCGGCCATCACAGCCACACGTTCTCTCCACAATACTACTTCCGACCCCTGTGCACGGAAGCAAAACACAACAAAATCCGCGTCTTTATTCACTCAAATTCAACACCTGGGAACTTCCAACCCACTCTCGTTACATATCTTTCCACCACCCTCCCATTTTTTCCCAATCGCCAAAGAATCTCTCCACACCATCCTCCAGAGTGCCTCTCGAGATCGCGGCCTTGAATTCACACTCGCGCCACCGTACTCTGGCCAACATGCAGATTCTCCGCTCCGCTCCTGTGCTCCTGCTACTGGTACTTCCCTGCGCCCGGCTACTCTGTGCCGCGCCCAAAGTCCACACCGTCACCCTCGGAGCCATCCACAAAGTTCCCTACACCCCGCCGGACGCTACTCCTGCCACCAAATCAGACGAGTCCTCAACCCTGAGGGTTCGCCCTCTCTTCGTCGATGACCGCCAAAAGGAGTGGACCACCGGAGACTCCCACGAAGTTACCGACCGCACCTTCACCATCCGCCGCGTCCTTCGCCTCAACGACGCTCTCCCCACCGACCCCGCACCCCACTGGATCTGGCAGCCAGGCCCCTGGCTTCAGATAGACCGAGTCACCGGCCACATTACCGCCCTCCACCTGCCCAACTTCGATCCCGCCGTCTCCGACGCCATCTGGTTCCGCGACTACGCCGCCTACTGCGGCATCACCACCACTACAAAAGGTGGCCTCTACGCCGTCGTCGCCCAGCTCGGGGCCCGTCGGCCAGTCGTCCAGAAACAGCTCGGCAAGTGGCCACAAGCCGACCACTTCATTCCCGTCTGCCAGCCAGCCAAATGGCAACGACTCCCCATCCGTGTCACCCTCCAGCCCACCGCAGGCGAAGCGCTCACCTTCGATGTAGTCGGATCTGCCTCACTCGTCGAAGAAGGCGATAGCTCCACCTCGGAAGATCAATAGACCACGCCCCATCACAAGCCAACTAGAATCAGGAGAGGAGTCTCCATGCGCTATCTCGACAAGTCCGCTCTCGGTCAGCACGAGGACTGGTACGGCAACAACGCTGCAGTCTGCTGCACCTCATGCGGCAAAGTCTTCATCGTCTCAGCCGTGCTTCACCGCAAAGGACGAAGCTGCCCCGCCTGCGGTCTCTGCACCGCAACCATCACTAAATCCCAGGTCGCCATCACCGACCCCACCGATCAGGACGCAGGCTAGTCCACTCCTCGCCAAATACAGGCTATCCACTGCATGCCACAAGAAAAACTCCTCTGCTCTTAGGGAAACTGAAAGCAGAGGAGTCCTGTAACGTATTCCATCCAGCAGGCTTGATCAACTGTCCCGCCTTAGTGAATCACTACGCTCTCCGATATCGGCAAGTCACGGGATGAACCACCAACAAACACCATCCGCGCTCCTGTCGCCTTCACCCATCTGTCGCCCACGGTGAACCAATACTGCAGGCACCGCAGAGGCACATGCAAAGTAACAGACTTTGACTGCCCCGCCGCCAGATGAATCCGATCAAATGCAGCCAGAGCGTGAAGCGCAAAGTCGGCACCCGCGGTCGCGCTGACCGGAGCACCAAGGTAAACCTGCGGCACCTCGTCGCTGGCAACGCTGCCAGTGTTCTGAACCGTAAAGCTCACCTCCAGACCACCGTCTGAAGCCGGAACCACCTTCAGGCCCCGATAGCTGAACGTCGTATAAGACAGCCCATATCCAAACGGAAACAGCGGTTCGATCTTCTGCTTATCAAACCAGCGATAGCCAACGTTGACGCCTTCGCTGAAGGTCGTCTTCCCGTCAACTCCATTGGACGACCGCTCCGGATAAGACGGATCCGTAGCAGCGTAGTCCTCAAGCCGCTTGGCCCAGGTAAATGGCAGCCGTCCAGCCGGACTCGTCTTACCCAGCAGGACGTTCGCCGTCGCCCACCCACCTTCATCGCCGGGCCACCACATCTGCAACACCGCCTTCACCTTGCTCAGCCAGGGTAGCGCTATCGGCTGGCTGATATTCAGCACAACAATCGTGTTTGGATTCACCGCAGCAATCTCTTCGATAAACTGGTCCTGATCGCCCGGCAGTGCGAAATCCGGGCGGCCCCGAGTCCACGCAAACACCACTGCCGTCTTAGCCGCCTTAGCCGCAGCAATAGCAGCATCGTGGTCGGCTTGCCGCTGCTCCGGCGTCATCCACGCCAGGCGCACCTGCTGCGGATTGCCAGACGTGTCCTCCGAAGCAGTTGCCTTCAGCGAATGCGGTCCAGCCGTCAGATTAACAGCCACGCGAACGTTGTCCAGGCCATCAGTCGTAGGCATCAGTCCATCCTTGCCCGCCAGCACCGTATCACCGTGGACACCACCGCGCATGCCATTCGCTCCAGCTACATCCTTGCCATCGATGCTCACGCCTCCCGCAGCGCCCAGCAATTGCAGATAGATCCAGTACGAGCCAGCCGTCGGAACGGTCAACGTACCCTCCCATGTGGCTTCGCTCGTCGCAGGAAGAGCCCTCCCATTCGTCTTGGTGAAGTCCAGTTGTGCATCAACCTGCGTCGCACCCGATTTGTCCCGGCGCAACAGGCCCGGCTGTCCATCGTGGGTCAACGCCGCAGCAGGAATCGCAACACCGGTCATATCATCGGCGACTGCATAAGTAATCTTCGCCGCAGGTGCACCCTTGCGAAGCGCCTCGAGCGGACCAACCTGACGCTCAGGCCAGCCGGTCGAACGCTCCCCCGCCGTACCAATCGCAACCACCTGTCCGGCGCCCGGTCCAATCAGCGCCAGCGACTGCAGATCTCCAGCCTTCAAGGGCAATGCTGCGCCATCGTTCTTCAACAGCACCGCCGCATCCTCGCCCGTCTTCTGGATAATCTTTGCGTTCGCTTCAACAGCGTGCGGTTGAACGGTGTGCGCAGGAGGATGATCAAGATAGCCAAACTTATTGATCTCGTACAGCACACGGCCAGCAGCCTCGGTGATGCGCCGCTCTTTCAACTCACCAGCCTGCATCAGAGTCCACAGGTTGATGTGTGGATCCTTCGCACTTCCAAACCCTCCGAAGTTGAACTTGAACGGCGGCTCCTCCGGCAGATCGCGACCGATAAAGCCAGCCAGCAGCGCTGTATTGAAGGCTGGTGGCGGCGCCGTAGAGGGCTTGTCCGTGCCGAAGAACGTATAGATCATCGAGCCCAGAGCACTGGTCGGCGCAGGCGTACCCGGCATCTCCATATCTAAACCGTTGTTGATGAAGTTGGGAGCATGCACCGCTCCCCAGTCCGACGTAACAAAGCCCTTGAATCCCATCTCATAGCGCAGAATCCTGTCCAGCGTCACTCCATTGCCGCAGGCATACTCTCCGTTCAACTTGTTGTAGGAGCACATGATCGACGAGACTCCCGCCGCCACCGCATCCTCAAACGGTGCGACGTAGATCTCGTGCAACGTCTGCGGGTCAATAAACACGTTGCTCCCATCCGTGTCATACCCCACATAATGCTTGGCCTGCGACATGATGTTCTGGCCCTGAATACCACGAATCTCCTGCGCCCCAATCACACCGGTCAACACCGGATCCTCGCCGTAAGTGTTGTACCCTCGGCGGAACGTGATATCGCGATCTATATTGATGAACGGCTCCAGCACGACGTCGATACCCAACGACTTCGCCTCGCGCGCGATCACGACGCCATTCTGCTCTGCATCGTCCTTGCTAAACGTCGCGGCCAAACCCATCGTCGCAGTCTCAGCCTGCGACGGCAGCCGCGTCAGCACCCCCGGAGGTCCATCCGACATTCGAATCGGAGGAATCCCCAACCGCGGTACACCGGTCAAATATCCAGCCTGGCCCTGGTTCGTTGCCGGGTCCTCTGATGCACCCCGGATCAACGCCATCTTCTCCTCCAGCGTCATCTGGCTCAGCAGTTTATCCACCCGCGCATCGCCTGTAACCTCCGGAATCGCAACCTGTGCTGCACCGATCACCCCACTTATTCCGGATGCTGCGCAAAACACAACGGAGGCCAGACGCATTGCACCACCCAACAGGTATCTCTTGCTGCCTTGCATCATTTCATCTCTCATTTAAACTCCCGATCGTTTCGCTAAATTACCCGTCTCTGGCTCAAAAGTAGGCAGCAATCCGCCGAAGCAGAGGTTGTGCCTCCTTAGAATGTCTTGTAACTACTCATGGTTCGTGCTGAATAGAGCAGCCGTAGTCTCAGCAGCAGCGGCAGCTAACATAGCCCCTGCGAGGATTGACTGGCAAGGGGCGCGCATCACCACAATTCGAACCCCGCACACGCCCCTAGCTCGCCACACCCGAGATGTAAGCTTCCAGATGACGGATCGTCCGCTCCTGTTCCGAGATGACAGCGTTCACCAGATCACCGATCGAGATCACCCCCACCACCGCGCCCTCTTCCACCACCGGGAGATGGCGAATCCGGTTGTCCGTGATAATCCGCATGCACTCCCCCACCGTACTCTGTCGCGTTACTGAGATCACCGGGCTGCTCATAATCTCCGCCACCGCCGTCTCCTTCGACAGGCGCCCCATCAGAATCACCTTGCGCGCGTAGTCTCTCTCCGACATAATGCCCAACAGCTTCCCCTGCTCCATTACCAGCAAGGCACCCACCTGCTTCTCTGCCATCATCTCAATGCACTCGTAGACGGACGCACTCGGCTTCACCGACCAGGTACTTCCGGTCTTCTGCCGTAACACCGCCCCAATTGTCGTTGCCAATTCACTCATCAGGCACCTCGGGCATCGAATATTACCCCCGCAATACACGACCGTCAATCGCCTGACTCCACCTGCAAGAAAACAATCCAATTTCAGCGGATGTCACCCACCGTAACCCGCCACGTCGCCAGGAATATCATCAACGTATGCCATCTCCCATCCTCGACCTCGAAGACCTACTCAAAGAAGCCGAAGTAGCCCATGGCCATCTCTGCGCCGGTCAAATCCTTGGTGTCCGCATGGCCATGCTCGGCTGCCAGCGTCTGGGCGTCGAAGACCCACGCGGTCGTCTCTCCCCAAAAGACCGCAAGCGCCTCGTCACCTTCGTTGAGATCGATCGATGTGCCACCGACGCCATCGCTGTCGTCACCGGCTGTCGCCTCGGCAAACGCGCCCTCAAGTTCCGCGACTGGGGCAAGATGGCCGCCACCTTCGTTGACCTCTCCTCGCCCCTGCAAACCATCGGCGAAGCCACCGTCTACAAAGCCATCCGCATCGCCGCGCTTGAGTCCTCCAAAGCCCGCGCCCGCGAGCTCTACCCCCACATCGAAAACAAGAACCAGCAGCAGATGCTCGCCTACCGCGAACTCCCCCTCACCGATCTCTTCAGCGAAGAGTGGGTCCGCGTACCTCTTCACCCCCGCGAGATGCCCGGCTACAAATCCCAACGCATCGCCTGCGCCCTCTGTGGAGAAGGCATCAACTACGACCGCCAGATCATCCGCGAAGATCAGCTCCTCTGCCACGGCTGCGCCTATCCCGCAGACCGCTACTACCAGCCCCTCACCCCGGATGAACTGGCCGAACACCTCTCTGCAACTGCATCGCCTGCTTAAACAGCACGGCCGGTGCAAACTTCGCACCGGCCCACTGAACCTCGTTGTTTGCGATCAACCAACACCAGCGATCGCAGCCTGACTTTTACCGGCGACCGTCACGATCTCCATCGCGGTCGCGACGCTCGTAGCGGTCATCACGATCGTGTCCGCGACGTTCGAAACGGTCATCCCGATCATGTCCGCGGTAGCCATATCCGCCATATCCATAAGCACGCTGCCGTTCAAACTGTTCTTCCCGCTCATGCCGCTCCCAGGCCTCATGCTGCAGATAAGCCTGTTGACGGGCAAACTCTTCCTGCCGCTCATGCTCCCAGTACTCGCGGCGGCCATCGTCACCGTAGTACGCCGGCCCGCCAAGATGAACTCCAACCTGCCATCCCTGCGCCTCTGCCTTTACCGGAGCTGCCAACACAAACGCACCCGCCAGCAAACCAACCGTCATCACCTTCGCTACCATCGCCTTCACGTTTGTGCGTTTCATACTGCCTCCTGGGTCCGGCTCTTACTTCTTGATACCGGCCACAGCAAATTGAACACTCATTCATTTATTACGTTGCGCGCAACCTTTTCGAACAACCCGTGTTGTCGTTCCACCTTCTGCCAAACCTTCACTGGTATTAAGCAAAAAGGCACCGTAGCCCCAAAAGAGGCACGATGCCCTTAGACAACTGCTCTGCCATTCCTTACTATTTATCAGCGCCAGGAGCACGGTACTTCGTTGGTAGTTCAAGCGCCTGATCGATCTCGTCCCCAGTCAGCAACGTGGTAACCGTCATTTGAAAAGTTCCCGACGCCCCGACTGCAATCGACAGCCCGGCCACGGTTGCATTGTCAGGAGCATCAACAATCAAAACCACATCCGCGCCATTACAACCGAAATACATACACTCCAGCTTGCCCTTCATCCCCTTCACCGAAGCTTTTACAGCAGCTATGCGGCCAGTGGCCTTGTCCTTCATCAAACCCTTCAAGCCCTCAGCGCTGTAACTCCCTTGCATTAGATACTTTGGCATCGTCTTGTTCTCCAGGTTGGAATTAATTCGTGCCAAAGGTATCACACGAAGCCTTACCCATGGGATGAAATCCTGCCCATACATCAGACGATTAAAGAGACGACCCCACACGCTCCACCGCGCCTGTACCTCCACCGCCTTCCCCAGGTACTCCACCACCGCATCCACCCCAGCAGAAACCCCTTCCCCCACTCCATGCCCCGCTCTCAACAGAAAAACCCAAAGCCAGTCGCCGTCTCCGTAAATCCCCTCAAGCAGTCTTAGTCCCAACCCAGGCATCCTACTTTCTATCGCCGCCCCTTGACCGCTCATCTAGACTGGAACCATAGAGTCGCAATCCACACTCAAGCACCTCCCCGAAAGGAATCACTCTTGATAAAACTCCCCTATCGCCCCCTGCTCCTCGCAGCAGTCGCAATTTGCCTTACACTCCCATCTGCCCAGGCAGTCGCACAAGGAAACAGCGGCGAACACGGACACGGCAACGGACATGGACACGGCCATGACAACGATCAGGAAAATGACAACCAGCATGGCAACGGCAATGGGCACGGCAACGCTCGGGGCCACGACAAGCAAGACCAGCGCTACTTCCGCGACCAGGATCACGACTACCTCGTCCGCAACTACGACGGCCCACGCAACCTGCCACCCGGCCTGCGCAAAAAGTACTATCGCAATGGAACCCTGCCCCCCGGCTGGCAGAACCGTTTCCGCCCCATGCCTACTGTCGTCATTCAAGAACTGCCACCCGTCCCATACGGCTATCAGCGTGGCTACTATGACGGATATGCCGTGGTCATCGATCCCCGCACCCGAGTCATCTACGACGCAATCGATATCGTAGGCGCCCTCACCGGCCACTAACCCTCCGGCGGACAGGTGTCCGGTCACGTCAAAGACCGGGCACCTGAGCCATCCTCAACAGAACGTCATAAACCCACGCCAGAGTCCGGAACGCGTCACACATCAGAATCACCCGGAACCTTCCTGCTCACTATTTCCGCAGCGCAGCTATGGTAGCCTCCTGCATGGGGATGCAATATTCTGGCCACCTGCAGCCTCTACCGCGTTCGATGCCCATGACCCCAAAAAAGCTTAGAGCATCAGCCTGCCTGACCATCTCACTTCTGATACTCACCAGCCAGTACGGCATGGCTCAAGGTCCCGCCTCCGATTCCTCGTCTTCGTCACCCGCAACCACCTCGATCCAGACTTCGGCCTCAGCCACTCTCCCCGAAGCCCCCCAGCCACAAACCACTCCCACACGGCTGTCCATATCTCGTGCCACCGAGCGCGAAGACATCACCCTTGCTGGCTTTCCCCGCCGTTTTCTAGCCGACCAAAAAGCCATCTGGTCCAGCCCACTCCACATTCGTCCCATCGATGCTGAATGGCTCCTCCCTTTATCCGTTAGCACCGGCCTTCTCCTCGGCACCGACCAGCACACCATGAACGCCCTGATCCACTCCAATACCACCGCCCAGAATCGAGCCAGCACCTTCTCCAACGGCGGCATCGTCGCTCTCGGAGCCATCCCTGCTGGCATGTACCTCTGGAGCAGCCTCGGCCACGACGCCCCGCAGGCACACGAAACCAGCCTCCTTGCAGGAGAAGCTCTCGCAAACACCCTCGCAGTCACCGAAGTATTCAAGTTCATCTCTCGCCGCGACCGCCCCTTCGTCAACAATGCCGAGGGAAATTTCTTCTCCTCCAGCCCCACAGAGTCCTCCTTCCCTTCCAATCACGCCGCAGCCGCCTGGGCCCTCGCCGCCGTCATTGGCGACGAGTACCCCGGCTGGATCACCCGTACCGCTGTCTACGGGCTCGCCGCCGGCGTAAGCGTCAGCCGCGTCATCGCTGAAAAACACTTCCCCTCCGATGTCCTGATCGGGAGTGCCGCAGGTTGGCTCATCGGCCGCTACGTCTATCGCACGCACCACAACTTCAATCTCAACCCCTTCGATCCGGCACCCATGCCCGGCGACTACGGTGCTCCACGCCCCACACGCCAGGCCTCCGTCCATCTCCCGCCAGACCCCATTCTCCGCCGCGCCCCCACCCCCATCAACATGGAAGACGGTGACCCGGACGCCATCGGCTCCACCAACGTCCCCATGGATAGCTGGATCTATCCTGCCCTCGAACGACTCTCCTCATTGGGCTTCATCCCCGGACAAAGCGTCTCCATCCGCCCCTGGACACGCCAGGAGTGCCTCCGCCAACTCAACCTCGCCGAAGACCTGGCCAGTACACCCGATGCGTTCAGCCCCTCGCTCCTCGCTGAAGCTCACCGCCTCATGAACGACCTTCACTTCGAGCTCGCCACCGAGAAGCCCAGTTACCAATCCCTCGATCTAGAATCCGTCTACGCCCGCGTAGGCACCATCGTTGGTCCAGCCCTCACCGATAGCTACCACTTCGGCCAGACCTGGTGGAATGACTTTGGACGGCCCCTCGGACGCGGCACCAGCGCCATCGCCGGCTTCTCCTACCGCGCCCACCACGGCCGCCTCTTCTTCTACAACCGCAACGAACTTCAGCACGGCCCAGGAGTCCTCGCCGAAACCCCAGCCATCAACCAACTTATCAATTCGCTAGACCGCCTCAGCACTGATGCTCCCTATATCCAGCCAGTACCCGGCAGCGCAGCCTACAATCGCCTACGCCCCATCGAGCTCTACGCCGGCATAGCCATGGGCGGCAATGCCCTCTCAATCGGCAAGCAGGAGCTCTACTGGGGGCCAACCACCATGGGACCACTTGCTTTCTCCAGCAACGCAGAGCCCAACTACAACCTCCGCTTCGTCTCCACACGCCCCCACCCCCTTCCCTTCTTTCCATCCATCGGAACCTACCGCTTCGATATCGTCTTGGGTAAACTCTCCGGACACTCTTATCCGGAGCGCCCCTGGTTCAACGGCCAGAAAGCCGACTTCAACTTCGGCGACAACCTCGAAATCAGCTTTACCCGCTGGTCACTCTTCTGGGGAGTAGGACACCCAATCACGCTCCATAGCTTCAAGGCCAATATCTTCAGCGTCAGTTCCACCGGCTCCTACACAGGCAACGCCGGCTCACCCTACGGGGATCGCCAGGACCCAGGCGACCGCAAGAGCAACTTCGACTTCCGCTACCGTCTTCCCGGCCTGCGCAAACTCGTCACCCTCTACGCCGATGCCTACTCCGACGACGATCCCAACCCCATCGACGCTCCCCGCCGTGCCGTCTGGAATCCGGGGATCTACCTCGCCCGCCTTCCTTTTCTGCCCCACATGGATCTCCGCGTCGAATCCGTCAGCTCCACAGGTCTCGCCACCGACTTCGGCGGCGGCCATTACTTCATCAGCGGAGTCTATCTCGACGCCAACACCAACAAGGGATTCCTTCTAGGTAACGCCATCGGACGCGACGCCCGCGCCATCGAAGCCCGCAGCGGCTACTGGGTCTCAGCCCGCACCCACATCGAAGCCGGCTACCGCCAGAACAAAGGCGGCACCCGATTCCTTCCCGGCGGCGCCACCATCACCGACGGCTTCGTCAACGGAGCCTACGCCATCAACTCCCATCTCCGCGCGCAAATCTTCACCCAATATGAGCGCTTCCTGATCCCCTCATACCTACCCGGCTCCCACAACAACACCAGCGCCTGGCTCCAACTCACTTGGGAACCGAAAGTCCACCTGCAACGCTAGCCCACTCTTGAACAGCCCTTCCTCAATCACCAGAATCACCTATTCTGTCTTGCTGGTTCTGCAATCCCACCACCCGGCGTAACCACTCGTGGAGGCGACGGTATCCCTAGAGCCTTGCGCTCCAGCAGACCATTAAGTTCTAGCAACACCAACTCCGGCGTGATCTGATACATGCAGCCATTGTGCTGGCACGGAGCAAAGTCTCTCCCGTCATAGCACGGTCTGCAAGCAAAGTTCGCTCCACCCCATATTCCCGTCACCAGCTCCCTGCGTGGCAGAAAATTCCCCGGGTCTGTCGGACCAAATAACCCAACGATCGCAGCACGACTCAACCCTGCAAGATGCAGCGGGCCAGTATCATGCGAAATCACCACGTCACATTGATCACACGCCAAAATGACCTGCGGCAAGGTCAAAGCTCCAAGACAATCCACAACATCGATCTGCTCAAAATGCGGCCGCACCCATACATCATCCGGCCCACCCAACAGCACGACCTCCCATCCTCGAGCCAGCAATGCCTTTGCCAGCGCCACATAGTTCTCTACCGGCCATCTGCGCAGCGTCTGCTGACGCATCATATTGCTGGCCCCGGCCGGTACCAGAGCAACTCTCTTCCTGCCGGTTTCAAATAGTGGCTGTACCGCTGGCAATCGATCTGGCCGAACCGGAGCCAAACTAGTCGCATTGCATCCATCTTCCCTGCCTAGCAACACTCGTGCATACTCGTCTGCATGACTACGGCCTGGGATCAGCATATGCTCACGAGAGCTACGCGAAAGTCGCACCTTTCTTTCCGCTCTAACAGGAAGCGACAACACCTCATAACGCTCATCGTAGTAGAGCGTTGCGCACAAATCGTATCGCTTTCGCCCTACCGTCCACCATAAACCTGTGATGCTTTTCGCGCGTCCCAACATCTCACCAGTAAGAATGGATCGGTCATCCACCTCCACCACGTTCAACCAGGAATAGCAATCAAGCAACGGTCGAACTGCGTTCCCACACACCCAGTCAATTTCCGTTCCTGCCTCGTAGAGTAGCCGGACAGCAGGAAGAGCCATGACCACATCGCCAATGGCGCCGAATTTCAAAATGAGCGCCCTTTGCACTATTCAAAAATCCTTGTCTACAAGTTGTTAGTGTCCGCTGGCTCACTATCCACGAACATGCCTTTGTAGTATACGGTAAGGTAAAGCAGCGGTTATTATGAGTCATCAACAGCTGCGGCACACGCCGGTCTTCCTCTAACATGTCATCCCGTCAAGACATCACGCAGAGACAGATCGCAACCTCCAGAATGACGAAGCAACCACGAATGCTCTCCATCATTGCGTCCCCCCAAAGTCCGCTCCAAACGAACTCACAACAGAGGTCGCGTTAGATGGCGAGTCCCACATCTGCACGCGCCAGACACAAATTCTTTCTAGCTACAATCTGCATCCTCGCTGCAACTCCCATTATCAAGATCGGCGATATTCAGCTGCTCGAGGTCTTTCTCTTCCTTCACATCCTGTGGTTGGCCTTGGTCTTGGCCTTCCATCGCTTTCGAGTCCCGCTGAACGACCTCTGGCGCTCCATCGGAACCAGCTACGCCATCTTCTTCATCATCGTCCTCGGCCTCGCTTTGGCTTCACTGCGCTTCCCGTTTTATCCTCCCCAGCCAGATCTTAGCCTTCTAAAGCTGCCTTTCGTCCTTTCGATTGCTCGCGCCACGGAACTCTTCTTAGGCGTATTTCACATGCTGTACATCGCTTCGATCTTGCGCGATGACCATCCCACCCGGCTCTACGCCGTTCGATTCTATTTCTGGACTGGCTTTGCAACCGCCTGCTTCGCGCTTCTTTCCTGTCCGCTATTACTGTCGACGGGCCTCGCCTGGGGCGTTTACTACCCCAATCTGCGGGCCCGAGGGCTGTTCAATGAAGGCGGGCCATACGGCCTCTTCCTCGTAAGCGTCGTGGTTGCTGGCCTTGTTCTCTATCGCAGCAAGGGGCTGACGAAAAAGCAGTTGATCGTTGCAGCTGCGGCCATTGTTCCAGTCTTCTTCATGACGCAATCGAAATCAGCGATCCTTGCCTGTCTTTTCCTATTCCTCCTGAATATCTTTATTGTCGGCAGTCTACGTTTGAAGACTTACCTCCTCGTCGGAGCCTCGATCTTCGCATTGTCCATCGTCACGCTTACCGATTTCAACCGTAACTTCATCAGCTACATCAACGAATATCAGCTCGTTCAGGAGGTAGGTCCAAACCTCGACGAGAGCGCCTACGGAGGATTCGGAGGCCGGCTCGCAGGCGCCATCTTGATCCCACGGATGATCGCTGCCCACCCTGTAACCGGAGTTGGTCTCGGAAATTACCCAATTCTATTCAACGATCCACGCTACCTCGAGGGCCTACCCTACACTTCTACATGGGAAGCCCCAGGTATAGGAATCGTAGGATACATCGCAGAACTTGGAATCCCACTCTTTCTCTATCTACTCCTCATCCTTTGCGTTCCGGTCTGGATGATACAACGCAAAAAGGCTGCCCCAATTATCTTGGTATTTGCAGCTGTTCAGCCTCTCGTCCACCTGTTCGGCACCCAGCTAAACTTCTACTATCCTTGGATCTGCTCAGGCTTTGCGCTCGCCTTCTTGGACTTCAAGGTCCCACTAACTTCAGGGGCAAGACGACCTCGAAGAATTCGTATATTTCAAACGTCGATAAGAGTATCCCACCAGCCCCTTTCCCATCCTGCAGATGAGGCCGCAAATAGTTAACGCTCCTCAGATTCTGAGGAGCGTTATTGATCTTGTCCGCGAAAAACCTATCCCTCAGGGAGCTAATCCCGAATAAACAAAGCTTGGTTTCTCAATATGGAAATGAAAGATAGATAGCGCATCAGCAATTCATACCGCGCTGCGCCAAGCAGTTTTAGAGTAATCAGCATGAGCCGGTGCACCAGCTGTACCCGGCGGTCGTCTGGCTTGAACTCCCGCCAGGTCGAATTGGCGATCTTCTGCTTGCCGACCAGAAGCCTGTGCCTTCGAGCGAAGTCGTAGAAGCGACTTTTGGGATCGAAAGGATCCTCGCTAGCGAAGTCCCGCTCATGCGCGGCAAAGATTCTGCGCTGAAGACGAGTCACCACCGAGCCATCTCTAAAGACGTCGAAGCCATAAGGAATGGAGTCTCTACCCGGGACGCGATTGCGGATGATCTCCGCTTTGTAGTTGGAGAACAGCGAGGCCAGGTCTGGGCGGTCTGCCAGGGTAAATCGAGCAGTGTTCTTCGAAAGTATTGCGGAGTCATCCACGTCGATGCCGCTGAAATGAAAGAAGCACAGCGGCGTAATGCTATTGACCACGTAATTCCCATTGTTCTCGACTAGGCTTCGTTCCTGGAGATTCCAGAAGGCCATGTTGCAGCCAGGATCCCTGCAAATCCCGATTCCGTCAAACATGCCGGGCGCGAGATTGATCCATTTTTGATCAACGAAGAGGCCGCTACGACCCTCGCTGAATCCCTCGCGAAGACAGCGAGCCTCCCACCAATCCAACATCCGGCTCGTCTCCGGGCTTCGCGCTACGGCGATAAAGCCAAGGTTGTAGGTGCCGTTGTAAAGATGGTCTCGTTCGCTGGGGGAGAAGTCATCTTCAGGCAAAGGAGCTGTGAGATGCGGGGTCAGGACGACATTCGCCCACTTGAGCATTTCAAAGACCGGGGCCAGTGGACTGTACACAAATATGTCGGGATCAAGGTAGACCAGAGTCTCCAACCCATGGTGAGCCAGCAAATACTTCATGAAGGTCGGCTTGACATCCGTATTGAGCTCAAGGAGGTCGAACTTCATCGCCAGGCACTTGATGTCGGGCAACGATATCTCGTCCATCAAAACGGCAGTGAATGGCTCGGAGTCAAATATCGCCTTCTCATGAAGGTCTGCAACAAGAAGCACAAAGAAAACCTGGTCGGGATGGTGGCGAAGGTATGACTGGGCCAGCGTTCGCGCAAAGGGCAAGTAGTTGGGAGAGACAATCGTGCAGGCACCGGTCATAAAGATAATCTCGACATTAGTGTTTCCAGCCGCAGAGTGGATTAGCGGCTCTGTTGATAGTAATTGACCAATATCCGCATTGCGGCACTCTGCTGGCCTAAATGGCTACCTGCGTCCCATGTAAGACCGAGGCGGAACGTGTTGCGGACAATACCCAGGATTGGGCGCCGTCGAGTTCAACTACTCTCGAATGAATTACGCATTACATCAGTTCCCGGGCTAGCGGGGGATGGGAATCCATTGTGCCGTAGTTTCGTCCCAGCGGCGGATGGGTCGGGCAGGTGCGCCTGCAGCTATCGTATTCGAGGGGATGGAGCCGGTCACGACGGAGTTGGCTCCAATGATGGCTCCGTCGCCAATGTCAGCTCCGGCAAGGATGGCGGCTCCGTCGCCAATCCAGACGTTGCGGCCAATGGTGACGGCTCGATCATTCGAAAGACGGCGCTCCACCGGTCGCTGGCTTGGGTGGCTCTGATCCGGACCGGAGTAGAGACCGTGGGCGTGATCGGAGATCACCACGCGACTGCCGCAGAGGAGGCCCTCCGCGATGGTGATTCGGTGGGTGCAGGCAATGTGAACATGGTCGGAGACATTGCAGTTGGGACCGATGTCGAGTGTCGGCTGATAGGCCTGCCCAGCAAAGGATGTAATGGCGTCGAGCCATAGGCCATTACCGGCCGAGAAGTTCTCTCCCAGGTGAATATGGTTGAGGCCGGCAAGCTTAGGATGCTTGCCGATGCGCAGGCCGCAGGTGCCGAGACGGCGCGCCAGAAGACGGTCGCGAGTGCGATGCAGAGCCGCTCTGAATACCTTACAGAGAGTCAGAAAGAGCCCATTCTCCTTCGCGAAGGCGCGAAGCGAGCTGGTACAGGATGATGGTGCGAGTTCGGATGTCATCGCTTCCCTTCTGCCTCTTTCACAGATCCATCTCTCGTGCCTGCATCGGTGTACTCCCGCAGAATCTGGGTCGCCTCACGGCTATAGGCTGGTTCGCTGCTGGAGGCAGGCCCGCACTGGAAAAGTTGAAGATGCTTCGCCTCTCGCGTGAGTTGGTAAAAAAACATCAAGCCAGCCCAGTAAACTCCGCGCCAGCCGTCCCTCCAGCCCAGGTTCAAAAAGTATCCACGGAGCGAGGAGATGGGCGGCAACAACAGCAGACGCCACACTGAAGCAATCTTACCTTCACGGTAGACCTGATCAGCTTCCGTCGTGGTATACCGGTCCATTTTCTCAATCAACTGGGAAGCGGTCGCAGCATGAAAGTGGCAGATCGCATAACTGCCACGAAACTTTATCGTATGCACTCGAGACCCCGTCTCCGGTTTTGGAAACGAATGGATGCGATCGGAAAACCGTAAAGTATTTCTTTTGAAAAAACGCACCTGCAGATCCTGATCGGGTGAGTGCTGGCCATAGAGCATCGGCTTTCCCATGATGTAGTTCATCCGCGGTATACGGCAGACATCCGCGCAGTCGCTTTCAGCGATCCGCCGCAATTCCACGCTGAGTGGGTAAGGAACCATCTCGTCAGCATCTAGAATAAGAATCCATTCACCCCGTGCATATCCCACAGCTGTCGCTCTGGCAGGCTCGACGAAGCCTACCCTGGGATGCTCGAACAGTGTCGCTCCCAAAGCCCGGGCTCGTTCTACAGTGCGGTCGTCGCTCAGCATATCCACGACAATCACTTCATCGACCCAGGGCTTTACTGACGAGATTACTCGAGAGATGTTGTCTTCCTCGTTCAAGGTTACGATCACTGCTGAAATTCTGGGCAAGTCTTCTCTCCTTGTGAGAATTCCACTCTCATCTAGCCGTAATGATGCGAACGCACAAAACAGTCCTTCAGCATATCCGAAATGGAGCGCGACCAGAGCACCCTTATACAGTCTGCCTGATAAGACGCGTTAGGATTCGTGTTTGCCTGGGAAATCCAAACCAGAGAATTGCGGCGTAGACGATAAGCCCGAGCGACACATACGCAATCAGAGTCGCTATCTGGTGGATCGGCCAGACTCGCTGGAGCAGGAACATCAGGCCACCGATAGCCATCGCAATCGGCCAGGATGGCCAGTAACTGGGCAGCACCGAAAGAGACACTTCGCGCCACACCGCCCAGTAAAGACCAATATTCGTGATCTGCACAGCCATTACCGCGAATCCGAAGCCGATCACGCCAAACTTCATGATCAGCGGTACCCCGAAAGCCCAGGTTGTGACCATCCAGACAATCGTCAGTAACAGAGTGACATGCGATTTTCCGACCGCGTTCATCAAGCCAAGCAGGGGAGCCGATCCACAAGACAGCACATTTGCTACTGCCAAACAATAGAACAGGGGTAACGCAACCAGCCATTTGCTGGAGAAGATCAGCACAGTGATCGGTTGTGCCAACGCGATTGTGGTGATGACAAGCGGTGCGGCGAAGGCATTCGCCATCCACATTGCATGGGATGCGTATCGTCGCAGTTCCTTCTTATCGTACTGTAGACGGGCGAAGAAGGGCATGTAGAGACGCTGGAGAGGCGTCAACATCATAGTAGGGTAGCCTGCCAGGGTTCCCGCCCATGAAATGTAACCCACGTAGGCCGCGCCAAGATACAGTCCCACGAAGATTGGCGTAATGCTGTCTTTCGCCAGGGAGATAAATTGGCCCGCTTGCAGCGCCATGCCAAACCGGAGATGCCTTCTGAGAGCCGTCGGATCCCAGCGCCATCCCATGGCCCAGGGCTTCATGACGTTGGAGAGCAGCGCCCCGCACCCGGCACGCATCACCAGGGCAATGGCAAAACTCAGCACGCCTACTCCGAGCCACGCCAAAACGATAGCCACAAGATTGAAGGTTAAAGCCTGGGCCACTTCCACGATCGCAAGACTACGAAAGTCTAGCTCCCGCTCCATCAAGACTTGTGAGATGACCATCAGAGAAGTGAGAAGCAGCGCCACTCCTATGAGTCGAAAGAAGGTACTGCCATGGTTCGCCATGTGATAGCGGAAAGCAAGCCAGGGTGCCAACGCCCATATCCCCAGGAAGATGAGCCCAACCACGGCCTGTTGCGCGGTGAAGACTGCACGGAAATCCGCGACGGAAGGGTGCTCTTCGGTGCGTATCAAGTTTGCGGCAAAGCCAGTGCCTCCAAAGATGCTCAGAAAAGCAGCGAAGAAAAGGACTACCCCGAAAAAGCCAAACTCGGTTGGAGTCAGTATCCTCGACAGGATGATCCCGCCAGCGATGCTGCTGCCATATACCAAGCCTTGCCGAACGAACAACGCAGCTGCTCCCCGGGCGGCCTGGCTAGCAAACTGACTGCTTCCCGGTCGTCTCGCCTCCGTGGAAGACGATTTACCTGTCACTTCTCCTTCGTCCTGCAAATAGCTGTCCCTCTTTGATCGATCGACTTACGTCATCCAACCACTATTCGCAATGGTAAATGGCGTTGAGAATTTTAGTTTCCTTTGCCGCAAATGAGCGGGACTTCGGCAGCGAGGATTCTCTCGATTCCAAAAGCCGCTTCTACGAGTTCGCTAGAGGCACAAGCTTCTCTCCGGAGGGTTCTCCCTCTGCTCGGCCATGCAATAATAGGCACGCGTAATACATAGTATCTAGCGAGGTTTACTGCAGAAGTTTCTCGTTCCATCTGAATATCATGGCGCTGGTCGATTGGCTTCGCGTCATCTCAAAGTTCACGATTGGATAGCCGAAAAGCGTAAGTCCGTGACATTCATCCAGCCCATCGCCGAATACGACGATCTAGCCTTTAAGGGAAATCATTCTTGACTCAACTCGACATATTCCTCGCACGCGCAGTGAAAAGATACCTCACGCGAAAGCCCGTATTGCGCGCGGTTCGGCACTCGGAACCCAGCATCATCTGCTCAGCCGACGACGATGCACAAACGAATGACCTGCTCGTGGAGCTTAGCTTAAAGGCAATTCAGGACGCCAGGAACACTAGCCTGCGCGATCTGGCGGAAAAGAACAAAGAACTGCCCGACGCCGTCTACTACGACGTATATCCCGGAAACCACTATCGACTCCTTCAGGTGCTGGCGCGCAATTTGGCCAGGCGCCGCATCATCGAAGTTGGCACATTCACCGGCATGAGTTCGGCCTGCATGTTGCGTGGTATGCCAGAATCATGCAAACTCACTACCTTCGACCTGGTTGCATGGCGCCAGTTCGGCTCTCACCTGAGCGAAGAAGATTTTGCCTCGGGACGAATAACTCAGATTCTCGAAGACCTCTCCAACCCGAGCACCTTCGAGAAGCACTTGCCTCTCTTCAACGAATCGGAATTGATCTTCTGCGACGCGCCCAAGGATGGAATCTTCGAGCACAAGTTCCTAACCAACCTCACGCGAGTCAAACCTACGTCGACCTGTCTTCTCGTTCTGGACGATATCAGGCTCCTCAATATGATCGACGTTTGGAGAGCTATTAAATCTCCAAAGCTCGATCTGACCTCATTCGGACACTGGGCCGGCACCGGACTGGTCGACATCACTGAAGGTCTCAGGTTCGAGCTCTAAGACAGTCCCGAGTGCTGTCTTCTTCTCGAAGGCAGCACAGCTCCCTGGAGCCCACCATCGCGCAGCTTAGTTTGTAAGTGCTGTCACTTTCAGCCGATCTTCTTGTGATACCTGTAAAGCATGCCGGAGCAGAACCCAAACGAGTCCAAATAGTCCACCAACAACAGCAGCCAAACCGGTCCACAAGCTGCGCTTTGGTCCAGACTTCGTATCCGGCACCACGGCACTATCTACCACCTGGACTAACGGTGCCGAGCGAGACTCCTCTAATTTCGCACCCTCATACTGGCGAAGTAACAAATCGTAGAGCGCCTCATGGTACTTCACATCTCGTGCCTTGCGGACATAGATAAGCATCAGTGCGGGAACCTTGGAAGTGGGAACTTGAACGCTCCCCACACCACCTTGCCCACTTGAGTTTTCCAGCCGATTCAACTGCACCTTCAGTCCGGCAATCTCCGATCGAATGCGGATTACGTCCGGGTTCTGCTCAGTTGCCGCCTGGCTCATCGCAGCGAGCTGAATCTCGCGGCTGGCAATATCAGCTCGCGTCTGCGCGATCGTCTCAAGTTGGAGTCGAGCCTGCCCGCCAGGTTGAATCATTCCCGTCTCACTCTGGCTTCGCGCTAGTTCCACCTCTGCATCCGCCAGCAGGTTCTTCTCTTTTTCAAGTTGCTGCCCGAAGAACAGCCGCCTCTGACTTGCCTCTGTCAACGCGAGGTGATCATTCTGTGATTGCAATGCACTCAGATAGGCGTTAGCCAGGTCAGCCGCACGCTTCGGATCATGATCCTCAACACTCACCGTGATGATCGTATCCTTACCCGAAACAAACTCAGTATGTGCTCTCAGTACTCGCTCAGTCTGACTCAGCTTCTTCGTCTCATAAACCTTTGCGAGATCAAATCGACGAATCAGATCATCCGCGACACTGCGGCTGCTCAATATCCCAACATACAGCAGCGTCGGATCTCTGAGGCTGCTCAACGCCCCACTTCCCGCGCCCAGCGCGCCGAGCTGGCTCATCAACGATGACGATCCGCTGGCCATTGAGTTTGGCGGCAAAAAACTTGCTTGCGCCGTGTAAGTTGGCCGCATAAGTAGAACTACAACGGCCGTGATAACCGCAGGCACTAATGCAAACTTCAGAATCACCCACTTATGCGCCAGCACCACAGTCCAAAGAGCCAGCAGGTCCACTTCATCTTCCTCATGGGCAAGACTCGCATCCGCGCGATAGGTAGCGTCAGAAGGAACTTCATTGCGTGTTGGAAGAGCCTGCTCCAGCATAGACAACCTCACTTCACCAACACATTGATGGCAGCGGCAGCAAGCGCAAACTGGCCAACAATCGTCGCTATATCCACAAGAGTCCGCAACGTGGTGCCCTTGGTGAAGTTCTGAGGCACCACAACCGTATCGCCCGGATAGAGCCGTACTGAATCGAAATTGTCCCCGCGCAGGGTCGAGCTGTACTGTCGGCTTACCACCGATCCATCGGCCCTCACCACAAACTCACGTTTCTTGTCCGCATCACGGTTACTTCCACCGGCCTGCTTCATGTATCCCCCTACGCGCCGGCCCGGTTCGTACAGAAATGCATTCGCGTTGTACACAGCGCCTTCCACCGCAACCATCGAGGGTACCCGTGGCACTAGAAAGCGATCGCCATCTTCCAATGGAAGGTCTGGTAGTGCATCGGACCCTTTGCTATCCACCGGCAGATTCAGGACGATGCGGCCAGTAGCCTGCATCTGCCGCAACCGCGTTACCAGAAGCTGTGACTGTTGCTGCGTAGCCGTAACAGCGGCATTGTCTTGTTGCGACACGGCCCTGCTCGCAGCTTGCAGCACAGCGCTGCCCGCCTGCCGCTCCAACTGGTTCGCATAGTCAGTCAACCGCTGCTGCTGCGACCGCCGAGTCGACTCACGCGAAAAATCCGAACCATAAAGGTACGCATCCGCCGTCAGGCCGCCAGCACGCGCCACCAACTGCCGCAATGTCTCCCCAGGTCGAACCGTATAAACGCCCGCCGCTACAAACTCGCCTTCCAGCCGTACATACCGAGTCTGCTGTGACTGCGGCACTCGAAGATCAGCCTTCGAAAAAATTGTCACCACGTCTTCAGGAAGCAGCTCATAGTTCTGCGACTCATCACCATTCAGCACCACGGCACCCAGATTGAACGGAATCAGAGACGTAGTCAGATCCGTCTTGTCCTGCCGGTCAATAACCGCATAGTTCCAGTTGATATCTGGTCCGCTGGCCATGACATAGGTCTTCGGGCCGAACAGCATCGAAGCCACTCCAGCCTCCGCGGTCCCGGTAGAGCCACCCCCTCCAGTCGTAGCCGCGTCAGGCGCTGGAGGAGTGCTCGGTGCGCGCTGCACCACAGCATTGCTGGTTGCAGAAGATCCTCCCGCGTTCGATGCTTGCAGCGTTGCATCATTGCTCGACGTTGTCCCGCCCCCTGCGTCCGGCATCTGCAGTTCATCCGCGTAGAACTGCGACGTGGTGCCGTCAGCATTCAACTGTTCCGTCACCCCAGCTTGTGATTGCAATCGCTGCTGACGCTGCGCCTGAGGAACAGGCAACGGAATGTAGTTCAGTGAGGACGCGCCCAACTTCGCCCGTTGTTGCCAATAGTCTCGCGTGACCAGCGAGTCCTTCGTCGGAATCAGGTCCCGCACTCGCATCCCCGGATGCCAGGCGTAACGTCCCGGGTTTGCCACGTTCCCGCGAAGCGTCACAGCATCCTGAAACTGGTCCGAAATCGTGGGAAACTCCAGAATGTCACCATCCTGCAGAACAGTCGCTCTCCCCGTATCCGTCCACGCAAACTCAACCACGCTACGCTTCGAACGATTTGAAACTCGCTCGATACGCAGTGCCTGCGTCAGTGCCACATTCGTCAACCCGCCTGCAAGCTCAGCAGCATCCGACACCGTCGCTCCAGCATTCAACTCATAGATCGCCGGGATATTAACGCTCCCAGCCACCGCGACCTGCGCCCCGACATTCGGGATATAGATCACATCCCCCGGTAGCAGTTGCCGGTCCTTCGACTTGTCCCCGTGTAGCAGCAGGTCATACAGGTCGAACTCCGTCACCACCTTGTCGCCGCGCTTCAACTCAATGTGCCGCATGCTGCCCTGGGGTGTAGGACCGCCAGTAACAAACAATGCATTCACCAGAGTACTCAGCGAACTCACGGTGTAACTGCCCGGTCGCCGCGCCTGCCCCACCACAAATATCTGGATCGATCGCAACTCCCCCATATTCACGTTCAGGTCAAAGTTACGAAACACCCTGCTCATCTGAGACTTCACAAACTCCTGCACCTGCGAGAAAGGAAGCCCGGACACATGAATCGGGCCCACCTGCGGTAAATACACATTGCCCGTTCGATCAACCGTGTAATGGCCATTCAGGTTTACCTGTCCCCAGACTTGGATCAGTAACTCATCGCCCGGCCCAATCACATACTCAGGGGTTACCGGAACCCGGTCAACTGGTGCAAAAGTCGACGGTGTATTTTCAAATAAATTTGCGCCATAGATCGGCAGCGGTCTGCCCAGCGTATCCCGCACCATCCGCTGAAACTCTGTTGGGCGATAAGTTGGCTGAGCTTGTCGGCTCGCCGCTTGCTGATAAACATTGCCCGTGGCACCGCCCGGGACGCAATTCTGACGCCCCTGGCAATCCGCTAATCGCTGCCCGCTCGATTGCTCATCCTGCAGAATCACCCCACGCGAAATACTAGGCTGCGCCGGATAAATCTGCCGCTGCTGAGTCGGCTCCGCTGTTGGGTCCGCATCCTGGCTTGTCGGCACTTGCTGCGCAATTGCTGAGGAAGACACGAGTGCTGCAAATAAAAATGTGTTCAACAACCAAGGACTCTTCGCGGTCGGAGCCAACTGCATGTAGTGCCATCCTCAAAAACTAATCTCTGTCTTCTACTCGCGCATCCTGCTCGAGGAATCAGGCAAAGCACTCAGTACCAAATCGTCAACGCCACCGCCACCAGAATACAACAGGTATATAGCTCCACTTCCCTCGCGAAGCCAGTCTGATACCCCACATCCGCAACATTCCAAACAAGGATCCAGCAGCGCTCGGAGATCAGCAAACTGCCAGGCGGTCCGTAGCGCACTTGATGCAGCAGCCACGATCCAGTTGCTGCACCTATCCCGCCTTCGCAGAGTCGTGACGAGCCATCCAGCGCTACAACCGCTCCACAGCCGCACCCACCCGCAGCATCGTCGCCTCACCAAAGTGAGGAGCCATAATCTGCACTCCAATCGGCAGTCCATCCTCCGTCTCTCCGCAAGGCACACTCACCCCGCAAATACCCGCCAGGCTCGCCGCGACCGAATAAATGTCAGCCAGATACATCTCCACCGGATCTTCCGTCTTCTCCCCCAGCTTGAACGCAGGGGTCGGTGTCATCGGCCCGACAATCACATCCACATCGTGAAATGCCGCCAGAAAGTCCCGCGTCAACAGCGCCCGAACCTGCTGAGCCTTCCGGTAGTACGCATCATAGTACCCAGCAGAGAGTGCATAGGTCCCCAAAAGTATCCGGCGCTTCACCTCGGCTCCGAACCCGGCATCCCGGGTCTTCCGGTACATCGCCGAAAGCGTATTCGCCTCCTCCGCCCTCAACCCAAACCGCACCCCATCGAACCGTGAAAGATTCGACGAAGCCTCCGCCGTCGCAATCACGTAGTACGTCGGAATCGCGTATTTTGTGTGCGGTAAACTCACCGGCTTCACCACACAACCAGCCAGCTTCAGTCCATCCAAAGTCCGTTCGATCGCCGCCCGAATCTCAGGATCCAGCCCCTCGCCGAAGTACTCCGCAGGAACTCCAACCCGCAGCCCTTCCACCGGCTTATCCAGTGCTGCAACATATCCATCGACCGGACGGTCTGACGAAGTCTCATCCAGGCCATCCTGCCCTGCCAATACCTCCAACATCGTCGCCGCGTCCTTAATTGTCCGCGTAAACGGCCCCACCCGGTCCAGTGAAGACGCAAATGCAATCAGTCCATACCGGCTCACCCGCCCGTAGGTAGGCAGCACGCCCACCACGCCGCAAAATGCCGCAGGCTGCCGAATCGAACCGCCCGTATCCGTTCCCAGCGTCGCCACCGCAAACCCCGCAGCCACCGCAGCCGCAGATCCACCACTCGACCCACCCGGAACTCGGTCTAAAGCCTTTGGATTCTTCACCGGACCATAAGCAGAGTTCTCGTTCGAGCTGCCCATCGCAAACTCATCACAATTCAACTTGCCCAGCAGCACCGCTCCTGCCGCCTCCAGCTTCTGCACCGCTGTCGCATCATAGGGCGGACGATACCCCTTTAGAATCAATGACCCAGCCGTAGCAGGCGAGCCCTTCATCGTCAGCACATCCTTGATTCCCACCGGAACCCCAGCCAGCGGCCCCAGCAAGCCGCCCTTCGCGGCCGCAGCGTCCACACGCTCCGCCTGCGCCATCGCCCGTTCCCGGCTCAGCGACAGAAAGCTATTGATTCCTTTGCCATTTGCTCCGTCGTCGGCAGCAATACGCGCATAGTGCAGCTCCGCCATCGCAACAGCCGAGGTCTCCCCCGATGCAACCGCCGCCCGAACCCCATCAATCGTAAAATCCAATGCACTAACTCCCATCAAAAGAAAACTCTCAAAAATCAGTAGCCAAACCAATCACTGCCTACCGCTCAATCACCTTCGGCACCTTGAAGAACCGCCCATCCGTCTCCGGAGCCGCCGCCATCACTGCAGACCGATCCAACGAAGCCCGCACTTCATCCTGCCGCATTCCTTCACCATGATCATGCGCCAGCCCCCCCAGCATCTCGCCCACCTGCGCCATCGCCGGAACGCCCGTCGTATCTAGTTCATTCAACTCGGCAATATGCCCCAGAATCGCATTCAAATCGCGCTGCATCCGCGGCTCTTCCTCCGCCGTCAGCTCCAGATTCGCCAACTCAGCTACCCGCCGAACATCCTCAAGCGTTACGCCACTCATAGCTCAACCCTTCCCGAATCATCTTTGTCACTACTCTCGTCGGGTCCTGATCTACCCACTTCGAAGTGTATCCCGGTCACCGTCACCCCGGCGATCTTCCCCAACTCCCGCTGCAACAATCCGCTCATCGACCGCATCTGCTGCAGCCACGCGGCATCCGACACAATCACCCGAACCACCCCATCCGTATACTCAGCCACAACACCACGATCCGCCAGCGCAGAACCACAAGCCACCGGCCACGCTGCCGCCAGCCGGTCTCCAGCGCTCATCGCTTGTAGGCTCTTACCCAGCGCACCCCTCAGCAATGCCCGCATTCCCTCCAACATAACCTCCTTCAGCAGTTAGTACGTCTCTTGCACATCCACTCCCAGCAGCTTGTCACACTCTTCGGCTTCAGCCACAGCAGCCACCACCATATCCACCGTGATCCGGTCCATGCAATCCGTTGCCTGCCCATCAAAATCAAATCCAAGGTGGAGATATCCACATCCCTCCCCAGGCGCCTCTACTCCAATCGCCCTTGGCCCCACCGGCCCCCACCGGCCATTCCGGTTAGGCCCGTTGATCGACACCGTAACCGCACCCAGTATCGCAGCAAGATGCATCACACCGGTGTTGACGCTCACCACAGCTCGTGCCCGCCGCAACAAATGCGACAACGAGACAAATCCATCCGTCCCGATAAACGGCACTGCCCGAAGCCCAGCCACTTCCATACGCTTCACGAACGGCTGCATCCGCTCCAGATCCGACGGTGCGCCGGTAATCGCAAACAACGTCTCCGGTCCCGCCAATCGTTGCGCCAGCAAGATCCATCGCTCCTCCGGCCACTCTCGCAGCCAGCTTCGCGTTCCAGAAGCCCACAGATGAAACACCACAACATCCTTCTCGGCTGCCATCGGCGTTGCCGCTGCCGATACCACCACCCGAGGCGCAGCACCCGCTTCTATCCCCAGGCCTCTCAGCAAAGCCCGGAAGTTCTCAACTTCATGCCGGTTGTCTCCGTGCTCAACAGTAAAGTCATACCCGCGACCGCGATATTGTCCCGCCGTCCGAAATCCAGCCGTAAAACGCGCTCCCGACATCATGCTGTAAAACGCAGTCAGCCGCTGCCAGGATGAGAAATCCAGCAACACATCCAGCTGTTCTGATCGCAGACGCCGCACAGTCTCACCCAGATTCTTCAGGTCGACGATCACCCGTCGATCAATTCCGGGGATCAACTCTGCCGCTGCCAGATTCTGCTTCATGCAGAAATGAACCAGCTCCACCCCTTCACCAGTTCCATCAAAGTGCGCCCGAAGGTCCTGAACCGCCCCGGAAAACAGTAGCGTATCCCCCAGCGCAGGCGAGCACATCACCCCTACCCGCTTGATCTCTGACAACGGCCAACGCCGTTTGCTCCGCAACGTCGCCAGCACATTCAGCACCGGGATGCCCAGCCAGAAGTCCATCAGCCGGTTCGCCTTACTCCCTCTTCGCATGGCTCAATTATAGCGACTCCCCACCACGTCGCGCCCGGATCTCCCACCCAAAATGAATCGTACAGCCCCTAAAATGCCCCGTCCTGATTCACCACAGCGGAGAACGTCCTGACAAGAATCAGAAAGTCCTTGGACAAGGACCACTGCTCTACATACTTGCAATCCAGCGCCACCCGCTCGTCATAACTCAGCCCGCTACGACCAGAAACCTGCCATAGCCCAGTCAGCCCCGGCTTAACTCTGCAGTAGTAGCCGAAGAAGTCACCATACTTCTCAACCTCAGCAGCCACAATCGGACGTGGCCCCACCAGGCTCATCTGCCCAAGAAAGACATTCCACAGCTGCGGCAACTCATCGATGCTGTATCGCCTTAAAAACGAGCCAATCCTGGTAATTCTGGGGTCGTGCTTCAGCTTATGTGTCTTGTTCCACTCCGCCCGGGCCTCAGGATGCTTCGCAAGATGCTGCTCCAGCAGCTCAGAGGAGTTCAGGCACATCGTTCGAAACTTCCACATCGAGAAAAATTCGCCGCTCTTGCGAATCCGGCGATGTGAGTAAAAAATTGGCCCGCGCGAGTTCAGCACAATCAGCCAGGACACCACCAACAATATCGGCAGTAACACCGGAACCATCAGCAATACCAATGTCACATCGACGCACCGCTTCACTACCCGATATCGAAAATATGCCGCGGGTACACGATGCCCTCGATGCGACCGGGCATACGGCCGCACCCCCGTAGGTGTATACGAATATGAATCCTCGACAGTCGCCGCTCGCGACTCAGGAGATTGATATTCAATCAAAATCGTCGTCCTGTCTCTGTACAGACCACACACGATCACTTCAACTTATCTAAACCAGATCGCGCATGCCATACCGGTTACTCGTACCTGCACGTGTCGCGGATACTTCACTTCTGCCCGTCGACTAAGCTTCCTTCAAGCCAGTCAACGGCCGCGCCTCTATTTCGTCCATGCGATTATTCGGCCCGGTCTGCTCTTCTGTGTGTTGGTTGGCATCTGGGTGCCAATCCGTACTTTTGAAACCCTGAGATAAGGAGATTCGCCTGCAACTGTCTGACATCAATAGTCTACAAGCCTAAGTTGCAGAATTGAACAAAAAGGTTGGTCGGGAACAACACCTTCGTATCAAATTGGGCATCGCACGTTACAGGTGTGTGATTTCTCCCACTCCGGCTAGACTATCGAAATGCAGGTTCTTCCCACTTCGCTTCAGGCCGTTAAACTCATCCAGACACGCCGCTTCACAGATAGTCGCGGATGGTTTACTGAAGTCTTCAACCAAAACACCTTCGCCACCCAAAACCTCCCCTCGAACTTCGTCCAGGAGAACCAGTCCTTCTCCACCAAAGGAGTCATCCGCGGCCTCCACTACCAGCTCGGCCTTCCCCAGGGAAAACTCATTCGCGTCCTCTCCGGACACATCTGGGACGTCGCCGTCGACCTCCGGCCCTCCTCCCCAGACTTCGGAAAATGGGCCGCTTTCCACCTCACCCCCCCATCCCTCACCGATCCCCTCCAACTCCTATGGATCCCCGAGGGCTTTGCCCACGGTTTCCTCGTCCTCTCAGATTCCGCCGAAGTCCTCTACAAGACCACCAACTTCTATCACCCCGCCGGCGAACGCACCATCCTCTGGAACGACCCCACCCTCAATATCTCCTGGCCCCTCGATCTCCTCAACGGCATCGCCCCTCTCATCAGCTCAAAGGACAGCCACGGCACCCTCTTCACTCAGGCCGAACTCCCGCCAGCCAGCTAAAGCCACCCAAAATCGAATCCAGCCGCCCCACTAACCCCGTGTCACCAGCCACTCCTCCACCTCACCCAGGCCCTCGATTGCAATAAAGCTCCCCCCGCACGGCCCCGGCTCCTCTGTCCCACCAATCAAGAACGCCTGGCGCAAACCTGCAACATTCGCCGCAACGATGTCCGTGCAGCGGTCGCCCACCATAACGCTCTCGCTCAAATCCAGTCCAAACTCCCGCGCGCCACGACGTAGCATCCCCGTTCCCGGCTTCCGGTCCTCGTGTTCGCGCTTGTACTCCCCAATCCCGTGCTCTGGGTGAAACGGGCAGTGATACACCGCATCCAGCGCCACGCCCTCCCGCGCGAACTCCCGCTGCATCCACACCATCAGCTCCTGAAAATCCTCCTCCGAGTAGTATCCCCGCGCAATCCCTGCCTGGTTCGTCACCACCATCACCCGATATCCCAGCCGCTGAGCCGTCTTGCAAAGCTCAAAGATCCCCGGCACAAATCGCACATCTTCCTGCCGCCACAGATACCCCACCTCATGATTGATAACCCCATCCCGATCAAGAAACAGCCCCCGCACCTTCGTCTGCTCACTCATAACTCTGCAATCACCTCCGCCACCGAATCCTGCCAATCCATCATCCGCCATCCCAGCCGCTCCGCCAGCTTTTCGCAGTTCAACCTCGAGTTCGCCGGCCGCCTCGCCGGCGTCGGATACTCTTCTGTCCCAATTGCCTCAATTCTCGCCAACCTCACCCCCGGCTCCTTCTCCTGCATGCGGCGAACCGCCTCTGCAGCAAACCCATACCAGGTCGTCTCCCCAGCGCCGGCTGCGTGATACACCCCACTCAAATCTTCCCACCCACCAGCCTCCAACCGCCCCATCGCCCTCGCCGTCATCCGCGCCAGATCCCGGCTCCGCGTCGGAGCGCCGTACTGGTCACCAACCACGCGTAGCACCTCCCGCTCCCGCGCCAACTTCAGAATCGTCAGCAAAAAATTCTTCCCTGTCGCCCCGTAAACCCAGCTCGTCCGAAAGATCAGATGCGCCGCGCCACTCTCTGTCAGCGCTAACTCCCCAGCAAGCTTGCTCGAGCCATACACGCTCACCGGCCCCGTGGCGTCCGTCTCCAGATACGGCCTCGTCCCAGCCCCATCAAACACATAGTCCGTAGAAAAATGAATCACTCCCGCGCCAACTCTCTGCGCCTCCTCCCCCATCACCCGCACCGCATCCCGATTGATCGCAAACGCCAACTCGGGCTCACTCTCCGCCTTGTCCACAGCCGTGTAGGCCGCAGCATTCACGATCCATCGCGGCCGAACCGCCCGCACCACCGAGCGCACCGAATCCGCATCCGCCAGATTCATCCCGGCGCGTCCCGGAGCTACTACTTCACTCCGCCCAGCTGCTCCGCCAATCCCAGCCAGCGTTCGCAGCAGTTCCCCACCCACCTGTCCCGAACTCCCCGTCAACAAGATCCGCCCCGTCACCAGGCCACTCCCCATCAGTAAACCGTCTCTTCTAGAACACGTTCCAGATACTGCCCATAGCTGCTCTTCTTGATCTTCGCCGCCAGCACCCGCAACTCCTCAGCGCTGATATATCCCAGCCGGTACGCAATCTCCTCCGGACAAGCCACCTTCAGCCCCTGCCGCTTCTCCAGCGTATGGATAAACATCGAGGCATCCAGCAGGGAGTCATGCGTTCCCGTATCCAGCCAAGCAATCCCGCGCCCCAGCAGCTCCGTCCGCAGTTCGCCGCGCTCCAGATACCACCGGTTCACATCTGAAATTTCCAACTCGCCCCGCGGCGATGGCTTTAGCCCCTCCGCCACCCTCACCACCTGCTCATCGTAAAAATAGATCCCAGTCACCGCATACCGCGACTTCGGCTTCAGCGGCTTCTCTTCAATCGAGATCGCCCGGCGTTCCGCGTCGAACTCCACCACCCCATACCGCTCTGGATCGAGCACCGGATAAGCAAACACCGTCGCGCCCGAACCCTGCCCTGCCGCACTCCGCAGCCTCTTCCCAAAGTCATGCCCATAGAAGATGTTGTCGCCCAGCACCAGGCAGCAACCCTCCCCAGCCAGAAACTCTTTGCCGATCAGAAATGCCTGTGCCAACCCCTCCGGAGAAGCCTGCACAGCATACTGCAGCTTCAGCCCCCACTGCTCACCAGTGCCCAGCAACTTCTCAAACCGAGGCGTATCCTCCGGCGTCGAAATCACCAATATCTCCCGAATCCCCGCCAGCATCAGCGCCGACAGCGGATAGTAGATCATTGGCTTGTCGTACACCGGCAGCAGTTGCTTGCTCACCGCCTGCGTCACCGGATGCAGCCGCGTCCCAGAGCCGCCCGCCAGAATGATCCCCTTCATCGTGTACCCTCTCCTGCGTCAACCTTCGAACGCTCGTCGTAGTTCTTCGTCACCCACTGCTGATACGCACCACTCGTCACATCCGCTACCCACGCCGCATTCGTCAGATACCAATGCACCGTCTTACGCAACCCCGTCTCAAAGCTCTCAGCCGCCTTCCAGCCCAGTTCACCCTCAATCTTGCGTGCGTCAATCGCGTACCTCCGGTCATGCCCAGGCCGGTCTGCCACATACGTCACCAGCTGCTTATGAGGTCTGAACTTCGATCCCGGCACCAGCTCATCCAGCAGCTCACACAGCGTCGTCACCACTTCCAGATTCGTCCGCTGATTCCCGCCACCAACGTTATAGGTCTCACCCACCCTCCCGCGCTCCAGCACAGCCCGCAGCGCACTCGCATGGTCGCCTACATACAACCAGTCCCGAACCTGTTGGCCATCGCCATACACCGGCAGCGCCTTGCCCGCCAACGCATTCGCAATCATTAGCGGAATCAGCTTCTCCGGAAACTGATACGGCCCATAGTTGTTGGAGCAGTTCGTCACAATCGCCGGCAGCCCATACGTATGAACCCACGCCCGAACCAGATGGTCGCTCGCT
Organism: Granulicella sp.; assembly: GCA_025408425.1. Lineage (GTDB taxonomy): Bacteria > Acidobacteriota > Terriglobia > Terriglobales > Acidobacteriaceae > Edaphobacter. The sequence goes on from JANXYX010000050.1 coordinate 75,983, forward strand.
GCCTTCGAAGCCGCATACGGTGAGTTCGGCGCATACGGCGTCTCCTCATGAAACGCAGCAGCCTCAGGAGTCAGCGTCCCATAAACCTCATCGGTCGAAACATGCAGAAACCGGAACCCCTCCCGCTCCGCCCCAACTAGCCCCTCGTAGTATCCGCGGGCCGCCTGCAGCATCGAAAACGTCCCATCAATATTCGTTTGCAGAAACGCCTCCGGCCCCACAATCGATCGGTCTACATGACTCTCCGCCGCAAAATGGACCACCGCCCGCGGTCGATATTCCTCCAGAAGACGCCCTACCAGCCCCACATCGCGGATGTCCCCCCGCACAAACGTGTGCGCCGGGTTCCCCTCCAGTGACGCCAGGTTCTCCAGGTTCCCCGCATACGTCAGCTTGTCCAGGTTGACGACCCGGCCACCCCCCTCCACCCAGTCCAGCACAAAATTCGAGCCAATAAACCCGGCCCCGCCAGTCACCAGAATCACTTCTGCACCACGCTCAACCATCAATGCCCAGCTCCCAACTCTTCTTCGTGCCTTCAGTAGAATCTTAGATCTAACAAAATAATGAGTCGGTCTTTAAGGTGTCTTGCAACTCACTCATCCCACAATACAAGCAACAGCCACAGGTTCTCTCTTTCCCCGCGAAGCAACTGACTCCCTCGAATCGTTCTCCAACATTGGAGACAAGCAACATAGGCCAAACAAAAGAAAGTAGTTGATGATCTCACCCTCGCTCGCTCCCATCCTCCTCTCTTCAATTGTTGGCCTCAGCATCAGTACGATGCTCCTCCGGCCACGAGGCATCCCGGAGGTCTACTGGATCGGCAGCGGAGCCCTTCTCCTCCTGCTGCTCCGGCTCGTCCCCCTAAAACTTGCCGCCAGGGCCGTCGTCGAAGGCACCGACGTCTATCTCTTCCTCATCGGCATGATGCTCCTCTCCGAGCTGGCTCGCGAACACGGTGTCTTCGACTGGCTCTCCTCCGCCGCCATCCGTGGCGCAAACGGCTCTTCCGCACGCCTGTTCACCCTCGTCTACGGAATCGGAATCCTCGTCACCATCTTCATGTCCAACGACGCCACCGCCGTCGTCCTCACTCCCGCCATCCTCACCGCCGTTCGCAAAGCGAAAGTCGACCCACTTCCCCATCTCTTCGCATGCGCCCTCATCGCGAACGCGGCATTCTTCGTCCTACCCATCTCGAACCCAGCCAACCTCGTCGTCTTTCATAACGGCATGCCGCCGCTGGGGACTTGGCTGCTCGCCTTCGGCCTCCCTTCCATCCTCTCCATCGCGGCAACCTATGCGGTTATGCGCTTTCTCTTCCGCAACGGCCTCCGCGCCAGAATCGAGCACGAAGTGAAGCTCCAGCCCCTCACAGAAGATGGCAAGCTGGTCCTGGCCGGCCTGGGTCTGATGGTGGCAGTCCTCCTCCTCGCATCCGCCCTGAACAAGGATCTGGGTCTGCCCACCTGCCTCGCGGCCCTCGTCATCACGGCAGTCGTATCAATCAAAGCCCGCAACAACCCCATCCAGTTAGCAAAAGAGATAAGCTGGGCAACTCTGGCCCTCGTCGCGGGACTCTTCGTCATGGTCGATGCGATTGAAAGCATCGGCGGGCTCAAACTCACTCAAGCTGCTCTCCATTGGGTGCAGAGCCTCACTCCATCCCTCGGCGCAATCGTCACAGCATCCGTCGTCGCCGTTGCCAACAACCTCGTCAACAATCTGCCCCTTGGACTCATCGCTGGTGGAACCCTGCAACAAGCACACACCCATGGCCTCATCGCAAACGCCATTCTCATCGGCGTCGATCTCGGTCCCAACCTCTCCGTCACCGGATCACTGGCCACCATCCTATGGCTGATCGCACTTCGCAAGGAAAAAATCGATGTCAGCTTCTCTGACTTCCTCAAAGTAGGAGTCGTAGCCATGCCAGTTGCACTGCTCCTCTCCCTCGCAGGCGCTGTCCTGATGCAAATCATCCTCGGCCCCCACTGAGCCCCAACTCAATCCAGTCACAACCACACCCAACCGACGCCCGCCGGCTCATTCCACGCGCCCAACGGCCCGCCAAACTCCTACAAATTTTGACCTCTTCTCGTTACGCCATACAATGGCAACAAGGCTGGGCGATCCCTAAGTCAAAGTGTTATGTCACACATCCCTCACAAAAGGGCCTGTAGCTCAACGGTTAGAGCAGGGGACTCATAATCCCTTGGTTGGGGGTTCAAATCCCTCCGGGCCCACCAATTTCAATCACACTCTTTTGACAGCGCCAGCCCCACACCGCGATTCCCGCCTTTACCAATAGGGTCTTCCATCCAGCCTCTCAGCCGATCAGCCCCACCGGCCACAAATGACGCGACTCTCGCCCGCAACGGATGCGGCTCCAGCACCCACTCTGCACCAACCTCCACCACATTCCGGCAGAAATACCGCTTGAAATCCGAAATTCCCTCCAGCGGCGCGTCGGCCACGTGCCCCACAGTCACCCCACCCAGATCAAACCACCCTGCCCCACCAGCCTTCGCCCATCCAATCAAGTCCCACAGCGGCAAGTAGCTCAGCGATACCTTGATATCAGCTCGCCGAATCGATCCCGCCTCGCGGTACTCCGCATGGTCGCCATGGTTGCAGGCCCACCCAAACGCCGCCATACTGCTCGGCTGCGTATCGTCGCCCGCAAAAAGCCCCACGATCCGCGAAAGTCCCGGAAACTCACGCGACAGCTCAATCCTTCCGGTCCAATCCTGCTTGGAGCAGTCGGCCCCCGTACGCCGCAGCGCCTCCCGTTGCAGTTCGTCAATCCGATTCGCATACACAGCATCCGTAATCGTCTGGATCGTTACCGGAGCCTTCATCGTGTCGCGAATGTTCTTGCGCGCAGTCTTATGGAGCGCGTCAAAAATCTCCTCCTCGGTCCGTCGCAGGTCCATCGCCAGGGTATGTCGGTACGAGCTCGGCGGATCAACCTCCGCAAATCCCAACCCCGACAAAGACGCTCCCATCACCTCACGACGATCCAGCGAGAACACGTGGACATGCAGCCGTAGAACGCGGGAACTCCCCTTCGCAACCTTCGCCAGCGCCACTAGCGCAACATTGCGCATGGCATCCGTCAAGCTCGGCCCCAGCTTCGATGCACGCAGGATCAAGTGCCCCGGCAGCGCCCGGCTCCGGTTCACTTCAATCGCAACACCCCCACAACTCCGGCCTTCTTCGTCGCGCACCAGCAAAAACCAGGCCTCCGCGCCCCGCAGGGACTTCGCCCACACCAACCGATGCGGCAAAGGAAGCGGCACCCCAGCCGCCACCAACTCGCCTTCAGCCTGCTCGCGTTCTGCGTCCAGTCCGCGAATGAGCAGCACGTCGTAGCCGGTATCGGGGCAAGAATGTACTAGTTCCATAAAAGAGATCGCTTGTCCGGGGGATCGATGTCGTCGGAATACTCCATTGCCCCAGCCAGCTACGGAGCACTCCAACCCGAATAACATACGTGAAAAGAATTACGCGAATAAAAAAATCCCACTCGCTAACAGCTAATTCTGCTCGCACGCAACCTCTACCATCCAAATGTTAGTCATACTCCAACTCATGCGGAGCAGGCCAGGTCAACGTCCCGTCCTTGCGAATGTAGAACATGAATAGCTTGTGGTCGCCGTTCACCCGTACCGCCACAATAATCCCCGTTCCAAACGCGCCGGACCCATCCGACTTCGAGATGTCCACGTGATGTGAAGTAATCGGAGCACCAATCGGACTCTCCGTCGTCCAGTCCTCGATAAATCGCTTCAATGAGTAGTCATACTTCTGCGGATGCTGCTGCCAATCCGCATCATTCATATAGATCCCATACGCTTTCGAGTAGTCCTTCGACTCCAGCGCCGTAAACATCGTGCTCACACGGTGCTCCGCCGGCAGGTTCGAGAAAAACCACCCGTGCCCCAGCAGAAATCCACCCACGCACGTCAAAACGATCAGTGCCAGCAGTATCCCTCCGCCCACCAGCATATTGCGCTTCCGCTTCTCTCCCCGGTCGTCATACTCTGGTGCATTCAGCAGCGTCATCGTCCCTCATCCTCGAAATCATTAAACACCGTCCCAACCTCGATTGGGACGCCACGTCTCATTATCCAATCCACGCCCGCATCGCGCGCAGGTGATGCTCCATATGCGCAATGTAATCCTCAACCAGATACCCCAGCGTCAGCGGCTCTCCAGCAACCACGCCATCATTCTTCAGACGCGCCTTCGGTACGCGCGCAATCATCCAGGCCATCTGATCATTAAGTTCCATCCACAGTCCCAGCACCTTAGGCCAATCCCGCTCCGCATAGTGCTGAAGATTCACCCACTCCACCTGCTCATACCCCGGCAGGCTCTGCCCCGGTGTAATCTGCAGCCGCACTACCCTTGCCAGGTTGTTCACCGCGGAGTCAGTCAGATGCCCAACCACCTGCTTCGCGCTCCACTTCCCTTCGCGCTCCGGCCTGCTCGCCTCTACATCGGATAGCCCATGCAACCACGGCACCGCAGCCCGCACCACCGCACTCAGCCGCTCGCTCAACTCCTTCGGCTCCAACTCCGTCAGATCACTCGCCTGTGCGTACGTCACTCCCATCCAAACGCTCCCCGATAGACCTCAAACTCAGTCCCCGTCGGCTGCAAGTATACCGACACCACGTCAAACCGTACCGCCACTTCCCGCCTCAACTTCTCCGGAAATCCCCGCACATACTCCCGAGCCATCTTCCGCAGCATCACCCGCTTGTCCTCATCCACTGCAGCTTCCGCCGGATCCATCACGTCCCGCCCGGTCCGCGTCTTCACCTCGACAAAACACAACCGCTCCCCATCCCAGCCAATCAGATCCACATCCCCGCGCAGCTTCGCCGTCTTCCATCGCCGCGCCACCACCACATACCCCTGCCTCCGCAACTCCAGCAGCGCCTCCCGCTCACCACGCAACCCCACTGCCAGATGCGGAGCCATCCCGCCCCGCCGCTGCCCCAGCACCTCTAGCCGCCGCAACGCCCAACCCTGCAGGTCAATCCACTTCGATCCCATCAATGCACCATCGCATGTTCGCGAGACACCGCCGCTGCCATCCCCACAGCTACGCTCGTCAGCACACTCACCTGCGCCACCCCAAAAGCTCCACCCATCAATCCCACCAGCAACGCCCCGGCAAAACACACTCCAGACTTCATAAGTCTCCGATCTCCAGCTTTTCCATGAAATTCATCCGTCAACGCCTTCCAGTGTATGTCCCACGCCAATTCTCAGCGTCACCCATCCCGGCAAACACGCATACATCGCCAATCAGCTCCATACGGCCTGCGAGTCTGCTCCATCCTGCGGCCCACAGAAACTGAGCCTACTTGCCCCACCCCACTTGCCCCACCCGCTAGACCCTGCGATACTTAATCGTGCACACACCGCACAAATCTAAAACATCTATAAAGAGGTCGCGGACATGTCTGCAAAGTACATCTTTGTAACTGGCGGAGTCGTGTCTTCACTCGGCAAGGGTCTCGCCGCAGCTTCCATTGGCTGCCTGCTTGAGGCCCGTGGCATCAAGGTCAATCTCATGAAGTTTGACCCATACCTTAATGTCGACCCCGGCACCATGTCGCCCTTCCAGCACGGAGAGGTCTTCGTCACCGACGACGGCGCAGAAACCGACCTCGATCTCGGCCACTACGAGCGCTTCACCCACGCCAGGCTCACCCGCGACAACAACCTCACCACCGGTCGCATCTACGAGCAGATCATCACCAAGGAACGCCGCGGAGACTACCTCGGCAAGACCGTTCAGGTCATCCCCCACGTCACCAACGAAATCAAGAACGCCATGCGCAAGGTCGCGGCGGACACTGAAGTCACCATCGTCGAAATCGGCGGAACCGTCGGCGACATCGAATCCCTTCCCTTCCTCGAAGCCATCCGCCAGATGCGTCAGGACCTCGGCCGCGACAACACCGTCTTCGTCCACGTCACGCTCATCCCCTGGATCGCCGCCGCCCAGGAGCTCAAAACCAAGCCCACCCAGCACTCCGTCAAGGAGATGCTCTCCATCGGCATCCAGCCCGACATCCTCCTCTGCCGCTCCGATCGCCCCGTCCCTCGCGAGATGCGCGCCAAGATCGCCCTCTTCTGCAACGTCGAAGAGCCAGCCGTCATCGCCGCACGCGACGTAGCCAGCATCTACGAAGTCCCTCTCACCTTCGCCGCAGAAGGCGTTGACACTCTCGCACTCCGCTACCTCCGCATGGAGACCCCCACCCCGGACCTTACCCTCTGGAAAGACCTCGTCCACCGCGCCTATCACCCCCGCGACGAAGTCTCCATCGGCATCGTCGGCAAGTACGTCGAGTACGAAGACTCCTACAAGTCCCTCAAGGAAGCCCTCGTCCACGGCGCTCTCGCCCACAACCTCAAGCTCAAGGTCACCTGGATCGAAGCCGAAGGCCTCGAGACCCCCGACTACGCCGCCCAGCTTCAGGGCTTCGACGGCATCCTCGTCCCCGGCGGATTCGGCAAACGCGGCATCGAAGGCATGCTCAACGCCATCCGCTACGCCCGCGAAGAAGCCGTCCCCTACTTCGGCATCTGCCTCGGCATGCAGACCGCATGCATCGAGTACGCCCGCAACGTCTGCGGCCTCCACGGCGCCAACTCAGGAGAGTTCGACCCCGGCACCCCCCACCGCATCATCTACAAACTCCGCGAACTCACCGGAGTCGAAGAGATGGGTGGAACCATGCGCCTCGGTGCATGGGACTGCGTCATGGAGCCCGACTCCCTCGCCGCCCACGCCTACGGAACCACTGAAATCAGCGAGCGTCACCGCCACCGCTACGAGTTCAACCGCGAGTACGAGGCCATCCTCACTGGCGCCGGCCTCCGACTTACCGGAACCACCCCCGACGCCACCTACGTCGAAATCGTTGAAATCCCTACCCACCCCTTCTTCATCGGCTGCCAGTTCCACCCCGAGTTCAAGTCCAAGCCGCTCGAGCCACACCCCCTCTTCCGCGAATTCATCGCCGCCAGCTACCAGTACCGCATCAGCACACTTGCTGCAGCAGCTTCAGCCAACCCAATCGAGCAAACGCTCTAAAACAGCAGCAGTTCCAAACCCTCATCCTCTGCGAAGGGGGAGTCACAGCACCATCGTGAGTTCCCCTTCACAGCGACACCATAGCTTCACGTTACAAGTCAAAGTCACCATCCAATGAACTCTCCCGCAACGACACGCTCCCTCCTGCTTCTGTTGGCACTCACCGTACCTGTCCACGCAGCGCTCCACTCCACCTCTGCCACCTCTGCCACCTCTGCTAACTCTGCCCCGCTGCCAGGCGTTCCCGCAGAACCTCTCCCCCACCAGGCTCGGGCCGCTACACCTGACTCCATCCTCTCTCGTCCGCCTCTCCCCATCCCCAGGCTCCCCACCGCACCGAAGCTTGAGGACTTCCTCACCGGCAGCCCCACCACTTCTGCGGCACAGGCCATGCAGCAGCTCACCGGCTTCATCCAACAGGACCCCGACGAGGGGGCGCCAGTCAGCGAAGACACCTCAGCCTACATGGGCTACTCCTCCCGCGACCTCTACCTCGCCTTCATCTGCCGCGACAAAGATCCCGGCCTCGTCCGCGCCCACCTCGTCCCTCGCGATGAAATCACCGACGACGACAAAGTCGAAGTCACCCTCGACACCTTCGACGACCACCGGCGCGGCCTCGTCTTCCAAACCAACCCCCTCGGCGTACAGGCTGACGCCACCTGGACCGATGGAGACGGTCAGCCCGACTACTCCTTCGACACCGTCTGGGACACCTGGGGAAAGCGCACAGCCTTCGGCTATGTAGTCCTCATGCGCATTCCTTTCCAGAGCCTCCGCTTCCGCCACGCCGACGAGGGCCAGCCGCAGATCTGGGGCCTCGTCCTCCGCCGCTGGATCTCCCGCACCTCAGAGCGCGCCTACTGGCCCAGAATCTCCCGACAGATCGCAGGACGCCTCACCCAGGACGCCGCCGTCCAGGGCTTTGCCGACGTCCAGCGCGGACACAACATCCAGCTCATGCCCTACGTCCTCGGCCAGAGCTATCGCAGGCTCGACGACCGTAACCACCTCGCCCCTACCTTCGATCAGAAGCTCGCTCAGGGAACCGCTGGCATCGACGCCAAGGTCGTCCTACATGACGCCCTCGTCTTCGACGCCACCCTCAACCCAGACTTCTCTCAGGTCAACGTTGACGACCCCGCTTCCCCCAACCAGCGCTTCCAATCCTTCTTCTACGAGCAGCGTCCCTTCTTCATCGAGAACGCCAGCTACTTCAGCACCCCCATCGATCTCTTCTACACCCTCAATATCGCCAGCCCTCAGTTCGGCGCCCGCCTCAGCGGCAAGCAAGGCCCCTGGGCCGTCGGCCTCCTCGCCACCGACGACCGCAGCCCCGGACAGGCTGTCGCCCCCAGCGACCCAGCCTTCAACACCCGTGCCCACTTCTACGTCACCCGTGTAGCCCGCGACATCGGCCCATTCTCCTCCGCCGGAATCCTCTACACCGACCGCGAATACAAGAACTCCTTCAACCGTCTGGGCGGCATCGACTACCTCCACCGCTTCCACAAGCAGTGGACCCTCACCGGACAGGCCGTCTCCTCTGCCACCCGCAACCTCGACAACTCCACCAAGTCAGGCAACAGCCTCAAGCAGACCATCAACTTCAGCGGCGAACATCTCTACTTCACCACCGCCTATAACGACACCGCCAAAGGCTTCGCCGACGACGCCGGATTCTTCCGCCGCCCTAATATCCGCGAAGCCCACACCGTCCTCGCCTACACCTTGCGCCCCAGCGGCAAATACCTCGTCGCCCACGGCCCCCAGTTCTACGCCGAGCAGGACTGGGACCGCTCCGGCCTTGGTCTGGACTCCGCCGCCCACTTGAGCTACAACTTCCGCTTCAACCGCAACACCAACGTCTCCCCCTTCCTGAACGTCGGCAACGACCGCCTCCGCCCCTCCGACTACTCCACCCTCCCCAACAACGTCGAGTTCCGCAGCCAGGTTGCAGGGCTCTACCTCTCCTCCTCACCTGTCACTCAATTGGCTTTCAGCCTCGCCGGCTACACAGGCCAGACAGTCAACTACAACCCGCCTGCCAATCAGCCTCCAGACCCCGTCGACGTCCAATCCGTCAATATCAACCTCGAACTCAAGCCCTTCACCCAGCTCGATCTCCAGAACCGCTACGAGTTCGACCGCTTCCGCAATCCCGGCAGTGCTCTCATCGCCTACGACAACAACCTCATCGTCTCCCGCTGGAACCTCCAGCTCAACCGCGCACTCGCTGTCCGCCTCATCGGCGTCTACCGATCCACCCTCCCCAACGCCGCCTACACCGCCCAGCAGAACACCAAGGACCTCTTCGCCGACGCGCTCATCTCCTACGTCCCGCACCCCGGTACCGCCATCTACCTCGGCTATACCAGCAACGCCCAGAACCTCGACCCCGCACTCTGCACCCGCCTCGAAACCGGTCAGTGCAGCCCCACCGGAACCTTCCTCAACCACACCGGCGACTCTCTCCTCAACAGCAGCAGCACTCTCTACCTGAAACTCAGCTACCTGCTTCGCTTTTAATCGCTTTTTACGATAGCTTGGCATCCAAGCTAACTATGACCACGCAATACTCCTCCGGCCGCGCCCCCTCGGGAACCTTCTTCGCTTTCCTCCTCGCGCTCATCCTCGGCGCCGCAGCCATGGCAGTCTTCCTCCGCCATTCCACCACTGGCATCCTCGCCCGCGTAGCCACCGCCATCACCGGCCGTGTCCCTGCCTTTGACACCTCTGTCCCAGCCATTGTCCAGAAGATCCAGCGACTCAACCGCCTCGAAACCGTCGTCTACTCCATCGACACCGTCGTCGAAGGCACCAAATCCAGTCCCATCCTCCCCGATCTCCTCGCCGGCGACCGCATCCTCCTCGTAGTACACGGCCAGTCCATCGCCGGCATCGACCTCTCCCAGCTCAGACCCGAGGACGTCCGCATCACCGACACCGACGGCGCTCGCGCCATCCACGTCACCCTCCCCGCTTCCCAGCTCTTCGTCACCACCCTCGACAACCAGCACACCCGCGTCTACGCCCGTTCCACCGGCCTCCTCGTCCCTGTCGATCAAAACCTCGAGTCCGACACCCGTGCCCGCGCCCAGCAACAGCTCCAGCAGACCGCCCTCTCCGACGGCATCCTCGACGCAGCCCGCAAGAACGCTCGCGCCACCGTCACCACCCTGCTCTACAGCCTCGGCTTTCAGAGCGTCGACGTAACTTAGCCAGAGATAAAAATCAGCATCCCGCGCATCGTCGAAATTTTCAACCAGCCTGGCAAACCCTCCAACCTGCCCCTGCGTCCAACGACTTAGAGGATCTAACCGGAACGTTTGACCACATCCCACCAACGAGGGATGTGCCATCCACAACCAACCTGAGCTATCATCTTGACTAACATGACGCCGCACATCAAACACCGCTTTTTCGGTCACGACCTCGAGGAAACCTCCTCCCTCGCCAACGAATCCTCCTCCTTGGAAGACTGCGATTCGTCTGTCATGAAGACCGTTGGCTGGGTCTCAGCCGGCCTCGGCGCCGTGGCTCTTGGCCTCTTCCTCGGCCGCGAACTGCGCCAGCGCTACAAGTTCAACCGCCGCACCCCCTATGACTTCTACGCCCACGCCGGTGACGAGCAGGACGTCGAAGTAGGCTTGGGCATCTAATCGCGCTTGAGCCTGATCGTCCTTCTGCAGCCGCAGAAGCATGCAGTTGCCATGCCCGCTCCCCAGTACCCCCTTTCGCTCCTCCCCTGATACCATCGTCCTCGATGAGCACACCTAAGCTAGCCTTCCTCTTTCCCGGTCAAGGTTCCCAGTCCGTAGGCATGGGTCGAGACCTATACGACAACTTCCCAGTTGCCCGCGCCGTCTTCGACGAAGCCGACGCCGCCCTCGGCTTCCCTCTCTCCAAACTCATCTTCGAAGGCCCCGAAGAAGAACTCAAACTCACCGAGCACACCCAGCCAGCCATCCTTACCGTCTCCGTAGCTGCTGCGCGCGTCCTCGCTGAAAAAGGCATCAAGCCCGCCCTCGCCGCCGGTCACTCCCTCGGCGAATACTCCGCCCACGTCGTCGCCGGAACCATCTCTTTCAGCGACGCTGTCAGAACCGTCCGCTCGCGGGGCCGCTTCATGCAGCAAGCCGTCCCCCCAGGAGAAGGCGCCATGGCCGCCATCCTCGGCCTACCCGCCGACCAGGTCAACGACCTCTGCGGACAGGCCTCCGACGAACTGCTCGCCGAACTCATCCGCCTCGAACCAAAACCTCCAGCTCCCCTTGGCGGTTTCGACTCTGACTCCGAATCAGACGCAGTGTCAGCGGTCCAACGCGACCTCGTCTACGAGTCCACCGTAGCCCCCGCAAACTTCAACTCGCCCGACCAGACCGTCATCTCCGGCTCTACCCCCGCCGTCCACCGCGCCGTCGACCTCTGCAAAGCCGCCGGAGCCAAAAAGACCGTCATCCTCGCCGTATCCGCACCCTTCCATTGCCACCTTATGCAGCCCGCCCAGAAAGCCCTCATGGTCGAACTCGAAGGCGTCCGCTTCAACGATCCACCCATCCTCGTCGCCTCCAACGTCGACGCCCGCTTCCCCACCCGCAACTCCGACGCCCGCGACACCCTCATCCGTCAGGTCACAGGAGCAGTCCGCTGGGTCGAGTGCATCCAACTCCTCCTCGCTCAGGGCACCACCCACTTCATCGAAGTCGGCCCCGGCAAAGTCCTCGCAGGCCTCAACCGCCAGATCCTCGGCAAAGACTCCACCCTCCCCACCCTCAACGTCTCCGACTCCGCCACCCTCGAAAAAGCCCTCGCCGCCCTCATCCCAACACCTGACTCACCATAGTTGTCCTCCTTCCGCGCAGCGGGAGGTTCTGCCTCTCGCCGTCGCAGTTGCCCAAACAACCGGAGAAAATTCATGCCCGCCCCCCAGCCCAACGACATCGTCGAAAACTTCACTCTCCAGAATCAGGACGACAAAACCGTCAACCTCACCGACTTCAAAGACACACCCGTAGTCCTCTTCTTCTACCCCCGCGCCGACACTCCGGGCTGCACCATCGAGTCCTGCGGCTTCCGCGACATCTTCGCCAAGTTCAAAGAAGCACGCATCACCGTCCTCGGCATCTCCCGCGACACCGTCAAAGCCCAGAAGAAGTTCAAAGATAAATTCGACCTCCCCTACGACCTCCTCGCCGACCCCGACATGGTCCTCATCAACCGCTTTGACCTCGTCAAGCCCAAGAACATGTACGGAAAGCTCGTCAAAGGCGTAAAACGCACCACCTACCTCATCGCCCCAGCCGACACCCAGGGACACCAGCGCCTCATCCACACCTTCGAGGACGTCACACCAAAAGGCCACGCCGAAGAAGTCCTCGCTCTCCTCAAAAATCGCTAGTCTGCTAAATCAAGCAGCAACCTAATTTACATACGCTTGCATCGAACACCTTGTATGAGTGATTCGTTGCAAGCGACAGAATGTGCAAAGCGGGCTGAACTTCGCCAGAATGTCTATGAAATCCTCAACCGCGCCGACATGCGCGAAGGATCCCAACCCTCGCTGCTGCGGCTGGCAAAGAATGATGAGTGGAAGGCGTTTATCAGCCTTCTTTACACCCACATCCGAACCTGCCCCCTCTGCCGAACCAAGGTCCTGACCCAGGAACCCCGCGAAGCCCACACTATCCCCGAACGCCGCTACTCCTAGCACTTCATAAACCCCATACAATTCAACGCTTTACACAATCTTCTCCCGAAAACACCAGCAAATCTCCTTGTCAAGCCCCAAAACATCAAATACCCGCGCCAATCATGACGATTCGCGTTGTCTATTAGTTCTGCCCAAACCCATATACTGGATATAGCAGTCAGAAGTAAGAATCACTTGACTCAAAGAAAATCTGCTTTCCCCGTAAGTCTTTTTATTGATGATTATCCCCTTGACACAGAAAACCTATTACCCTACTATTTCTCTAGAGGGTAACAGCCGTGAACCTGATAGATGTATCCCGCGAACTGGCAACTGACGAGCAGTGCTTGGCTTTCCTTGAGCAGCAGCGTTGGCCGGATGGGATTGTCCGCTGCCCTACCTGCGGCAATGACCAGATCAGCCGTATCACCCGTAAGACTGCCAGCAAGAACAAGCGCGCACAGGTCTACCAATGCTTAGAGAAGACCTGCAAGGGTCAGTTCTCGGCCACCAATGGCTCGATCTTCCACGACTCCCACTTACCACTGCACAAGTGGTTTATGGCGATTGCGCTGGTCATGGATGCCAAGAAAGGCATCTCGGCAAAGCAGCTACAGCAGCACCTTGGGATTGGGAGCTACAAAACGGCGTGGTACATGGCGCATCGCATCCGTAAGGCTATGGTGGACTCTGACCCAAAACCTCTGACCGGAGTGGTGGAAGTCGATGAGACGTACATCGGGGGCACGGCGATCCGGCGCTTTCAGAAAGTCCCCAAGGTAAAACCTCCGAAAGAGATCGTGCTGGCGATGCGTGAGCGCAACACCAAGAACACGACGGGCCGGGTGCGGTACTTCCATGTTCCCGATGCGAAGCGCGCCACCATCCAGCCCATCATCGAAAAGCATCTGGCGGACAATACCCGCCGCATCTATACCGATGCTAGCGTAGTCTATGACTTCGCCATAAACGAGCAGCACGCGGCCAAACATCGCACCGTGAATCATTCCCAGCAGTGGGTGGTTCCCGGTAGCCGCATCCACACAAACACTGTGGAGTCGTCATTCTCGCTTCTCAAGCGTGGCCTGATAGGGAGCTTCCACCGCGTCTCGATAAAGCACCTGCACCGCTATTTGACGGAATTTGAGTATCGCTTCAATGAGCGTAAGGCAGGAGATCGCTTCGAGAAGACTGTGGCGGCTATGCTCCAGGCGAAGCCGATGCAGATGAAACAGCTGGTCGGGGAATAAGTCTTTTATCCACAGACCCCAAAATAAAATGGGGCATATTTACTGCACGTTTTTACAAAGTCGTGGTACAGTCGAGCCATGTCCTCATACTGCCTTGCCGGGCCCAACACCGCGATCTTATCTCGTGAGGAAGCAGAGAAAATCCTGCAACCTCACATCGAGCTTCTCAATCGCCTCATTGATGAGGGTTGGGAAGCGTGGAAAACAGACTATGCACATAAGGAGCACATCCTCGATGGGCGTGCGCGTGCGGCGATCATCTATGCCGAAATCGTACATCGCGCTGTCGAAGCGTTCGCTGGGATCGACGGCGTAAAACTTATTCGTCGTCGCGGCAGTCTCATGATCTTTATCGGTGATCTCCTTACGCTTCGTTTTAAAAAGATTCGCAGGAGCGGACGGTGCAGCAACATTCACACGCAGATTCAGATTAAGTTTCTTGGACAATATCAGCTTCCCGGCATGGTTGACGGAACGCTCGTCCATGCAGGGTATCAATTGGATGAACTTCAACAAGGCATCGAGAGAAAAGCGGTGGTTTGTCAACTCAACAAAGAGGTTCGCTGGCAGATACCCCTTAGCGGCACACTTGCCGAGGTTGTTCATGTACCAGATGTGGAGACTCCAAACACACCATCTTCTGCACCTCGATTCGTTGCCAAGAAAGGCCTCGCGATGCCTGCTGCCGCAGAAGCAAATGCGGAGAAGGAATAAATTGTGCCTGACTTCAACAGAGAAATGCTCGTTATCGCACGTGAGTCGCGAGGGATGACGCAAACCCAACTAGCAGGGGAAATTGGTGTATCTCAAGCGGAGGTTTCTAAATATGAAAACGGCATCAAGGTGCCACCGGCTTCGCAAGTCGCAAAGATTGCCCATCGACTCCGATACACGGATAGCTTTTTCTTTTTAGATGAATCAATTCGAGCATTTGGGTCAGGGTGTGTCTATCACCGCAAGCGGAAGAGTGCTACGGACACAAAGCTAGCCCAACTCCTAGCGATGATCAACGTAAAGCGAATTCAAGTAAAGAATCTTCTTAAATCAGTGGATAGCAAGACGGCCTATTCCTTTGAGTCATTGGATATTGATGAATTCAAGGGAGGGCCGTCTGAGGTGGCGAGGTCTTTGCGCGCATTATGGCACCTTCCGCCAGGGCCTGTTCACAACCTCATTAGGGCAATCGAGGATGCGGGTGGGCTGGTTATCAAATGCGACTTCGGAACGAGCAAAGTTGATGCCCTTAGCCAATGGCTACCGGGTAGTTGCCCTATTTTTTTGGTCAACGATGCAATACCAACAGATCGCCTGAGATTTACGCTTGCCCATGAGGTCGGCCATATCGTGATGCACCGTATTCCATCGGAAGATATGGAACGAGAGGCAGACAAATTTGCTGCCGAATTTTTGATGCCAGAGAAAGAGATACGTCCCCATCTCGGCTATGTGGATATTCCAAAGCTAGCAGCGATGAAACAGCATTGGAGAGTAGCGATGGGAGCTTTGCTCTACCGGGCGGCAGATCTTAAGACAATTGACGATCGTCGCAAATCATATCTGTGGTTCCGCATGGGGCAGGCGGGATACAGAACTCACGAGCCTGTAGAGATTGCGCCAGAAGAGCCCACGCTTTTGAAAGAACTTTTAGAAGTCCATGAGTATTCGATGGGCTATCGGAAAGAGGAACTCGATGCCGCCGTTTTCGAGGAGGGAGCTTTTATGGATTTAAGGCGGGGTCGATACCGGGGCCCCGGAATGAGGTTGGTAAGTAAGTAGGCAAGACGGAGGGTGTCTAGTTGGTACTAGGGCCGGTCTTATAAACCGGGGATACCTTGCCGGGTATGGAGTTCGATTCTCCCACCCTCCGCTCACTATTGTTATTCTACCAAGAATGGTGGTCTGTCAATGCCGCCATTAGGTGGTGATGCTTGAAAGTAGACAAGGCTCAATTCACATCCATAGTGAACCAGATGCTCAAGACAGCCCCTATAAAGCGTTCTGAGGCTCAGACAGGGCAGCCTAAGACGGGCAAGATAATACCCGCGTCGAAAGTCGCAGGGGATAGGTGAATGTGCCCCATCCCCACTCCATCAACGCCGCGATCATAGCCATATGCGCTATAGCCGCTATGATCGGAATTTTCATGCGGTTGAGAAAATAGCTTGGCTGCCCTGTCACGGTCATTTCAGACTAGCGAAATAGTGTTTATGTGTCAAAGGGATAATCGTCTTGCTAAGTCATGACATCTAAACCACTTACCATGGGGTACCCCCTAGGGGGGTGGGGTACTGAAGTAGCAGGAGAGCAGAGCCGCCATGCCCGACACCGCACTCAAAGTCGCCGCAGCCGCCACCACCGCCGCTCTCCTCGCCGGAGCCTGGACCTACGCCGCCCTCTGGCCCCAGTCCCAACTCTTCGGCAAAGTCCTCGTTGCTGGCCCCAGCCCCAACCAGATCGCCCTGACCTACGACGACGGCCCCAACCCCGGCGTCACCGAGCGCCTCCTCGAAGTCCTGGCCCGCCACAACGTCCGCGCCACTTTCTTCATGATCGGCCGCTTCGTACGCCAGCGGCCCGATCTCGCCCGCGCCGTAGCCGCTGCCGGACACCTTATCGGGAACCACACCATGACCCACCCCTGGCTCGCCTGGCAGTCCGCAGCCCGCATCCGCGAAGAGCTCACCGCCTGCAACCGCGCCCTCGAAGACACTCTGGGCATCCCTATCCGCTTCTTCCGCGCCCCTCACGGAGCCCGCCGCCCCTACGTCCTTCGCACCGCTCGCGCCCTCGGCCTCACCCCGGTTCAATGGAACGTAACGGCCTTGGACTGGAACCCACTTCCAGCCGCACAGATCCTCGCCAATCTCCAGCGCGGCATAGCCCACAATCAGCGCCGCCACCGTGCCTCCAACCTCCTCCTCCACGACGGCGGCGACCAGTCCCTGGGTCAGCCTCGCATCCCAACCGTCGAAGCCACAGATCAACTCCTCCACATCCACAAAGCGACCAGCACAACTTTCGTCACCCCCGAGGACTGGGCATGAATCATCTTTCAACTCGCACTCCGAGTCGGCTCCGCAAACCCCGCATCATCGGCCTTTTCCTTCTGCTCGCCGCCTCCACTGCCCTCGTCTCTCGCCCCGCCAGCGCGCAGGGCAACTATGAGATTCAGGTCTACGGTTCAGAGACCGTTCCTGCCGGAAACACCATGGTAGAGATCCACTCCAACTTCACCCCCAGCGGCCAGAAGGACCTCATCGACGGCGTCTACCCCACCAACCACCAGCAGCACGAGACCCTCGAGATCACCCAGGGTCTCAACGACTGGTCAGAGGTCGGCTTCTACGTCTTCACCAGCATCCAGTCCGGACACGGCGTCCAATGGGTCGGCGATCACATCCGCCCCCGCGTTCGCGTCCCGCCCTCCTGGCACTGGCCCGTCGGCGTCAGCCTCTCCACCGAGGTCGGATACCAGCGCGCCGTCTACTCCCCCGATACCTGGACCTGGGAACTCCGTCCCATCGTCGACAAGACCTTCGGTCGCTGGTACTTCGCCTTCAACCCAGCCCTCGAACGTACCTGGCACGGCCCCGACGTCAATCAAGGCATCTCCTTCGCACCCGGAGCAAAGATCGGTTACGACTTCACCAAGAAGATCAACGCCGGCCTCGAGTACTACGCCGACTACGGCAGCCTCCGCAGCTTTGACTCTCTCCACGACCAGCAGCAGCAGATCTTCGTCGTCACTGACCTCAACCTCTCTCCAAAATGGGAGGTCAACTTCGGCGTAGGCCTCGGCCCCACCGCCGCCACCGACCACCTCATCATCAAAGCAATCGTCGGCCGCCGCTTCTCCTGGGGCAGACAAACCGAAACCGCTGATACCTCAATAAAACCGAACGAAAACCACTAGATTTTCGTACTATATGGCAGTCCGAAAATCATGAGTACAGCGCCCCAATCCGCCGCCACCGCCACGCCTCCAGATCAACTCTCCATGGCCGATGTACTGCGCATCCCAGCCATGCGCCGTCTCTGGTACGCCCAGATTATCTCCGTCTTCGGCGATGTTCTGGCCCTCTTCGCTGTCATCGGAATCCTCACCTTCCAACTCCACGGCACCGCCCAGCAGGTCATCGGCGTCCAGATCGCCTATCTCCTCCCCATCGCCGTCCTCGGCATCATTGCCGGTGTCTTCGTCGACCGCTGGCCTCTCAAACCCACCATGGTCGCCAGCGACCTCACCCGTGCCGTCCTCGTCCTGCTCCTCCTCCGAGCCACCTCAGTCTGGCACTTCTACGCCATCCTCGCCGCCATCAGCATCGTCTCCAGCTTCTTCGGCCCCGCCCAGGGAGTAGCCATCCGCTCCGCAGTCCCCCTCCACGGCCTCCGTTCCGCCAACTCCCTCATGCAGCAGGTCATGTTTGGAATGCGCATCGTCGGACCCGCCGTCGCAGGCCTCATGGTCTCTTTCTTCGGAAACACCAGTTGCTACATCACCGACGCCGTGAGCTTCATCGGCTCCGGTCTCCTCATCGCCTCAGTAGCCTTCCACGCGCCCGAAGCCAAAGCCGTCCACGTCACACAAAATGCTCCCGAGCACACTGGCCTCACCAGCATCTTCTCCGACATGCGTCAGGGAATAAGCTTCATCGTCCATCACGCGGCCCTGCTCTTCGTCATCCTCGCCCTGGCTGCCGGAATGTTCGTCCTCGGATGCTTCGGCCCGCTCATCGCCGTCTACGTCCGCGACTCGCTCCACGCCAGCACCCGCATCTTCGGCATTGCCCAGGCCATGATCGGCATCGGCATGTTCCTCGGCATCAACGCGCTCAACGCCTTCGGCAAGAGCATCCGCAATACCGTCCTCGTTTACTCCGGCCTCGGCGGTATCGCCCTCGGCCTCGCCCTGCTCACCGGAGTCACCCAGATCTGGTCCACCATCCTTGGCAATCTCATCGTCGGCTTCGCCGTAGCCGGCATCATCATCCCTGCCCAGACCCTCATCCAGCAGGAGACCCCTCACGCCCTCATGGGCCGCGTCGGCTCCACCGTCATGTCTGTCATCTTCACCGCCCAGATCGCCGGCCTCATCCTCAGCGGCCAACTCGCCCAACACATAGGCGTCCGCCAGGTCTTCGCCGTCTGCGCCATCCTGCTCATCATCCTCATTGCCGCCGGCCGCCTCTGGATGGAACCCAAACCCCAACCCACCCCAGATGTCTTCTAACTCGGTGGTTCCGGCATCATACGCATCATAAATTCGCCGAAAAGAGGTACCGAGAATGCAGCATCCCCATGGGTCGGGCTATAGATCATGCCCTTCTTGATCAGCGAATCGCGTATTGGCCCCAAACTCTTGGTCGTAACTCCCAGTTGATCGGCTACATTGCCCGAGCGTTGAGGACCTTGCCCAAGCGAAGCGAGTCCTCTGAGGTATTTCTTCTCGTTTGGAGTCAACCTGTCAAAACGTACCCGAAAGAAGTTCTTGTCGAGAGTCTCGAGAATAGACTCATTCGCTCTGGTAATTTCTTCTTCCGTAATCGTCGGTCCTCGTGAGCTGTTCCACGCTTCTTTACCCCACTCCTGAATGAAGTACGGATAGCCTTCAGTCTGTTTCAGAATAAATTCAAGCGCAGCGCTTTCGAAAGCGACACCCTCGTTGTGCACTGGTCTTTCCAGTGCTGCAATCGCATCTTCCCGCTCCAATGGCCCAATCGAAGGATAGGTAAATAATCTTTCGGCATATGACTTCGATTTTCCTGCGAGCGCCAGTATCTGCGGCAGACCCGCGCCTACGAGTAGCATCGGCAAGCTTCGTTGCGTCACTTTGTGGAACGCCATAATCAGCGCTCCGAACTCTTTAACGCTCAAGTACTGAAGTTCATCGATGCATATCACAATTGCAGTTCCGCGATCTTGAGCGGCTTCCGCAACAGCTAAAAATAGCTCCCCCAAATCTGAAGCAAGATCACCACTATCGGCAGTCCCGCGTTCCATATCGGAACCAAATTCCAATTCGAGATCTCCGACCTTTGCTTTCAGGCCAGTGATAAAACTGCGAAAAACCCGTAGGCCTCGTTTTACCTTTTCGCTCGTGTTGGCCATCGCATCCAGGCTAAAAAGAACCTGACGTAGAGGTGGCAACAACATTGAAGTTAAGGGGCGTTCTTCGTTCGCTTCCATGAGCACAGCCTTGGCACCTTGGCTCTCCGCCATGGAGTATATGCGGTTCAGCAGTACGGTCTTTCCCACGCCTCGTAAACCAACCAAGATCTGGCCTTGAGCCGACCGCCCATTCCGAACACGGTCAATTGCCACATCAGCGCTTTCAAGAATCGTGTCTCGGCCGGTTAATTCGGGCGGCTGGGAACCTGCACCTGGGTTGAAGGGATTTCTTCGCGGATCCATTATCTAAGCAGTTTACATGAAACTAAAACAAATGCCTTAGTCTTCCATAAACTCCCTAGAAATTTAGCGCCCCTCGCGCCGCCTCCAGCGCCATCTCCACCTCAGCCACCCCATGCGCAGTGGACACAAACGCAGCCTCATACTGGCTCGGCGGCAGCCAAACCCCCGCGTCCATCATTGCACCATGAAACCGCCCAAACCGCTCCGTATCCGAGGTCGCCGCACTCGCAAAATCCACCACCGGCTGGTTCGTAAAGAACCACGTAAACATCGACCCCACCCGATTCGTCGTCACCGCAACCCCAACTTCCCATGCCAGCGCAGCCACTCCATCTGCAATCGCCGCCGTAGTCTCCTCCAGCCCCGAATACACCGCCCCCTGATTCTCAATCAGATGCCTCAACGTCGCAATTCCCGCAGCCATCGCCAGCGGATTCCCGCTCAGCGTCCCGGCCTGGTACACCGGTCCCAGCGGAGCCAGAAACTCCATCACATCCGCCCGTCCGCCGAAAGCCCCACACGGCAACCCACCGCCAATGATCTTCCCCAGCGTCGTCAGGTCTGGAGTAATCCCATACACCTGCTGCGCCCCACCCAGCGACAGCCGGAACCCCGTCATCACCTCATCCAGAATTAGCAGCGCGCCATGCTCCGTCGCGAGCTTCCTCAGACCATGCAGATACCCCGGTGCAGGCGCAATCGTCCCCGCATTCCCCACCACCGGCTCGACGATAATGCATGCAATCTTCCCTGGATAAGCATCGAACGCCGCGTGCACCGCGCCTAGATCGTTGTACGGTAGCGCCAGCGTATGCTGCGCCGTCTCTGCCGGAATCCCTGCCGACCCTGGAATCCCCAGCGTCGCCACCCCACTCCCTGCCTTCACCAGCATCGCATCCGAGTGCCCGTGATAGCACCCCTCAAACTTGATCACAAAGTTCCGCCCTGTAAACCCGCGCGCCAGCCTAACTGCCGACATGCAGGCCTCCGTGCCCGAGCTGGTAAACCGGATCCGCTCCACACTCGGAAAACACCGCATCACCAGCTCTGCCAGATCGCCCTCACCCGCGTGGCTCGCCCCAAAACTAGCCCCACGAGCGGCAGCCTGCTGAATCGCCTCCACCGCCGGCGGAAACGCATGTCCCAGAATCATCGGACCCCAGGAGCCAAAGAAATCCAGATACCGATTCCCATCCACGTCATACAAATAGGCCCCTTCCGCATGATCCACAAACGGAGGGTGCCCCCCCACCGCACGAAACGCCCGAACCGGCGAATCAACGCCTCCAGGCAAAAGGGATTCAGCACGAAGTTGCAACTCTCGGGAGCGGGTCAGTATGCGCGGCATCCAATCCAGTATAAGAGTCCCAGCAGCTCATCCATGACCCCATGCGAACGAACTCGCATCGAAGCCCATCCCATCATCCTCTACGATGGCGTCTGCGCCCTCTGCAACGGTGTCGTCCGCTACCTCCTGCAGCACGACCGCAACGATCAATTTCGCTTCATCCCCCAGCAAACCCCTCTGGCAGAAGAACTTCTAGCCGCCTTCCCCGCGACACCAGCGCCCGAAGGCGTCATCCTCATCACAGCAGCCCTCACCCCCAATCAGAGCCTCTATCGCCGCTCCGACGCCATAGACCAGGCCCTGCACCTCCTTCATCGCCCCTATCCCATCCTCGCCAGAACTCTCCGCTTCATCCCCCATTTCCTGCGGGAACTTGGCTATAGCTGCATCGCCCGCTACCGTTACCGCCTCTTCGGCAAATATTCCACATGCCCAATTCCAACACCCAGCCAGCAAAAGCGTATCCTTGGCATCCAATAGCCAATCGCTCTTTACCATTTTTTTGCGATCTCCCTGCTAGACTTAAATCTCTTTCCAAGGCCCCCCACAGGATGGAGTACTACTTTGCCGCATGAAGATTTGCTAACACCCGACACGACCGCGCCCAATACAGATGCCGTTGCGACCACGCCCACTCAGCTCGAACAGGCCTCCGCTGTCCCGGCCGCACCCCAGCCTCCCACGCGGCCCAAGGCCACGGCGAAGAAGACTGTTGCCCCTGCAGAGAAGAAGAGGTCCATCAGCTACGCCGACGCTGGCGTCGACATCTCCTCCGGCGACCGCAGCAAGCAGCGCATCAAGATGCTCGCCCGCAAGACCTTCAACAAGCAGGTCCTCTCCGAGATCGGCGGCTTCGGCGGACTCTTCGCCCTTGACCTCGAAAAATTCCCCAACCCCGTCCTCGTCTCCTCAGCCGACGGCGTTGGCACCAAGCTCAAGGTCGCCTTCGAGCTCAACATCCACCACACCGTCGGCCAGGACCTCGTCAACCACTGCGTCAACGACATCGCCGTTCAGGGTGCTACACCCCTCTTCTTCCTCGATTACCTCGCCACCGGCCGCCTCGACCCCATGATCATCGAGACCGTCGTCCGTGGCCTCAGCGAGGCCTGCCGCGCCAACGGCTGCGCCCTCATCGGCGGAGAAACTGCCCAGATGCCCGGCTTCTATGCCGACGGCGAGTACGACCTCGCCGGCACTATCATCGGCGCCGTCAACCGCGACAAGATCATCACCGGCGAGAACATCCAGATCGGGGACGTCCTCATAGGTTTACCCTCCAACGGCCTGCATACCAACGGCTACTCCCTCGCCCGCAAGCTCCTCTTCGAAGTCGCAAAATACGGCCCCGACCAGTACGTCAACGAGCTCAAGGACAAGACCGGCGCCGCCCTCATGCGCACCCACCGCAGCTACCTCTCCGTCATCAAGAAGCTCACCGGCGCAGATGTGGTCAGCGGCATGGCTCACATAACCGGCGGCGGCATCACGGAGAATCTCCCCCGCATCATCCCCAAGGGCATGGGCGCAGTTGTCGACCGCGCCTCCTGGACTGTCCCACCCCTCTTCGAACACCTCCAGCACCTCGGCAACGTAGAAGAAGACGAGATGCTCCGCACCTTCAACATGGGCATAGGCCTCATCTGCGTAGTGCCCGCAGAAAAAGTAAAGAAAGCCAAAGCCGTCCTCAACCGCGCCAACGAACGCCATCACATCATCGGCCGCATCACCCGAGGCGATCGCAAAGTCATCTATAGCTAAGTCCGCGTTACTTGAAGGTATGCGCTTTTGCGTTCAGTACTACTCCACCCAACACAGCCGCCCTTGACCAGGCGGCTGTTGTACAACATACAGAACCATCAAAACGTCCAGCTCTAGTGACCGACGTTTACGTCAATGTGAAAGCGCTCGACGAATTGTGCGCCCCTGGCCTTTTGTAACCTTGGCTGAACAAATAGCCGGGCCCCACAGAATTCAAGGAATCAGATACATGTGGGGGCTGAGCGGCACGCCAGAGGAAGTTGCCCAAGTCCCACCGGCACAACAGCATCCAGGCACTGCATCTGGCACCCAACCCAAGGTGACCTACAATAATCCAAGGGACCACCACATGAAGCGTCTAGGCATTCTCCTCTCCGGTAGAGGCTCCAACTTTCTCGCCATCGCCGCCGCCATCCGCGAGCAACGCCTCCCCGGCACAGAGATCGCTGTCGTCCTGTCCAACATCGAAGACGCTCCCGGGCTCTCCTCCGCCCGCGAACTCGGCCTCCCCGCCTTTGCCATCCCCTCCCTCGGCCGCAAACGCGCCGACCACGACGCCGAGATGACCGCACGCCTCCACCAGCATCGCGTCGATCTCGTCTGCCTCGCCGGTTACATGCGCATCATCTCGCCTCAGTTTGTCAGCGCCTACCCAGACCGTATCCTCAACGTCCACCCCTCGCTGCTACCAGCATTCCCCGGCCTCGACGCCCAGCAGCAGGCCCTCGACTATGGAGCCAAGGTCGCCGGCTGCACCGTCCACTTCGTCGACGAAGCCGTAGACCACGGCGTCATCATCCTCCAGAAAGCTGTCCCAGTTCGCGACGACGACACAGCCGCCACCCTCTCGGCCCGCATCCTCGAGCAGGAGCACCTCGCCTACTCTGAGGCCATCTCCCGCGTCCTCAGCGGACACTACGCAACCCAGGGCCGCCGCTACCTCCACCGCCCCAAATAGACCTGCTCAGCCCTACCGCACTCCCAGGTCTGGAGCCACCCATACAATCGCTCCCAGCACCATCAACAGCGCCATAAAACCCACCATCGTCCGCGTACTAGGCTCCGCCGCGACATCTCGCTTGAACACCCGCCACATCATCCCTGCTCCCACCAGCAGATAAGCATTCTCATGCAGCAACGCAAACAGTACCACGCACGCGATCACGATCAGCACCCGCTGCGTCCGGTCTAACGCATGCGTCGCCTGAGCGCCATCCAGCCCAAACACCGGGATCAAATTAATCAGATTCAGCCACGCACCAACATGCGCCAGCGCGCCAAACAGCGGCGACTTCGTCGTGAAGTAAATAGCCACACAAACCGCCGCTGACAAAGGTCCCGCGGTCGGCCCTGCCAGCGCAATCGCCGCCAGATCGTCCAGCGAGATCCCCATGCTGTACCACTTCACATACGCACCCAACCCGGAAGAAACACCGGCAGATCCACCTTCAAACCCCGCCGCCGCGCAGCAACAAAGTGTCCCATCTCATGCAGCAAAATCAGAACCGTGAACCCCAGCCCAAACTTCCACCCAAACAGCGCCCAATAAAGCCCGAAGAACGCGAAGAAACTCAAAAAGAATTTGAACTTGAACAACGCAAACAAAAACGTCTTCGCCTTCATCAGAAACAGTACCAGCGGAGCCAGCGGCCCCAGCCGTTTCGTCCACCGAGCCTTCTGCTCCTCGCCAGCCCGCATCCGGCCATCGATCGCATCGATCCGCCCCTGCACCTGCGCTGCCTCTTGCGCCCCCACCGGCAACCAAGTCAGCGCGGAGTGCCACATCTCCCCAGCCTCCGCCCACTTGCCCTCGCCCTCCAGCGCAATCGCCGCCTTGGCCACTCCAGCCACATGCCGCCCATACGCCAGAGTCCCGCAATCCGGACAAGCCAGAGTCCCCGGCGCCAGCCAGTGGCTGCACGAAGGGCAATTAAACACAGGTTCGGGACTTACAGAAACAGGTTCAGAATTCATCGCTACCAAGCCTTCAGCGCCTTTCATCGTTCCTTCATGCGCGCAAAGCTCCGCCACGCCTCTCCCCACCCATATCTAAGTCTGCTGCCCCTGCTGGTCCTTCGCGTCTCCCAGCTTCACCTTCACATCCAGCTTCTTCCGCCCACGGAACACCGTGATCGTTACTTCGTCCCCAGCGCGATGCGCGTTCATCGCAGCCGACAAATCCTGCGGGCTCGCGATCTCTTGTCCATCCAGCGCAATAATCAGGTCACCGCCAAGCATCACTGGTGTGTTCCCCTGGTAAGCGCGCTGCGTCCCGCCCTTCAAGCCTGCACGCTCCGCCGCACCACCCGGCAACACCCGCTCAATCAGAATCCCGTAGTCAGCCGGCAATCCAATCTGCTCCGCAATATCCGGCCCAATCGGCAGTGTCACAATGTCCAGCGTCGGCCGCCGGAAGTACCCATACTTCGCATAATCCGCCAGCACCGCCTTCGCCGTATTAATCGGTATTGCAAACCCGATCCCCGAACTCTGGTCCGCGCCATTATTCGCAATCAACGTCGTAATCCCGATCACCTCGCCGCGCGAGTTCAGCAGAGGTCCACCCGAATTGCCCGGATTCACCGCCGCATCCGTCTGAATCGCATCCTCAATCGGATTGCCCTGTGGCCCGCGAATCGAGCGGATCGCCGAGATAATTCCCCGCGTCATCGTCCCTTGCAACCCGAACGGATTGCCAATCGCATACACCCGTTGCCCCACCACCAACCCGCTAGACTCCGACAACGTCGCCGGCACCAGGTTCGGAGCGTTATCAATCTTCAGCAGCGCCAGATCATGATTCTTGTCCACTCCCAGCACCCGTGCCTTATACGTGTGCTTGTCCGACAGCTTCACCTCAACCCGCTGTGCATTGTCGATCACATGGTTGTTGGTCAGAATTAGCCCATCTTTGTTCAGAATAAATCCCGACCCCTGCCCCTGCTGCGGCACCGGCCCGTAGAAAAAGTCGAACTGAACCGCCGTCGATGTAATGTTCACCACGCTCGGCAGCGCCTTCTTATAAACCGCGATGTTCTGCAGTTCCTCAGCATCGAAAGCAGGAGCCGCAGACGCCTCAGTAAGTTCAAACGAGCCCAGCGGCCGCGTCGTTGTGACTGCCGCCGTTGTCGCACCAGGCTCCGTCGCAGGATGCATGGCGCGGTGCAGCCACGGCGCCAGAGCACCCGTCGACGCCACATGCGTCGTCACATAATAAAAACCGAAAAGCAAAAGCACGACAAGTAATACGGGGCGCAGTTTCATTGAGTAAGAACCCTATCTCTTTTATTCGCAGAAGCGATCTTCTTGTTACTGGTAAACCTGAAAAACCCGAACATCTGGATACCCGCAACGATCACAACCATTGTGTAGAAAACCACCACCCACGGCAGATGGCGCTTCTCTACTAACTGAAACAAAATTCCGTGCATCACGCTTAGCCCAGCCGCCCAATACGCCCACCGCTGCAGCGACTTCCACCGCTTCGTACCCAGTTCACGCAGCGACAGATCGTTAGAGATAACCAGCAGCACCAGGAACATCAGCGCCGCAATCAAACCCGCATAGTTCGCCAGCCCAAACTGGTTGTTCTGTATCCGCAGCGGATGAAATCCCTTCACAAAATACATCCACATCCGTCCGCGCAAATGCACCGTCAACCCAATGCCCGTATGCAAAACCGCCAGCAATCCCGCCCAGATTCCCATGTCCCGGCGCAGATCGAAGCTCACAGGATTCGGTCGTCGCCGCAGCACATTCCATGGTCCCAGCCACAGCGACCCGGCAATAAACACCAGCGCAGCATACGCCGTCCCCATACTCATTCGATGCCGCACATCCGGCGGAGGTGTCAAAAAGAAAACCACACCAACGATCAGAATCGCCACCACAGCCATCGCCAGATGACGCCTCAATCGCCTATAAAAGTATCCGCTCAATTCCATCCTGTTACCGCTCCTATTATTGTATCGAGTTACTCCGTCTGCACCACGCGTGCATCCCGCGCCAGAATCGGCCAAAGCTGGTCGACCTGCCACTCCAGTTCCGTCAACGACCCACCATTTGTCAAAACGTAGTCGCACCACGAAGCCTTGCGTTCATCCGAAATCTGTTGCTCCAGCCGCCGTCGGGCCTCAGCTTCCAGCCCCGTTCGCGCCTCGTCGCTCAGCACCGCATCGCCAGCAGCCCGAGCCACAAACCGCGCAATCTTCACCTCTTCCGGCGCCGTCACCAGTATCACCCGGTCAAAACGCCGCCGCCACCCATCCTCCCCTCCATACTTCGTCTCAAATATCAGCGCCGACTCCACCATCACCACTGCCACCGAATCCCGCGCCACAATCTCCTCTGCCAACTCTGCCTGCCGGGCGATCACCGCCGGATGCACAATCGCATTCAGCTCTTCCACCCTACCGTCCGCAAACGCAATCCGCGCTAATGCAGCCCGGTCCAGCCCCCCATATGGCAGTTCCACAATCTTGCCAAAATGCGCCACAATCGTCCCATAAACTGCCTGCCCCGGCTGCATCAACTCCCGCCCGATCTCATCTGCCTGCAACACATACGCCCCATGCGCCGCAAAAAGGCGACCCGCCGTCGACTTCCCGCTGCCCAGTCCGCCCGTCAGTCCCACCCGCAGCATCGATTTAACCCTGCGCCACAGCAATACCCCGCCGCGCCTTGGCCGCCGTCACCGTATTCTTCATCAGCATCGCAATCGTCAGCGCTCCTACGCCCCCCGGAACCGGCGTGTACGCTCCCGAAACCGCAAACGCTGCCGGCTCAATGTCCCCCACCACGGTCGACCCGCGCTTCGCAAATCCCGCTGCTCGCGCCGCATCCCCCGGAAACAGCCGCTCAACCTCAGCCGCATCCGTCACGCGATTGATCCCAACATCGATCAGCACCGCGCCTGGCTTCACCATCTCTGCCGTTACAAATCCCGCACGGCCAATCGCTGCCACCAGAATGTCTGCCCCACGCGTAAACTTAGCCAAATCAATGGTCTTGCTGTGGCACACCGTCACCGTCGCCGAAGCATTCAGCAGCATCATCGCCGCCGGCTTGCCCACAATGTCCGACCGCCCCACCACGACAGCATTCTTGCCGGCAATCTCCAGCCCGCTGCGCTTCAATATCTCGATAATCCCTGCCGGCGTGCATGGAGCCAGTGCGGGCTGTCCACTCTGCAACCGCCCCACATTCACCGGATGAAAACCATCTACATCCTTCTGAGGGGCAACCGACTCCAGCAGCCGCTTCGTATCTACATGCTTGGGCAGCGGCAGCTGAATCAGAATGCCGTCGATATCCTCTCGCGCATTCAACTCCGCCACCAGCTTCAGCATCTCCTCCGTAGTAATGCTCTCAGGAGGCGTCAACATCTCGCTGTAGATCCCCAGTTCTCCGCAAGTCTTCACTTTGCTTCGAACATAAATCTGCGATGCAGGCACGTCGCCCACCAGAATCACTGCCAGCCCCGGCGTTATCCCTCGGGCCTGCAGATCCTTAACCTCAACACCAACTTCAGCCTTGATCTCACCTGCGATGGCAACGCCATCCAGAACCCGTGCGGTAGTATCTATCGTTTTCATAAGCACATTGATGGTATCGCGCCTACCGCATCTCGCGTCGGCACCAATCCACAGCTAAAATCAAGAAAATGAGCACGCAGCCCCCGCAGCCCCGCGCAGTCACCCAGCAAGACCTCCGCTGGTTAGCCTGCCCTGTCTGCCGCCAACCCCTGCATCTACAGTCCCAGGAAGTCCTTTGCACCGGCTGCGCACGGCGTTTTCCGATCGTCGACGGCCTCCCTGTCCTCCTCGCCTCACGCTCTCTATGACTTTCCGCAGCGGAACCAAATCTGCTCAAAACCCGTAAGTTGTAGCAGCACAATGCAAACGCAATCCCAGGCAAAATTTATTTCCGCCATTACAAAAGGATGACAATCACTTTGCGACAAAAGGCTGTAGGATGCATCTAATTTGTAAATGTCGTTAAGGCGACATAAGCCTCAAAATCGCGGAAATGAGATCAGCCATTATGAATATGAAGTCCCAAAATTTCGAGAAGTTCCCCATCGCCGATCTCTCTGGTCTCCGCGATGACTTAATGCAGTCCGGGCTTGACTACTGGCAGGCAGCAGACATCATCAGTTCTTTCCTCTCCGGTCGTGGCTATGGAGTCTCCAACCACGCCGCTCGCACCGCCGCATCCCGCATCGAATCCGTAGGATGCTCCTTCCGCTCCATGCAGGAAGAACTCGAAAAGCTAGCCCTCGTCATGTAATCGCGGCTTTCTTTCCGCCTGAAATGCGCCGGCCCTCCGGCGCATTTCACATTTAATCCTCTTCATCTCATCTGTTGCATCCAACCAGAGACAGTAAGTATCCCCAGAAATCTTAGGTACCCTCTATCTCATGAGCCTTCGTGTCGCTCCGCGTCTCCGCTGCGTACCAGTTCTTCTCATCTTGTCGACATTTCTCGCTCACGCATTTGCTCAAAATCTGCCTGACGGCTCCGCTCAGTTCGCTGCCAAGGCCGCCCAAACCGGCACGCCCTCAAACCAAATCACAAAGGGCGCCTCTGATTCAAAACACCCCACTGACTCCGCCGTCGTTCCGGCAAGCGCCCTGCAAAAAGACACCGCGAGCGGTAACCCGCTCGATCTGCCCTCCACCGCTCCTGCAGCGATCCCACCCGGCCCCACAGGACGTCCACGCATCGGCCTCGCACTTGGCGGCGGCGGAGCCTTGGGACTCAGCGAAATCGGTGCTCTCCAGTGGTTGGAAGAGCATCACATCCCCGTCGATGTCATCGCAGGTACCAGCATGGGCTGCATGGTCAGCGCGCTCTACTCCACCGGCAAATCCATCGACCAGCTCAAAGCTGTCATGAACGACGATGTCTTCAATGCCGTCTTCAGCTTTCACACTTCTTACAAGAGTCGAAGTTTCCGCCGCCGAGAAGACGACCGCGCCCTCCCCAATAGCCTCACCATCGGCCTAAAGCACGGTATCTCCTTCCGCA
Organism: Granulicella sp.; assembly: GCA_025408425.1. Classification (GTDB taxonomy): domain Bacteria; phylum Acidobacteriota; class Terriglobia; order Terriglobales; family Acidobacteriaceae; genus Edaphobacter. Next base: position 106,599 of record JANXYX010000050.1, read on the forward strand.
ACGCCGTCCTCACCGATCAAGGCCTCAACGCGTTCCTTGACCGCCAGTTCCTCCGCTACGACGATCGAACCGACTTCAACGCCCTCCCCATCCCTCTCCGCTGCCTCGCCACCGACCTCAACGCCTCCCGCACCGTCACTTTTGCACGCGGATCCCTGCCCGATGCCGTCCGTGCTTCCATCTCCATCCCCGGGGCCTACCGGCCTGTCGAGATCAATGGTCACCAGTTCGTCGACGGTGCCGTCCTGGCCAACCTGCCTACCCAGACCGTCCGCGACATGCACGCCGACGTCGTCCTCGCCTTCAGTCTCCCCATCCCTTCGCTGGGGCCTGACGACCTCAACTCCATTCTCAGCGTCCTCCAGCGCAGCTTTGCCGTCGCCATCGAAGGCAACGAGCGCCAGGCCCGCAAGCTCGCCAACGTCGTCATCACCCCCGACCTCACCGGCTTCGGCCAGATCGACTACCTCAAAGCCGCCACCCTCGCCGAACGCGGCTACCAGGCCACAGAACAACACAAAGACGAGCTGCTCCAATACGCCGTAACCGACCAGCAGTGGCAGGAGTACCTCGCGCAGCGCGCCTCCCGCCGCCGTGGCCCCGCTGGCAATCTCCTCCGCGTCCGTATCAAAGCACCCAGCCAGAGCGTTGTCGTTGCCGTACAGCGCAAGTTCGCACCGCTCGTCAACCAGCCCATCGACACCAAAGCCATTGAATCCCTGCTCGCTGAAGTCCGCAGCGACGGTCGCTACGACGCCGACTACACAGTCGGCTACGACGCCCCCACCACCGGCGTTGACCCCAATTCAGCACCCGATCCAGACTCAGACCGCCCCACCATCCTCATCACCGTCGCCGACAAGAAAACTGGTCCTCCCTTCCTGCTCGTTGGCGCCAACCTCGAAGCCCAGACCTCCGGCGTCACTCGCGCCACCCTCGAAGGCATCCTGCTCTATCAAGACCTTGGCGGCTACGGCTCCGAACTCCGTGCCAACATCAAGGTCGGCTTCCTCACCCAGCTTGATGCCGAATACTATCGCCGCCTCTACCCCACCGGACACATGGGAGGCTATTTCCTCGCTCCCCACGGCGGAATCCTCCGCCAGCCGTTCTACATCTACCAAAACCAGCAGCGCGTTGCGGAGCGCCTCCACCAGCACGCGGGCGGCGGTGCAGATATCGGATGGTCCGACTCCCGCATCCAGGAGCTTCGCCTCGGCTGGCAGGCTGACAACATCCGTTGGCAGAATCAGGTTGGCTCCGACGGCCAGCCCGATATCCTCGGCTCCGCCCAGCGCGCCCGCATTCGCTATGTCTACGACACTCAGGATCGAGCCCTCGTCCCCCAGTACGGCATCCGCTCCACCACCGAAATCGCTTACCTCTACCATGCCGTCTCCAGTCCCAACGCCCCGCAGTTCACCACCCAGCTCACATTCGCCCACCAGATAGGAAAGAACCTCTTCATCTTTGCCTCAGAAAGTGGAACGATGTTCAACCGCAACGTCTCCCAGCCGTTCCGCTTCACTCTTGGCGGCCCCCTCCGTCTCACCGCCAGTGCCATCGACGAGTACCGTGGCACAGATTACTTCCTCGTCGAACCTGTCTTCCTGCGCCGCATCGCCAAACTCCCCGACCCCCTCGGCCAGAGCATCTACCTCGGCGCAGCATACGAAGCAGGCCAGATGCACGCCCCCGGCCTCCCCACCATTACCCGCCAGGACGTCTACTTCGGCGTCGTCGCAGAGACTCCCCTCGGCGTCATCACCCTCGCCCCCGCGATCGGCGACGACGGCCGCCGCAAATTCATCTTCACCCTCGGCAAATTGTTTTAGCCAAGCTCACCTAAGACTTGCGTTCGGTTACAGTCATCCCGCCGCGAAAAAAATAAACTCACAGTCTCCATCAACACTTAAGACCCGTGTGGTAACGTCATGCGAAAGGAGAACCCCCATGCGTCTCGCCCCCGTTCTGCTGGCCTTTGCCGTCTTCATCTCACCTCTCACCTCGGCCGTGATGCCCACGTCGGCTGTAGCCCAACAGGCCCCAGCAACGCCCCCCTGCACCGGAAACCTCAACATCATTCGCATCTCCGAGATCAAGACCGGCATGATGAATACGTTCCTCCAGGCCGTGAACGCCCAGCAGGCCTGGTACAAGAGCGCAGGCACACCTGATCAGATCAGTGTCATGCGCGTCATGACGAGAAATCCCGATACCAAGGTCTATGCCTTCTCCGAGTCGGAGGCTCTCACCAGCCACGTCGAACCCGGGGATCGCGCCAAGGGACCAACGCATGACGCAGGCTACGATGCATTCGTTGCCCTGTTCAAAGAAAGCTCCACAATCAAGACCGAATACATCACCTGCATGGCGAAGATGTAGTCGTCCCGATACGGCGCGAACTGCTCGCGCTATCCAAATCCATCGAGGCATTCTCCATAGCAGGGCGCGCTGGATTTCGTCAGCGCGCCCTGCCGCGGACAAGGCATAATCAATCATGCCCTCACTTTGGACCCCAGCCAATTGGCCTGATCGCCTCGCCGAGCTTCAAGCGAACACTCCCGATCTCAAGGAAGCCCCCCTTCGCCGCGACGTCCGTTCTCTGGGCAGCCTACTCGGTCTCGTCCTCCGCGAACAGGCTGGCGAGCCCCTCTACGACGCCGTAGAAGCCCTCCGCCGCACCGCCATCGCTCGTCGCGAAGCCGATTCCGCAGCCGACTGCGATGCCGCCCTCTCCCATCTTCAGCAAGCCATAGCCCGCGTCAGTTCTCTCGATCTCTCCAGCGCATACCGCCTCGCACGCGCCTTCGGCTTCTACTTCGAACTCATCAACCTCGCAGAGACCAACCACCGCAAGCGCCGCCGACTCTCCAGCGCCCTCAACCAGACCGCGCCACCCCAGCGCGGAAGCCTCCGCGGAACCCTACGCGTCCTCCATCAGGCCGGCATCACCGCCCAGGGCGCAACCGACCTCCTTAGCCAGATCTGCATCACTCCTGTCTTCACCGCGCACCCCACTGAGGTCGCTCGCCGCTCCGTCATGTTCAAGCGCCGCCGCATCTCAGACCTCCTCGAACAACTCGACCGCATCCCCGTCCCAAACCCCCAGCTAGACGCTCTGGAACGCGATCTCACCGCCGAGATCACCGCACTCTGGCAGACCGACGACACCCGCACCGCCCGCCCCACCGTGCGCGATGAGATCCGCATGGCCCTCGACTACTACGAGTCCTCTCTCTTCAACACTCTGCCCGTCCTCTACGCCGAGGTCTCCGCCGCACTCGCCGACGAGTACCCCGAAAAATCCTCTTCCTGCCTCGCTGACCTTCCCCAGCTCGTCTCCTTCGGCTCCTGGATTGGTGGCGACCGCGACGGCAATCCCTTCGTCACTCCCGACGCCACACGCGAAGCGCTCGGCATGGCCCACTCCCTCCTCCTCAACCACTATCGCCGTCGCCTCCAGAACGTCTTCGAACAGCTCGGCAGTTCCACCCAGCAGGTGCCAGTCTCTCCCCAGGTCACCGCCGTTCTCGAAAACTACACCGCCCAACTCCGCACCGCCGGACAAAACGCTCTCGCCGAGCGCTTCCCACACGAGTCCCTCCGCCTCCTCATCGCCTGCGTCATGATGCGCCTCGGAGCCACCCCACAATCCTCCGTCCCCCTCCCACTCAAGCCCGCTCTCAAGCCCTACACCCGCAGCGTAGACCTCCTCTCCGACCTCACCATCCTCCGCGACTCCCTCGTCCAGAACAAAGGCCATCGCCTCTCCGAGATGCTCATCGACCCTCTGCTGCTTGAAGTCCGCACCTACGGCCTCCACCTCCAGACTCTCGACGTCCGCCAGCATGCCAAGGTTCATTCCGCCGCCATCGCCGAGCTATCCGCCACCACCGAGACCGGCTCCCATTCGCTATCACCCGCTCTCACTCCCCAGACCGCTGAAGTAGTCGAAACCTTCCGCACCATCGCCGAACTCAAGCACACCTATGCCCCTGAAGCCATCCGCCTATACGTCATCAGCGGTGCCACCAGCGCAGAAGACGTTCTCAATGTACTTCGCCTCGCTCGCCTCGGCGGAGTGAAGGTAGAGGCCACCGAACCCTCAGCAAACGGACACATCGACGACCCCGGCCTCCAGCCCGTCCCACTCTTCGAGTCCATCGAAGATCTCCAGAACGCTCCCGACATCATGCGCCAGCTCTGGACCAGCGACGTCTATCAGCCCCTCCTCAAATCCTGGAACCATCGTCAAGAGGTCATGCTCGGCTACTCCGACTCCAACAAGGACGGCGGCATGATCACCAGCACCTGGGAGATCTACAAAGCCCACCGCGCACTCCACCAGGTAGCCCGCGACTGCGGCGTCCACCTACGCCTCTTCCACGGCCGAGGAGGAACCGTAGGCCGTGGTGGCGGCCCCACCCACCGCGCCATCTTCGCCCAGCCTATGGACTCCTTCACCGGCGAACTCCGCCTCACCGAGCAGGGTGAAGTCCTCAACTGGAAGTACTCCGACGTCATCCTCGCCGAGCGCAATCTCGAACTCATGATCGCCGCCAGCCTTGATGCCCTCGCTCGCCCCGACGCACTTCGCCAATCCGCAGATGAGGCCCCCCACCTCACCGGCCAGATACTCCCCGCCTGGGAAGCCGCGCTCGACCAGCTCTCCGAAACCTCCTTCGCCTTCTACAAGCAGCACATCGTAGACAACCCCGACACCTTCACCTACTTTGAGCAGTCCACGCCCGTAGCCGAACTCGAACACGCCCGCCTCGGCTCCCGTCCCACCAAGCGCACCGGCAAAAAGTCGATGGCCGACCTCCGCGCCATCCCATGGGTCTTTGGCTGGATGCAGTCCCGCCAACTTGTCCCGGCCTGGTTCGGCGTAGGTCACGCCCTCCAGCATCTCGCCACCGCATCACCCGACGGCCTCGCCCTCCTCCGCACCATGGTCAAGGACTTCCCCCTCTTCATCGACATCGTCCGCAATGTAGAAATGGCCCTGGCCAAGTCCGACTTCGGCATCGCCCGCCTCTACGCCTCCCTCGTCGAAGACGAGGCCCTCCGCGACCGCGTCTTCAGCACCCTCAAAGCCGAGTTTGACCTCACCCACCGCATGATCCTCGAGATCACCCAGCAAACCTCGCTCCTCCAGAAGAACCCCGTCCTCGAGCGCTCCATCCGCCTCCGCAATCCCTACGTCGACCCCATGTCCCTCATCCAGGTCGAACTCATCCGCCGCAAACGTGCCGTCCCACCAGACTCCGCCGAAGCCGCAGAACTCAACCGAGCCATCTCTGCCACCATCAACGGCATCAGCGCCGGCCTCCGCAACACCGGCTGATACCGGACTCCGAATCCCAGCAACGTCCTCTCGATCCGCCCAACAAAGTGTGATCCTGAGCGATCTTGCTCGCGTACCTGCGGACAATGAAATCGAAGGATCTGCTGTTGCCAAGTGAGCCTTCCCACCAGCGAAGATTTCTGCACGCATCACAAACACCGATCCGCTACTCGATCTATACTCTCCGCAGAGGTGGATCATGTCCTCCAACACTTTCAAAAACAAGATCCGCCGTTGTCTTGATCACGAAATCATCGAACGGCTTGAACTCAAGCCCATCAAGCTGCTCGCAGGCCGGGAGATTGAAAACCCCGGCGAACCTATCAACCACCTCATCTTCATCGAGGACGGCATAGGCTCCATGACCAACACCTTCACGGATGGCTTTCAGGTCGAAGTCGGTATGTTTGGCGTCGAGTCCGTCATGGGAGCATCCGCCCTCATCGGAACCCGTCGCAGCCTCAACAGGGTCTACGTTCAGATGGCTGGACATGGTTTCTCCTGCCCTGTGGACATTGCCATCCGTGAATTTGCTAGGTTTGGTCGCTTTCACGATCTGGTACTACGCTCCGTCCAGGCCCAACTCATCCAGGCCTCCCAGTCAGCAGGATGCAACGCTCACCACAACGTCGAGCAGCGCCTCGCCCGCTGGCTTCTACTTTGTGCTGATCGCTCCGAGTCCCCCACCCTTGCCCTCACCCACGAGTACCTCGCAGACATGCTCGGCAGCAATCGCTCCACCGTCAGCGTCGCAGCGGAAACACTCCAGCGCCAAGGCCTCATCCGTTACACCCGCGGCAAAGTAGTCATCCTGGACCGCCCCGGTCTCGAAAAAGCCGCCTGCGAGTGCTATCGCGTCGTCCGAAACCACCTCGCCAGCTTGATCGAAGTCGAACAGAACTAGTACTCCAGCTAATACCCCTGATCCGCCCGCACCGCCGTCGCCTTGTTCTTCACAAACGTCACTGCCTGCGGCTTGCCCATATTCGCAAACACCACCATCCGGTTCCCATAGTCTTTGCTCGTACTCTTGCTCACCTGCCCCAGCGACAACTCCACCATCCGCTCATTCATCCCCAGAATTACCTGGTGCGAGTCCACCGCCTTCCACACCTCTGGCCCCCAGTGCTTATACAGCTCATGCGGATCGTCATAGAAGAAAATCTCATCCGTATAGAACGTGTACTGCCCCGCCTGCCGATACCCCACCGGCACCCCATACTCCTTTGCATCACCCGCCAGCGTAAACACCAGCAGCACCTGCCGGTCCCCACCCGGAATCCTGAACGTCGCCGCCTTGGGAGCCACCTGCTCCACCGCCCTCTTCACCTTCAACTCCTGCGCCCCCAACAGAGTCCCCGCACTCTTCCCGTACTGCACCGTCTTACCCGCCAACGGGTAGTACTCCAACTGCCCACCCGCCGAAACCCACAGCGTAGTCCCAAACAAGTCCTTGATGTCTGCCATCGACGACGGACGCTTCTGCTTCAGAAATACCAGATCATCGTCCGCAATCACCTCCCGCGCCGGAGCCTTCACCGCCACCGGAGCATTGCGCTCCCGATAGATCAGCCCCACCCGCACCCCAACCGCAAGCACCAGCACCACGCTCGCCGCAAATACCGCCTTCTTCCCATTCTCCATCGCACTCTCCGTCTCAAATCTGCACAACTGAACCGCACTCTTATCCGCGCAACTAATCTACAGGTTCCGCAGTACTCAGTTGAAGCTCAGCTCCCATCAACGCCTCCGCATTCAAAGCATCCGCCCGCCGCAGCGCAGGAAACAGCCCAGCCGCACTCGCAGTCACCACCATGCTGCCAATCCCACCAATCACCACTGCCCGCACCGCGCCCCACCAATGCGCCGTCAGGCCACTCTCAAACTCGCCAAACTCATTCGATGCCCCGATAAACAGCCAGTTCACCGCACTCACCCGCCCCCGCATCTCTGGCGGAGTCGCCAACTGCAGCACACTGCTCCGAATCACCACGCTCACCATGTCACTAGCCCCCACCAGCACCAGCGCCACCATACTCACCCAGATGCTCCGCGACAGGCCAAACACCACCGTCGCCGCACCAAAGACTCCCACACACGTCAGCATCGTCGCACCCGCACGCCGCTTGATCGGCTTCGCCAGCATGGTCAAACTGACCACCAGCGCACCCACACTAGGCATCGCCCGTAGCAGCCCCAACCCCCGCGGTCCCGCATGCAGAATATCCGTCGCAAAGATCGGCAGCAGAGCCACCGCACCCCCCAGCAGCACCGCAAACAGATCCAGCGAGATCGAACCCAGCAGCAGCTTCGCCCGCCACACATACTCCAGCCCTGCCAGCATCGTCTTCAGGTTGAACGACTTCTTGTCCTTCCGCTGCACTGGCGTCCGAATCATCCCCACCAGCACAATAAATCCCAGCAACATCAGCAGCGTAAACCCGTACACAATTGAAGCCCCGTTCCAGAGGCCCATCATCCCCGTCAACTGCAGCGTAAACAGCAACCCACCCACCGCCGGCCCAGACATATTCGCAATCTGATAAACCGTCGCGCCCCACGTCACCGCATTCACAAAATCTTCCCTCGGTACCAGGCTCGGCAGCATTGCGCTCGCAGCCGGCCCGCTAAAGCACCGACCCAAACCAATCCCTACCAGCACCGCATAGATCGGCCACACCCGGCCACTACCCACAAAATCCTTCTCCAGCGAGAGCCACAGCAGCCCCGCCGTACAAACCGCCTGCAACCCATAGCAGATCAGAATGATCTTCCGCCGGTCATACCGGTCCGCAACATGCCCCGCCGCCAGCATAAAAAACAGTCCTGGAAGAAACAGCGCCAACCCCGTATACCCCAGCGCCAGCGCCGAGTGCGTAATCTGATACACCTGCCACGCCACGCCCACCGACTGCGCCTCGGCCCCCACAATCACCATCAGCCGAGCAGCCTGATAAAGACGAAAGTCCCGCGACCGAAAAGCACTACCCGCGGCCATCCCCGTCAACATCCCTCTACTACCACCCTCAGCCATACCAGTATGCTTTCACACTTCCACCCATTCAGGACACCACGAACTCCCTACACCCACAGTCTGGTGACCCATCTTCGCGACAGCTTGCCCCGTCCATATTGCCATTGGCAGACAAGCCTATCAGAAGAGCTTACCGCCCCAGATAAGCCTTGTACTGCGTCTCCACCACACCCGTATTCCGGGCCAGCGTCAGCTTCGACTGGTTGTACTGATACAGTGTCTCCACCAGCCGCGTCTGTGCCGCCGCCAGAGTAGCCTGCGCCTGCACCACCGGCAGATTGTCATCCACCCCAGCCGAGAACCGGTCCGTAGAATCCTGCAACACCTGCGTCGCTAGCTCCACGTTGCTCCGCGCCACCTTCACCAACTCGTTCGCAGACTCCACATCCAGCATGCTCGACCGAATCTGCTGATCGATCGTCACCTTCAAGCTCGCAATATTCTGTCGCAGCGCTGTCATCTGCGCGATCGCCACCTCATGCTCGCCCCGCAACTGAGCCTCCTGGAAGATCGGCACGCTCAGCTTCCCTTCCGCGCTGAACACCCCGTGATACAGCCCTTGTATCTCCCCCAACACCCCATAGAACCCATCGAACGTCAGCACCGGAATCCGCTCGTACTTCACCGCCTTGCGCGTCGCGTCCGCTACATCCAACTGCGCTTGAAGGTTCAACAAATCCTTCCGCCGCTCATACGCCAGCGCCAGAGCCCGGTCCAGCGGTAGCTCCGCATACTCCGCATAAGGAGCCGTATCCGTCAGCGTCAGCTCCTGCTCCGCTGGCAATCCAATCAGCCGGTTCAACGAAATCTTGTCCTTCGCAAACGTGTTCTCTGCATTGATCAGCACCTGCTGCTGCGTCTGCAACTGGACTCGCGCCCGCAACACGTCCAGATTCGTTCCGACCCCGGCGTCATGCGAAGCAGTCGCCTGCCGCAACACCTCCTGGTCGGCCTTCTCCAGCGCCCGCGCATTCTCAATCTCTGCCCCATCCGCCAGTGCCCGCAGATACGTCGTACCCACCGCCAGCACCAACCCACCCCGCGCATTCAGTGTGCTCAACTGAGCTCCCAACTCCGCCTTCTGCGCCGCGCGAAACAAATAATAAGCTGGCACATTGAACAACGCCTGACTCGCACTCACCTGTGCCAAAGCCGTATCCACTTTCACAATGGTTGAGGCCGTAATACCAAACGCCACAAAAGAAGACGGCTTCAACCCCAGCGCAGCCAGGTTGATCTGCTGCGTCTCAGTATTCGCCTTCGCGGTCAAATTCGGCAGCAGCGCATTCCCCACCGTCAGAATCTGGCCATGCACCGCCAGCTCATTGTCCTTCGCCAGCAGTATCTGCAGATTGTGCTGCAACCCTCGATCGATCGCCTCATCCATGCTCAGAGGCAGTGCTCCCGGCATGGCCTGTTCCACCTTCATGCCGTCCGCGAACTTCAACACCAGCGCTCTCGGTGCCGGCGTTGGAGCCGACGGCAAATCAGCCCCGCCCTGCTGCCCCAAGGCAGCGCCTGCAGTCGCAAGTATTGCCAGCCCAACCGGCCAGAGCTTCGCCTTGTTCACCATGCTACCGACACAATTCATCATGATCACTATAGTTAGAGTGCCACGACACTTCCCCGGTTGCGAAATCTGACTAAAATTCCGCCCGTCTACGTCCCGCCTGACTCCCTCAGCTAAAATACCAATCACAACCCTATGCGTCTCACATTCATGACCCGACTGTCCCAGACAACCTTCGTCCTCGCCGCAGCCGTCCTTCTTACCCTTCCGGCCGCCAACACCGCCCACGCCCAATTCTCAGCACCGCCCAACACCGCCAACACCTTCCGCGATACCTCCATGGTCAAGCCCCCAGCCGGAGCCAAAATCGCCATCTACGAATTTGAAGACCTGGAGTGCCCCGCCTGCGCCCGCGCCTTTCCCATCGTTCACGCAGCCGTTGAGCACTACAAGATTCCCCTCGTTCGCCACGATTTCCCGCTGAAAATGCACATCTGGAGCCGGGACGCCGCCATCACTGCGCGCTACATCCAGGACAAGATTGATCCCAAGCTGGCAGAAGACTATCGCCGCGCCGTCTTCGCCAGTCAGCAACTCATCGCCACCAAGGAAGACCTCCAGAACTTCACCCAGAAGTTCTTCCAGTCCCATGGACGCACCATGCCCTTCGTCGTAGACCCCAACGGTCTATTCGCCGCCGAAGTCCAGGCAGACTACACCCTCGGTGAGCGCATCGGCATCACCCAGACCCCCACCATCTGGGTCGTCACTCAAAACAACTGGATCCAGATCACCGATATCAACCAGCTCTACGCCACCATTAACACCGTCCAGGCCCAGGTCGGCGGCCCATCCAACCCCACCAAAACCGCTGCAAGCTCCAAACTCAAGCACGCTCCCACCCCCCAGAAATAGCACTTACCCAACAATTCCAACCTGAGCACCAGAAATACTGCCGGCCGCGCAATTTACTTGCACGGCCGGCAGCCTCTTTAACCCACCTTTCACTATTCCTCACCGATCCAACGGCGCGCCCCGTGTCTGGAATTGCCCTAAAACTCCCCAGATTGCCCCAGTTCCCCAAAAAGCCAAATCAATTCCCCACACATGGAAAAACACTTCCACTCTGATTCACCATTCTGGGCGAACCAGCGATGCAAAGCTCTTCAATCCCCTTCTTGATCCGCTTAAGCACATATAAATCAACTACTTACATAATAATATGCAACTCTTTGCACTATGGCATGCCAGCTGCTCTTAGATAAAGCAACACCTTGCCTGACTTCAGGCTTGTTCTAATTCGAATCTCGATTCGCTCAACCAATCGCCTTAGGAGGCTCTCATGTACATACTCTTCACTCCCGCAACCGTCGCAGTTCTCGTCATTGGCTTCATTCAGCTCCGTGAGCAGTTTGGTTCGCTCAGCTAGCCTGACGTTCCCATCGGCGGCATGAACTTCCTCGGGCCTGTAAACGAAGTCCATAGCCATCCCCACCGGACGCTGCTCTCAAAATGATTCGTCCATGCCACCCCAGCAGAGCACTACCCCAGCCAATTAGCCCAGGAGGCTTCCATGTACGCACTCTTCGCTCCCGCATCCGTCGCAGTTCTCGTCATCGGCTTCATCCAGCTTCGTGAGCAGTTCGGCTCGCTCAACTAAACACTCGCTCGAAGACACGCTGCCACCGCACTAACGAATCTGAACTAGCTCCGTCTCAGCCGTTCCATGCCCACCCGGAGTCACATGCGTCGTCTGCGGCGCGCGCCAGTGGTCGATATAGCTCACCTGGTGCACGCAGCTGATCGTACAGTTCGGTGCGCACGACTTCTCAGTCAGAAACTCCCGCTTCACATCCGCCGTCATGTACCCAGACAGCGGAACCCCCGGATACCCGCGCTGCTGGCTGCAATAATGCACCAGCCCAAACTCACAGATGTACAGATACCGCCCACCCGCACGGCAGCGCCAGTCATTCGTCTTCCCATTGGCAATCGCCTCCTGGAAGTGATTGAACCGCGAATAGCTCCGCCGCGTCAGATTTCGAACCTTGTCCCACACCCCACGCTCCGCCTCACCCAGCGGCTTCAACTGCCCACTCCCATCGTGGATAATCCCGATCGTCGAGCTGAACCCCAGCCCCAGCGCCCGCTCACTCACTGTCAACGCATCGTTCGGATTCGCAATCCCGCCCCCCACCACCGAGTTGATATTGACGTGAAAATCCGCATGCTCCGCCAGCATCTTCAGCTTCGCATCCAGAACCTTCAAACTCTTCTTTGAAACCGCATCCGGCATCACATTATCGATTGAGATCTGCATATGATCGAGCCCGGCCTTGTTCAGCCGCTCAATCCGATCCGGCATCAGCAGATAGCCATTCGTAATCATTCCGGCAATCGCGCCCGTCTTCCGTATCCGGGCAATAATCTGGTCCAGCTCCGGATGCAGCAGCGGCTCACCGCCCGAAATCGTAATAACGCTGGTACCGAGCCGGCCCAGATCATCAATACGCCGCAGCATCTCATCCACCGGCACAGGGTCCGAAACATCATCAAACTCATTGCAGTAGGTACACGCCAGATTGCAACGCCGCATCGGTACGATGTGCGCCATATACGGGTGCCCTGTAGCAGCCAGCGCCGAGCCAATCGATCCCAGCTCCCGCAGCTTACGCGTCACCGCCTTCCAGCGGCGCTTCGCACTCATCGGACGGCTCTTAGGGACATTGGGGGCAGGGTTCTGGGCAGCTTGCATCATCCCTTCAAGTATAAATCGCCCGCCACTCCCTGTTGTCGTTTGTTCTTTTGTTTGTCATCCCACCAGGATCCATTTCTGGTATCCCCAGCCCTACTGCCAGGCAAACGCAACCCGCGTAGCCACCACCACAGCCGGCGCCTTACCATCCTTTTCAGGCAACGGCTCAACGCTCGACCGCTTCTTCCCATCCGGAATCAGCGTCAGTGTCTGTTCCTTCTTATCCCGCAGCACCACCACCGCCAGCGGCTTCCCTTTATTCTCCCGGACAATCTTGATCCAGTCGCCGCTATTCGTCATCTTGATGCTATTGGCCCGAACCACCACATCGCCGGCTCGCAGTCCTGCCAACGCCGCTGGTGAATTCGCATCAATGCTGTGCACCAGCACCCCGGCCCCCGGCGATCCAAAAAACTCGGCTAGCTGCGGCCCCAACGTCTCCACAGTAGCTCCCGTGTAAGACGATCCAAGCGTCAAAGCCCCGATAAAGTTATGTCCCTTTGCCGTAGGCGCTGGCGAGAAAAATCCATTGCCACTCCCAACGCCCGCGTCGCTCCCCCGCGCCGGCTCAGGAACCCGCCAGTGGTCTTCCCACGCCTTCCGCTCCACTTCCAGGCGATTCGCTAACTGTGGCGTCAACGTCATCTGCTGCCCATCCCTGCTGACCACCAGCGTCACCGTTCGCCCAGCCGGAGTCTCCCGCAGCATCCGCCGCAACTGATCTTCACCCTCTATCACCTGCCCATTCATCTGCAGAATCACGTCATGCTCGCACAGGCCCACCTTCCCCGCCGGCCCATCGTGGTCAACATGGATCACCTCAGCCCCACGCGACTCTTTCAGCTTCAGCACCGCGATCTGGTCGTCACTCACATCTCGGATATCAACGCCCAAATATCCCTGGGTTCCACGGGACTGCGACGCCGCGCTTGCCTCAAAACCACCACCCCACCCAATCACGCCAGCTCGCGCAACGGCACATCCCGCCAGCCCGAGCCCCAGTCCAACCAACATCACGCCAGTTCTCAACCCGCTTCGCATCGCTTCCGTACCTCTACCCTGTTTGCTGATGCACCCGATAACTCTGCTACTTACTGGATATCCCCAGCACCCTGCAGCGCCTGGTATGAAGCTGTCCGTATGTACTGATTCTCATCCTGCGTCGAAACCGTTCGCAACACCTGCCGCACACTCGAGTCCGACTGCACCGGCTCCAGCAGACCGATCGCCGCAGTCCGCACCTCTGCATCCGAGTCATGCATCAGCGCTTCCAGCACCGCATCACGAACCCGACGGTCCTGGCCCACGTACCGCTGCAATCCCTCCAGAGCCGTCAAACGCACTCCCGGATCATTGTCGTACCGCAGCGCCACCATCAGCTTGCCCCGTATGCCCGTTCCATCTGCCTGGACGCTGCAATCGTGTCCCTGCTTGCACTCGCCAGAAAGCAGAGACGCCGAATTCACTCGCACGCCGCTCGTAGCCGCCGGATTCATCCCCAGCATCAGCAACTCGCGAATCCGCGGCTCATCCAGCGAGCCTTCCGCCGTCTCCGGAACGATGCGGTTGTAGTTCACCTGCACCAGCTCTGAGTTAGGTGTCTGCACAATCCCCGTCACATTCGCAATCACGCCATCCGCAGGGTGATTGATCGTCAGTGTCCCCTTGGGCTTCGGCGCATGCGCTACCTGATACCTGTAAGTAAAGTTCCCCGACAGAAAACCAACTCCCAGCAACAACGTCGCCAGTGCCGGCGCACTTTGCACGTGCCCTACCCAGGAGAAAAAGTTCACCCGTAACCGAGTCAGAAAACCGTGAGGAGGAATCGAATCCAGCGCTTCATCCAGCCGCATTCTGCTCTGCGTCAACAGATTTGGCGAGGGCTCCAGAACGGGTGCCAACACCAGATACTCCTCCATCGCACGCAATGCATTCAACTCCCGGCGGCAATCCTCACATCCGGTAAGGTGCTCTTCCAACCCTCCGGCCAGCTCATCAGGAAGCTCGCCATAGCCCATCAATACGATATTGTCTCGCGCCGCTTCACACTTCATCTCGCTAACCTCAACCAGCCTCAAGTCTTGCCCTGCGTGTATCAATCGCCGCGGATCGATAGCTGTCCTGTCCGCTCTTGCTTCCAGTCATCTCCAGAAGAGCTCGTACCCTATCTCACACCTGCAAGGTTCGCGCGCAACTTCCGCGTCGCCCGGAACAGCGTGTTCTTCGCCGTCTCCTCCGTCGTACTTAGCATCTCGCCAATCGTCCTCAGCTTCAGACCCTGATAGTGCTTCAACTCAAACACTGTGCGCTCACGCGGCGTCAGCTTGTCCAACGCCTCGTTAATCTGTTGACTCATCACCTTCCGGTCCAGCTCACGGCCCGGATTCGCCATAGCCCGGTCATCCGTGATGTTCGCCATCAGGTCCATCTCATCGCCGCTCGCATCCAGCACAGTCGCCGGATCCTCCCGGCGGCTCTTCCGCCGACGCAACTGGTCCAGGCAAAGGTTTGTCACAATCCGGTACAGCCACGTATAAAAGCTGCACTCAAATCGGAAGTTGCCCAGATGGCGATACGCCTTGATGAAGGCTTCCTGATGCACATCCTGCGCATCCTGCTCATTCCCAAGCATATGCAACGCCAGCCTCAATACACTCTGGTCATATCTCCGCACCAACGCGTCAAACGCTGCACGCTGCCCGCGCTGCGCCTCGCGGATCAAATCGTCGTCTTCAGAACGCTGTTGCGCCCGCGCGTCAATCTGCGCCTGCGTCAGTTTCCCGTTCCGTGCACCGGATTGTGTCGCGGCCTTCACTGGCGATGATTCTACCGCCGTTCGGCTTTCCATTCCCAGTGCAAACGGACTTGTCCGCCGACCGCGCAGACCGCCCGCGAACGAAGAAGACACTTCTCGGGCAGCAAGGCCACTACTGCCCATCCCGTTACCTAGGTTCATCTCTACTGCTTCAGCATTTGCCATTCTGACTCCGGAGTCAGGATATCGATTCACTCCAATAGACCCGCCCAGCACAAAAAAGGTGAGCAACCCCGTATCGCTTCTTTCTCCTTCGCCTCGTACTGGCACCTATTCGCCCTCGGAAGCACCCAATCCGATAAACTTCCCTAATGCCCTCCCGCAACTCCGCGCCCAGTCTCTTCGCCGACCCCACCCCCACCGCCCCAAAGTCCGGCTGGATCACCGCCTACTGTGACGGAGGAGCCCGCGGCAACCCAGGCCCCGCCGGCTACGGAGCCGAAGTCACCGACGCCAGCGGCCACGTCATCGCCGAACTTTCAGAATTCCTCGGCATCCGCACCAACAACTACGCCGAATACTCCGGCCTCCTCGCCAGCCTCCAATTCGCCCTCGACCACCACCACCCCCGCCTCAAGGTCATCTCCGACTCCGAACTCATGGTCAAACAGATCCAGGGCAAGTACAAAGTCAACTCCCCCGACCTCAAACCCCTCTGGCAGGAAGCTAAAAATCGCATCGCCAAACTCGAAGCCTTCGAAATCTCCCACGCCCTCCGCCATAAGAACAAAGCCGCCGACGCCCTCGCCAATCAAGCTATGGACCGCGGCATGCGCCGTACCCCCACCACCAACCCGGGTGCCAGTCCAGTCACCAAAGCCACCCCCTACCCCACCAAGGCCAACACCCCCCCCGAACCCAGATCCTTCGCCCCGCCTGTCATCCAGCCACCCATCATCTCCCGCCCCGACTCGCGTCCGGCCTCCGAGCCAACCCTCACGCCTCCTCCCGACGCCCCACCCTCCAAAGCCGACACCATGCTTCGAGGCTTCACCCGCGACGGCGTCATCCACATCCTCGGTTCCACTACCTTACCCGACGGCATCTTCGTAAAAATCATCCGGGAGTAGCTTCCGTGTACCCTCTCTAACGACCCCATCTGCTGGCTGCAGCCACACCCAAACTCCGCAACCGGCAAGAGGTTCGATCTCAAGCGGAGAACACATGCATCGACGCGACCTTCTCAAACTCGCAGCCCTCACTGCAGCTTCCTCCCCACTACACTCCGCCTTCGGACTTCATTCTCAGCAATCGCCCCCTGCCACGCCCCCTCCCCAGGACGTAAAGCACGTCCACATCGTCTTCAAGTGCCACCTCGATGTCGGCTTCACCAATACCCAGGCCGCCGTCAGGTCCAAATACTTCGACGTCTACTACCCGCAGGCCATCAGCACGGCCGCGACTCTCCGCGCAGCTGGAACGGACCGCTTCACCTGGACCACCGGCTCCTGGCTCCTCTACGAATATCTCGAACAAGCCACTCCCCAGCAGCGACAACTCATGGAACAAGCCATTGCCGCTGGTGATATCACGTGGCACGCCCTCCCCTTCAGTTGGCAGACCGAGATGCTCGATCCCTCCATGATCCTCGGAGCACTGTCCTTCTCCGCATCGCTCGACTCCCGCTTCGGCCACCAAACCGTCGGCGCAAAGATGTCCGATGTCCCCGGCCACTCCCGCGGCATCATAAGTCCCCTCGCCTGGGCAGGAATCAAGCTCCTGGACATCGGCGTCAACGCCGCCAGCACCCCGCCCCAGGTTCCCGCAGTCTTCCTCTGGCGCGATCCCGCTGGCGAATCGCTCATCGTCATCTACCACCACCACGACTACGGTGGCACCCTCCAGATTCCCGGCACTGACATCGCATTTGCCATGGAGATGCGCAACGACAACTCCGGCCCCCACACCCCCACAGAAA
The DNA here is from genome assembly GCA_025408425.1 of Granulicella sp. GTDB lineage: Bacteria > Acidobacteriota > Terriglobia > Terriglobales > Acidobacteriaceae > Edaphobacter. Next base: position 123,981 of record JANXYX010000050.1, read on the forward strand.
TCGCGGAGATCTACTCACGCCTTCGCAGTCAGTTCCCCAACGCCACCATCCAGGCCTCAAGCCTCTCGAACCTCGCTCTTGCCCTCGACCCAGTCCGCGACCACCTCCCCGTCATCACCCAGGAGATCGGCGACACCTGGATATACGGCATCCCCAGCGACCCACCCAAAGTAGCCCAGTACCGTGAACTCGCCCGCCTCCGCAGTCAATGGCTGACTGACAAAAAAATCGCCCTCGGCGACCCTACTGACCGTCAACTCCTGCGTCGATTGCTCCTCGCCGTCGAACACACATGGGGTACCGATACCAAGTCCTATCTCGACCACGACCACTACACCCCGCACGACCTGCAACTCGCCCTCGCCGACCCAATCAAATTTCCTGGCTACAAGACAATGACCACCAGTTGGCAGGAAAAACGCGATGACGTCACCCAGTCCATCTCCTCTCTCCCCCTCGCCCTGCGCACCCAGGCGGAGCAGCACCTCCAGCTACTGGTCCCCAAAGCACCCGATACCACCAACCTTCAACCCCTCGCCCCCAACACTGAAATCAAAACCCGGCACTTCATCCTCGCCATCGATCCCCACAACGGCGCCATCATCCGCCTCCAAAACCGGAAATCCGGAAAAGAATGGGCCACTCCCAGTCATCCGCTCGCTCTCTTCACGTACCAGACCCTCTCGGCCGCAGACTTCGACCACTTCCTCGACGTTTACGTAAAAAGTAAAGCAGATTGGGCGCCTCAGGACTTTGGCAAACCCAACATCGCCCACTTCAATGCCATCTCGAAGGAGTGGCATCCCACCCTGACGAAAGCATGGTCCATCGCAGAGGAGCATCAGCACCACATCATCCTCCAACTGAAAATCGACGATCCCAGAGCTGCAGCCACTGGAGTCACCGGGTGGCCTGAGTCTTTATTCGTCGAAATACACCTGCCCGACGAATCGCCAACCCTCCACCTGCGCCTAACCACTCTCAACAAGCCTCAAAACCGGCTGCCCGAATCCATGTGGCTCACCTTCCGTCCCCAGCCTGCAAACCCCGAGTCCTCTCAGACTGGAAACTGGTCGCTCGAAAAAGTTGGCCAGTTGCTCCTCCCCTCCGATGTCGTCAGCGGCGGCAACCGCAACATGCACGCTCTCTCTGAAAAAATTCGCTTCTCCGACCCATCAGGCTCTCTTGAAATCCTCACCTTCGATGCCCCCATCGTCTCTCTTGGCGAGCGCTCCCCAATCTACTTTTCTGACACACAGCCCTCCCTGCGACAAGGCATACACTTCAACCTGTTCAACAACGCCTGGGGCACCAACTACCCCCAGTGGGGAGGGGGCGACTGGTCGTGGCGCTTCACCGCCAGCTTCGCCTGAAACCCGTCTCTTATCCCAATCAGGCATCCTCCCACCATGCGATAGACTCCTATCTCACAAGAGGACTTCTCCATGCCACGCCCCTTCTGGTCCGGACAAATTCAGATATCCCTTGTCTCCTTCGGCGTCAATCTCTTCCCTGCCACCGAAGCCAAAAGCGAGATCCGCTTCCATCAGCTCAGCCGTAAGACTGGCGAGCGAATCAGGCACCAGAAAGTCTCGGCAGACGAGGAACCCGTCGAGAAGAGCGACGTCGTCAAGGGCTATGAGTACCGCAAAGGCGAGTACGTCATCATCGAACCCGACGACATTGAGAACCTCCGCATCCCCTCTCGCCACAGCCTTGAAGTCTCCCAGTTCATCGACATTGCTGAACTCGACCCCGCGTTCTACGAGAAGCCATACTTCGTCGTACCCGAAAGCGACGTCCAGTCCGAAGCATTCGCCGTCGTTCGCAAAGCTCTCCAGTCCACCCACAAAGTAGCCTTGGGCAAGATCGCCTTCGGTGGCCGCGAGCACCTCGTCGCCGTCGCCGCCCCAACCAACGACAAAGACGCTGGCATGATGGCCTACACCCTCCGCTACGCCGAAGAACTTCGCAACTCGGCCAACTACTTCTCCGATATCAAAAAAACCGCCATCGACCAGGACCAACTCTCTCTCGCCAAGGAACTCATCAAGCGAAAAACCGCCAGATTCGACCCCGCTAAATTCACAGACGAGTACGAAGCCGCCCTCCGCAAAATGGTCGAAGCCAAAATCAAACACGCTCCCATCTCCCGCGAAGAGCCCGCCGCCAGGCCAGGCAAGGTCGTCAACCTCATGGACGCACTCCGCCAGAGCGTGCAGGCCGACTCCGCTCCCTCTACCCGAAAGAAGCCCCCAGCCAGAGCTTTGCCCGGAGCCTCAAAGGCCGGTATCGCCCTGGTCAAGTCAGCCACCAAATCCAAATCACGCAAGTCGGCCTAGCCCATGCCAACCAAGCGCAGAGCACCTCCCCCCGACGCCATTGACCTGCAACTCGATCGCTACCGCTCCATGCGTGACTTCAACATCACCGCTGAACCGGCCGGAAGCACAAAATCCAGAAAATCCAATCCAGCAGCTCGTTCCAACCAGTACCCGTTCGTCATTCACAAACACGCAGCCTCCCACCTCCACTATGACTTCCGCCTCGGCTGGAATGGTGTGCTCAAAAGCTGGGCCATCACCAAAGGTCCCAGCTACGTCCCCGCAGACAAGCGTCTAGCCGTTCAGGTCGAAGACCACCCCATGGAGTATGGTGGCTTCGAAGGCATCATCCCCCAGGGCCAATACGGCGGCGGTACCGTCATGCTCTGGGATCAAGGTACCTGGGAGCCCCAGTCCAGCCATGCCGACATCGACACCGCCCTCCGCGACGGCCACCTCAAGTTCACCCTGCACGGCACCAAACTCAAGGGAAACTGGGCTCTCATCCGTATGCACAGCAGGACCGCCAACCAGTCCAAATCCAACTGGCTCCTCATCAAAGAACACGACGACTTCGAGCGCTCCCCCGACGACATCCCCATCACCGACCAGGCTCCCAACTCCGTTCTCACCAACCGCTCCATCGATCAGATCGCCGCCAGCCACGACCACGTATGGGGCTCCAGCCAGACCGCCAGCCGCAAATCCCAGCGCCGCAACAATGCCACCCCAGCGAGTACCCCGGTCTCCGCGAGCACCAGGCGTGGGAGCGCTGCAAACAAGTCAAAAGAATTTACCCCGGACCTCACCCACACTCCGAAAGAAGAACTCCCCACGTTCATCGCGCCGCAGCTGGCCCAGCCCGCAAAAACTCCACCCACCTCCAGCGGCTGGCTCCACGAGCTCAAGCTCGACGGTTACCGCATCCAGGCCCGCAAAGACGCCGCCCGCGTTCAGCTACTCACTCGCACCGGCCTCGACTGGACCCACCGCATGGAAACCATCGCCGCCCAGGTCGCCAAACTCCCTGCAAACTCCTGCCTCCTCGACGGCGAAATCGTCGTGCTCCGCCCCGACGGCAACACCAGCTTCGCAGACCTCCAGGCCGCCTTTCAGGATGGCATCAAAAAGCCCCTCACTTACTTCGTCTTCGATCTTCTCCACCTCAACGGTCACAACCTGCGCAACCTCCCCCTCAGCGAACGCAAAGCCAACCTCGCCGATCTCCTCGCCCAACAGTCTCCGGCCTCCGGCAACTCCATTCGCTTCACAGAGCACCTCGAAGCCAGCGGCAAAACCGTCTTCCACAAAGCCTGCGAGCTCCATGCCGAAGGCATCCTCTCCAAACGCGCTGCAGGAAAATACATCCCCGGCCGCAGCAGCAACTGGCTCAAGCTCAAATGCATCCGCGAGCAGGAGTTCGTCATCGGCGGCTTCACCCTCCCCGCCAAAGGCCACACCGGCCTTCACGGCACAGGCTCCCTCCTACTCGGATACTACGAAAACGCCCCAACAATAAGCCCTCGAAAGTATCCCCAAACACTCATCTACGCTGGTCGCACCGGCACCGGCTTCACCCAGGAAACCCATCGAATCCTGCGCAACCAGTTAGAGTCCCTCCGCACCAACACCACGCCCTTCCACAATCCTCCCGCCGAAGCCCGTCGCAAAGCGATATGGGTCAAGCCCCAACTTGTTGCCCAGGTCCGGTTCGCCACCTGGACCGCCGACGGCCTCGTCCGCCAAGCCTCCTTCAAAGGCCTCCGCGAAGACAAGCCCGCCAACGAAGTCCGCCGCGAAGAGCCTGCCCCAAAACCCAGTGCCGCCAAACATGCCTCCCACTCCACCCCGGCACTCCTCGCCGCCAAATCCACTCGTACCCGCAACCTTGTCGTTCCAGGCGAAGACGAGGAGCCCAAGCCTCTGCAAGCGAAGCGAACCGATGTACCCAAACAGGAAACAACCGCCCCGACGCAAGCACACGCCCCGGTCCGCCTCACCCACCCCGAAAAAATCCTTGACGCCCCCTCCCAACTCACCAAGCAGCAGCTCGCCGACTACTACTGGGCCATCGCTCCAAACATGCTGCCCCACATCGCCAACCGGCCGCTCACCCTCGTCCGCTGTCCCGACGGCCCCGAGCACCAGTGCTTCTATCAACGGCACGTCACCCCCATGTTGCCCTCAGGCATCGAATCCGTATCCGTCATTGACAAGACGTCTCTCATCCCCGAACCCTACATCACCCTCTCCACCCCCGAAGCCCTCGCCAGCCTCGCCCAGATCGGCGTCCTCGAAATCCACCCCTGGGGCTCTCGAAACCTTGATCTCGAACACCCCGACCGCATCATCATCGACCTCGATCCCGACCCCACCGTCCCTTGGCCCACTATCGCCGCCACTGCCACCGACATCCGCAATCAACTCAAGAAACTCGGCCTCGAATCCTTCCTCAAATCCACCGGCGGCAAAGGCCTCCACGTCGTCATTCCCATCCAGCCAGAGCACGACTGGCCAGTAGTCAAGCAATTTGCTCGCGCCTTCGTCCTGCAACTCGAGAAGTCCAACCCAACCCTCTACCTCACCAAAATGACCAAGGCCGCCCGCAAAAATCGCATCTACCTCGACTACCTCCGCAACGAACGCGGCGCCACCGCCGTCGCAGCCTTCTCTCCGCGCGCCCGCGCAGGCCTCCCCGTTGCACTCCCCCTCAGTTGGACTGACCTCAAGCTCCCCGAGAGCCCCCTCTTCCGCGTAGCCGACTTCCCCACCTGGAAGTCACGCCTCCGCCGCGACCCCTGGAAGCAGCTCCCGCTCATCAAGCAGAGCCTCAACCCCAATTTATTGCCGCTCGTCTAACCGCCAGCCACCGCCCCAATCACCAGCAGCGGCTCCCGCCCACTCGCCACCGCCTCCGGCAGCACGGCATCCAGCGACTCAAACGACCAATCCTCCTCACAAGCAAAGAACCGCAGAAACGCCCGCCGTTCCTGCGTCACCTGGTCCCGAATCGTTCCCCGAAGCATCGGATACTTCGCCTCCAGCGCATCCAGCACCCGCCGCACCGTCACCGCGCCCTCGACCTCCAGCCTCACATCACCCTGCACTCTCGCCAGCGTCCGAAGATGCCCCGGCAGCTCCACTCGAATCATGGCAACGTCTGCACCTCAACAGAAAGCACTGCCGGCAGGTCCCGCACAATCGCCGTCCAACTGTCTCCAGCATCCGACGACGCGTAAACCTGCCCGCCCGTCGTCCCAAAATACACACCGCACTTATCCAGTTGGTCCACCGACATCGCATCTCGCAGCACATTCACGTAGCAGTTCTCCTGTGGCAAACCCTTCGACAGCGCCTCCCACTCATTCCCGCCCGTCCGGCTCCGATACACCCGCAGCTTCCCATCCGGCGGAAAGTGTTCTCCATCGCTCTTGATCGGAACCACATACACCGTCTCCGGCTCATGCGCATGCACGTCAATCACAAATCCAAAGTCCGTCGGCAGATTCCCACTCACCTCCTGCCACAAGTCCCCCGCATTATCGCTGCGCATCACATCCCAGTGCTTCTGCATGAACAGCGTCCCCGGCCGCGACGGATGCATCGCAATGTGGTGCACGCAATGCCCCACCTCCGCATCCGGATCAGGGATGTACTGCGATCTCAACCCCTTGTTGATCGGTCGCCACGTCGCCCCGCCATCATCCGTCCGAAACGCACCCGCCGCCGAAATCGCAATATACATGCGCTTCTCATCGCTCGGGTCCAGCAAAATCGTATGCAGACACATCCCACCCGCACCCGGAGCCCAGTGCGGCCCCGACCCATGCCCCCGCAACCCCGACATCTCTCCCCAGCTCTGCCCGCCATCCGTCGAACGAAACAGCGCTGCATCCTCCACGCCTGCATAAACCGTATCCACATCGCTCAGCGACGGTTCCAGATGCCACACCCGCTTGAACTCCCAGGGATGCGGCGTGCCGTCATACCACTGGTGCGTGCCCGGCACCCCTTCATACGCAAACTTGTTCCCCACCGCCTCCCACGTCTGTCCACCGTCCTCCGACCGCTGGATCATCTGTCCAAACCAGCCGCTCGACTGCGAACAATACAGCCGGTTCGGGTCCACCGGCGATCCCTTCAGGTGATAGATCTCCCACCCCGCAAAGTGCGGCCCGCTAATCTCCCACTGCTCCCGCTTCCCATCCGAAGTCAGCACAAACGCGCCCTTGCGCGTCCCAACCAGTACCCGCACCTTGCTCATCTTCAACCTCCTGGGGCCTCGCGCCGTCACACGCAACCAGAGGCAACACGATCTGCCCACACGCTAGCATCCGTGCCAAATTACCACTAACGACCCTCCCCCGGAGATACTTATTTCGCTAATTCCTCCTTCACCAGCTCGCTCAACAGCTTCCCGTCCGCCCGGATCCCCGCCGCAAGAATCCACTGCCGCGCCACCTGCATCGCCGTTCCCATATCCTTCGGCCCCGGCTTCACTCCGCCGGCATCCTTCTGCAGATGCGCGATCACTCCCTGCACCAGCTTCCGAACCTCATCCTCTCCCGCCTCTTTCGGCAGATAGCCCTCGATCATTCCGATCTCCAGCCGTTCCTTCTCCGCCAGCTCCGGCCGGTCACCCTTCGTAAACGACTCCACTGACTCCTTCCGCTGCTTGATCAGCGTCGTCAGTATCTGCGCCTCCTCCGCGTCCGTCAGCGGCTCCCGCTTGTCGATCTCTTTATTCTTTAACGCGCTCTTCACCATCCGCAACGTCGTCAACTTATGCTCATCCTTCGCCTTCATCGCCACAATAATGTCCGTTTGGATCTTCTGTCCGATACTCATAGCTTCCTCCGCCCGTTCCATGTCAACGCCTGATTATAAGTTGACCTTTCAATCTCTCCCGTCCACCAACTCGATACAATAGATGCATGATCCGCAAGACACGTCTCTTCACGCCTGGTCCCACCCCACTGCTCCCCGCCGCCCAGTTTGCCATGGCAGCCGCTGACATTCACCACCGCACCGTCGAGTTCCGCACCCTCTACACCCGCGTCCTCGCCCAGCTCAAGGACTTCTTCGGCACCAGGAACGACGTCCTCATCCTCTCCAGCTCCGGCACCGGAGCCATGGAAGCCTCCGTCTCCAACCTCACTTCCCCCGGCGACCGCGTCCTCGTTCTCACCGCCGGCAAGTTCGGTGAGCGTTGGACCGCACTCGCCAAGGCCTTCGGCTGCGAAGTAGACGTCGTCTCCGCTCCCTACGGCCAGACCTTCTCCCTCGACGCCGTCGCCGCCGCACTCAAGCTCGAAACCCGCGTCGTCTTCATGCAGGCCTCCGAGACCAGCACCGGCGTACGCCACTGCGTTCCAGCAGTCGCCAAGCTCCTCAAAGACAACGGCAGCGAAGCCCTCCTCGTTGTAGACGCCATCACCGGCCTCGGCACCAGCCACATCGACATGGACGGCTGGGGCGTTGACGTCCTCATCGGAGGCTCACAGAAGTCCTTCATGATCCCTCCCGGCCTCTCCTTCCTCTCCCTCTCCGACAAGGCCTGGGACCGCATGGAAGCCAGCTACAACCCCCGCTACTACTTCGACCTCCGCAAGGAGCGCAAGAACGCCAAGAACGGCGAGTCCGCCTACACCCCAGCAGTAGCCCTCATCGCCGCACTCGGCGCTGCACTCGACTACATCGCAGGTCAGGCTGAAGGAAACCTCGTCGAAGGCCGCAAAAAGCTCGTCGAGAACGCCGAAACCATCTCCGCCATGACCCGCGCCGCCGTCGTCGCTCTGGGCATGAAGCTCTTCGCCCCCGACGCTCCCTCCGCCGCTGCCACCGCCGTCCTGCCCCCCGAGGGCATCGACTCCGGAATCATCGTCAAGGAGCTCAAATCCCGCTTCGCCGCCGTCATCACCAACGGCCAGGGCGAGATGAAGGGCCAGATCTTCCGCATCGCCCACCTCGGCTTCTTCGACTACATGGACACCATCGCCTTCATCGGTGCCCTCGAGCAAGTCGTCATGAAGTCCTTCCCCCAGCCCGGAGTAGGCTTCGGAACCGGCCTCATCGCCGCCCAGAAGCTCTACGCCGAGCGCTCCGCCACCGCCGCCGCCGAATCCAAATGCCTCTGCGGCCGCACCGACAACTGCTGCTCCATCACCAACCCCGCCTTCGGCACCAGGTAAGACAAGCCCACGTCCCGACTCCAGGGCGTGGGTTCCACTCCCCCACAGATGCCGGGTGCCCCATCTTCGCGACGGCCGTATCGTCGCCAAGGTGGGCACCGGGCAAAGCCCGACCGCTCTCCTCGACCAACCTCAAACGCCACGGCACTCCATCCGAGCGCGACACTTGATACTCTGGTGCAGCCCCCGATGAAACGCTCCTCCCAAGTCGCCGCCCCACTCCTCGCCGCCGCCGCCCTGGCCATGCTCTCCGGCTGTCGCAAGCCAGAGATGCAGCGCTGCGTCGACGAGAAGAATCAGGTAGTCGACGACAGCCTCTGCGCCAACCAGCCCCAGACCCAGCAGCAGCGCCCCGACGGCCACGGCGGCTTCATCCCCTTCTTCATGCCTTATCACTACTACTACGGCGGATGGGGCGGATACGGCCTCGGCACCCCCGTAGGCGGAGGCAGCACCTCACCCGCCTTCGGCCGCAGCTACTCCACCCGCTCCGGCACCACCACCCGCGGAGGCTTCGGCAGTTCCTTCTCCAGCGGCGGCCACTCCAGTAGTTCTGGCGAATAGGAAAGGCATAATGCAACGCATCCCCCTCACCCCCCGCTCCGACTGGCAGCAAAAAGTCGAGTCCGCCGGCCTCACCTTCCACACCCTCGAAAACGGCACTCCCTACTGGGACGAGTCCGCCGCCTACCAATTCACCGCCGCTGAGATCGACACTCTCGAAGCCGTCGGCAACACCCTCCAGACCATGTGCCTCGCCGCCGCCCAGCACATCATCGACAACAAGCGCTACCCCGAACTCGACATCCCCGCCCAGGCCATCCCCGCCATCGAGTGGGCCTGGAACAACGAGCCTCCCGCCCTCTACGGCCGCTTCGACCTCTCCTGGGCCGGAGCCACCAGCGGCCACGCCCCCAAGCTCCTCGAGTACAACGCCGACACCCCCACCTCCCTCCTCGAAGCCGCCGTCATCCAGTGGAGCTGGCTCGAAGAGATCGGCCCCACCCTCGGCAACAAACCCGACCAGTTCAACTCCATCCACGACAAACTCATCGCCAAGTGGAAGGACATCGACCCCTACCTCTCCAAGCCCATCTACTTCGCCGCCCTCGACAACCCCGAAGACCAACTCACCCTCACCTACCTCCGCGACACCGCCCAGCAGGCAGGCCTCGAAACCCTCCAGATGTTCATGCAGGAGATCGGCTGGAACGACGACCAACAGGCCTTCCTCGACCCCAACGAAGACCCCATGTTCTCCATCTTCAAGCTCTACCCCTGGGAAGCCATGCTCCAGGAAGAGTTCGGCGTCCACGCTATCGAAACCTACCAATCCACCCGCTGGATCGAGCCCATCTGGAAGATGCTCCTCTCCAACAAGGGCATCCTCCCCATCCTCTGGCAGCTCTACCCCAACCACGAACTCCTCCTCGAAGCCCACTTCGACGGCCCTGGCACCATGCGCAACTACGTCCGCAAACCCCTCATGTCCCGCGAAGGCGCCAACATCACCCTCGTCCGCGACAACGCCACCATCCTCTCCACCCCCGGCCCCTACAACGGCCCCCAGATCTACCAGGCCCTCGCCCCCGAAGCCGTCTTCCCCGTCGCTGGCCAACCAGCCAAGCACCCCATCCTCGGCCTCTGGATGATCGACCAGGACTGCGCCGGCCTCGGCATCCGCGAATCCGCCACCCCCATCACCGACAACCTAAGCTCCTTCGTCCCCCACTTCTTCACCTAAACAGCACCACGGATGCCCCATGATCACCCCAAGCGCAGCGAAGGGTGATCGTGGGGTCACTCACCCCGACCCGCCCCCGCCGGACGCCAATCCCCATTCGTCCCCGGGTGCCCCATCTTCGCAACAGCTTCATCGTTGCTAAGGTGGCATCGGGCAAAGCCCGACCGCTCTCCTATCCCAGCCACAACCTCACCCCCACCACCCAAATCACTGATACTCTTACCTCCAAATCCCCAATCACTTCCACCGAGCCACCATGCCCGATCAACCACCCGATCCAATCCCGCCGCCCACCGAACACGCACCACTGCTGGAACCCGCGTCAATCCCATCCCCCGCAATTCCATCCCCCACCCCTGAGGCCCACCCACCCATGCTCGACGTACACCCACCCCACCAAGCCGCCCACACCTGGAAAGACGTCTTCATCCACATCGCCACCATCACCATCGGCCTCCTCATCGCCATCAGCCTCGAGCAGACGGTGGAGTACTTCCATCACCGCCATCAACTACATCAACTACACGAAGACCTGCACGCCGAGACGCTGCGCAACCTGCACCTCGCGCTGGCCAACGTCGATGACTGCGAGTCGCGCCGGGATATCGCAAGGGGCGTCTATCAGGAGGTCATCGTGGCCAACCGCGACCACCGTTCGCCCGTCCTGCACACCACCCTTGGCAGCTCCAGCTACGTGAAGCCCGCCTCCGCCGTATGGACCGTGGCACAACAGAGCGGAACCCTCGGCCTGCTGCCGCGTGAGGAGGCACAACGCTACGTGCGGGTGTACAGCCTCGTCGATCAGGTCTCCGCTGTTTTGGTCCTGCAGAATACCGCCGTCATCAAGCTGCGCGAGGCACTCGAGCCGGGCCGGACCGTTCTCTCCGCGGAACAGCTCAAGCTGGGCCCAGTCGCCGAGTACAGCGCTGCCTGGGCGGCACTGGATTCGGAGGACTTTCGCGACGCTCGCAACGCGCTCGCACAGCTCAACGAGGCGTATGCATACGGCGCAGACAGAAATGTCTTCCTCTACGGTATTGAGTGGTCTGTCCTCCACGGCTCGCGTTCCGATGAAGAGAACTTCCGCATTCTCTTCGACGCCGTGGCGATCTACAGGAAGAGTGGCAAGGCAGCACTGCTCGCCAAGTACCCCCTGCCCAAGGACGACAACACCACCCTCACCGCCCCGGAACAGTAGCCCGGGTCGCACACTCTAGAAACTTTCAAACGGAGCGCAACCACCCATGCTAGACGTCCACCCGCCCCACGAAGCCGCCCACACCTGGAAAGACTTCCTCATCCACATCGCCACGATCACCATCGGCCTCCTCATCGCCATCAGCCTCGAGCAGACAGTCGAGTACTTCCACCATCGCCACGAGGTCGCCGAGACCCGCGAAGCCCTCCGCATAGAGCGTGAGGACAATCGCCAGGCCTTCGCTAGCGGCATGGTCGAGTTTCATCGTCAGACCGCCGCCCTCATCAACAATCTCATCATCCTCCAGTATCTCCAGCAGCATCCCGGCACCCCCCAGGAGAAGCTCCCCGGAATCCTCGTCTGGCACGCCATCAGAACCAAATTCTCCGACTCCGCCTGGAAGACCGCCCAGCAGAGCAACGTCACCGCACTCATGCCCCAACAGGAGGTCCGCGGATATGCCCTCCTCTACGACCGCATCGACAAAGTTGGCGAGGCCTTCGATCAGATATGGCCCGCCATCGTCCAGGCCAGGCTATACAGCGTCGTCGATCCTGATCCAACCCACCTCACCTCCCAACAGGTCGCCGCAGAGATCGAACTCACCAACACCGCCCTCGCCCGGGTCTTCACGCAGAGCTCAGCCCTCGTTCAACTCGGCATGGTCGATCCCGGTTTCACGCCCGCGCCATCCCCGCATGAGATCAACGCCCTCATGCGCGTCTCCGAAACCGAGGAAAACCCCGCCCTTGCTGCCGCCATTGCCACCACCAACAGCAGACTTCCCGCCGCCTCCCAACTCCCCATCCCGTCATCGCCCCCGCCACCAAAGCAGCCGTAGCGCCGGGGTGTCATAGAACCACCACCCCAAACCCTTGTATTTGCAGGGTTTTGCACTTACCTCTGCCTCTCACCCCCATATTCCCCAGCAAAATCGCATGTCAAGCCCCAAACCACGCAACTCCCTAAAAACAAACCAAATAGAGTGGTGAAAATATACTTGACTAACCCAATCGATCAGGGTAAAGTCGAGACATTATGAAATCCCCTAAGACATTACAGCAGGCGATTCAATACTTTAGCGACGAGCAGGTTTGCATTGATGCGGTTGCGGAGATGCGCTGGCCTAATGGTGTCGTCTGCGAACTGTGCGGAGGCGATTCGCCCTATTACCTGAAGACTCAGAAGCGGTGGAAGTGCCGTAAATGCCGCAAGCAATTCTCGGTCAAGGTGAACTCTATCTTTGAGGATTCCCCCATCTCTTTGACCAAGTGGCTCCCCGCTCTGTGGCTGATTGTGAACTGCAAGAATGGCATCTCCAGCTATGAGCTAGCCCGCGATCTGGGAGTGACCCAGAAGAGTGCGTGGTTTATGCTCCAGAGGTTGAGACTGGCTCTGAAGGCCCGCGACTTCAGCTACAAGATGGGAAGCAATGAGGGCGGAGCCGTGGAAGTGGATGAAACCTTTGTTGGCGGCAAGACCAAGAACATGCACCATAGCCGCAAGCTCAAGATTGCCCAGATTCACAATGCACTGCCTCGCTGGAAGTCCACAGACCGCTATCCCGGCAAGACTGCCGTCATGGGCATCCTTGACCGCGAGAGCCGTCAGGTACGCGCCAAGGTGGTTCCCAACATTAAGCGCGATACCCTCCAGACTGAAATCCTGAACAACATCCATCACGGATCGCGGATTTACTCCGACCAAGCTATCGCCTACGACAAGCTGAAAGAGCAGTACATCCACGAAACCGTGAACCATGCCGATGAGTATGTGAAGGGCCAGGTTCACACTAACGGCCTTGAGAACTTCTGGAGCCTGACCAAGCGCACTCTGACCGGAACCTATGTAGCAGTCGAGCCCTTCCACTTGGACCGCTATCTGGACGAGCAGATGTTCCGCTTCAACAATCGCACTACCAGAGACAATCCCTTGGACGACTCAGACCGCTTCCTGCTGGCTCTGTCCCAGGTCGCCAACAAGCGTCTGACCTATGCCGAACTGACCGGCAAGGTGTCTACGACGCAAGCCTAATCCTTTTCGCGGCGTACGCGGGCCGAAGCGGAAGACTTAGGGCGCGGGCCTTTGGGCTGGCGCACAGCTTCGATTGCCCTCTGGTCGTGGAGTAGGGCCGTGAGTTCCGGCTTCGTAACCGTCATCACTTGCCGCAGTGCATCGTTGAAGCGCGTCATTTCTGGCGTGGTAGCCTTCATGGGCCTATCATAGCGCAACCCGAAGGAAGGGCAATTGACGATGACCGAAGACGAGCAAAAGCTATTTACGCATCTACTGTTTGACCATAAACATCTGTGGATCGCGTTTCAAGAGACTAAGCACCTGAGGGAGTTTCCGGATGACGATCCGGAAGATGTTCATGGGCGGTTTGTTGATGCCGCCTACGATGTCTATCACCCGCTAGAAGAAGCCTTGCTCGAAGGGCGGCCAATTCGAGACATTCTTGAAACAATTCTCCTAGCGTCGAGCATTGCCCAGAACGAGGGGAAGGTTTTTTAATAGGTTCTTGCATTGAAGACACACCTCATGCGAAGATTCGCGTGAGGCATCGAACCGAGGCCACCCCTGGCAGGGTGGTCTTTCTACTATATGGGGTGACGGGATGGGTGTGGTAATTTTTGTAGCGTTTGTCGTCTCTGTCGGCTATGCAATCAACCGCAGCAAACGGCGCTGGCGAACGGTGCTCTACATGCTCTTAGCGTCAATAGCAGGTTTTGCCATCTATGCAGTCTCAGGATATTTTGTCGGGCTGTCGGGATATGCGGTAGGGGAAATTGGCCTCTCCGTAGGACTGCTGTGCGGAGCGCTCGTTGCCTTAGTGCATTCTCGTCGTTCCAACCTACACGCTACTTCTTGAATCCCGTTCTCGGATTGATACCTTTCTGTTCGCAGAGTCGGACAAGAAACTCTTGTGATGCATAGGTGTGCAGTTTTGGGATTGATTCGAGCAGGAAATAGAATGGCTTCCGCGCGCTCTCGTCCAACCCTTGTTTGTGTTTCCTTAGAAAATTGAATTGCTCCCATGCATAGTGATCGGCACCCTGCAACCCTGCGAAATCAATTTTCTTTTTGTAGATGGGTGCATCTTCGCCCTCATCTACCATGAGTTGCGTAAATTTGTTTTGCTCCAAGTCGCCTACTTCGAAAATGACCTCGGCTGGCGGCCGAATCGCATAATCCAGTTCCCATCTCCGCAATCTCTGAATGCACATTCGGGCTCCCAAGGCGTAGGGAGGAACGACTTCTCTGAGATCGAGCAAAGAATTTACTTCCCGGTAGATATTCATATCGATGATGCAAGATATTCCAACATGGACGAAGGACATCTGTACCTGTGAGATCCACTTCAGAAACTCAGTCGCCCGCGCGGCATCCTTGGCTATCTCGACATAATCAGCGCGTGCATTTTTCTGATCCTTGTACCAAGTGGTCGAACAAGCAGCGACGAACGAAGCCATGTGAAAGGGTGGTTCCACCCCGTAGGCCAGATGCACGGCTTCCCAATCGTTCTCGAAACGCTGCCACTGAAGGTAATTGGCGAGATACCCTGAGACCACATAGAAAGGGTGATCGTTGGGGTGCCCGGATGCGTCAAAGAACGCCTTGAACATGGCCATATATCTAGTATCAGGATCGCCGCGCGAGAAGAGGGCTGCCGCTAGAGAGTCTATAGGGCGCGGATTCTCTAACCAGACGAGACGATCAAATCGGGGAATGCAACTCAGCGGATGAGGGGTCATCGACGCACCTCACCCGCTGCCCCGTCACGGCAGTTTGAGAGTAACGCGTCCTGTTGGGTTAGGCAAGTATATTTATGCCTTTTTTCGTTCCTACAAAGCGCAATCAACTCTTGTTCTCTGAGTATGCCCCAGTCGTCTTTACGTCCAGGGATTTTCGATAGTGCTCGCAAGGATTTTCTGTATTTTTCAAGTGGCCATAATTCTTCAGAGTCATCCTTATGCGCTTTTCTTAATTCGTAAGCAGCAAAATCAGCCGCTTGAAGGGCCACGATTCCCTTTACTAAACGGCCATTCTTGAGTTGGTTTCGGCTAGGGCGAAAGGCTGGAGACGGATACCCGTCCCGCTCCATGATTCGGATTAAATCTCCTTTCCCCTTATCGCCACCTTCGAAGATGTAGGTGGCGTCTCTTATTTGGAGGTAGTTTGCAGTCTTAGCTACGCAACTTCTTGCTGCTAATGAATAGGGAACGCCTCCGAGTTCATCTAGTCGATAACGTTGATTGACTCGATTGAAGGCTTCGAACTCAACAAGGCAAGCAAAAGAGCGTTCCACATTGCTAGCAATGATTTCAGCGGCTCTCGAAAGAAACTTCTTTCTCTTGTCTTCGTTATCTTTCCAGTCGGCAAATGCTCCTTTGGACTGAGCAAAATCCTTCATGTGAAAGTCGGACAGGGTAAACGCGGAAAGAAGAAGATTCCATTCCTTGGTGAATGAGAGCCATCTGGAAAAGGTCGATAAGTATCCGGCAACCACGATGAATCCGTGATCTTTGCCGCCCGCAGCATCGCAGTAAAGAGTGTAAGAATTCATCATCACGAATACCGATTCTGGATCGGCACAGAATAGGGCTTGTGCCAGTCCAATAAGCGCATCACCTCCTTCATCTTCAGAAGATAGCCCTCCATCATGGGTTAGGAAAGTATATTCATGCCAATAGAGTTGCCGATTAGTTAGCCCCAATCCGATAAAATAGAACTAGAAGAGAGACAAAGCCCCAGCCCAAAAAGCTTGGGGCTTTTCCATTTAATCCAACCAGGGGAGAGATAACCAAACAACGCGCAAGAGCCTCGGCCAATACTTTGAACCATCGAAGTCCGGACTTAACGTCCAAAGAATCAAGACTTTGAACCAATACCGAGGGGGGAGGGGGCTAAGTACCCGTTCCAAAAGCCCACAGAAAGACTCTGCGCCATCAAACACAGTCGCCACTCCATAACCGCTGCGCCCTCAATCCCAAGTACACTAGAGACTCGCAGCGTCTTTAGCTTTCTCAGTCACAAACCGCCCCGTCGCGGTCATCTTGCTCATGTGTAGCAAAAGAGGATCAATGAAGATCGTTCTCGCAGAAAAAGTCTCCCCAGCCACCCTCGCCGTATTCAAACAAGAGCCAGGCTGGAACGTAGTAACCCCCGACCAGATCAAGAACGGCCTCGCCGCCGAACTCGCCGATGCCGACGCCCTCGTCGTCCGCTCCGCAGTCCAGGCCGACGCCAAGCTCCTCGAGTCCGCCCCTAAACTCCGCGTCATCGGTCGCGCTGGCGTAGGCGTAGACAACATCGACACCGACGCCGCCACCCGTCAGGGCATCGTCGTC
Organism: Granulicella sp.; assembly: GCA_025408425.1. Lineage (GTDB taxonomy): Bacteria > Acidobacteriota > Terriglobia > Terriglobales > Acidobacteriaceae > Edaphobacter. The sequence goes on from JANXYX010000050.1 coordinate 140,789, forward strand.
ATGAACACACCCGGCGCCAACGCCGTCGCCGTCGCCGAACTCACCATCGGCCTCATGATCTCCATGGGTCGCTCCATCCCCCGCGCGAACAGCACCATGCACGCCGGCAAGTGGGACAAAAAATCTCTCCAGGGTCAGGAACTCCGTGGCAAGACCCTCGGCATCGTCGGACTCGGCCGTATCGGCCTTGAAGTCGCTCGCCGCGCCCGCGCTTTCGGCATGAACCTCATCGGCTACGATCCCTTCATCTCCCCCGTCATCGCCCGCGAGAACGAAGTCACCCTCGTCCCCATCGACGAAATCTTCAAGGAATCGGACTACCTCACCCTCCACGTCGGCCTCACCACACAGACCGAAGGCCTCATCAACGCCACCTCCCTCGCCATCATGAAGAAGGGCGTCCGCATCATCAACTGCGCCCGCGGGGAACTCATCGTCGAGCAGGCTCTCGCCGATGCCATCAAATCCGGTCATGTCGCCGGTGCAGCCCTCGACGTCTTCCATCAGGAGCCGCTCAAAGAGTCCGTCTTCCACAATCTCGACAACGTCCTCCTCTCCCCGCACATCGCAGGAGCCACCGACGAAGCCCAGGAAGCCATCGGCATCCAGCTCGCCCATCAGGTCCGCGACTACCTCAAGCTCGGTGTCGCCCAGAACGCCGTCAACCTCCCCTCCCTCTCCCACGAGGAGTACATCGAGGTCGCCCCCTACATCGAAATGGCAGAGCGCCTCGGCCACTTCCTCTCTCACTCCGCAAACGGCAATCTTGAGAACATCCAGATCACCTACAGCGGCCGCATCGCCACCGGCAAGACCGACCTCATCCGCAACGCCGCCATCGCCGGCATCTTCGCAGACTCTGAGGCCGTCAACCGCATCAACGCAGCAGCCATCGCGGCAGAGCGCGGTATCCGCATCCAGGAAGACAAGAAGGAGTTCGTCACCGGAGGCACCGGCTCAGTCCTTAAGCTCGTCCTCCACTCCTCCAACGGTGACACCAGCGCCTCCGCCACCGTCCTCCACGGCAACTCCCCCCGCCTCCTCACCTACGATGGCATCGACATCGAGGCGCCCCTCAACGGAACCCTCGTCGTCATCCGCAACCACGACGTCCCCGGCGTCGTCGGTCGAATCGGTACCATCCTCGGAGACAACGGCCTCAACATTGCCAACTTCGCCCTCGGCCGCTCCATCCGCTCCCAGCGCATCCCGCAGGGACAGGCCCTCGCCGTCGTCCAGATCGATGTCCCCAACGCCGCAGCCGCCAACGCCGCCGTCGATGCACTCCGCAAAGTCGAAGCCATCGCCAGCGTCCGCCTCATCGAACTCGGCATACTCTAGCCCAGCATCCCATCCTTCAACCCAACGCCCGGACTCAGGTCCGGGCGTTTTCACGTGCGTTCAAATCCAGCAACTGCAAGGCATTCACTTTCACTGGTAACATCGGCGGGACAAAAACTCACAGGAGCGCCATGACTTATAAACCCGATCGCCGTAGCTTCATCATCGGAGGCGGACTCACCGCCCTCGCCTCAACCAAAGCCTTCGCTGCCAACGACAAGCTCCGCATCGGCGTCATCGGTGCCGGTGGCCGCATGCGCGCCCTGCTCGACGCCGCCGATGCAGCCGGCCCCTGCGAGATCGGCGCAATCAGTGACGCCTACGCCCCCCACGCCGATGCCGTCAAAACCCGCGGCAACGCCCTCACCGCCACCACCCACGCCGACTACCGCGAGGTCCTCGACAACAAGGATATCGACGCGGTCCTCATCGCCACCCCAGACCACTGGCACGTCCGCATCGCCTCCGACGCCATCGCCGCCGGCAAGGACGTCTACCTCGAAAAGCCAGTCACCCACACCCTGGAAGAGGGCGCTCCCCTCATCAAAGCCGTTCGCTCCAGCAAGCAGATCCTCCAGTGCGGCATGCAGCAGCGCAGTTGGAGCCACTTCCATAACGCCGTCGCCCTCATCCAGGGCGGCAGCCTCGGCCGCGTCGTTCAGGTCCGCACCTACTGGTGGCAGAACTACAACAGCCACGCATCATGGACCGTACCCAAACCCATCGATACCGCCCAACTCAACTGGAAGCAGTGGCTCGGCAACGCCCCGGACCAGCCCTTCTCCCTCGAGAAATACAACCGCTGGCGCTGGTACTGGAACTTCGGCGGCGGAGCCATGACCGACCTCTTCGCCCACTGGATCGACGTCGTCCACTGGGCCATGAAGGCAGACCAGCCCGGGATGGCCTTCATGCTCGGCGGCAAATACGTCTTCGACCAATGGGAGTGCCCCGACACCATCCAGGCCGCCCTCCGCTATCCCGGCTTCGATGTAGTGTACGAAGGCATGATGAGCTCCTCCATCGACGACGGCGGCCTGGAGTTCCGTGGCACAGAGGGCACCCTCAAGCTCTCCCGCAGCGGATTCAGCCTCCATCGCGAAGCAGTGAAAAGCGATCTCAATCCAGTGCTCGCAGAACACAGCCTCCTCGACGGAACCATCTCCCACATGGAGAACTTCTTTGATTGCATCAAGAGCCGCAGGGAGCCCAATGCGCCAGTAGAGGCGGGAGTCGCAGCCGCGCGCGCCGGACACATCGGCAACCTGGCATACCACCGCGGCGGTCAGGTCGCATGGCCCCTCAAGTCATAAGCTGACTCCACAAAAACAGGAAGTCCCCGAACCACGGTGATTCTCTGGCCCCAAATCGGCTCCTCCGCACGTAACCTCGGAGGAGCCTCCTCTTGCGTCCACGACGACACGGCAAGCGCCCTAGGAACCCTATTTCCCTCCCCAATCCACATAATGCCCAGACTCCGCTAAAATGGTACTAAAGAGATCATCCATGCCGCTTTACGAATACGAATGCACTGCCTGCCTCAAGCGCACTGAAAAAATCCAGAAGTTCTCAGACCCCGAGATCACCACCTGCCCCCACTGCGAAGGCCACATCGAGCGCGTCCTCTCCGCACCAGCCATCTCCTTCAAAGGCGGCGGCTGGTTCGCCGACGGCTATGGCAATGCCAAGCCCAAATCCCCAGGTGACGGCAGTACTTCTGCCACCGCAGCCTCCAAGCCTGCCTCTGACAGCACCACCTCATCCGCACCCGCCGCTGCTCCGGCGCCCGCTGTAGCAGCAGCGTCCTCAGACAAAAAGTAGCCATCCCGGCGGCGGGCTCACAGCCCTACCGTGAGTCCGCCGCCGAAAAGTCCCCCATCGGTCTCACCATCCCCCGCAAGATACCGCTTCGCCCCCCGCCAATCTTCGGTTATCCTCTCACTAATCCCTGAAGTTATTGAGCCTCACCCCGCCAGCCCTTCCGGCGTTCGCATCCTTCTATCCAAATCAAGCACACGAGGAGAAATCCGCGATGGAGCAAACTCTTACTTCAATAGCCGAAGCCACCCCATCCACCTCCGGCCTTCGCGCGGACATCCTCACCCCCATGGAGACTCTCGCCCAGTCCATCTCCACCATCGCCCCCACCACCACCCCCACCATGACCATCCCCCTGGTCTTCGCCCTCGCCGGCAACGGCACCTGGCTCGCCTACCTCATCGCCACCGGAGCCGTCATCCTCATGGCGCTCACCATCAGCCGCTTCGCCCGCTACTCCGCCTGCTCCGGCTCCCTCTATACCTACGTCACCACCTCGCTCCCACCCGTCTTTAGCTCCATCACCGCCTGGGCACTGCTCCTCGCCTACATCGCCACAGGAGCCTCCGTCGCTGGCGGCTTCATCAACTACGCCAACGTCTTCCTCCTCTTCATCTTCGGCAGGACAACCTCCACCGTCCTCCTCGCAATCCTCTGCGTCGGCATCGCCACCGCCATCGCCTACCGCGACGTCCAGATCTCCACCCGCCTCATGCTCTGGATCGAAGCTGCCTCCGTCGCACTCATCGCCATCGTCCTCATCCTGCTGCTCTGGAAGAACGGCTTCCACTACGATCACGCCCAACTCCATCTCCACAACGTCTCTGCCTCCGGAGTCCGTCTCGGCGTCGTTCTGGCCCTCTTCAGCTTTGTCGGCTTCGAAAGCGCCACCACCCTCGGCGCAGAAGCCACCAACCCCCTCCGCACCATCCCCCGCGCCGTCATCCAGTCCGCTCTCTTCGCCGGCCTCTTCTTCATCCTCTGCGCCTACATGGAAACCCTCGGCATGGCCACCGCCCACCAGGACCTCGGCCAGAACGACGCACCTCTCCGCGTCCTCGCAACCCTTGCCGGAGTTGACGTCCTTGGCCCCCTCATCGACTTCGGTGCACTCGTCAGCATGTTCGCCTGCACCCTCGCCTGCATCACCGCAGCCGCCCGCGTCCTCCTCCGCATGTCCCAGAACGGCCTCACCCACCAGCGACTAGGCTCCACCCACCACAAAAACGCCACCCCCCACTTCGCCATCCTCGTCGTCGGCCTGCTTACCCTCCTCCCCGTAGCCGTCCTCTCCGCTCGCAACGTCAGCGGCTCAGACATCTACGGCTGGATGGGCTCTCTCGCTGTCTACGGATTCATCACCGCCTACGGCCTCGCTGCCGTCGCACTCCCCTTCTTCCTGCAGCGGAACCACCACCTCACCAACACCACCCTGCTGCTCTCCATCGCCGCCACCCTCGCGATGATCCTCGCACTCGCCGGAACCCTCTACCCCGTACCACCCAGCCCCTACAACTGGCTCCCCTACGTCTACCTCGCCTACATCCTCGGCGGAACCGCCTGGTTCTTCTTCACCACCCGAACTGGCACAAATCTGGGTGCTACATCTTCGCCGCAGTCTTATCGCGGCTAAGGTGGGCATAGCGCCACGCGTGATCGCTCTCGTCCCAGTCGCCCGCTACTCCTCCCCAATATCCTCGTTCCAAACCTCAGGCCTCTCCGCGATAAACCCCTCCAGCAACTCGCGGCACTCCGCCGAATCCAGATCCACCACCTTCACCCCAAGCTCACGCAGCCACTCCACCCCACCTGAAAATGTCCGGCTCTCCCCCACCACCACGGTCTTGATCCCAAACTGCCGAATCAACCCGCTGCAGTACCAGCATGGAGCCAGCGTCGTCACCATCACCTTGTCCTTGTAACTCTTCTGCCGCCCCGCCCGCCGAAATGCATCCGTCTCCCCATGCACCGATGGATCATCCTGCTGCACCCGCCGATTTCTACCCGAAGCCAGCAACTTCCCATCCCCATCGAACATCGCTGCGCCAATCGGAACCCCACCCTCAGCCCGCCCAGTCTTCGCCTCCTGCAGTGCAACCTCCAGCATCGCCTTGTACTTCGACAGCTCTTGCCCGTTCTCAGTCATCCTTATCCCTTCCTTGGTGGTGGCGGCACCTTCGCGCCAGCCTTTCGTGCCTCTGACAATCCAATCGCAATCGCCTGCTTCGGATTCGTTACCGTCTTGCCGCTGTGTCCACTCTTCAACTCACCCTTCTTCATCGCCTTCATCTCACGCTCGACACTCTCGCTCGCCGCCGCACTATATCTCTTCGTTTCCATAGTTCCACCTCTGTCCATAAGAGAGCAAAGGCTCAACTCAGCGTTGCATCCCAGCCAGCATTATCCTCAAGCCGCCTTCATTCTCCACCGCAGAAATATCACCGCAGCCGCCGCCAGCACAGCCCCCAGAATCTCCAGCCACACCACAATTCGATGATGCCGTCCCTTGGCTCGTTCCAGCCTTCCCTCCCGCCACGCCCCATGCACACTCACCAGATCAGCGCCCAGCCCCGGAATCGATACCGCCGCCAAATCCTCCGTCGGCAGCGACCCAAAGATCCGCTCCGGCTCCGGTGGCTGGCCACCACGGTCCTTCGGAATCGCAGCGATCAACTCGTTCACCTCAGCATCGCGCGCATCGTCGAACAGCGCCGCATCCGCCGTATTCGGAAACAGCGTCACCTTCCCCGTCAACTTCTTCTCAATCGCCGCAACGCTATCCTGACAAACCCCCAGCGCGTAGTACCCGCCAAACGGCAACTCCGGCCGCGCCAGACGCTGATGCACATACGCCACCAACATCTTCCCCGTCAGACGCGTCACCTCCACCGCATCCGCCCCGCGGTACACATGCGCATGCCGCGCCATCACCCACGCCTGGTCCAGCGTGTCCATCGTCCGAAACTCCGCCTTCCCATCAATCCCGAAGTACCAGCTCACATCCGCATTCACCTTCGGCCCCCGCACCTTCCACTCATACTCCGCATGACTCACCGGAACCAGCAGCGGTCGTGTCGTCCCCGGCACCAGCATCTGCGCGTTCACCCAGAACGGCATCATCACATCCTGACCCTTGTAGTGAAAATGCCCAAAGTTCGCAAAATATCGAGCATCGTAGACCTCAACCGAATGTCCACTCGCCGTCAACGCACCAACCAACTCCTGCGGTGTCGCCGCCTCATGCCCCATAATCGTAACTATCATAGGATCATATCCATCCATCCCATTCAAACTCAACCGATTCAGCACATCCGCCAGCCGCTGACTCTCCGCATGCATCGGCACAAGCCCTGCATCCGCGCCATCCCCCCGCGTCACATCTGCTCCCATCTCCGTTACAATTCCGTCCGTCGTAAATCCCGGTAGTGTCGAAGGCTCATCCAGACTCACCGTCTCCGCCTTCGTCACCGAGTACGGCCCAAAATCCAGAAGCTGCCGCATCACCGTCTCATCCGACGCAGCGCTCGTCTCCTTCGGATCCCCCGCAGCCACCTTCCCCACCACCTGCAGCGCAGGGTTGATCGCCCGCATCGTCCACCCCGGAAACCGGTCCAGCCCTTCCCAATCCTTCCCCAGAATCATCTGACGCAGCCGGTCCAGCAGAGCCGGCGTCATAAACGCCGCACCTACCTTCCCACCCTTCTCCAGCTCCGACAGCATCGCATCCGTAAACCCCGGCCGCTCCGACAACTCTCGCATCATCTGCGCCAGCATCACCGTTTTTGGCGGCATCGGGCCCTCCGGTACTACATAGGGCTCACCCACGTCGTTACATCCCCCAAGGCCAATCATTACCGCCAACACTATCCCATAATCCCGGGCCCTTCGAAGCAATCGACGCTTGCGCATCCGCCAATTAAACCTCAAGCGCTTACTTTGCGGGTATCTTTCTCGTCAGCGTCTTATTCATTCGCATGGAGCGCCTATGACAGCCAAAGCTGCATATTCCACTCCGATGCTTCATGTGGCAAGCATCGAAACATCGATCGCTCTCTATGAGCTAATGGGGTTCGCAACCATTGACACCGATCGCGGCACGCCCCTCGGATCGACACGCCTACACTGCGATGACATGCCCAGCGGCATGACCAACTTCCGCGACCCCGACGGCTACATCATCGAAATCGCTCACTGGAGTGCCACCCAGCAGCAAGCCTGGGAGAAATGCCTGGCCACCAAACCCTGACCGCCCTTACCCCAAAGGCCCCAGAGCATCCAGCTTCTTCGTCACCAGCTCATTCAGCACCGCGGGGTTCGCCTGACCCTTCGACACCCGCATCACATTCCCCACAAAGAACGCCGCCACCGTCTTCTTTCCACCGCGGTACTGTTCCACCTGCTTCGGATTCGCCGCAATCACCTCATCGATCATCGCTTCAATCGCGCCCGTGTCCGAGATCTGCTGCGGCTTCTCCCGCTCGTACACCACCGCAAAATCCTCGCTCTTCTCAAAGCAGATATCCAGCAGCTGCTTCAACATCTTGCTCGAAATCGCGCCCGACTCCGCCAGATCCGCAGCCATCACCACGCCGTCCATGCTCACCGGAGACTGCTCCGGCTCCAGATTCGCCAGCCGCAGCCGCATCGTCAGCTCACTCGTCAGCAACGACGCCACGCGCTTAGCGCTCTTCGCCTTCTTCGCCGCAGCCTCAAACCGGTCTGCAAACTCCCGTGTCGCCGTCAACGTCGCAGCATCCTGCACGCTGATCTCATACTCCGCAATCATCCGCGCCCGCCGAGCCTCCGGCAACTCCGGCAGCCCCTTCAAAATCTCCGCCTGCCACGCCGCACCCACCACCAACGGCGGCAAGTCCGGCTCAGGGAAATACCGGTAATCATGCGCCTGCTCCTTACTCCGCATCGAGTAAGTCCGCCCCTCACCGCTGTTCCACAGACGGCTCTCCTGCACCACCCGCCCGCCATCTTCAATCACGCCAATCTGCCGCTCAATCTCGTACTCCACCGCCGAGCGAATGTACCGGAAGCTGTTGACGTTCTTCACCTCAGCTTTGGTCCCATACTCCTTCGCACCCTTCAGCATCACGCTCACGTTCGCATCGCAACGCAGGCTGCCCTCTTCCATATTGCAATCGCTCACACCCGTATAAAGCAGAATCTCCTTCAGCTTTGTCAGGTACTCAAACACCTCATCCGCAGTCCGCAGATCCGGCTCACTCACAATCTCCACCAGCGGCGTCCCACACCGGTTCAAGTCGATATAAGTCTTCGCCACCGAGTCCGCAAACCCATCATGCACACTCTTGCCCGCATCCTCTTCCATGTGCAGCCGGGTCACCCCAATCCGCTTCGTCACCGCAGCGCCGCTCGCATCCAACGCAGGCACCTCGATCCAGCCATTCTCCGCAATCGGCCTATCGAACTGCGAAATCTGGTACCCCTTCGGAGAGTCCGGATAAAAATAATTCTTGCGCGAAAAAATACTCGTCTCCCGAATCTCGCAGTTGATCGCCTTCGCCGCAAGCACCGCAAACTCCACCGCCCGCCGATTCAAAACCGGAAGCGCACCCGGCAACCCCAGGCACGTAGGACAGACATGCGTATTCGGCTCGCCACCATACTGATTGACGCACCCGCAGAAAGCCTTCGACGCCGTCAAAAGCTGAACATGGACCTCCAGCCCAATCACAGGCTGGTACTTGGCAAGAATCTCAGGAGTAAGTGCGGTAGCTGTCGACATAATCACCCTGATTCTAACAAGTGCCCGCTCACCCTAACGAGTTCCTCTTCCCGCCCCTTCCGCGGCTCCTGATCCCCGGTCCCTCCACAAACCTTATTTTGCATCTCATCAATAAGCATCCTGCGTCTTCCTCACCCGGCCCTCATCCAACTGCAGGCAGCCACGCTAAGGAGCAGCTCATGTCCGAACCAACCGTGAAAATCGTTCGCTTCCACCAACTTGGAGGCCCAGAAGTCCTCCAGCTCGACGAACTCCCCCTCCCTGAGCCAGCCGCCAACGAAGTCCGCCTCCGCGTCAAAGCCATCGGCCTCAATCGCGCCGAGGTGGTCTTCCGCAAAGGCCGCTACTTCTACCAACCCGTACTCCCCTCCAAAATCGGCTACGAAGCCTCCGGCATCATCGAAGCCGTCGGCCCCGGCGTAGACCCCTCCTGGATCGGCAAAACCGTCAGCACCGTCCCCGCCTTCCCAGCCGACAAATACGGCGTCTACGGCGAAGTCGCCATCGTTCCCTTCCACTCCATCGCTGAATACCCCGCCAACCTCTCCTTCGAAGAAGGCACCAGCATCTGGATGCAGTTCATCACCGCCTACGGCCCGCTCGTCCACTATGGACACATCACCAAAGGCGACTTCGTCCTCATCACCGCCGCCAGCAGCTCCGTCGGCATCGCCGCCATTGAGATCACCAAAGCCGAAGGCGCCATCAGCATCGCCACCACCCGCACCTCCGCCAAGAAGGCTGAACTCCTCGCCCTCGGCGCCGATCACGTCATCGTCACGCAGGATGAAGACCTCGTCGCCCGTGTCAACGAGATCACCGCCGGCAAAGGCGCACGCATCGTCTTCGATCCCGTCGCAGGCAAAGGACTTGAAGCTCTCGCCGCTGCCACCGCCGACGGCGGCATCATCTTCGAGTACGGAGCCCTCGCGCCAGAGCCCACCCCCTTCCCACTCCGCACCGCAATGTCGAAACATCTCAGCATCAGGGGCTACATCCTCTTTGAAATCGTCGGCGACCCCGTAGCCTTCCCCAAGGCCAGGAAGTACGTCTTCGACCACCTCGCCGCAGGAACCTTCAAGCCACACATCGACAAGACGTTCCCCCTCGCTCAGATCGTCGAAGCCCACAGCTACATGGAATCCAACGCGCAGATCGGCAAGATCGTAGTCACCGTATAGCCGCTCGCTGAACCGCAGGGAGCGAGGCCACTATCTCCCGGCCTCCTCCCGCCGCGTCAGTATCGCCTCGACATTGCTCCTGTCCACCAGAGAAACCCCCGTATCGATAAACGCGGGGAACGGAGCAAACGGATCCAGACCATAGTCCTGCGCCAGCGGCTTTATCGGATAATGATGGATATCGTCCAATCCCTTCAATCCCAGGAACGCCATCGAGTAAGGCTTCTGCGAGATCGTTGAATCGACCGACCCGTCCTTCACCAGTTGCAGCGTCGCCTCATCCACATCCATCGACATCAAAAGCCGATCTCCCGCCAGTGCGCGCTTAACCGCCTCGGCCACCTCACGACCCGACGCAGACTCCAGCGATACCAATGCATCAACCCTGTCCGCGCCGGCTCGCGCCAGGTACTCCTTGGCCTTATCCATCGCCGTAGCGGGATCACCCTTGATATCAAACACATCCACCACCTTGATCCCCGGGTACATGGCAAACACGTCTTTATATCCCTTCATGCGTTCATCCAGGTTGGGCTGTCCCGGATTCGTGAAGAACACCACGTTCCCCTTACCATTCAACTTCGCCGCCAGGCGGTGCCCGCCCAGTCGTCCCGCTTCCAGATTGTTTGTCCCGATAAAATACAGCCGCTTGCTCTCCGGAGAATCCGAGTCCATCGTGATCACTGGTATCCCGGCCGCCACAGCCGCATCAATCTCCGGCGCCATCAGCGAAGAATTAGCCACTGACACCAGGATCCCCGCAGGCTTTCTCGCTACAACAGCTTTGAACTCATTCACTTCGCCCTGTGGATCGAATGTATTTGGCCCGCGCATCTCAGCCGTAACGCCATACTCGGCCGCAGCTTTCGCAAAGCCCGCACCAGCAGTCTGCCAATAAGGAAGTTTGATATTCGTCGCGATCAGGTAGTACTGCTCACTCTTACTGTGTCGAGTGCATCCAGCAAGCAGTGGGAGAACGCCTGCCAGAAGCCCAACAATCACTCTCGTCTTCGCTGTACTCATCTCGTCATCCTCCAAACAGTGTCTGTCCGAAGTCGCAAACAGTCCTATCGGGCAGCAACGCAGGTCGCTTTTCCCTGCGGGTGCCAGATATTACTCCAATCCGATAAGGTCTGAACACCGCAACTCAACTAAAATCAATCCAGCATGGTCCTTCCTTTCGTTCGTGAGTTGCTCGCGGACCTCGAACACTCTGTCGCCTTTGAAAGAGTCCGACGCCACCTCAGTGCTGGCACCGGGCGCAGACGTGTCTCCGGGCTCACCGCCACCGCCCGCGCGCTCTATCTTCCCCTCTTCGTCCGCGCCGCCAACGCACCCGCCGTCATCATCGTGGCCGACAACAAAGCTGCCGAAGCCCTGCACGCCGCCGTCATCGCCACCTGCGACCTCACCGGAGCGCTCCCCTCCGACTCCGTCCTCCGGCTCCCCGCCCATGACGTCCTCCCCTTCGAGAACCTCTCCCCTCACCCCGAAATCCAGGAAACCCGCGCCTCAACCCTCTGGAAGATCGCCACCGGACAGGCCCGCCTCGTCATCGCCCCTCTCGAAGCCGCCTGCATGAAGCTCTTCCCCCGCGACTACTATCGCGCTCTCGCCCTCCAAATCCGCATCGGCGAAGAGTACATGCCCGACATGCTCATCGAGCACCTCCTCTCCGTCGGCTACACGAAAGTTGACGTCGTCGAAATGCCCGGCCAGGTCACCATCCGCGGCGGTATCATCGACGTCTACTCCCCAGAGATCGACCGCCCCGTCCGCATCGACTTCTTCGGCGACGAGATCGAATCCATTCGCAAGTTCGACCCCGAAACCCAGCGCTCCAGCTCCCACCTCGACAACGCCCTCCTCCTCCCCCTCACCGAAACCCCCGTCACCGAAAAACTCCTCACCGCCATCAACGCCCGCCTCACCCGCTCCGGACAACCCGAAGCCTCAGAAGACCCGGCCACCCAAAGTTCGGATGCCCCATCCTCTCCAGTCTCATCGGAAAGGGTGGCATCCACCAGTACCCACACCACCGAAGCCACCATCTTCCCTGGCTGGGAGTTCTTCGCCCCCGTCGCCGGTGCCAACCTCACCCTCCTCGATCTCCTCTCAGCATCCGGCCCCGCTCCCCGCGTCTTCATCGAAGAGCCCTCCATGGTCAAAAATCAGGGCGAGCGCTGGTGGAACAAGATCGAGCAGCGCCACGACCGATCCGGCATCGGAAACCTCATCCGCCCCGAGGACATCTACCTCTCCCCCTGGGACCTCGACGACCGCCTCCACAAGTTCTGCGGCTGCGAACTCGACCAGCTTGGCCTCGTAGACGTCCTCGACGCCGATCGCTCCGACCTCTCCGAAGTAGAATTCGCCACCCGTCCCACCCAGCGCTTCCACGGCTCCATCCCAGCGCTCATCGACCAGCTCAAGCTCCTCACCGCGCAGGACGCCCGCATCATCCTCACCGCACCCAATCAAGGTGAAGTCGAACGCCTCGCCGGCCTCCTGCAGGAGTACCACATCCCCTATCGCATCGGCTCCCGCAGCGATGCCCCCGGCTCCTCCACCGTCTACTCCGAATCCAGCTACCTCGCCGGAGATCTCCGCACCCCAGTCATCGTCAAAACCCTCATCGCCGCCGGCGTCCAGGTACTCGATCTCGATAAAGCCACCGCACGCCAGATCATCCTCTTCGGCGCCCAGGACCTCACCGACGAAGCCGACGTTACTGTCCGTCCCGCACGCCGCAGCAAATCCAAAACCTCAGCCTTCATCTCCGACTTCCGCGACCTCGCCGTCGGAGACTACGTCGTCCACGTCGAGCACGGCATAGCCCAGTACTGCGGCCTCCGCACCATTGAGGAGCCCAACTCCCCACCGCTCGAGCTCATGATCCTCGAGTTCGCCGACCAGGCCAAGCTCTACGTCCCGCTCACCCGCCTCGACCTCATCCAGAAGTACCGCTCCTCCGACACTGGCCCCGCGCCGGAACTCAACAAACTCGGCACCCAGGCATGGCAAAAGACCAAGGCTCGCGTCAAGAAGGCCATGGCCGACATGACCGCCGAGCTCCTCATCCTCTACGCTCAGCGCAAGGCCGCACAGGGAACCCCCTTCTCCCCCGACACCAACATGCAGCGCGAGTTTGAAGACGCCTTCGACTTCAACGAGACCGACGACCAGCTCTCCGCCATCGCAGACATCAAGGCCGACATGGAGTCCACCCAGCCCATGGACCGACTCCTCTGCGGAGACGTCGGCTACGGCAAAACCGAAGTCGCCATGCGCGCCGCCTTCAAAGCCGTCCAGGACTCCAAACAAGTCGCCGTCCTCACCCCCACCACCGTCCTCTCTTTCCAGCACTACGAGTCCTTCAAACGCCGCTTCGCCAACTTCCCCGTCAACATCGAGATGATCTCCCGCTTCCGCACACCCAAAGAGCAAAAAATCATCCTCGAAAAAGTCGAGCAGGGCAAGGTCGACATCCTCATCGGCACCCACCGCATCCTCTCCAAAGACCTCAAGTTCCACGACCTCGGCCTCCTCATCGTCGACGAAGAGCAGCGCTTTGGCGTCCGTCACAAAGAGCGCCTCAAGCAGATGCGCGCCGCCATCGATGTCCTCTCCATGTCGGCCACTCCCATCCCCCGCACCCTCCACATGTCCCTCATCGGTCTCCGCGACATGTCCGTCATCGAGACGCCGCCCAAAGACCGCATGGCCATCCAGACCATCGTCGCAAAGTTCGACGAGAAGCTCGTCCGCACCGCCATCGAGATGGAGTTGGAGCGCGGCGGCCAGACCTTCTTCGTCCACAACCGCGTCGAAACCATCTACGAAATCGCCACCAAAATCCGCGAGCTCGTCCCCTCCGCACGCGTAGTAGTCGGTCACGGCCAGTTGCACGAAAAAGAGCTCGAGCGCGTCATGCTCGCCTTCATGAACCATGAGTACGACGTCCTCGTAGCCACCTCCATCATCGAGAACGGCCTCGACATCCCCCTCGCCAACACCATCATCATCAATCGCGCTGACCGCCACGGCCTCTCCGAGCTCTACCAGCTCCGCGGCCGCGTAGGCCGCTCCAACCGCCGCGCCTACGCCTACCTCCTCATCCCGCCCGAGAAGGAACTCACCGAGATCTCTCGCCGCCGCCTCGCCGCCCTCAAAGAGTTCTCAGACCTCGGCGCAGGCTTCAAAATCGCAGCCCTCGACCTCGAACTCCGCGGAGCCGGAAACATGCTCGGCGGCGAGCAGTCCGGCCACATCGAAGCCATCGGCTTCGAGATGTACACCACCATGCTCGAAGAGGCCGTCCGCAAGATGAAGGGCGAAGAAGAGAAACCCGCCCACGCCGGAACCGTCATCAACCTCGGCATCTCCGTCCGCATCGACGCCGACTACATCCCCGAAGAGAACCAGCGCCTCCGCATGTACAAACGCATCGCCGGAGCCCAGACCCAGGCCGACCTAGACGACGTCCGCGCCGAACTCCTGGACCGCTACGGCAACCCGCCCGAGACCGTCCTCAACCTCCTCGCCGCCGGAGAACTCCGCCTCCACTGCGAGCAGCTCGGCATCGCCCAGATCGACCGCAAACGCACCCAGATCGAACTGCCCAATCCCAACGGCAACAAAAAACAGCCCCTCAAGACCTTCGTCGAGATGCTCCACCTCAAATTCGCCGAGCGCCTCTCCGGCGGTGCACCCGCCACCGCCCCCGGTGTCGCCCCAGCACGAGACCGCTCCATCGACCCCGGTATCTTGATGAAAATAGTAAGCCGCAACGCCAAACGCGGAGCCCAGTTCACCCCCCAGGGCATCCTCCGCTGGCCCCTCACCTCCGCCAAAGCCGAAGACGTCCTCTCCGAAACCCGTGCCCTCCTGGATTCCCTTGCCCCATCGCAATAATCCCTCTATCGCCACCCTGGCGAAAGGGCTAAACTCCCTCTTGTACGTCTTATTACCTGGGCCCTATCTCAAGACTTCACCCCACAAGGACCAAGATGCACCAGCCGATTCGGATCGGGAATGTTACCTACCACTTCCACAAAAGCCGCCACGAGACCAACGGCACCGTAGATATCTACGAGATGATCATTCCCCCCCAGGCGCAGCTTGGGCTCCCCCACCTCCACCGCAAATACGACGAAACCATCGTCGGCATCGACGGCATCGCCACCTGGACCGTCGGCAACGACATAATCCCTGTCGGCCCCGGCCAACAGCTCTTCATCCCGCGTGGAGTCGAACACTCCTACGCCAATCTTGAAACCTCAACCGCACGCATCATGTGCATCCTCACCCCCGGCCTCCTCGGCCCCGAATACTTCCGCGAGCTTGCCTCCATCTATAACGTAGGCAACTCCCCGGACTTCGCCGAAATCGGTGCTATGATGACACGCTACGGCGTCATCCCCGCATCACTTTAGATCGCAGCATTAGAACTCACAGGTAGGTTCAGAGCCCCATCTCATCCCGGAAGAGTCCTCTTTGCACGAAGTAATCTACATCCGCGGCCTGTCCATCACCTTCCTGCTAAGTCGCCACGAAACCGACGGTGCCTGCGACGTCTTCGAGCTCACAGTGCCCGCGCAACGCTCCCTCTTGGTTCCCCATCGCCACCGCGACTTCGACGAAACCATCCTCGGTATGGACGGCATCGTCACATGGACCGTCGATGGCAAAACCATCAAGATCGGCCCCGGCGATCAGCTCTTCATCCCCCGCGGCGTTCTCCACGGCTACGCCAACAACCAGCCCTTCACCGCCCGCATGTTGTCTATCTTCACCCCCGGCCTCGTCGGCCCTGAATTCTTCCGCGAGATGGCCGACGTCCTCAACCTTGGGGGCCCGCCCAACATCGCTGAAATCTCTAAGGTCATGAACCGCTACGGCGTCATCCCCGGCACCCTCTAATCTGGCTCCAGCACCTTCCTGCCGTACACTTTTCACACGATGAATACCGCTCTCCTGGCACTCTCCCTTGTCGCGGGTTCCCTCATGCTCACCCCCGCCGCTCCCGCCCAGCACCTCTCCGCAGACGGAGCCATCCAGACCTTCAGCTTCTTCTCCGACCAGTACTTCAACGACGTCTACTTCCACTTCTTCCCCACCGCCGCCACCTCCGCCGGCCTGCACCAGTTCGACCCTCAGCTTGAGGACTACTCCGCCGCCTCCATCCAGCGCCAGACCACCGCACTCCACGCCTACGAGAAGAAAATCGCCGCCATCGACCCCACCGCCCTCGATGCCAGCGTCGCCGCAGACCGCGAAATCCTCCTCAACAGCATCCACTCCCAACTCCTCTCCCTCGAAGTCATCCGCAACTGGGAGAAGAACCCCGACAACTACTCCACCGGAGTCACCAACTCCATCTTCGTCCTCATGGAGCGCCCCTTCGCCTCCCCCGACGCCCGCCTCCGCTCCGTCATAGCACGCGAAAAGCTCATCCCCCAGGTCTTCCTCGAAGCCCGCAAGAACCTCAAAAACCCACCCCGCATCTTCACCGAAATAGCCCTCGAACAGATCGGCGACGACATCAGCTTCTTCCAGAACGATGTCCCCGCAGCCTTCCTGTCTGGCCCACAAGCCGCCACCGACCCCACCGCCAAGGCAGACTTCCCCAAATCCAACGCCGCCGTCATCCAGTCCCTCAAGGACTACGCCACCTGGCTCAAATCAGACCTCCTCCCCCGCTCCAACGGCGACTTCCGCCTCGGCCCAGACACCTTCCGCAAAAAACTCCTCTACGACGAAATGGTCGATATCCCGCTGGACCGCCTCCTCGACATCGCCTTCGCCGACCTCCACAAAAACCAAGCCGACTTCACTCGCATCGCCCACGAACTCGACCCCAACAAAACCCCGCAGCAAGTCCTCGCCGAACTCGCCACCATCCACCCTGACCCCGACAAACTCCTGTCGTCCTTTCAAGCCACCTTCGCCGGCCTCATCTCCTTCATCCGCACCCACCACATCATCACCATCCCCTCCGAACTCCAGCCCACCCTCGGTGAAACTCCTCCCTTCATGCGCGCCACCACCTTCGCCTCCATGGACTCCCCCGGCCCCTTTGAAACTCACTCCACCCAGGCCTTTTTCTTCGTCACTCTCCCTGAAAAAGCCTGGACCCCGCAACACATCGCCGAGCACATGGCCAGCTTCAACGTCGGCACCATCACCTCCACCAGCGTCCACGAGGCCTACCCCGGCCACTACCTCCAGTTCCTCTGGCAGAATCAGTTCCCCTCCAAAATCCGCAAGATCATCCAACCCAACACCAACGTAGAAGGCTGGGCCCACTACACCGAACAGATGATGCTCGACGAAGGCTTTGCATCCCCCGCAGCCGACGCCACCCCAGCCCAGATCCGCGAAGCCAAACTCATACGCCTCGGACAACTCCAGGACGCCCTCCTCCGCGACGCCCGCTTCGTCAACTCCATCAAGCTCCACACTGCCCAGGGCGAACCATCCGGAAACTGGTCCATCGATCAGGCCGTAAACTTCTTCGTCAAACAGGGCTACCAATCCCCCGCCGCCGGCCTCGTCGAAACCAAACGCGGCACCGCCGACGCCACCTACCTCTACTACACCCTCGGCAAACTAGAAATCATGAAGCTCCGCGAAGACCTCAAAACCAAACAAGGCCCAGCCTTCAACCTCCAGGACTTCCACGACTCCTTCATGCGCCAGGGCCCAGCCCCAATCAAAGTCATCCGCAAAGCCATGCTCCACAACGACTCCCCCGTCCTCTGACCCCCGCCACAAACCCGGGTGCCCCATCAGCACGAATTCAAATCCCTTTGCTACGCCGGGTGCCCCATTCATCGCAGTCTCATCGCGATGAGTGGGCATTCGCAAAGCGAACCGTTTTCTGCTCAACTTCCAGTAATCTCATTGGTAAAGTGCCATAGCCATGGATGTCGTACTCAACCTAACACCAAAGAACCACGCACAATCCCCCCATAGTCCTTCCCAAATCAGCACTAATTCAAATCCCTTTGCTACGCTTAAATCGCATCGAAACACATTCGAATCAACCAAGAGGCTCCTCCCCACATGTCCCACATGAAAATCCGCAAAGCAGTCTTCCCCGCCGCAGGCATGGGTACCCGCTTCCTCCCCGCCACCAAGGCCACCCCCAAAGAGATGCTCTGTCTCGTCGACAAGCCCCTCATCCAGTACGGCGTTGAAGAAGCCGTAGCCGCCGGCTGCACTGAGATCATCATCGTCACCGGCCGCGGCAAGACCACCATGGAAGACCACTTCGACAAGTCCGCCGAGCTCGAAGCCTCCCTCGCCGCCAAGAACAAGACCGCCCTCCTCGAGATCGCCCGCTCCGTCTCCAAACTCGCCAAGATCGTCTACGTCCGCCAGCCCGAAGCTCTCGGCCTCGGCCACGCCGTCCTCATGGCCAAAGAGATCGTCGGCAACGAACCCTTCTGTGTCCTCCTCCCCGACGACATCGTCGACGCTTCCACCCCCTGCATGAAGCAGATGGTCGAAGCTTTCAACGAAACCCAGTCCTCCATCCTCGGCTCTGAAGTCGTCGAAGGCGACGCCATCTCCGCCTATGGCTGCCTCGATTGCACCCCCGACGCCACCAACCCCCGCCTCCTCGCCGTCAAGAACATGGTCGAGAAGCCCGCACCCGGCACCCAACCCAGCCAGAACGCCATCATCGGCCGCTACATCCTCACCCCGCGCATCTTCGAGATGATCGAAGGCATCACCCCCGGCGCCGGCGGCGAACTCCAACTCACCGACGCCATTAAAGCCCTCCTCCAGCACGAGAAGGTCTACGGCTTCAGCTACGAAGGCAAGCGCCACGACGCCGGCGACAAACAAGGCTTCCTCCGCGCCACCGTCGAACTAGCCCTCAAACACGACAAACTAGGCCCCGACTTCCGCGCCTGGCTCAAGGACCAGAGCTTTTAGGCCAAGCTCATCGGCCCTCCCGTTGGTCGCCACAATCGTCCATTTGCGACCAACGGGAGCACCACGCGAAGCAGTCACACGTCACGAAGTGACCGCCCCGCGCGCAGCGGGTGCCGGGTGCCCCATTCATGCAGCTTTATCGCATGAGTGGGAATTCGTGCGTAGCACGAACCCCCTACCGCTTCCGCATCCTCAAACTCTGCCAACTCCCATCACTCACCCAGCCCCCATCCACCGGCAGCGCCACCCCATTCACAAACCCACTCCGCTCCACCTCCGCCAGAAATAAAATCGCCTGCGCAATATTCTCCGGACTAGCAAACCGCCCCATCGGCACGCGCCCCTCAATGTCCTCATCCGAGTAGCCACCACCCGCCTGATCTGCCGCATCCATCTCCGTCTTCACCCACCCCGGACACACCGCATTACACCGAACCCCGCGCCCACCCCACTCCGCCGCCAGCGTCCGCGTCAGCCCAATCAGTCCATGCTTTGAAGCGTTATACGCCGACCGGTCCCCAATCCCCACCAGCCCCGCCACCGAAGCCACATTCACGATGCTCCCCTCCCCCTGCGCCAGCATCATCGCCCCAAACCCCTTCGCCAGCACAAACGGAGCCACCAGGTTCACCTCCAGCACCCGCCGAAACGCCGCTGCCTCCACCGTCTCCGCTGCACCAATAAAGCTGATCCCCGCGTTATTCACCAGCACATCCACGCGCCCCCACCGCTCCCTCACCACCTCCACCGCACCCGCCACCACACCCTCATCGCAAATATCGCCTGTCACTTCAATCGCATCCGCCCCCAGCGCACGCACCGCCGCCAACGTCCCCCCACACGCCTGCAAATCCATCAGCGCCACCGCAAACCCCGCTCCCGCCAGCACCTCCGCTGTCCGCCGCCCAATCCCCTGTGCTGCCCCTGTCACCACTGCAACTCGCATCGTCACCTCAAACTCACCTTAGCATCTGAACCCAACTGAATCTTCCGGTCATCTAAACTGTCGATATGCCCTACTCACCCTACTCTCTTCTGGATCCCCTACAGCTCGGCGACATGCTTCTCCCCAACCGCGTCTTCATGGCTCCCCTCACCCGCCTGCGCGGCACCCCCGACCACATCCCCACGCCTCTCATCGGCGAGTACTACTCCCAGCGCGCCTCCGCCGGCCTCATCATCTCCGAGGGCATCCCCATCGACCCCCTCGGCGTCGGCTACTCTCAGGTCCCCGGCATCTGGTCCAAAGAGCAAACCGAAGCCTGGAAGCCCATCACCGCAGCCGTCCACAACGCTGGCGGACGCATCTTCGCCCAGATCTGGCACGTAGGCCGCATCTCCGACCCCAGCTTCCTCAACGGTCAACTCCCCGTCGCTCCCTCGGCCATCGCCGCCACCGGCCACGTCTCCCTCATCCGCCCGGAGAAATCCTTCGTCACTCCCCGAGCCCTCGAACTCCACGAAGTGAAAGAAGTCATCGAAGCCTTCCGCCGCGGAGCCCAGAACGCACAGGAAGCGGGATTCGACGGCGTCGAAATCCACGGAGCAAACGGCTACCTCCTCGACCAGTTCCTTCAGGACGGCACCAACCACCGCACCGACGAGTACGGCGGCCCCATCGAGAACCGGGCCCGACTCCACCTCGAAGTCGCCGATGCTGCCATCTCCGTCTTCGGACCCGGCCGCGTCGGCATGCACCTCGCCCCGCGCTCCGATGCCCACGGCATCTCCGACTCCAACCGGCCCGCCACCTTCACCTACCTCGCCACCGAGCTCGGCAAACGCAAGATCGCCTTCATCGCCGCACGCGAGCGCGTCGCCGAAGACTCCCTCGGCCCCGTCCTCAAGCATGCCTTCGGTGGCATCTACGTCGCCAACGAAGCCCTCGATCAGCACTCCGGCCAACTGCTGCTAGACGAAGGACGCGCAGACGCCGTCGCCTACGGCAAACTCTTCATCGCCAACCCCGACCTCCCCATCCGTTTTGCAAAAGGCGCGCCACTCAACGTTCCCATCCCAGCAACCTTCTACACCCACGGCCCCGAGGGCTACACCGACTACCCCGCTCTCGAACCCCATCTCGTCACCGCATAATCTTCCCCAACACAGGAAAGACGGCGCTGGATTCCATCTCCAGCGCCGTCTCTCGTCGCGTTCAGAAGCGATAGCCAAAGCCTTTCGCTACGCAACGATTCCATCTAACCCACCACTGAGCGGCATACTACACCCGCAACCCAATCTTTGGCTCCGCAAACTCCTCACCAGCCGTGCTACTTTCCTAACTGTATGAATCGCCGCCAATTCCTCGCCTCCTCCAGCGCCACGGCGCTCGCCCTCCGCAGCACCACCTCCCACGCAGCCGCTTCCCCCACCCCGCCCAAACCCGTGCTTATGAAGCTCGGCTGCCAAAGCGCCCCCACCACCGACACCCACCTCAAATTCCTCGCCCGCTACGGAGTCCGCCACATCTGCGCCTATCCCCAGATAGCCGACGGACGCCTCTACGCCACCGTCGACGAACTCCACCGCACCCGCGAACTCGCTGCCGCCAACAACATCGAAATCCTCTGCGTCGGCCCACCCTTCCTCGAATCCTCCTACATCGACCGCGAAAAACACCCCGCCATCATGCTCGCCCACAGCCCGGAGCGAGACCGCGACATCGAGGCCCTCCAGACCTACATCCGCAACTGTGCCCTCGCTGGCATGCCCTCAATCAAATACAACATGAGCATCCTCGGCGTCCTCCGCTCCGGTACCCAGCCCGGCCGTGGAGACGCCACCTACAGCCGCTGGAACCTCGCCGACGCCCTCGCCCACCCCAAACCCGACGTCATCATCGGCGGCCACGACGACACCACCGGCAAAACCATGCCCGTCCAGCAAGCCCACTCCGGACTCACCATCGCCGGGCACGTCGACGCCGACGCCTTCTGGGAGCGCATCACCTACTTCCTCGACCGCATCATCCCCGTCGCCAACGAGTACAAAATCCGCATGGCCTGCCACCCCCAGGACCCCGGCGTCCCACCCGAAGGCTACCTCGGCATCGACCGCGTCCTCGGCACCGTCGCCGGCCTCAAACGCTTCATCGAAATCCAGCCCAGCCCTTATCACGGCCTCAACTTCTGCCAGGGTACAGTCTCCGAGATGCTCGCCGACCCCGGCAAAGAAATCTTCGACGTCATCCGATACTTCGGCTCCCGCAACAAGATCTTCAACGTCCACTTCCGCAACATCCGCGGCCACCGCAACGACTTCGCCGAAGTCTACCCCGACGAGGGCGACGTCGACATGGTCAAAGCCATCCACACCTACCGCGAAGTCGGCTACCCCTACATGCTCATGCCAGACCACGTCCCCACAGCACCCAACGACCCCAACGGCCTCCAGTCCTTCGCCTTCTGCTACGGCTACATCCGCGGCCTCATCCAATCCCTCAACCACACCACCGCCTGAACAGCACTGGTATAGTGCTCCTCATGTAAGGAAAATACTGGATGCGTTTGCTCGAAAGACGACCGCACGAGAACAGAGAGAGAGCCGACATGCCAGAAATCATAAACATGGGCAGCATCGAACTGAAGTTTCTCCAAAGCAAGGAGAGTACCGGGGGCAGCCTCGATATGTTCGAGATGACGGTCCTCCCCAATACGCGGTTGCCAGTTCCCCACTACCACGAGAACTGGGACGAGACCGTCTACGGCCTCGCAGGCATGACAACTTGGCGCATCGATGGCCAGGACGTCACGCTGCAACCCGGCCAAACCGTCTTCATCCCCCGCGGTATCGTCCACGGCTTCAGCAACAACACACAGGAACCCGCACGCTGTCTCTGCACCCTCAGCCCCGGCGTCCTGGGCCCCGCCTACTTCCGCGAAATGGCAACACTGGTTGCGGTACAGCCTCCCGACCTCTCCAAAATGAAGGAAACGATGCTGCGCTACGGACTGATTCCAGTCGCTCCAGCGTAAAATCCTCTACTGAGTAGTCCCAGTCAAAAAGACCTGCTCCGCCACCGACCCGATCACCCGATACAACGCAAACTGCCGGCTCGACTGCCCCCGCAACTCAAACAGCAGACTCGCCCGATTACTCGCATCCGCATCCACCGCATCCACCAGCCGCATCCGTGGATTCCGGTCCAGGTGCGCCGCATCCGTCACGCTCTCAATCGCCGGCTTCAACTCCCCCATCGCACCCGCCTGCGCCACTTCGGTTACATACTCCAGCGACGCACCCGTCCCCACCGTATGTGCGGTGTAGACGTAGGTCACATCTCCCCCGTAGCTCAACGCGTAACCCTTCAACTCTTCTTCTACAACTGGCACCGCAGACGCAATCTCCGGCCCTACCGCATGCCGCAGCTTGCTGTTCGGCGGACGCTTCCCCACCGGCTTCGCGGCAGCCGCAGCCGCGCTCGAAGCCAGGTTGTAACTCAGCAGCTTCTTCTGCGCCAGCACCTGCATCTTCCCCAGAATCACCTTGCGCTCCGCATCATCCTCCCACGCCCGAGCAAAATCGTGGGTCTCGCTATTCGCCGCATCCGACACCGCCACCATCTGGTGCAACTCAATCTCCTTCGGCATCCCCGTCAGCTTCGGCAGGTCTGCCTCCGTCATCGCACTCGCCGGCTTGCCACGGTGCAGGTTCGGACGGTTCGGATCGTCATTCAACGACCCCACGCCCGACACCGAAGCCGTATCGTCCCGACCTCGCTCCTTCTTCGACTGTTCCGCCGAGTGATGTTTCAAAGTAGGCCGGTCCGCATCATCGGCTGGCGTATCGCCCTTCGTCGCAGTGGTGTCACTCCCCGTATCACTCGAATCACGCCGCTTCATCGTAGGCCGATCCGGATCGTCCGCAGGCGTCGTCTTATCCGTATTCGCCTTATCCGTATTCGCCGCACTCGAATCCTGCTTCGCACCACCCGTCCCGCTCGCCGTGTCACCACCCGCATCGCCAGTACTGCGCCGCTTCATCGTAGGCCGGTCCGGATCATCCGCCGGTGTTGTCTTATCCACGCTGGCCGTACTCGAATCCGTCTTCGCCGCACCCGTACTCTTCGCACTATCGCCGCTACCGCTATCACGCCGCCGCATCGTAGGCCGGTCCGCATCCTCCGCAGCCTTTCCCGTGCTCTTGCTCTCCTGCCCACTATCCCCGCCAGCAGACGTCTCCCCTGTCTTGTTCGCAAAATGCGGCCTGTCCCCATCCCGCGAACCCTTAACCACCGCCAGCGTCGTTGAAGGCTTCAGCGCGCTTCCAGACTTCTTCGCCGCAGTCAGCCCCCGGTAGCTCCCGTACCCAAACCACCCATCATCAAAAGCGGTAGCTCCAGTACTCGTATCTTCCACCTGCATGTGCCGCGCATACACCAGGTTCAACGTCCCCTTCGCCACCCCAGCCTGCTGGAGCTCGTAAACATTCCCGCTCAACAAAGCGAACGGAACCGGACGCGCCAGATAGACCCCCGCTTCCTCCAGCTTGCCCTCAATAAAAAGCGACACCGGAATCAGACGGCTCGCCGTCGGCTTCGCCATATCGCCTGTCCACTCATACACCCCCACCGCACGCACCACGCTCAGCGGACTCTCCACCTTGTGCGTCTGTCCCGAGACAGCGCCACCCCAAACCACCACACACGCTAAAAATATGCCGCCAAAGATGTTTTTCATAAGCCCGTCACGAGTTTAGACGCTGCGTCACCCCCAAAGTCCATCTGCTGCCGTTTGTGATCCACCTTTGCCACATAAATCTCCACCTTATGTCCGCATATTTCGCTACCATTCACCAGTGGACACCAGCCCGTTACCCGAATTCCCCGCTCTCCACCCACCCCTTCTCCAGGTAAAAGACCTGTCCATCCGCTTCGGAACCCACCACGCTGTCAAGAACATCTCCTTTCAAATCAACGCCGGACAAACCCTCGGCCTCGTCGGAGAATCCGGCTCCGGCAAATCCGCCACCTCCCTCGCCCTCCTCCGCCTCCTCCCGCCCACCGCCCAAATCACTGGAGACATTACCTTTGCAGGACAACCCCTCCTCCACCTCTCCGAAACAGCCATGCGACACCACCGCGGCCGCAACATCTCCATGATCTTCCAGGAACCCATGACCGCCCTCAATCCGGTCATGCCTATAGGCGCACAAATCGCCGAAGCTGTCCTCGCCCACAACGACGGGACCGACCATCCCAGGCTCTCCCGCAACGCCATCAAACAAAAGGTCTTAGCCGCCATGCACCAGGTCGCCCTCCCCGACCCCGAGCGCCGTTCCAAAGACTACCCCCACCAGTTCTCCGGCGGTCAACGCCAAAGAATCCTCATCGCCATGGCCATCGTCAACCAACCCCGCCTCCTCATCGCCGACGAGCCCACCACTGCCCTAGACGTCACCGTTCAGGCGCAGATCCTGCTTCTTCTCAAGCAGTTACGCGCCTCCCATAACCTCGCCATGCTCTTCATCTCCCACGACCTCGCCGTCGTCGCCCAGGCCTGCGACCAGCCCACAGACACCGTAGCTGTCATGCAGCACGGCCAAATCGTCGAACAGGCACCCACCTCCCAACTCTTTCGCAACCCCATCCATCCCTACACTCGCCAACTTCTCGCTTCAGCCCCCACCATGCACACTAACCGCACCAAACCGCTCGCATCTTCAACCATATCTACATGATAATAAATAACTTATAGGATAGTTTACCCTGGAGAACCCCTGGCAAAAATGGAATCAGATGACGTAAAGTTGCGCTTAGAAAGCGCAAAACGGCATATCGCTCAGACTCCGCTTTCATCCAGCGAAGAATCCAGATAAGCTATCTCTTTGGGCCTAAGGGCACCGACAACCGTATGCGCGCCCTCATCATCTCCGACATCCACGCGAACCTGGAGGCCCTCACTGCGGTGCTTGACGCCGCTGCCGGCTCATACGACGCCCTCTGGAACCTCGGTGACCTGGTTGGCTACGGTGCCAGCCCCAACCAGGTTCTCGATATTCTTCGACCGATCGCCAATCTCAACGTCCGAGGCAATCACGATCGAGTCTGTTGCGGCCTCACCTCGGCACTAGGCTTCAATCCGGTAGCGCGCGCCGCAGCCAATTGGACCCGGGACGAACTCACCCCGGGTAACCTCAACTGGCTCCGCACCGTACCCCAGGGCCCCCTCCAGCCCGAACAGCCAGGCATCACGTGCGCGCACGGCTCACCGCTCAACGAAGACCATTACATCCTCAACATGCGCGATGCATGGGCACCGCTGCAGCAGATGCCTACTGCCATCACCTTCTTCGGCCACACCCATATTCAGGGCGGATTCTCACAGAAAGATCACGACTGGCACGAACTCCGTCCGCGATATAACACCCGCAATGATGCTGAGTCCTGGACCCTCTCCATCCCTGAAGGCACTCGCCATCTCATCAATCCAGGCTCCATCGGACAACCTCGCGACTGCGACTGGCGAGCTGCGTTTGCGATCTACGATAGTGATGCGGCCGAGATCATCTTCCACCGCGTCCCCTACGACCTGACTGCCTCGCAAGGTCGTATCCTGATGGCCGGCCTGCCCGAACGCCTTGCCGCTCGCCTGCGTGATGGCCGTTGACCACGAGCTAAGCCAGGCTCTGCTCCTCCAACGCCAACGCCAGTTCTTCCCACTCCGCAACCCGGGCGGCATGATCTCCGCGCAATTTATCTAATACTGCCGCCGTCCGCTGAGATTCTTCCGCTGTTGTAAACACTCCCAACTTCTCCTCCGCGGCTGTGATCGCACTCTCCAGATGGGGTATCTCCTCTTCCGTCAGGCGAAGCCGATCTTCCAGCTGCCGGAGTTTAATCGGATTCAGCCGCTTCACAGCCACCTTCACCGGTTCTTCCACGAATACAGACACATTTGATACTGATTCAGTTACAAATCTCTCCGGGCTGGTAAGCGCGGCAGCAACCTTCTCTGGTCCGCCCTGCTTCCGCCACAAATAGTCCTCATAATTGCCGGGATAGATGTGCACGCGCCGATCTTCGACCTCGAAGACGCGGGTTGCGAGGCCATCGATAAAGTAGCGATCGTGAGACACGAACAAAACCGTACCAGTAAAGTTGCGAATCGCGTCCAGCAACACATCCTTCGCCCTCAGATCGAGGTGGTTGGTAGGCTCGTCCAGCAGTAGCATGTTCGCCGGCGAAACCAGCATCTTCGCCATGGCGTAACGGTTCCGCTCCCCGCCGGAGAGAACGCCCAACGGTTTGAAGACATCATCGCCCGAGAACATGAAGCAGCCCAGCAAGCTGCGCAGATCGACCTGCGACACCTTCGGAGCGATCCCGCTGATGTCGTCGAGCATCTTGGCGGCTGGATCCAGCACCTTGTACTGATCCTGCGCAAAGTAGTCTGCAATAACATTGTGGCCCAGCTTGATGCTGCCACTTGTAGGCGGCTCCAGACCCGCCAACATACGGATCAGCGTCGACTTTCCGGCTCCATTTGCACCGACCAGCGCGATACGGTCGCCGCGATCAATCGTAAAGCTGACATCTTCAAGAACACGCTTCGGCCCATAATGCTTGGTCAGATTCGCTACGTCGATCACCGTGCGACCAGACGCAGGCGGCTGCGGAATTGTGAAGTGAATCGTCGCCTCGTCTTCAGGTACTTCGATGCGCTCAATCTTCTCCAATTCCTTGATTCTGGACTGAACTTGTTTCGCCTTCGTGGCCTGTGCGCGGAAGCGGTTGATGAAGGATTCAAGGTGCTCGATCTGGTCGCGCTGATTCTTATAGGCGGACATCAACTGGAGCCGCCGCTCTTCCTTCTGCTTTAGATACTTTTCGTAGTTTCCGAAGTAGAAATGGGCGCGCTTGTTCCACAATTCCACCGTCTTGTTGACCGTGACATCCAGGAAGTAACGATCGTGCGAGATCAGTACAAACGCATTTGGATAGTTGCGAAGGTAGTCTTCTAACCAGTTGCGCGTCTCTAGATCAAGATGATTTGTGGGCTCATCCAGCAGCAGCAGCGATGGCTTCTGAAGCAGCAGCTTTGCCAGAGCAATCCTCATCTGCCAGCCACCGGAAAACTCCTCCGTACGGCGCGTCCAGTCGGCTTTATCGAAGCCCAGGCCGCCGAGCACTGTTCCGACTTGATAGTCGAGGGTATAGATGTCATTCGCATGGAGCAGGTCGGCAATGTGAGAGTAGCGAGAGGCAGCAGCCGCGTATGCCGCGCTGTCCGGGTCGTGCTCGGCTAGTTGCTCTGAGAGCCCTTCGGCTTCCTGCTCCAGGCCGCGCAAGGCATCGAAGACCGAGAGGCATTCGTCGAAGACCGTGCGACCAGAGAGCGCGAGACCATCCTGTGGAAGATAGCCGAGCGTCATACCTTTGGTGCGTGTCAGCGCGCCGTAGTCGAGCGACTCGACACCGGCAAGCACCTTGAGCAGGGTAGACTTGCCCGTGCCGTTGCCGCCTACGAGACCAGTACGCTCGTCTGGCGTTATCAGCCAGTTTGCATCTTCAAACAGTAGCTTTGGACCGAATCGTTTTCCGGCTGAGGAGAGTTGGAGCATGAATATCTATTTTCTCATTTGCAGCGCACTAGTGGGGGCGGACAGGAACATGAGTCCCTGCAACGTGGCAAGACAACTGCGGCTCGCTCTGCTACTGTCAATCGAGAGAGCTTGATGTCTGGACAGCCACAACTTTACCCGGACCAGAAACCGACGGTAACGCACGCGACAACGGGTAGCGGCGGACAAACAAAAGGGACGACACCGGTTTGGCTGCAACGGCTGTCGCTCTGTGTTCTCGTGCTCTTCTGCGTATACCTTGGCGTGCTGGTGATGGTACTGCCCTGGTGGCCGCGCATCTGGGACCACAACATGTTTATCCAGGCGCGTCCGACACTAGCCGCGATTCTGCACAATGGTGCGGTGCGAGGCGTCATCTCGGGACTTGGCCTGCTGGATATCTGGATTGGTATCTCGGAAGCGGTCCACTACCGGGATTATCGCAACTAAGTGTTACTTACAACATCCTGAATCGAGACGGTGAATGATTCCAGAAGATCTAGAATTGCTAGACCGGGCCCAACTTGCATACGAAAATCCTGAGTTCCTGCACTCGCCTGACGGCAGGCTGGTGCGGATGATCAGCGAGTATCAGGAGCCGATGGCGCGGTTCCGTCGGGAGCGCATTCAGGACACGGTGGTCTTCTTCGGCTCAGCACGCTTTATGAGTCTGGATGCAGCAAATACGGAACTGCAACTGCTTGATAATACGGGCTCTCAGCAGCCGGCTCCAGCAGAGGAGCAGCCTGCAAGACCGGAAGAGATTGCCAGCGGCGAAGCCAGCGAACTACAGGTACAACGCGCCAAAGCAGCGGTGGAGATGGCTGCGTACTACGAGGATGCTCGCAAGCTGGCGGGCATGATTGCAACCTGGGCTCATGCACTTCCGGGTCGTCGGCACCGGTTTGTGGTGACCTCCGGGGGCGGGCCGGGAATTATGGAGGCGGCAAACCGTGGAGCCTACGAGGTGGGTTGCAAGACGATTGGACTGAACATCAAGCTGCCATTCGAGCAGCGTCCGAACCCTTACATCACGCCCACGCTGAACTTCGAGTTCCACTACTTCTTCATGCGGAAGTACTGGTTTGCCTATCTGGCGAAGGCTCTGGTGGTGTTTCCAGGCGGCTTTGGAACGCTGGACGAGATGTTTGAACTGCTGACTCTGGCGCAAACGAAGAAGTTGGCAAAGAGTATTACGGTCGTGATCTACGGATCTTCTTACTGGAAAAACGTGATCAATCTGGAGGCGATGGCGGAACGCGGTGCCATCTCACTGAAGGATCTGGATCTGTTTCAGTTCGCCGACACGCCGGAGGAGGCGTTCGAGATTCTAAAGACTGGACTCACGGTACATCTTGATTCTGCTTTTGAACGCGATCAGAAGCTCCGTGAGGAGCGCGAAGGCGTGCCCGAGGGGCCTGCACCGTGTGTGCAGGAGATTCTAGGGCCGGACATCGCCAAGACTCGTTAATATCCTCGCTACCTGACTCCTTACACGACGTTGCATTTCCATGTACCCTTGGGAGGTACTGGGTTGCAAGCTTCCTGCTTACAATGAGATACGGGAAAAGGCCGCGGCTAAAATCATGGTAAAAATAGGTTTTGTGGCCAATGGAAATGATCACGGTGGACTTTGGTTGCTGATCTACCGGATTGGGTGGAACTGCGGCCGGTGTGGGGGGTAGGTCGAGTCTCTAGGGAGGCGTAACCATTCTAGTTACTGGATTTGCTCAAATTTGAAGCCCTGTTCTTGGTGCGGTCATGGTGCTGTCATGTGCGGTGGCGATACTTGCCCCGTAGGAGTCAGTAGGGAGGCGGCCGATGAGCCAATCGAGCATCTCGTACCTGTGGCGGGAGCCAAACGTAGCCAAGGGGTTTGCGTGTGGCGTGTCGCTGCACAGTCACACCAACCAGTCGCGGGAGACGCTGGATTTTATCGCGGAGTTCTCAAAGGATTGGGGTGTTCTACAACCTGTGATGCGGTGGTTTGAAGAGCGCTGCAAGGAGCGCTCCGGCATCTCTCCGAATTATGCCCTGAGCTATTGGACTCCACCCCTGACGCCACGTCTGGCGTTTGAGCTGGAGCAGAGGCAGATCGAAGAGAATCTGCAACTACCGGGGATGGTCTCGATTACCGACCACGACAACATCAACGCGCCTATGTTGCTGCGGTCTGTACCTTCTGCGCGTCATATCCCGGTGTCGGTGGAGTGGACAGTACCGTTTGGGACGACCGCGTTTCATCTTGGCATCCATAACCTGCCCAGCGCCACGGCCACGGAGTGGATGGCACGGCTAGAGGCGTTTACTGCGATCCCTGTGGCAGAGCGCAAGCCGGTAATGCTGACCGAGATTCTGAGGGAGTTGCATGAACTGCCGGATGTGCTGATCATCTTCAACCATCCGATATGGGACCTCTACCGGATTGGCATAGAACAGCACGAAGTTCTGGTGAACGAGTTTCTGGCGGTGTATGGACAGTTTTTCCATGCGCTGGAGTTGAACGGGCTGCGCAACTGGAAGGAAAACCGCGAGGTTTCGACGCTGGCCGGCAAGTGGAATCAACTGGTAATCAGCGGTGGCGATCGACATGGCGTTGAACCAAATGCGAACGTGAACCTGACGTATGCGACCAGCTTTACGGAGTTTGTGCACGAAGTCAGGCGCGAGCGCCAGAGCCATGTGCTGTTTATGCCCCAGTATGCCCAGCCGTGGAAGCACCGGATTCTGCAATCGACGCTGGACGCGATCCGCAACTATCCCCAGTTTCCGGCTGGGTCGCAGCGATGGGATGAGCGGGTCTACCATCCGGACAAGAACGGCACGATCACCCCCCTTTCCGCTCTGTGGACACAGGGCCGGGCACCCAAGGTGATCGATGGGATTCTTGGATTGGTAAGGCTGATGGGTGCTGCTCCAGTATCGGGGGGGCTGCGAATGGCCTGGGATGAGACCGGCGAGATGCGCACGACGCTTGCAAAGCTGGATGCTTGAAGCAGGGCGGCCGGAGTGCAGGAAAAGACTATGTTTTAACGATCGAACGGTGGAGTGAGGGATAGTCTAAAGCGATGCGTGCGCCGCGTGTTGCCTACTTTCCGGACTCGTTCCACGAAGTAAACGGAGTCGCTCATACGAGCCGCAACTTTGTGGGGTATGCCGAGCGGCATCGGCTTCCCTTTCTGTGTGTGCGGGCGGGCGGAAGAGCGCAGGCATCCGAGCAGGCCGATTCTTTGCGCACGCTGGAGCTAGGGCGAAGTTGGGCATCGGTGGGAATGGAGAAAGACCTCTCGTTCGATCCGCTGTTCTGGCGACACATAAGTCGCATCGAGCGGGAGCTGAAGAGCTTCCAGCCGGACATCATTCACATTACGGGCCCCAGCGAGTTGGGAATATTTGGGGCATACTTTGCGTGGGAGTTGGGGATTCCGCTGGCGGCTTCGTGGCATACGAACGTGCACGAGTATGCAGCACGCAGAATGGCGTCAATGACGCAGCGGCTGCCGGAGCGATATGCGGCTGCCTCCGAGCGCGGAATAGAGTCTGGAGCGCTTTGGGTGGCGGCGCAGTTCTATCGGCTGGCACAAGTACTTTTCGCACCGAATGGCGAGTTGTGCGCGATGTTGGAGCAGTCCACGGGGAGACCGTGCCACCTGATGCAGCGAGGAGTCGACACTGAGCTATTCTCACCAACTCGCCGAATGCGTGGCAGGGGAGAGAAGAAGCTGGTCCTGGGGTATGTAGGGAGACTCTCGGTGGAGAAGAACGTGGCTTTGCTGGAGCAGATAGAAGGCGAGCTAGCCGCACGAGGCGTGGGTGGGGTGGAGTTTCTGATTGTGGGCCATGGCGGGGAAGAGGCGTCGCTGCGAGCGTCGCTAAAGCATGCGGTGTTTGCGGGCGTACTGCGTGGTGAAGCGCTGGCGGCTGCGTATGCCGACATGGACCTGCTGGTCTTCCCCTCGCATACGGACACCTTTGGCAATGTAGTGCTGGAGGCGCTGGCGAGCGGGGTGCCCGCGATCGTGACCCCGGATGGTGGCCCGAAGTACATCGTGCGGCATGGCGAGACGGGATTTGTCGCCACGGATGATGGATTTGCCACGGCTATCGCTACGCTGGCGGAGGATCGTTTGTTGCTGGAACGGATGGGGGAGTTAGCGAGGAGCTACGCAGTGGGTTGTAGCTGGGATGCCGTATTCGATCGGGTATATGGAGCGTATGAGACGGTACCCGGGACAACTGGCTGGCGACCGAATGACGAGGGTGGGGCCTAGTAGCGCAGCTCTCCGATATAGACAGCGAAGGGCGGCAGGGTGACGGAATCAAGATGTATGGCGCCCATGCCGCTGTCTGACCGTAGGATGGTGCGGAGGAAGCTGCCGCGCAAGTGTAGACGCTGCATGTCCGCGGTAAGCGACAGCTGTACCGGCTGGCCGGTGAGATTGCAAAGAAAGACGATAGGAGGCGCGATGGCCGAGACGATGAGCGGCTTGCGAACCCAGGCGAGGACGTGCTGGCTGTCGTGATCCAGAGAGAGGTTGACGCCGGAGCGCAGGGTGAGGTTGCTGTGCTGAATGATGCTGAGCTGGCGATACCAGTTGAGCAGGGATCTGGGATCGGCGTCCTGGGTGGCGACGTCGGGAGCGGTGTTGGCTGGCTGGGTGTTGGACTGGAGGCCGGGGTGGGCCGGTGCTGTGGTCACAGGCGGCGGAGAGCTGCCCCATGGCATTGTCGAAGGCTTGTCTGGTTGCTGGTTGGAGGGTGCAGGGGCCATCCCGACCTCCTGGCCGAAGTAGACCATAGAGGCGCCGCGAGTGGTGAGGAGGAGGGTGGCTATCACTTTGTCCAGGTCTGGATTGGTGACGGCGAAGCGGGTGATGCTACGGGTGTGGGTGGCGTCATCCGTGAGGACCACGGGAACGCTGCCGCTGGAGTGAACTAAGGCGTCGTTGCTCTCCAGTGCTGTTCGAAAAGCTGTGGCATCGAGTTGCGTGAGAGGGCTGAGGTAGGGGTTCAGCAGAAGTTGAGGAGCGTCGCCGTTGCGCAGGGACTCTGCTGGTCGTCCACGTGGGGGAGCGGACGGGGTGAGAGGTCCGATGAGAATGCGCTCGCCGACGTAGCTCTTTGCTACGGCCCGGAGTTGCCGGAGTTGGTTGGTGCTGTCTGGCGGGTTGGGCTCTGTCTGGGCGGTAGGAGCAGCGAGGCGGAAGCCGGCGATTCCACGGCTAAGCCAGAAGCGTGCGACGCCGGAGAGATCGGCGGTTGGGGAGCTGGGTTGCAGATCGATGAGGACGCGGATGTTGTGGCGGCTGGCCTGGATGACGAGGTCGTCGAAGTCATCGAGGGTGCCGAGCGCGGGATCGATGACCTGCTGGCTCGTCTGGCTGGCGGCGGGGACTGCCGGGGGATGAAGCTGCTCGATGAGAACTGCATCGACGCCCAGGGATTGAAGATAGTCGAGGCGCTGAACGAGGCCGCGCAAATCGCCAGTGCCGTCGGCGTTTGAATCCTGAAAACGATGCGGATCGATGGTGTAGATGACAGCATGTCTCCACCAGGAGTTTGGCGTGAGACCAGAACCGACCCATCCGGGCCGGGCAAGCGTTTGCGCAGATGTGAGTGCCGGCACGATGCAGGCTAGGCCGAGGAGAGCGAGGATCCGCGGAAGCCGGCGGCTACGCGAGGACGGGGTCTGAGATGGAGAGAAGATCGGCATAGACGAAGCCATCACGCTCGACAACTTGAGCAGACGTTACAGAGATGCTACGCGAGAACATCGGACCAGCGCTGACAAAGGTGTGGAACTCGCCACGTTCTCCGCAGGGATCAGCGATGCTTTTTGAGCGATTTATATGGTCTGAAGGTGGATATTTGTGTGGCTGGGATGGTCATTTTTCGGACTCAAAAACACCTCCGAGTGACTTGGTTTTATTTAGTGCGGAGTTATGACTTTTATTCCTGCGGCTTAACTGTTCGAGAGGGATGCTGGCGCGATAGACTCCTCTAGCTTCGATTTTCGGCAGGGTGCCGTCGCGTCCTGACAGCCAGCAGTAATTTCCCTTGAAGGAGTATCACTTGGATTTTTCGTTCCGTCTTCCAGTTGCGCGCAGAATTGTTACCGCTTTCATTTCCACGGCGGTTTTTTTGATGCTGGTTGTTTTTCAGGGTAATTCTGCAGAGGCGCAGTCCCCGAAAGAGGTTGCAGCGATTGTGCAGAGCTTGTCTCCGGCGTCGCAGCAGGTGATTGAGCGACTGTCGACGTTTGATAGCCTGCCGGCGGAGCAGTGGCGCTACCACTCGGGCGATCTGGCCCATGGCGAAGCGGTGGATACGGATGACTCTGGCTGGGCGCTGGTGGGGCCGCGGAGCCAGGGTGCAACGGAGGCTGCGTGGTATCGGCGGACGGTGGAAGTGCCGAAGACGTTGAATGGGTATGACCTGACCGGGGCACGAATCTGGTTTCAGTTCCGAGCCAACGCGAATGGACCGATACCGGAGATTATTTACTTCAACGGGCGGCGGGTGGCGTTGGGCGATGACCTGGAGCCGATCGTGCTATTCGATCAGGCCAAGCCGGGCGAGAAGGTTGTGATTGCAGTGAAGTTGCTGCATACGGTGGATACGAAGCGGTTCGATGGGACGAAGTTGAAGATCGACTTTGCGGCTGGGCGACCGAATCCGGAGGACCTGCGGCTGGAGTTGCTTTCGACGACGTTGCTGATTCCTTCGCTCTCAAAGGAAACGGCCAAGGACATGGCAACGCTGCAACAGGCGATCGGTGCGGTGGATCTGAAAGCGCTGGATGCGAACGATCAGGCGAAGTTCGATGCATCGCTGGTGCAGGCGAAACAGATTCTGCAGCCATTGAAGCCAGTGCTGCAGCAGGCGACGCTGCACCTGACGGGCAACTCGCACATTGACGCGGCGTGGTTGTGGCCATGGACCGAGACCGTGGACGTGGTGAAGCGGACGTTCAGCACTGCGCTGCAGTTGATGAACGAGTATCCGGATTACACGTACACGCAATCTGCGGCACAGTACAACGAGTGGATCGCGGACAAGTATCCGGCGATGAACGAAGAGATCAAGAAGCGCATCAAGGAGGGCCGCTGGGAGGTCGTAGGCGGAATGTGGATTGAGCCGGACCTGAATATGCCGGACGGCGAGTCGCAAGTGCGGTCGTTGCTGCTGGGCAAGCGGTTCTTCCAGAAGGAGTATGGGGTGGATGTGCGGATTGGGTGGAACCCTGACTCGTTTGGGTATAACTGGCAGCTTCCACAGATCTACAAGCGGTCTGGCGTGGACTACTTTGTGACGCAGAAGATGACGTGGAATGACACGAATCAGCTGCCGTTCAAGCTGTTCTGGTGGCAGTCTCCGGATGGCAGCAAGGTGCTGACGTACTTCCCGCATGATTATGCAAACAACAATCTGAACCCGGTTCGGCTGACGGCTGATCTGGCTTCGGCGCGGCAACGGGCACCGGGTATGGAAGAGATGATGGACCTGTACGGGATCGGCGACCACGGCGGCGGACCGACGCGGGCGGTTCTGGATGAGGGCCAACACTGGGCGGGACCGGACAAGATCATGCCGAAGGCGGAGTTTGGAACGGCACAGGCTTTCTTCACGAAAGCGGAGCAGCAGGTATCGAGCAACTCGCCAGTGTGGGACTACGGGGCGATGGCAAAGGGCTATACGTTTCCCGCGGCGGAGGCAGGCAAGATTGCGATTCCGACGTGGAAAGACGAGATGTATTTTGAGTACCACCGCGGGGTGATGACGACGCAGGCTCAGCACAAGCGGAACATGCGGGAGAGCGAGGAATGGACCCTGAACGCGGAGAAGTACGCTTCGCTGGCATGGCTGGGCGGGGACCGCTATCCGAATCAACAGTTTACCGATGCCTGGAAGAAGATCACGTTCAACAACTTCCACGATCTGGCAGCGGGATCTGGAATCGGGATCATCTACAAAGAGGCGCAGAAGGACTACGACGCAGTGCGCTGGGCAACGAATGAGATCTCCAATAATGCGTTGCAGACGCTGGCAGCGGGGGTGAATACGAAGGTTGCTGGAGATGTTCCGGTGCTGGTCTTCAATCCGCTGGCCTGGAAGCGTACGGGCGTTACTACCGTGGAGGTGCAACTACCGTTGGCTGCGGCAGGCGGGGTTTCGGTGCTGGATGCGCACGATCAGGTTGTGCCTTCGTCGGTGTTGTCGAGAGACTCGAAGACGAATCGGTACAAGCTGCTGGTGCAGGCAAAGGATGTACCGTCGATGGGCTATGAGGTGCTGCATGTGGTCTCGGGTTCGAGGCAGTTCACTGGCGACCTGAAAGCGAGTGGAACCACGCTGGAGAATGCGGCGCTACGCGTGGTGGTTGACCCGGCGACGGGTTGCATTACAAGCCTGTTCGACAAGAAAGCGAACTTCGAGAGCCTGGCGAAGGGCGCGTGCGGGAACCAGTTACAGACCTTCAAGGACACGCCCAAGCAATACGACGCGTGGAATATCGATCCGGGCACGCTGGACCATATGACGCCGATCACTGGCGTTGACTCAGTAAAACTGGTTGAGAACGGACCGATGCGGGCGGTGATTCGTGTAACCCGTAGCTGGCAGAACTCGAAGTTCGTGCAGGACATCCAGCTGTATGCAGGAGCGAATACGGTGGATGTGATCAACGACATCGACTGGCACGAGACGCATGTGCTGCTGAAGGCGGCGTTCCCGCTGGCGGCGAGCGGGCCGATGGCTACGTACGAGATTCCTTATGGCACGATCGACCGTGCGACCACGCGTAACAATTCGTGGGAGGAGGCGAAGTTTGAGGTTCCGGCGATGCGTTGGGCGGACCTGGGCGATGGACAGCATGGCTTCAGCCTGTTGAACGAGGCGAAGTACGCCTACGACGCCAAGGACAATGTGCTGCGGCTGACGATGCTGCGCTCACCGACCTGGCCTGATCCGGATGCGGACCGTGGGCATCAGCACTTCAGCTATGCGCTGTATCCGCATGCCGGAACGTGGAAGCAGGCATTAACGGAGCGCGCGGGCTACGAGTACAACTATCAGTTGCGCGGGATGCAGGTGGCATCGCATACGGGCAGCCTGCCGGTGGAGCACTCGTACCTGTCGGTGGCTCCGGAGAACGTGGTACTGACTGCGGTGAAGAAGGCCGAGGACGACAATGGCTTGATTCTGCGAGTGTTTGAGTGGGCTGGGAAGGAGTCGACCGTTACGTTTACCGTTCCGCCGGGAGCGACGGGTGCGACCGAGACCAACCTGATGGAGAAGCCGCTGGGCGCCGCTCTGCCTGTGGCTGGCAATAAGGTGAGCGTGGCGATTCATCCGTACGAGATTCTTTCGGTACGGGTGGATTATGCGCATGATGCGGCGGTGGCTTCCTCGAAGTAATGGGGAGGCTGCTGAAGGACCACTACGATGCGCGTCCTGCTGCACCTATGATCGGGAGCAGCAGGACGCGTATTTGTATGACGCAATCTAAATCGAGTTATACCGGCAAAGAACGAGACGCGGAATCAGGGCTGGATAACTTCGGAGCACGGTATTACGGAAGTGCAATGGGCCGCTTCATGTCGCCTGATTCTTTCGGTGGTCACTACACAGACCCGCAAACCCTGAACAAATACTCCTATGTGAGAAATAATCCCCTGCGATATACCGACCCCACAGGCCACGATTTGCAGGAGGACTGCAAGCAAACGAAGGACAATCATGCCACTTGCGGCGGTAGCGGCAGTCAGAAGCATGTTGGGACGACAGACGCAAAGGGAAAATTCCATGTCACACATTTCCAAACAGACAAAAGCGGAAACCTTGCCGGGCATGACGTTAGTTTCAATACTAACGGCATCCATATTGATGGAAACAATGCAGAGTTTATCTCTGGCACGGACCCCACGCGGGTGAATGGTCAAGCCGGTACCGGATGGGATCAGACCCACTTTGTCGTGAATTCTAACTGCAACGAAACCTGCGCGGCAGGGGGCGCTATCTTTGGAAGTCCTCAGCAGCTCAGCAATCTTGTTCATACGGCATTGGTGGGTCCAAACAAAGGTTTGGACAGCGCTGGAGGGCACGAGGGAGATCAGTACAGAGGCGGTAACAAAGACGGTCCAGACATGCACCTTAGTTTCATAGAGGGTCGAGCTTTTGACTCTATGCACTTCGACGGGCGCTATCCGTATGGAAGTGTTGGTGGGTTTGCTGATCACGCTTGGTCGTGGATGCACCCTGAAGGACATCGAGAAGTACCGCTTCCGCAAGATATCAATCCGGTACCTCAGCCATGATGAAGAACTTAGCAATGTTCCTAATCGTCGGCTTTGGACTGCTGAAGGTGGCCGATAAAGACGCATCGGTTCTGCGTCTCAAGCCAAGTGTGCCGTTGGCTCACTCCGTTCCGAGAACGCTTTTCGAGGAAGATGGCAGACTTGTTATTGCATATCCGGCGGTCGACAAGCAGAGTGGCTCACGCAAGTTGAGGATTTCGCTGTTCAATCCAAAAGACGGCAGCGAGGTCAAGGGGCGATTTTACGACGCCCCTGTGGAGGACTCGACGCAGAGTTCAAGTGTTTTACTTGCATCGAAAGACAACCGCGCTCTTTACTACGTCAACCTCAAGGGAGCACCGATCATCCTTATGATCGATGCCAACAGTCTCGATTTGTTAGGCCGTTCGGAGACGAAGTATTTCGGCACCAACGACTATCTGCCTCATGCAGAGATTACGACCCAACAAGAGCTGGTACTGGTGGCAGGAAGCCAAGTCCCGGGTCAAGCTGTTCACATCGTCTCAGTAGATGCTAGCGACGTGTCGAAGAAAGTCGCCGATTTTACTGTACCTGCCAAACCTGGGTGGGGAACCCAGTACAAGCTCACTAGTGATGGCAAAGCGATCTGGGTCGGAGGTGGCAAACACTGGAGAAAGACAAGGCTATCAGATGGGCAATTAGAGGGCACCATCGATGCAGTCAACGACATTCATGAACTGCTGCCCATTCCGAGTGGAGTTATCGGCCTGACTGATCTGGCTCAGGCGGGCTTCCTTCAGTCGTTCAGTGATGACGGTCATCAGCTACAAACCAAAGCTATGAATGGCTGTGGCTTCGTATCAGGGAGAATAGCTCCCAATCCAGGATACGGGGTAGCCGTGTGTGAGAGTACCGGAACGAGTGAATGGACTTTCGGTAAACGGGGGAGCGGGCGCGCTATCGTCTTCAATGTGCCTTCTCTGAATACAGTCGGAACAGTGTCGGTGTCGCAGCGCGACAAAGGCTACTCACCCGCCATCTGGATAACGGAAAAGGACATTCTCGTAAGTGAAAGCGACTCCCAAGGATCAGTTCGAGTCTGGCACTTGGCACGATAATGCAGGCCTCCTTCAACTACGACTGCATTCCACATGTTGTGCATTTAAATGTTTTAACTGCATCCCGTTCTACCGGCAAAGAAAGAGATACAGAATCAGGACTCGACTTCTTCGGGGCCAGGTACTACAGCAGCAGTATGGGCCGGTTCATGTCGCCGGACTGGGCGGCGAAGGCTGAGCCAGTTCCGTATGCGAAACTCGACAACCCCCAGACGCTGAATCTCTACGGATATGTGAAAAATAACCCCTTGTCCATGTCGGATCCAGATGGGCATGTTGATTGGAAGCTACTAAAGAGCGCTGTCCAACAAATTCTTGGTTCAGTCTCGGTAAAACTAGCAGCGGGTGTGGGTATTGAGTATGGGGTAAAGAGAAATAAGGTAGAGGCCAAGGCTGGTGCTGCGGCAAAAGGTGAGTGGTCTATTTCAAAAAAGGGACAGTCGTTTCAGGTTAGGGGAGAGGCTGGCGTTGAAGCTAAAGCAGGCCACACAAAGATCGGCGCCATGCCATCGGCAACACTTAAGCTGCTTGATAATGGTCAAAGAGTCGATAATCCGAAAGTTGAATTGGACTCCGGTTTGGAGGGCGGGGCCAGCGGTAAAACTATGTCCGCTATGCAAGGAAGTAAAGAGACCAGTTTTGGTGCCACAGCTGGCGATGTTGGAGTAGTCGTCGAGGGTGCTGTAAGTGTCGACAAAAAGGAAATTGTCGAAGGCGCTCACGATTTTGTTCACGCAGTGGTAAGCAATCCACCAAATTAGGGGCGTACTTCCGATCAAAATGAGTTTAATTGCAACGTTGGATAGCGTCTCATCATAGCTATCGGATGTCCTTTGCACCGCGTACCGCAAAGTTTCCCCGATATAACGCTGGACGTTCTTGAATGACTCTTTGAGCTATACCGGAAGCATGAGAGGTGTCGGAATGTATTCCAAAAGTAAGCAAAAGGCGCTATACATTGCGTTTTATTGCACAATCTTTTTGACGCTCCAGCTGTGGGGTCTCGACAAGAGCCAGGCCCTTGACAACTTAGTTCGTTCGAACCAGTACTTGTATATTGTGTCCCAGGCTGCGGGTGTCTTGGCGACAATTGGAACGCTATTTTTGTATTTTCCAATGGTATTCCACTGTGTGCGGTGGAGCAATCTATCCCGTATTGGAAAGATTGCATGGATTCTGATGTTCGTTGTCTTTATCTGGGTCGGATCATTGCTCTATTACTTGATCGTTTACCGGCGAATGGCGGCCAAGATTGAAGAATAGGGCTTAATCACTTACATGGAGTTCTTCAGCGCCATATACCTAACAGTACGCGATGATGCTCATCTAAGCTGTTTCGAGGGTCAATCATAGCGACGACGTCACTATCTCACGGTTGTGGTTGAAATGGGGTCACATCACTACGATGCAGACCGACTTCATTTACGACTGCACTCCACGTTATGTGCAACCATGCGTGCTAAACGCATCCCGTTCTACCGGCAAAGAACGCGATGCGGAGAAGGACAAGCAACAGCGGATCTCTACGGGATGACAAACAAAAGGACAAGCAACAGCAAGGGGAAAAGCAACGCTTTGGTGGGGAGAGTGCGTCGATTCCCACTCATCGCGGTGAAACGCTGCGATGAATGGGGCACCCGGCTGCTGGCTGGCGCGGCATGAACAGAAGTGAGTGGGCAGGAGTAGCGCGCAACCATGGAAATGCACTAAATTCATGTAAGCCTTTACATGGAGTACACTGGGGCGATCGTTTTCCTCGTCATTTCTATGAATATCAAAGCTGTTGCAAAACGCGCAAATGTCTCGACCGCCACCGTGTCACGCACCATGAACGGGTCGGCAAAAGTAAGCCCGCGGACGGCAGAGCGGGTGCGGAAGGCGATTGAGGCGCTGAACTTCTATCCGAACACCAATGCGCGGGCGCTGGGGTCGGGCCGCAGCAGCATGTATGGGCTGATTATCTCGGACATTACCAACCCATTCTTCCCGGAACTGGTGAAGTCGTTTGAAGATATCGCGGTGGTGCATGGGCAGGAAGTGCTGATCGCGAATACGAACTACGATCCAGAGCGGATGAAGATCTGCGTGACGCGGATGCTGCAGCGCAAGGTGGATGGCGTGGCAATTATGACGTCGGAGATGGATGACAGTATGGCGGAGGTGTTCAGCCGCAGGCATATTCCTCTGGTGTTTCTGGATACGGGCACGCCAGCACCCGGTGTTAGTTGCGTACGAATTGACTACTCGGCTGGTATCGAAGCGGCGATGAGCCACTTGATCGGGCTGGGACACAAGCGGATCGCGTTTATCAGCGGACCGATGCGGCTGGCATCCGCACGGATGCGGTACAAGGCGTTTATGGAGAGCACAGCGCGGGAGCATCTTGACGCTAATCCGAACCTGATAGAAGAGGGCAATCATCGGGTGGATGGCGGACACGATGCGATGAAGCGGATTCTGGAGTCGGGAGCGCGGCCGACGGCAGTACTGGCATCGAACGACCTGACGGCGATTGGCGCGATGGGAGCGATCTCAGAAGCTGGGCTGAGGGTGCCGCAGGATATTTCGGTCATCGGGTACGACGATATCCAACTGAGTGCGTTTACGATGCCTCCGCTGACGACGGTCAGCCTGCCGCGCGCGGAGATTGCGAATGCTGCGTTCCGGGCACTGCTGAACGCGCAAGAAGCCAGTGCGACGAAGCCGATCCAAGGCGAAGAACATCTGGTTCGACCTACGTTCGTGTTGCGCAAATCGACGGGGCCTGCTCCGCGATAGGGGTTCGCCGCGTCTTTGCCGCCTACACGTATGCGTAGACGGCGGTGCTTCAGGCAATTCATATTCAAGACGCAGAGGGTTTATGACACGCATCCACACCAGAGTGATTCAGGCAGCACTCTTCGCCAGCATCGGTATATGCACGCCGGGACTGGTAGCGCAGGCGGGGAACGATATTCACTTCGATGAGTCGAGCAAGGTGTTTCGCATCGACGCTGGTGGGGTGACCTACGCTTTCGGCATCAATGACTTAGACGAGCTGCAGCCGGTTTACTGGGGCGGACAGGTGAGCGGCGGCGACAAGTTCGCGGCGGCGACAAAGAAGCCGGAGGCGGCTTCCTTTGACTCTTCCGTGACAACGACTCCGAATGAATATGCGGGATGGGGTGCGGGTCTGTTTGTTGAACCAGCTCTGAAGGTCAGCTTTCCGGATGGGAATCGCGACCTGGTGCTGCACTATGTTTCGCACACCATCAAGGGCGATGAACTGACAATTACGCTGAAAGATGTTGAGCGGGATTTGTTTGTCGAGATTCATTACGTCGTCGACCATGAGACGGGCATTGTGGGACGGTCGGCGGTGATTGAGAACCGTACGAAGACGCCGGTGACGATTGAAGAGGCTGCGGCGGCGACGTGGAGTCTGCCGCGAGGGACGGACTACTCCCTGCGGTATCTGACGGGCCGCTGGGCTGGGGAGTGGAACCTGCAGAAGCAGGCGATCCGGCCGGGCGAAACGGTGCTGGAGAGCAAGCGGGGATCGACGGGGCACCAGAACAATCCATGGTTTGCGATTGAACGCGGGGAGCATCCGGACGAGGAGAGCGGCGACGTGTGGTTCGGAGCGCTGGCGTGGAGCGGTTCCTGGCGCATTACGGTAGAGCAGGACCAGTTGCAGCAGGTTCGTGTGACGGGAGGCTTCAATCCGTTCGACTTCTCGTACAAATTGCTGCCGGGCAAGCAACTTGAGACGCCGGTGTTTTACGGTGGCTACTCGCGGCACGGGGTTGGTGGAGCTTCGCGGTTGCTGCATCACTTTGAGTTGGCGAAGATTCTGCCGCAGGCTCCGAAGCCAAAGCCGCGGCCAGTGATCTACAACTCCTGGGAGGCGACGGAGTTTGCAGTGAATGAGCCTGGTCAAGTGGCATTGGCGGAGAAGGCTGCGTCGATTGGCGTCGAGCGATTTGTAATGGATGATGGATGGTTTGGCCAGCGCAAGGATGACCATGCGGGACTCGGGGACTGGTATGTGAACAAAGAGAAGTTTCCGAATGGGCTGAAGCCGATGATCGACAAGGTGCATTCGCTGGGTATGGACTTTGGACTCTGGGTGGAGCCGGAGATGGTGAACCCGGACAGCGATCTGTATCGGAAGCATCCGGACTGGGTGTTTAATTTCACCGGGCGACCGCGCAGTGAGCAGCGCAATCAGCTGGTTCTGAACCTGGCGCGGAACGATGTTCGGGACTATGTTTTCAATTTTCTGGATGAGATTCTCAGCCACAATCAGATTGCGTTTTTGAAGTGGGATTACAACCGCAACTGGTCCGAGCCGGGCTGGCCGGCGGTTGCGCCGGATGAACAGAAGGCCGTGTATGTGGAGTATGTGCACAATCTCTACGGCATTCTGCGGGAGTTGCGCGCGAAGTATCCGCAGGTTGAGATTGAATCGTGCTCCG
Organism: Granulicella sp.; assembly: GCA_025408425.1. Classification (GTDB taxonomy): domain Bacteria; phylum Acidobacteriota; class Terriglobia; order Terriglobales; family Acidobacteriaceae; genus Edaphobacter. The sequence continues at coordinate 185,246 of JANXYX010000050.1, forward strand.
GCGGCGGCGGACGTGTGGATCTGGGGATTCTGGGACTGACGGACGAGGTATGGCCGTCGGACAATACGGATCCGTTCGACCGGCTGAGGATCCAGGATGGATTCAGCTATGCGTACACGCCGGGAGTGATGATGGCGTGGGTTACCGACTCACCAAGCTGGGCGAATATCCGCAGTACGACGGTGGCGTATCGGTTTCTGTCGTCGATGCAGGGGTCGCTGGGCGTGGGTGCGAACTTGAACAAGTGGACGCCTGCCGAATTTGCGACGGCGAAGGAGTTGATTTCGGCTTACAAGGGCGTGCGGGAGACGGTGCAGCATGGGTCGCTGTACCGTCTGGTCTCTCCGCGTGACGGCAGCGAAGTATCTGTAACAGAATCGGTTGCGATTGATAAGAAGCAGGGCGTGATATTTGCGTTTCTGCACTCCAGCCAGATGGGATATCCGTTCCCGCGGGTCTTTCTTCGTGGGTTGGATGCAAAGTTGAACTATCGTGTGACATCGATTGCCGGTGCGTTGGCCAAGGACACGCCGGTCGTTGCGAGTGGAAGCTACTGGATGTCGCACGGCGTGGATGTAGAGATGCGTGGCGACTTTCAGGCAGCAGCATTCCGGTTCGATAGCGTCACAGACACGAATCCCAGCCACTAGGGCTGGGATTTGCGGGAGACGGCAGAGAAGAGATTCTCTGCCGTTTTTGTTTTGGGCTGCACAGCAGCGATTGGGTTAGACAGCTTCCTCGGGCACGGCCAGGAGGGTGAACTCGATGGTCTGCGTGCCGAGCCGTGGGTGTTTTGCGGTGAGGCGTGCGGTACCAGCAAGCTGCTTGGCGCGAATCCAGACGGCACCAGTTCCGCCGATCAGCGCGAAGGGATTGTCGCCGAGAAGCTCAACTGGTCCGGAGAGTGTGAAGATGATGGGATCGTTCGCATAGGTGCGGATCGCGTCGAACTCGTCAGTGACGCGGAGGACGACGCGGGTGGTGTCGGCTCCGTCGGCGTTGAGGGTTTGATCGTCGGGCAGCAAGGTGAACTTCCGGTCGTTTCCTGAGCCGGAGAGCGACTTCGAGATGACCTGCTTGCCGTTGATGAAGCCGTCGATGCGCAGGTCGCCCCAGGCGATGTCGAACTGCTTGCGGTCCAGCTTGCTGAGTTCGAGGACGAAGGGTGGATAGGTAAGATGTTCGAACTCGGCACGGTCTGGATCGAGTTCGGCGACCAGCTTCCAGGGATTGCTTTCGATGCTGCGCTCGCGGAGGTAGAACTTGAGGTGGTCGCAGTTGGAGCAGACGACGGCCTTGGTGAAGTTGGTGGATTCATCGCTGCTGGCCCAGTGGAAGGCGGGTTCGAGAACGATCTCTTCGGAGGGGTCGCACTGCGATTTGTAGAAGCCGGCAGCTGGCTTGTTCTCGCGGAACATATCGGTGACGCCGTGGTAACAGATGCGGTCGCCTGCGCCGAAGTTCGAGTGAGTGTTGTAGTCGAAGGCGCACCAGCCGATGCCGCCAGCGTACTGGGGATCGGAGGCCAGTTGATTGTGGATGCGAGCGTGGCGCAGGGTGTGCTCGCGCTGGCGTTCGTCGTCGTCGGTGGTCTTGGTGGGGAAGGTGTGGCCGACGAACTCGGTGTTGAGATAGAGAGGATGATTCGGCTTCTTGAGGGGGAAGCCAAAGTCGTTCATGGTGAAGACGTCTTCGAGGAACTCAGACTCCTGGAAGTAGCGAATGCCTCCGGTCTGGCGGGTGGCATCGAGGGCGTGCGCAAAGGCGTTGGTGCGGGTGTAGAAGCTGTGATCATCGAGCGACTCGTTGATGCGGACGCCCCAGAGGATGATGGAGGGGTGGTTCCAATCGCGGCGGATCATGCGGCCAACGTTGTCGATGGAGACCTGCTTCCAGGGTTCGGGACCGATGTGCTGCCAGCCTGGGATCTCTTCGAGGACGAGGAGTCCGATCTCGTCGCAGCGATCCAGAAAGTGACGTGACTGCGGGTAGTGCGAGGTACGGACGAGGTTGCAGTGCAGTCCCTTGCGCAGGATGTCGGCGTCCTTGCGCTGAACGCGTGCGGGCATGGCCTGACCAACAAAGGGAAAGGTCTGGTGACGATCGAGACCACGCAGCTTGACGATCTTGCCGTTGAGGGAGAAACCCCGGTCGGTAAACTTAGCCTCACGGAAGCCGACGCGGCGGGAGTCACCATCGATGACTTTGCCGGCGGAGAGCAGGCGGACGTGGACGGTGTAGAGGTGGGGCTGCTGGATGTCCCACAGCTTGACGTCGCCAAGACTGGTGAGGGTGACGGTGTGGCGCGCAGGATCGGAGCTGGTCTGGGTGCTGGCGTAGACCGGCGCGGAGGTGACGGGATCCATTGCTGCGTTGGGATCGGGGGAGTCAGTCAGCGTTGCGGTGCCGCTTCCCTTTGCGAGGATGCGTTGCCCATCGCGCAGTTCAACTTCAAGAGTGAGAGGACCTTCAGTGGGCTTGCCTGCGAGGAAGCAGTCGACGTCGAGCGAGGGTTTGCCGCTGAGTACGTCTTTGGCACGGGCGAAGATGTTGTCGATGTAAGTTGGCGCGACGATGCGGAGGGAGACCTCGCGATAAAGGCCGCCGAAGGTGAGGTAGTCAATCTCATGACCGAAGGGCGGGATGTCGGCGCGTTCGGTGGAGTCGACCTGCACGACGAGGACGTTCTCTGCGTCGTGATGGAGATGCTCAGTGAGTTCGAAGGAGAAGGGTGTGAAGCCGCCCTTGTATTCGCCGAGGGGAACGCCGTTGATCCAGACGGTAGAGGCGGTCATGACGCCTTCGAAGTCGACGAAGACGCGCTTGCCTTTGGCCGCGGCAGGGTAATGGAAGCGGCGACGGTAGGTGGAGACGAACTCGTAGGCCTTGTCGTCAAAGCTGTGCCACGGCAGGCGAACGTTGGTGTGGGGGATGACGATAGATTCGAAAGACGCGTCGTTGAAAGTGGCGAGATGCGCGCCTTCGACCTTGGACGGATGGTAGCGCCAATTGCGATTGATGGGCAGAATGGTGCGGCTGTCAGGAGTATTCTCCGCAGCGAAAGCCGTTGTAGCTGGAAGTGTGGAGGCGGCGATGATGGTGCCGGTGGTCTTGATGAAGTCGCGTCTTAACATGAAGTATCTCCGGGCGGATGGACCGCTCTTTCTTGCGAGTGAATAACTAGTTCTCTGCGACGATTGCGAGATCCCAGGGCGCAAGTTCAACGGTTTGCGAGGGCGCGATGGACTTGCCGGTGAGTAAGTCGCTGCCCGCGCGCTGGCTGTAGGTAAAAGTCTGCGGCGAGTTGGAGTAGTTAAGGAAGTAGTGGATAGTCTTGCCGGAGCCGTTGACGCCACTCTTCTCGATAAGATGCGGTGGAAGCTGCTGGGGTGCGGCGAGGTGAGCGTCGTTCAGGACGTCGCGGACTACGCTTTGTTGCAGTCCATCGGAGAGAAACGTTCCTTCGTAAGTGAGTGACCCGCTGCCAAACTGATTGCGGGTGATGGCTGGCCAGGTTCCGAAGAAGGGATGATCGTAGAAAGCGAGTGGCTTGGCGTGCTCCAGCTTGAGGAACTCTGCCCAGTACATGACCTTATTGTCGTCTCCGACTTTGAGCGGATCACCTTTGAGTGCGAGTGGCTTTTCGAGATTGGAGAACTCCTGGTAGCTGATGCCGGTGGCCTCGCGCAAGGGACCAGGGGCACGTTGCCAGCGGACGGCGGAGTTTTCGTTAGCGAATCCGCTCTTGAACGTCATCAGAACGTGGCCCCCGCCTTTAACGTAGTCGGAGATCTTCTGCAGCAGTGCGTCGTCTGCGATGTAGAGCGGGGGGATAACAATGAGTTTGTAACGCGAAAAGTCTGGATCCTCGGGGAAGATGAAGTCGGTTCCAACGTTGTTGCTGAAGAAAGCCCGGTGGAGCTGGTCGACGACGGTTTTGTAGTCGGCGACAGTAGCTCCCATCTGCCACTGACGGGCGGGAGCCAGAGCGAAGGGCATGTAGTCGAGTGCGTTCGCGGAGTCGATGCTGTAGAGGATCGCTACGTCATTCTTGATCTGAAGATTGACCAGTTGCGGACCGATCTTCTGGAGTTCGTGGGCGGTGCGGGAGACCTCGGCGTAGGCGCGGTTTGGTTCGAGATCATGGGAGAGGACGCCCTTCCAATAGGTCTCCTGACCGGAGGGGATCGAGGCCCAGTGCCAGTACTCCACCATATTGGCGCCGCTGGAGAGGTGGGTGTAGACGTCGAGGCGAAGCTGGCCGTCGTAGGGAGGAAACTGGTAGCCGGAAGACCAGTCGGTGGTCTGGGCGTTGGTCTCTGTGACGAGGAAGTTGGAGTGCTTGAGGGAGCGGGTGTAGTCACCCTGCTCGGCCTGAGCCTGGCCGTCCATGTGCTCCTGGGTGCCGTGGTAGGGATTATTGGCGGCGATGTCGAGGGCCTTGGCTGTCTTGAATTCGTTGACGTCGCGACGCATTGAGCCGCCGAAGTCCGTCGTGACGAACTGGCTGGGACCGCGGTACTCGCGGACGAGAGCGGCTTGCCAGTCAAGGAAGTCGGCGACGCGCATCTGCCCCCAGCGAGACCACTCCAATTTGTAACCAGTACTGATCGTGTTGTCGCGAGTGGGCATATTCTCCCAACCGTTGACGTTCTGGCCCCAGTAGTTGAGGCCCCAGGCCTTGTTGAGATTGTCAGTAGTGCCGAACTTCTGTTTCAGGTGATTGACGAAGCCGACGAAGACATCCTGATTGGAAGCGCCGTAGGAGGATGTTTCGTTGTCGATCTGCCAGCCGATGACGTTTGGGTTGTTGCGATAGTGCTCGACCATGTTGCGGATAAGACGCTGGGCGTAGAAGCGATAGGTCGGATTGTCGGTGTCCATGTTCTGACGCATACCGTAGAACGTTGACGCTCCGCCGAGAGGCCGCGCCAGGACTTCGGGGTGGGCGTGGTACATCCAGGTGGGAATGGAGTATGTAGGGGTTCCCATGATGACCTTGATGCCGGCCTTGCTCATGGCGTCGACGACACGATCCATCCAGGCGTACTCGAACTTTCCATCCTCAGGCTCCCAGAGACTCCAGGTGGACTCACCCATGCGGACGACGGAGATGCCGGCGTCTTTCATGAGGGCGACGTCTTTGTCGAGGCGCTCGTAGGGGTTGTATTCGCTGTAGTAGGCGGCGCCATAGAGGACGTTGGGCATAACGACCGGAATGGGCTTCGGTTCCTGTGTCTTCGAGGACGCTTGCTGGGCAAGTACGAACTGCGTCGACAGGGCGAGCGTGCCGATTACGAGGGCGGAGCGGCGGAGTGAGCAATACATGGTCTTAGGTCCTTGCGGGTGACTTTGTTGAACTGACGACGACCGGGAACAATTCCTACAGTCTGGGGGATTTTACGCTTTCGTCATAGAGCGGCAGCGTATGAAGGCGGATGCGAACGACGTTCGTGTTGCCGCTTCTGAAGTTGAGGCCCCGATCGGTTTGATCTCCGTTCCAAATGCGCGAGGTTTGCCAGGTTCCGTTGACGAACTGGCCCTCGTCGGCGCGGAGGATCTCGACCTGCTCGTTGCGGGGCTGGGCACCGGGCGGGTTGGTGAGTTCAAAGCTGACACTGGCATCGAAGCCGGTGACGAGGAATTCGAGTGGACCAAGCTGCGCTACCATCGCGCGACCACTTGAATCGGCTGTGCCTGGAGGCATCTCGCCATCGCGCTGGGGGAAGCCGAAGGAGACGACTGCATCGACTCCGGGAAAGTGTAACCGCTGGCGTGGCATGCCTTTTTGCTCGACAACGGTTTGCAGTTTTCCATCCAGGTTGAGTTGAGCGATCTCGCTGCTCATGGGCTGGAAGAGGGCGAAGTTCGCGGAGAGGTAGGCCGGGATTTTGGCGTCGGAGATGGTCCAGTTGGTGTAGTCCACGCCAAAGGGGGAGAAGCCGATCGCGCCATTGCCGAGCGCATAGAAGAAATTGCTGCCGAAGTCCTTGGAGAGACCAGTCTCCGGGATGAAGAGGGCGTTATCTTCGCGATGGTAAGCAGTAACGACCTGCCGGTAGAACGCTTTGTCGTCGGAGTAGAAGTCTGGGGCGAGGACGTCGATGGCCGGGGCCGCCGACTTCCATATGGCGATGTTTCCCTGCTGCGCGCCGCCGCTGGGATACTCCTGACCGGGGCTGGGATGGTCTCGATTTTCGAGTGCGTGAACCGGGTAGGTAAGCCAGACATTGCAGTACATCGGGAGCGGATACTCGGCTTTGCCGGCCTTGGTGACCTCGTTGATGTAGCTCGCAGTGGAGTATGCGGCGAAGCGCTCATCGGCATCAGCGCCGAAGACCCTGGACCAGGTTCCGCTGGCTGCGTGCAGCGCGGTGGAGAGCGCGGATGGGACCTGTCCGGCGAACTCCTTGTTTGCTGCGGGGGAGAAGTCCCGAACCGATCCGACGGAGCCGGACTCATTCTCAACCTGAATCATGATGACGGTGTGCTGGGCGGCGTCGATATCTTTGATGTGGTGCATCAGCGCGACGAAGGCATGTTTGTCGGCTTCGAGGTTGCTGGTGGAGTTGGGGGAGAGGACGTCGAGGACCTTACCGTAGGGATTCAACTCGCGCGGATACTTTTTGGGATCGGTCTTGATCCACTCCGGCACATAGTGGGCCTGGCCATTCTTCCAGGTTCCGAACCAGAGCAGAACGAGATGGAGGTGGTGCTCGCGGGCGCCGTTGACGAGGAGATCGACGTTGGCGAAGTCGAACTTGCCTTGCTGAGGCTCCATAAGCTCCCAGTAGACGGGGGCTTCCACGGTGTTGACGTGGAGGTCGATGAGGGCTGGCCACACGTTGGGGAGAGTGCTGGCCCAGGAGCTGGAGTTGTTGATCTGAGCGCCCAGCATGAGGAACGGCTTGCCTTCGACGATCATGGCAAAGCGGCCGTCTTTCTTCTCGATGCGTGGCATATCGTCGGCCAGGGCGCATGCGGGCAGGGTGCAAAGGATGGCGAGGAGAGTTGCGCGGACAGAGATTCGTTTCAAGGTTGCTCCATTGGAGTCATGCATTCCGGATAGGCATGCGATCCGGGGGCTGCAGCGGCATTGCTAAGTTGATAGCGTCAAAGATGCCTACTTGACAGCAGTACCTACTAAACGACAAAATCGCGGTGATGTAAAGGGTTACATAAATATTTCTCATAGGGCTTATCTGCAGCCCCACGCGAACGAGTGAAACCCGTAGCCTGGCTTAGAAAGAGTGCTGCACATGAGCGTTATTCTTGCCCTGGATCAGGGCACCAGCAGCTCCCGCGCTGTCGTTGTGGACAGTAATAGCAAGATTCTTGCGGTCGCTCAACGCGAGCTGCCACAGATCTATCCGCAGCCGGGATGGGTGGAGCAGGATCCGGAGACGATCTGGTCGTCGCAACTGGCTTCGATACGGGCGGTGATGGAGCAGGCGCACCTGACAGCCGCGGACATTGCGGCCGTGGGGATTACAAATCAGCGCGAGACCACGGTGGTGTGGGACCGCACGACCGGCCAGCCTATCTTCAACGCGCTGGTGTGGCAGGACCGGCGGAATGCTTCGCTCTGTGAGTTGCTGAAGTCGCAGGGACATGAGCCGCTGTTCCAGCAGAAGACGGGTCTGATACTGGACGCATATTTCTCTGGCAGCAAGATTCGCTGGCTGCTGGACAACGTGGCGGGTGCGCGAGCGAAGGCCGAACGAGGCGAACTTGCGTTCGGGACGGTCGATGCGTGGCTGATATGGAAGCTGACCGGCGGAAGAAGCCACATGACCGATGTGACGAATGCATCGCGGACGCTGCTGTTCAACATCCATACGCTGGACTGGGATGATGAACTGCTGGCGATCTTCGATATTCCGCGGAGCATGATGCCGAAGGTGGTTGCTTCGAGCGGAGAGTGCGTGAAGATTGGCGACCTGCTGCCGGGAGTACCGATCTGTGGGATTGCAGGCGACCAGCAGGCAGCGCTGTTTGGCCAGATGTGCCTGCGACCTGGGATGGTGAAGAATACGTATGGCACTGGGTGCTTCATGCTGATGCAGACTGGGGAGAAGCCGGTGGTCTCCAGCAATCGACTGCTGACGACCATTGCGTGGCAGATCGATGGGCACACGGAGTACGCGCTGGAAGGCAGCGTGTTTATTGGCGGCGCGGCGGTGCAGTGGCTACGCGATGGGCTGGGAATTATTGGCTCGTCAGCGGAAGTCGAGGCGCTGGCTGCTTCGGTGGACGATAACGGCGGAGTTTATTTTGTTCCAGCTCTCTCTGGCATGGGTGCCCCCTACTGGGACGCTCACGCGCGTGGATTGATCATCGGGCTGACGCGTGGAACGACTCGGGCACACATTGCCCGCGCAACGCTGGAAGGGATTGCGCTACAGGTAACGGACATTCTGACGGCAATGCAAGCGGACTCCGGCATTACGATTCCTGAGCTGCGCGTGGATGGCGGGGCGTCTGAGAATAAATTGTTGATGCAGTTGCAGGCGGATCTGCTGGGTGTGCCGGTAGTGCAGTCGAGTACTCCCGAGTCAACGGTGATGGGTGCTGCGTTTCTGGCCGGGCTGGGATCTGGTTTCTGGAAGAGCCTGGAGGAGTTGGAGTCGCGCTGGACCGAGGGGCGTAGCTTCCAACCGTCGATTTCGGATGCAGCCCGGGGTGTGCAACTGGCGCGGTGGAAAGAAGCTGTCAGCCGCTCGCGCAACTGGAGTCAGGAAGGGCCCGCATGAATCGTGAATCGTCGCTGCGTCAGGCCATGACGGAGATTGGGCCCTGGGATGTTGTCGTGATTGGGGGCGGAGCCACTGGGCTGGGAACCGCTGTGGATGCAGCCTCGCGTGGATATCGCACGTTGCTGCTGGAGCAGGCGGACTTCGCCAAGGCAACCTCGAGCCGCAGCACCAAGCTGAGCCACGGCGGCGTACGGTACCTGCAGCAAGGAAATATTGCGCTGGTGCTGGAGGCGCTGAAAGAGCGCGGCCGCATGCTGCGCAATGCACCGCATCTGGTGCGGCGACAGTCGTTCGTGATCCCTGCGTATGCGATGTGGGAGGTCCCGTTTTATGGGATTGGGTTGAAGACGTACGACGCGCTAGCGGGCAAGGCGAGTTTTGGACGGTCGCGGATGATGGGCGCGGAGACGGTTCGCAGGATGCTGCCGACCGTAGTGCCGGACAAGCTCGCGGGCGGAGTGGAGTACTTCGACGGGCAGTTTGACGATGCCCGCTACAGCGTTGCGCTGGCGCAGACCCTGGAGTCGATGGGGGGCGTGGCGATTAACTACGCACGGATGATCCGGCTGCTGAAGCATAACGGCATCATCTCCGGCGTGGTTGTGCGCGATGAAGAGACGGGCAACGAGTTTGAGATACAGGCGCGAGTGGTCGTGAATGCGACAGGCGTCTTTACGGATGCAGTGCGCGCACTGGACGAGCCACAGGCTCCGCCGATGCTGACGGTAAGCCAGGGATCGCACTTCGTGCTACCCAAGTCATTTCTGCCCGGGACTCATGCGTTGATGGTGCCCAAGACCGCGGATGGGCGGGTGCTTTTCGCGATTCCGTGGCATGGGGCTGTAGTGGTAGGGACGACGGACGAAGGCGTTCCTGGGCCGTCGCTGGAACCACGTGCGATGGAGATTGAGACGTCGTTTCTGACGCACCACATTGAGCTTTATTTCGGGCGTCGGCCACAGGATAGTGAGGTTCTGAGCGTGTGGTCCGGGCTGCGGCCGCTGGTGCGCAAGCAAGGGACGAAAGGTACGGCAGCGCTCTCACGAGAGCATACCGTGCTGGTGTCGCCCTCGCATCTGGTGTCAGTGACCGGGGGCAAGTGGACAACGTACCGGCGCATGGCAGAGGACGCGATGGATATTGCAGCGAAGGCCGCGGGCTTGCCGGAGCGAGCGTCTACAACACAGGAGCTGCGGCTGCATGGCTGGAACGAGGAAGCCGCCCAGAGTTCCAGCGCGGAGCATGATTTTTCAGTCTATGGGAGCGAGCAGAGCTCCATTGATGAGTTGGCTGCCACATCACCTCAGTTGAGCTTGTTGCTGCATCCACGCCTGCCATACCGGTTGGCGGAGGTTGCCTGGGCAGCCAGACATGAGATGGCGCGTAGCGTCGAGGATGTTCTGGCACGACGGACACGGGCACTGTTTCTGGATGCACGAGCCTCGATGGAGGCGGCTCCTGCAGTGGCGGCATGTCTGGCCGCGGAGCTTGGGCGGGATGAAGCCTGGCAGCAGTTGCAGGTTGAGGCGTTCCGCAAGACTGCTGCCGGGTATGTTTACAGCAGTTAATCAGCCGAAGATACGAATTATGACTGCCGCCAGCGAAGCACCGACGATGGGGCCGACGATGGGAACCCACGCGTAGCTCCAGTCGGAGTCTCGCTTGCCTGCGATGGGGAGCAGTGTGTGCATGAGGCGTGGGCCGAGGTCGCGGGCGGGGTTGATGGCGTAGCCGGTGACTCCACCAAGCGACATGCCGATGCCCCAGACGAGGAATCCTACTAGAAACGGTGAGAGGCCGATGGCGAGGCCGTGGTCGCCGCCAACCGCTCTGGACGTGATGGCCGAGATGACCAGGAAGAGGACAAAGGTGCCGATAATCTCGGCAACAACGTTCGAGCCCGGCTTGCGGATGGCGGGACTGGTGCAGAAGCAGCCTAGCTTGGCATCGGCGTCTTGGGTAGGCGCCCAGTGGGGCAGGTACATGATCCAGACGAGGAAAGCGCCGACCATGGCGCCAAGGATCTGCGCCGGGATGTAGACGGCGAGCTTGTGGGTGTCTCCGGTGATGATGGCGGCAGCGACGGTGATGGCGGGGTTGAGGTGCGCGTCGGCGCTACCCCAGGCGGTGGCGGTAAAGACTCCGGCGAAGACGGCGATGCCCCATGCAGTAGCGATGGTGAGCCAGCCTGCGCCTTCGGCTTTGGAGCGTTTGAGCAGCACGCCAGCGACGACGCCGTTGCCGAGCAGAATAATGACCATGGTTCCCATGAATTCGCCCATGAAGGGTGATACCAAAGAATGAAACATCGTTTGTAGAGCCTCTCTTCCCTGACTTCACTGGTGCCTGGGCGTGCGAATCACGCAGCACAGACATCGTGTGGCGGGTACTCCGATTTCAAATAATCAGCGTTGGCAAGTCCTGCAAAGGTGTACGCGAATTTGCGCGCCGGTGCAAGGGATTGACAGTGCTCCAGAAGGAGAATAACGTTCAAACGCGTGGTTGGGAGGTAAATCTCAGTCGTGAATGTAATCAGTTACATTAATCTTTGAGATGGTCAGTTTTGTGCTTTGTCTGTCTCCCTATCCTGTTCGAACTCAACACACAGAACTTTGCAATCCGAGGAGAAAACTTCTTGCAGGCTTTCAATATTTCGCGCGCATCCTCCATCTTTCTGCTTGTACTGCTGCTCACTGGACTTGCCGGGCCGTCGGCCGTCCTAGCCCAGACAACCCCTGCGACGGGAGCACCCCCACTGATACTTGGGACCGCCTGGTATCCAGAGCAGTGGCCGGAATCGCGCTGGGATGCAGACCTCGAGTTGATGCAGAAGGCAGGCATCCACATGGTGCGCGTGGGTGAGTTTGCGTGGAGCCGGATGGAACCGCAGGATGGCCAGTACGATCTCGACTGGCTGGACCATGCCGTGGCCGCGGCAGGCCGGCATGGCATCTACACGGTGATCGGTACGCCAGGGGCTGCTCCGCCGGCGTGGCTGACGCAGAAGTATCCTGAGACGCTGCGTACCGAGGAGAATGGCCGCAAGGATCAGCACGGCAATCGCGAGCAGTTCAACTGGGCGAATCCGAAGTATCTGGAGAAGACGCGGCTGATGGCGCAGGAGCTGGCGAAGCGCTTTGGCCACAACCCCTGGGTGATTGGCTGGCAGATCGACAATGAGTACGGCAACGTCTCGTTCGACGATGCGACCAAGGCGCAGTTTCAGGATTGGCTGAAGGCGCGGTATGGCACGCTGGACAACCTGAATACGCGCTGGACGACCTCGTACTGGAGTGAGACCTATTCAAACTGGAACCAGGTGCCGATCCAGACTTCGTATGGCAATCCTGGACTGTTGCTGAGCTGGAAGCGGTTTGTGAGCGACACCTGGCGGGCATATCAGAAGAACCAGCTGGACGTGATTCGGCCCAACTCCGAGCATCAGTTCATCACGACGAACATGATGGGCTGGTTCGATGGCTTCGATCACTACACCGTGAGCCAGGATCTGGACCTTGCCTCGTGGGATGACTACGTCGGCACAGGCCACCTGGACCAGTACCGCAACGGCGCGGCACATGATCTGACACGCGGCTTTCTGCGCAAGAACTTCTGGGTGATGGAGACGCAGCCAGGATCAGTGAACTGGGCGAAGGTGAACAACGTCCTCGACAAGGGCGAGGTGCGGGCGATGGCGTGGCACGACGTGGGCCACGGAGCCGATGCTGTGAGCTACTGGCAGTGGCGTAGCGCGCTGAATGGCCAGGAGGAGTATCACGGCACGCTGGTGGGCGCCGATGGTACGCCGGTGCCGCTGTACTCCGAAGCGCAGCAACTAGGGCAGGAGTTTGCAAAAGCAGGACCAGTGCTTGCGGGGACATCCGTAAAGTCTGATGTGGCGATTCTGCATAGCTACGACAGCAGATGGGCGATCAACTGGCAGCGTCACAATGCGAACTACGATCCAGTGGAAGAGCTTGTGAGCTACTACAAACCACTGCGGGATATCGCGCAGTCAGTGGATATTGTTAGCCCGTCGGCTCCGCTGAGCCAGTACAAGCTGGTGGTGGCGCCGGGGCTGAATGTTCTGTCGGATGCCGAGGGAAAGAACTTGATTGCATACGTCGAGCAAGGCGGCAATCTTGTGCTGGGCCAGCGCACCGGCATGAAGGATATCGACAACGGACTGCAGACGGAGCGCCAGCCAGGACCGTTGGTGGCGCTGCTGGGCGGACGCGTGGAGCAGTACTATGCGCTGACCGATCCAGTGGCAGTGTCTGGTGCGTGGGGGGCAGGAACCAGCAAGGAGTGGGCTGAGCAACTGAGCGCAAAAGACGCCGATACGAAGGTGTTGATGCGCTATGGCAAGAGCAATGGCTGGCTCGACGATCAACCTGCGGCGATCACTCGCAAGGTAGGCAAGGGCAGCATCACCTATATCGGCGCATGGCTTGACCCGGCCAGCATGGCGAAGGCTGCGAAGTGGATGACCGATGCGAGCGGAGTGAAACCGAAACTGGGCGCGGTGCCGGAGGGAGTAGATGTGTACCCGCGTGAAGGCGACCATGGCACGGTATACATCCTGGTGAACTTTGCCAAGACTCCACAGACGGTGACGTTGCCGGCTGCGATGCAGGATGTGCTGAAGGGTGGCAGCGTCCGGTCAGTAGAGCTGCCAGTCTACGGGGTGGCGGTACTCTCAGCAGCTCGCTAAGGTACCGGAAACGAAAAAGAGGGAAGCCCAAGTGGCTTTCCTTTTTCTTTGCTGACGGTGCTTGCTCAGCCCAGGAGAGCGACTACCTGATGCATGTCCATCGGACTGGCTGAGCTAGTGCCCTGGGGCAGGCCGGGGCCGATGACAAGAGCTTCTGCGTGACCTTCGAACCATGCCAGGAAGCTCATCTGGTCTGCGCCCGAGAGACGATTCATGTTGATCCAGGTGTAGTACGCGCCCATGTCGGCATCGACCAGCGATCCGAGCGGATCGGGTGCGCCGGGTTTGGCTCCGCTGAGCATCTCATTCATCGTCTGCTGCTGTTGACGCGGGGCGTAGCGGGTGACCAGCGTCTGCGGCTGGGCCCGGCGCAGGCACTCCCTGGCGGCCCACTGGACAAAAGTGGTCGAGAAGATCTGTGTGCCTGAGCCCTCGGTAAGCAGGCTTAGCTTGAAGCGGTTGAGCACTGGGTCGCCAGTCTTGTCGTCCAGCCCAACCGCCTCGGGCTTCATCTGCGCGAGCAGGCTGCGGAGCGCTTCCGGCCCCATCCCTTCGGACTGGATGATCTGCTGGGTTCGATTGAGTAGCAGCGTGCGTTGCCGCTGAAGTGCCTCGTACGAGACCTGAGTGAGAGACTCGGCAGGGGCTGCGAGGCCGCCGTCGATGTACCAGTGGGAGTAGCTGACGGCATCGGGTGTTGTGCTGCTGCTCTGCGAGGCTGCACGTTGCGAGGCTGCGGCCAGCAGAATGTCCAGGCCTCCCTCGGGCTTGATCCCTTTGAGATGAACTCCGTGGGGACGCAGCTTACGGAAGAGCGGGTAATCGGCCTGCTGGACGTCCTTGCCCACGACGACAATACCGAGGCGTCGCATCGGTGGCCGTGGAGTGGGGGCGGCTTGCGAGAGGTAGGCTGCATAAGCGTCCGCAGTCGTTCGGAAGCCATCCATCTGATGAGTGCTCCAGAGATGGGCAGTGAGTTGCTCGATGAAGCCAGCAGGATTGTTGACCCAGCTTGTACGCTCCAACTCAGAGCTTAGGGTGATGGCAGCGAAACCCTGCATTCTGGATGCGAGCTCAGGCGTTGAGAGCGCGGAGAGGAGACGAAGCTGCTCCTCAAGCTGACGACGCTCGGCGGGAAATCGCCAGTCGTAGGCGATGACCTCGCGCAGCAGGACGCCAGCAAACGCGAGAGGAAGCTTTTGCAACAGGGTGATGTTGTCCGTTGCGATTCGGCGGGCCTGGGGCGGATACGCTGCGAAATCTGTCGGCTTGAGCTGTGAGGGGAGCATGGCTTAGAGCACCTCCTGCAAGGGGCTGCCCTTGGCGAGTGAGGTCGAGAAGCCCATGAGCCCTCCGAGCGTGGGCACGAGGTCAAGCGAGTCGACGGGACGATTGATGACTGTGTTCTGCCGCACTCCGGGGCCGAGGACCATCATCCAGGTGGTACGTGACAACGCGTCGCCGGTGCGATGGTGCTGGAAGCCGTTGCCGCCGGGGTTGAGGTCGGAGTCGCGTCCGAAATCCGGCAGAATGAACATGGTGGTGCGGCCCTTGTACTCAGGATTGGCTTCGATGGCTTGCCAGATCTCGCCACAGAGGCGGTCGGAGCGACGGATGCCATCGATATAGAGCGAGTAGGCGCCGGAGTGAGCGATGTCGATGTCGTGCAGGGTGATCCAGAGCAGGCTGGGCGCAAGCTGCTGCATCAGCTGCCGCGCGATGTAGACGGAGAGTTCGTCCGGGCTGGCGAGGCTCTTGGCGTGAGCAGTGAAGTCGCTGAGGGAGAGCTTCAGGATCTCCGCGGTGCGATGGATGTCTTCTTCGCGCGATGGAGCGGTAGGGACGGAGGTGGGCGACTCGTAGTTGTCGCGGAGGAGGTGGTCGTAGTCGACGCCGCCTTTACCAGACATGGCCGCGGCGAGAAGCTGCTTGGGCAGGATGACCTGGGCACCGAAGTTCTCACCGTAGGAACGATGGTCGCTGCTGCCGATACGGTTGAAGCCGTTGCTGGGTGCCACCACCCAGGCGTCCTGTGCCGGACGCTTGAGATCGCGGCGGAAGTACTCGAACACGGTTGGATTTCTGGGTGCCGTGAGAGCGAAGTTGTTCCACGTTTCGTAGACACCGGTGGCCAGCGACGCGGTTGCAACATAGTGGCCAAGGATGCCGCGATTGATTACCTGGGTGAAGAACGTCGCCTGCGGAATCAGTTCGCGGATCATGTGAGGGATGTTCTCCTGTCCCTCTGGCGCAAAGGTCTCCTCGTCACGCGCTCCGCCGCCGAAGGTTACAACGACGGCCTTCTGCCCGCGAGGCAGTTGCATGGCGCGCAGAGGAGAGAATCCGCTGAGCGCAGTAGTTGCAGCCGCTCCGACGGCGGTGCGAAGGAACTCGCGGCGGTCCCACCCCTGCTTGGCAGCCATCTGCCGAAGGGTCGCGTTTAGCTTGGCTTGAGAAGAAATGTCACAACCTCCTGCAGGCGAGTATCAATATGATCCTTCTCCTGCTGACTGTACTGCTGCTGTAATGCCATCTGCTTCTGAGCCTCGTCGCGCATGCCCAGATGGGCATAGGCGCGGGAGAGACGGTAGTGAGCCTCGGCGTAGGCGGGTCGGAGGGCGATTGCCTTCTCCAGAGCTAAGGAGCTCTCCTTCCAATCCGAGCGCTGCTGTTCGAGGACACCAAGCTGATAGTAAGCCTCGGTGAGCTTAGGGTCGGCTGCAATCGCCTGCCGAAGCAACTGTTCCGCTTTGGCGGTGTCCTGTTCCGCTGCAGGACGGTGCAGGATGCTGGCGGCGGCGTAAGTGGCCGCGCGGGCGTTCTCTGGATGCCTGCTTGCGAAGTCTTCCAGGCCATTGCAGTCCGGGTTCACACCGTCGGCAACGAGACTGCAGCTGCGGCCCAGGAGATCCGCATACAGAGTGTTCTCAGGATCCTGCGACAGCAGCTTTGAGAAGGCAGCGGCGGCGGCGGGATACTTGCTGCTGCCGTAAAGCGCGATGCCCTCAGCGACCTTGAAGTGGATCTTATCCGGGTAGCGCGATGCTCCGTAATTTGCTATCACGATGGCCTCGTCCCAGGTCCAGTGGCGCAGCAGTTCCAACGTGAGGGTGTAGATATTTGCGTCACTTGGATTACTCTGGGCAGCGGCCTGATAGTGGATGATCGCCTGTTTGAAGTTGCCCAGCTTCTCATCGATATCGCCGGCCAGAGAGTGGGACTGATCGGTCATGGCTTGAGCTGGAATCTTCTGCAATACAACGGATGCTTGTTGCGGGGAGCCGCTGTCGTAGAGCGCAAGCGCCCAGTTGTAGGCGAGGTCCCAGTTTCCCGGGGCGGCGGCGGATGCGACAGCAAAAGACTTCGCTGCAGCAGCGGATTGGTTGGTCAGCATCAGGGCGTTGCCAAGATTCGATTGTGTCTCTGCATTATGCGGCTCAATTTTGGCGGCGATTTGCAATTCATGGACTGCATCGGCGTTTCGGTTGAGCTTGAGAAAGGCCGCACCAAGGTTTGCGTGGGCGATCGCCTGATGGGGAGCGATAACGATGGCGCGCTGGAGATAGGGCAAGGCTTTATCAAGATCGCCCGACTCGGTATAGAGACTGCCCAGAGCCTCGACCGCTTCGTAGTTTCTGGGGTAGCGCGTTGCTAGATCGACAAGGAGCGGCTGCGCCTTCTGGCTGTTGCCCTGGTCGTAGGCGTCGAGAGCTGCGCGTAGCTTTGCCTGATCGCTGCTCGACATGGGCCTGGACGCCGGCGATTGCGCAGCGATAAAGGGCACAAAAAAAACTCCCACGAAACAACCCAGCAGAACGAGTGCTGACCATCTCTGGATTGATCTGAGGAAGACGTTGTGGAGGGAACAGAACATTGTTTTAAAAAGCCTGGCGGATGCACCCGGTTGGGAGTGCATCCGCCTAGGAGTTTATCGCTTAGAAGCTGTACTTCAAAGCGAACTGGAAGAAGCGCGAATCCGGAGTGTTGCTCTGGAACGTGCGTGATCCGGTAATCTGACCACCGGCTGAGGAGATACCCGAGTTGCTGGGATTTCCGTAGCCGGGGGTGTTGAGTAGGTTGAAGACATCTGCGCGGAACTGCAGATTCTGTTCGCGGTAGGTGGGGAACGATTTGAACAGTGACATGTCGGTGCGAACATAACCAGGACCATAGGTCTGGCCACGTGGGCTACCAACGTAGGGGAGTGCAGCGGCCCCTGACACTGAGTTAGGAATAAACGATCCATCCGAGTACTTGGCGGTCGTGTATCCGATATCGTCTGCCTTCGGGTTAGAGAAGGCGCAGGGGTTATACCAGTTCTTGACAGTACGGACGTTTGCAGCGCAGGTAATGCCAGGGTTGGTGGAGTTTGCTGAGCCACCCGCTGAGAAAGGAGAGCCAGTGCGAATCGCACGGACACCCGATCCACCGGGGCTGGTCAGGCTGTTGGTACCGATCGTGATGGGTTCACCGGTCTGAGCACGGAACACAAGGCTGCTCGACCAGCCGCCGATGATGTAATCCAGCGGACCACCTGCGTTGGCGAATTTGCGACCCTTACCAAACGGCAGCTCATAGTTGCCATTCAACGTAAAGCGGTGACGAACATCGAAAGGAGAGTTGCCGTAGTCTGCACCAATCCCAAGGATGTTAAGACTGCGGTACCCGCCATCTCCCGTGCTGCCGAGAGGTGTTGGTGCATCGTCAAGCGAATGCGACCAAGTGTAGGTCGAGAGGAAGCTGAGGCCGCGAGACATCCGCTTTTCCACTTTGGTCTGCAATGAGTTGTAGCTGGAAACGCCGTCATATGCGGTGTAAGCAAAACCACCGAAGTGCGGGAAGGGGTTGAAGGGATTGACCTTGTCTCCACTGGTGTTCACGTAGCCGCTGAATCCGCTAGGAGTCAGAGCAACTTGACCATTGGGGTTTGGGAAGGCCTGCAAGTGACGGGAGACTGCACCAACATACCCGATCGATGCGACGACAGTGTTGCTGATACCGTACTCCACGGTGAGGTTGTACTGTTCACTATATGGGGTACGAACCTTGGCTTCGCTTCCGCGCACACCCGGCTGCTGAATGGAATTCAACAATCCGGCGTTGATGGCGTTGGTGAAACCGGTTTCCAGGGTGAACCCATTGTTTGGGCAAGCTCCACTGGCCGAGCAGCTCGATGCAGCAAATCCCGAATCGAATTCGAAGGGGAAGTTCTCGCCGAGGTTTGGATAGTATCCGGTGCTCTCCAAGCCGCCGAAGAAGATACCGAATCCGCCGTGGACAACTGCCTTTTCCGTCGCCTTGTAAGCGAAGCCGACGCGTGGGCCAAAGTTGGACTTCTGTGGCTCAACCAGGTAGCGATTGTTGGAGTAGGTGAGCGTGATGCTATCCGCAGCCAACAGACGAGTAAAGGCTACTGGCAGCGCAATGCCCTGCTTGCTGGATGGCAGCACGTAGTTGCCGGTGCTGTGTCCTGCACTTGGAGCACTGGTCATGATGAACGCAGCCTGATTGTCGTGACGCTCCAGGTAAGGCGTGGAGTAGTCATAACGCATGCCGTAGTTCAACGTGAGCTTCTGGCTGACCTTCCAATCGTCCTGAGCATAGCCAGAGCGATTGAAACGGACATCGTCCGACGTAAAGACGTTGGAGATCGATGCACTGTTGAAGTTGTTCGTCAGCATGTCAGCGACACCGAAACCGGTGTTCGCAACGCCCTGCCGGCTGGTGTACTGACCGTTGAAGCTGTATTGGCCACGGGGCTGAGTCGGCTGTGACGTGGAGAAGCGGAGGCGCTGGATGCTAACACCCGCCTTCAACGTATGGTTGCCGAGCACCTTGGTTACGTTATCCAGGATCTGGTAGACGTTCTCATACTCGTTGGTTGCGTAGAAGAGCGGCGAACCGAAGCCTGAGATACCACCGACACTAAAGGCCGGCAGACCACCATTGTTTGCGCTGTAGGGGATACCGCCCAGACCGAGGCCGGTGGCGGCAGTGGGATTATTGGCATTCTCGTGCAAGCCGGTGGCATGCATGTAGTTGTAGCCAAAGCGGAACTCATTGGTAAGAGTTGGTGAGAACTCGTGAGTTTCACTTCCGGCAAAGTTCTCGCCGAGCTGAACGACCTGACCCGTATCACCGAATCCACCACCGTCGAGAATGGTTCCGAGCGGTGCGGGGTGAGTCGCGGGTTCGTGGTTGTAGCTATAGCGAGCGAATGCCTGGTCCTTCGAGCTGATGTTCCAGTCAGCGCGCGTATCCCACTGGAAGGTGTTATCCACGGTGTTGGTCTGTTGGGTGAAGTTGTTATAGGTCTGCCCCGCTACGCCCTGATTGGGGAGTGGGAAGAGGCTGAGGATCTTGAGAGCGACTGGATCGAGCGTCACACCAGGCTGAAGGTCGAGCCGGTTGTTGACGATCTGAGCCGTTCCGTTAGCTGCTGGGTTGGGAACATAGAGCTGACGGGTGATTCCGCCGCTGACGAGGGAAGGGTTGAGCAGTTCGCTGAAGTTACCAGTGCGCATGAGCACAGTGGGAACCGTGAGGCCTGAGTGCGTCTCACCGAAGACGATGCGGTTGGCTTCAACGTCGCCGAAGAAAAACAGCTTATCCTTGATGATCGGGAGGCCGAGAGTTGCGCCGAACTGATTCTGGCGATACTTCGCGATTGGCGAGTTGCCCTGGAAGAATTCGCGAACGTCGAAAGCATCGTTGCGGATGTACTCCCATGCCGAACCATGGATGTTGTTCGTACCGGACTTGATGCTGGCGTTGACGACTGCGCCTGCGGAGTGGCCGAACTCAGAGCTATAAGCACCAGTCTGAACCTTGAACTCTGCGAGTGCGTCGGGTGGAGGACGAACGACGTAGCTGGCACCATTGAAGAAGTCGACGACGTTTACGTTGTTGTCGACACCGTCCATGATGTAGTTGTTCTGCTCGGCGCGCTGGCCGTTGGCGTTGAAGTCACCAGCCTTCTGCCCACGCGAACCGTTTGCGGGAGCAACACCGGCGGTGAGCTGAGCAATAAAGACCCAGTTGCGGCCGTTGAGAGGTGTGTCATTGATGGTCTTCGATTCGATGACCTGGCCCGTAGAGCCTTCTTCCGTCTGCAAGAGCGGAGGAGCATCGGTAACGGTAACGGTGGTGTTGGTTTCGCCTGTCTTCAACTGAATGTTGACGGCAACGCGGTCCTGCACGTGAACCTGAATGTTCTCTTGCGTTGTGGTTGAGAATCCGGCGGAAGCGACTGAGACTTTGTACTTGCCGATCTTGATCGGCGAGAATACATAGTTACCGCTGCCATCGGTCTGCGTCTGCAGCACGAAGCCAGTATCGACGTTCGTTAACGTCACCTGTGCGCTGGCTACCGCCGCTCCTGTTGGGTCTTGTACGACTCCGGTGATTGCGCCTTGATCGGCTTGCCCGTAGGCAAAACCTGCTGAGAGTACCAGCGCCATCAGGCAAAGAGCGATTGCGCCAGAGGCACGGAATAACCGAGCCAGATGGGCAGTTCGCCTAATCCTGGTAAGTATGTTTTTCATCTTTATGCCCTCCAAAATTTAACCCTGACTGAACTGCCCTGCCTTCTGCACTACTGTTTGTTGGTTCGTAGTGCTTGTCTGGCGGACAAGTCATGAGCGTGAAAACAGGTGAAGCTTAATAAAAACTAGTACGGAAGTGGCAAATGAAAGCGGTTTCTGTAACCGGTTTCAAGCGCCACGCAAAACGATAGTCCTCACTATTTATGAGTGTCAAGAGAAATTGTTAATTGTTAGAAGGATTGGGCGAAACCAGTAGACAAACTTGACGGCACGAACACTCTCTTCAGACAATTGCACGTCCTGGGAGCTAAGGGATGAACTCATCAGCAACTCCAGATTCATCTATCGTACAGTATTTCCAGCATTTTCTGATACTTAGGGATCCGTGACTGGCAATGGCTCGCCCTGAGATCGGAGCAAGCGAACACCATAAACAACGAGTCCCAGGAACAGGATAACGCCGGCGATCCTCATCTCCCGAAGAAAATTGGGACGGGACAGCAGGATAAACAGAAAGCCCGCCAGAGCAATCAGCACCGGGAGCGGATAGAGAGGCATGCGGAACGAGAGGGCGCGTCTGGCCCTGCGATGACGGGGAAGAAGGACCGCGACGCCCTGCAGCAGAAACTGAAAGAGAATACGAATCACGACCAGCGTCGTAATGACTTCCTGCAGCCGGAAGAGGCAACAGAAGACGGTCATTCCGGCGAGGACCATGAGGGATACATGAGGGATGTGGTGCTTCGGATGCACCTTCGCGAATAGTTTTGGGAAGTTACCGCTTCTGGCGGCGGCGTAGGGGATTCGCGAGTAGCCCAGCAAAAGGGCGAGGACGGACGCCGAGGCTGCAAGCGCGATAAGGCTCACGATCACAGCCGCCGCCCCCCGGCCGTAGAGTCGCTGCATAAACACCGCCATGGTGTACATGCGCGCATCTCCACTGAGGTTGCCAGTAAGGTCGCGCCAGGGAATGACCCCCAGGACGCTGATGTTCATCAATAAATAGAGTGTCCCAACAATTGCGATCGATCCCAGCACGGCTCTTGGAATTGTCTTGCGGGGATTTCGTACCTCGGCACCCAGGAAACAGACGTTGTAGTAGCCCCAGTAGTCGTAGGCGGAGATGAGCATTCCGGCGCCCAGCCCAGCGAAGAAGGCATGGCCAAGATGGAACGCGCCTGGCGGGAAGTCAAACGCCAGGCGTGCGTTGAAGTGCGTCAGCCCCGCAACAATGATGGATAGCAGGGCCAGAACTACCGCCACGCCCAGCCCCTTCATCAGACGGTCGATCGACCGCACCTTGCGGTAGAGGACGGCCATCGCCGTCAGGCAGAGGGCCATCGCCATTAATGTCTGCCCACTGAAGATCACTGGAACACGAAGCACATGAAATGACAGAAGAGGATTTGAGGAGTGGGGGAAAAAATAGGACAGGTACTGCGAAAATCCGAGACAGCCTGAGGCAATGGACAACGGGGCGCTGAAAAGAAGCTGCCACGCATACAGAAAAGAAAGCGGACGACCTAGTTTCGCGCCATACAAGTGACTGAGGTAGGCATATGACCCGCCCGCCTCGGGGTAGGTGGTCCCAAGCTCACTCCAGATCAGGCCATCGCAGAGAGACAAGGCTGCCCCCAGCAGCCACCCCAGCATGGCCTGGGGACCACCCATCGCAATCACGATCAGCGGTAGCGTAACAAAAGGGCCAACGCCAACCATGTCGATGATGTTGATGCCCAGCGCGGCCGGGGCGGAGAGGCCACGTTCCAGTTCTGGTCCTGGGATCGTATGATCCGGTCGGGATGGGGCGATGCTACGCGGCATCATTTGTCGCCAAGAGCTCCCGCGTTTCGATGCGAATTCGCTCTCTGGCATGTTCAAAGTAATCCTGTTGCCGCTGCAGCCGTTGCGTGTCTGCAGCCAAAAGCTCTTTGGCCCGAGCGATCTCGGGGTCTAATGCCTCGGGTGCAGGACCGCCTGCTACTTTGCGTACCGCGACGAAGTTTGCTGCCTCCAGTGATTTTCGCAGAAGAGCGTGCTCCGGCACAGGAAAGCGCTGATTCTGGGCGGAAATCAGACGCTGGACGGAAGAGGCCATCCTGTCGGCGTCGTAGTTTCCCTCTAGTTCCTTAACTGCAGCGGAGACGATCTCATGCGCGATGCGGAAGCTCATACCGGTTGAGCGTACCAGCGTATCCGCCAACTCCGTTACGGTAAGGAAGTTTGCTTCAGCGCAGGACGCCATGCGGTCCGTGAAGAACTCCACCTCTTCCAGAACTCCCGCAAGCAGTTGCAGACTTCGGTCTGCGTCATCGAACGCGGCATAAACCATCGGCTGCAGATCGTCTTCGCTGTCGTTGATGTCAGTGAACGGGGTGTTGTGCAGACTGCCGAGGATGGCCTGCGCCTGCGTCATGGATTTGCTGGCCAGAATGCGCACGTGTTCGAGCGGGACAGGGTTTCGCTTCTGCGGCATAATGCTGCTGATCTGCACATAGCCGTCACTCAGCCGAATGTAGCCGAACTCGACGCTGCTCCACTGCAGCAGGTCCTGGGAGAGTCGTCCTAGATTCAGCATGCAAACTGCAAGAACGGAGCAGCTCTCGGTGAGGTAGTCGACGGCGGCGATCGCCCCGTAGGAGTTGACCTGAAGCCCCTGAAAGCCGAGCAATTCTTCGGTGTAGTGGCGATCGATTGCGAAGCCGGTCGTCGTGATGGCACACGCGCCCAGAGGACATTGGTTGACGCGGACGGAGGCAGCGTATAGACGATCAAAGTCTCGCTCAAAACACTCGATGATCGCCATCAGGTAGTGTCCGAGAGTTGTGGGCTGTGCGGGCTGATTGTGGGTATACGCCGGCATCAAGCTGGCTCGGTGCTCCCATGCAAGGGTCACAAGCTGGCGACGCACAGCAAGCAGGCTGGCCATGGTGTGGGCAAGCCTTTCGCGCAAGACCATGCGGTACATGGTCAGGTCGATGTCGTTACGGCTGCGGGCGGTGTGCATCGCTCCGGCGTTGTTTGGCCCGCAGGCTGCAACCAACTCCTGCTCCATTAAGAAGAAGAGGTCTTCGAAGGTGCCGTCGTAAACTGCGTTACGGATTTTCGCGAGATCCAATCCGCCGAGCGCACGTAAACAAGCTGCTACCTCGTGCCGTTGCATGATTCCCTGCCGTCCCAGCATGAGCGTATGGGCATACTGGATCGCAAGCAACGGCTCAAGAAAATATCGTTTTGCGTCAGTAAATATTTGGGCAAGAACTGTATCACGGTAGGTGGGCGCGGGAAACGATGACTTGATCTGGGATGGAATCTGCCCCACGGGGATGCCCTCATTCTTGATGTTGCCATGATCCAATATTTGGCGGAACAGTTTGCGGCGGCGTCCGTCAGAATCAACGAACGCCGCCACCCATTACCACCGTACAGCAAGGCCGAACTGAACAATGCGGGCTTCCAGCACTGTGCTCCGCGTAACTGTGGCAGTGCCAGTTGCCAGGCCGCCGTTAGGTCCCGGAGTCGCGAGGACAAACGGAGTAACCGGCTGGCTGGTGGCGAGAGCCGTGATGTTGTTGTGGTTGAAGACGTTGTTTGCTTCAGCGAGGAATGAGATGGCCACGCGATCGTACAGCTTCGGGAAGGTCCGTGTGTAGCGCGAGTCCACCTGATAGATATTGGGCGAGCGCACGCTATTGCGAGTAACGAAGGCCGGGCGAGCTACCGCTGTGACGGATGCATCTCCATTGATTGAACCTGGATTCGCAATGACGCTTGCTTGATCACCAGAAGAAAGGTTGGCGAGCAGGGCAAGCGTATTGTGATTCGCAACCTGGTTCAGGAGTCGATTTGACAGACTGAATTGCGGCTCCATGACAGCAGTCAGATTGAACGCATTCGGACGATTGACTGAGCTGTTTCCACGGTCGCGTTTGCGATTCGTCGTATCTTCAATCGACAGGCTCTGCTCAAAGGTATTCACTTCCGGGGCATCCGAAAGCGTATGGGACCAGGTGTAATTCGCGTTGAGCTGAATCCCGTGAGTGAGAGAGCGGGTGTAGTTGACGACCAGCGCATTGAAGCTTGAATTTGCACCGGATTCAACTTGATTGACCTGGTTGAACAGCGGATTGGCGCGGGTTGCAGCACTAACGGTGGTGCTGTAGACAGGTCGCCCATCTGCAAGTTGGCCAATCGGATTGATGAGATTGATGTTGTGCAGAAACATAAGATTGCGACCGCTGGCCTGAATGTATCCGATGGTCAACGCGTCATGCGCGGAGAGTTCCTGAGAGACCTGCGCGTTGAAGTTCCACGTGTACTCGTTCTTGAAAGTTGGCGATACAGTCGTAACGTTCTGAGTAGGGATGGTACCGGTGGATGATGGAACGGTCGGGAAAGCGGGAGCACCAGCCTGAGAGGGCGAGTAGGTGAAGCTGGACGTGCGGTTCGAACCATCAAGGTTCAATGCATTGAACCAGAGGTTGGTTGGAACGGTCTCATAGAAGACGCCTGCCGAGGCTTTGACCACCGTCTTGTCGGTGAAGCGATATGAGAATCCAAGGCGTGGCGCAAAGTTGGTGTTAGGCACATTGAAGCTTCTCGAATTGACATATGGCGCGTTTGGATTGGCGTTTGGCGACCGGAACCGATCGTAACGAACGCCATAGACGGTCACAAGCTTCGGAGTGAGTTGCCAGGTGTCCTGGGCATAACCGCCATAGAACAGCGAAGCATAGCCAACACCCTGGGTGTCTCTCTGCGAGGCGTATTGCGTATACGCCAACGGATTTGTTCCACTCTTTGCCGCGAGGTAGTTCGCAACGGAGGAGAACGTATAGGCGTTGAAGCTGACGATCCTCTGCTTATCTTCTACCTGAGAGAGGGTGAAGCCAGCCTTCACCGTATGCGCACCGCGGACATAGCTGATGTTTTCGCTGCCACTTGGAATCTTCTCGCTAAACCGGTCTCCGGCGTTGCTGGAACCGCCGAAGTTTGCTACGCCGGTGATAATGATTGCGGGGCCGGCTCCAGTGGTGGGACCAGCAAAGTGCGTATTGTCGCGCAATGGAACGGAGAAGCGGAATTCATTCAAGAGATGGTCGCTCAGCGTGCTGACGATCTGCGTGGCAAAGACGTGCGCACGATCCTTGAAATCGGCATTGGCACTGGTCGCATTCAGGCCACCAACCTGAGTGTTGAATGGGAAGGAATTTCGGAAGTAGTTATAGCGAACGAACATCTGGTGTTTCGGGGTAATAGTCCAATCGCCGCGGGCGTCCACGAATGTGCCGTGGAGAAGGCCAGGGGCGGTTTGCAATTCGGTCGCAGGCAGTCCCAGGGCCGTGGCATTGGCTTGCGTGATCGTGACTGGCACGGGCTGCCCGCGAACCAGATGCTCATAAGAGCCGAAGGCGAAGAGCTTATTCTTGATGACCGGGCCACCCGCATTGACAGAAAAGTCCTGCAACTGAAGATCAGGCTTGCTGCTGCCGGCAGGAGAGAGCAGAGGGAATGCTGTCGCAGCCTGCGAGCGCCGAAGCCACTGGAACAGTCCATGAAAGTTATTGGTCCCGGAGTTTGAAATGACGTTATAGACGTTTCCGGCAGTCCAGCCAAACTCAGGAGCAAAGCTGTTGGAGACGGTCTGCACTTCTTTCACAAAGATATTGCCGATCGGGAACAGACGCAGACCGTAGCGGTCACTCTCGGTGTTGACCATACCGTCCATCTGATAGTTGATGCGATCAAGCAATCCATTGGTGTTGATGGTCCGAGGAATACCCAACTCTGGATTGGGATGGCCACTGACGCCAGGCTGAAACAGAATGAAGTTATACGGGTTGCGCGACGTTAGCGGCAGGTTTTCGACCTCGCGAGAGTCGAGGGTGCGCTGAATGTTAAGCGAACTGGGATCAACCGTGGACGTGTCAGCCGTGACATTGACTTCCGTAGCCGTGGCGCCAACGTTCAGTACTGGGTCCAGCAGCAGCTCTTTGCCTGCATTGAGCGTTATCTGTTGATAGCTGAGCGTAGAAAAGCCGGTCTTTGTGACGACGACCTTGTAGTTTCCAAGTGGCAGATTCAGCAGGACAAAATATCCGTCGTCGCCAGTTGTAACCGACTTGCTGAAGCCTACATCCGAGTTCGTCACTACCACTGTCGCACCAGCAATCGAAGCACCGGTCGAATCAGTGGCGTGTCCACGGATGGTTCCGTTGATGGACTGAGATTGCGCGAAAGCAGCAGGATTGCTGACCGCGGCGAGAGAGGTGCCGAGCAGGACGGCAGAAAAAGCGGACTTGCGGATGATTGATAACACTGAGATGGCCTCCTGGGAGAGATAGCGAATACCGATTGAACTTCTTCAAGCTGACTGCGATCACGGTGCCACTTAGTAAAACACGTTTATTAAGTCGGGAGTGATCGAGAGCATATGGAATTGCGAATGCGGTGTCAACAGAAAAAGCTATAGAAGGAGGTGCTCTTCGACGGACGACAAGCTGAGCGAGAGGGCTCCGTGCAACTGCGCTTGCGTCCCAAGACTGCTGGAACGAAGTGCTGGCTGCGCGAATTCATGCCTCTGAACAAGCTTCTCGGTTTCACGGCAGAGCTCCTGATGTGATCCGACTCCGCCACCCAACACGATAATCTCAGGATTAAGAAGCAGCGAGATATCGGTGATAGCGTCGGAAAGTATTGCTGCGGTATAGCGTACCACTTCGCCAGCCGCACGATCACCTTCTTTTGCAAGATCAAATATCTGTGAAGTCTTCAACTGCGTCAGATCGCGTGTGGCTTTGGGCGATGTGCGATGCAGTACCTTTAACCACTCTGCTTCGATTCCGCGGCCGCCAATCGCGCTTTCCAGCTGGCCCAACTCGCGCATCCGGACCGCTCGCCGCTTCTTTCCACTGACGCCAAAGTAGCCAATTTCACCGGCGTTCCAGTGAGCACCGTGATGCAACTGTCCATGAAGAAAGATTCCTGCACCTACACCTGTACCCAGTGCGATGAAGACGAAGTTGTCGATTCCGCGCGCTGCCCCTCGCCAATGCTCACCCAAGGCTGCAAGGTTTGTATCGTTCTCGACCATACACGGAACTCCAACCGCACTTTGAAGAAGAGAGCGAAGAGGGACATCATTCCAGCGTTCGAGGTTCGGCGCTGAAAGCACGACACCTGTCGCTACATTTGTGATGCCTGGAGCACCCGCAGTGAGATGGAGAACTTTGCGCAACGGAATCCCGCTTTTACGACACATCGCTTTCAGGCCCTCTGCAACGAGACTACAAACACCCTCCGGCGATTTCTGACCCGCTTCCAACAGGACCGAGGATTGAGCGATCACGGTTCCATTCAGGTCGGCCAACATCATTCGCAGCCGCGTACCGCCTATATCGGCGGCGGCGATATAGCCATGGGTTGCGTTGAACCTCAGCAGGCCGGGCGGTCTGCCACCACTGGATTCCCCATCGCCCATCGACTCCACCAGACCAAGCGTCTCCAGATGCGCGATGCCACTCGAAACGGTTGGGGCGCTGAGGCCCGAGTAGCGAACCAGGTCTGCCTTTGAACACGGATTGTGCTCTCGCAGCAACTGCAACAGACCGCGCGCATTCGTCTGGCGAAGGTGCGATGGCCGTGAGGGGATGCTGGCCGACGGTAACGGAGATGTTTTTGCCATGCTGCCTTTCTGCAGATCACCTGCAGTTCGAATTCCCGAGCTCAATACTACCGCAAGTATTGAAGGAACCTTTACAAAGATGTGGGGGCATGGTATCCATTAGCAAAGTTTTCATACACTACTCTCACATCTGTTTTGATCTATCAGGAGTTTTGATGCAACTGGCTGCCCTCTTCCGACCCGCGCTCTGCCTATTGGTTTCTGTATCCCTCGTGAGCAACCCTCTTGCATCTGGAGCACAGACACCTGTGACCTATCCATTGGCTTCGGCGGCTCCGCTGACAGTGGACCGCGGAGCATCGGCGGTATGGCAAAGCTTGCAGAAACTACACTCTCGCGCCAGCCTCATCATGGTGGTCGCGCACCCTGACGATGAGGACGGCGGCATGCTGGCGTATGAGAGTCGCGATCAAGGAGTGGACACGACACTGCTGACATTGAATCGCGGCGAAGGCGGCCAGAACGTGATGTCGTCCGACTACTGGGATCAATTGGGAGAGGTCCGGACGCAGGAGCTACTGGCAGCAGGGAATGCCTACGGTGTTCATCAATACTGGACGCGCGTAGCCGATTTCGGATTCTCCAAGACGATCGACGAAGCGATGAAGACCTGGGGTCACGATCGCGTTCTATACGATGTCGTACGCGTCGTTCGAATGACGCGCCCACTCGTCGTGACATCTTCCTTTACCGGCAACGTCTCGGATGGCCACGGCCAGCATCAGGTCTCCGGCGAGATGGCGCAGGAGGTCTTCAACGCAGCAGCAGACCCGAAGATGTTCCCCGATCAGATCAAAGCTGGCCTGCTTCCATGGAAGCCGCTGAAGGTCTATGCACGCGTGCCGTTCGCTCGTGTCACCGAGAAGGGTATCTACGACTACGCGACGGGACACTGGGAGCCCGTACGCTTCCGCAATTACGTGAACGGGACCTGGATTGAGGGTGTCCCAACCATGACGTTGCAGATTCAAGAAGGCAAGTACAACCCCTTGTTTGGACGGTCGTATTTTACCCTTGCACGTGAGGGTTTGGCGGAACAGAAATCACAGAATGGCGGCATCGGCGTACCCTCTGTAAGACCCTTCGCGTCGCCATATCACCTTTATGCATCGCGGATTTCGAGCACTCTGCCTGAGCACGAGGAGAGCTTCTTCGATGGCATTGACACCTCGCTCGCAGCCATCGCAAGTTACGCCCCAACGGATCAGCGGGGAACCTGGAGTGCCCGCCTGAATGAGTTGAACTCCACTGTTGAGAGTGCTATCTCATCGTTCCAGGCGCTGGACCCAGCCAAGACCGCTCCGCTGCTCGCACAAGGTCTTCAGCAGACCAACAGCCTGATTGCTGACCTGGCGAAGAGCGACCTTCCGACCGACGCGAAGTACAACATGGCGCATGAACTGCAGATCAAGCAGCAGCAGTTCAACGACGCTCTTGGTCAGGCGCTGGGTCTCAGCGTATTGGCCACACTTACCAACGCAGGCGGCGCGGCACGCATGGGCCCGTTTGGCGACATCACCGGACAGCCGACTTCACAGACCGTTATCCCCAGCCAGAAATTTAACGTCAACCTGCATGTGGCCGATCAGGGGTCGCAGGCCATCAGCATCGACAAGGCGGAGATCGTATCCCACGCGGGTGCGGGCTGGACGATGACCCCCGGCACGATAGTGACTGGAGAGCTGCCCGCTGGCGAGGCGCGTGACCAGTTGGTCTCTGTAACGGCTCCTGCTACGGCGGAGCTGACTAAGCCGTACTTTTCGCGACCAAATCTGGAGCAGTCGTACTATGACATCAACGATCCACGCTACCTGAATCTACCCACCACGCCGTATCCTCTTACCGCAGAAGTTCGATATACCTATCGGGGAGCAGCTGCCAGCATCGTCGGCGTTGTGCAGTCGATCCATCGCTACACTGGCCCCGGCCCTGTGCCTGAGCCACTGCTGGTCGCGCCGGCTATCTCTGTAACGGTGTCGCCCGAGGCGGGAGTCGTTCCACTGACAAACGTGTCGCTGCATCTGCAGGTGACCGTCCACAGCAGCGTCAAGGGCCCTGCTAAGGGTCAGGTTAGGCTGCAACTCCCACAGGACTGGCGGGCTGAACCGGCGTCGGCACCTTTCGCTATTGCCAGCGATGGCGATGAGCAGGTGCTCACCTTCGACGTCACGCCCAAGTCAGTCAAGGCGCAGCCGTACACCATCACTGCGGTGGCTGAATACGCTGGCCAGGAATACAAGCTGGGCTTCCGGACCGTTGGATATGTTGGTCTGCGACCCTATCCGTACTATCGCGAATCGACCTATCGAACCTCGGGTGTCGATGTAAAAGTCGCTCCTGGGCTGAAGATTGCTTACGTTGCGGGCACCGGGGACGAGGTCGCACGTTCGATCCAGGACCTTGGCATCAACGTCACGTTCTTGACGACGCAGGATATTGCAATGAGCGATCTCTCCTCGTACGACGCTATCGTGCTCGGCATCCGGGCCTACGCGGCGCGGCCAGAGTTGAAGACGTCCAACAACCGCCTGCTGGACTACGTGAAGAATGGTGGGGCCGTCATCGTCCAGTATCAAACTGGTGAGTACGATCACAACTACGGGCCGTACCCGTTATCCATCTCATCCGACCCCGAAAAGGTGATTGAGGAGGACAACAGGGTGAGTATTGTTGATCCCAAGGATCCTCTCTTGAGCTGGCCGAACAAGATCACCGAAGCAGACTTCAGCGGCTGGGTCGAAGAGCGAGGCCATGGGTTTATGAGCACATGGGATCCACATTACTCCGCTCCGACTGAGATGCACGACGCCGGTCAGGATCCGCAGCGGGGAGGCTTGATCTACGCGACGTATGGCAAAGGCACCTATACCTATCTGTCCTATGCCTTCTTCCGGCAGATGCCCGATGGCGTACCGGGATCGTTCCGCATCATGGCGAATCTGCTAAGCATCGGCAGGAACCCGGGCCTTCATCCAGCAGCAGGGACAGCAAAATAAACAAAATCATTGCGGCAAGCGCGACAGCTTGCGGACGGAACGGCAGGCAAATGATCGAGACAACGAGAGATTTCCCCCACGCGATGCTGCGTGAGATCTACGAGCAGCCCCACGCGCTGGAAGAAACCCTGGATGCGTTCACCGACGAGACTGGCTTGCGCGACGATTCCTTCGTCGCAGCCCGTCACGCGCTTGCAGGCCAGCACAGCATGCTTATCGCCGCCAGTGGATCAAGCCGCCACGCCGGCATCGTCGGCAGGTTCTTCTTCGAAGAGCTGGCAGGCCTGCCCGTTGATGTGGAGTATGCCAGCGAGTACATCTACCGAACCACGCACACCCCTTCCGCGCGCTGCGTACTGGTAATTTCGCAGTCGGGAGAGACAGCAGATACGCTGGAGGCACTGCGCGAGGCCGGTGTACGCGACGCGGCGACCATCGCCATTACTAACCACGCATCATCAACGATGGCGCACCTTGCGCACTGCTCCCTGACCACCCGAGCCGGTATCGAAAAGGCTGTCCCTGCCACCAAGAGCTTCACTACACAGTTGCTGGTGCTTCATCTGCTTGCGCTGTTTACCGCACGCACCCGAGGCAGGCTCACGACGGCCGCGGTCAACGCGCGACTGCTGCAGATGAAGGCGATTCCGCAACTGGTATCGACGTGGCTACCCACCTGGGAGCTTGAACTGGAGCGCGTCGCCGCCACGATGGCGGATGCGGAGAGCTATCTCTTTCTTGGACGCAGCATTCACTTTGCCATCGCCCGCGAAGGAGCATTGAAGCTCAAGGAGTCTGCCTACGTCCACGCTGAAGGTTACCCAAGTGGCGAGCTCAAGCATGGTCCAGCCGCGCTGCTCAGCAAGAACGTGCCTCTCATAGCGCTCGCCACCAAGGACGCGCACTCCCCCGATTCACTGTTTCGTTACGAAAAGACTGTCAATCTGTTGCGCGATATGCAGAAGCAAGGGGCGGAGATCCTCGCTATCGCGACGGAGGGCGATGAGATCGTGTCCTCTATATGCCAGAACACGATCTTCATTCCGCAATGCCTGGAACATATCGCACCACTGTTCGAAGTGATTCCTTTGCAACTGCTTGCTTACTTCACGGCGATTCGACGTGGCATCGACGTCGATCGCCCGCGCAATCTCGTCAAGGCCGTCACCATAGAGTAGGCAGGTTCGCCTGCGCCCTAGCTCTTCTGGCCCATGCCCGCTAGAACTCCACGCATGTATGCAAAGCTGTTCATCACGCCAGGCATTGGATCGTCTCCATGGACCTCATATTCAAGGTCCACGTTGCCCTTGTACTTGATGGCGAGAAGCGCTTCGAAGATAGCCCGTATCGGCATCTTTCCATCGCCTACCGTGACCTGACTCTCTTTACTGGTAAAGTCGGTCAAGTCTTTGATATGAACATCAAACAATCTTGATCCTGCAGCGTGGATTGCCTGAATGACATCAGTGCCAGCGCGCTCCGTGTGGCCTACGTCGATGCAGCATCCCATGCGGGGATCCATATTCTTCACAGCCTTCAGGACATCCAGGGGCGATGGCCAGATCTTATCTTCCGGACCATGATTATGGATCGCGATGCGGATGTCGTACTCCTTCACAAACTTCTCGATACGGGGGAGCGTCTGTAGCGTCGGATCGCCCGTAACGATTACGGATACACCCGCCCGCTTGGCGTATTCAAACTTGCTGCGAATATCCTCATCTTCATCCTTCGGGAAGTACACCGTCCCAACGGCAGTCAGCTTGATTCCAGCCGCCTTGTACGCCTCGACCGCCTGGGTCGTCGCCTCGGGAGTGGTCATTGGAAGATGATCTTTTACGTCCTTTGCATTCAGAGTGGTGACCTTGAGTTGCTTCAGGTATTCGATCACCTGCGCCCGAGGAAAACTCCGGAAGGTATAGCTAGCCACACCCAGCATGATCGACGGTGAGCCCGCGGACTTCTCAGGCGCTTTGGCAAATGCAGGAACAGCTACAGCTGGGAGGGAGGCCGCAGCCGCAAGCGCGGCACCGGTTCGGACAAAATCGCGACGAGAATAAGAAGTTTTCATACGCGGGATGCTACGCGAATCCGCAGACACCCGGCAACCCAAACTGGAAAATATCGCTGTTTCTTGGCATTCTGAAGAATTAAAGGCCTCCCGCAGGCTGGCAGATCGGCTCTTTTGTTCGTACTGCGAGTTAAAGGTTTTAAATCCCCACCTCGACGCTCAGGTGCCGAGATTCGACTTAGCGGCAGCATCCAGCTTCAGGGTTGGCCTTCTGTCTCCGGCTGCGACAGGTAGATCAGCACAATGCCGATCACCATGAACATTCGACCCGCCGCTTCCTGGCCGTTCCACGTCTTCGATTGCCACATCAGAAACCACTCTGCGCCGACACTGAGAAACGCAATGAACCACATCAGCAGGCTGAGCGTCAGCGCAATCAGTCCGATGCGCTTGGCCGCGTTGAAGGCAGAAGCGGGCGCTCGAAGATTCTTGATAAGACGAGCGACTCCCCAGAAGCAGAGGACGGTTGTGACCATCTCCCACACGATGATGGAGTCATAGAACCCATGGTGAATAAGAGGACTATTAATGGCTCGCCACATTCCCGAGTTTCCGGGGAGTGTGGAATCCATCATCAGCACATGATGAACGAACTGATAATTCGAGTTGTAGTCCGTCGTATTGTTAAAGACCACCAGCAGGTAAAAGATTCCAACAGCCAATAGCAGCGTGCACTTAGAGAGACGAAGGACCACAGGGCCTCACTTTCCGGAGAACGTTCTAAAGTAGGTCGTTAGCGCAGCCAACGTCGCGGCGTCATAGTGCGGATTAGCTGGCATGGTCGCCTTGCGGTCGACGCTCCGCGGATCCTGAATACTGCGCGCAAATAATACTGGGTCATCGATGGCACGTTTCGATAAGACCGCCCACGACCGGTTAGCCTTGGTCCCCCCAGCCAATCCTCTGTTGTGACAGCGCAGGCAGTCTTCGCGGGCGATCCTATAGCCCAGCATCTCGGGCGAGTCTGCAGCAAATTTTCCCGGAGGGCTGATCGTATCGAAGACATTCTTCTGCCGCGTGAATTCAAGACCCACAACCTCCGTCGGTACCTGCGGCCTCTCCTGATACGACAGGGTATGGAACGAGGGAGCAAAATTGGCATGCGTGATGAGGTACGGCCCGGGATCTTGATTGCCAGTCTTGCGAGCCCACTCTGACGCCGTCTGCCCGTTGATCTTCAACACAAGAATGGGTTGGTGTGCGGCGATGTAGCTGGCCGGATAGGGCGCGCGATACCGATCAACACAAAGGGCATTAATCAGATCCGAATCACTGGCGATACGAATTCGGCGAGCAAGTTCGCTAAGATAAACTCCACTGATCTCAACCCGTGGCGTCTTCATCTCAGTGAAGTTCTCATCGCTGATGACAGTAGCGGAGACCTGCGGCAGCGAGAGTAGTGCCTGATAGGTGATGAACCGATGGCTCGCCTGAGGAACGCCAGCGAGAAGGCCACTCACCTCCAGATCAGTCACGCTTTGACGACTCAGATGAAGTAGCCCGGAATCAGCGGCCACGACCTGCGCCGAGTGTGCCGCCGGAACCAGTGCGCAGCAAAGCACGGTGCACATAGCAGCCAGACCGATGATCATTTGCCGTCCCATGCCCCATGCTAAATACAATCCTGCAAATGCAAAAGAGAAATGGTTTGATCTCGCTGCGATCGTGTTAGAGTACCGCCACATGGAAAAAGAAAACCGAATAATTGAGGCCGGCTTCACCCTGCCCGCCCCACCGACAGCCGGAGGAAACTATCTGTCGGCGAAACGCGTTGGCCAGATGCTCTACCTTGCCGGCGTAATATCAACGGACGATCAAGGTGTGATGACGGGCACAGTAGGTATCGAAAGAACCATCGATGAAGGCTACGCGGCAGCCAGGGCCTGTGCGCTGACACAACTTGCCGTCATCAAGCGCGAGGCAGGGTCGCTCGACGCGGTGGAGAGCATCGTCACAGTCAACGGCTATGTAAACGCTGTGCCTGGCTTCCCAGACTCGCCCAAGGTCATCAATGGAGCATCGGATCTACTCATCACAGTCTTTGGCGAGGCAGGACGCCACGTTCGTGCCGCAGTAGGGGTAAGTGCATTGCCTCGCAATGCCATCGTCGAACTACAGATGACCGTGTTATTACGTTGAACCGCTAAAACAGGAGAGTCGAACCATGGCAGAGCACATGCTGAGTGCAGCCCCTACGCACTCGCGCTGGAACAATCAGCTGCGACCACGCCTCGTCATCCAGTCGGGCGACGTCGTGCACATGGAGTGCATCGACTCCAGCGGAGGGCAGGTGAAGCCCGGCATGACGGTAGCCGAATTTATCGAGATCGATCGCAACCTTATCCACGCGCTGACCGGGCCCGTAGCCGTGGAGCATGCCGAACCCGGCGACGTGCTTGAAGTACAAGTATTGTCGGTAGAGCATATTGGATGGGGATGGACGAGCGTAATCCCAGGTCTGGGGTTTCTCGATGAGCGCTTCAAGGAACCCTATCTGTTCCACTGGCAGCTCGATGGCAGTGTAAGCCGCTCGCTTGCTCCTGCGACGGTACCGCTGCGGCCATTCTGCGGCGTGATGGGCGTTGCGCAGTCCGAATCAGGCGAGTTCCGGACGCGGCCACCAGGAATCTTCGGCGGAAATATGGATGTTCGCGAGCTCAGCACCGGAGCAACGCTCTATCTGTCGGTGCAGTGTGCCGGAGCCTTATTCTCCGCCGGCGATGCGCACGCGGCGCAGGGCGACGGAGAGGTTTGCATCAACGGAATTGAGTGTCCCGCGCAGGCATCGCTCCGCTTCCAACTTCATAAGTCCAGAAGCCTTGCTGGGCCCATCGTTGAGGCTGGACCGCACGCAAATGTGCAGGACAGCGGCGCATGGCTAGTCGTTGAATCTGCTGAGGACGCGCTGATCGCAGCTCGTGGCGCGACCTCCCGCATGATAGATCTTCTCGTAAAACTCTGGGGCTTCGAGCCGGTTCAGGCCTATCTGCTGTGCAGCGTTGCGATGAACCTGAAGCTTAGCCAGGTGGTGAACCGACCTATGACCACGGTGACCGCTTCCATCGCAAAACATATTCTTCCGGATCGAAGACTTTTCTAACGAGGCGACACAGACCATGGTGATCAACAATGCTGCAACGGTTGCTGAGCTGCAAGAGTTATATCCGAGGTACGAGCAGGCACTGGTTACCAATGATGTTGAGATGCTGACCGCGATGTTCTGGGCGTCGCCCTCCGTCATGCGCTTCGGAGTGACTGAAAACCTGTACGGAATCGAGGAACTGGAAGCCTTCCGCAAGGCTCGGCCTGCAACGAATCTTGCTCGGAAAGTGTTGCGTCTCGACGTTGTAACTTTCGGGCACGACTTCGGTAGTGTGACGCTCGAGTTTGAACGCGAAGCAAATGGAAAGATCACACGGGGGCGCCAAAGCCAGACGTGGGTTCGCCTTCCAGAAGGCTGGAGAATCGTCGCCGCCCATGTCTCACTGCTGCCGTAGCATCACTTCGTAATCGTGATCCGTAAAGTATGAATAGGCGTGGCATGGAATAGTTCCTGCAGTTGTGCTGCCGACTCAAAGCGCTTCCCTTCCACGTGTCGTGCGGGAAGTTGGAACGTCAACTCCGATTCAGAGAATGGATAGGGAGTCAGCCTGAAGTGGCGCTCTCCGAGACTTTCAACTTCTATTTCACGATGTTCACCGCTAACCAAAGAAAGCGGATGCAACAGCGACGCCGTCTGGCGGTAGTCCACACAAGACAACAGGGATAGATTATCGGTAGCCTGCAGCAGCTTGAAGTGGTCTTGTATTCGCGGCCATGAGACCTCCTCCGCGGCATAACTTCTATCCAGCACTATCCGCGAGTGGAGATCCTGCTGCAGGAGACGCTGCCGCTCCAGAAACGCATCCAACAATGGAAGCTGCGCCGGTGCAATCGTGGAGCGGTCCGCGCGCTCAGTCAGCAGATTGTATGTGTGCAGTGAGACCAACAGTGCTGCGTAGGGGTCAGCCTCGGCCACAACAGAGACCGCACGCTCGCGAACCGCGAGATAGTCCGCAAGATCTATCTCTTCGAAAGCAGAATATTTTCCGACCAGCTCAATCGAAAATGCGGAAGGCAAGCCCTGCCGGGTAATCTGTGGCTGCGCGTCGCGTGCAGCCCACCCATCGTCGTGCGTCGCAATGCCAAGGAGTACTTGGCGGCGCGGTTCGGGCGAAGCGAATTCTTCGTTGCCCCACTTTTCTGCGAACGCTCCAGCAAGCCGGGCATGATCGGGATGCGTCACGAGCCACCAGCCGGATTCAGATTCAAGACGCAACATGCGTTAGCCCCTACTGAGTCTCGGTCTTACGAGCGGACTCATGCCAGTTATGAAGAAAGTAATACTCCAGGAACATCACGATGAAGAAGAAAAGGAAGCCGAGAATCGTTGCAGCAAAGACCAGCGCGAAGAGATAGTCCGTCTGA
This sequence comes from Granulicella sp., assembly GCA_025408425.1. Lineage (GTDB taxonomy): Bacteria > Acidobacteriota > Terriglobia > Terriglobales > Acidobacteriaceae > Edaphobacter. The sequence goes on from JANXYX010000050.1 coordinate 223,478, forward strand.
AGTTGAGCGAGCGCGTAGGTAATCGAGTAACCAAGCCCGCCCTGACCGACAGAACTGGAGCCTGCAAATAACTCACCGGTAATCGCTCCAATCACTGAGATTCCACTTGCAATACGAACGCCGGTAAATATCGCTGGCAGCGCATGGGGCAGGCGCAGCTTCCATAAAATCTGCGCCGCTGACGCATTCTGCATGATGAACAGATTGACCATATTCTCGTCGACGCTGATCAGTCCTTGCGTTGTATTCGCAATGATCGGCGCAAGGCAAATGATGAAGGTGATTAGAGTAACGGCGAAAAGTCCGGCACCGACCCACATAATAATCAGCGGCGCGACGGCAACGATTGGGACGGTCTGCAGCAGGATGGTGTAGGGCAAGAACATCCGGCGCAACCAGTGGGACTGCGCAAAGATGAGTGCAACCACCACGCCGACCGCGATGCTCGCAAGTAATCCTCCCGCAGCAGCGGCAGCCGTAATAAGAAATGACCCGACCAGCGAGGGAAAGCGACTGACAACTGTTTGACCAACAGCGATTGGCGAGGGCAGCATGAAGGTCGGAATGTGAAGCACCCATATCAACGCCTGCCATAGCAGCAGTAGCCCAACCAGCACTCCGGAAGCATTCAGCGCGGTAAGCATCCTGCTCTTCATAGGCTGTGGACCCCGCGCAAAGTCTTGCTTACCTGTGCGACGAGATCCTCATAAGCCGGTTGCATGCGGGTCTCTGCAGTTCTCGGATAAGGTAGATCGATTGGGATCTCATACGCAATGCGCCCGGGATGGGGTGCCATCACCAGCACGCGTGAAGATAAAAATACGGCCTCTGATACCGAATGAGTTACAAATATGGCTGTCCACTTCTGCTCGTTCTGCAGGCGCAAAAGCTCTTCGTTGAGCCGGTCGCGGGAGATCTCGTCCAGGGCGGCAAAAGGCTCGTCCATCAGCAGGACGCGGGGGCGGGTGGACAACGCGCGAGCAATGGATACCCGCATCTTCATGCCACCGGAGAGTTCGCGCGGATAAGACTTCGCGGCCGCAGCCAACCCCACCAGCTCCAATAGTGATGCCACCTTCTCTTCGCGACGAAATCTGGCGGTCCGCTCCAGTTCCAGCCTCAACCCTACATTCTCCGCCACTGTACGCCAGGGTAGTAGCGTCGCATCCTGAAAGATGAACGAGACGATCTCGCGCGCGTTGGCCGGGGTCATGCCATCTATGGAGAGCTTACCTGCGCCAGCAGGTGTGAGGCCGGCTACGAGCTTGAGCATGGTCGATTTACCGCAGCCAGAAGGCCCAATCAGACTCACGAACTCACCTCTGCCAATGGCAAGATCGATGTTCTGAAGTATTGGAATCGCCGCCGTATTCGAGCCTCCGGCGTACGTCTTGGAGATTCCCTCGAACGCAATGTATGGCTGCTCATTTGGCGCTTGGGGCGTGTACGAGTTGGTCGGTCCAAGGCTCATAGTTGGCTCACCGGCAAAGTGGAAGTCGTAGACAGGATGGATTGGAGGAATCGTGTAAGACTGCGTGCGTGGATCGCTGCCAGGTCCAGGGGTCTGCCAGTCCGGCGGCTACCTCGCTGGAGGAATTGCGGTCATAGAGAGGAAATGCGCTACCCGCAATCTCCAGGCGCAGTCGATCTCCTTTTGCGAAGACACACGAAGTCGGCTCAAGAGTGAATTGCCATTGATGAACTTCATCCGCTGTATAGCCGGATTCACGAAACAGGTAGGTCGAACGCGCGATGCCAATGCAGAGAAACTCCGCGCGACCATCTGGAGTAACGCGAACCAGCTTGCCGGTAAAGTCAGCATTGCCTGCGGAGGTGGCGCAGTAGAGCGTCAACTGAGGTGAGCCGAAGACGTGAAGCTGCTCAGTCAGTGGGGCACTGGTGTAGACCAGTATGTTGTTTCCCTGCTCCAGCGTGGCTTGGTCAAAAGGCCCGCCCAGCGCGGTTCCGCCACCCGGAGCCAGCACGGGAACTTCGGGATCGTAGACGAAGTGATCCATGGGCTGAGCCGCACCTGGCGGCGCTGAATTCAACGAACCATCACCTTTGGACGAGTTCGCGCGACCTAAGCTTGCGAGGTACAGCGTCGCAAACTCGTCCGCTTTCACCTTGGTTGACGAGAACCAGCGACTCTCAGACTGGGCAACATGTCCCAGCGCGAAATGACGGATTCGAGGCTCGCTGGAAAACTCCCCTGAATCCTTGAGCCAGTGATTGAACCAGCGCATCAGCAGAGCGTCAGTATCGAGCGCTGCATCCGGGCCCAAATTGCCCTCGCCGATCCGTGCCCCCCACGGAATATGCTGCCATGGCCCAGCGACCAGGTACTGATTGTCGCGAGCAAAGCTGGTGGCAGCTTGTTCTGCGAGAGCGAGAAAGCCTTCGTAGCTCCCCTGAAGATACAAGTCATACCACCCGGAGACATGCAACGCAGGAATGGCAATGCGATCCAGTGAGGTGCTGACATCCAGATCTGACCAGAACTCGCCCGGCTCCGTATGCTCCAGCCAATCCTTCACATAGGTTGGAAGCCCCGCAGACTGGAGCGCAGGAAGCTTCGCGTAGGGCGCAAACTGCGGCTGAGTGCGGACACTGGACCATGCAGCCTCCAGCCTGTCGCTCGCCTCACGCAAATTCAGTCGCCGCGCATCGAAACGCAGCATCTGTAAGCCCCACCCTAACGCCGAGGCCAGTCGCAGCGCGCCTTGATGATAAAACCATCCCTCATATAAGTCGCACGCTGCCATTGCAGGTGCGATACAGAGAAGGCCCTCCGGCTGTTCGGCAGCAGCCAACAACTGCGTCGCACCCTGGTACGAGAAGCCGTACATGCCAATCCTGCCATTACACTCTGGTCTGTTACGCAGCCATTGAATCGTCTCGGCTCCGTCTTTTCGTTCGTGACGAAATGGATAGAATTCGCCTTCAGAATCACCGCGGCCACGGACATCCTGTATCACCACGTTGTAGCCATGACGCGCGAACCAGACAGGGTGCGCGTAGACGACCGTAGATGCAATATCGCGCCCATAGGGTTGACGCATCAACAACGTAGGCTGCGCCTTTGCATCGGAATCAGGCGGGTAGTAGTGGTCGGAGTAGAGCGTGCAACCATCAGACATACGGCACGGCACCTTGCGTTCGAGACGCACGCCAGAGCCGCAGTCAATAAGCTCACTCGTCATCAGGGCTGAAACCTGTTTGTGTAGTGATACATCGCAGTCAGTGCCGCAGCAACTTTCTCAGCCGCTGTCTTCACCCAGCGCTCACCGTTTTCTGCGGTCGCCGGATTCGGATCTCCCATCACGCCACTGGGGGCAATATCGCGCGTCAGCCACGCAAACGTTGCAGGTCCATTCTCGGGGAGCAGCAACTCCGGTGCATCGATCTGTGCGATGTAATTCACTGTGTATTTCTCAGGATGGACCAGCTCAGGCGTCCCATGCAGCAACAGCGCTGTCTCCATCTCGCCCGCATGAAACCCGTAGGCGCTCTCCTGCGGATTGATCCCTTCCATCTTCGCGCCTCCTGCCCCGGAGAGATAAAAGGTTCGCAGCCCAAACTCAGCCCGCAGATCCCTGCACATCACATCCACCAGCGAAGTGTTCCCACCGTGAGTGTTATAGAGAACGACCTTCTTGAACCCGGATGCAGCGATGCTCGCTCCGAGATCGCGAATCACCGCCATAAACGTACTGGCAGAGACAGACAGCGTTCCCGGAAATCCAATGTGCTCATTGCTCTTGCCATAGCAGATCGGTGGCAGCGCATAGACTGGCATTTCAGCCGGCAGCAAGGCCAAAGCGTTGCCCAGCAGCAGATTGTTAATCAAGGTATCGGTCGCCAACGGAAGATGATGACCGTGCTGCTCTATCGCCGCCGTGGGCAGTATCAGCAGCGTCTCATCCTTAGGTAAACCCTCAACCTGTTTCCAGGTGAGATACGCAAAGTTGCGTGCATCAGGAATCCACGTCTTCATCTTATTGCTTTGCCTCCGCAGCCTGGTAGCTGGCCATCTTGCCTGGGTTCAGAAGACCCTTCGGATCGTATTTACGTTTCGCTATGAGCTGAATATGATCTTGTCGGTAGCGGCCACCGCCTTCGACATGGTTGACGTGCGGGTTCGCAACACTCACACCAATCTCGCGACAGAAATCGATCATCTCATTCAGCCGCTCGGCCGTCGTAAATCGCACCAGCGGAATTGAGCCGGGGACGACGACTCCGGATCCATTCTTCATGAACTCCAGATGAAACAGAAAGTCATCGCGATATTGCTCCTTGAGCTGAGCAAACTGAGAACGCGCGTTTATCGGGTCGAATCCACATTGCAGATAGGTCCAGGTGTCATCGGCCTTAATGGCCCACAGCGTGGTGTGGTTCCATGTGTAGTCGGAGAGCAATGGTGCGGTTCGGAAACCATCATAGTTGGCTCCATACATCACCTCTCCGCCCGCGTGACGCGCAGCCTGTTCCAACTCGCTAAGCTGTGTAGCCGCGATCATGAAGAAGATGTTTGCCTTCTCCGGCGCAATGAACTTCTTGATGGGCGAGAAAAATGAAGCTATCGGCGCCTCGAATGTCGTAACCAGACGCTTCTGCCAATGCTGATCGGTGGCGATTCGTTCGCTGAAATCAAACGCATTGTCAAAGCTGGAAAAGGCCACAACGCATTGCGCCCACTCAACGCTTGGAGTAAGTGCAAGCCAAATGCGAGAGATAATTCCATTCGTCCCCCACGCATGAAGAATCTCGTGAACAGCTTCGCCCTCGTGCTTCACGACACGCGGCTCCACCTCCATCGTCACCACTTCAATCGCGCGGACAGTGCCGAAATCCCTCAGTCCGCCGTGTGCCACTGATCCGATACCGCCCGAGCCACCGCCGAGAAAGCCTCCGACCGAAGCTTTCACTACCGTTGACGGATAACAGCGTAGCTCCCATCCGGTTCGGCGCGCTTCGTTCTCGATCGTAGCCAGCCGCGCTCCTGGCTGACAGACCGCAACTCCGTCCGGATCAATGGATTCAATCTGGTCGAAAAGCGCAAGATCCAGCACCACCCCGCCTTGCAGTGGAATCGCCTGCCCGTAGTTTCCCGTGCCCGCGCCTCGGACCGTAACCGGAACCCCTCGTGCGTGGCAGAGGCGAAGGACAGATTGAATCTCCTCCACGCTCGTGGGCTGTACCACCACGTCCGCAATCTTGCTCTCCAGCAGTTCCTTCAACACCGGGGAGTACCAGTAGAAGTCACGCGAGAGCCTTGCGACCGTCGGCGCATTGGTAATGACTCGAGAAGGATCGCCCACCAACTCCACGAGCACTGCAACCAGAGCATCTACTTCAGTGCTCATGCATCACCTCGCTTGCTGGTGCTCGTTGGCACTGCTAACCCACGTTTGGCCTGTGTGCCCTTGCCCCACATCTTGAAGACTCTAAGCATATTGGGATGAGTAAACAGTGTGTAGGCAAGATCACGCTCGACTGGTCCTACGACGTCACACTGCATATCGCTGCGCTTGGCCACCTCGCTTGCCGAAATGTGTATCTGACGGCAATGGCGATTCGCATCGGCAATCGTCGCGCCAAAGACAACACGATCGATGCCGGACCACAGTAGATTGGCCATACACATCGCGCACGGTTCGCAGGTGGAGTACATGGTGTAACCGCGCAACGAAGCAGATTTCAGCTTTCTGCAGGCCAACCGGACGGTGCGTACCTCAGCATGGCTGCTGGGATCGTTCTCTTTAGCTACAGCATTGACAGCTCGTTGCAGAGGTTTGCCGGTCTTGGTATTCACAATCAAAGCGCCGAACGGAACAGGCCGCTCCGTGACCAGGGTTCGAGCCGTAAAGCGAACCACTTCAGCCATGCGCGCCGCATCTACCGCTTCTCGCGTAGTCTTTGCAGCTGTATTGCTTCCCATATCGAAATGTACCACGACCCCTTCCTGCCGCTAAAGAAGAGATTCTTGGATCATTCGAATTTTGATAGGAGTCCTTTTGAAGGACATAGAATTCTAGGATGCGAAAGCCTTTATCTCCTCTGCAGGAAGCGAGGGAGCGCCAAAGATCCGGCCCTGGCGGATGGAAACCGCTTGTAAGCCAAGCCTTGCTCCAGGCCAACAGCAACGCCGGACGAAATACATACCTGTCCCTCGATAAGCCTTCCATTGCAGACCAGGTAGAAATTCTCAGTCGATCAGATACCATCCCTGCCCCGGCTCTCTTCGGAGTTCCGGTCTCCATCAAGGATTGCTTCGACTTGCGAGGCTTCCGCACTAGTTGCGGATCGAAGTTCTACGCCAACAGCAACGCACCAGCACCAGACGACTCGTGGGTTGCTGCCCAGGTACGGCAAGCCGGTGGTGTCATCGTAGGCAAGACCCACATGCAGCAGCTGGCCTATGGAATCACCGGAGAAAATGTCGACTTTGGCGATTGCGTCCAGCCCCGCGATGCTTCCCTCCTCACAGGCGGATCATCCAGCGGTGCTGCGGCCAGTGTTCAGGAAGGGTCCGCGCTGGTAGCGATTGGCACTGATACGGGCGGGTCGATCCGTGTTCCAGCGGCACTCTGCGGACTCGCAGGATTTCGCTCCTCACTCGGCACAAGCTCGTGGCAAGGTGGCGTCCATCTGGCACCTTCCTTCGATACTCTCGGCCTGCTCTTTCGCGATCTACGCGACGGCCCTGAGCTAGCCAGAAACCTACTTGGGATCCATCCCGCAACTCCCGACCCACGCAGCCTCACTCCGCGCATCGCTATCGTGGCGGAAGACTTCTTGTATGACTGCGACGATCAGGTTCGCGCGGCCTTCACGCATCAACTGGAGCAACTCCGCGAAACAGGCGCGCAACTAAACGTCATCCAGACCGAATTCTGGGCTGACTCGTTGGAGATATTCGCAGCCATCCAGGCCCATGAAGCTGCCGCCATACAAAGGCGGAAGCTGGCAGGTCAAGCTGACTTCAGTGTCTTTGAACCGCAAATCGCCGACAGACTGACATGGGGCGAATCGTTGTCACCAACTTATATTGCCGAGATGCGAGTAAGGCATCACGCGTTTCGCGCGTCCATGGATGCGATGCTCACACAGTTCGACTTTCTGATGCTGCCCTGCGCTCCGATGCACCAGTTGAAGGCCGGCGCAGACCACTCCAAAACACGGCAGCAAATCTTGCGCTACTCCACCCCTGTCAGTCTCGCCGGGATGCCAGTTGCCACGCTGCCGCACCCCGCCGGAGCAGGCATGCAGTTGATCGCGGCCCGCGGGCGTGATGCTGAGTTACTAGCTTATGCCGCCAGCCTGCACTCAATTATTTCTGCTTGAGAATTTGGCCTGAAATGCTAGGCTGCTGAGCATGAACAGAAATCTTGGGCTATCGGCATGGTGTGTGCTTCTGCTGTTCGCGGCAGTGATGCTACAGGGATGCAAGCAGCACTCGAATCAGAACGGTCTGATCCCCGTTAAGATTCAGACAGACTGGTATCCCCAACCGGAACATGGCGGTTTTTACACTGCTCTGGCCAAGGGCTACTACAAAGATGCCGGACTTGACGTGCAGATCGTACCCGGCGGTCCCTATGTCACCGCGGAGCAGCAGGTTTCGGTAGGAGCAGCGCAGTTTGGCATGAGTTCATCCGACCGCATGATCAAGGCAGCCGTCGGCGGGCAATCGCTGGTGGCAGTTGGCGCAACCATGCAGCACGATCCACAAGCCGTCATGGTGCATGCGGAATCTCCCGTGCATAGCTTCGCCGATTTGAACGGTCACGCCGTCGCTATCCGGCCGGGCTCAACATGGTTCGAGTACATCGTAAGTCGCTACAACTTGAAAGATGTTCGTGAGAAACCCGCAACCTTCAGCGTCGCGAACTTCATTCAGGATCCCGACTACATGCAGCAGATCTTTGTCACGTCCGAACCCTTCTACGTGAAGAAGGCTGGCCAGCCGATACGGACGTTACTGATCAGCGAGACGGGCTACGATCCCTACCGCGTCTTTTTCACCTCCCACAGCTACGCCCAGCAGCATCCTGAGGTGGTGGCAAAGTTCGTGCAGGCATCCCTTCGCGGCTGGCGCGACTACCTCAAGGATCCTCAAGTCGCACACGCCATGATCCAGAAGCTCAACCCTGCCATGGATCCAGCACTGATGCTGTTTAGCTATGAGGCATTGCGAGATGGCCACTTCATTGACGGAGCAGGTGATGCCTCCGCCAACACGACAGACCATCTGGGGCAGTTCGACGCGCAACGCTGGACGGCCATGGAGCACCTGCTTCTCAATCTGAAGGTCATCGCTGCACCGATGGATCCGGCGAGCGTCTACACCACTCAGTTTCTCAGTAAGTAGTGCTTTCTTATGCCACTGCGGCTGCTACACATATGAAGGTATCCATAGCAACGGTTGGCGTATGGGATAGTTGCGGATAATCTCAGGGTCGACTCCCCGCTGCCCTTGACGAAGAGCGGCTTTCCAGCGACCATACAGTTGCCCGGCAAAGAGCTTTTCAATCGCAGGGTTCTGGCGATCGCTACCTCCCGAGTAGCACCGCAACGGATGAACCTCTGTGGACAACAAGTAGAGAATGTCGGGTAACGCAAGTCTGGGCCTGCCTACTAACATGAGACGTGCATCGCAATGGGCGATGCGGATCATGGCTTTTCCGATTTCAATACCATTGCATCGCTGATGGAACGGAGAGATCCCAAAGTGCACACCCAATCTGCCAAAATTCCGGCTCCTTCTCAGGCACCCAATTCCGAAGATGGCTCATCCACTCTTGGCAATCGAGATGGTTACACAACGTCCATTGCGAAAGCTCCCTTCGCAGAAGCCTCGACCAAGGCCGTAACTGTATTTGTGGGTGGCTCCGTCGGCTGCATACCCTATTCTCCAAAGACCTGGTCTGGGATTCTGCCGTTTCTGCTGAGGGCTATGGACGGTGCCGGCATCCTCTCCCAGGCTGTAGGAATCAAGGTACCTGAGCCCTGGAAAAGTTTCTTACTAGCCAAAAACTTCACACTGAACCGGGCCGCATGGCGAAAACACTTCTACTTCGACCCTGCTTACCGCCGCGCCCTGACGCAGGCTGCAAAGCCCGTCCTCGTCAATAGTCCAGTGTGCCTGCAGATTGGATCAATGTTTTCGCTACCCGAAGTTTTTCCAGATAGGAAGTGCATCTCCTACAGTGACGGAAACTTGCCGGAGTTGCTCAATAGCGGCTTCGGTATGGAAGGCGTCTCCGCCAAACGCATTGACCAGGCGCTTCACTATGAGGAGCAGGTCTCCCAGCAGATGACAGCCATATTCACGTTCAGTGAATATCTACGCCAGTCCTTCATCTCCAACTACCGCATACCGCCCGAGCGCGTCTTCAACATTGGCGGAGCTATCAACCTGACAGATATCCCGCCGGCTAGCCCTGACAAGGACTACTCCGCGCCGCGCATACTCTTCATCGGAGTCGAGTTTAATCGCAAAGGCGGCCAACAGCTTCTCGATGCATTCCGCAGCGTCCGCCAAGCCATCCCGGATGCGAGATTAGATATAGTCGGCCCAGAACACCTCGACCAATTACCCGCCGGTGCAGTCTGTCACGGGCGCCTCTCCAAGGCCGACCCCGAACAGAACCTGAAGCTCTTGACTCTGCTCCGTGGATCAAGCCTGCTTGCTTTACCTGCGTTGTATGAGCCCTTCGGTATCGCGCCGCTTGAAGGAATGCTTTACCAGTTGCCATGCGTCGTCACGGACGGCTGGGCCCTTCGCGAGTCCGTCAGACCCGGCTACAACGGGGAACTCGTTGCCAAGGGATCGGTTGAGGAACTCGCCGCAGCTTTGATCCGCCTGCTCTCCAACCCAGAGCAGCTTGCAATGATGGGGCGGCATGGTCGTGAGTTTGTGCTCAATAGCTACACCTGGACGAGCGTAGCCAATCGAATGGCGAGCGTCGTAAACAACCTCTAGCCCACTAAGCTTCATAGCAGAATAAAAGAGGCAGCTCCCATAGGAGCTGCCTCTTGTTGTAGCCGTTCTAACTATCTCCCTGCATCAAACTGCTACCTCCGATGCGTACCTCTGAGAATAGTGTAAGTAGCCGAATTGACCGCACTGTTGCTGTAACCGGTCACGACCGCGAAGGCTCGAACCGTCGTTGTCGCTGAGACGGCGAAGGGCCCTACATAGAACGTGGAGTTGGTCGTCGGTGTCGATCCATCGGTCGTGTAGAAGATCTTCGCGTAGGAAAGTACATGGCTGATTGCCACCGTCTGTGGCGAGCTATAGGTACCGGGAGCAAGGCTGAACGTAGGCATTGCAGCCGTGCTATCCGATGCCGCAGCCTGGATTATGTAAGTCGCTGAATTGACCACACTGTTGCTATATCCAGAGGCAACTGCCATGGCCTGCACAGTGGCTGTGGTCGACAGGAGAAAAGCACCCGAATAGACCGATGAGCTGGTGGTCGGTGTTGTTCCGTTGGTGGTGTAGTAGATCGTCGCCCCTGCAGTAGCATCGTTGATCACGACGTTGACCGCCGTCGTGTAACTTCCCGCCGCTAGACTGAACGTCGGCGGAGCTACCGTCTTGGCAGCTGCAGTAATCGTGTAGATTGCCGAAGCTACTGCACTCTTGCTGTAGCCCGAGGCAACCGCGATCGCCTGCACAGTCGTCGTGCCCGAAGCCACAAACGAACCCGTGTAGACGGTAGAGCTCGTGGTTGGAGTCGTGCCATCCGTGGTGTAGTAGATCGTCGCCCCGGAGGTTGAGTCACTGATGGTGACAGTCTGCGCCGAAGAGTACGTTCCGGTGCCAGGACTGAACGTTGGAGTCGCAGCGGTTGAAGTTGTGGGTGGTGCTGCAGCAGGCGCAGAGACCCCGAAATCGGCTGCTCCAATCACCAATGGATTGGTTCGAGCAGCAAGCGCTCCGGTTCCAACCGCGTACTGCCATCGCACCGGCATTGTCGCCAGCGTTCCGCTCAACGCGGTACCACCGCTGATGGCCGCCACTCCCGACAACGGCAGTAGTGTGGTTCGGTCATACGGCAGTGTCGAAGCCGTCAGAAAGTTTCCACTCGTTAGACCATATTGATGAGCGTCGATCGGCGTGGTTAGCGGCCAGAGGCAGGTTCCATCGCATGTCGCCTCCCATCCATTTGACGTGCCTGCGTTGTAGTTTCCACCACTGATCGGAGTAGAGATAGCGAACGTCGACGCGTTCATCAGATTACTCGTCCACGATCCGATGATCGAGGCATAGCGCCCAAACTCAGTCTGCGTACCCAGCGTCCACAGCAGGTTATTGCGTGCATCAATCCGCTGTGTGAAAAATGGGTTGTAGCCATTGGCACTGCCGGTATCGAACACCACGTGCGCGTTGTCGAGCGTGTTCGAGTAAAAGTACAACGTGCCGTTGCGGTCGGCCATCTGGCCATCGTGATCTTCGGCGTAGTGAATCTGATACTGCGACGAACTTCCGAAGATCAGGTTGCCGTAGATGAAGTCCTTCTGTGCCGACTCCTGATAGGCCGCGATGACGTTCGGGCCGGCTGTGTCCCCCAGGCAGTACAGCGAAGCCGCGCAGTTCGTCTGACCCGCGTTGCTCAGATACGCCTCAAAACTCACATACGGCGTGGCGTCCTGATTCTCCACCAGGTCGAAGTCCCTCGCAGGCCCACTGGCCACGTAGTTGTAGCGGAAGATGCCCTCCACCCCGCGCCATTTGATGTTCGAACCCTGCGCCGTACTCAGGTAGTTATCCAGCCGATTGCCCTGCATCAGGCCATAGAACGATTGGAAGTAAACCTGATGCTCCGTGTAGTCCGAAGCCCAGCCCGAGTTGTGGATATGGTTGCCGTTGAACGTCACAAGCTGCGTCACCGGTGCCCACGCGCTGTTGGTATTCTCGGCAGTGAACAAACCGTTCGTGCAGGTGTCCAGATCATTGCCGGAGAGATCGAGATACGATCCTGAGCGCACATTGATGCAGGCAGTCCCGATGCCCCAGGGCGTAGCAGCACCGCCACCCGGTGGCGTATACGTGTAGGCCGGAGTGCCATGCATGATGTGCAGCCCGCTGATCGTGACATACGAAGGCCCGGCCGATCCCGCCTGCCAGTATCCATAGGGGGTGTTAGTTCCATAACCGCCGCCCCACAGTGAGATCACGCCCAGCCCCGCCGCTCCATAGGCGCTGACCCGCGACTGTCCGGTTGCGTTCGCTCCATCTACGATTGGAAGATTACCCTGCGCATCCGGTACGCCGCACAGGACCATCGGCTGTGTCGCCGTGCCGTTGTTGTGTATCTGGAAAAACTCATGATAAGTCGAAGGGTTCGCACCCGTGGTGTCTGTGTTCCATACCCGCATGATCGTTCCGGGCGTCCAGGTCCCTGCATCAGGTACAGACTGCAGCGTCGGATACGTCTTGCCCGCGCCCACATCGTAGACCGCCCCGGTCATGGCCGGATCAGCAACGCACGCTCTCGGCTCCGTCATGTTGGGCGTCGCAGCATAGTTGGGTAATGCAGCAGGAGCCACATACACAATCGCGGTCACGCTCTTGCTCGTGTCGGCGTGGCTGGTGTACTTCAGCGTATAGCGGCCCGTCACAGAGGCGCTGAAATCGGTGTCGCGGTTTGCCGTATCAGCGAGAGCACCATTACCCCCGCTCGGCTGCGAGACGATGCTCCATGTGCCAGTCTCATCCGTGTTGCCGCTTACCCACGACTGCAGCGAAACATGCTGCGCCTGGTAGGCCTGCCGATACGCCGGAGCCACCAGAACTGTCGTAGTGTTAGCACACACGTTGAACAGGAACCGGGCGCTCTGGCTGGTATCGTCAGTCGACTGCGCCTGCACTGTTACAGTCGCAGTCGAAGTCACGCTGTACGTGCCAATCGCCGTCTGACCCTGCGGAATCGTGCAATTGCCGGACGCAGTTCCAACGTTCACCAATATCGTGGGAAGCCCCGCGCTCACCGACGAAACATTGGTCAACGACGGTGTCGTAAAAGTTGCAGTAGCGCCACCAGTCGTGGCGACCACAGACCAATTGACCTTGTTAGCTGCGCCACCCGTCAGACCGACATTGATCTGACGAGTCGAGCCCGCCAGCACTTGAAAGTTGTAAGCGGGTGCATTCGCTGTGATAGAGACGCTTGCAAATGCAGGTGACATCAAGAGTAAAAAAACGAGAAGGACACGCTTCATGGGATAGTGACTTTCGTTGTCGTGACGCAGCTCGGCGGGAGCCTGACTGGGGCCCTGATTGTGACCATCCCCGTTTTGAACGCAAGACAACTCACATGCGCCTAGCGGGGCACATCGTCATTGGCTGAGATCTTTGCGGATGATCGCCTGAAATTGTTTCCATTCACTGCGCAAGCAATTGCAGAGCCAAAATTTTGCATACAACCTAAGTCCATTGATCAGAGTGACCTGCGACTTAAGCCGCTAGCATCTTGCCTGTAACCTGCATTAGAACTCTGGAAGTTTTGACTTCAACACGCGTCAAAACTACGCAACTCCTTCTCCGCATCGAGCATCAAACACGCCGAGCATTTGTTGCAGATCGCTACTTTTTAGTTTCAGGAACAATTAGGTGACGGTCACAGCAACAGATCTTGAGACCTTCGAACCGCGGTTCAGACTTGCATATCCCTGATGGCGAAATCGCTTAGAGAAGCCTGGATAATATCTCGGCATGTTCACGCAGAACTGGCAGGATGCGTTGCTCCATCTCTTCGATAGAGACGCTGGAGACATGGGCTCCAGCATTCATTGCTGCTATGGTGCGTCCTTGAGGCGTTCTGATTGGAACGGCAATGGAGCGCAGCCCCGGCTCCAACTCTCCGTCTACGACTGCATAGCGATCTTTAGCTACCTGGTTCAGGACACTGACAAGCCCAGCCTTGGTGCAGACGGTCTTGCTGGTCCACCTCTTCATCTTGACGCGACTGAGATATTGATTGAGTTGCTTCTGAGGAAGATCTGCAAGGAGTACGCGCCCCATTGAGGTGCAGTAAGCAGGAAGCCGACTCCCCACCGAGAGCCCGACCGACAGCACTCGTGAACTGGTATGACGCGCGAGATAGATAATGTTGTCCTCGTCCAGAGCGCTCAACGAGGTCGATTCATGGATCAGGTCCGAGACTTGCTCCAGTATCGGTTGCGCAAGCGACGGCAGGGTCGTCGAAGTCAGGTAAGAGCAGCCAATTCTAAGAACAGAGGGCCTCAAATGATAGACGCCATCGATGTCTTCTGCATGTCCAAGCATTTGTAACGTAATAAGAAAACGACGAACGGCAGCTCGCGACAAGCCGGTCTTCTTCGATACTCTGGCAGCAGTGATGCCTTCAGGTTCGTTATAAAAGCTTTGGATTACCTCTAGCCCACGCGCAAACGACGTTACAAAATTGCGATTCTTCTCTAAGTCAGCGAACGGCTCAGTGATTGTGCTCGGCTTGTCATCTGACGGTTCGCGTATGCCTCGAGATGTATCACCTTGGCGTGATGTCACGGGAGCCCCTGAACGGTAGATCTTGCTGGATAAAGCTGGTCACTAACTTGCAGAATTTCATGCAGAGGTGTCTTGGATCGGTTCATCATTCTTTCGTGATGCCAGGACCTCCGCAACAAGATGAAAAGCACTGTTCGCAGCGGGAAGTCCGCAGTAAACAGAGCTATGAAGGATGACTTCCTTCAGCTCTTCTTCCGTGACGCCGTTGTTGAAGGCCGCGACAAAATGCATCCTCAGTTCGTCGGCGCGATTGAGTGCAATCAGCATTGAGATTGTAATCAGGCTTCGCGTATGTCGCGTAAGGCCGGGTCGCGACCAGATCTCTCCCCAGGCGTACCGTGTGATGAAGTTTTGAAAGTCCGCATTCAATTCGGTCTTAGCTGCTTCCGCGCGGTCTACATGCGCGTTCCCCAACACGGACCGTCGCACTTCAAACCCTTGCTTCAGGCGCTCTTCGTCATTCACTGGGCACATCCTTTGCTAGAAATTTAAGCACCGCCGCGCTGAATTGCTGCGGAACCTCCGCGCTGGAAATGTGGGCTGCAGGCAGCGTTACAAGCTCTGCGCCGGCAATGTGGCTCTGTAGAAACTGCGCATCGGCCAAAGTGGTAACGGCGTCCCGTTCCCCCGCAATAAGGCAAACCGGAATCGGTATGACGCCAACCGCTTCGCGCAGGTCCATATCGCGGATAGCCGCACAGGCAGCGACATATCCCGCTGGGTTGCATGCAGCCAGCATCTGACGCATGGTGGTGACAACAGGAGCTCCGGAGGCTACAAACTCTGCGGTAAACCAGCGCTGAACCACAGCATCGGCGACCGCTTCCATGCCGCCAAGTTGCACGTCAGCGATGCGCTTGTTCCACGTCTCCGCTGTACCAATCTTTGCAGCGGTGTTGCACAGGATCAACTTCCGAAAGCGAGATGGAGCATGGATACCCAGCCACTGTCCGATCACACCGCCAACAGAAAGACCGCAGAAGTAAACTTCGTCAATGCGAAGCGCGTCGAGCAGGGCAAGTACGTCGCGGCCTAACAGATCGACCGTGTATGGGCCGGCTGGAACGGAGCTTGCACCATGGCCGCGCATGTCGTAACGGAGCAGGCGATACTTCTTTTCTAGTTCTTCACGCTGCGGATCCCACATGCCAAGGGTTGTTCCCAACGAGTTCGAGAGCAGCAGCACTGGAGCGTCCAACCTGCCACTCAGCTCGTAGTTGAGAGAGACATCGCCCAAATCAATCAGCGGCATACTTGCCTCCGGATTGCTTTGCCAGAACAGCTTCGATGAAGGTTGCAGTAGCTCCCAGATAGTTCGCCGGAACAAGTATGTGGACCAATTCCTGTGGCGTGAAATGCTCCCGGAGCGACTCGTCCTGCGACAGTGCCTGCTCCATCGTAAGTTTTTGCCGAATCGCCCGCTGGCTGATCTCCTCCAGGGTGCGGTGAGCTTGGGCCTTGCCCACCTTACGCGCCAGCGCAAATGAGACTGCCTCCGCCATCGTCACCCCATGCAGAATATTGAGGTTATGCTGCATGGCGTCCGCATCGACAATAGCGCCTGCAGAAACCTCAAGAGCACAGGCCAGCGCCCCCGCCGTGAGTCTGACTATCTCCGCCAGCGTCTCCCACTCCGCATGCCATCCACCCACGCCGCGCTCATGCTCCTGAACCATCGCGGAAAGCATCGTGCCGACCAATGCAGGCACACGCACTGCTGCGCTAAGAATGACCGCTGACGACACTGGGTTTCGCTTGTGCGGCATCGTACTGGACCCGCCGCGGCCCGCCCCCGCAGGCTCCATCAATTCACCCACTTCGGTCTGCACCAGCAGCGATACGTCACGGGCAATCTTGCCGAGCGTTCCTGTCAACAGGCCCAACGTTGTTGCAAACTCCGCCACTCGATCCCGCTGGGCGTGCCAAGGCATAGCAGGATCAGAAAGCTCCAGTTGAGCCGCAAGGCTATGCGTAACTGCGACCCCATCCCCGCCAAGTGCCGCGAGTGTTCCAACTGCCCCGCCGAACTGCAGAACGATACACCGTGATCCCGTCTCCTGCAGCCTCTCACGATGCCGCTGCAGTGCATCCAGCCAACCAGCCACCTTCAGCCCCAACGTAACGGGGGGGCCTTGCTGCAGCCAGGTTCTACCCGGCATCACCGTGTCTTTGTGCTCACGGATAATCTTCGCCAGATGCTTGCAAATCTCCTCAAGATCTTTTTCGAGAAGCGGCAGAGCCTCTCTCAACTGCATCATCATCGCGCTATCGATGACATCCTGACTGGTTGCCCCCCAGTGCACATAACCTGCGGAAGTGGCACTACGCTGCCCCACTCTTTCCGTTAACATCTTCACGAATGGGATGCATATATTGCCCGCGGAACGCGCCTCATCAGCCAGCACCGTAATGTCCAGCGAGTCAGGATCTATAGAGCTGATATCCCCAGAGGTTCCTCCAGGCGCCAGGCCATTCTGCTCCAGCGCTTCAGCAAGAGCTACTTCAAATCGAAACATCTGCCGTATGAAGTTGCGATCGGAGAGTATCTCCGTCATCGCCGCCGTGCTGAAGAGCGGATCGTACATGCGTGCTCGAGTGATGAATTTCAGACGGCCTTCTTTCTCTGCTGATGTCAATATGCGAAGAATACAGTTTCGTTCTCACCTTGAAGACGGATATCCCACCGATACTGCTCCGGCTGCTCTGCTGTGGGCTCCGCCAATAGGGTCTGACGCCGCTCAGGTGGAACCGTCAGTAGTACCGGATCACCAGTATTGCGTGGATCATTCGCAAAGTAGATTCGTGTCACCAGGTGCTTCAAAAGCCCGCGCATGAATAACAGGACGACGATATGCGGTGCCTGGGAAGTACCCTCCAGCGTGACTACTGTGCCTGGACGTATCGTATGAAATCGGAAGACTCCTCGCTCATCAGTCGGAATGCGCGCAAAGCCTTGAAAGTCTTCTGCCGTCGCTCCACTCTCCCCAGGATCGAAACCGGCGAACCGCCCTTTGTCATCGGCTTGCCACAGTTCGAGTTGCGCGTCTGGCACCGGGACTCCATCTCCATCCAGCACCTGTCCCGAGATAGAAATGTGCTCGCCCTCCGCACTCTCCGCGCACACCGAGACACTATTGAGATACGAGAGGCCAATGCTGAAATATGGGCCAACCGTCTGTGACGCCGTAGCCGGAAAACTCATCGCTGCTCCTCCATGGGTGTAGCATCGCGGCCGCGCAAAACAATGTCGTAATGATAAGCCAGGGCTGTGTCTGGAACAGTATTCTCCAGGTCAAAACTCGAGATCATTCGCTGCTGGGCACGTTCATCGTTCAAGCAGTTGTAAATAGGATCGTAGGGCAAGAGCGGATCGCCCGGAAAGTACATCTGCGTGACAAGCCGGGTGAGCAGGCCTGCCCCAAACAGAGAGAAGTGGATGTGGGCCGGACGCCAAGCATTCGCATGGTTCTTCCAGGGATACGCACCCGGTTTAATAGTGACAAAGCGGTAATAGCCAGAGTCGTCCGTAAGGAAGCGGCCTGCGCCACTGAAGTTAGGATCCAGCGGCGCCGCGTGCTGATCCTTCTTGTGCATATAGCGTCCCGCCGCATTGGCTTGCCACACTTCCACCAGTGCCCGAGATACCGGCCGATCATTTTCATCCAGGACACGACCACTGACGATGATCCTCTCGCCTAGCGGAGCCCCCGCATGCTGCTGCGTAAGATCGTTGTCAAATTCGCCAAAGCCATTGTGGCCAAAGACCGGTCCGCTTAGCTCGGACAGCGTCTGAGGCACCACAATCAAAGGTTGCCGCGGAGACCGCAGAATACTGGAAACATAGGATGGATGCAGATAGTCCGGCTGAGTACCCGGGCGGAGCGGAAGAAACGGGCTGATCTTATTTTTCACGTTCTCTCTCTTTCAGCAAGAGTTACAAATACGGTCCGATCGCTGACGGCTTAGACACGCTCCAGCGCGATTGCGACTCCCTGTCCAACGCCAACACACATCATAGCTAGTGCCCTGTGTGCCCCAATCTTTTCCATCTGGTGGACCGCTGTCATCACTAAGCGGGCTCCGCTCATCCCTAAAGGATGGCCCAACGCGATGGCGCCTCCATTGGCATTGACATGCGCAGCATCGTCAGCGACGCCCAGCTCTCGCAGACATGCGAGCGACTGGCTGGCAAAGGCCTCGTTCAACTCGATCACTTGAAAATCAGACATCTGCAGTCGCAGTCTGGCGAGCAACTTTTGCGTGGCCGACACAGGACCAATCCCCATGACACGAGGTGGAACACCAGCCGTCGCCATCCCAAGCACCCGGGCCCGTGGACGGAGTCCGTGCCGCCCAGCCGCCTCCTCAGAGGCAACAATCATTGCAGCAGCACCATCGTTGATCCCGGAGGCGTTTCCAGCGGTGGCGCTTCCGCCCACATTTACTGGCCTGAGTCTGGCCAGCGCCTCGAGCGTCGTATCACCACGCGGATGCTCGTCCCTGTCAACAATGGCGGTCGCTTTCTTTAGTGTGACCGTTACAGGAACAATCTCTTCCGCGAAGAATCCTGCTGCATGGGCGGCAGCGGCGCGCTGCTGGCTGCGCAATGCGAAAGCGTCTTGGTCCTCGCGGGAGACCTGGCTCTCCACCGCCACGTTGTCACCCGTTTGAGCCATGGAATCGACGCCGTAGGCCTGTTTCATCGCCGGGTTAATGAACCGCCAGCCCAGCGTCGTATCGTACAGTTCGGCAGCACGTTGAAACGCACTCTCAGCCTTGCCCATCACAAAGGGTGCGCGGCTCATGGATTCAACTCCTCCAGCCAGCACTAAATCCATATCACCACTGATCACCGCCCTTGCGGCGGTGCCCACAGCATCCATGCCCGAGGCACAGAGCCGGTTCATCGTAACGCCCGGAACCGCGTGCGGCAGACCAGACAGCAATGCCGCCATCCGCGCTACATTCCGATTATCCTCGCCCGCCTGATTGGCGCAGCCTAAGAAGACTTCTTCAAGAGCATCCCAATCCACGGAACTGTTTCGTTCCACCAACGTCCGCAGCGTTAGCGCTGCCAAATCATCCGGGCGAACCGTCGCCAATGCGCCGCCATAGCGACCTATCGGAGTTCTAACCGCATCGCAAATAAAAGCGGATCTCATCAGTGCCTATCTCCTGTTGCAGTGCTGCGGCCGCCATCCTACTGTTTTGCAATGCACGCACGCAGACGTCACTTGCCCGCGCTCGTCCGCCCATGCGCTACGGAGGTTCGATGCTGCAGATCACGTAACGTTGTCAGCTCCGACGCTGTAGGAACCTCGGTCGTTCCACATTCTGCGGAGAACTTAATCTCCCATCCCGTTGCTTTCCTCACATCATCCTGGGTCACTCCAGGATGTAGCCGTGTCACATGCAATTCCTTCGTCTGCGCATCAGGCTCCATCACACACAGATCCGTGATGACGGCCACCGGACCACGTCCGGGAAGTCCGGCCTGCTGACGCGAATCTCCTCCCCTCAGGTGGCCAACAGAGGTAAGGAAATCTAATTTTTCAACGAAGGTTCGGGCTGACTGTTTGACGATGATCAACACCTCCTTCGCCGAGGAACTGATCTCCGGCGCGCCACCTGCTCCCGGTAAACGTACCTTTGGCTTCCAGTAATCACCAATGACAGTCGTATTGATATTCGCATAGCGGTCCAACTGGGCCGCCCCCAGAAAGCCCACATCAACTCTCCCGCCCTGTAACCAGTACCGGAAGATCTCAGGCGTTGAAACTACCGTGTCTGCCGTCTCCGCCAGGTCTCCGTCCCCAATCGAAAGGGGCAACACGTGAGGCTTCGATCCAATAGGACCCGACTCGTAAATCAAGACGACCTCCGGCGCATGGGTCAGTCGCGCCAGGTTCGCTGCGGTGGAAGGCAGTCCAATTCCCACGAAGCAGACTGCGCCGTTTCGCAACGTACGAGAGGCCGTAACCGTCATCATTTCGTCTGTCGTGTAATTCAGTTCATTCATAATCTGGCCAATGCACTGGTTTACCCTGCGAGGACTCGTTCGTAAGCAGAGAAATCTTTCGTTTCAATAATGTGCCGCTGTATCCACGCCGTAAATCGATCACGATCGCGGGAGATCTCGTCCCATGCGCGATAGAAGACATTGTCCCGCTGATAGTAACCGTGAGCATAAGATGGCGTTGCCCCATGGGGTACTTCGCAGACGCAGTTCACCACCCAGCTGGGTAAAATGCACGCGTTAGGCCATGCTTCAAGATCATCAACGATCTCCTCCACGGTAACGATTGACCGCTGGGCAGCAAGGACAGCCTCTTTCTGCACGCCGAGAATACCCCACAAAAGTACATTCCCCTTGCGGTCTGCCATCTGAGCGTGAATGACAGTAACATCCGGTCGAATGGCTGGCACAGCCGCCAATCTTTCACCCGTAAACGGACAGTCGATCGTCTTGATCGTTTCGTTGTACTTCGGCAATTCGCAGCCCGCATAACCTCGCATCACTGCAAACGGAAGGTTCGATGCTCCGGCAACGTACGCATTTGCCAGATCTGCGTGCGAGTGCTCTTCAATCGCCAGAGGCGACGGCCACTGCTTCTCGACTGCATCCCGCAAGCGATGGAGCGAACCCACCCCTGGGTTGCCACCCCACGAAAAAATGAGCTTCCGTGCACATCCAGCACCAATGAGTTGGTCATAAATGATATCCGGAGTCATTCGGATTAGCGTCAGGTCTCTCTTGCGTTGGCGAATAATCTCGTGGCCCGCAGCGAACGGGATCAGGTGCGTGAATCCTTCCATCGCGACGATGTCGCCGTCATGGATAAGATCTCTTACTGCGTCGCTGAGCGTAGTGATTTTGGCCATAGAACTTCAGCACATCTCTCTAGGAAGACAGCTAATTCTCGTCAACTGATGCCACGCGTGTCAATGCGCTATGCGAACGCTTGTGCGCGTGGCGCACTCATCCAAGCACCGCCAATTCATCCGGCGCAAACTCAATATGTTTTCTCAGCAGCAGCAACGCAACAAAGACTCCAGCCATCCCAAGCGCCAGTATCAGAAAGTAAACATCACTTCCCAATTGAAGCAGCGCTGACCCAAAAAATGCGCTCAGGATCGCTCCCGTTCGTCCTATGGCCAACGCTGCCGCCACCCCCGTTGCGCGAACCTTGGTGACGTAGATGTGCGCTGCGAGCGCATACATCGTCGTCTGAACTGCGTTCACAAAAAACCCATGCGCCGCTAGAGCCGCTAGTAGAAACGTCTGATTGCCCCCAGGACCGATTGGCATAACTCGCAGAATCAGTGCCGTAACTAGTCCCGCTGCAGCCCCAACCAGCAGCGGAATACGTGATCCATGGCGACTAATCCACCAGGCAAACAGAATTGCGCCGAAGATTCCCCCGAAGTTATATGCCGCAAGCCCTTCGCTCGCGATTCTAAAACTCAGTCCATGACCGGTCAGAAGGCTCGGCAACCAGTTGAAGACCAGGTACACCGTCACCAGGCATAGAAAAAACGCGCACCACAATGGAAGCGTATTTCTCATTTGCCCTTTGCCAAATAGAGCTGCCGCGAGACCTTTGCCGTCGCCTTTTTCCTCATGCGTTTCGACAAACCGAGTCCCGGCGGGCACAACTTTTCCCATCCTCCGCAACAGCCGTGAAAGTTCTTCACTGCGTGTCGGGTAGCGCGCCATGTATCGCGGAGACTCAGGCAACAACACAGTCAGAAGGAGTGCCAGCAGGATCGGCGTAAGACCACCAATCCAAAACAGTACTCTCCAATTTCCAACTGCAAGAACATGAGCTGAAATAAGTCCTGCAAGTACTCCTCCCAAAGGAATGCAAACAATAGCGAGCGTCACTGCGATTGGCCGCTTCTTCAGTGGAGTAAACTCAGCTGTCAGAGTAGTGGCATTCGGCAGCATCCCTCCAATACCAACGCCAGCGACGAGCCTCAGTATCAGTAGAGTTGTCAGCGAGTGGCAGAACGCAATGCCAAGCGTCGCTGCTCCAAACAAAAATATGTTGCCGATAAGCGCTGCCCGGCGGCCAATACGGTCTCCGAGCAAACCGCCAAACGCCGAACCGAGAGACATCCCTGCCAGCCCAAGCGCTAGAATTGGCGCGAAGCTGCTACGTGCAACGCCCCAATCCTTGGCAATCGCCGGTATGGCGAACCCCATCATCTGAATGTCCATGCCGTCAAAAATGATCGCCAGTGCGGCTAAAGCAACAATCGCCTTCTGCAGTCCACTCCACTCACCGAAATCCAACAGCCTTCCGATGTCCACTGTAAGCGAACCGCTTTGGGTCGACACATCCGAGTACGCTGCAGCCACTGAACTCTCTTTTCTTCGCGACTAGATCGGATAATGACGCGGCGTGGTCTGGATAGTGATCCAGCGCAAATCAGTAAACTCCGCGATAGCTGCTTTGCCACCGAAGCGTCCATAGCCACTGGCCTTTACTCCGCCAAACGGCATCTGTGCTTCGTCATGCACCGTCGGCCCATTGATGTGGCATATCCCGGATTGCACCTGCGCTGCCAGCCGCAGTGCACGCGAGGTATCCCGGCTGAAGATGGCGGCTGATAGCCCATACTGCGTATCGTTCGCTACAAGGATCGCCTCTTCATCTCCACGCACCCGAATCACCGCCACTGCTGGGCCAAAGGACTCCTCCGAATAAATCCGCATCTCCTTGGTCACCCCATCCAGAACAGTAGCCTGCGCGATCGATCCATCGATAGCACCGCCCGCAAGAATACGAGCCCCTTTTCCAACTGCATCATCAATCAATACCTTCAGCTTTGCGGCAGACTCACGGCTCACCATAGACGCAAGAATGGAGGAAGCCGCCGCTGGATCGCCAGCCACTAAAGTCGCCGCCTTCATGGAAAGTTTCTCGACAAATACGTCTGCTACGGACTCATCAACGATCAGTCGCTCGGTCGACATGCATATCTGGCCTTGATTGAAGAACGCGCCAAATGCCGCCGCCTCGACCGCTGCATCCAGATCCGCGTCCTCCAGCACCAGCATCGGAGCCTTTCCACCTAGCTCCAGCAGCACCGGCTTCAGATGACTTGCCGCCAGCTGCGCCACAATCCGCCCTACCGCAGTTGAGCCCGTAAAATTAACCCGCCGAACCAGCGGGTTTGCAATCAGCCGTTCCACAATCTTGGCAGCATCCTCAGGTGCATTTGTAATGACGTTCACGACGCCAGCGCCCAGGCCAGCATCCTCCAGTGTTGAACCAATCAAACGATGTACGGCCGGACAAATCTCCGAGGCCTTCAGCACCGCGGTGTTTCCACACGCCAGCGGCATCGCCAACGCACGAACTCCAAGAATCACCGGCGCATTCCAGGGCGCGATGCCCAGCACAACACCCGCCGCCTGTCGAACCGCCATAGCAAAACTTCCGGGCAGGTTGGACGGAATAACCTCGCTGCTGATCTGAGTTGTCATCGACGCGGCCTCACGAAGCATTCCCGCTGCCAGCATTACGTTGAATCCATACCAGCCCGGCGCCGCGCCTGTCTCCTTCACCCCGATAGCAATAAACTCTGGGGTTCGCTGTTCCAGCAGATCAGCCGCTTTTAGCAACTTGGCTCGCCGTGCTGCCGGTGCCAGTGCAGACCACTCTGGAAATGCAGCATAAGCCGCATCGACAGCCGCATCTGCATCGGCCAGGGTCGCCGCTGCCGCACGCGTAACTACTTCTTGGCTGATAGGATTGCGCCGCTCGAAAGTCGCTCCATTAGCAGCGGCACAGCTTTTACCACCGATCAGCAAATCTACCGTTTCCATAATTTCTTCCTCGCGGTCGACAACAATTCATACGAGCAGTGGTTGCATGGTTGTCGCGAACCGTAAAACTCAGACGGCATAACAGTACTCTAACAATATGGTTATAGACAATTACTAAATAGCCTGATCTCAACTTTTGCGAAGGAGCGAGATATCAACGCAGGTGCAACCGCAGAATCAAACTTGAAAATGTGGGACTTGCTCTTGCCAGCGGGCTTATCATCAGAAGCAGTCATTGCGGATCGGCATTCAGGAATTTAGTTCTATTTTTGTCTGTCGGCACGAAAAGGAATTCATACAACAATGTCCTCTATCAAGAAAGTTGTCAGCCAGAAAGTAGCTCTGCGCAAGCCGTCTCCGCGCAAGGCGAAGCCCCTCAATACCTCAGATTTAGATCAGAGCCTCGGTTATTCTCTGCGTCGCGCACAATTATCTACCTTCCACAACTTCGCAGATTTTATGTCGAAATTCGAAGTAAGGCCATCACAATTCGCGGTCCTCGTTCTCATTCGATCCAATCCCGGCCTCACCCAGTCCGCAGTGAGTGATGCTTTAGGAATTCAGAAAGCGAACTTCGTCGCACTCATCGATCGCCTCGAAGAGCGTGGCCTGACAGAGCGAAGAAAGGTCGGCGGCGATCGCCGTTCTTCGGCACTCCATCTCACCCGCAATGGTGAAGCCTTCGTTCGCCAACTCGAAGCAGCTCACCAGGCTTTTGAAGAAACCTTGTCTTCGCGTCTCGGCGAAAAACGAAGCCGTCAACTGCTGAAACTCCTTCACGAATTCTGTGCCGCAAACAGTAGTGTTGGCGAGTCCTAAGCGACCACAATCAACGCGTCCAGGGCGACCGCTCCCAATCCGTTCGGATAAACGATTACAGGGTTAATATCGACCTCTCGAATAGACGGCATAGAGACCACCAGTTGTCCGAGCCTCGCAATAATCTCCGCCACAGCGTCTACATCCAGCGCCGGCGATCCGCGAAAACCCCGCAGTAGCGCAGCGCTCTTCAACTGATATAACTCGCGCACGATAGCCTCCCGCGAGAGCCCCGGAGCCAGCAATCGGGCGTCATGCAGCGCTTCTGCAAGAACACCTCCAAAGCCTACAAGCAGCACCGGCCCCCAGTCCGGATCATTATGCGCTCCAACAATCAACTCAGCACCACTCAGCCCCATAGTCTCCACCAGAACTCCATCCAGCACCAACTCTGGCAGCGCAGATGCGAGGTCACGGTGCATGCGTTTCCATGCCTCCGCCACAGCATCCTCATCTTTTAGATTCAGAGCAACGCCGCCCACATCGCTCTTATGCGACAGCTCGCTTGACTGCGCCTTCATCGCAACCGGAAATCCAATCCGCGCGCCAATCGTCTGAGCTTCATATACCGTTCGAGCCAGCGCGCCATCGGGCACACGAATCCCAGCGTGCGCAAGTATCTCTTTGCTCTTGTACTCAGGAATGACTCCGCTCGGCAGCGACATAGACTCAATGCCACCGTCCCCATCCACGACGGCATCATGCTGCCGCGACGCAAACGCAGTGACCTGTGCAAGCGCTCGGAATGCGCGTTCGGCGGACGGGAAAAACGGCACACCAAGCGCCCGAAGCTGCTCCACATACCCCTGCGAAATCTGTGCCCCCTCATCCAGTGCCGCAAAGATTACCGGCTTTATCGGCTTGAGCTCCTGCAACGCTTCGATAATCGGAGGAAACTTCAAACCACTCGTCGTCTCGTCCGTCAGGATGATAGCCAGCACCACGCTTCCATACGATTCGTCCGCCAGCACTGCAGGTAGCGTGCGCCGATAAAGGCCAGGGTCAACCAGTCCTTGAGCGGTTATATCCAACGGGTTGGTCGGAGGAATGAAGTCGGGCAGCACTTGCCGCAAAGCTTCTGCCGTACTACCGCCGAGTACAGGCAGGTGCAATCCAAGCGACTCACAAAAATCAAGCGCCAGAGCTTTGAACGCACCAGACTCCGTAAAGATTGCTGCCCCGCCACTGGGCAAGCTTGGGCATCGCACCAGAATGTCTGAGACATCCACCAACTCTTCCAACGTATCGACGACCAACACTCCGGCATGCTCTACCTTGGTGCGCATCACCTGATAATCACCGGCCATGGCTCCCGTATGAGTTGCCGCGGAGGTTCGCGCAGCACTGCTCCTCCCCGGATGGAGCAGCACAATATATTTCCCAGAGGTTCGCGCGCGGCGGGCAAGATCGAGAAAACGTTTTGGCTGTCGAAATTGCTCCACGATCATCGCAATCACCTGGGTGTGATCGTCGTGAATCATGTACTCCACAAAATCTTCAACGCCTGCTGCAGCCTCATTGCCCGTCGAGACAGAGAATGAGATTCCCAGGGCTCGGCTGCGAAGACTCACTCCCAGAACCGCAGCCATTGCACCACTCTGCGAGACAATAGCGATCCCGTTATTCGTCTGCAGCTTGTCGATCGGCGTCACCACGAAAGTCAATGGAATGGCATCGACATAATTCACCATCCCAAGGCAGTTCGGCCCTTCGATCACCATCTCGTTATCCTTGGCGATCTGGCGCATCTTCTCCTGCTCCGCGCGCCCCTCTTCCCCGCTCTCCGCAAACCCGGCAGAAAATACGATTACGCTGCCAACTTTCTGCCGCGCACACGCCTCAATCGTCTCCATCACGCTGCTCCGCGGAATCATGAGCACCGCACAGTCCACCCCTTGTGGCAGATCGTCCACAGAAGCAAGACAGGGCCTCGCCCCAATGCTCGAACGCTTCGGATTAATCAGGTAAAGTTCACCGGCAAAGCCCGCGGCCTCAAGGTTCGCCAGCACACTCGCTCCAAAAGACCCCGGCGTGGGAGACGCTCCCACCAGGGCAACGGAACGCGGACGGAGAAGCCGATCCATCAGGACGCGGCGGGACTGGTAATTTGCTTCGCTCATCAAGCTGCGCTCACTCTTGCCATATTCTTCCTGCCTCGAAGCACCACCGCCACTAGCGCTTGTAGGACTGCAAACCTGGCTTAATACTCTTCTCATCCAGAAATTGCTTCATACCCTGTGCGCGGCCATCTTCCGGATCCCGGTGCAGCGCTTGATCAAGCTTGGCGTACAAGTAGTCTTCACTCTGTTCCCAGGTCAACTCGCGGCAACGCTTGAAGCCATGTTTGGCGGCGCGCAGAATAACGGGATTCTTCTCGGCAAGTTTCTTTGCCAGCACCATCGTCGCAGCCCGAAGATCTTCCAGTGGAACCGCCTTATTCACCAGTCCCATCTCTGCCGCCTGCGCGCCCGTAAACGTCTCTCCAGTCATGATGTACTCCAGCGCCTTGCGATGACCCATCGTATCCGCCACCGCCTTGCTGACCAGATTGCCCGGCGGTATGCCCCAATTAATCTCAGACAAGCCAAAGACTGCAGTCTCCGAAGCGATCGCAAGATCACACGCAACCAGAGGCGAGAACGCGCCCCCAAAGCACCACCCATTCACCATCGCAATTGTCGGCTTGGAGTACATCCGCAGCAGCTTCCACTGCCAGGTCGAGGCGTCTCGACGAATCCTCTCCTGGTAGATCTCTGGCTTCCCATCGGACTCCCGAAAGTACTCCTTCAAGTCCATCCCCGCCGACCACGACTCACCAGCCCCCGTCAGCACCACAACCTTGGCCTCGGCATCCAGTTCCAGCGTCTCAAGCACGTCGCACATCTCGGTGTTCAGCGTCGGACTCATCGCATTCCGCTTCTCCGGACGGTTCAGAATCACCCACGCGAGTCCGTCCTCGATCTCAACTTTTACCGTCTTCCACTTCGCCTCGTACTTCGACATTTCGATTCCTCCTGATTGCTGGCAACTTCTTGGAACCTTTGGCGACCTATCCTACCTAACCGGGCGAAGATGATGCAAGTTATATAAATATTTATTTATTGATAGTTGTTATCTATAACTAATTGCCACTATCAGAGCCGTTTGCATATACTTTCCGTGCGATCTCGATAACATCAGTGGATGCTTTCGGTGCCTCCACAATAGGCGCCGCATTCAACCCGACCAGTTATTCTTTACCGAGCACGCCCGAACAGAAGTCGGTAGTTTTTGTTGAGGATCACTATGTCGAAGTTCAATACCCAGGTTGGCATCATTGGCGGCGGACCAGCCGGCCTCATGCTCTCACATCTTCTACACCAGCATGGAATCAATTCAGTCATTCTGGAAGCACGTTCGCGTCAATACTGTGAAGAGCGTATTCGCGCCGGTGTATTGGAGCAGGGTGCAGTCGACATGCTGCGACAGTCTGGCGTTGGTGCGCGCCTCGACCGCGAAGGCCTCAGGCACGAAGGCATCGAGATAGGCCTCAACGAACGTCGGTATCGAATCCCTCTCACAGAACTTACCAACGGCAAAGCAGTCACCGTCTACGGACAACACGAGGTAGTAAAAGACCTCATCGCACAGCGCCTGAAAGACGGTGGAGATGTCCGCTTCGAGTGCAGCGACGTCAGCGTTCACGCTATCGAAGGACCAAAACCAGCGATCAACTTCACCCAGAACGGTGAAGAGCACACTCTGGCTTGCGACTACATCGCCGGCTGCGACGGCTTCCACGGCATCTGCAGGCCCTCCATCCCGCCCGGCATACTTACCGGATACGATCGCACCTATCCCTTCGGCTGGCTAGGGATTCTCGCAGAGGCGCCGCCCTCTCTGGATGAACTTGTTTACATGCATCACGATCGCGGCTTCGCCCTCTACAGCATGCGCTCCCCCACCGTGACGCGCCTCTACCTGCAATGCAAACCGGATGAAGATGTAAACCTTTGGAGCGACGACCGGATCTGGAGCGAACTCTTCACGCGGCTTCGATGCAAGGACGGCTGGTGCCCAACGGAGGGGAAGATCCTGCAAAAGAGTGTTACCGGCATGAGGAGCTACGTCACCGAGCCAATGCAGTTTGGCAAACTCTTCCTCGCCGGCGACGCCGCTCACATCGTCCCACCAACCGGAGCAAAGGGTATGAATCTCGCGATGGCGGATGTGTATGTTCTCGCGGAGTCGCTCCGGGCTTTCTACCGTGATAACTCCAACGCCAAACTCCAGAGCTACTCGCGGGTTTGTTTGCGGCGCGTCTGGAAGGCGCAACGATTCTCCTGGTGGATGACCTCGCTACTGCACCGCTTCGACGACCATAGCCCCTTCGACAATCGCAGGCAGTTGGCAGAGCTTGACTACGTCACCAGCTCACGGGCAGCAGCAGCGTCACTCGCAGAAAACTATGTCGGTTTACCGATGGAACTTGAGTAAGAGAACACAGCTCTACTCAGCGCGCTGCCAGCCATCGACACGGAAGATCACTAAATGATCGCCGTAGAAGAAGCTACTATAGGATCTGGATCAATCATGCGAGAGATGGTGGCTTCGTCCCACTGCTCCTCGCCATTTCAGGCGTTATCCAGTGGTTTCACTCGGCGAAGAGGCGCAACTCGCGATGGATCAATCTGCTGTCACGCTCGAGACCCACAAAGAACGGATCCTGGAAGCAGCATCAAACGTCTTTCTTGAGTCTGGATTCGAGCAGACAAGTACGGCAGACATAGCCAAACGAGCCAAAGTATCCAAGCGCGAGCTATACCGGCACTTCTCTGACAAGCGTGCAATTCTTGCGGCCGTCATTACTCAACTCCAAACCGATATGCAGTCGCGAATGAATGTGAAGTGGTCCTCGACCGACGACCTCGTTGCGGTGCTCAACGATGCCGCCGCAACCATCCTCGATTTCATTCTCTCGAAGCCTTTTGCAAGGCTCTTCCGGATCGTCGCGGCAGAGTCTTATCACGACCCTGAGGTAGCAGAGCGGTTCTTTCAACTCGGGCCGCATCAAGGACGGAAAGCGACCGCGGCCTACTTCAAGGCACAGATGAAGCAGGGTAAATTGCGTGTTGGCGATCCCCTGAAAGCAGCCGACGACTTTCTGGATCTCGTCGTCGGCGCCCAATTGCTGACGGCCGTGATCCTCGGCCAGGTCAAGACCCTGCCGCGCAAACGTGCCCACGTGGAGCGCTCGGTCGAAGCCTTTCTAACGATCTATGCATGCGAGAATTCAGCGGCGAAGAATAGCCCAAAACAACTGCGGCGCATCTAGCTAACGTGCCAATAAGTGAGCGCGAAAAAACTCCTCCACCAAGCTGAAACCAAATCTTGTTCCGCTGCCGTCTGGGTCAACCGTCTCAGTGATCCTGCCTTCAAGAGAGCGGAGTGTCATCACTCGTCCAGTGTCTACACGGTCAAGGTCAGAGTTATTGAAAAACCCGTGCCCCAGCCTCTCAATCAGCATCAGCGTAACCTCGTTTTGTTTGGCATGAAGAGCCTCATAGAGAAGTTGACTCTGTTGCCACGGAACCAGGAGATCGGACTGCCCATGCAGGATTAGGAAAGGTGGACTTCCGGCCCGGACGTAGTTCATCGGGTTCGCAAGCTGAACCTCACGCGGAGACGTACTCACGGCGCACCCAATCAGCATTGACTCGAAGGACGTTGCATCGCCGGTTGGCACAGTGCCTGCCACAGCAGCACTCTCCGCGTCTCTTCCTTCAAGCCCCTGCCCGCTGCGGTCTTCATCCATCCTTGAAAAGTCCGTCGGCCCATACCCATCGACGACAGCCTGCACCTGACTTTCGTAGCCAGCGTGCTCGTCACTTACGAACTCATTCGATCCCGACAGCGCCGCACAAGCTGCCAGGTGGCCACCCGCAGACGAGCCCCACACTCCAATTCGATTTGGATCCAAATGGTACTGACTTGCGATGGAGCGGAGCCACCGAATCGAAGTCTTCACATCAATCACCTGCGCGGGAAAAATTGCATCGCCGCTCAAACGGTAGTCGATACTCGCCATTGCAAATCCGCGCTCCGCAAGGAAACGAGAGAGGTCTGGCCCAAGTCGCCGGTCCCCAAACCGCCAACCTCCCCCATGAAGCCATAGAATCACCGGAAACGTCTCACCATCTCCCTGCGGCAGATACAGATCTGCCAGCAACTCCTTCCCATCAGCCAGGCTATAAACCTGATCCGCGATCAAGGTCACCGAGTAGGTTGCGGGATTCATTGTGTGCTCTTCCATTACGCGCCAGCTGGTGGCGGTGGACCACCTGGCCGCCCCAGTAATTTAAGGTCTAACTCACTCATGTGCTGGAGAACACGATCAAACCGGAATGGCAGAGGTTCCAACGGATAGATGTGGCCTTCAAACGGATCACAAAGATACCGAAAGAATGGTTCAAACAACCCAGGAGTTAGGAACCCGATAAACCGCGTGTCGTTTCCAGTCAGTTGGAAGGAATGAACGGTGCCAGGTGGAACATGAAGAAAATCGCCAGGGTACAACGTTATGTCCCGGTCGCCCGCGAACATCTGAAGGCTTCCGTTCAAGCAGAAAAAAACCTCAGTATGCTTCTCATGAAAATGCCGCGGGATCGGAGTGCCCTTCGGCCCTTCGGTTAGCACCGCGATAAACGTTCCGCCGCTCTGCCGCTGGTCGCCCAGAAATGTGTAGAGCTGATCTCCCGCCAGCATTCGCTCGCCTTCGCCGGCTGCAAGGACATACGGCAGCAGCCCACCAGGTGCGGTCCCGACCTTCGTCGCATACTCAGAACTCGTGGGAGTCGAATCTGTCGCAAACGCAATGTCGACGCTCCCGTTTGCACAACTCCAGTCAGGCTCCGATGCTGTCTCACGATAGACAGTCCCCGCATACGAAGTCCCTATCTCGCGATAAACATCATTTGCATTGCCACCAAAAGTAAATGACAAAAGCTTCGTGCGGTGGATCAGCAGCGTATAACCGTGTGCCGTTCCCGGCGGAATATTGACATAGTCCCCAGCCGAAAGCAGATACGATTCATCGCCAAGCACAAAGGAGGCACTCCCCTCCATAACGAAGATCGCTTCGTGAGAATGCGTATGCCGATGCACCGGAAACGTAGAGCCCTTCGCGCCGGTGAGCAGGCATCCAGCCATCAAATCACCAGTGTCCTCAGTACGTGCGATGACGGTCGCCAGTTGTGTCCCGAAAACAAATCTTTGGCCTTCCCCCGCCTGTATGTTGTAAGGCAACCGGCTTCCCGGTAGATCATTCACGTGCACTTGGCACCTTCCTTTGATCGCATCTTGACTACGTTCGACATAATTCTCGGCTCTGCGCAATCTGGTACGCCAAAGTACCATATGCGGTCCAGAATTGTCAGCAAGTCTACGCAGCCTATGGAAAGCTCCTTCCCAAACTACCTGCGCGCCGCTCCACTCTCTAAAGCCGCCGGTTCACGGCACTCAAAGCTACCAGCCGCTGACGGATCCCCGCCCGTGTACTGTGCATACTTCGGGAAAGCACAGAGCGGTCGCGTGAGCACCACTGCAGCATCTGGAGCAACCGCCGGTGTCCTCAACTGGCTCGCAATCAGCCGGTCAGGTGCATGGCCTTCCTCAACCCAGGTCTGCACAGCCGAGAGAGCGTCGAAGTGGTCGGTAGCCGGGCCGCCCCCACAATGATTCATCCCCGGCACCAGGAACAGACGCGCAAAATCCTGCGTCGGCCCCATCACCTCGGTCAATCGGCCAAACCAGGAGATTGTGTCATTTGCCGAGAACACGGGATCCCCAAGCCCGTGATAAACAAGCAGTTTCGCTCCGCGATTCTTGAAGCTGGTCAGGAACGGCGAGGTCGCGTCGTTGATCGCCCCCACGTCCGCAACCAGTCCTTCCGCCTTATCGAAATCGAACGCCATCTCATCAAATGCGCCCAACGGTGGCGTCGAGAAGTAGCGTGCCAGCGAGTCATGCCCAAGCGTGGAATTCAGTCCATTCGCCTGCGCTGTCGCCGAAGTTCCCATCTTCCACTGACGCCACCCCGGCGCCGAGATCCCCGCGTCATAAGGCCACGACGAATACAGCAGGTGCCCCTTCGAGTCATGCGCGCCACCAAAAATCGCCTTCAACGTGGCAACCTGGGGCTTACTCAAACACTTCTCAGACTTGCCGTCGGTGCATGCAAGAACCGCCGGATCGAACCGGCAGGCCTGTATGTTGTTGATCATTCCATCCGCAAGACCGTCTTTGCCGTCACATTCGGCCAACAGGCGCTGCGAGATCAGTTGCAGATCTCCGTCAGAGAAGGCGCGTGAGAGTATCGGCTTCCCGGCCTCATCCTTCGGCGCGATGCGTGAAAACTGTACGTCATCCCAGACTTCTCCCAATGCGGCCCGGCTAAGTCGGAACCCGGGATCACCCGCCACGATGCCATCGAACAGGTACGGATACCGCTCGGCAGCCATCATTCCCTGCCGTCCGCCGTTCGAGCAGCCAACAAAGTACGAGTAGCGCGGTGCCCTTCCGTAATAATGCTCGGTGATCGCCTTGGCTACTTCCGTCATCTCCCCCAGTGCGACATACGCATAATCCAGCCGGGCCTGTTGGTCGCTGGCAAAGCTCGCATCCTGGCCGTGATGTCCAGCATCCATGCTAACCACGGCGAACCCACGAGAGAGCGCAGACTCATTCGTACTCCCCAATCCGATCGCAGGCTGCACAACACCATCCAGACCGCCGCCCCCTTGGAACAGAAACCGACCGTTCCAATCCGTAGGAAGCCGCAACTCAAAGCCTATGCCAAAGCTCTGGCCGCCCACACCCGTTCGGGGCCTTAGCGTTCCACGAACAATACAGTGTTCCGGCACAGAGACGCTCATCGGCGAAGCACCGCCAAACGACACCGCGACCGGCCCAGCAGCCACCAACTCCGTCTTCGAGAGAACAAGTTCCGTCCGGGCCAATTTCCGCAACTCCGAGCAGCCTTCCGAGGCAGTGGCCTTATCGGCTGGCTTTGCTGAGAAACTCAGTGTTGAACTGGCGATCAAAACAGCCGCAAGATAGGCGGGCTTATAAAGCATGACAACTCCTCTAACTCTTCTTAGGTCTGCGGGATCGAGAATGTTTCCCTGAAAAGGCAAATCACTCTCCCACAGCGCTCGAATGTACCGTGGCATATTGAGGCTTGAAATAAAGTGCACGAACGAGAATATCCCTATTGACGGAGCTTCGTCTGCCGCACAGTTCGCAGCGCGAACAAGCTTTCTCACCAAAGCCGCTGCTAAAAAACATCAAGAGATCGATAGAATGGGCGCAAGACTCGATTCCCCCATGAAGAACCTATCTTCTCTCTCAATCGCCGCCGTCACCCTCGCGTTGTATGTCGGTGTCATTGTGTTCGGCGTTCGACTGGGGCCAGCAGGGCTACTGCAAATCGCACGATCCCATCCAAAGTTGGAATCGTGGCAAATCAACCAAAGCAGCAGTAACAGCAAGCTGGAATTGATTGAATTCGGCAGCAAGCTCTTCAATGAAACGCCGGTCTACAACTCGCCGTATGTGAAGAGTCGTATCTCCTGCACTAACTGCCATCTTCAAGGCGGCATTGCACCCTACGCATCCCCGATCGTGGGCATTGCCAAAACATTTCCCATGTACAGCAAAAGAGCTGGAAGGGACATCACGCTGGAAGACCGTATCCAGGAGTGCATGACTCGCAGCGAGAATGGCAAGCCCCTTCCTGCCGATAGCCGCGAGATGAAGGCTCTGCTCGCCTACATCATTTGGCTGTCCGAGCCGCACCGCGATCAGCAGGCCTTTGTCGGCCGCGGTCTTAAGGTCTTGCCTTCACTGCAGCCAAACCCATCGCATGGCGCTGAAGTCTACTCTGCTCAGTGCGCGGGTTGCCACGGCATACACGGGGAAGGAACGCGTCGGCCATTTCCACCGCTCTGGGGCCCTGACTCCTTCAATGACGGAGCAGGAATGAACGGGATCGAAAAAATGGCAGCATTTGTGCAATACAACATGCCGCACAATCGAAAAGGTATTCTCTCCCCGCAAGATGCCTTCGATGTGGCCGCCTACATTCACCAGCAGCCAAGGCCCGCTTTCAACCACGAGTACGACCGGTTTTAAGCAGACAATAATTGCTCCTCTATACTCTGGTTGGGCATAGAACCGTTCGAAGACTAACGTTAGTACGAATCACCTGAGAGCAGTTCCACATCTGCGCTTGTTGCCAAAGGAGAGCTATGAAGAAACGGAATCTACTGATACTTGCAGCGTGCGTGGCCTTCTGTCTGGGTCGTGTCGGCTTCGCCCAGGCGAAGACCCACCATGTCGTCTTCGCCGTTACCTCGGGTGATGAAGCTGACTGGAAGATGACTCTGGGAAATATCCGGAACCTCATCACCGCTCTCAAGCCAGATGCCACGGAAGTCGAAGTCGTCGCCTATGCGCAGGGACTGAGTCTCGTGAAGCGCGATTCTACGGTGGCATCGGAAATCGCAGCGCTCCAGGAAAAACAGGTACGATTCGTGGCCTGCGAGAACTCCATGCGCATGCAGCACGTCGAAGCGAAAGATCTACTCACCGGCGTGCAGCCAGTTCCGTCAGGGGTCGTAGAAGTTGTCACCAGGCAGGAACAAGGATGGTCCTACATTAAGGGTGGTCGATAAAACTCACATCTGTTCGACGAATCCCCACCGATTCGCCCTGAAAAACGTGCTTCCCTGGCCCCAGCCAAAGTAAGCTCAGAAAGCCCGCCCACTCCCTAATTATTCGGGCGCGACGCCTCATGGAGGACGCGCAAAGAAAATGGCGGAAGCGGTGAGATTCGAACTCACGGAACCCGCAAAGGTTCGGCGGTTTTCAAGACCGCTGCCTTAAACCACTCGGCCACACTTCCGTATAACGATGATACCCTCCGCAGGTTCATCGCTGCATTAAGGTTAGCAGGAAATGCTGCACCGCTGCGATACTGAATAACGTCTAAAGCTTGGGACCATGCAGACCACCGACCTCCAAAAACCGTCTTCATTCGATAGCACCTTGGCCAGTGCTCGCAGCACCATGGTCTTCAGCGAAGTCGTAAAACTCGCCGTCGATAGCTTCCGCGCCAGCAAGATTCGCTTCCTCCTCACCATGCTCGGAATGATTATCGGCTCGGCCTCTATCATTCTGGTCGTCACCCTCGGCCTTACTGGCAAGCAATACGCGCTCAACCTGCTCGCCAGCATCGGCCCCAATATGATCGAGATGCAGTACAACGGCGGCAACATCATCGGCCCCGACAACACCAGCACTCCCGACTTCATGACCCGCGAAGACATGAACGCAGTCCTCGAGCAGGTCTCCGGAATCGCCGCATCCTCCCCCATGCTCGAGACCCACGACAACATCAGCCTCGGGGGCGGCCTCACCAAGGAAACCATGATCCTTGGCGTCTCGCCGCAATATAAGGATGTCCGCAATCTCGCTGTAGTCGCAGGGCGTTTCTTCGACGATCAGGACGCCGCCGCCCACACCAAAGTCGCCGTCATCGTGGAGCCCTTCGCCCGCACGCTCTTCGGAAGCTCCGCCGCTACTATTGGCCACACCATCACCGTCAGCGGTATCCCCTTCACCATCATCGGCGTCTTCAAGATGCGCATCGATACATTCGGCCAATCCGAAGTCGGCGACCAGACCATCCTCATTCCATACCCCGTGGCCCGCTACTTTACCGGCACCGACACAGTAAAAGAGATCTTCTTCTCCATGAAGAAGCCCACCGACGTCATCCCCGCTTCGAAGAAGATCCTGGCCCTCATCAAGAGCCGCCATCGGCCAGCTTCCGTCTATACCGCCTTCACCATGACCAGCGTTCTCACCGTAATGGCCCAAATCGCCGACATGCTGACCATCGTTCTCACCCTCGCGGCCTTCGTCACCCTCATCGTCAGCGGCGTCGGCATCATGAACAGCATGCTCGCCAACGTCTCTTCCCGCATCCGCGAAATCGGCATCCGCAAGGCCCTTGGCGCCACCAGCCGCGAGATCCGCATGCAGTTCCTCACCGAAGCCGTCTTCCTCTCGCTCAGCGGAGGTATCGTCGGAACTCTGCTGGGGCTGGCCGTCCCCCTAACGATTAGCTTCCTTACGCCCTTCAAAATCCCCATCTCAATCGTGTCCGCCTTCGTCGCTCTCGGAACCTCAGTCATCGTCGGAGTCATCTTCGGCACGCTACCCGCCAATCGCGCCGCACAACTGGACCCCGTAGAAACCCTCAAATACGAGTAATCCCATCCGTACACTCGTCCCATAAAAACAAAAAAAACATCTGCCCCGCCAACTAAGGCGGGACAGATGCTTTTTAGTCTTTGTGCAGCGTCCGACTAAACGGTCGCTTCGGCTTCCGGCTGGTCGCCCTTAACTGTAACCTTCACGTGGCTCGTCACCTCGCGGTGCAGCTTCACGGGAACGTGGTACTCGCCAATCTGCTTCAGCGGATCTTCCAGCGAGATCTTGCGCCGATCGATCGTGTAACCCTGCGCCTCAAGCGCATGAGCGATATCGCCCGAGGTCACCGAACCGAACAGATGCTCGTGCTCGCCAACCTTGCGCTCAAACACCAGCTCCACTGCATTCAGCAGCGCTGCCAGGCTCTCAGCCTCGGTCTTCTCTTTCGCGGACTTGCGAACTGCAGAGCTCTTCATCTGCTCGATCACAGCCTTGTTCGCGAGAGTTGCTTCGATAGCCAGCTTGCCCGGCAGCAGGTAGTTGCGCCCGTAACCATCAGCGACCTTCACTACATCGCCGCGATGTCCAAGCTTGTTTACGTCTTCTTTCAGGATGACTTCCATTGCAGTTTCTCCAGATTTCTTAAGCGTTCCTGACCCGTAGGCCAGTCATGCGTAGCGTGTGCGCCTGTATTGCGCCATGAGTAGTCAGCGCCGCGCAGCAGAGTAAGTTAGAAGCGTGCAGCGAAGGCGAGCAGTGCAATGTTGCGCGACTGCTTGATGGCCAGGCTGAGACGACGCTGGTGACGTGTGCACACGCCAGTCAGACGGCGCGGAACAATCTTGCCACGCTCAGCAACGAAGCCCTGCAGCAGGCGAACGTCGCGGTACGAGATCGCATCAATCTTCTCGGTGCAGAACTTGCAAACCTTCTTGCGCCGGAAAAACTTGCGACCACCAGGGCCACCAGCGGCACCAGCAGGACGAGGAGGACGTGCGCCGCCAGGACCGGAAGATGGGCGGGGCGAGGGGGTGTGCTGTTGCTCTGAAGACGGGGTGCTGGTCGTTTCGTCAGCCATGATGTTTCCCTTTCAAGTACGTTGTGCCCTTGCCCGCTCCAGACACGCGATGGTGTCTCTGAACAATCGGCCAATCAGGCCGAACGGAAGCTGGCTCAAGCAAATTCATAGTGCGTTACGCAATGTCAGACAACTGACCGCCATCGCAAAAATTCAGAAAGCGAATCGTTAGACCGCTGCTGCAGCTTCGGGAGATGCTTCCGCCGCCACTGCTGGCGCAACTTCCTCGGGTGCCGGTGCAGCAACATCCACAGCCGCTACCGGTGCCGGTGCCTGCTGTACAGGAGCGATCGGCTGCGCACTGCGCTTCACCTTCGTATCGCGGATCGCCTTCACCTTCGCCAGACGCTTCTCTTCTTCGTCCATGCGAACCGTGATGAACTTGATCACCTGCTCCTGAACGCGCAAACGGCGCTCCAGTTCACTGATCAGCGAACCAGCAGCAGCCACATTCAGCAACACGTAAAAGCCGTCGTTGAACTTGCGAACGGTATAGGCCAGCCGGCGGCGGCCCATCTTCTCAACACTCTTCACCTCGCCGCCACCAGTGGTGACATGCGCAGAAAAGGTTTCAATCAACTTGTCGAGGTCTGCTTCTTCAACGTCCGGCCGGACGATGAACATGATTTCGTAAGTGCGATTCATTCGGTTACTTCTTTCTGCGAAGTTCTGCTTCGCACCGCCCTGACGTGTCTTCTGCCAGTTCGGTCTGGAATTACTGCCCTCTATTCAGCCTTCCCCGTTACGCCGCTCACTCCCTCTTCAGGAACTTGCGGCTTCCGGTTGAACTCATTCATCGCGGCGCCAACACCCTTCGTCAGCACCACCTCAACCGCGCTCTTCGCCCGGTCGAGCACCTCATCCAGCACCGCAAGCTCCTGCTTGCGCATCGGCGACAACAGATAATCCTTGCCGCCTGCCTTCACTTCCCTGCCATCCGCCAAAGCAGGTTTCCCTACTCCAATGCGAATGCGAATCCAATCTTCCGTTCCGAGCGCCGCCAGAATCGACTTGATCCCGTTGTGCCCGCCGCCCGACCCACGCTCGCTAATCCGAACCGTGCCCAGCGGAAACGCCAACTCGTCATGCAGAACAATCAAGTCCTGCGACGCATCGGCAATCTCAAACTCTCGCAGCAGCGCGGCTACCGAAAGCCCGCTCAGATTCATAAACGTCTCAGGCTTCGCCAGCAGCACATCCTGCCCTGCCAGCTTCGTCCGTGCCGTCAACGCGCGTCCCCGGCGATTACTCAGAACCACACCGCAATCTTCCGCGATTCGGTCCAACGCCAGAAAACCCGCATTGTGCGGTGTGAACTGATACTCGAGACCGGGGTTGCCCAGACCGACAATCAACTTCACGCCGCCAAATCCTTCCTGCAAGTAGACCAACCAAACTCAGGCGGCCCGCAGCAGCGTCATCGACACCCTGCAGGCCGCACCTAAACTACTTCTTCTTTGCGCCCGCTTCCGGAGCAGCAGCAGCTTCCGGCTTGCCCTTCTTCGCAACTTCCGGCTCCGCCGCAGCAGCAGCGCCTTCGGCAACAACCTCTTCCTTCACTGCGGTGACGTGCGCAACCGTCGCGCCCTCTTCACCCAGGAACTTGATGCTGCCCGAGTGCGGCAGATCCGCTACGTGGATCGCGCCATTGATCTCGAGGTTCGAAACATCCACATCAAGGTGGCTCGGAATGTCGTTCGGGAGGCACTCGACTTCAACCTCACGCAGAACATGCTCCAGAATGCCGCCATGGTTCTTCACGCCCGTCGGCACACCAATCAACTGGATCGGCACCGAGACGCGCATCATCTTGTCCATCGCAATCCGCTTCAGGTCGATGTGCAGCAGGTGGCCCTTGATCGGCTCATTCTGCCAGTCAACAATCATCGCCTTCACGACGGCCGCGCCTTCAACATTCAGATCGAAAATCGTATTGTGGCCAGAATCGGAGTGCAGAATCTTTGTAATCACCTTCGGATCAACCGTAACCGCAACAGCGTCCTGACCCGCTCCATAAACAACCGCGGGAATCTTTCCAGCCACGCGAACGCGACGGGCATGATTCTTGTTGAACTTACCGGTACGGGGGGTTGCCACTACTGCGTCAAATGTCGTTGTTGCCATTAGTCCATCTTCCTTTCGGGCACGGAGTTCGTCCGCTCCCTTTGCAGCTCTCGCCGCCGTTAATCCGTCGCCTAAGTGAACAGCGTACTCACGCTGGTCTCCATGTGGATACTCTCAATCGCCCGGCCCAATAGCCCCGCAATCGAGAGCACCTTAATCTTCGACACCCGCAACGCATCTTCGCGCAGCGGAATGGTATTCGTCACGATCAGTTCTTCCAGTCGTGAATTCGCGATACGGTCCACAGCCGGCCCGGAAAGCACCGCATGTGTCGCGCACGCATAAACTTTATCCGCGCCCTGGGCCAGCAGCGCATCCGCCGTCTTCACCAGCGTCCCCGCCGTATCGATAATGTCATCCAGAATCAGACACGTCCGGCCCCGTACATCGCCGATCACGTTCATCACCTCGGTGACATTAATGTCGGTCCGCCGCTTATCCACGATGGCCAACGGTACATCCAGCTTCTTGGCGAAAAATCTCGCCCGCTCCACACCACCCGCATCCGGCGATACCACCGTCAGATTCGGCAGGTTCATCTCCCGGAAGTAGCTCACCAGCACCGGGCTGGCAAACAAATGATCAACCGGAATATTGAAAAACCCTTGAATCTGCGCCGCATGCAGATCGACCAGCAAAGCACGGTTCGCACCTGCGGTCGTCAGCAGATCCGCAACCAGCTTCGAGGTGATCGCCACACGGGGCCGGTCCTTTCGGTCCTGCCGCGCATAGCCGTAGTATGGAATCACAACCGTGATTCGCCCAGCCGACGCACGCTTCAGAGCGTCCATCATGATCAGCAGTTCCACAAGGTGCTGGTCGACCGGAAAACACGTAGGCTGAACCAGAAAAACATCCGCACCGCGAACGTTCTCCAGCAGCTGAAAATGAACCTCGCCGTCAGAGAATCTCTGCAACCGGGTCTCGCCCAGCGGCACACCGACGAACTTGCAGATCTCCTCGCTCAAAGCGGGGTTGGCAGATCCGCAAAAAATCTTGAAGCGCTTAGCCTCTCCTAGCCGTCCGGTCTTTTTCTTCTCGGATACTGGCTGCTTGGCTTGTCCGCCGGGTAGGCCCGGTGAGGATGGCGCTGACGCAGACTGAGAGCTTGTTTCCATCTCATCAGCCTGCCCTGAAATAGGGGAAAGAACCGCAGTCGTGTCTTGGTTGTTCACGTTGAAACCCTCCAGGTTGGTTGACCTTGGTAGTTCCTGCTGCTTTGTCTCGCGAGGCCTTGTTGCGACCCCGTACTTCTCTTCAAACTTCTGTTACGAAATCCTGTGAAAAATAAAGACTATCGGTACTTTCAAACTTCTAACTCTGCTTTCGCATCCGCTTATTGCTTGTCTTCCGCGGCCTGCGTCCATCGAATCGTCTAACTTCTGCGGCACGTTATGCCGCCAAAGAACCCTAATACAATCTCGTCATCTTGTTCCGGCGTCGACATTTTGGTTGGGCGACTAGGATTCGAACCTAGACAAAGTGCTTCAAAGGCACTTGACCTACCATTAGTCGATCGCCCAGTAACCGCTTCGCTTGCCATCCTCACGCTCTTCGGGGAATCCCCCGCTGCGCCGGCAAGTGTCGCCTACCCTGCGAACATTCTCGCCCAGTACTCCGTCCGCGGCAAGGTCTCAGTTATGAAAGCCTTAACCCCGGACATCTGGACACGCTGTTGAGCTGCCTCTGCATCCGCCAATGACCCGTAAAGGCCAAACAGAGCCGAACCCGATCCCGAAAGCGCCGCGCACAACGCAGGACTTCCCGAATCTACACCCATCAATAAACGCTTGATTTCACGCAAGGAGGGATAACTAGGAAAGACGACCTCTTCAAAGTCGTTTTCAATCCCGGTGCGGACAAGCGAGAGAAGGGTATTCTCCGCGAGATCGTTCAGCAACCCAGTCTGACTCTCATCAGAACTATCCCGTTTTTTCTCAGGATCTTCGCTGCAAACAATACCGGAAGTGCCATGCTCTGCGCTTGCCTTAGGTACATAGCAGGCCGCATAAGCGAGACTCAACTCCCTAAGTCTATCGGGTTCAGCTTCAGAAGTCAACCCTGCCTCACTCCGCACCGCATGCCGCCCATCCCACTCCCGAAACGCCGCCGGCGTCGATACCCCCACATTCGGCACCGCAATCACACACGCCACACTAGCCATATCCGGCAGCGGAACCACCAGCTCCCCCCGTCCCAGCCCCAGCACCGCACCGCCCAGCAAAAACAGTGGCACATCCGACCCCACCCCCGCCGCCAGCTCCAGCCGCTCCCACCCCTTCAACTCCACACCCAGCTCCCGCTCCAACCCAATCAGCGCCGCTGCCGCATTCGCACTTCCCGCCCCCATCCCGCCCTGTACCGGCAGGTTCTTCTCAATATGAATCTCCACCTCAGCCGCAATCTCCAGCCGCCCCAACACCCGCTCCACCATCTTCCAGCACGTATTCCGCCCGTCCGTCGGCACATACGGATGATTCGTCGTCAGCACAATCCGCGTCTCCGCAGCCCGCCGCGCCGACACCGTCACCACATCATGCAGAGCCAGCGTCTGATACAGCGTCGTCAGCCCATGAAAGCCATCCGCCCGCACCGGCCCAATCGCCAACCCCAAATTAATCTTCGAATACGAACGAACTCGCGTACCCTGCGTAAGAACACTGGACATAGATCGTCAGTCTATCTATCCTTCTCCCCAAACAGAAGTCGCCTTCCCGAAGGAGGCTCCCATATGTTCTCTACCATCGTCTTTCCCGTAGTCTTCAGCTGGGCGCTCGGCTGCCTGGGACTCGCCCTCAACGCGTACTTCCTCGCCTTCACCATCTCCGCCATTCCCTTCGTCCCCGCCGTCACCGACAATACCTCCAGCACCTGCTGCGACTCCATCCCCCGCCGCGGCTTCACCATCACCGTCGCAATCCTGCTCTTCGTCGTCTTCCTCATCGTCTTCCACGCCGTGCTCATCCATTCGATCCTCATCGTCTGGTCCATCGCCGTCCTCACCGCCACCATCGCCTACCTCTCCCCCGGCGAAATCCTCATCACCCCCCAGGGCCTCCTCCGCGCCCACCCCCTCCGCGGAAACATCCTCCTCCCCTGGCGTCAGATCGACCACTACGAGATCCGCAAAGGCATCGCCAACGCCATCTACTTCCGCACCCGCAGCGGCAAAACCATCGGCGTCAACAACTGGACCCACTCCACCCCTGAACTCCTCCAGCAGATCAAACCCCTCAACCCCCTACCCGAGCAGCCGTACCACTCCCAACACTGGTACGGCGGCTAGCCCACCGCCCGCACCACACCTAAGCCTCACTTCATCTCAC
Source organism: Granulicella sp. (assembly GCA_025408425.1). Classification (GTDB taxonomy): domain Bacteria; phylum Acidobacteriota; class Terriglobia; order Terriglobales; family Acidobacteriaceae; genus Edaphobacter. The sequence goes on from JANXYX010000050.1 coordinate 267,460, forward strand.
TCGCAGTCATCTCGATCTGCATCGCTGGATCCTGCGTCATTACCTTTGGCGCCACGATCACCGGCCTGGCAGGTGCTGACTTATCCGCAGCGGCAGCATCAGCTCCACCGCCAACAGGCTTCAACTGCTCCAACGGGTGTACCTTCGCCGCGGCACTCGAGTCGAACACCACCTTCGGCGTATCCAGCGGAAGCTTCACCGACAACTCAATCCGGCGTTGCGTAATCAGCGGCTCCTCCGTCTCCACCCCATTCCCATCTTTCAGTCGAACCATCTCTCGCACTCGACTCGTATCCAATACGATCGACAGTGCCAACCCATCCCCCTCCAGATGGACGTTGTTGCAGTCCAGATTCGTTCCCACATCGATGTACTTGGACTTCCCGTCCATCATTACCGGTATCTGCGAGCCCATCCGGACCTTGCACGAACCGGCCTTGTCGTCGCTCACCACCACTCCCGTCGTAACGCTCTGCGGGGCCGGAGCCGGTGGCCCATCCACACTAGCCGTATAACGCAATATCATCGTGATCTGAAAATAACGAGGGGCACGGGAGCCCTTCGGCACACTACTAACGGGATTCGACGACTCGGCGGTTCCAACGCTCCACGCAACCGCTACCACACACAAAAGCAACATCCGACGAAGTGACTTCATTTGGTCTTCCCTCTCTCTTCTGCAATCCCATTCGATTACTGTGACAAAATCTCAATCGGCTCGATCTCTAACGGCCTGATATCAATCGGCCCATTCCGCATCGCATCCACATGCGGCAAAACCGCAGCGACCTTGCTCCCATCTACCTTCACCCGCCGCGGCGCTCCAACAGACTGCGCCACCTTCCCAGACAGCCGGGCCTCCCTATCCTCCGCAGCCAAACCCGTACCGTCCGGCACAGAGGGCGGCAGCCCGCCCCCTTGCATAACACTTGCCTGACCCGCACTTGGCACACTCAACGTTGGCCGCACCACCATCCACCCCATAACACCGACCGCCAGCGCACCCGCCGCAACTAAAGCCCACATCGCTCCTCTCCACCCAGAACGCTGCGACTCTCTCCGCAACCGCGCCAACACCCGCTCCTCCAGCCCACTCAGCGGCTCAACCCGCCCATCCTCCCGCAACACCCCATCCAGCAAATCATCAAAGTCCATATCCTTCATCGCCGCCTCCCCTGCTCTGCCTCAAACCGCTTCTTCAGCTCCACCCTCGCCCGCATCAACCGCGTCCGCACCGTACCCTCCGGAATCCCCATCGCAACTCCCACCTCGCGCGACGTCATCTCCTCCACCGCACTCAGCAACAACACCTGCCGCAACTCCTCCGGCAACCCATCAATCAGCCTCCGCAACTGCCCGCGCTCATCCCCATCCAGCGCACTCATCTCTGGCGAATCCCCACTCGCCGCCAACTCCATCTCCGTCACATCCGTCTCTTCCCTCCGCGGCATCCTGTCCAAAGCCACCCGCCAAACCGTCCGCGCCAGAAACCCCTTCTCATCCTCCATCCGCAGCCAGGCATCCCCGCGATACAGCTTCAGGAACGCCTCTTGCACAGCATCCTCCGCGTCATGCGCATTCCGCAGCAGCGAGTAGGCCACACGAAACATCAGCCGTGACTGCCGCTCCACCAGCAGCGCAAAAGCCTCATCTCTCCTCGCTCTTTGCTCCTGCATCAACTGGTCGCGCTCGTACGCATCATCTCTCCCAACGCTCCCTCGCAATCCCACTTCAGCCCAAACGCACATCACGACCGCCATTCACAACCACTTGCGCCAAACCGACCATTTATCAGCAACCTCACACGCTAAGACCGCGCCAACCCCACATCCGTTCACATTTATTTACACCCATCATCCTCCCTCCACACTTTCCCCTCTCAAAATCCCCAGCCAACAGGTATCCTGCATCCATCCCAACCAGTGGAGGGTCCCTTTTGGCCTTGCACACCCGCACCTCTGCCTTCGCGGCGGCCCTATCCTTCCTCACCTCCGCGATCCTCGCACCGGCCCAGGCCTCTCCTACCCCCGCACCCGTCCGCGCCCGTCACGCCATGGTCGTCTCCATCCAGCACGACGCCTCAGACGCCGGCCTCGCCATCCTCAAACAAGGCGGCAACGCAGTCGACGCAGCCGTAGCCGTCGGCTTCGCCCTCGCCGTCGTCTTCCCCCAGGCCGGAAACATCGGCGGCGGCGGATTCATGCTCATCCGCGACAAACACGGAAAATCCCACTTCCTCGACTACCGCGAAAAAGCTCCCGCCGCCGCCACCCGCGACATGTACCTCGACGCCCACGGCAACGTCGCCCCCGGCCGCTCCACCATCGGCTACCTCGCCTCCGGAGTCCCCGGCACCGTCGCCGGCCTCACCTACGCCCAGCAGCACTTCGGCAAACTCACCCTCGCCCAGGACATGGCCCCAGCCATCCGCCTCGCCGCCCAAGGCTACGTCCTCTCCGCCGAAGAGGCCCACAACCTCCAGAACAAAAACCTCGCCCGCTTCCCCACCTCCACCCAAATCTTCCAACGCAACGGAGACTTCTACAAAGAGGGCGACACATTCAAGCAGCCCCTCCTCGCCGCTACCCTCACCCGTATCTCCAAAGACCCCACCGACTTCTACAAAGGAGAAATCGCCCGCCAGATCGCCGCCTTCGAGCAAAAAGGCGGAGGCCTCATCACCACCGCCGACCTCGCCGCCTATCAGGTCAAAGAGCGCGCACCCATAGTAGGCAACTACCACGGTTACGAAATCATCACCGCGCCTCCACCCTCCTCCGGCGGCATCGTCCTCGTCGAAATCCTCAACATCCTCTCCGGCTTCAACCTCCCCGCCCTCGGCCCCGACCGCTCCGCCGCCCAGGTCCACATCATCACCGAAGCCTTCCGCCGAGCCTACATGGACCGCGGCGACTACCTCGGCGACCCCGACTTCAACACCCTCCCCCTCAAACAAATGGCCGACCCCGCCTACGCCGCCGCCTGGCGTGCATCCATCGATCCCACCAAGCCCACGCCATCCAAAAACCTCCTCCGACCCGCCGGCTTCATGCCCCCGCCCCCCCAGTTCCCCATCCCGCACGAGTCCACCGAGACCACCCACTTCTCCATCGTCGACGCAGACGGCAACGCCGTCTCCAGCACCTATACCCTCAACGGACTCTTCGGCTCCGGCCTCACCGTAGACAGCCTCGGCTTCCTCCTCAACAATCAGATGGACGACTTCACCAGCAAAATAGGCGTTCCCAACATGTACGGCCTCATCCAGGGCCCCGCCAACGCCATCGCCCCGGGCAAACGCCCCCTCTCCGCCATGACCCCCACCATAGTCACCAGGAACGGAAAACTCGCCTTCGTCCTCGGCTCCCCCGGCGGCGCCACCATCATCACCACCGTCGCCAACGACATCATCAGCACCATCGACAACGGCCTCAACATCCAGCAGGTCGCCGACGCCCCCCGCTTCCACCACCAGTACCTGCCCGACCGTCTCGATCTCGAAAAGAAGTTTCCCCTCGAACCCGCCGAGGCTCTCAAAGCCATGGGCTACTCCGTCAATCGGCTCGCCGTAGCCGACGAGAAGAACCCGGGCGTCTGGGGTGACAGCGAACTCATCGCCGTCGACCCAAAAACCCATGAGCTGCTCGGCGGACACGATTCACGCCGCAGCTTCGGCAAAGCAGCCGGTTACTAAAATATCTTCAGGAATCGTTCCACCAGAGTGCGCCCTACTTCAGATCGTGTTCTTCCGTAATCCGCCACGCGCCGTCGATGCGGTTAACCTTCAGTTGCGACCGCACAGTCTGCTTCACCGGCCCGTACTTCGGCGATTCGCTCACAAAGCGCTTCACCAGCCGGACACTCGCGGAGTCTGGCGTCTGCCGCGTAATCTCAACATCATTAATCTTCAACGTCGACGAAGCTTCCCGGCTCTCCAACGCGGCACGCTTGCTCTCAAGCAGCGCCGCATGCCCCACATGCGGAGTCAGAAAATACCGGTCGACTGGGTCCGCGTAGAACGCCGTCTGCGCCTCTGGATCACGTGAGCCCATCGCATCAGCCCAGTTCTGGACCCATGTCGTTAGATCCGGCTCCTCAACCTTCACCACATAGCCAGGCTCCGCTATCGCTTCCGGCGGCTCCACAACCGGCGCATGATCCACTTCGGCCGCCGCACTCCCAGCACTCGCCGTCTGCGCCACCGCAGGAACCTCTGCCTTGTGCGCTCGAAACGCCACCCAGCCGCCACCAGACCCCGCACACAGCAACAGCACCGCCACCCAACCCAGCACTGACCCACTCGACTTCTCTTCCTCGCCAAAGCCCTCCAGCGGAACCCTCATCGGCATAAGCTGCAGTTCTTCACGAAGCATCAAAGCCGACTTCAACTTCGGCAGGTCCGCAGCGGGTTTCACCTTCGCAGCCTGAGCCGCTGGGACACTCTTCGCTGCCACCGCACCGTTACTCGCAGCAGGAGTCACACGCACTTCAGCAGAAGCCGGTTTAGCCGCTACCGCCACTGGCGCAACGGCAACGGATTCGGCCACCACCTCCGCAACCTTCGCCGGCACCTCCTTGGCCTTCGCAGCTACAACAACCTTCTCTTCCACAACCGGCTTCTCGACAACAACCGGCTGCTCAACGACAACCGGTGCTTCCACAACTACCGGCACTTCCACCACAACCGGGCTTGCGACAGCCTTCTCCACCCGTCTCTTCGCACTCGGCGGCGGCGGCCCCGCACTCCTGTGCCGAAGCCCTGTTTTCGCCTCATGAATCGCACTAAGTATCTTGTCCCGGACCACCTCGTTCTGCGAGGTATTCCCCAGCAGCCCCGAAGCCTGGTAGTTCACATCCACCGACACGCAAACCCCGGCATCTACCGCAGACGAATGAAAAACTGCCTTGTCGTTACCATTCTTCACCTTCGGCGAAGGCCCAATTCCAAATGCAACCAGCTCCTGCTCGGTCCGCACCACATCCTTCGCCAACGCGCGCAAACTCTCTTCCAGTAGGTGCACTACCAGATCCACATCGGTCGCTTCTAAAATTTCGCTGATTTGAAAATGCACGGAGCTCCGAACCTACGCAGGTTGATAAGCAGGATCAGTCGTGCTCCCGCCATATCATTTTATGATGCGCCATCACCGGACGGCGTTAGTAACTCCAATCCGCAACAGTCCAGCGCACCCTAAAGCCAATCCTCTCAACACAAGCCGGCTACCCCTTCAGGTCACGTCGGCCCTTACATCGCCTTACGGGTGGTACCAAACTTCCACCGGACCTACTCCGCTGCTCAGGCCAGCATCCAGAAACTTGCTTCCATCCACAGGACTGATCGTGATCTGGTTCGTAAGACTCTGCTCAATCGCGGGCAGGCCAGCATCGTAGAGGCTCCAGGTCACACCACCATCGGCCGAACGAATCACCCCGCCAACGCCTGCGCCCCCAGCCGAGCCGAATGTCGCAAAATACTCCCCCGCCGTCGTCCCATTCACCACGGAGTTCCGATTGAAGTTCACATACTGCGGTATCCCTGCGCTCAACTGCAAATCGCTCCACGTATTGCTCGCCACCGCCAGGCGCTGCATGCAGAAGCCAGCCGGATCGCACCGGCTCGCGGCAATCACATAGGTAGGCGCCGTCAACGCGCTCCCATCGGTCGCAAATCCAGCCACGTTCCTCCCAAACCCGGTCGAACCATGCAACACAGTAGCCGAAGAGAAGTCCAACGGCGACCGCATGTACGGCCCTTCCCCGCCCCAGTAAATCTGGCCACCAATAACCTTGCTCGTATACGCGTAGCCGGAGTTCATTCCAAAGTGACTGTACGCATCCGTTACCAACGGCGCGCCAAACGTAGCGCCCCCATCTACCGACTTATAGAAGTCCGCGTGCAGATCATTGATGTAAAGGCTGCCACTCGCGTCGAACGACATCGAAGGAATACTCTGCCGCATATTCGCAGGATTATTGGAAAAGCTCCACGCCGTTCCGTTCCACTTTGCCACCACGCACCAGTTGCAGCCAGAGCCAATCGCCGCCTCGCCGATCCCCCCAAACAGATTCCCGATGCCATCCTCCGCCCACGAAATGATGTACCCCGTCCCACCGTGCACCGGATCACTCGGAAAACCAGAGTCAATCCTGCTCCACACCGGAGTCGCCGGATTCGTCCGAATATCCGCAACCTTCGTCCGCCACGTCCCATTCACTGCCATCGAAACATACAGATAACAGTCCTTCGCCGCATACATCCCCTGCACGGTTGTGCCGCCCGCAAGCATCGCAGAGCTCAGCGCCACCTGCTGCCAGTTCCCGCTCCCCACAACCTGGCCACAACCAGCAGTTCCAGAAGGTATAGAAGGCACCGTCTGGACCACGGTCCCGCCACCTCCACATCCAGACAGGACATAGCAGCAGCAAGCAACAGCAATAATTCGAAAGAACCTTAAATTCACGTAAGCAAGCCCGGCGCTCTCAACCGCAGCAACCCATGCCTCCCCAGCAGCCAACAACCTGTCCCGGTATCCAACCTCGGCTGCAGTTGCCCCAATTGCCGGTCCACCTTTAGTGGTTGTCATACCCTCTAGGTCAGCGCCTTCATTCTACTCACGCCAATCCCACTGCGGAAGCACTACCTTCAGTCGCCCCAGGTCCGGGACTCAGGCCAACTGCGCCACCCGCAGTCCTCCACCCAGAAACTCCCGCGTAGCCACCCGCCGCCCCACGCTCTGCGCACGCTTCGACGCCACCAGCCCAACCCCAGCCTTGCTCGGGCCTCCTACCGTCAGCTTCGCATAACCACGCGCCACCCTCACCGGCGAAAGCAATCGAGCCAGCTCCGCCCGTCCGCGACTTAGACGGCTCTTCACCGTCCCCTCCGGAACTCGAAGAATCTCAGCAGCTTCCCGGTAGTTCAGCTCCTGCAGATCGCAGAAGATCACCGCCTCGCGACTATTCACCGGCAGCTTCTCCAGCGCTGCATGCACCCGCGCCTTAACCTCCAGCGTTGCAAGGCACTCCTCCTGCCTCGGGCGCGGGTCCGCCAGACGCTCTCCCCGCGTCGGCCCATCTGCCTCCCCATCCAGACTCACATCCAGCGATTCCGTCGCGCGGCCTACCCGGTTCCGGCGAAAGTGATCCACCAGATGATTGCGCGTAATATTCTGCAGCCAGTGGTGAAAGCTGCCACGGTCCGTGTCAAAGCTCGCCAGATTGCAGAACAGCTTCAGAAACACGTCCTGCGTCAAATCCTCAGCATCCGCCGCCGACTTCGTGAAGTTGTAGCAGAGGTAGTACACCCTGCGGTGATTCGACTCCACCAGCCCATGCCAGGCCTCAGCATCCCCCGCTAAACACCGGCGAATCTGCTCGACCACTACATCCTGCTGCGCTCTCTGCTCTAGGCTCTGTGCCATCTTTCCGTCTCCATGGCTCGCCCTGGGGCGGCCATCTCTACATTTGCGTCATTCAATATTTGCAATGTGGAAGTATTGAACCATGCAAGTATTACCTTAAAGACGCGCCCACTCAACCAAAGACTCAATTAATTCCTAATTTTCTTTCAGCCCGGCAACCCCATCAACATTTAACCCATCAGACCCACCCGACCCAGATAACCGCAACGCCTTCTCCAGCAGCACCAGCAGCGTCTCGCTCTCGTCCCGGCTCAAAACGCCCAGCACCCGCTCCGTCGACTCCAGACGTTCCGCTAAAAATCGGTTCTTATGTTCGTACGCCACCGGGCTCAGATCAATCTCCACAATCCGCCGATCCAGATCCGATCGCCGCCGTGTAACCAATCCCTTCTTCACCATGCGGTTCACAATTCGCGTCGCCGTACTCAAAGGAACCTTGATCCCCTGGGCAAAATCGCTCATCACCGCCATCCCGTGACGCCCCAGCCACATCAGGCTGCGCAGCTCCGGCGGCGAGAAGTTCAGCATCGCCTCCACATGCTCCTTCGGCGGGTGCATGTCGCGGTGAATCAACGTCTCCACCGCATCGATCAGGCGCTCTGCCTGTCGTTGCCGGGGTAGATCCTTTGCTGGAGCCTTGCGCGGTCGAGCCATCATCTCCAGTATGCACCCAACCTGAGGCATTCTCGGAGCCCCGCCTTCACTTCGCCAACGCCTCCGCAATCGCCTTCTCCGCCAGCGGCCCCATCACTCCATACCCCTTCGCCGTTGGATGCACCCCATCCAGCGCCAGTTCCTTATCCAGTCCGCCCGCAGCATTCGTCATCGGGGTGTAGTAGTCCAGATACACCAACCCTTCCCGCTCACACATCGCCTTCAGCCGCACATTCAGCGCCTTGATCGGCTCCGCCGGCTTCACCTCCGGCTTCCACGGATACGCCGACGCCGGCAGGATCGACGCAATCACTACCTTGATCCCATTCCCCTTCGCAATCGCCGCCATTGCCTCAAAGTTGTCCAGCGTCATATCCGGAGTCATCGGCCCCGTATTCCCCGCCACGTCGTTCGTCCCCGCCAGGATCACCACCACCGCCGGCTTCAACCGCACCACATCCTGCTCAAACCGCACCACCATCTGCGGAGTCGTCTGCCCGCCGATCCCCCGGTTCACATACGGCTTCCCCGGAAAAAACACCCCCGTCCCCGGCCGCCGTCCCCACGCATCCGTAATCGAGTCCCCATAAAGCACCACCCGCTGCTCACCCGCCGCCGGAGCAGCCAAAGCCGCATTCTCCGCCCGATACCGCCCCAACTGCGCCCAGTCCGCCAGCTTCGCATCCGCCGCAGCCAACTTCTTCGCCGTCACATCCTCAGCCGCAGTCGCAGTACTCACCGTCCCCGACACCGCCTGCGCCCACCCCGATACCCCCGCAAACCCAACCCACCCCAACAACACCACACTCCACAAAACCTTCATCCGTATCCCCTCTCTCTTGAACCCTGCCACTTGCTCTTACCGTTGCCCTGTTCTTTTTAGTTGTCATCCTTCGCGCAGCGGATGACCTGCTTTAGGTCGTTCCAACGCCCACGCGACATCTTACGCCGTCACTCTCCCCACATATCACCCCCGATCGGCAGCAAAGGCGATATAGTGGATGCCAGTTCTGCTCCTTACAGCTCTGTCGTTATAAAGCCTAATGGCCCTCACATTCAAAATGACTTCAATCGGACCTGAAAACTATATAGCACCTTGCCAAAAAAAGAAGCGGTTTGCACATGTGCCTTCACGGCTAAGCGTGATACTCCAGCTTTGCGCCTGTCTTTTCTCTGTTGCACTGCCCTCGATAGCGCAGAACTCAACCGGCTTGGCACCCTCCGCCACTGCAGTCAATCCCTATCCCGACACCAAAGAGGGACTTCGTCAACTCCTACTCGACTTTATCTCGGATGCGAAGTCAAACAACAGCGCAAGACTGAATAATGAAATCAAGAGTACCGAGATTCCGGACTACGCCAATTGGCTTCCGAAGATTTGGTCGGGACCCGGCCCAAGCTGGGTTGAGCCCTATGGGAATAATCTGCGAAAGAATGAAGTGCAGTTTCACAAGCTGCTGAACTACTTGGCGCGCCAAGACGGTGGTTTGGTTGTGCGCAAGGTGAATGATGAACCTCAAAGCGGCAAAGGCATGGAGTGGGGATTACTGCAGTCAATGACTCAGCCCGTGGACATCTATTACGCCAGCTGGAAGCGCGAACCCGGTCCCGTTAACGACCAACGAGATATTGCCGTGGGTTACTTCTACTTTGTCGACGGCAGTTTCCGATGGAACAGTCTGGTGCACTTGGCGGGCACCAGACTCGTACACCGCGTTGATCCGGTGTATCCATATCCGAGTGACGGACAACATCCCTCGGGAACCGTCTTCCTGCAGTTTGTAATCGCTCGCGATGGTTCCGTAAAAGCTAAAACTATCCGCACTATGCCCGTTGCTCAAGCCAGCAAAGACGCCAAACTAATCAAAGCAGCGTCAGATGCTCTACAGCAATGGCAATACCTCCCACTTGACCTCTACAACGATTCTGACAAAGTGGTAAGTTCCGCAAGGATCGTTGTCGCTCCCTTGGCTCCAGTCAACCCGTAGGAAGCTTCGGTCGCCCGACTCAAAGCCCGTGCGACTCTCATCCCGCTACCAACGCTGATGCACCAACCCTCGCACCTTCTCGTCATAAATCCGCTTCACTGCCGCCATCACCTCAGCCGAAAGCCCCGGCAACTCCGAAGCTCGCGCATTATCCGCCACCTGCTCCGGCCTCTTCCCTCCCGGAATCGCGCAGCTCACTGCATCGAACATCAATATCCACTTCAGCGCAAACTGCGGCATCGTCATCCCTGCCGGAACCAGCGCACGCAGATCCTCCACCGCCTCCAGCGCCACGTCATAGTCCACGCCAGAGAACGTCTCCCCCACATCGAACGCCTCGCCATGCCGATTGAAATTCCGGTGGTCATCCGCCGCAAACTGCGACTCCTTCGTCAGCTTCCCCGTCAGCATCCCGCTCGCCAGCGGAACCCGCGCCAGAATCCCCACCTGCTTCTTCTTCGCCTGCTCAAAGAACAGCTCCGACGGCCGCTGCCGGAAGCAGTTAAAAATAATCTGCACCGTCTGCACATTCGGATACTCAATCGCCTTCAGCGCCTCTTCCACCCGCTCCACGCTCACCCCGTAGTACCGAATCTTCCCCGAATCCACCAGCGCATCCATCCGCCCAAAGATCTCCGGATGGTAGTAAGCATCCGTCGGCGGACAGTGCAGTTGCACCAAATCCAGACAATCCGTATCCAGATTCTTCAGATTCTCCTCAACCCACCCGGCAAGGTTCAATTCGCTGTACCCCTCTACCGTCTGCTTCGGCAGCTTCCGCCCCACCTTCGTCGCGACGACGATCTCTTCCTTACGCTCCTTCTTTAACTGGGCAATGTGCCGCTCGCTCCGGCCATTCCCATACACATCCGCCGTATCCAGAAAATTGATCCCGGAATCCACAGCCTTATGCAGCGCCGCCATCGCATCCGCGTCGGAAACATCCCCCCACGCCCCACCAATCGCCCACGCACCAAAGCTGATCTCCGATACCTTCCAACCCGTCCGTCCCAACACGCGATAGTTCACAGTATTTCTCCTCCCCAACAGCATACTGCGTATCACATCGGCTTCGTCCACTCTCGCCAATCGCCCATAATTGTCACCACTGTTGTACTTTTAGTTAGGATGCGACCCAGCCTCTCCACTTACGTCTTCTTCCAGCAGCGCCTGCACCACGGACTGCTCGACGCCATGCTCGCCAGTGGAGCCACTTCCATCGAAGTCTTCGCTGCCCGACACCACTTCGACTACACCGACCGCACCATCGTCCGCGACCTCGCCCACTGGTTCAGCGACACCGGAACCCACGCCACCCTCCACCAGCCCATCTTCTCCGATGCCCTCGCCGCCCACCACTGGTCCCGCCACGTCCCCCCCTCCCTCAATCTCATCGACCCCGAAAAGTCCCGCCGCATCGACGCCATGGACGAGGTCAAACGCGCCCTCGAGTCCGCCGAGCAGATCCCCTTCGCCGCCATCACCCTGCACCTCGGCCTCAAAGACGATCCCTGGAATCTCCGCGCCCTCGAAAACTCCCTCACCGCAATCGAGCACGTCAAAGCCTTCGCCCAACCCCTCGGCGTCAAAGTCCTCCTCGAAAACCTCCAGAACGAAGTCACCACCCCCGACCACCTCCTCGAAATCCTCCGCGTCGGGCACTTCGACAACGTAGGCGTCGCCCTCGACCTCGGACACGCCCACATCGCCAGCAACACCGCCATCGACGAAGCCTTCGAAATCCTCCGCCCACGCATCACCACCCTTCACCTCCACGACAACAACGGCCTCAAAGACGATCACCTCTGGCCCAACACCGAAAGCGTAACCAACTCAGGCACAATCGACTGGACCAACGTAGCAAAACACATCGCCACCCTCCCTGCCACCACCCCCGCCATCCTCGAAATCCACCACGACCTCAACGAATCCCCCGCCGCCGTAACCACCAAAGCCTCAGCCTTCTTCTCCTACCAATCCCGCATCACCGAACATCTCCTCGCCAGCTAATCAAATAAACAGTGTCATCCTCAGCGAAGTCGTACGATCTGCTTCCGCCCTGGTAGTTGCACTCGTCTCACGGATAAGCCTTTAGCCTCCAACTCCTTTCGTGTATGATCGGCGCGCGCTCCCAAAGGAATCTTCGGGGCGCCCATCAAACTCACAAGGAAGACACCGTAATGAACGAACCACGCGCAGATAATATCTTGCAGGTAGGCCTCGGATTCTGGGCCTCAAAGACTCTCTTGAGCGCCATCGAACTACAGCTCTTCACCGAGCTAGCCAAACAGCCCCGAACCTTGTCCGAGCTCAGCTCCCACCTCGGCCTGCACCCCCGTTCCGCACACGACTTCCTGGACGCTCTCCTCTCTCTCCAATTCCTCGAACGCCGCGACGGCACCTACTACAACACGCCCTCCACGGATCTCTTCCTCGACAACCGCAAACCCTCCTACATCGGCGGCATGCTCGAGATGGCAAATCACCGCCTCTATCCCTTCTGGGGAAACCTCACCGCCGCCCTCCGTACCGGACAGCCCCAAAACGAGACCAGCTACGGCGAACCCAACCTCTTCACCGCGCTCTACGCCGACCCCGAGCGTCTCCGTCGCTTCCTCAAAGCCATGACCGGCCTCAGCCACGGCGCAAACATGGCCATCGCCCGCCAGTTCCCTTGGAAGGAATACACGTCCGCCGTCGACGTCGGCACCGCCCAGGGCGACCTCATCACCCAGGTCGCACTCGCCAATCCACACATCACCGGCACCGGCATGGACCTCCCCGAAGTCGGCCCCATCTTCGACGACTACATCGCCGACAACGGCCTCTCCGGCCGCGTTAGCTTCCACCCCGCCAGCTTCTTCGACGCCCCCATCCCCCCCGCCGACGTCGTCCTCATGGGACACATCCTCCACGACTGGGACCTCGACACCAAAAAAATGCTCATCCGCAAAGCCTACGAAGCCCTGCCCTCCGGCGGCGCGCTCATCGTCTACGAAGCCATCATCGACGACGACCGCTCCAAAAACACCTTCGGCCTCCTCATGAGCCTCAACATGCTCATCGAAACCCCCGGCGGCTTCGACTACACCGCCGCAGACTGCATCGGCTGGATGCATGAAGCCGGCTTCCACTCCACCCGCGTCGAACACCTGGTCGGCCCCGACTCCATGGTCATCGGCATCAAGTAACCCAAACCAATAGCCCACCCCAAAACTGTCATCCTTCGCGAAGCGGAGGACCTGCCCTTGCCCTTGCCCTTGCCCTTGCCCTTGCCCTTGCCCTTGCCCTTGCCCTTGCCCTTGCCGTTGCCGTTGCCGTTGCCGTTGCCTTAAGGTAGGCGAGGGCTTCAGCCCTCGCATCAAACGCCCCACCCACCCCCTTCCTCTCTGCCGAAGGCATAGTGCAGGCGAAGCCGAAACGAAATATATATCGCCTTTGTCCTTGCCGTTGTCCTTGCCGTTGCCCTTGCCCTTGCCGTTGCCCTTGCCCTTGCCGTTGCCGTTGCCCTTGCCCTTGCCCTTGCCGTTGCCGTTGCCGTTGCCCTTGCCCTTGCCCTTGCCGTTGCCGTTGCCCTTGCCCTTGCCGTTGCCGTTGCCGTTGCCGTTGCCGTTGCCGTTGCGTACTTCGCCTCACAAGCCCCTAACACAACGCAGGCCCTACCACCCTCCTCCGGCGTAAACTGAAACTCCCATGTCGAAAAACCCCATCGCCACCATCGCCTCCCTCTCCGCTCACGAAGGCCAATCCGTCACTCTCCGCGGCTGGCTCTACAATCTCCGAGCCTCCGGCAAACTTCTCTTCCCCATCTTCCGCGACGGAACCGGCACCATCCAGGGCATCGTCCCCAAAGCCGCCGTCTCCGAAGCCGTCTTCGAAACCCTCAAAAACCTCACCCTCGAGTCCTCCCTCATCGTCACCGGCAAAGTCCGCGCCGACTCCCGCGCCCCCTCCGGCTTCGAGCTAGACGTCGAAGACGTCCACGTCATCCAGCGCGTCCCCGACGACACTCCCTTCCCCATCACCCTCAAAGAGCACGGCGTCGACTTCCTCATGGAGCACCGCCACCTCTGGATCCGCACCCCTCGCCAATCCGCCATCCTCCGCGTCCGCGCCACCATCATGCGTGCCGCAGCCGAGTACTTCGACACCAACGGCTTCATCCGCACCGATCCACCCATCCTCACCCCCAACGCCTGCGAAGGAACCTCCGAACTCTTCGAGATGGACTACTTCGACGACGACAAAGCCTACCTCACCCAATCCGGCCAGCTCTACATCGAAGCCACCGCCCTCGCACTAGGCAAGGTCTACTCCTTCGGCCCCACCTTCCGCGCCGAAAAATCCAAAACCCGCCGCCACCTCACCGAATTCTGGATGGTCGAACCCGAAGTCGCCTTCCTCGAACTCGACGGCCTCCTCAACCTCGCCGAGTCCTTCATCACCCACATCGTCACCGCCGTCCTCACCCACCACCGCGCCGACCTCAAAGTAATCGGCCGCGACATCCCCAAACTGGAAGCCGTCATCGCCCCCACCCCAGGCGAACATACTTCAGAATTGTCATCCTTCGCCGAAGGCGGAGGACCTGCTTCTCGCACTTCCCCCACTCCCAACCGCTTCCCCCGCCTCTCCTACGACGAAGCCCACGCCATGCTCGAAGACGCCTTCACCCGCGGCCTCATCGAAAACGAGCACAAATACGGCGACGACTTCGGCTCCCCCGACGAGACCTACATCTCCTCCCAGTTCACCAGGCCCGTCATGATCCACCGCTACCCCGCCGCCATAAAAGCCTTCTACATGCAGCCCGACCCGCTCGACCCCACCAAGGCTCTCTGCGTCGACGTCCTCGCCCCCGAGGGCTACGGAGAAATCATCGGCGGCAGCCAGCGCGTAGACTCCTACGAGCTCCTAAAGTCCCGCATCGAAGAACACAACCTCCCCCTCGCCGCCTTCCAGTGGTACCTCGACCTACGCAAATACGGCTCCGTCCCCCACAGCGGCTTCGGCATGGGCATCGAACGAGCCGTAGCCTGGATCTGCGGCCTCGACCACGTCCGCGAAACCATCCCCTTCGCCCGCACCCTCAACCGCAT
>JANXYX010000051.1 GCA_025408425.1 Granulicella sp.
GAGCCCTCTTCGAGCAGAGTACGTTCACGAGCGCGCAAACCTTCGGGCAGCAGAACGTAGTCTTGGCTGCCAGGTTTCCGGAGGAGCATCTTGCAACCAGATCGTATTTCTTGCCTCCGACGCCACCGCACCGTTCGTAACTCGGAACGCGGAGCTGCTTGATCTCTTAGCGCCTCAGTTTGAGGAGCAGTTGAGGCAGTATAAAGAGGAGGACTCTTTTATCGAACTTGTACGTAGCACTATTCAGGATCGTCTGACGGGGCAACGGCCATCCATTGATGGGATTTCGCAGGTATTGCGTATGAGTTCACGCACGTTGCAACGTCGTTTGCAGGACTCAGGTTCAAACTTTCAACGGGTTCTGGATGAAGCGCGTCACCAGATGGCCCGATATTACCTTAGCAACTCCGCGCTCGAATTGAACGAAGCGGCTTACTTACTCGGCTTTGAAGATCCAAATTCTTTCGGTCGTGCATTCCGTAACTGGGAAGGAATGCCTCCCAGCGATTGGAGAGAAGCGCATCGCCCGTCGAAAGTAAATTAGGTACGAGCTATTTCTCAATTCATGCCTCGTCGGCCTCGTGTAAAAAATTGGTCCGATGTCGCCTAAATTCGTCGAAATCGGGATCAGTGGCCATTTTCCTTCATTACTTTCCCAGGCAGATGAAAGCGAAGAGGCTGCTGATCGCGCCAATATGCAGGCTGATTGCGCCAATGTTGAATGAGCCAGTTAATCCGTAGCGAGGATGCGCTAAGCTCGTACTCGTAAATGCATCGCCATCCTCCAGAGCACTTGGCGTTGCCATGAAGAGGTGATCCATGCTGACAATCACAGTCAACGGACAGAAAAGACAGGTAAGTTCGCCTGAGGGCACACCGCTTCTCTACGTGCTACGCAACGAACTCGACGTCAACAGCCCTCAGTTTGGCTGCGGCATGGCGCAATGCGGATCCTGCTCTATCCTCCTGGATGGCAAAGAAGTCCGCTCTTGCATCACTCCCGCTGTGATGGCCTCGGGTAAAGAGATCACAACAATCGAAGGACTCCCCGATCGCTGGGCAAAGCAAAAGCACCTTTCGCCCGCACAAGCTGCAAATACGCTGCACCCCGTGCAGGAAGCCTGGATCGAGCAGCAGACCCCTCTCTGCGGCATCTGCCAGAGCGGAATGATGATCAAAGCCACTGAGCTTCTAGAGAGCAATCCAAACCCCTCAGTGGAGCAGATTAAGGACGTTTTCACCAACTCCGCTCCCTCGCCGCACCTCTGCCGCTGCGGAAGCTACATCGCCATCATTGATGCGGTTCGATTCGCCTCAACACTTATGGCAAAAGGAGGAGCACAGTGATCGAAGTTATCGAAGCGCTCTCCGACGTGACCGCACCTCTCCCCATCGCGGAAACCAACACGAACATTTACGGCGCTCAACTTACCCGCCGCGGCTTCCTCAAGACCGGAGGAACTCTCGTCGTCGGTTTCAGCCTCGTCCGGTCCGGTGTAGCAAATGCGGAAGCTCCGGCTGACACCCCGATCCGCGCTTTTGACGCTGCGCTCGTTGGGTCTTGGATCGAGATCCGTCCAGACAACACGGTTTCCTTCCGCACCGGCAAGTCCGATTTCGGCCAGGGTACCGTCTACACGGCCTACCGCCAGATCGTCGCCGAAGAGCTCGACATCTCATTCGAATCCATCACCACCGTCTTCACGGCCGACACTGACACTACTCCTGAAGGCGGGGGTACCTTCGATCTTCTCGGTCGCGGCACACCCAATATTAGGAAGGCCGCAGCTTACGCGCGGCAGGCCCTGATGCAGCTCGCCTCAGAAAAGCTCGGCGTCCCTAAAGAGCAGCTCACCGTAGAGAACGGCGTCGTATCTGTCACTGTGGAGAACGGCATCGTTCCCAACGCCGGCAAGAGCATCAAGTACGGCGATCTTGTCAAAGGACAGAACCTCAAGCTCACCATTCCAGTCGTTGGCGAACTCACGAGTATCTTCGGGCTTAACGTCACCGGCAATCCGCCCATGAAGCCTGTTAGCAGCTACAAAGTTGTGGGCAAGTCATTCAAGAACTCCATCATCCCCACTAAAGTCACTGGCAAAGAGCTCTGGGTCACCAACGTCAAGCTCCCCGGCATGCTGCACGCCCGCGTTATCCATCCGGCCACCCTCGGCTCCACGCTTATCTCCGCAGGCAAAGTCGACAAGCAGAAATATCCTAACGCGCAGGTGGTCGTAAAAGGTAACCTCGTTGCCGTCGTCTCTCCGTCGGAATGGGAAGCCATTGAGGTCGCTTCGCAGGTGGCGGAGCAAACCAAGTGGTCTGAGTGGAAATCACTCCCACCGCAGGCAAAGCTATACGACCATCTTCGCAACGAGTCCGACTGGAAATCCGCTACCGTCTCCAAAGGTAGAAAGAACATCGGCGACACCGCTGCAGCATTGCAGTCTGCGGCAAAGACTCTCACCGCAACCTACGCGATGCCATACCTTAAGCACGCCCCCATCGGACCGACCATGGCGCTGGCTGACTATCGCCCCGATGGTACCGTCACTGTTCATGGGCACACACAAAACGCACAGGCCCTCCGCGGACAGATCGCAATGATGCTCGGCACCACCGTAGATAAAGTCGTCATCAAGACCTACCCCGGTGCCGGGCACTACGGCCGCTCGAACGGCGGCAACGCAGGCGCTGAAGACGAAGCCGTCATCCTTTCAAAAGAACTCGGCAAACCTGTCCGAGTCCAGTGGATGCGCAACGATGACATGCAGTGGTCCACGCAATCACCGGCCGCCTACGCCGACGTCAAAATCGGTCTTGACGCGAACAATCGCATCTCGTCCTACCAGATCGAGCATTACATGCCCGCAGGGCAGGACGACCGGCTCATCGGCGCCGTTCTCGCCGGCCTGCCCACCATGCCCGCTCCCAGCGAAAAGGGAGGAATTCTTAACAACACGGCAAACGGCCCATCCGATCCTTGGATGTACGACGCCGTTCCCAACCTGACCGAGCTTTGCTACGGCACCTACCAGGTTGGTCAAAAGGCATCTCCACTTGCCATTGGTCTTCGCGACCACACTATGCGGACACCTGGCCAGTTTCAACAAAACTATCCTCGAGAAATCGCCATCAATGATGCTGCCGCCCTTGCCGAGTCCGACCCCATCCAGTTCCGCCTCGACCACGCCAAAGACCAGCGCATGATGAACACCCTGCGCCGTCTGCGGGAAGAGCACGGCTGGGAATCACGCCCCTCACCAAGTCCCAAAGCCGCAGCCAGCGGCTCCGCACCCATCCGCGGACAAGGTGTCTCCGTAATGCTCCGCTCCAACACTTACTGGGCTTGTGCCTGCCAGATCGCCGTCACCCCCGACACTGGCGCCATCAAGGTCGAAAGAATGACAATCGTCTCCGACCCCGGCATTGTCATCAACCCAGAGCAACTCAAGCGCCAGGTTGAAGGAGGAGCCGTCATGGGAGTAAGCATCGCACTGCACGAAGAAGTCGCCTTCAACGAAAGTGGAGTTACCTCAGAAAATTGGTACTCCTATCCCATTCTCACGATGAATGAGATCCCAGACATCAAAGTCGTCCTCATCCACAATCCAGAAGCCGGTATCTACGGACAGGGGTCAGAAGCGCCCAACGCTCTGGCGTCGCCAGCCATCGCAGCAGCCATATTCGACGCAACCGGCAAACACGTCCGCAAACTCCCATTTCGTCCCGAGTACGTGAAACAGATGCTGAAGATTTAGCCACACCACCAGGACCTGCCTCTAGCCGCGCGTTTCTAAGCTAGTACTGTAATTGCGGGGGTACATTTGGGGGGTATGTTCCAGTATTGGTTTTATAAGTTATTCATATATAACGACTTATTGTTCGAATTGTTCGATATGAATCCCCCCGATGGCGCAGAAGAAAGCGGAAAAGACTGCCGTCCGGCTTGCCAGCCAATGGCTGGATCACTGGAAGGACGATAAGAGTCCGCGCCACGTCGATTCGACACAGCGGCGGCTCGCTTCGAACGTCTTCCCGACGTTGGGTGCGCTGCAGATGGACGATATCCAAGCACCGGACATCGTCGCCATGGTCCGAACAATCGAGGCGCGTGGAGTCCGCACGTTTGCGAAGCGCGCGCTGGAAACCGCGGGGCAAATCTTCCGGTTCGCCATCGCCCACGGCTATGCTAAGCGAAATCCGGCGAAGGAGATTGAACCTCGCGACATCCTCAAAGCCTCGGTGAAGACGAACTACGCCCGAATCGACGCCAAGGAGCTGCCAAACCATTGATCTCTCTCTTCCTAGAACACGCGCGAATACATTGCCATAAGCGTTACTCGCCGGATTTGTTCATGAGATCGAGGGCAGCATGGACGATTTTGTTCTCCGCACACCCAGGCTTCAGACGAGATCCGATGACCTGGAACGAGAGATGGCTGTAGGCGTCATCGGAATAGATATATCCGGAGTTTGCCCCACCGTTGGTCAAGGTGGAGATGATCAACTTGTTGGCCGGCGCGGCGCCTTTCAACTTGAGGCCGATGTTGGTATAGACCTCGCCGTTGATACCGGTGATATAGATGTCGCCGATACGGACCAGGCTAACCATCAGGTTCACATCAGCGCCATCCTTGTAGGGCGGCATGCCATTTTCACGGATCGGATTTGCTGTGTCGAGCCGGTCGCGGCCCGGGCAGGTGAAGTTCTCGTGCCCACCCCAGATGCTGGCGTTGGCCACCGGGGTTATGTCATTCCGCATGAGATACAAGGTCTTCTCCGCTATGAGCCAGCCCATCATTGTCACGTTGGCGCTGGTCCGCTCAATGTGCTTTTTGTATGCGACCAGGCTCTCGTCAGGAACGGCGGTCAGGCCACCCGCGGCGGCGCCAGGATTGAAGTTGGTCGGAGGCGGCGGAGGTTCGCCGATCTTCTCTGTTCCAGGAGCGTTGGGTGCGCGGTATGCGTAAAAGAAAGGCTCCTTTAGAATCGGATTCTGGTCGCCGGAGGTTCCCTGAGTAAAGATCGCGACCGTCTTGTGGTCGAAGTGTTCTTCGATCGCACGGGACGCTTCTCCGGGGAAGTCCGCGCTGACTACCCCGAGAGGTAGAAGTTTATGGGGTGCATGGCGTAGGTCATGTACACGGCTATCGGGACATAGTCCGCGCCGATAAACTCGACCACAGAAAGCGTTTTGTCGGAGACGCCCTGCACGTTCGGCTGCTGTCTCCACTCCAGCTTGCTGTTGAAGAGATCGCGATTCACATTCAGATCAACTGTGGTACGACCGTATCCAACTGTTGCCGGAGCGAGTTTCGCTTTCGCCTCGGTAGCCGCCTTCACGATTGCATCCCCGACGATTGCGCCGTTCGCCGATCCACTGTGCGTATGGGTGGCGGAGATCAAGATGTTCTCCTTGGCGCAGCCGGTGGCCGCGGCCACCCGAGGCAGAGCAGCCTCATACAGGTTCTTCTGGACACCGCCCAGATCGAGGCCAACGAGCACCGCGCAGCTATCGCCCGAGTCGACCACGATTGCACGCGCGAACAGATGATCGCGGATGCTGTCCGTATTGAACTGCAAGGCGCTTGGATTCGGCGTGATATCGACCATTGCCGCACCTGCCCGCACGGCGTGAGTTTCTGCGGCTTCTGCCTGTCCCGTGCACATTGTAGCTGCTGCCATAGAAAGTGCAATAGTTGCCAGTAAAATACCAGTAGCCGTGAGACTTTTCCTGAATTGCATCGCGTTGTCCAATTGATTGCTCCTAGTGAAGCTCCCGATGTTTATAGCTATTGCTTTGCACGGAAATTCAAAATATAGCTTGCGGACTGCTTGCCGTTGGGTGAAATAACAGTGACCGTCGTGGCTCCCTGCGCCGGCACGTCGATGCTCCCGGTCTTCAGAAAATCCTTGTTATTTGCTGTCAGGGCCGAGGACCGGCTCGACGTAGCGACCGCTGTCAAGCGGACGAGCGCCTTTCGTGCGGGCAGAGTCACTTCATACGTTTTTTGGTTTGGATCGAATGTGGGTGAGAGTTTTCCGCCCTCGACACGAAGGCTGATCAGTCCTGCAATATCATCGACCGCCGCTGGTAGGTAATGGGCTTTGTTGACATTGACAGCCACCCAATCCGGGTTATTGAAACGGTCGCCGACAACGACTTGCTGCAGACCTACTGGACGATACGATGGCACCAGAACCGCATCCCCTTTATCCATGAGGGATTGAATTGCCGCTTGCAGATTGTTCAGGTAGGTCTCGCCGTTGAGAGGGCGGTCATTGTGGCCAGACATCACATACTTCACATGCCCTGCAAAGTTCGCGCGCGAACTCACAATCATGGACAGATACGCGTCGAGCGGAGCCTGCGATCCCTGCATCCAAAGCGCGTCTGGGATCGTGGGGGAGTTACTTCCATACGAATCGCCGGTGAAGAGATAGCCGTTCTTTTCATCAAAGATCACCAGAGAACCCTTAGTGTGCCCTGGAGTCTCGTAGACTGTCAGAGATCTGTCGCCAAGATCTACACGATCTCCATCGTGGATGGCCAAGAGGTGCTGCTCAATCACCTCGTCCGGCACATTCCTCGATTTCAGAAGTTTTTCCGCGGCCGGACGATCTGCCTCCCCGATATGCTCAACACTGTCTCGGATGAACTGGTCCGACTGGCCGATGTGGTCACCGTGATTATGCGTGAAGATCGGCTCAATCGGCAGGCCGCCGGTGTACTGCATAAGATAATCGCGTAACGCCCCACGGCCCTGCCCGCTATCGATCAGAGCATACTTTTTGCTCCCCTTCACCAGAAACATCTTGTCGTTGTCGGAGTCGCGAATCATGCGCACGCCCGGCAGGATCTCCTCGGAGACATAGGCATTGCGGTCGCGGCGGTCTACGGTGTACTCAAAATTCGCAATATCACTGTTGGTGTTGCCGTCCTTGATCGCAATCGCCCGAAGGGTATATCCGGCCTTTAGGCCATGATCGCCTTCATAAATCCCTCCTATGAACAACACCTGCAGCGGGTCATAGACCGGACTCTTAGAGGTCGGCGCGCTGCCGTCCCATGTATAGTGAATGGTCGCGCCTGGCTCGGTATCACGCAGGGTCACGGACTCCGTCGTGGGATAGGTACCGGGTGCGGGAAATGAGGTCGGCGTCGGCAGCTTCGGACCGCGACCCTGCGGCTCCTGAGGTCCGAACTGGCCCAATGCTCGGCCGCAAGCGAGGCTCAAGGCAAATGCGAGAATGATGCGATTGGCATGCAAGTTGATTGTCCTTTCGAATCCCTTTGCCGCCACCTAGACAGCATGGACGGCGGCTTGCTCTTTATCGTCCACGTTGTTCACTGCGACACATACGTCGTCGAAGATCATCGTGGGTACCTTGCTCGCTGTCACCGGCTGCCAGTTAGGCAGATCGGCATGATTTGGATTGCCCGTTTTGGCGAAGTTAATCCACGCTTGGCCCATACGGGCAGACAGACGGAGAGCGGTTGGTCCGGCTCCGGTCATCGTCTCGCAGACGTCAGCATTATCGAAGCAGAAACTGATATCGGCACAGTGGAATGCAAGTGGACGTCCGTCCAATATTGGGGTCTGCCACTGAAACCAATACAAGTATGCTGGAGCGACTCCTTGCTCTGCTTTCATGTGCGCCTGCCTAATGGCTGCGCCACGCACAGAGTGGGCCGAGAGGATAGTCCAGAGCTGAAACGGGTTCGCCCGCGGATGGCCGGCCTGAAATGCGTCGACCACCGTTTTCCCCTTCTCCGAACCAAAGACCGAGCCTACCTTCCTATACAGCTCTTCAGTCGTCATGGAGAAGCAATCTGGTTTGTCCATCCCGGTGTTAAATTCATTCAGAACGTTGCCAACCAGGAGTGGGACGTCGGCAGACTCTGGGGGAGCTTGGTCCGCCCAGGGAGAGCGCGGGAGGTCTATGCCGTCGACACTTGGTCCCCAACCCGGATTGCTGGCAAATGTGCTGTAGTTTGGTCCGGGAAGAGCGTTGCTCGCTGGTGGACGCCGGAAACCGCGCAGCGCAGTGTTGGCCGCGTCCGAGAGTTTCTCGTACGGGACGGACTGGATTTTGTCGATAGTGTCCTTTGAAATATCCAACTGCTTCAGAACGGCCGCAGCAAACTCGGCAGACTGTTCGCTCGATTGTGCGCCCAGCATTGAGCCGCTTTGTACCGCAGCCCGGTGGAAGAGCCCCTTAGCAGCAGGCATACCCATCAATGTGGAGACCTTGCCACCGCCACCGGACTGGCCGAAGATCATTACGCTTCCCGGATCGCCGCCAAAATGAGAAATGTTGTCGCGCACCCATTCCAACGCGGCCACTAAGTCGCTCATGCCAATATTGGCAGAGCGCGCATAACGCTCCCCTCCGAAATCGGCGAGGTTAAGGAAGCCGAGTGCATTCAGTCGGTGGTTCATCGTTACTACAACAACATCTCCGCGCCGGCAGAGATTTTCCCCTTCGTACGCCATCAGCTCCTGACCGGAGCCTGAGGTGTATCCGCCCCCGTGGATCCAGAACATTACGGTTCTTTTTTTGCCATCGTTCAACCCCGGCGTCCACACATTGATCCGAAGCATGTCCTCGCCGGCTACGCCATCGTTCCACTGAAACAGAAACGCATTCTCATCGTTCGCCCAGCCGCTGCGAGGACCATGGGGACTCACAGGCCCGTAATAAAGAGCACTACGGATACCAGCCCACGGCTTGGGCTTGCTTGCAGGCATGAATCTTCCCACACCTTCGGTGCTGCCTCCATACGGAATGCCCCGGAAGATATGAATATTGTTGCGCTGGAAGCCGCGCACCTTGCCATGTGCAGTTTCAGCGATCGAACTTGTGTCGCGCACAGCCATGCGGTCTCGGCTGCCCGGTCGACCGGTAGCACCAACGGCTCCGCCCTGTGCTGTCGACTGTGCCAACGAGGGCAAGGTCTCCACAAGCGCAACACCGCCAAGAGCGGCAGCTCCCTGCAGTAAAGACCTGCGGTTCAACTTTCTGGAAATCATCTGCAACCTCGTAGTCTTAGGGAATCTCGGTGTGACAATGGCCGTTGGACGGCACCACCACCCACGCATCAGAAGCGTAGCGGCGACGGTCAGAAAGTGAAAGGTAATTTACGAGTGATTTACAGGGGGAAGATCTGCAAGGCTTAACAATTTGTGCTCATAAATATCTAGCAATGAATAGCTTAGACATACATTTCAGCCGGACAAGTTACCAGAATGCCGTACGCATGATGCGAGTATGTCCCGGAATACCGTTTACTACATCCGTAGCCAGAACTGCCTCGACGTTCCCACCATTCCAACCTTTTGGCGCAAGAGCGAGCAATTCCTGCGAGCTTTTCGCCGAGGAAGCAAACTCTGCCGCAGCCTCCGTACTCATAGGGCCAACTCCGGCGATCACCCACGCAGGACCGTCTGTTATCTCTGAGTGGAATCGGACGAGGATGCTGTAATCCGTTAGTATCTTGTTCCGTGAAATCGAAAAATCCACTTCGCCAACCGCTTGAGCCGACTTTGCTTCAACAATACATTTACAGGACAGCGGGCCAAATCGGTATGGGAGGGGTGCGGCGATACGCAGGGTCCAGGGATTGTTGTACGCTCCCACAAATATTGCTGGACGTTTCTGGACATTCGACAGATCCACTGAAGCCGCAGGCTTCAGTAGGCAATTCAGATTTGCGCGCGAGAGCATTGAGCAGATCGTTATGGAAGAGGATGCGGCTTCCATCGAAATGAAACGATTGGCTCGAAATATGTCGGTCAGGAGGGGGGAATCCGCGTCGGTTCCTTGAGGCACTTCGTGGGTAGGCACTTGCCCCACTACCAGGATAACCTGGCCACCTGCGCCCTCCAAGCCTTCTCGCCAAAGAGCAGGCAGATTAGGGCGATTCCATTGTCTATAACCTAGGAAGCCACAGAGCAACAAAAATCCCACAGTCCACAGCAACACGGCCGGCCGAATTCGCCAGCTTCGCTGCGGAGCGGCTGCGATGGGAGCACTGGGTTCAGGGGTATCCCGGTGCGGAGGAGCTATCACTTCGGTTTCTTGCAGAACAGGTTCATGATCCTCCGAGAGGAGGCCTACCGCAGGTACAGTGAGTTCGGGGAAGCGGAACTCGACTAAGTAGCTTCCCGGCGGAAGAGAGATTCTAACTTGTACGTTCTCGCCCGCCACGTCATAAAACTGGGCCAGACGTTTGCGGATTTCGCTCGCGGCCATGCGGACGATGGGATCTGAACTTGTATCGTAGCCCGGTAGACGTGAAAACAGGGCCATTCCAAGTTGCCGCTCGCGGAGCTTCTCTACGTCTCCCGCTATCGTGTGCCACACACAGTACTCCAACATGGCGGGATACCGTTTGCTGCTCCGAAATGATGGACTTTGCGAAATTAAGGCAAGCTGTGACAGAATGACCGACTGCTGCTCGCTCGACAAAGTGGATGATGGAAATGCTGCAGGGGTTGCCATGTTGACCTTTGTTCGACCCACCATCTTAATTCACTGCCGTCAGGCCTCGCAAGCGCGCGTTAGCATTCGCTGGTCTAAGTCTGCCAAACGGGCTTCCTATCGGAGCCGCGGGACAAAATTGACCGGCAACTCACGAGACTCCGGAACTGAGCGGGCTACCTATCCCCTGCATGTCGATTGTCGAGATGGCGGCCTGTTAGTCGAGCCCTTTTTCCCTCAGGAACTTTGACATCAGATCAGCTACTTGTTTGTTATTCAGATCGGAGAACGGGAAGTGGGTATTTCCATGGATGCCAAGTTCCGGTAGGTGGACAACGGTTACATTGCCACCGTGACGGTTGACGGTATCCCGCCACATTCTAGCCATCTCTAGCCGAACTCGCCATCCATCTTGGCCGGGGTTGTCGCTGGGCTTCTCGGGGATGAAGTCACCATAGAAGATGATGATGGGTATCTTTGTGAGTTTCATGAACTCGGCCATGGGCACACCGATGGCCGTGAGTGCGCCACCGGAACTCGGCAGCGCCTCCGGCACTTCACCCTCCGGAAACAGAAAGCCACTGCCCGGCTCGTACGCTACGATGCCTCGCACATTACCGGTCTTCAGAGCTGTCGCCCATCCAAGTCCACCGCCTTGCGAGTGGGTTACAAAAACGGCTGGGCCGATCTTGTTGAACAATGCTGCGCAGGCGTCCGAGATGACCACGGGGTCGTACGGCCCCACATTCGGTGTCATCTGACGGAAGTATTGGTTGAGAGCTTCGGGATCCTTCGAGAACTGAACACCGGGAAAGTAGTCCGGCCAGATACCGACACGGAACGTATCGAACCACATCTGCTCATCCGGCGTTGCGTTGATGGTAGTCGTTACCGTGCCACGGCCTGCGTTCCCACGACGCGGCTGATCGATTAGATATACCGGGAAGCGACGACGAAGAAAGATAGTTTGAAAACCCTCTCGTCCATCTGGAGTGGTCTCCCAGGTCTTAGAAAACTGACCCGTGCCATGCAGAAACACGAGCGGGAGCTTACGCCGATTCACCGGAATCTGGTAAGAGACGTATGCGTGATCGCCATGCAGTGTTTGGCCGTCAGACGTTGGCTGCTTTGGATTGAAGGTTCCTGGATTCGTAATGACCTTGCCGCCGACGGCGAAGCTGCCTTCCTCCTGAATCATGAGCGGGCCAGCCTTTTCGTTCTTCGCTGGCTGTGCGTGAGCGACGAACGTCATTCCCAGAGAGATTCCCGCGAATAATACGATCAATCCCAACACTTTCTGGAATCTGCTATCGAACATGTGTCACCTTTTTCTGAACGGTAGAACCTCGAACCACGCTTGTAAGCGTTGCTTTTCATACCTTCGCGGTTCCCGATTAAGCGTTTCGGTTTCAAACCTGATGATTGCGATTGTCACACTCATTTGAGCGGGTGCGTCAGCCCTTGCGCTTCCAGCCAGTAGTAGAACTCGTCGATCCAGTGATCGCTGGTCTTGCCTTGTTTACGCATTCCCCAACCGTGACCGCCCGAACTGTAGATATGGAATTCCGGCTTGTATCCGGCAGCTGTTGGCTCCTTAATATTTGATCGTCTCCCAAATGCGCCGCTCTGGGGCATAAGGATCGTCCACGACCTTACACTCCGCATCGATCAGCATGGTTGCACGCTTTTCCGTGGTGTAAGGCGGCCATACTGATTGCCCCTTTGCTCCCGGATGCCCGGTTCTGGCGAACGTGCTCCACATCTCACTCATGTTGTGCGCGGCCTGAATGCTACTCGGCCGTTCGTCACCCATCATTCCGCCTCCCTGCTGCGGATTCGGCCCCGCTCCCTGCGGAGGAGTAGGCGGCGCGTCGAGACGGGGGCGGGGAACATTGTTGAACTTATACTGGATCTCCATTGCGTGCGCGGCCCCCATGGTGTGTTGCGTTCCGGGGATCAGCCGGTCCGACTCATGCGTGAAGATGTACATGTAGACGGGAGCGCCATGCTGCGTATACTTGCGCTCGGCGATCGTGATGGCTCCCGCGCCGATCATGCGGGCGGTCGAGATCGCAACGTATAGATCGGGAGCCGAAGCCTCGGGGCGGCTTTGCCGGTAGGCCTGCAGCAGGGGCGCAGCGTCCGCGCCAAACTCTTTTTGCAGCCGCACTTCCAGAGTTGCGTCGGTCAGTTCGTACACGTCTGTACTTCGGTTCTGAGCGAAGAAGAAGTTCGTTTCATCGCGGTTGGACCCGACGATCAGGGGTTTGTTCTTCGAGATAGCGGGCGCCGTGGGATCGAACGGATGGTGCGGCATGATTGTGCCGTCGACGATCGGCCCGAAACCTCCGGGACGAGGATTGCCGGTCATTCCATTCCGGCCGCCGCTCATCCCCAACGGGCCTGCGCCGCCCTTGGCCAGTTCGACCTGTGTTTCGAGCAGCTTCCCTATGGGAACATCCAATAGCTTGCGCCACTCGGATTTTTCCAGGCCGAGTTGCTTGAGAGTCATCAACGTGGTCTCGGCCGCCGACTCCTTCGGGTAGATCCGGACTCCAGGGCCACTCTCGATGGAAGCTTTGTTGAAGTAATGATCGGCGGAAGGCATCGCGTAGAGGCATGAGGTCTTGCCGCCTCCACCGCTCTCGCCAAAGATCATCACGTTGTTCGGGTCGCCGCCGAAGGCCTCGATGTTCTCGTGCACCCACTTGAGGCCATCGCGGATGTCCAGCATGCCCTGGTTGCCCGATGTAGCGTATTCCTCGCCGCCCAGCTCGCCCAGGTAGAGGTATCCCACCAGTCCGAGACGATGGTTCGTCGCTACGACGACGACGTCACAGGTGGCAGCGAGGTTGCCACCATCCTGGTAGACGGCTCCACCAGAGCCGGTAGTAAAGCCGCCACCGTGGCTGTAAAACATCACGGGTCGCTTGCGCCCGTCGGGCGCGGGAGTCCAGACATTCAAGAAGAGGCAATCCTCCGGCACAGGCGGCGCGTCCGCGGTACGTTGTCGACCTGGCTGCGGGGATTGTGCGCCCAGTTGCAGGGCATCGCGGACACCGGTCCATGCTTGCAGAGGTGGCGCAGCCTTGAAGCGGTTCGCCCCCGAAACGGAGCCGCCGTAAGGAATGCCCTTGAAGGTGGCCAAGCCTTTGCCCTTCATCCCTCGAAGGCGGCCATAGGCTGTCTTAACCTCGACAAACTCCGACATTCCGGGCGTCGTCTGAGAGTGACCGTAGGTGAGGCCTGAGGCACACGCCAAAGCCGCAGATCCTCGAGCAACAAATTCCCTTCGGGTCAGTCTCTGCAAAGAGTAATCAATCAACGAACTCACGCTTTCCTTCCTCATGAACGGCAAGAGCAACTGACAATGAGGGCTTCGGCTACGAATGACCAAACTAGCCGTGATCCCAAGCATAAGGACGGTATGGATTGAAGTGAGCAACCGTAAGGTCATTTACGAGTGATTTACAGGAATCAACCCATAGATATGAATGATTTACGGCAGTTCAACTGGCTACAAATTAACCTGCACGACCTCTTGTAGTTCGAGAAGACCTATCAGATATCCGCAGCCGCTCTGGGGGGTAGCGTCAAAACTGTTTTCGCGTTTCCCGCAGACGCCCGGAGTTCCCCTCAGACCTTGCAGGACGAACACATATTGTCAAGAGACGTTTATCTTGTTCTCTCAGAGACGACGGTCACTGGCCCAATCAGACCCGATGGCCGTAGCGGGGCGTCTGCTTTGTAAGGCATTGCTGCGCGACGGCCTGTCGGAGCGGCTCAGGCAGCAGGAGGGTCAACCTTGCCATCAACAGCGGTGAAGGTAATCTTCTTGGTCACACCGGGCTGTACATCTCCAATCAGGCGATTCACCCAGAGGTTCGTCGACCGAATCTCGATGTGATTGAGCCCCGGTTTCGCGGCGCGAGTGATATCGACCTTGTATGGCGGCTTCCAGGCGGTGCCGGCGAGTTTGCCGTTCACCCAGACTTCAGCCAGGTCATCCACCTTGCCGAGATCGATCGCGACGTGGCCGCTTGCGATCTCCTGCTGTGAGAACTGAACATCCTTGGTGTACGTTGCAGTTCCCGAAAAATAGCGGATACCGGGATCTGGATTATCGCGGAAGTCAGCCAGTTGCGAGAAGGTCGCAGTGGCGGGAGCACCGCGCTCAGGCTGGAATGCAACCTGCCAGGGTCCTGCCAGTTCGGCGATGTTCTTGCGATCAGCCGTTGCTTCGAGGTGGTTCGGTTCAGCAGCCCGCTTGCGGAAGACCACAAATGTGGAGCCGAAGCGGTCGAGCGGCACTGTGACGCGCGTCCGGTCGCCATCGATGCGGTAAGTAGCGGGCACAGTCAAGCCAGTTGCAGGATCCCACAACTCGGCCTTCAACCCCGTTACACGAAAGCTTGCCTCGATCGTCTCAGCGCGGTCGACGCGGTTGGACAGGAAGTAAGCGTCTCCGGCCGGCAGCCTGCGATGGATGAACATGACATTACTATCTGATTGGGGCTTCTGGTAGGTAAAGTCAGGAGCGAGACCGATTGCTTCAAGTGCCTGATCCGTGCTCGCGGAGTTGAAAACCCGCCCTTTGCCGACATTGGTGACAGCACTACCGGACCACAGTTCGTCGAGCACCGCGTTGACCTTGGCTGGGTCATCTGCAAGGCTGGGCGAGCCCGTCGGGCGCTTACCGATGACCGTGGCCCCGGCTTGCACCATATCACGTAGCTTCAAGAGCACCGGCAGCGAGATTCGTTCGCTACCGCGTCCGAGGAGGATGGCGCGATAACGCATTCCGCTGGCTGTTACGGCAGCATTGCCATTTACCGTGAGCTTGTTCAGAATGACGTCGGCGTTGACATAGTCATAGCGATAACCGTCCGGAACCGCTGGGAAAATCTCGCGATAGTTTGCGATGACGGGCCCCGCCTCTCCATAGAAGACCGCAATATCGCTTGCGCCCCGTCCCTGCTGGAGCATGTACGAGGAACGAGACAGATAGTCCACCCAGGGCTTGGCCTGCTCGGCCCAGGTCTCGTTGCGTGTGAAGTATTGACCTACACCGAGGGTCATACCCGGCCCTTTACTCACAGGCTGGTGAGTCGACGTGTGAATCACAATGCGATTCACGCCGGCCAGGAAGATCGCGTCAGCGGTCGGTTTCAGATCCCACGGCGCCGAACCGAACGGCGGACCGCCCGTCAGCGATTCAGAGGCCGCAATGTTCTGACCGTAGATGTGTGCGACCGAAGCCGATTCCTGAAGATCGTTGAAGTAGACGGGTTCGATCTCTCCTGGCTTATTGACTTGCCACATGGCGCCCATCGGTATGTCCGCCGACTGTTTCATCTCCATGCCGTCGCCCATGGTGGCGAACAACTCTTCGTGAGCTTCTCCGTAGCGGATCATTCCAATGCCGTGGAGCACGCCGGTTAGCTGATCGTAGTGATTGATCTTGAGCAGCAGCTGGATCGTTCGCCGCCAGTCCCATAGAAAGGCATTGCTACGCTCGGGGCTTTCGACCACATAACCCGCAAGCGCAGGCAGCCAGGGCACTGGGTCATAGCCTCGCAGCCTCTTGAAGTCTGCGAGAATCGCCGGCGTCCAGTTGCTATTGCTTGCCTCCCAGCTATCAAACATCATGGCTTGCAGGCCGCGCTTCCCCATCAGGCCGCCGCTCGCATCGCGATACATCGCCAGGTAGTGGTCCATGTAGCGCTTGACCGCCGCTGCATCCAGCTTGTCCACTTCGAGGCCAGTCGCTTCCGGCGAAGCAGGACGGTTCATCGCTCCAGTCAGCGAGTAGCCCATGCGGAGCACAAGCCAGTCGCCAGCCGGCGGCACCCAGTTGAGCTTCCCGTCAGGCATCATCTTGTCCGTGAGATCAAGTTCATCGGACGTCTTGATCGCTGCTGCAGTTCCGGACGTTCCAGAAGGAAGTTCGTAGTAGCCTGTGTTGTTATAGAAAGCCGCCTTTTCTTCAAAGGAATGAACCGTTGCTTCGCCACGCAAGACTAATTCCTTGATCGCGATGCTTTCGGGGGGCGGCTGTTGGATCCGTGAGAACCGCTTCGGCGGAAGAGGCGTGGTAACCGACGGACGCACGCTGACGAAGCGGAAGTAGCGCGCGTTGGCGCTGTCAACCGAGATCGTCCGTTCCGGAGTGCCACCCTCTACCTTCGCCCCGGTATCCTGCCACGTGCGGCCATCTGTGCTGCTTTCGAGACGAAAGATCACTGCGGGCGTACCATTGCGCGTCGAGGGGTTGAGCGCGTCGTAGTAGTTCGCCGCAATGGACGAAGCGAGCGTGAACCCGCGCACAGGTACGGGGCGGCCATAGTCAAACTGAATCCATGAAACGCCGCCGACCTCCTTTGCTGCCGGGAGATCGATCGCTGTCTTCTCGATGTCACCGTCCGACAATGCACCCTGATTGAGGGTGCCGCCGCTTGTAGTAATGATGGGCGTTGGCAGCGCAGAATCTGCTGGAACGCGGAAGGCGATTACCTTCTGGTCCTGGTAGTATTCCGGCGGGTTTTGGCCGGCAGCCCGGCCTCCTAGGATTCCACCCGCGGTGCTTGTCTGGAAGACACCTGTGGTCTTGGGTGGTTGTGCAAGGATCGGGTTCATGGATTGCCCACCTTGGACGCGTGTCACAGACCACGTCAACTTCTTCATTGCGTCGGGTGCCGTGACCCACGGTCCACCCGTCTCGCTCCAGCCGGGCGAGGCCGCGATACCGAACTCTAAATCAAGCTTGTCGGCATAGGCGGTCGTCTTGCGAAAGACGTCTTTCCAGCCATCCGTCATATACGGCAGCCGCACATCGACGACCTGAGGTGTAGCCTGCCCTGCGTCAAAGCTTTGCATGCCCGCAATGCCGACACGCTTCATCCATTCCAGATCTTTCTGGACGCCGTCCCAGGTAATGTTGCCGTTCATCCAATGCCACCACACGCGCGGACGAGCGGCTTTACCAGGATTCTCAAAGCCAAGTAACAGCGAATCTGACCCGGCTGGACGAACCTGGGTATTGTTTGCTGCACCTGTCTGTGCGAAGGCTGTCGTAGAGCATAGACCGATGGTAAGAATGAGATTGCAAGTGGCGAACCTGTACATCATGTTCTGCTCCGTGCTCTTGGTTGAGGAGAGTGCTGCCAATAATGGATGATGCCACCATGACCTTTGTGGCAAATACGCATGTTGCAGGAGGCCCCTTGGAGATAGTAGCGAGAACCTCACGAGCCAACGTCTTGGCTGACGTGTCCTCGTCGAGGGAAAAATTTTCAATTATCCCAGGAGCGCAGGACTAGATTGTGCAGTTTTACTGATGAGCTCTCCAAATAGCGTGTTCGCCCAGGCAAACCATGCCCTTGTAAAAAGGGAAGTATCGTCCCGATTGTAGGACTCGTGCATGAAGCCGGTGGGGATGGCGGACATCTTCAACATTTCGATGGCTTTTTTTATTTCAACCCTAGACTCGCTCGTAAGCGCATAGATGATCTGAGACATTGGCCATATGCTGTTGGGGCCAACGTGCGGGCCTCCAATCCCTTCTCCAGCGCTGCCGCGGAAGAACCAGGGGTTTTGTTCACTCCAGACGAAGCTTCGAGTACGCGCATAGACTGCAGCATCAGGTGAGCTAGCAAGATATGGCAGGCTCAGCAGGCTTGGAACGTTGGCGTCATCCATCAGAACGTAGCCTCCATAACCGTCCACTTCATAAGACCAGATCGTACCTGCAGCAGTATTGATCAATGCATGTTGCTGGAGCGCGGCCTGAACTTCATCCGCCAGGGCGGAGGCCTCATTTGCCATCACTGTATCGTGAAGAATGATATTGGACATGACTGACAGCTGCCGCAGAGATGTGACGGCAAATAGGTTCGCCGGGACCAGGAAAGAGAATATGCACGCATCGTCCGAGGGCCGAAAGGCTGAGGCGATAAGACCCACCGGCTTTATGGGATTTCCGATGCCGTTGACGAGCGAGTCGGTCGGATTGGTCGCGGCGCGTTGGAAATGGTAGGGTCCATGATCATCTTTCCGCTGCTGAATCCTCATGGTGTGGAGGACGGTCTGCATGGCGAGCTTCCATGCAGAATCGAAAGGCCGAGTATCTCCCGTGTTTTTCCAATAGCCATGCGCGAGCCAGATTGGATAGCAAAGAGAATCCAACTCATACTTTCGTTCGCCAACACCTTGCTTCATCTCGGTTAGATCATTGCGGCTGCCTTGTAGAGGTGGCGCGTTCAAGTCAGCCATGAAGCAATTGGCGTAGGGGTCGATGAGGAGGCAGCGGGTTTGCCGCCGAATGACTCCCTCCAGCAAAGCACGGAGAGAGTCATCTTTGGAAGCCAATGGGAGATATGGCCAAACCTGAGCTGATGAATCGCGCAGCCACATCGCGGATATATCACCTGTGATTACAGAGGTATCGGGTTTACCTCCAAACGTGCCTGGACGCACTGTGGTGTCAAGAGTATTCGGGAAGCAGTTGGAAAAGATCTCCGCCAACTCTCGATCCCGAATCATCTGCTTTATAGAAAGAATATGGGCTTCGACCGCCTCGCTGCGAAATCTGCGATCCGCAGGAAGTGGCCGCTTTGACTCAGTGGACGTAGGCCCGGCTAATGCAAAGATTGGAGCCGGTGCGAGTGATAACGCGCCAGCGCCTGCGATCAACTTGCCCGTCTCGATGACGATAGACCGTCTAGTGATGCCCTTTGTATTTCGAGTGATCTCGTCTGATATCGACTTGCCTAAAGCCAAGAATCTCACCTCTAAATCGAATCAATCCCTTTCGTTTAAAGAACCCAATGGTAAGCGTACTCGTGAATCACTGATCTGTGAATGTACTTATCCGGTGCAGTCAGCGGGAAATCGGCACAGCGCCGACTCCTTAGTTGACCGGCAAAATTCGCTCTATTACGGCTGCGCAGCCGAAGCGCTCAAGCCGTGGCACAGAACCGTCAGAGCCTTTATCATGGCAGACGATGGATAACTTCCCGAAATGAGGGCGCACGAGTTGAATCGCAGGAATTTTCTGAAGGTGGCGGGAACGGTAACCGCCGAGACGCTGGTAGCGGGGAAGATGCATGCGCTGACAGCGGTTCAAAGCGAACCCACCAAGCCCATCAGAGCAAACGATCAAATTCAGTTTGCATTGATCGGCGCGGGCATTCAGGGCCAGGGAGATGCAAAGGTTGCAGTGCAGGTTCCGGGCGTCAAGCTGGTTGCCGTGGCAGATTGCTACGACGGCCGGCTCGAACACGCCAAGGAGCTTTGGGGCAGCGACATCTTTACGACGCGCGATTACAGCGAGATTCTGGCGCGCAAAGACATCGATGCCGTGATCATCGCCACACCCGATCATTGGCACAAGCAGGC
Organism: Granulicella sp.; assembly: GCA_025408425.1. Classification (GTDB taxonomy): domain Bacteria; phylum Acidobacteriota; class Terriglobia; order Terriglobales; family Acidobacteriaceae; genus Edaphobacter. Next base: position 19,885 of record JANXYX010000051.1, read on the forward strand.
CGCCGTCGATGCGATGAAGGCCGGCAAAGACGTTTATTGCGAAAAGCCGATGATCCATCTCTATGCAGACGGGCCGGAGATCATCGAGACCGCTCGCACAACCAACCGGATCATCCAGGTCGGAAGCCAGCGCGTCAGCTCGATTGTCTACGCGAAAGCAAAGGAGCTGCTCGCGTCCGGCGCCATCGGCAAGCTCAACATGGTGACCGCGCGCTGGGATCGCAACTCGGCGATGGGCGCTTGGAATTACACCGTTCCCCTCGATGCCTCGACTGAAACCTGCGACTGGCAGCGCTTCGAAGGCACGGCTCCCAAAATACCCTTCAATGCTGAGCACTTTTTTCAGTGGCGTAAATGGAAGGCCTATGGCAGCGGCGTTGCCGGCGATCTCTTTGTCCACCTCTTCAGCGGAACTCACTTCATCACCGGAACCAATGGGCCCACGCGCGCGATGGCGACTGGCGGACTGCGCTTCTGGAACGATGGCCGAGATGTACCCGACGTGATGCTCGGCCTCTTCGATTATCGCGAGGGCTTCAATCTCAGCCTGCGCGTAAACTTCGTCGACGGTGGCGAGGAAAGCGAAGGGCTGATCTTCACCGGATCGGAAGGCACGATGGAGATTGCCGGAAACACTGTCAGCGTCAGCCGCGTGCCGCGTCAAAAGGAACCGGGCTATACGATTGGCACCTTCACCGAGGCAATGCAAAAGCGCATTCTCGCGGAGTACCGAGAGAAATATCCGGCCTCGCACCCGTCAGGAGCGCCCGCCATAGGATTTGAGAAGTATGTGGCCCCTCCCGGATACAGCGACAGCTACGATCACTTCAAGAATTTCTTCGCATCCGTTCGCAGCCGCCAGCCGGTCGTGGAAGATGCCGTGTTCGGCTTCCGCGCCGCCGGAGCCGCACTGCTCAGCAATCTCAGCTACGAACGCGGCACCGTGGTGAGGTGGGATCCCGACGCAATGAAGCTGGCATAGGTCCGGTACTCAGTGAAGTATTGCACTTCTGTTTCCGGATAAGGTGTAGTTTTTCTCCAAATTCCAGTCGTGGAGAATCATACCCATGGTGATCACGTCCGCTTGAGGCAACGGGTCCTTAGAGAAATCGCCGAAGGCTGTGCCACACCGCTCAGGCCAGGATTCCACCCGGATGGCGGACGAAAACCTCAGGGTCATAGATGGATGCGAAAATATCCGCTTCCTTGCGAATGCGCGCCCAGGTGGCGTCGGCTTCCATCATGCTCTCCATTACGCCGAGGTAGCGGCTGGATTCGATGTTGCCGTATTTGAAGAAGGCGTCGGTGAGGATGACGGTGCCATTGGCCGTCTCGATGGCGACGGCCATCGAAGAGCGATGATGGACGCCCGCCCAGAAGACGCGGATGCCGGGCAGTACCTCTTCTTCATCGGCCAACAGGCGCACCTTTTCCCAACCCTCATTCTGCAGGTAGTGATTCACCTCGGGAGGAATGCGCAGATGGCGGGGAACGTGAAGATGGTAGTAGGGAGCCTGAAAGTCCTCGATCCAGCCGCGGCGCGAGATACCAATGGCTGCGTTGCGGAACAAGGGAATATTGGCTGTGGCATAGGCCTGCAACGGAGTGACCAGGACCATGGAGATGTCTTCAGGGGTCAGTCCCTGGGAGCGCAGGATGTTCTGCGGTAACTGCGCCTCAGTGCGAACGATCTGCGCTTCCGGGTAGCCGAAGAAGCTGAGCCAGGCCTGGTTGATGACGGCAAGATCCTGCGGAGGGCCGGTGTTGATGAGGATATTCTGGCCGCCGCCGCGAATCAGGTAGAGGATGATGTTCATTTCCTCGCGCTGGTTCCACGCCTCCATCCAGTAAACCTCGGGACCGGGAACCCAGAATGTTCCGGCGTTGAATGCCTGAACCGAATACTTCATGCTGAACCGCCCCCCTGCTTAACGTAGGTCCTGAATTTGCGCACTCCGTCGAGGAACACGTTGATGTCGCTGCCCAGGCTGAGGGCGCGAAAGCCTTTGCCGATCCAATGCACGGCCGCCTCTGGCGTGGGCGGCAGAAATCCGGGTGCCACGCCATGCCTTTGGCAAGCGGCCACCAAATCGTCCATCGCCGCCAGCAGCCGCGGATGATCGAACTGCGCGGGAATGCCCATGGACACGGTGAGGTCGTAGTGTCCCATCCAAGCTACGTCCACGCCGGGCACGGAGACGATCGCGTCCAGATTCTCAAAGGCTTTTTCCGTTTCAAGTAATAGGATGACGGCGATCTCCTCATTGGCCTGGGCAAAGAACTCCGCCGTGCCGGCGCGATAGAGATCGTGCGCGATGCCGAGGGCCACGCCACGCTTGCCCATGGGGGCATACTTGAGCTGGCTGACAATGTCTTCGGCCTGCTGCCGGGTCTCCACGCGAGGCACCATGACGCCGCGCGCGCCTAGGTCCAGCACGCGCGACAGTGGCGCAAACCCCGCGTCGGGAACCCTTGCCATCGGCACAATGCCGCTTCCGTGGCACGATGCGATCATCTCCGCCAGCAGACCGATGTCGCAGCGTCCATGCTCCATGTCAAAGATCACGAAGTCGAGGCCGCAACCGGCCAGCATGTGCCCGATGCCCGGGGTAAAGAACTCCAGAACCATCTGTCCAAGGAGCACGTCTCCGTTTTGAAGTCGTTGCCGGAAGCCATTCATGGCTTGCCCTCCCGGGCCGCGTAGGCCGCTCGCAAGCGCGCCAGCTTGTCGAGAAAGCGTGGATGGCTGAGCACCTGCGAGTTGACCACGTGCTCGGGAATCTCTCCGCGATGGATGGCCAGCGCGCCCTGGCAGTCTATGCGGCCCATGTCCCGAAACAGTTCCTCGGTCCAGGCGATAGAGTGCGAGGTTAGGATGACATTCTCCATGGCTAGCAGCGGCGAAGCGGGGCTGATTGGCTCCTGCTCGAAGACATCAAGCGCGGCCCCGGCTATCTGCTTGCTCTGCAGAGCTTCAATCAGCGCGGACTCATCGACGATGGGGCCGCGCGCGGTGTTGATGAGAACCGCATCGTGCTTCATGAGAGCGAACTGCTCCCTTCCCAGCAAGCCGCGCGTCTCCGCCGTGAGCGGGCAATTCACAAGCACGTAGTCCGAGGCGCGCAGCAGATCCTCCAGCGAGACCTGTTCCACCGCAAGCTCCGCCGCGCGTTCCGCGGAGGCATAGGGATCGAAGGCCAGAAACCGGCGCACATCCAGCGCGCGCAGCAGGCGAATGGTTTCCATCGCGATATTACCCAGGCCGATGGTTCCCACCACGCGGTCGCGCGGCTCGCGGCCAAGGCGATGGGTGCTCTCTGCCCAGCGTCCCTGCCGCACCTGCCGGTCCTTGATCAGCAAGCGGTGGGAGAGCGCAAGCACCAAAAGCAGAATGGACTCCGCTACCGGCCGCACAACTCCGCCGGGCGTGATGTACACGGCGATCCCGTGTTCAGTGCATGCATTCAGATCGACGTTGTCATAACCCACGCCGCAGCGGCCGATGGCGCAAAGCCGCGAGACCCCTTCGAGAGACTGCGCCGTGATTCTCGGCTTGAGAGAGATGAGCACGTCGTAACCTGCTAACTGCGCGGGGGAATACTCGGTGCGATATTCGCTCAGAAACTCGTGCGCAACGCCCGCAACGCCGTCCAGCAGGGACAAGCCGATGTCGGGAAAGACAAGCCGGCCGTCCTCGCCGCAAAAGTCGGCGGAGAAGCCCACGCGGAATTCTGGGGCTTCCGGCGCAGGCTCCGGTTGGCTGTGGAGACTCATGCGATGGGCTCGAGCCCGACTACCCAATCCTGGAAGATGGGAACCTCAGCGATGCTCCAAGAGCCGGTGGCGTCAGGAGTGATGACGCCCAGTGCGATTTCCGTTCCATCTGTGGGATTGAAGAAGAAGGCGCGATAGGATGCGGTCTTGAGGTTGTGAAAGCGGGCACCGCTGTACGAAGCGGGCGTAAAGGCCAGGATGACTTCGCCCGGGATTTCAGCGGCAAAGGGCTTCCAGTAGTCTTCCTTGCTCCAGCGCGGTGTAATCAGATCCGGACGCGGCTCCAGCTTCCACCAGGAATAGCGGGTGAGCAGGGCCTTGGCGAGACCGAGCTGTCCGGAGCCGGGAAGTTGCGCGGCGATGTCCCACGCGGGACCGCCCCAGGAATGGCCGTGCGGCGAAAGGCCGTAGGGTTTCTCCCGCGTATTGACCTGCCAGATTCCATTGGCCCCGTAAGTGTGTCCCGCGGTTCCGCTGAGAAGGGATGACCAGAACATGAAACGCTGCACCTCCTGGCGGCTTGCCTCCTGAATGCCTTCATAGCAGACTTCGCCGATCAGCACCGGCATCCTTGGGCTCGCGGCCAGCGAACGGTTGACGGTCTCGATGGTGCTGGGCACGCTCTGGCGATCGCTATGGCCGGTTTGCAACATGTCGAAATCCAGTACCGATGGATCATCCACGCACAACCGGGCGCTGCTGGAAGGATGAATGGTAATGGGATGATGATGCGGATCGGTCGAGCGCACATAGCGCGCCAGCTCGGTCAGTCCATGCTTCTGTGTCTCGGCATCCTGCTCCTGGGTCTTGGAGAGGTAGTAGGGCATGGTGCCTTCTCCGGCCAGGCACCAGACCACCGGATAGGCTCCCCAGCGGGCGATCAGATAGCGCCAATGCTGCTTCGCCTTGGCCAGGCCCATGCGGGGAATGAAGTAGCCCCAGAAGCCGACGATGCAGGCGGCCAGGCCATGGTTCGCGAGGTGCTGGATGCGCACGTCCGCCATGTCGAAGTAGGCCGGATTGATGCGGGCGTAATCGCGTTCCCAGGGAAATCCTGCTTCATTGGCGCCGCGCTCGTCAAAGGGTTCCATATCGGGATACAGGCCAGCCACGATCTGCACCATGGTGAATCCCTTTTGCGCGCGATCGGCGGTAAGCGTCTCAAAGCCGTCCGCCCAACTGAGCCGCTTGCACAGCGCCATCCACCAGGTGTCGCCGAGCCAAAAGAAGGGAGTACCGTCGGCGTGCTGAAAATGCCGTTGGTCAGCGCTCACCTTGAGCGCGCCGTGCTTGTAATGAGGGTTCTTGCCGGCGTAAGGCTGAACATTCAGCGTCAGCGACTGGCCGTGCAGATCGCGATTGCCGGTGTCGCTGCAGACGGAGCGAATCCGGTAGAGGCCGGGCACCGGAGGGGCGTAGCGCACGCGCCAGGTTGAGTCGCCGGACCAGAATCCTGGCACCCGCTCCTCGCTGCCGGAGGGCAGGGTGATGAGGGCGTCCACATCGACCTGGTTGAATGGATCTGAATATTGCTTGCCGCTCACATAGGACCACTCCGTGGCGACGCCGGAGGTGGCGGCTCTCTCCTCGGCCATGCCGAACTCGACTACGGAAGTTGCCACCGCACTGACGGCCAGCGCTTTCACAAAAATACGTCGCGACATCGCGTCAGACATCGGGGAATCTCCTGAATGAAATGTGGGCTGCAGTACCGGCGCAAGCAAACATAGCCTCGGATAATCAGCCAGCCGTGAGAAGCCTGTCAAGTGCCGAATTCCTCTTTAGATTCAGAGCGTCTCCTGATCCGGTCCAAGTGATAGAAACACCGCAAATGCCGCCATCCTGAGCGACCCTGCCCCTGAGCGAAGCAAAGCGGAAGGGAAGTCGAAGGACCTGCGTTTGTTTTTGTGACTCTCGCTCTTACTGGGGCGGTCCATGGATGAACTCCTTCTTCGCCGGCTTGCAGCGCGATTAGCAAGCACGGCGATGAGTTTGCGTGAAGCTGGTTGACAACATCTGCGGGCCTACGATAGTTTCCCCCACATCGGAAGAATCAACATTAGCCTGATGTATTTGCCAGGATGAATCTTTGAATCAGGACTTAGGAAATACTCTAGATCGGGCCACGGTGACCGAGGCTATCGTCTCCGCCCGCAGTTGCCCGGTAAGCGCGCTGGTGTCGGCAGGCCTGGAACTACGGACATTTGTTTCGGAAGAATGCGGGGCCACGGGATTCAGCACCGGAACCGCGACCTTCGCCCCCGGCTCGGTTCTGCCCTGCCATTTTCACGAATTCAGCGAAGCAGTGACCGTGGTGGAAGGCCGTGCGCGCGTGTTTCTGGAAGGCAGAATGTATCGCCTGGGACCGCGGGATTGCGTGCATGTCCCGGCGGGTCTTGCGCATCGCGTAGAGAATGACGATGCGGAGAAGACGCTGGTGGCGCATTGGGCCATGGCCACCGCGAGCCCGACCCGCACACTGGTCGCTCGTACTTTCCCGGTCGAAGATCGAGATTTCGGATTCCCCTCCGCGATGGATCCCGAGACCATTGTCCGGCATGACGGCGGGACGATCTATGAACTCGCGGATAATGCTTTTTTTTGCGATCTGTTTGCGCGCCGCTTGGGCGCCGAGGGCATATGCGGGGGCTATGGCCGCTTTCTTCCCGGCGCATCCCTCCCCTGTCACATCCACGATTTCGATGAGTCCATCACCATTGTGAAGGGTGCGGCCGTCTGCCTGGTGCAAGGCAGGCAGTATGAGTTGAGCGATTGCGACACTGCGTTTATTCCGCGCGGGCTGCCGCATCGCTTCTTGAATCGCTCCGGCGGCGAGATGGCTATGATTTGGGTCTATGCGGGGAGCGAACCGGACCGCCGCATCGTGCATGCCGAGTATTGCACCGGAGAGCTTCCCTGGCCAGGAGCGAAGCTGGCGCAGGAGCAGCAGAGCTGAAGTTAAAGTAAAGAGGTTAAGCGGAAAGAACCTATGAAAAACTATGAGAACTTCATCAACGGAAGATTTGTTGGCTCTGAGAGCGGTGAGCGCATCGAGGTCAGGAATCCTGCGACTGGCAATGTGATATGCACGGTTCCGGAGAGCAGCCAGCAGGATGTGGACGCGGCGATTGCATCTGCACAGGCGGCGCAGCGCTCGTGGGAGAAGGAACCAGCCGCAAACCGGGCCCGGCTGCTGAAGAGTCTGGCCGAGAAGATTCGCCAGCATGTGGAGCCCATCGCGCGCGTGATCACCGAGGAGCAAGGCAAAACGCTGGGCCTGGCGCGCGTGGAGGTGGAGTTCACCGCGGACTACCTGGAATACATGGCGGAGTGGGGCCGCCGCATCGAGGGCGAGATCATTGAAAGCGATCGTCCTGGAGAGACGATTCTGCTTTTTCGCCGGCCCATTGGCGTAATTGGCGGCATTCTGCCCTGGAATTTTCCCTTCTTTCTCATTGCAAGGAAAGCGGGCCCCGCGCTGATCACTGGCAACACCATCGTGATCAAACCCAGCGAAGAAACCCCGCACAACGCGGTGAAGTTCTGCGAGCTTCTTGCGGAATTGGATTTTCCTCCCGGACTGATCAACGTGGTGCATGGCCGTGGTCCGGGCGCGGGCCGGGCGCTGGCCTCGTCCGCGCAGATCGGCATGATCAGTTTCACGGGCAGCGTGGACACCGGCTCAGCGGTCATGGCGGCGGGGGCTAAAAACATCACCAAGATGAATCTGGAATTGGGCGGCAAGGCTCCGGCGATTGTGATGGCGGATGCGGACATCGATCTGTCGGTGAGAGCCATCAAAGCCTCCCGCGTCATCAATAGCGGCCAGGTGTGCAACTGTGCAGAGCGCGTGTATGTGCAGCGTTCGGTGGCCGAGGAGTTCATCGATAAGCTGAGCCGCGCGATGCGGGCAACGCACTATGGAGATCCATTGCAGGACGAAACGGTCGAGTACGGTCCACTGATCAATGAAGCGGGCTATCGAAAAGTGGAACGGCTGGTCGGCAGCGCGTTGCAGGCCGGAGCTACGCTGCGCACTGGCGGCAAGCGGGGCGAAGGAACGGGAGGCTTCTACTACGAGCCAACCGTGCTCGCGGGATGCACGCAGGCCATGGATGTGGTGCGTCAGGAGATCTTCGGCCCGGTGATTCCGGTGGTGGAATTCGATGAATTGGATGAAGCGATTGCCTGTGCCAACGACAGCGAATATGGGCTGACCTCTTCGATCTACACGCGCGACCTTAACGTGGCGCTACGCGCCTGCCAGGAGATCCGATTTGGCGAGACCTATATCAATCGCGAGAACTTTGAAGCCATGCAGGGGTTCCATGCGGGCTGGCGCAAGAGCGGCATTGGCGGTGCCGACGGAAGACACGGATTGTACGAATTCCTGCAGACGCATATTGTTTACATGCAGCGGTACTGACCTGGATAGGGTGCGAGTTGCCTCATGAAGCTGAGCGGAAAGGTTGCGATTGTGACCGGTGCGGCCAGCGGCATTGGCCGCGCCAGCGCTATTGCTTTTGCCCGCGCAGGCGCCAGAGTGGTGGTAGCCGATTGGAACGACCACAGCGGCGAAGATACCGTAGCTGCGATTGCCGCCGAGGGGAACGAGGCGTTCTTCGTGCGGTTGGATGTGTCCAAAGAAGCGGACATCCAGCGCATGGTCGAGGCGACGGTTGCGCTCTGGGGCGGGATTGACGTTCTCTTCAATAACGCCGGTGTCCTGCTGGTCAAGCCGCTGGAGGAGATGACGGAGGAGGAGTGGGACCGGGTGATGTCGATCAACGTCAAGGCGGCGTTTTTTGCCATCAAGCATGTGTTGTCGCATATGCGCCGTAGGGGCGGCGGCGCCATTCTCAATACCGGCTCTGTCGGCAGCTTTGTGGGCCAGGTGGGCACGCCGGTGTACTCCGCTTCAAAGGGTGCGATTGCGCTGCTCACCAAGTCTCTGGCGCTGGATTATGGCAGGGACGGGATCCGTGTTAATTGCCTCTGCCCCGGCATTACAGATACTCCGATGCTGCGCGAACACCTAGGTCACGGCGACGAGGGAGAAACGCGCATCCGGTCGCGCCTGTCGCGCGTGCCGCTGGGCCGGATTCTCAGCCCCGAAGATGTGGCGCGGGCCGCGCTCTATCTGGTGTCGGAGGATTCGGCGGGCATCACCGGCATCCTGCACGTGGTCGATGGCGGCTATCTGGCGGCTGCTGAATATGACGTGCGTGTTTGAAAACGTCTTATTGATCCGGCTCCCAGCTAGCCATCACTTCCTCCCCTTCTGTATCCTCCTTCCTATGAAATTTTCCCCTGGCCGGCTGCTCTTCTGCGTTCTTCCCGGAGTCCTCGTCATCCTTGCAGCCACTCGGCTTACCCGCCCCACCCAAGCCGCTCCCCGCCCCGCCGACATCGCCTTCCGCACCCAGATGATCGACCCCGGCTACAGCGAAACCGCGGCCGTCGCCGACCTCAACCACGACGGCCGCCCCGACATCATCTCCGCCGATAGTTGGTACGAAGCTCCCCTCTGGACCAAGCATCCTCTCCGCACCATCAACTACGCCTCCGGATACGTGGACGACTTCACCGACATTCCCTTCGACGTTGACGGCGACGGCTGGACCGACATCATCCAGTTCAGCTACTTCGCCCACAACATCGTCTGGCTCAAGAACCCCGGCCCGCACAAAACCGGCCAGCCCTACCTCCCTTGGATCGTCACCGAGATCGACAACTCCGGCCCCTCCGAGTTCGGTTTCCTCGTTGACCTCAACAACGACGGCAAAGCCCAGGAACTCCTCCCCGAGATCGATCGCCCGAACGTCCCCCTCGCGTGGTACGAACTCCAGAACGGCCACTACATCAGGCACACCGTAGCCCCGCACGGCTACGGACACGGCATTGGAGTCGGCGACGTCAACGGCGACGGCCGCAACGACATTCTTACCCCCAAAGGCTGGCTCGAAGCTCCGCCCGACATCCACGCACCCGGCGACTGGACCTTTCACCCCACCGACTGGGATGAGCACCCCATCCCGCCCGCCGGCCACAACATCTCCACTCCCGCTTCGCGCGGCACCCAGTTCGGCTACATGCACCTCATCGACATCAACGGCGACGGCCGCCCTGACCTCCTCACCACCTTCGCCCATGACTACGGCCTCGTCTGGTTCGAAAACGCCGGCGACAACAAGTGGATCGAGCACATCATCGACAACACCTGGTCCCAGGCCCACGCCTCCACCCTCGTCGACCTCAACGGCGATGGCCAGCTCGACGTCGTCACCGGCAAACGCTACTTCGCCCACAACGGAGCCGACCCCGGAGAGCGCGAACCCATCGGCCTCTACTGGTACGAGTACCGCAAAGTCCCCGTCACCCAGCCCACCGAAACAGCCTCCGGCAACGGTGGAGTCGAGTGGATCCGCCACATCGTCGAATACGGCGGCCGCATGGGAGGCGGAATGCAGATTGTCGTAGCCGACATGGACGGCGACGGCGACCTCGACATCGTCAGCGGTGGCAAGGCCGGCCTCTTCCTCGCCGAAAACCTCACCAGATCCCCGAACTCACACTCCAACACCGCGCATTAGCAAGCCGCCCGTCGAACTACATCTATCTCGATCCAGAAATGAACTTAGGCATCCCACCGAAGGCACAGAAGACCATATACAGATGTTCGCGAGACGTACACAGGATCCGTGTTAGAGAATGACCTACACTTAGCTCCGTTGATTTGACGGAGAGACGGGGAGCAGATGGATCGACGAGAGTTTGTCAAGAATGCCGGTGTGGCGGTGATAACGGAACCCTTTCTTCGGCAGCGGGGCCAAGCGGAGCAAGGGGCGCCTAAGCCTGAGAGAGAGTGCCAGGTCGCGGCATATTACTTCGGCAACTACCACGTGGATCCTCGAAACGAACAGGCTCACGGGAAAGGGTGGACCGAGTGGAACATCGTCAAGGGAGCCACGCCGCGCTTTCCGGGCCATCGGCAGCCAAGGATTCCTCTGTGGGGATACCAAGATGAAAGCGATCCCGCGGTATTCGCAAAGAAAGTAGAGGCCGCGGCTGATCACGGGCTGACTGCATTCATCTTCGACTGGTATTGGTATAACGACGGCCCCTTCCTTGAACGGGCGCTGGAGAACGGATTTCTACAGGCTGACAACCGCAACCGAATGAAGTTCGCAGTGATGTGGGCGAATCACAATTGGACAGATATTCATCCAGCAAAACTAACAGCCCCGCCCCGCCTGCAGTTTCCGGGGTCCGTGACGACTGATACCTTCAGGCGTATTACCGACCATCTGATTGAGCGATACTTCACGCAGCCGAATTACTGGCTTCTGGATGGTTGTCCCTACTTCTCGCTTTACGAACTGGGCCGGTTCGTGGAAGGATTTGGAAGTGTAGGGACCGCAGCGGAACAGATCGCCGGATTCCGGGAGCGCGTGAAGAGTGCGGGTTTCCCGGACTTACACTTCAACGCGGTTGTCTGGGGCGAGCAAATCCTGCCGGGTCAGACGAAAGTGGCGGATCTCAAAGTCTTGCTGCAGAAACTTCAAGTGGACAGCGTCGGGTCGTATGTATGGATACACCACACTCGATTCCGCGATTTTCCGGTCGTCGCTTATGACGATATTGCGGCACAGTATGCCGAGTATCGCACCGGTGCAGCCGAAAGGTACGGCAAACCTTACTTCCCTAACGTGACTGTAGGTTGGGATGCCTCCCCACGGACCTGCCAGACGGATGTGTTTACTTCTTCAGACTATCCGTTTACTCCCGTGATCCAGGGGAACTCCCCGGAACGATTCGGGAACTACCTGCGAGAAGCGAAGGCATCCCTGGACAGTTCCGGTTTGCATACGAAAGTAATAACGGTCAACTCGTGGAATGAATGGACCGAGGGAAGCTATTTGGAACCCGATACCGAACACCGATTCGGATATCTCGAGCAGATAGCGAAGGTATTCGGAGGCGTGCGCCGCTGAGCGACCGGCTATACAGCGCCTGTACGGTATCTCCCAATCCGATCGCAATATCTCTTGAGACAGAACGAGTCGATCAAGAAATCAAAGGAGATTTCCGTCTGATATGTTGTTAGGGAATCATTCTGTCTCTGATTGGGAGATGTCCCGCCTGTGATAGCACGAGATCTCATCGATCGGCTGGCGCAACACAAAGCCCTGGGCGCAGCGCCCCGGACAGAGTTGGAGTGGTTGATAGAACACGGATCCATTCGAACGCTGAATACTGGCGAAGTGTTGAGTATGAAGGGTCGCCAGGTGGAGGCGCTTTATATACTTCTTTCCGGGCGACTGGCTTTGTTCGTCGATCGTGGTGCCGGCCCGTGCAAGGTCGTTGAGTGGCGTGAAGGAGAGATTGGCGGCATGTTGCCCTATTCGCGGCTCGTGGCTCCGCCGGGAGATGTGAGTGCTCTGGAACCGGTGGAAATTCTTGCTATACCCCGTGACCATCTCAGGGCGCTGACGAGAGAGTGTTGCGAAGTCACTTCGATCTTGGTACATACCATGATTGACCGCGCCCGGCTTTTTACCTCAAGTGACCTGCAAAACGAAAAGATGATCTCGCTAGGTAAACTCTCGGCAGGTTTGGCCCACGAACTAAATAATCCAGCCTCTGCGATTGAGCGTTGCGCGGCGATGCTCGAGGATCGTCTGGGAGACTCCGAAAAGGCTACACGCGATCTGGCCGCGGCGACACTGAGCGATGCCCAAATCGCCGCCGTGGATGCTGTTCGGGCGTCTTGTATGGCGAAGCAGAAACATGGAGTGCTGTCCCCTCTGGAACAGTTGGATCGCGAAGAGGCTATTGCGGAGTGGCTTGCCAGCCATGGATTGGATACGGTGAACGCAGAAATGCTCGCCGACACCGAAGTGACGTTCGAGTCGCTGGAACTGCTTGTTGCTGCAGTGGATCGACCGGCATTGAGCGCGGTGGTGCAGTGGGCAGCCGCCGGTTGTGCTGTGAGGAGCTTGACTTCGAAGATTCAGGATTCGGCGATGCGCATCTCGAGTTTGTTGGCCGCGGTTAAGGGATTTACGCATATGGACCAGGCGAACGTGGCCGAGTCGGTGGATCTGGGCCCAAGCCTGGGCAACACTGTGTCGGTGCTTAAGTCGAAGGCGCGTGAGAAGTCGGTGGCCGTGACATTGGACCTCGAGGCTGAACTGCCAAAGGTGCGCGGCTTTGCCGGCGAATTGAGCCAGGTATGGGGGAACCTGATCGACAATGCCTTAGACGCAGTGGAGAATGGAGGCCGGGTGGAGGTCCTTGCGATTCGCGAGAGCCAAAGCGTCGTGGTGCGAATCCGCGATGACGGTCCCGGGATTCCGTCGGAGGTTCGTGACCGCATCTTCGATCCGTTCTTTACTACCAAGCCAATGGGACAAGGAACTGGCCTCGGGCTTGATATCGTCCGGCGCCTGGTGCGCCATAACGACGGCGCTATCGACTTCGAATCGCGGCCCGGACGGACCGAGTTTCGAGTCAGGCTGCCAATCGAGGAGGGAATATCATGAAGCCGGGCGGGCGCATTGTGATGGGCAACTGGATTCCGGGCGATCCGACGTTTGTGGCGCAGGTGCTGAAGATTAGCTCGGCGTTTACGCTTCCGCCGCCGGAAGGTTTCTGAGTCCGATGACCCTGGGTATGGAGGATCACATCGTCGAGCGTTTTGGTCAGGCGGGAGTTCCGAAGGAGACGATTTCCATGACCCTGAAACCGCTGCTCGGTCTGCTTCACAAATTAGTACCGACAAACGCGCTTGTGTTAACTAGATGGGCTAACTTCTATCAACGGTGACATTCAAGTCCCGCTCTCTCACTCCGATCAGATAGAGCAAGCTGTCCAATCCCAGAAACGAGACCGCATGGTCGGCGGTTTGTCGTACGATGGGCTTTGCCCGGAAGGCGATGCCCATTCCGGCAATTCCAAGCATAGGCAGATCGTTTGCGCCGTCTCCTACCGCAACCACTTGCTCGAGCGAGATGTTCTCTTTCCGAGCAATCTGCCGCAGCAACTCAGCTTTTCGAGCGCCATCCACGATCTCTGTCCTAACTTGGCCACTGACTTCGCCGTCAACAATATCCAAATCATTGGCGAAGACGTAGTCGATTCCCAGGCGCTGCTGCAAATGTTGGGCGAAGAAGGTGAAGCCCCCCGACAGGATTGCCGTTTTGTAACCAAGCATCTTGAGCGTGCCAATCAACTGCTCCGCTCCCTCCACTAGCGGAATAGTGCCCAACAGTTCGTACACCCTCTGCTCAGGAAGCCCGCGCAACAACGCCACACGGCGCCGGAAACTCTCCTGAAATTCGATCTCACCGCGCATGGCTGATTCGGTAATTTCCACCACCTGATTGGCTACTCCCGCTATCTTCGCCAGTTCATCAATGACCTCGCCCTGAATTAGCGTGGAATCCATGTCGAAGACGAAAAGGCGACGATTGCGACGGAAGATGCTCTCGCGCTGGAAGGCAATGTCGATCCGCAAATCATGGGCAGTTGCAAGAAAAGCAGCACGCATGGAGGCTTCGGAAGTAGCATTTCCGCTCGCCCGCAGCTCCACACAGGCATTCGAATTGGAGGTATGCACTGCAAGCGATAACCGCCCGGAGAGCCGCTCGATGCGGTCCACGTTCAGGCCATGCTCAGCGATGATGGCGCTCACCTGGGCAAGATGGTTCGCGGAAATCGCCCGTCCGAGGATGGTGATGATGAACCGGTCTTTCCCCTGAGAATAGATCCAATGCTTCAGCTCCGCCTTGGTGACGGGCTTGAAACTGACCTGCAACTGAAATTCCCTGGACTTTGCAACCAGAGCGCTCTGAAGACGGAGCAAATTGTCGCCTAGCGGAATCTCGATCAGCAGGCCAAGGACAAGCGTTTCATGGACGACCGCCTGCCCGATATCGAGCACACAGGCGTCATAACCGGCCAAAATTGCAGTTAACACCGCAGTAAGCCCCGGTTGATTTGGGCCAGAAAAATGAATCAGGACTGTCTCGTTCATGGGTAAGGAAGCTTCCATACTAGCCTAGCAGGTGAAACGTACATAGTTGAGAAACGAGCGATTCAGCCTTACCCAAACTTCGTTCGTTTAAAGCCGCTGGTCCTCCCAGGAGAGTGATAGGATTCGCGTCAGTCGATCAACGGACAATTCGACCGGCTGTCTACCTTCGAGGATGATCTCGGTGACACCCGAAAAGTCCCACCTCGGAAAATTCGATTCTCAATTGATTAGAACAGGGCTTGTCACAAACTGACATTGGATGGCCAGAGCCAGCTTGTGAGAAATGGTGTCGAGAATCCTTTTGGAACAGCCCTTGAAAACAACTTGGCTTTCCCGACAGGCCGTAAGTTCAGCCGGCTTCGCCGGGGCACATGGTGAGCAATCGCCTTAGCGATCATTGAGATCACATCACTTCACACAAGCCGACTTAGCAACTTCGATCCATGCGGGTTACATAATCGACGTAATTGACCTCAGGACACAAGGCCACTGAAGAAACTCATCGAAGTTCGGGCAATGTGCTTGCCGGTCTTGACTCAATAACGATCGAGGAAGCACTCAAACCGTGAGCATCCGCCGTCAATTTGATCTGGCCTGTCTTGCGGTTCGTCCGCAAGACAACGAGTACCCTCCCATGGAATAGGCTGATAGTGTCTCCTGAATTTGGATCCTGAGATGCTCCATCCCCGCTTCCAACCGCAGCAATCGTCCCCGCCCCGCTGACGGCGAAATGCACTCTCGACTCACTGTTCATTTGCAGTCGGCCCTTCTCATCAACAGCCTCGACGGTGACAAACGCAAGATCCTCTCCGTCCGCGGCGAGAACCGTTCGATCGGCTGTGAGCTTCAGCCGAACGGGATCCCCCGTCGTTTGCAAAATGCTCTCAGCTACAACTTTCCCTCCTCGAACGCCTTCCGCCCTGAGCGTACCGGGCGCGTAAGGAACTTCGAATTCGGCCTTGAAGGCTTGATCACGGCTAGTGGGCTTTTCTCCGATAAGTTTGTCGTCAAGAAAAAGGCGCACATGTTCAGCTCCGGAGTATACCTCGACCGTGAGTGGCTTTCCCTCCTGGCCTGGCCATGTCCAACTCGGCAAAGTGGGGTAAACGCTCCAACCGGCGGCGAGGATCTTCTTCCCCTCAGGTTCTGGCAAACGGACCGCGGCAAACACGCGATTCCCGCCATTCCAAAGAATGTCGCGGTAATAGGACGAAGGCTTTCGGAAACCCGTCAGGTCCAGGTCGCCGCAATACGCAGCGTGCCATGGGAATCCGGGCGCAAGCGCGTTTGGCGGCTGTCCGTCCTGGAAGGCCGCCATTGGATTTTTTCCATCAGCACCCATCTTAGCCATATACACTCTCAAAAAGTCTTTCATCTGATGGAGTTGGTTAGCCTGCTTCGGCTCACCATAGCTCCAGGCACCGATGCCGGACTCTCCGAGGTAATCCATCGCCGTCCACACAAACTCACCCACGATATAGGGGTGGTCCTTGACAAGCTCCCACTGCTCGAAAGCATCCGCAGGGAAAGACTCGGTCGTCATCATGATGCGACCTGGCACGCGGCGATGATCTTCCGCTTGATTTTGAGCCAGGTTATAGTTGTAGCCGCCAATATCTAACTGAGAAAACACTGCGTCAGGGTTGGGTCCGTAAGTCGCGCCGGGAAATGCTTCGGTAAGCGGCCTGGTCGAATCCAGCGAGCGCACACGAGCGGCAAGTTGTTTTGAAATTGGCGCGCCTTCCGCCGTCCATACCTCCGGGATCTCGTTGCCAATCCCCCAGATGATGACGGAAGGATGATTACGATCCCGCTTCACCATCGCATCGATGTCTTGTTGCCACCAATCCTTGAAGAAGCTAGCGTAATCGAATCTGCGCTTACTGGTTGTCCAGACATCGAATGGCTCATCAACAACAAGCAGACCCAAACGGTCGCAGGCATCGAGAAATGCGGGTGACGGCGGGTTGTGTGCGGTGCGCACGGCGTTGAAGCCTGCGGCCTTCAGCAGTTCCACCTTTCTCTGTTCGGCCCGATCGAATGCCGCTGCTCCAAGCGGCCCATTGTCGTGGTGAACACTGCCGCCTGCAAGCTTAATCGGTGCTCCGTTCAGAAGCAATCCCTTCTCGACAGACCAAGCAAGCGACCTAACACCGAACGGAGTCTCAACCTGGTCGATCACCTTTCCGTTCTTCACGATCTGCGTGATGGCGCGGTAGAGACGGGGAGTTTCTGGTGACCACAGAGCCGGCTTGTCGAGCGCAATCTCCTGCGTTGTTTCGGTCGGCTGGCCTGCTGGTACCGAGACCTCTCGCTCTGACTGGCGCGACTTTTTGCCCGACGGTCCCACGAGAACGGTCTTGACCGTAACTTCACCGGCTTCCGTTGTTTCGTTATGCAACTGGGTCCTGATCGTGACTATTGCCGATGCGGTAGATGCTTCGGACGTGCTGACGAAAACGCCCCAGGGAGCAACATGAATCGGCTCCATGACCACTACGCGAACATGCCGATAGATGCCCGATCCGCTGTACCAACGGCTGTTTGGCTGCAAGGAGTTGTCAACTCGCACGGCCACAACATTCGTCGCAGAAAGATTTACCCGGGAAGTGATGTCGAAACGAAAGCTCGTATACGCATAGGGGTGACTGCCAAGCTTGTGGCCGTTCAGATAGAGAGTTGCGTCAGAAGAGACTCCGTCAAACTCGAGACTTACCTGCTTACCTTTCCAGTTCGTTGGCGCCGTGAAAGTTTTTCGATACCAGCCGATTCCGGCAGGATAGTATCCGCCACCAGATCCGGTCGGGTTTTTCACATCAGGCGTTCCCTCAATGCTCCAGTCGTGCGGAACCGTGACCGTTCGCCAGGATTGATCGTTGAAATTGGGGGACTCGGCACCAGTGGGATCTCCAAGGAAAAACTTCCAGTTTTCATCCACGGAGAGAACCGTGCGGGGCTGCGACGTCGTCTTTGCGTGAAGGTGCAAAGCCGCCAGCACAAGGGTTGCAATCATCAGGGGCCGTGACGCTTTTGCGAATTGAGTGGCAAGTCTGTTCATATCTAACTCCTTATGCTTTGAAAAGGTCGCGAGGGCACATACTTCACCTCAGAGACTCAGGGCCGAGTTCCGGGGCAATGGTGATGGCGTAATTGGTCTCGTTGCCCTAGCGACCATTCCTTGCGAATCCAGCTTTCTTATCTCCTTGCTACAGCCGCAGCATCGCTAAAGGTAGCCCGGTCCGAGGTGGCAGAGGGACTTTGAGCGCTAATGCTGAATGGCAATGCGCCCATGCTTGCTGAAAGTGTCACCGCTACCAGCCTCGAAAAGTTACACCGGAAGAACTTCATTCTACGGACCTCAAACGTCTAGCTTTTCTTACTTCACTGTGGTGGCAGTGAAGTCGCCGTCAACACCAAACTGCTCCACGCTCACACTTCCCGCGATCTTTCCTGCCGCTGAATCCAACGTCCCGCTGAACTTCACGGTGAGAGGACTGCCGTTGTACTCGGAGTCGTACGACCAGGTGATTTTCGTCCCGTCGACTTTCCCAGTGGCCTTTGAACTGCCTTGGTCGGTGGAGCAGCTCCCGGTCAAGTCATTGTCCTTCTGGGTAAACGTGCATTCGCTATCGCTATCATTGCCGGCGATGCTGCTGTGAACCTTCCATTTGCCGGTGAGGGGTGCGTTGTCAGCAGCGAGTGCAGTAACGGTCGCAAACGCCAGCAGAGCCGATAGAAGCAGAGTTTTCATCTTATCGTCCTTTAGGGATAGAATTGGCACTCAGTGCCATTTTGCGCAGTATATGCGGCACAGAGTGCCATCGTCAACATCCCATGCTGGATCGCTGCTTGCCACAATGGGATGCAGGCTGTCCGCCCATTTGAAGTGCAAGCTGTGGCATATTTACTTTGGCTGACGCGAATCTCACGACACGTCGGAACTTTAGCGTATCCTCGCGAATCCCATTAACGTGGCACGTAGTGCTATGTATGGCACTGATTGGGCTATATTGGAGGGGGAGTGATCGTGACCAAAGACAACCTTCAAGTCCGCAAACAGCAACTGGTACACAACGCGATCTTTGACGCCGCAATAGAATTGTTCGCAGCGAAGGGCTTCGATGAAACAACAGTCGAAGACGTGGCCCGTGCCGCGGGCGTTTCGCGCCGTTCATTCTTCCGCTATTTTGCAAGCAAGGATGATTTGTTGGCGCAGAACGTCGTGCATTACGGAGTTGCTCTCAGCGAGGCCATCACAGCCTGTCCTCCAACATTCACGTCTCTCGAAATCGTGCAAGAGACGGTCCTGTCTGTCGGGAAGCAGTCCGTCGCACATCCACACACGCGTCGGGTCATCGAAATCGCTGAAAACAGTGCCTCGGCAAGGCAGGCGCACCTGTCGCGCTGGATTGAAGTTGAAGACAGCGTCGCTAAGGCGTTTGCCGGACGTCTCAGGAGCGCATCAAAAGATGGCCTGAGAGCGCGCTTGTTGGCAAGCCTTACCTTATCGGTGATGAACGTCGCAATCAGCGCGTGGTTTCGTGGCGAATACAAGGATTTCTCCACGGCGGCGAAGCATGTGTTTTCAAATCTCACCCGTATCTTGAGTGAACAGGCAAGCTCAAGCCAATCCAGAGCGAGTGCCGCGACTGGACGGGAGCCGTCCGGTACATCTGGTCGGCGAAGATCAGCCAAAGTGAAGCAGTTGAAACAGCCCGAATCCTCCCACGGCCATTGAGGCAATTTCCCATGATCCTCAGAGAAACGCTCTTGGCGTTCTTTCTTATAAGCCCCACGCTGACACTGCAGGCACAGACGCCGCCCCCGACGCCGAATCCTTCCCCTGATGTCGTAGCTGGCATTCCCGTCAACTACGACGAGGCGAAGGTCGGAACCTACGTTTTGCCCGACCCTCTGAAGCTTAACAATGGAAAGCCCGTCCGCGACGCCCGGACCTGGTACTCCAAACGCCGTCCGGAGATCGTCGAGATGTTCGAGACCCAGCAATATGGTCGAGCGCCGGGGAGACCTCCGGATGAGAGCTTCGAAATCGTCGACAAGGGAACGCTGGCTCTCAACGGCAAAGCGATTCGCAAACAGGTCACTATCTATCTGACCAACGACAAGACCGGCCCGTCGATCGATCTGCTCATCTATCTCCCCGCCGCAGCCAGCAAGCCGGTGCCGATGTTTTTTAGTATCAATTTTGGTGTCGTGCAGAACGCGGTAGATGATCCCGGCATCAAACCCGAGACCGCCTGGGACCCCAAGACCAATACCCGGACAACGCCGCCGGCGGGCCGTGGATTCGGCCGCATCGACGCCGAGGACCTGCTCGATGCTGGCTTTGGTGTGGCGACCTATTACTACGGCGACATCGATCCCGACTATCTTGCCGGGTTTCCCAATGGCATTCGCGCTCGCTACCTGAAGCCGGGACAGACGGATCGGGCGGCGGATGACTGGGGCTCAATCGCGGCCTGGGCTTGGGGCATGAGCCGTGTCGAGGACTACTTCGAAACCGACAAGAGCATCGATGCAAAGCGCGTCGCTATCCACGGCGTCTCCCGCCTGGGAAAGACCGTTATGTGGGCCGGAGCGCACGACCAGCGCTTCGCTGCCGTGATCGCAAGCTGTTCGGGCGAGGGTGGCGCTGCTCTCAGTCATCGTAACTACGGCGAGACGATTGCACACCTCACCGCTCCCACCCGGTATCCCTATCAGTTTGCGGAAAACTACGCGAAGTACGGCGGCTTCCCCGATAAGGCCCCCATGGACGCCAATCTCCTGATAGCACTGATCGCTCCCCGCCCCCTGCTCCTACAGACGGGCAGTAGCGACTACTGGTCGGATCCCAAAGGTGAATTTCTGGCTGCGGTCGCCGCTGGCCCGGTCTATAAGCTACTCGGCAAAGAAGATTTGGGCACCGATGTCTGGCCCGGTGCCAAGCAGCCCATCTTCCATAGCCTCAGCTATTACATGCACGAGGGCGGCCACGGCATGGTGCCTTCGGACTGGGGCATCTACATCGAGTTTCTCAAGAAGACCCTCCATCCGGAGCAGTGATGGCAAGTAGAATTCGCCGACTTTGAGGAAGCGATTGCCTGCGCCAACGACTGCGAATATCGGCTGACCTCCTAGGGCGGTCTTTGTTAGGCGAGTTGCGTTCGCTCACGAGAAGTGAAGTACCAACTCCAAGGTAGCGGCAAGTCGGCTGTTCGGCAGCGATATGCCTAGACGTCCGGCACCGGCGGGCAGCCCGGGAAGTCGCTAACAAATGTGTTGCCGATGTAGCCCAGATACTCGATGCCGATCTTACTCGTAAAGAAACCGTCTGCCGTAAGGTTGCGCAGGAATGTGAAGAACGCCACCCCGGGACTGAGAGTTGGATCCAGCAACTCATTCTTGCGATAGGCAATGTCGTCGAGTATCGCCTTCTGATGTTGCGGTGCGCATTCGAGGTATTCCTTGCCATACCGAATCAAGCATGTCGAGTGGAGCCAAGTCAGCCCACCGCCAAGTTTCAACTGGTAGTCCGGATTCTCGCTCGTGAGCAGATCGATGAATTCCGGAGCACCGGCTTCGATGGCTCCGCCGGAGTCCGCATCTTCAGGCAGTATCGCTTCACAGAGCATCTGTAGGGTTTTGTACTGTTGGGGAGAGAAGAATTTGGGAGTGTAGCCACCGCTCCTGGGATCCGCCCTTTCCACTTCTATCATGTGATGGGCATACTCGGCGGCTTCGAGCGGGATAACCTGCAACACCGAACCCGCCACGACGCCCATGCCCAAGGACTTCAATACGTTGCGCCTTGATACGAAATTTGCGGACATAGTGTTACAGTTCTCCCTTCTTAGCCTGCTCGAGCAGAAACTCTGAGGTCCTCCAGGACAACGCCATAATACTCAAGGTAGGATTCTTGTCCGGGTTGGTCACAAAAGGAGCGGCGTCGGCTACAAAGAGGTTCTTTACATCGTGCGCTTGGCAATTTCTGTTCAGCACCGAAGTCTTCGGATCGTTCCCCATGCGCGCTGTTCCCAGTTCATGGATAATGGCGCCGCCAACTGAAATTCCATTGCTCAGACTTGCATGCGGTTTGGGACGGCTGATCACGGTACCTCCCGCGGTTTCGACGATGCTGCGGAAAGTCTCCTGCATGTGCTTGGCCATGTGAATCTCGTTATCGCCCCATTGCCAGTGGAAGCGCAGTACTGGAATTCCCCACTTGTCGGTTACGCTTGGGTCCAGCTCACAGTAGCTCTTTTCATTCGGAATCATCTCGCCGCGTCCGCTAAATCCGATCACCGTGCCATATGACTTGCGGCACTTCTGCTTGAGCGAAGCGCCGTAGCCCTCCTCGCGTTGGCACACGCCGTCGAAGCTGCCGACACTCGGCAAGTTGCGCCCTCCACCAAACTCGATGTGGTAGCCGCGCAGAAAATCGTTCTTGCGTCCAGTCCTCCACCAGGGCATGTACATGTGCATACCGCCAACGCCGTCATGGTTGTGCGCAGGAACCTTTTCCAACTGTGGGAAATATCCCGCCAAGTCGCTGCCAACTGAATCCGTAAGATAGCGCCCTACTGTTCCCGAGCCGTTGGCCAATCCATCAGGAAAGACTGAAGAGCGTGAGTTCAGCAAGAGCCTGGCAGTCTCGCAGGCGCTAGCTGCCACGACAAAGGCTTTCGCGCGGATCCGCTTTTCGCTTCCCGTTGCTTTGTCGATGTAAAGAACTGCTTCGGCCTTTCCGTCCTTGCCCAACAAGATTTCGCGGGCCATCGCATTGGCGATAAGGGTAAATCGGCCGGTATCCTGAGCCACAGGAAGCATTACCTGGCTGGAACTGAAGTTGGAGGCCGTCATGCACCCACGCCCGCATTGAGCGCAGTAATGGCATGGTGGTCGGCCATTGAGCGCTTTGGTCAAAATGGCCATGCGCGAGGGGATGCAGGTTATGTTGAGAGTGTCACAGGCCTTTTTGACGAGCGTCTCCGTGCAGCGCGGCCGCGGCGGCGGAAGGAAAATGCCGTCGGGAGAGTTGGGAACATTCTCCTTTGAGCCAAAGACGCCAATGTACGATTCAACCTTGTCGTAGTAGGGTGCGATTTCCTCATAGGTAATCGGCCAGTCATCGCCCATCCCGTCTCTCGACCGGGCCTTGAAGTCCGCCGGCCCGAAGCGCAGAGCGATGCGCCCCCAATGGTTCGTGCGGCCTCCTTCAATCCTCGAGCGGAACCAGCGAAACGTCGAGCCGGGCGCTGTCGTGTAGGGTTCGCCTTCGATGTCCCAAAATCCATTCGGCGCCATGAACTCATTGTTCAGCTCAGAGCGCGCTTTGCCTCCAACATCCGCGCCACGATGCGGCAGCTCATAAGGCCAGACGTGCTCTTTGAAGTCAGTCCCAGGATTTAGCGGCGGCCCTGCTTCCAGCATCGCCACGCTCAGCCCACCTTGGGTCAGCACTTTGGCGGCGGTTCCACCACCTGCTCCCGATCCTATGATGCAGACGTCATAAATGTTGGGAGTCGGGAACAACTGCGACATTGTTAACCTCCGGCAAGATGGACTAGCGCGGCGAACCGCCGCATCCTTCGCAAACCCTGACACATCTCAACGGAATGTTGAGCCTCATCAAACAACACCGAGGGATCGGACGAAACCATTTCCGCCGCCAGATTTTCCTCGAAATACAGTTGGTGCACAAACTACCACGAGGCTAAGTGCGGAGTAAACTAAGCCGCTCCAGGATTGGGTTTGTTTGCCAGCAGCCTCTTCGCGAACATTTTGAGTTCACCAATGACCGCGTCGCGCCCACATCCCCGCTCAGTAGCGGATTTATGCTGAGCATCCTGTCGTAGAGTGCCTCCATGTAAGCTGCGATGACATGCTTGCCACAGGCTACCGCCGTGTCCATAGACGACGGTGCGAAAGACCTCATTCCCATTTTTTTGTCCGATGACTGGCCGTGCCAAGGCGGCTAAGCAATCTGGAGATTGGCTTGTGACCACAACGCAAACCCATGCGCCCGCGATTTCCGCAGCGATCCTCAGACCGGCCAGAGAGAGGCTACCTATGGGCCGATCGAGATGCATTTTTCCGCACTAATAAATTGACCTGCAAGGCTTCGGCATTATAGGGTTAGCGGACATTGAAAGGCATACTCATGTCCCAAACCAATCTTGAATTAATGAAGGATCTCTATGCCGCTTTCGCCCGTGGCGATGGCCAGGCTGTCATGGCAAGCATGGACCCGGCGATCGTCTGGAACGAAGCTGAGAGCTTTCCTTACGCGGATCGCAACCCCTACTTAGGACCCGCCGCTGTGGTGGATGGCATCTTCTCCCGTCTCGACACTGAATGGGACCATTTCCAGGTCATCCCAGACGAGTTCGTCGATGCGGGCGACACGATTGCAGTCAAAGGCCGTTACCGCGGCACCTACAAGGCGACGAATATTCCTCTCGACTCCCAATTCGCGCATTTCTGGCGCCTGCGCGATGGCAAGATCACAAATTTTCAGCAATACACTGACACGGCACAGGCTAGTCGCGTGGTGGGCGGCTAAAGCACTAAGTTCAGCCGCTGAAGAACTGGTCAGCCGTTGGATTTCGACGTCCCGCGGGAGACGCAGGAGTCTCTGCACCAGATGCGCCGTTTATCGCAGAGGCTGGGGCGCGTCCGCGGTAAGCGTCTCAACTCCAGGGCATTTGCTTAGGCATAACAGGATGATCAACGTGTTGGAGCATTAACGTCTTTGCGGGATGAGATCGCCTTGAATAGGCGAACTTGATTTGTGATGGCTAGTTCTGTTGGAAGGCGTTCCACACTTGAGGCACCAAAGAAGCCCACAACGCCGTGACACTTGCTCAGAATGAATTCGACATCCTCTGGCTCCGCAATCGGACCACCGTGACAAAGAACAAGAACGTCTGACCTCACTTGCGCGGCCGAATCATGAATCGCCTGAACTTGCTCCACGGCCTCGTCGAGTGTCATTGAAGTCTTTGCGCCAATACTTCCTTTCGTCGTCAACCCCATATGAGCAACCAGAATGTCAGCGCCTGCCGATGCCATGGCCCTGGCTTGAGCAGCATCGAAGACATAAGGCGACGTCAACAGATCCAGATTACGAGCCTCCCGAATCATTTCGACTTCCAGGTCAAAACCCATACCAGTCTCCTCAAGACTCTGCCGAAACTTCCCGTCGATAAGACCCACTGTCGGAAAGTTCTGCACACCGGCGAAGCCCATCTCCTTTAACTGGCGGAGAAACACGGGCATCAGTCGAAAAGGATCCGTACCGTTCACACCGGCAAGCACAGGCAGTCGGCGGACAACTGGCAACACCTCACGAGCCATGTCCTGAACAATCGCGTTCGCGTCCCCGTAGGCCAGCAGCCCTGCAAGGGAACCCCGCCCCGCCATGCGATACCGTCCGGAGTTATAGATAATGAGGAGATCGGCGCCACCGTCTTCAGCGCACTTGGCAGAGATTCCCGTGCCTGCGCCTGCTCCAATAATCGGCCGACCGGAATCGATCACAGACTTCAATCGGGCAACGTATTCTTCTCTTGTCGCAAACATGTCTTTCCTCTCGTTTGTGGGTTGCCTACTCAAGTTCCTTCCGGAACATTGTCAAAACTCGTCTAGGCAGGTGTGGCGACGTTTGCGGCGAGCATTACGAGAAAATGCAGTCGATTTAGATTCATTTCTCGGGTACTGCTTGAATCATAGGGGATTGAGGTTGATTCGCTAACGCAAGAAACTCGGACGCAATGCGTTCCGCGAACCTCGGGTCGTTGATCGTTAAGTCGAGCTGAATTAGCTTCACTTTGGAATCGAGATTTCGTCGGATAGCTTCGAAGAGATGCTCATCGGCAACGGGGTCGTAGAACAATTGGCCTTCCACATCGATCGCCGAAACCCCACGAAGAGGAAGCACGACAACCACAGGCCCCATTGCCTTGTTGAGCTTCGCTGCGAGAAGCTCTCCCATACGTTTGTTTTCTTCGGCCGTCGTTCGCATTAACGTGACGGATGAATTATGCGGATAAAACTTTCGCTCGAAGAACTTGTTCGGCACCGTCTCTGGCGGCCCGAAGTTCACCATGTCCAACGCTCCGACGGAAACCACTTGTGGAATGCCGACAAACCCTGCGGCCTCCAGCCGATCTGGGCCAGCTGTCAGAACACCCCCTACCAGTTCATCGGCCAGCTCTGTCGTCGTAAGGTCTAGAACACCCTTGATGAAACCATCGCGAATGAGTCTCTCCATCGCCAGGCCACCGGTGCCAGTCGCGTGGAAGATAAGCAGCTCGTAACCTTCCCTCTCCAGCAACTCCTTCACGCGGGTGACACATGGAGTTGTCACACCGAACATTGTCGCTCCAAGGAGCGTTCGGTCACTCTCGTATGTGTCTTCCGCCTCTGCCAGGCACATCCCGATCATGGCATCCGCAGCATTAGATAGAACCACACGAGTCAGTCGGTTGAGCCCGCTGAAGTCAGCGACAGAGTACATCATTAGGATGTCCGAGGTGCCAACATAAGGACGCACATCGCCGGACGCCATCGTGGAGACCATGATCTTCGGAGTTCCGATGGGTAACTCACGCATCGCCGCGGTCATTATGGAAGTGCCAGCCGATCCGCCGATCGCGAGCATGCCAGCGATGTGATCAGGAGACTGCTGCTTGATCCACTGCACCAATCCCCGCTGCATCGTCTCAACAGCGGGCCCCCGATCCGCATCCCGACTCAATTTCGTCGCCGATGCGCCCGCATATTCCGCGATCTCATGGCGCGTCACGTCCGGCGCGAAGAAAGGGTCACCCAAGATGCCGACGTCCACGACGAGAGTTTCGACGCCCGCACGATTGAGCC
>JANXYX010000052.1 GCA_025408425.1 Granulicella sp.
GGGAACGTCAGCTTCCCAAGCTGAATGTCGCCGGTTCGATCCCGGTCTCCCGCTCCAAAGCTTGAACTTCAGCCAATTGAGTCGTTAGTAGCAATGGAAGAGGCCACCCATCCGGGTGGCCTCTTCCATTGCTGATACGTAGTTAGCGGCTAGCGGTAGTGGTGCTTTTCTGAGAAGAGCGCAAGTGATCTTCCAGCGCCTGGGCCTGTGGCATGAAGCCAATGGCCTTGGCGATCTGGGGATCCCATGCTGCGCGGATCTTGAGGCCTTCGAGTTGGCCGAACTGGGAGGTGAAGAGTTCGCTCTTGATGCTCTCCTTGATCCAGTCGTCGACGCCTGCAATGTCTGCATCGGTGTAGTCGATCGAGTTGGATTTCAGGAACTCCTTGAACTGCTGCATGACGGCGTCATCCACCTGGAATTCTTTGGCTACCGTGTGAGTGGCGAGGTAGTGCTTGCTGAAGTTGAAGAAGGCATAGTGCTGGAGGAGGGTGTCCTGGAAGTGATTTGATTTGAGATTGTCGATCTTCTCGTCGGGTGTGATGCCACCGCCACCATAGACGGTACGACCGGAGTCGGTTAGCTTGACCTCGAGGCTGCTCTTGTCCTTTGGGTGATCGGCGTTATCGCGGACGTAGTAGTAGTCGTAGAGCGAGACGTGGTCGTAGTTGCGCTGGATGAGGCGTCCTGAGGGGGTGTAGTAGTGGTAGGTGGTAAGGGCGAGACCGGTATTCTCCGCGACCTGGAAGACGGTCTGAACGAGTCCCTTGCCAAAGGTTGTTTCTCCGACGATGAGCGCGCGATCGTGATCCTGAAGGGCCCCGGAGACGATCTCAGCCGCTGAAGCGGTGTTCCGGTTGACGAGGACAACGATCGGATACTTGTTTCCTTCTTCACCGTGGGCAGCGCGATAGACCTGGTCGGGGAAGGCGCGGCCGCGTTGCGATACGACGATCTGGCCTTTCTGGAGGAACTTGTCCGACATGTTTACTGCTTCGTTGAGCAGGCCGCCAGGGTTGCCGCGGAGGTCGATGACCAGACCCTTTATTTCACCGAATTTGTCGAGCGCATCACCTACTTCGCGGCTGGTGGTCTCCATGAAATTAGTTACGTGGATATAACCGATACCAGGGCGGACCATGAAGGCGAGGTCGACGGAGTAGCGGGGAATCTCATCGCGGATGAGGTCAAATACGAGAGGCTTGGCCGAGCCTTCACGGCTCATGGTGACGGAAACGTGGGTGCCCTTGGGGCCTTTGAGTAGCGAGGCCACGGCTGCGGAGTCCATGCCTTCGGTACTCTTGCCGTCGATGGAGACGATGACGTCACCTGGGCGGATGCCGGCTTTGTAGGAGGGTGTTCCCTCGAAGGGAGCGAGGACGACAATTTTGGTGGTGCCGTTCTTATCGGGTTGCGGCTGGATCTGCATTCCTACGCCGTAGTACTTACCGTGCTGATCTTCGCGCATCTGGGCGAAGGCCTTGGGATCGTAGAAGTTCGAGTGCGGATCGAGGGTGTGTAGCATGCCCGGGATGGCACCATCGTAGATAGCCTTGTCCGTCTTGTCGGAGTCGAGTTTTTCGGCGTAATTCTGTTCGACGATGGAGTAAACGTCGGTGAATGTGTGGAGGTTGTCGCGGAGGGTCGATTCGTCCGTGGCGGACTGAGCCGCAACCTTTTGACTGATTACGGAGCCGAGTACGGCGCAGGTCGCTAGAAAAAGGGTAACGGAGAAGAGTGCGCGTCGGGTACGGGGTGCCATGGGTGGAAATGACCTCTCTATTCAAGCGGCGCGCGGTACTGCGCAGATGGTGCTGATTACAGTCCTACTTTGGACGGAGTATAGCACCGGTAGGTGAGCGACGGCACGGAACTGACGTGGGATTCGCGTGATGGGGCGCTGGCGGTTAGAATTGAATCCGGATACCGTCCGGTGCCTGTTGCGAGTCTTATGAGAGAGCGAACGTACCGGACGAGGCAGTCGGGAAGTCCAACCGCGGACGTTAGATTTAAAAGATACGAGTGACGATGACCTTGAGAATTTCGCAGTTTGCAGCGGTATGCGGGCTTAGCATACTTACCTTGCCGGGAGTGGTGCTAGCACAGGCACCGCGGTACCAGAGCCCTTACGCGGTACCATCTGCCCCGCAGCCACAACTTACTTTGCCTACGTCTACGGCGATTACGCCGAATGGGACGGTGGTGGAGGACGTGATCGCTCGCGTCAACGACCAGATCATCAGCCGCAGCGACCTGGAGCGGAGTGAGCAGCAGCTTGCGCAAGAGTTGCAGCAGGCCAATGCCAGCCCGACGGAAGTCGCAGAGAAACAGAAAGACCTGCTGCGGGACAAGATCGACCAGCAGCTTCTGCTTTCGCGCGGAAAAGAGCTGGGTCTGAACGCGGATGCCGAGGTGATTCGTCGACTGGACGAGATTCGCAAGCAGAACCATCTGGATACGATGGAAGACCTGGAGAAGGCGGCTCGGTCGCAGGGCGTTTCCTTTGAAGACTTCAAGGCGAACATTCGCGATGCCGTGATTACGCAACAAGTCGTGCGCGACGAGGTTGGCCGACGACTCCAGATGACTCAGTCGCAGGAGCAGGCCTTCTACGATCAGCACAAGAAGGAATTTGAGCAGCCGGAGCAGATTCGGTTGAGCGAGATTCTGATTCCGACACCGGCCGACGCTAAGGACGATGTGGTGGCGCAGGCTCTGGCAAAGGCCAATGATGTCGCGGCGAAACTGCAGAGCGGCGCAAAGTTCGAAGACCTGGCTAAGACTTATTCGGGTGGACAGACGGCTACGCAGGGTGGTGATCTGGGGCTGTTCAAGCGCGGGGCGCTGGCGAAGGTTCTGGAAGACAAGACATTCGATTTGAAGTCGGGTGAGTCGACGGCTCCGATCCGGACGCGTCAGGGTTTTGTAATCCTCAAGGTGACGGAGCATGTTGCTGCTGGAGTACCGCCGCTGAAGGAAGTTGAACCGCAGATCCAGGAAGCAATGTATATGCAGCAGATGCAGCCAGCATTGCGCGCGTATCTGACGAAGCTTCGTGAGCAAGCCTATATCGACATCAAGCCGGGATTTGTTGACACAGGAGCTAGTTACAAACAGACGAAGCCGGTGTTTACCGCGTACACGGCTCCGGTAGTGAAGAAGAAGAAAGTGGAGCAGAAACAACGGTTTGACCGGGGCGGACGATTCTCGACCGAGCCCACGAAAGCGGCTGTTGCACCGGCGGCTCCGGCTGCTGTTACGAGTTCTCCTGTTGCTGCGGCACCGGCGACCACCTCGGGTAGTAAGAAGGCAGTGGCGAGCAACAAGAAGACGAAGATTAGACGGGAGAAGGTGCGGTACGGTCAGGCTCCGCGTAACTCTCTGCCAGCTGGTCCGCAGGAAGTGGCGGCCGTTGGTGATGTAGCGGGTGCATCCGTCGGGACGACGCCTGGTGGCGCTGCTGCTCCGGGCACGATGATTGCTCCTTTGGAGAGCACGACCCAAGCGACTTCGACGTCCGATGCAGATCCGATGGCACCGAAGCCGGTGGTAACAGGGAAGACTCGGTATAGCTCGCGGGAGAAGGAAGTTTTGGCGGCTAAGAAGGCAGTGAAAACGGCCAAGGCGAAAGAGAAGGCGATTGAAACTCCTGCGGCGATGAATGCTGAAGAGAAGACGGCTCAGCAGACACAGGCCGCGCCGCTAGGTCTGAACGGCGATACGGGGAAAAAGAAGAAGAAGCAGAAGGAGAAAGGCGCTCCGAAGGAGCGGCTGCAGCAGAAGGAGAAAGAACCTGCTGGTCCTGCGCAGGAGGCGATGCCTTACCGGACGCCGAAGACTGACTCTACCGCACCGAAGGCGGACTCTGCCGCACCGGCGGCTGGTACGTCTGACAGTTCGGCGGCTCCGCAGACTCCAACTTCGCCTGCTCCACCGAAAAACTAGGTAGGGTTCGACAGACACGCGGGGGCTTCGGCCCTCGCGTTTTTTTTGGGTGTGGGGCGGGTGGAGGTATTCTGGTGGCAATGAAAGACTTTTTTATAGCGGATGCGGCGAAGTTCGAAAACAAGGTGGTGACGACGTATTTTGCGTTGTCGTCGATGCAGGTTCGAGAGAAGAAGCAGGGTGGGCAGTATCTGTCGCTGGTGCTGGCTGACAAGTCGGGGTCTCTGGAAGCGAAGATGTGGGAGGAGATCGCGGAGGCTTTGGCGAGTTGCACTGAGGGCTGCTATGTGAAGGTGCAAGGGCAGATATCGAAGTACCAGGGGAAGTTTCAGATTACGCTGACAAAGATGCGGAGTGCTGCGGAGAACGAGATTGATGCGGCGGATTATCTTCCGGCGACCCGGTTCGATGTTGGCGAGATGTGGACTGAGTTGCTGGGGTATGTGGATGAGTTTCAGAGTGCCGATTTGAAGCGGCTGGTGCTGGCGTTTCTGGAGGATCCGGCGATTGGGACGGCGTACCGTTCTGCTCCGGCGGCGAAGACGCTGCATCATGCGTGGCTGGGTGGATTGCTGGAGCATGTGCTGACGCTGGTGCGGGTGTGCCGGGCGACGGTGCCGTTTTACCCGGAGGTGGATGGGGACCTGCTGGTGACGGGTGCGATTCTGCATGACATTGGGAAGATCCGGGAGTTGAGTTGGAAGAGCAGCTTTGGGTACACGCTGGAGGGGCAGATGATCGGCCATATCAGCATTGCTCAGGGGATGCTGGTGGAGAAGGTGAAGGAGATTGGGCCGTTTCCGGAGAAGTTGAGGGTGCTGGTGGAGCACATGATTCTGAGCCACCACGGGAAGTATGAGTTTGGATCGCCGAAGCTGCCAATGACTCCTGAGGCGGTGCTACTGAGCGCGTTGGATGATCTTGAGGCGAAGATGCAGAACATGCGCGCGGAGTTCAGCAAGGCCGCGTCGAATGGCAAGGGGGCAGGGGAGATGACGGACTGGGTGCGAAGCATGGAGCGGCCGGTGCTGAACTCCCTGGCGTATTTGAAGGACGAGTAAGGACAGGCTGGACGCGTGAGCGCGCGATGGTGCTGGGACTGCAGGTCGAAACCTCCTTTCCTTGTCCTTTCCTTATCATTGGTCCTTATCATTGGGGGGTGCCCCCGGGGGGATACCCCCAGGTAAGATGTTTTTTTACAATGAGATAGCGAATTCTGTGCCGCTAAGCTATTGCAAGCAAGTAACTTACGGGTAAATATTAGATTCTAAAAGAGATAGAGCCCAGCGGCTGCGCTGGGCTCCAGACTTTTCTGATCTATTTCTATTATAGAAGTTTGGAGTGGGTAAACCGGCACTTATTCTCCAGTTGTTTTTGGAGTATAAAGCTTTATTTTTGTTTTACTTGCGTGGTTATGTTTCGATGTAATCGATTGCAAGGGGCTTGACACGAAAGTTTGGAGCGGTCAGGAGCCGTTGTGGGAGCAGTTCCTACTTCGATGGGGCCGGGGCGGGCGTAGCGGTTGCGGGTGGCGTGGGCTTTTTTGCGGCCGGTTTGGGAGTGGGTTTGCGCTTCTTTTCGGGCGCTGGCGGGTGGGAGACGACTGGGGCTGGGGCAGGGGCGGGTGGGGGGACGGCGCGCAGGGCGGCTTTGAGGTCGGCTACTTGTTTTTCCTGGGCCAGCGCGGCGGTCTGGAGACGGTCTCCGAGGGCGCGGCGGGCGTCGTCGAGGCTGGCGGTTGCCTGATCGAGAGCTGCGTTTTGCTGGCTGGGCGCGGATAGACGGCCAATTTGAGCGACACGCAGGAGGACATCGTAGAGTGCCTCAATGTTGCGGTAGGCGGGGAGTACACGCGCTACGGAGTCAGGCGCTGCGTCGGCGGCGGTGAGGAGGGTGGGAAGGGTGGCGTCGAGATCGTGGCGGATGGAGGTGATGTTGGCGGCGGTCTCGTCGCGCAGGGTGCTGGAGGTCTTCCACTTGTCGGGGCGGAGTGTGTCGAGGGTGGCTATGACGGTGGTGAGTGCGGGTTGGAGGATGGCAGAGGGCGTTCTGATGACCGGCGCAGGTTGTGCTGCGGGCGCTGGACTGGCTGGCGCGGGGGCCTGTGTTGCGGAGGCGGGAATGGTTCCGCAGAGGGTCGTGAGAAGAAGGGCCGAGGATAGGAGTCGCATAACGATTGTTCTCACGTAAAAGTCTGGATTTGCCACTGCCTCAGCCAGATGCGCGGCGAGGCTTTGTTTCTTTGATGCTAAACGGATCGGATCCGTACTGCTGATTTAGTTCTGGATGCGCTCGACGAGTTGCAATTCGAGAGGCGGACGATACGAGATACGTTTGCAGGCGCGACGCTGGACTGGGCGTGGTGCCTGTTACTCGCAGGTGGTAGCTGACCTTTGCGGTCAGCCCCATACCTGACGGGCAGTGTCTGCCACCAGCTTCATTTTTGCCCATTGGACATCTTCGGTCATGAGGTTGCCTTCCATGGTTGAGGCGAAGCCACATTGCGGGCTGAGGGCGAGGTCTTCGAGGGGAACGAATTTTGATGCTGCCTCGATCTGCCGGATCAGCGCTGCGGGGTCTTCGAGTTCGGTTCTCTTGGTGCTGACGAGGCCGAGGACCACCTTTTTACCTCTTGGAACGAAGCGCAGGGGGTCAAATGAGCCGGAGCGCTCGTCGTCGTACTCGAGGAGGAAGCGGTCAACGTCGAGGGTGGAGAAGAGCTTTTCGGCGATGGCGTCGTATCCTCCCTGGGCGTACCAGTGGCTGCGGTTGTTTCCGCGGCAGAGATGGATTCCGAGGGTGGTGCCTGGGGTGCGAGCTGCGTTGAAGCCGAGATTGTCGGCGCGTAAGGCTTCGTCGAGGGTGGTTTCGGGATCGAGGCCCATCTCGGATTTCATCCACTCGCGCCACTTGGAGTCGAGGTAGTAGCTGTAGCGGGGAGCGTCGATCTGGATGTAGTTGACGCCTCGAGCGGCGAGAAGTTCCATCTCCTGGCGGACGATTTCGGCGATGTCCCAGAGCAGCTCGGAGTAGTTTGCGTAGACCCGGTCGGTGACGCCGCGCTTGAAGGCGATGGCGGGGAACTGGGTCGCGCTGGGCATGGTCATTTTGATGGGGCCGGGGGCGTTTTTCTGGAGGAAATCGAGTTCGTGGAGGGTGAGGGGGCGGAGCTTTTTGAGTTTGGAGGTGACGATTCCGGCGACACGGCTGACGGGGGCGTCTCCCTGAGTGGCCTCCCATGGTCGTGCGACGGCGTCTTCGAGGTCGAATCCGCTAACGGCATCGGTGAAGTCGCTCATGAAGTTGCGGCGACGGAACTCGCCGTCGGTGAAGATGTTGAAGCCTGCTTCCTTCTGTTTGGCGAGGATGTGGAGGATGTGTTTGTCTTCGAGTTCCGAGAGTTGTTGCGGATCGATGCCATCGCGGCGAGCCTGCAGTAGTTCGGAGGGACGTAAGAAGCTGCCGATGTGGTCGGCGCGCCAGGTGTTGGGCATGATGTCAGGTTTCTCCGGGATGAGTATAGCTGGATTTGCGTGTAGGGCGCCCGGGGAACGGTTAGCGGCAAGTTGTTACAATAAGAGATTGAACAGAGCTGGCAGAGCCGGATCGTAAGAGAGCTAAATGTTGCGTTTTTCGACAGCTGGAGAGAGCCACGGGGAGAGTTTGATTGCCCTGGTGAGCGGGATGCCGGCGGGGGTTCCCGTTGAGCAGGAATTTATCAACCACGAGCTTTGGCGGCGGCAGCAGGGGTATGGGCGCGGCGGCCGGATGCGGATTGAACGGGATACGGCGCATATTCTGAGCGGCGTGAGGCATGGCAAGACGATCGGTTCGCCGATTGCGATGTCGCTGGCGAATAACGACTGGAAGAACTGGGGTGAGATTCTGCCGGTGGAGACAGGCGACCCCGAGAAGCATAAGGCAGTTGCTTCGCCGCGGCCAGGGCATGCAGATCTTGCGGGGAGTCTGAAGTATGACTTTCCGGATGCCCGGTATGTACTGGAGCGAGCGAGTGCTCGGGAGAGTGCGGCGAGAGTGGCAGCAGGAGCGATTGCAAAGCTGCTGCTGCGGTCGATTGGCGTTGAGGTTGGGAGCCATGTGATTCGCGTGGGCAAGGCAGAGCTGCAGCGTCCGGCGGAGTGGGCGGAGATTGCGGCGCTGAATGCGAAGGAGTCCGTTCTGCTGAACTGCGTCGATGCCGAGAGCGAAGCGGCGATGAAGGCGGAGGTTGATGCTGTGCTGCGTACAGGCGACACGATTGGCGGAGTGTTTGAAGTTGTGGTGCATGGTCTGCCGCCGGGTGTGGGGACGCATGCGAACTGGGATGAGCGTCTGGATGGATTGCTGGCCCAGGCGGTGATGAGTCTGCAGGCGGTGAAGGCTGTGGAGATTGGGCGGGGAGTGACAGCGGCGGAGTCGCTGGGGTCTACCGTGCATGATGCGATTGGGTATGAGGGCGCGGAGGATGCGTTTACGAAGTTCTCGCGCGAGAAGAATAATGCCGGTGGGATTGAAGGCGGGATTTCGAATGGCGAGGATGTGGTGGTACGTGGGTATCTGAAGCCGATATCGACGCTGCGGCGGCCACTGGCGAGCGTGAGTTTTACGACTCGGGAGCCGGTGAAGGCAGCGTATGAACGCAGCGACGTTTGTGTGGTTCCGGCTGCGGGAGTTGCTGCGGAGGCGATGGTGGCGCTGGCGGTGGCAAAGCTGGCGCTGGAGAAGTTTGGTGGGGATTCGTTGCGTGAGTTGCAGCGAAATTTTAGTGGCTATTGTGAGCAGATAAAGGCGTACTGATGGGAAAGATACATGAAGTCGTAAAGTGGCCGGATCCGGTGCTGGCGAAGGTTGGCGCTCCCGTGACGGTGTTTGATGCGAAGCTGACGAAGCTGGTGGACGAGATGTTTGACAGCATGTATGCGGCGCAGGGGATTGGGCTGGCAGCGCCGCAGATCGCTATTTCTCAGCGGTTGTGCGTGATTGACGTGAGCTTCAAGAAGAATCCGGAGGAGAAGATCGTGCTGATCAATCCGGAGATTGTGGAGCGCAAGGGTAAGCAGGTGGAAGAAGAAGGATGTCTGAGCCTGCCGGAGATTCGGGAGAAGGTTCAGCGCGCGGAGTGGGTGAAGGCGCGGGCGCAGAATGTGCACGGCGAATGGATCGAAGTAGAGGGCGATGAGTTGTTGGCGCGCGCGATTCAGCATGAGATCGATCATCTGGATGGGGTGCTGTTTATTGATCGACTGAGCCGGCTGAAGCGGGATCTGGTGATTCGGAAGATCAAGAAACTGCAGAAGCTGGGGGAGTGGTAGAGCTCCTGTAGTTCGAGCGGTATTGGAGCGCTTGCTGCTGATTGAGGCGGGATCGGTTCTGTGGCGCTCTTCTGCGTCCTGGGCATGAAAAAGAAAGCGTGGCTGAGGTGAGTTTGTGAAGCTGGTATTTTGTGGGACTCCGCAGTTCGCTGTGCCGACGCTGGGGGCGGTGATTGCTGCGGGGCACGAAGTTGCGTTGGTGGTGACGCAGCCGGACCGAGCGGCAGGGCGTGGGATGGAGATGCATGCTCCGCCGGTGAAGTGGGTGGCATTGGAGCGGGGGATTCCGGTGGTGCAGCCGGAGAAGATCAAGAATAATGCGGAGTTTCGGTCGCAGTTGGAGGCGATTGCGCCGGATGCGATTCTGGTGGTGGCGTATGGGCGGATTATTCCGCAGTGGATGCTGGATCTGCCGCCGCTGGGGAACATCAATCTGCATGGAAGTCTGCTGCCGAAGTATCGTGGGGCGGCACCGATTCAGTGGGCGGTGGCGCATGGCGAGATCGTGACGGGCGTGACGACGATGCGGCTGGATGCTGGGCTGGATACGGGCGATATGCTGCTGGCACAGGTGGTTCCGATTGGGTTGGAAGAGACTGCGGTGGCTGTGTACGAGGGGCTGGCTGCGGTGGGTGCGGAACTAATGGTGAAGACGCTGGCTGGACTGGGCGAGGGGTGTTTGTATCCGCAGGCACAGGATCATTCTCTGGCTACGTTGGCGCCGATCTTGACGCGGGAGGATGGGTGGATGGTGTTCTCGCGGACTGCGAAGGAGTTGTATGACCGGTGGCGGGGGTTTCAGCCGTGGCCGGGGGCGCATACGACTTTGCGCGGGAAGAAGTTGATTGCGCATCGGGTGCGGGTGGTGCATGAGAGCGTTGGAGGTGAGGTGGGAGCACTGGTGGTTCAAGGGGATTCTATGTTGGTGATTTGTGGGGAGAAGACGTTGCTGGAGTTGGTTGAGGTGCAGATGGAAGGGAAGAAGAGGATGACGGCAGGCGAGTTTTTGCGGGGGTATCAGGTTCGGAGTGGAGAGCGGTTGGGACTATGAGCGGATTTCGAGGACCGGCACGTGGCAAGTTTGTGGCGAAGCGTCCGGTGAGTGCGGGGCCGACGTTGTCAGCAGCGGAGGCGCGAGCCAAGGTGAGTCCGGCGCGGCTGGCGGCTTTTGAGATTTTGAAGCAGGTGGGGCTGGGTAAGGGGCATAGCGATGAGTTGCTGCACTCGGGGCTGACAGATGCTTTGTCTCCTGAGGACAGGAATTTGGCGACGGCGCTGGTGATGGGCGTTCTGCGGTGGCAGATTGCGCTGGATGCGCGGGTGCGAGGGCTGCTGCAGAGGCCAGAGCAGCGGCTGGCGGATGCGGTGTCGATTGCGTTGCGGATGGGGGCGTTTCAGCTGCTGCATATGGACAGGATTCCGGCGCATGCGGCGTTGAGCGAGAGTGTGGAGCTTTGCCGGGCTGCGGGTGAACCACATGCGACGGGGATGGTAAATGCGGTGTTGCGGAAGGTGGCTGCGGCTCAGAAGCCGGGAGAGCGGATCTTTGAGTCGGTGGCAGCGTTTGCGGAGCGGTTGGGGCATCCGCAGTGGATGGTGGAGCGTTGGGCTGCTGCTTATGGACGGGATGCGGCGCTGAAGATCTGCGAGGCGGACCAGCGAGAGCATGGCGAGGGTGGGATGTTCGCGGTGGGCCTGGAGGGGGATTCGGCGTTGCCGGTGATGGATGATGGATCGCGGCTGGTGGCTGAGATTGCGGCTGCGGCTATGCCTGGAGCGCAGCGGGTTTGGGATTGTTGTGCTGCTCCGGGAGGGAAGACGCTGATACTGGCGTTGCGCCTGGGTGAGGCTGAGGTGCTGGCCACGGATGTGAGCGCGAAGCGGCTGGCACAGATGCAGGCGCGGATGCGGCGGCATGCGTATGCGGAACGTGTGAAGTGTGCGGTAGCAGATGCTGCGGAAGAGAAGAACGTTCGGGGGGAGTTCGATCTGATTTTGTGCGATGTGCCTTGCAGTGGGACTGGGACGCTGGCGGGGAATCCTGAGATTCGTCACATGCTGAAGGTGGAGGAACTGGCGCGGCAGTCAGATCGGCAGAAGAGAATTCTGGGGGGTGCCTTGAAGCGGCTGGCTGTGGGTGGGCGGCTGGTGTATTCGACGTGCTCTCTGGAGCCTGAGGAGTGTGAGCAGGTGGTCGCAGCGGTGACGGAGGGTACAGGATTGCGACGGATTCCTGTGGATGGGTTGGTGGCAGGGCTGAGCGAGTCCGGGTTGTTGCGGAGTGGGGTTGATCTGGGATCTGCGCTGGTGGATGGAGCTCTGCGAACGCTGCCGGGAGTTCATGAGTGCGATGGATTTTTCGCGGTGGTGCTGGCGCGGGATTGATCTTGATTTAAGAACGAGAGGAAAGAAAAAGGCTGAGGATTTCTCCTCAGCCTTTTCTTTTGATGCTGCTCAGGCGTTACCGATGGCCGCCACCGCCGCCGCCGTGGGAGTTGCCGCCGCCACCACCGCCGCCCTGGGAGCCGCCGCCGCCGCCACCGCCCTGGAAGCCGCCGCCGCCGCCGTGGGAGTTACCGCCACCGCCCTGGAAGCTTCCACCGGAGTTGCCGCCGGAGTAGGAGTGAGGTGCGTTTGATGCGCCGCCGCCGTTATTGCCACCGTGGAAGGACTGGGTGGGTTGGGAGTAGTTTCTGGCCGGGGAGTTGTTGTAGATCTGGTTGTGGCTTCCCTGACCGTTGCCGCCACCGAAGCCGCCGTAGCTGGGGCGGGCGCTTTCCTGCGAGAAGCCGGAGCCTCTGTTTCCGTTGTTGCCGCTGTTGCCGCTGCTGCGCTCGACGCTGCCGATATGGTTGTAGTTTCCATTGCGGTTGAAGTCGCCACCGCCGCGGTTCGAATTTTCATTGCGGTTGAAGTCGCTACCGCCGCGGTTCGAATTGCCACCGCGGTTGAAGTCGCCGCCGCGGTTGTAGTTGCCACCGTTTATGTTTGAGCCTCTGAAGCCGCCGTCATTGCGTCCGCCGTGGGCCCAGCTTTCGCCGCCGGGGCGGGTAGAGCCACCACGGTAGGGGCTGTCGTAGATGTTGTGGATATTGTGCCCGTAGATGTTGTTATAGCCACGGTTGTAGAAGAAGTGTCCGCCACCCCAGTATCCGCCGTAGAAACCTGAGCCGAAGTAGCCGTACCCGTAGTTGATGCCACCGTAGTATCCGATTCCAGAACCCCAGTAGCCGGCGTTCCAGAAGTAGCCGCCATTTCCCCATCCCCAGTATCCGGGGGTCCAGAGTGCACCGACGTATGGGGCAAGAACCCAGGTTCCTTCGACCCATTGGTAGCCGTCATCGGTATAGGCCCAGTAGCCCGGGGTCCAGATGTAGCCATCGCCGGGGCAGAGAGGCTGAGCGTAGTAGGGAATAGGAGGAGGAGCGATGCCGACGGAGATAAAGACCCGGGCCTGAGCGGCTTGAGGAGCGGCGATGAGAGCTCCAGCAAGCATTGCGGTTCCGATGGTGTTTCTGATGAGGCGGGGGAGGTTCATACGATGTACCTTTTTCTTGCCGACCTTCGATTTTCCCGGTGGGTCGTGGGCTCCGGGGTGCGAGGACTGCAGGAATCTGAGTTCCGGCATGGCAACGTTCGCCAGTCAAGACTCACAAGCTAATTAGACACAAGGCCAGAGGATATGTTGCTCGAAGATGAATGTCTATTCGGGCTTAGGATGGTGGTGGGTATGGGGTTGCCTGGGATTGATAAATGATGCAATCTGGTCTGTTTCCTTGGAGCTTCCCAGGCTTTAGCGGAGAGGAATAACGTATGCAGGCTGTGCGACTTACGCAGACAGGACCGATTCATGGCCGCCCGCTGGAGGTGGTGGATGTTCCTATGCCAGTGCGTAGTCCGGGGGAGGTGCTGCTGCGGGTGCGGGCCTGCGGCGTGTGCCGGACGGACCTGCATATTGTGGAAGGCGAGCTTCCTGTTCTGCGT
The DNA here is from genome assembly GCA_025408425.1 of Granulicella sp. Taxonomy (GTDB): domain Bacteria; phylum Acidobacteriota; class Terriglobia; order Terriglobales; family Acidobacteriaceae; genus Edaphobacter. Next base: position 13,242 of record JANXYX010000052.1, read on the forward strand.
GCGCAGGTGATTCCTGGGCACCAGATTGTGGGGGAGGTGGTGGAGGGCGGCTCGGAGGAGGTGCCGAATGGGACGCGAGTAGGTGTTTCGTGGGTGGGCGGGGTGGATGGGGACTGTCCCTACTGCAGACGGGGGCTGGAGAATCTGTGTGATGCTCCAACATTTACGGGGTACAGCGTGGATGGTGGGTATGCAGAGTATGCGCTGGCACGGCGAGACTTTGTGGTTCCGCTGCCGGCGAAGCTGGAAGATGCGCATGCGGCTCCTCTGCTGTGTGCGGGGATTATCGGGTTTCGGAGTTTGAGGGTAGCTGGGGTGGAGCCGGGGGACCGGGTGGGGCTGTTTGGGTTTGGGGCTTCGGCGCATCTGGCGATTGCGGTGCTACAGGCTTGGAAGTGTGAGGTTTACGTGGCGACTCGGGGTGAATCGCATCAGCGGCTGGCGGCTTCGCTGGGCGCTACGTGGGTGGGGGGCGAGCGGGACCGTCCGCCGGTGGAACTGGACCGGGCGGTGACGTTTGCGCCGAGCGGGGATGTGGTGGTCGCGGCACTCTCGAGCTTGCGGAAGGGTGGGGTGGTGGCGATCAATGCGATCCATCTGGACCGTATGCCAGAGTTTGACTACGACAAATTGTTGTGGGGAGAGCGGCAGATTCGGAGTGTGACGAATATGACGCGGGCGGATGCACGGGATTTTCTGAAAGTGGCGGCAGAGGCGAATCTTCAGCCGAAGGTGACGATCTTTCCGCTGAGTGAGGCGAATGAGGCTTTGATGGCGGTGAAGGCGGACGGAATTGATGGAGCGGCCGTTCTGGTGCCGGATGCGCTGCTGAAGCGTTGAAGAAGATACCAGCTGGGCTGTGGTGGCTTAGGTTGTGCGTGGTTGAACGAGAGTCGCGGTCTGGAGAAGGTGATGGACCTGCGGAGTATGGTCTTTGGCTTTGGGGGACCGGTCGTGGATGCGGGGAGTGCGGTCTTTGACGACGATGCGGCGATTGAACTGGGTGGTGGTGCTGAACAGGAAGGCAAAGGCGAGTAGAGCGAAGATGGTTCTGGCTTGTGTCATGGCCGGTCCCTTTCCGAAGCGCTGCATGTCTTACTATCTTAAGACTTAGAGCGCTGGAAAAGGTTGCGGAGGAATTTGGCTTTATTACGGGGGAAAGTCAGGGAAGAACTGGAAGGTCCGCTGGTAGAGTTGAAGTATATGTTTGTTCCTGGACACTTTTTGTTTGCCCCTTCGCAGCGGATTCACTTTATTGGGATTGGCGGGATTGGGATGAGCGGGATCGCGGAGATCCTGTTGACGATGGGGTATGCGGTATCTGGCAGCGACCTGCGCCGGAGTGCGGTGACGGACCGCCTGGTGGGGATGGGTGCCCGGGTGTTTGAGGGGCATGCTGCGGCGAATGCTGCGGCGAGCGATGTGGTGGTGACGAGTTCTGCGGTGAGCAAGGACAATCCTGAGGTGGTGGAGGCTCGGTCGCGGAAGATTCCTGTGATTCAGCGGGCGGAGATGCTGGCGGAGTTGATGCGTCTGAAGTACGGGATTGCCGTGGCGGGGATGCATGGCAAGACGACGACGACGAGCATGATTGCGGCGGTGCTAGGAGGCGGAGGTCTGGATCCTACGGTGGTGGTGGGGGGACGGGTGAATGCGCTGGGGTCGAATGCGCGGCTGGGGAACTCGCAGTATCTGGTGGTAGAGGCGGATGAGAGCGACCGGTCGTTTTTGAAGGTGTCGCCGATTTTGGCGGTGGTGACGAACCTGGATCGTGAGCACATGGACTGCTACAAAGACATGTCGGATGTTGAAGGTGCGTTCGTGGAGTTTATGGACCGGGTTCCGTTTTATGGAGCGACGACGGCCTGCGTGGATAACGAGCTATTGCGTGGAGTGCTGCCGCGAGTGAGGCGAAAGCTGTACACGTATGGGCAAAGTGCGGATGCAGACTTCCGGGTGGAGATGTTGCCGAAGCGTCCGGAGTACTACTCAAGCTTTGCGGTGAACTACAAGGGGTTGGTGCTGGGGTCGTTCGGGCTGCATGTTCCGGGGATCCACAATGTACTGAATGCGACGGCTGCGGTGGCGATTGGAGTGCAGTTAGGGGTAGCTCCGGACCAGATTGCGATTGGACTGGACAGCTTTCACGGAGTGGACCGGCGGTTCCAGGTGAAGGGGACGGTTGAAGGGGTGACGGTGGTGGATGATTATGGGCATCACCCGACGGAGATTGTGGCTACGTTGAAGGCGGCGCGGGAGTGCGGGTATGGTCGGGTGCATGTGTTGTTTCAGCCGCACCGGTACTCGAGGACGCGGGATTTGATGCCGGAGTTTGCCGCGGCATTCAAGGATGCGGATACGGTTCAGGTGCTGGATATCTATGCGGCGAGCGAAGCGCCGATTGCTGGCGTCACGGCGCAGGCGTTGGTAAAAGAGATTGCTGCGGGCGGCGGGGTGGAGGTGGAGTATGCGGCTTCGATGGCTGAGGCGGTGGCTCGGCTGGTGGCAGAGGCGAAGGATGGGGATGCGATTCTGACGCTGGGTGCGGGGAGTGTTTCGCACGCGGCACCGTTGTTGATGGAAGGGCTGGCGGGGTAAGGAGGTCTGGGCAGGATATTGAAGATGAACAAGTTGGGTGAGTTCCTGAAAGGGTACGCGGGGAAGAAGAGCTGTAGGTGGCTTGGATTGGCGGGTTATATTCGGAATGGCGATTCTCGCGGCCTTGCTCAGGCGTGCGATCAAGTGAAGTGTATTCGAAGCGTGGGATATCGGTGCTAGACGCGCCTGAGCCCCACTATGCTCCGGAGCAGCGTGTTCCGCGACGGACCTCTGCTGCGCCGAAGCGAAAGCTGCGCCGTGACTTCGGCGAAGACTTTGCAGAGGACTTCAACGAAGATGGCGATCGAGCGACAGTGCGGCGGCGGAGTGGGGTTCGGCTATCGTTTCGCGGGGGATTGCCGCGGACGAAGTGGGGCCGGATCTGGCTGGGTGCAGGTGTTGTGGTGGTTCTGGGTGCTTGTGTTGGTGGCTTGATGGCGGTGCGCAGCATGTTGCTGCATGATGAGCGCTTTGTGATTCAATCTTCGTCGTCGATTGCGGTGGAGGGAAATCAACATCTGACGAAGGCTCAGTTGCTGAGCATCTTTGGTGAGGATGTGGAGCGGAACGTGTTTACGGTGTCGCTGGCGGAGCGGAAGGCTGACCTGGAACGGCTTCCGTGGGTGGAGCATGCGACGGTGATGCGGCTGTTGCCGGACCATATTCGGGTGTCGGTGGTGGAGAGGACTCCGGTGGCGTTTGTGCGGCAGGGCAGCCAGATTGGCCTGGTGGACAAGAACGGGGTTCTGCTGAATATGACGGCAGATTCGCAGGGGGGCACGCACTACTCGTTTCCGGTGGTGACGGGGATCGGGGCGGACGATCCGCTCTCGACGCGTGCGGCGCGGATGAAGATTTATGAACGGTTTACGTCGGAGCTGGATGCGACGGGGGAGAAGGTTTCGCAGAAGCTGAGCGAAGTCGATCTATCGAACCCTGAGGATGTGCGGGCGCTGATTCCAGATACGAACGCGGACATCCTGGTTCATTTTGGGGACACAGATTTTCTGGAACGGTATCACAAATATCAAGCGAACCTGGCGGAGTGGCGGACGCAGTATCCGAAGCTGTCGTCCGTGGATATGCGGTATGACCGTCAAGCAGTTTTGGAGATGCAGCCGGGGAGTTCGGTTCCGCTGGCGGGTGCGGCCAATGCTGAGGCGACCACTGGAGATGATGGGAACGGTTCGGTTGCGAATGCTGCGGGTTCAAAGACGACCAGTGCGGCGAAGACGAATGTGAGCGGTACTGCTGTAAGTCATGCGTCCGGGGCTGGTGCTGCCCATGTTGTTGGCGCTGCGGCAGCGGCTGGTGCTGCACATCTGCTGGTTGCTGGGCATCCTGTGGTCGCGGCGAAGTCTACCCCGTTGGCGGGATCGACGGTGGCGCCTAAGAGTGCTAGTCCTGTTACAGGGAAAGCTGGAGCGGCTCATCCGGCGCCGGTGAAGAAGAACGTGGTTAAGGCCAAGCCGCATGGAGCAGTGAAGGCGAAGCCGGGATTGCAGCGAACGGTTGTTAAGAAGCATGGAGTGGGCAAGGGGCCTGCAGGCAAGGCCCAGGTGGCTAAGCAGGCAAATCATCCGCCGACGGTGGTTCATTGATGAATCAGAAACAGGACAATCTGATTACGGTGCTGGATGCCGGGAGCGCCAAGAGTGTTGTGCTGGTGGCGGAGTTGCAGGATGGCGTTCTGCGGTATCGGGGGCATGGGATTGAGCGCTCGAAGGGTATGCGCAAGGGCTTGATTGCGGAGCTTGGGCCTGCGGCGGAGGCGATCAATCGTGCGGCGCTGACGGCGGAGCGCGTGGCGAAGGCAGGGATTGAGACGTGCGTGGTCGGGATTGGTGGGACGCATGTTCGCGGAATCAACAGCCGCGGTGGCATTAGTATGGGCAGCCGGATGCGGGAGATTACGCGGGAAGAGGTGAAGGCGGCGGTGGATCGTGCACGAAGCGTGGCGCTGCCTCCGGACCGCGAGGTGTTGCACTTGTTGCCGCAGGAATTTATTTTGGATGACCAGGCGGGGATCCACGATCCGGTGGGGATGGTGGGGAACAAGCTGGAGGTGAATCTGCATCTGTCGACGTGCTCGGGTGGCGTGGCGCAGAGCGTAATTACGTGCGCAAACCGCGCTGGGCTTGAAGTGCTGGATACGGTGTATGAAGGGATCGCGGCGGCTGAGGCGGTTTTGAGCGCGGATGAACGCGAACTGGGCGTCTGCATCGCTGACATTGGCGCGAGCACGACGGAGCTGGCGGTTTATTTTGAGGGCTCGATTGCGCATACGGCAGTGCTGCCGATCGGTGGCGACCACTTTACGAACGATCTGGCGGTAGGGCTGCAGGTAACGGTTGAAGAGGCCGAGTACCTGAAGCGGACGTTTGGGCACAGCGTGGTGACTGCGGTGCCGCAGTTGAACGAGATTGAAGTGGGCGGAAATCTGGCGGTGGGCAGCCTGGGTGGTGGAGGGCAGTCGGGCCGGATGGTGCGGCAGAGATTTCTGGCGGAGATTCTGGAGCCGCGGGCGCGGGAGTTGTTCACGATGCTGCGGGACAATCTGCGGACTGGTGGAGTGCTGGAGGCTCTGGGTGCGGGCTGCGTGTTTACGGGTGGTGGAGCGCATCTAGCTGGGCTACTGGATAATGCGGAGAGCTTGTTACGGGTACCGGCGCGGATCGGGTTTCCAGTGCCGTTGAGCCGGATGCCGGAGGAGCTGGCACAGCCGGAGTTTGCTGCGGCGATTGGGATGCTGCTGTATACGCACCGGACGCAGGTAAGACGGGCGAGCGAAGAGCAGGGGCTGAAGGCAAAGTTGAAGGCTATTTTTGCTGGGAGCTTCTAACCTGGACAGAACTGGGCGCTGATACTGTTTCGAATAATGAGCCACGGTGTTGTATGGCTTGCTGATTCATGAAAGAGTGGAAAACCGCGGGAGATTGAGATCTCCGCGCTGCGAGGCTATTCCAGGATGAGATTCAAGACGGGTGCTGTGACTGCCATTTGTATTGCTGGCGCTTCGATTTTTCTAGTGGTTGCATCAACCCAGGCTCAGAACGCAGGCGGTGATGGCGCGGCGACACCAAGCTTGCCGATATGGGCCTATCCAGTTCCGGCTGCGGTCCCGGGTGGGGCGAAGCCAGCGGTGACAGCCCAGGATGAAGGCGTAAAGCATGTGCCTGGCAGTGCCGCTGGCTTTACGAAGGCTCAGATCGCTGACCTCTTCACGGTTTCCGATTGGTTCCCCGATTCGCATCCCGCGATGCTGGGAGTGGTTTCGCAGGGCCGTAAGCCGGATGTCGCCGCGTGCGCCTACTGCCACCTGCCGAATGGACAAGGGCGACCGGAGAACGCGAGTGTGGCGGGACTTCCAGCGGCCTACATGATGGAGCAGATGGCGGAGTTCAAGAGCGGCCTGCGCAAGAGTTCGGAGCCGCACATGGGGTCAGTCAATTACATGATTCGAATTGCAAAGGGCGCTACTCCGGAGGAGATAGAGACAGGGGTAAAGTATTTTGCTTCGATGAAGCCAGCAGCGTGGATCAGGGTTATCGAGACGGCGATGGTGCCTAAGACCCGGATCGCGGGTGGCATGCTGGTGCTGGACGAGGCGGGTGGGTCTGAGCCGATCGGCAACCGGGTAATTGAAGTGCCGGAGAATCTGGAACAGACGGAGTTGCGGAATTCGAAGTCTGGATTTGTCGCGTATGTGCCGGTGGGAACCCTGAAGCTGGGGGAGACGCTGGTGAAGACGGGAGGCAATGGCAAGACGATGGCATGCACGATGTGCCACGGAATGAACCTGAAGGGTATGGGTAATGTGCCTTCGATTGTGGGACGTTCGCCGAGCCAGATGACACGGCAGATCACCGATTTTCAGACGGGGGTGCGGAACGGGCCAAATGCACCGTTGATGAAGGCTCCTGTGTCGAAATTGACGATCGACGATATTGTGGCGATCACGGGATATCTTGCCTCGCAAGCTCCGTAGCGACTGGCCGGATGGGTGACTGCTGTTATTCAGCAAGGCGATGTGCCAAAGATTCTGGCTGCCAGGTGGGAACTGTCGCTCGCTATCTGAAGTGTCAGTTGTGTAGTGAACCTTGTGTGGTTCGGCGGTGGAAAACGGGGATTAGGTTTTCTGGGGTGGGGATGTAAGAATTAAAGGACTTCCTAATGATTTCAAGGAGCACTTGCTGCCATGTCCAATCTGCCTGATGATTCGCTTCGCATTCACTATCACGATGAGATGCCGCGGGGTGCTCGGATCAAGGTGATTGGGGTGGGTGGTGGTGGCAATAACGCCGTGAACCGGATGATTGCGGCGAATGTGGTGGGTGTTGAGTTTATTGCGGCGAACACGGATGTGCAGGCGCTGCAGGTTTCGAACGCTCCGGTGAAGTTGCAGCTGGGTGTGAAGCTGACGAGCGGGCTAGGTGCGGGTGCGAATCCGGATATAGGACGGCGGGCGGCGCTGGAGGATTCAGACAAGATTATCGAGGCGCTGGAAGGCGCGGACATGGTGTTTGTGACGGCGGGCTTGGGCGGGGGCACTGGAACGGGTGCTGCTCCGGTGATTGCGAGCCTGGCGAGTGAGATGGGCGCGTTGACGGTGGCGGTGGTGACGCGGCCGTTTGCGTTTGAGGGCAAGCGACGGATGATGCAGGCCGAGCGCGGGATGCAGGAGCTTCTGGAGTCGGTGGATACGGTGATTGTGATTCCGAACGAGAAGCTGCTGGCGGTGGCGAAGGATGCCGGCTTCTTCGAGAGCTTTCGGATTGCGGATGATGTGCTGAGACAAGGCGTGCAGGGGATCTCGGACATTATTACGATTCCGGGCGTGATTAACCGCGACTTCGCCGACGTGAAGACGACGATGGCTGGGATGGGTTATGCGGTGATGGGGACGGCGATGCGATCTGGCACGAACCGCGCGGTGGAGGCGGCGATGGCGGCGATGGCTTCTCCGCTGCTGGAGGCGGGGGCAATCGACGGGGCGCGGGGAATTCTGATCAACATTACGGGATCGAGCAGCTTGAAGTTGAGCGAGGTGAATGAGGCCTCGGGGATTATTCAGAATGCGGCGCATGAAGATGCAAACATCATCTTTGGCGCGGTGCAGGACGAGTCGATGGGCGATGAAGTGAAGATCACCGTGATCGCTACGGGCTTCAAACATCAGGAGATGCCGCAGCGGCGGGAGCGGATGCTGGCGGAGGCGACGCTGCCGACGATGCGATATGACGTGCCAATTCAGCCGAGGATTTACACGCCCCGACCAGCTACGCCGAAGTTTGCGAGCGAAGAGGAGTTAGTGGCGCCGTCGGCGGCTGTTCCTGCTGCTGCGGAGGCTCCATCGCCTGTGCCGGTGGACGGGCGGTTAGAGGCCGAGGTTGTTGTAGTACCAGTGGTTATGCCGAGTGCGCCTGCGGAACTGGTACCGGTTCCGGCGTCAGTGTTTGATGATGATTTCTTCCGGGCTCCGATCCCGCGCGCAGGGGAAGTGCCGGACTCTAGGATGGAAGCTGGGGCGGGAGAGTCCGCGGAGCCGCGACAGAGTGTGCCGCGTCACTTTTCTCCTGTGGTGAACGTCCAACATGAAGAGGTACGGGGCGTGATGCCGGAGTTGGCAGGGGATGGGGTTCGTTCCGTGCCGTTTGGCAGCGCGCCGGTAGTAGAGACGGAGCGTGCGGAGCCGGATGAGCTGGACATTCCTGCGTTTCTGCGGCGAGGCAACGCGTAGGTATAGCCGATAAGTTGTATTGCGTGATGGGTGTTTGAAATTTGTGATGTGTAGTTAATTGCCGTGGTGATTCAAGTACTCGTGAGGGGCCATATGTTGAAACTGATTAATTTGTGGGGCGGGATTCTTCTCTGCCTGGTGGTTTGCGGTTCGTTGCCGGTGTCTGCGGCGACGAAGCATCACCATGCGGGTGCAGCCACGGTGACTGCGAAGGCGAAGACCCATACTGCGGTTTCGCACATGGTTACGGCTTCGCACAAGGCGGCGGCTGCTTCTGGCAAGACGCGTGTAGCGAGTGGGACGATAGTGCGTGGGCGGCGCGGCCGTGGTGCACGGAAGGTACTGGCAGTGCGGCGGACACGGCACATGGAGCATTTTTCTGCGAGCTCGTTTGCGGATAATCTGACGCTGGGCGACGTGATCGAGGGTGAAGATCCGGTGGTGCGGGAAGCGGCGATTGCAGCGCTGGGGAATATGAATGGGACGGCGATCGCGATCAATCCTGCGAATGGCCGGATACTGGCGATGGTGAACCAGAAGCTGGCGCTGTCGCGGGGCGCGGAGCCTTGCTCGACGATCAAGTTGACGGTTGCGCTGGCGGCGTTGGAAGAGGGAATTGTAAGGCGGGATACGCCGGTGAATCTGGGTGGTGGTTACCACCTGACGTTGACGGAGGCGTTGGCGCACTCCAACAATCTTTATTTTGAGACGCTGGGCCGCACGCTGGGATTTGAGCGCGTGAAGCACTATGCGAATGAGTTTGGGCTGGGTGAGTTGGCGGGTTATCAAATCCAGGGGGAGCAGTTGGGGACGTACCCGGATGAAGAGCTGCCGGCTTCGCTGGGTGGAGTGGGGCGGATGTGCTCGTTTGGCGAGAGTGTGTCGATGACACCCCTGCAACTGGGTGCGATCGTTTCGGCGATTGCGAATGGCGGAACACTTTATTATCTGCAACATCCGGAGTCGCCGGCAGATGTGGCTTCGTTTGAACCGCGGGTGAAGAGGACTTTGAATATTGCGCCGTTGATTCCGGAGATTCAGACGGGGATGCAGGCTGCGGTGCAGTATGGGACGGCGCGGAGCCTGCGGGCGAACTTCCATGAGTTTCCTGTGATGGGGAAGACGGGCACTTGCTCGAACAATGGGACTCGTTTCGGGTGGTTTGGATCGTATGCGGATACGCCGAGTGGGCGGATTGTTACAGTGATCTTTCTGGAGGGTGGGCGGCCTACGTTTGGACCGAAGGCTGCAGAGCTGACAGGGCAGTTTTACCGGGCACTTTGGGATAAGAGCTACTTCCAGTCGAAGCCAAGTATGGCTGGATTGCCTACTTCGACGAGTGGTACGGAGTAAGTAATTACTGGTTTGATTGTGGTAATTTACTGGAGAAAGATGGGTGCCGAGAGGCACCTATTTTTTTGCGCTGAGGCTGGGGTGAGATGGAGGTTCGAGTTGGCGGGAGGTGGGGCGATGGAGTAGAAGGGACGTATGAAAATTCTGACGGCAGCGGAGATGGGGGAGGCGGACCGGCGGACTGCTGGTGAGTTTGGCGTGGCGGTAGACGAATTGATGGAGCGCGCGGGTGGTGCGGTTGCGGAGTTTTGCTTGCGGCAGTATGAGTCGGCGCAACAGGTGGTGGTGATTTGCGGCAAGGGGAATAACGGTGGGGACGGGATGGTGGCGGCACGGGTGCTGGCTGCTTCGGGGAGTGGGGTGCGGGTGGTGCTGCTGGGCAGGATGGATGAGGTGAAGGGTGAGGCTGGGGAGGCTTTGCGGCGGCTTCGGGATGAGGCTGAAGGGGTGATGGTGGATGAGGTGGTGGATGAGGCTGGGCTGGGGAAGCTTGGCGAGGTATTTGGGGATGCGGAACTGCTGGTGGATGCGGTGGTGGGGACGGGTTTCAAGCCGCCGTTGCGTGGGCTGGCGGTGGCGGTGCGGGATCTGGTGAAGGAGTTGAAGGTGCCGGTGGTGGCGGTGGATGTGCCGAGTGGGTGGGATGCGGACTCGATGGAGCAGGTTTGTAAGGGGGCGTTTCGGGCGGATGCAGTGGTGACGTTTACGGCTCCGAAGCTGGCGCATGTGTTTGGGCATCTGACGTGCGGGGCGCTGGATGGCGGGACGTTTGGGCCGGTAGTGGTGGCGGAGATTGGGTCGCCGGAGGGGGCGGTGGTTTCGGCGGGTGGGTTGGGGTGGACGGGGTCGGCGAAGGTGGTGGCGGAGTCTCCGCGGGCGGTGAATGCGAATAAGGGGCGGTTTGGGCATGTGCTGGTGGTGGGTGGGAGTTATGGGAAGGCGGGGGCTCCAGCGATGGCTTCGCTGGCGGGGCTGAGGGCTGGTGCGGGGTTGGTGACGGCGGCGGTGCCGAAGAGTGTTTTGGGGATGGTGGCGGGGGTGGCTCCGGAGTTGATGATGGTGGGGTTGGAGGAAGGCGGTCGTGCTTTGCACGATGCCCACCTTAGCGCGATAAAGCCGCGCGAAGGTTCTGGGGCACCCGGCTCTGAGGTTGAGGGGGTGTTGGTGGCGAATTTGGAGGGGGAGCGGTTTGGGCGGTTGATGAAGGGGATCGATGTGGTGGCAGTTGGGCCTGGGTTGGGGACTGCGGGGGAGGCTTCGGCGTTTGCGCGGGAGTTGGTGGCGAGGACCACGGTGCCTATGGTGGTGGATGCGGATGCTTTGAATGCGTTTGAGGGGCGGGCGGAGTTGCTGGATGGGCGGGGGCGGGTGATGGTGTTGACACCGCATCCGGGGGAGATGGCGAGGCTGATGGGGATGACGGTGAAGGCGGTGGAGGCGGATCGGGTGGGGATGGCGCGGCGGTTTGCGGTGGAGCACCAGGTGACGCTGGTGTTGAAGGGATGGCGGACGCTGGTGGCGCATCCGTATGGGGCGGTTGGGGTGAATACGACAGGGAATCCGGCGATGGCCAAGGGTGGGAGCGGGGATATTCTGACGGGGATTGTGGCGGCGATGCTGGCGCAGTTTCCGGATGATGTGGCGCGGGCGGTGGAGGCGGCGGTTTATCTGCATGGGCTGGCTGCGGACTTTGCGGCGTGTGCGATGGATGAGCATACGGTGTTGGCCACGGATACGCTGGGGCATTTGAGTGATGCGTTTCGGTACCGGGTGAAGGATGAGGATGGGTTGGTGTGGGTGTGTGGATTGCGGGGGTAGGGTGGGGCGGGGCAAGTGCGAGAAGCAGATCCTCCGCTGCGCGAAGATGACAACTAAAAGGCATTTGAAACGTCGTAGTATTGGGTTGGCCGTCTGCAGAAGTTGGTGATTGAATGCCGCTGGGTAGCAGGCCGCAGCGAGGTAGGCTGAGGTTCCGCTCAGGGGGTGCTTGGATGCAGGTTGTTGGTGCGGTTCATTCTGATGTAACTCAAGGAAATTTTTTGTCTGGTGGGGCGAGCTTTGTTGCGAAGCTTGCGCGGCGGGTTGCGCCTGTTTTGTTGCTGGTTGGGGTGGTGTGTTCAGAGGCGCGGGCGAGTGGGGCTGATCCGGTTTGTCTGGATCGTGCGAGTGATATTCCTGCGATGACGGTGTCGCGGGATAGTGTGGGTGGGAGTGCTAGTTGTGTGGAGGCTGCGCGACCGCTGATTGTGATTGGGTTTATGGGTGGGCGGGTGAGGGCGGGGAACTTTGTGCATCGGGAGGCGGTGCTGGCGAAGGAGTTGCAGGAGAGTGAACCGGCGCGGGTGCGGGCGGCGGTGTTTGCGAACCATGATGGGGAGCGAGCGCTGAAGGCGGTGTTGAAGATGCTGAATGCGAGTGGGAATCCGAGTGCTTTGGAGAAGAGTGCGGCGCGGATTGTGATCTATGGGCATAGCTGGGGGGCTTCGGAGACGGTGATGCTGGCGCGGCGGTTGAATGCGTTGAGCATTCCGGTGCTGCTGACGGTGCAGGTGGATAGCGTGGAGAAGTCGAGCGAGGATGATGGGCGGATTCCGCCGAATGTGCGGGAGGCGGTGAATTTTTACCAGACCGAGGGGCTGCTGCATGGGCGGAGTTTGATTGAGGCGATGGACCCGAAGCGGACGACGATTCTGGGGAACTATGAGTTGTCTTACAGGAAGAATCGGGTGTCGTGCGAGGCGTTTCCTTGGTTTGCACGGGCGTTTATGAAGGAGCATATCGAGATCGAGAATGATCCTTCGGTGTGGGGGAAGATTGCGGCGTTGATCAAGGGGAAGGTGGGGAGTGGGTAAGGGTGGGTGAATGGGTGGGTGAATGGGTGTGGAAGATCTGACTAATGTTGGCCTGAGCCTCGCATTGAATTGAGGATTATGGGAACCGACGGTTGTGCCGTCGAGACGTATCGTCCTACCTCGTCCCTTGGTATCATTGCGGCCATGATTCGCAAACAACTTGTACTTTTCTTCGCGGCGCTTGCTTTGCCGGTTTTGTCGATTTCCGCAGAAGGAAAGGAGCCACCCAAACCCTCGGCTGAAGTGTTGGCCTCTATTACAAGAACAGGGACATTGCTTGCGGGCTATGATACTGCCGCTTGGCATGCTTCCGATGCGGTTCAGGCCTTGCACCCCAACCAGAAAGAAGTCGGTCGGTATATCGCAAGGAAGACTGAAAGTGGCTGGATTGTGGATTTTGGAAAGCTCGACGAGAACGAGGACAAGTTCCTGGTGAGCTACGAGGCTGTTCAAACTGACAGCCCTGTCCATTTTGCTGTCACTCCGTTTGAGCCGGTGCGAGAAGACACAGGATGGGATCTCGCTGCGGCAAAGGCAATAGCGGTTTCACTCAAGGATTTTCACGGTGTAGATCGGCCCTACAACGTTGCGGCGTTACCAGACGGGGCTAGCGGGGTTCTTGTTTACGTCTATCTGGCTCAGGTCACGGCAGGCATCTACCCATATGGCGCTGATGTTCGCTACCGAACCTCCGCTGATGGCAAGACAATTATAGAGAAACGACAGTTGCACAAGAGTGTCATTGAGGTTCCTCCTGCACCTCCATCCCAAAGCCAAACTGTAGGGGGCTATCACACCCATGTCCTGACTGACCTGCCGGAGGATACTGACGTGTTGCTTGTATTACAGCGGGTTCCGAGAGTTCCGGAGTTTGTGGGAGCGGGCGGCTATGTGTTCGAGATTGATGTAACTGGCAAAATCACCGTAGTGGGGCGGCTTTAGTAGAGCTATTGCTCTCTTCCGCAAAACGGGGTTCTCGGTAACTGAAGATTTCTAAAATTCCAAAATTGCCTATTGCAGGACGTCTCCATCGCTTGCAGTGTTTAGGTAAGCTGGAGGTCTGTGCTGGATTGCGTTAGTGGGAGGGAATGGGATTGAGTAAGGTATTGCGGGAGAAGCGGTTTAAGACGCGGTCGGTTGAGGGGACTTTGGCGCTGGGGGAGAAGCTGGTGGAGATTCTGCGGCCTCCGATGCTGGTGATTCTGCGGGGTGAGGTGGGGGCGGGGAAGACGACGCTGGTGAAGGGGATTGCGGCGGCTCTGGGGGCGGCGTATGAGGAGGATGTGACGAGTCCGACGTTTACGCTGGTGCATGAGTATGAAGGGCCGAAGGTGCATCTGTTTCATCTGGACCTTTACCGGTTGGAGACGGAGGAACAGATTGCGGTGCTGGGGCTGGAAGAGATGCTCGCGGAGCCGAATGCGCTGGTGCTGGTGGAGTGGGGGGAGCGGTTCGAAAGCGTGGTGAAGCTGGCGGATGGGGAGATTGCGATGGAGCATGGCGAGGGGGATGAGCGGGGGTTGATGGTTCGGTGGAAGGCTTAAGGGTGGGTAGGAACGGGGAACGGCAGAAGCAGATCCCTGCGGGATGACAAACAAAAGGACAGACAACGGCTGGGGCTGGGTGGGTTGAGGGGGTAGGCCGTCGCGAAGATGGGGCACCCGGCTGGGTAGATGCTTAGGCAATATGGGTGGGTTTGTGGCGGATCGGCCCCGGGGATTCGTGGGGTGGTGGGTGGGCGTTTGGTGGGGAATATATTTTTTGCGCATGGGATGGGTCTTCGGGGCTAGAATGTCTGCCACTTCGCTGGGCTTAGCGCAGCGGTACTGGGAGGCGATTCCGGTTAGCTCTGCCTCTCACTAGATCTCTGGATGCGACGAGGGGGAAGTCTGCGATGAAGAGCTATTTGGGAAACGAGATTCGCAACGTGGCTTTTGTGGGGCATGCGCATTGCGGAAAGACGACGCTGGTGTCGGCGATGCTGCATGCGGCGAAGATGACTTCGTCGATGGGGCGTGCGGAGGATGGGACGGCGGTGACGGCGTACGACGAGGAAGATGTGGCGCGCCGGACGACGATGTCGAATGCAGTGGCGTTTGCAGAGTGGCAGGGGGTGAAGGTGAACCTGGTGGATACGCCGGGGTTTCATATGTTTGTGCATGAGGCTCGGGCGGCGTTGATGCCGGTGGAGGCGGCGGTGGTGGTGGTGAATGCGCAGACAGGTGTGGAGGCGGTGACGGACCGGGTGTGGAAGTTTGCCGGAGATGTTGATCTGCCACGGGTGGTGGTGATCAGCCAGATGGACCATCCGAAGGCGGCTGATCGAGAAGGACGTGAGCGGATGCTGGAGGTGATGCGGGAGAGGTGGGGGCGGCAGGTGGTTCCGGTGCAGTTGCCGATTGTGGATGAACAGGGCTTCCATGGGGTGGTGGACCTGGTGACGATGGAGGCGTTCTTCTACAAGCCGGATGGGGATGGGCGAGGGACGATTGGAGAGATTCCTGCGGCGCTGAAGGAGGATGCGAAGGCGGCGCATGAGGCTCTGGTGGAGCTGGTGGCGGAGGGTAAGGATGAGCTGATGGAGGAGTTCTTCAACGAAGGGACGATTCCGGAGCAGCATCTGATTGCGGCGCTGCATGAGGCGATTCGGGAGGACAGGATCTTTCCGGTGCTGTATGTGAGCGGGCTGCGGAATGTGGGGACAGACCATCTGCTGGATTTTCTGAAGGTGTATGCGCCTTGTCCGCTGGAGCGGGAGCCGATTGCGGTGCGTGCTCCACATGAGGTGGCTGCGAATGGAAATGGAGCGGGGAATCGGGACGACGGCGTGGGTCAGGTGGAGATGGTGATGCGGCGGATGGAGGATCAGGAGCCGCTGGCGCTGTATGTCTACAAGACGATGGTGGATCCGTTTGCGGGGAGGATTTCGTTCTTCAAGGTGGTGAGCGGGACGTTGAAGTCGGATGCGATGGTGCAGAGCTTTACGCGAGGGGAGGCGGAGCGGATGGCGCATCTGTCGATCATGCAGGGGAGGAAGGCAGTGGAGGTTCCGGAGCTGCATGCGGGAGATCTGGGGGCGGTGGCGAAGCTGCGGATTACGTTGACGGGAGACACGCTGGGAGCGAAGGGGCACGAGATCTTTCTGGAGCCGGTGGCGATGCCGGAACCGGCGATGACGTATGCGATTGAACCGAAGACAAGGGCGGATGAGGACAAGCTGGCTCCGGCACTGCATAAGTTGATGGAAGAGGACCAGATGGTGCGGTTCTTTCGGGATCCGCAGACGAATGAGTTTCTGGTGGCGGGTGCGGGACAACCGCATATTGAAGCGCTGGTGTCGAAGCTGAAGCGGCGGTATCACGCGGAAGTGATACTGAAGGCGCCGAAGGTTCCGTACCGGGAGACGATTCGTGGGAGGGCGGAGGCGCAGGGGCGGCACAAGAAACAGACGGGCGGACATGGGCAGTTTGGCGACTGCAAGATCAAGCTAGAGCCGCTGGCGAGAGGGAGCGGGATTGAGTTTGTGAATGATATTTTTGGCGGGGCGATTCCGCGGCAGTTTATTCCGGCGGTGGAGAAGGG
This sequence comes from Granulicella sp., assembly GCA_025408425.1. Classification (GTDB taxonomy): domain Bacteria; phylum Acidobacteriota; class Terriglobia; order Terriglobales; family Acidobacteriaceae; genus Edaphobacter. The sequence continues at coordinate 29,367 of JANXYX010000052.1, forward strand.
GGTTCAGGAGTCTGCGTTGCGTGGATATCTGGCGGGGTATCCGGTGACGGACTTTAGGGTGACGCTGGTGGATGGGAGCTATCACGACGTGGATTCGAGCGAGATGTCGTTCAAGATGGCAGGGCGGATCGCGTTTCGGAAGTGCATGGAGGCGGCGAAGCCAGCACTGCTGGAGCCGGTGATGCGGGTGGAGATCGAGGTTCCGGATGAGTTTGCGGGAGCTTTGATGGGGGACCTGAACGGGCGGCGCGGGCGGGTGCAGGGGATGGAGAGCCTGGGGGCAGGGGGCACGATCATTCGGGCAGAGGTGCCGCTGGCGGAGATGCTGAGCTATGGGACTACGCTGACGTCGATGACGCAGGGGCGGGGGAGCTTCCGGATGGAGATGGACCACTATGATGTGGTTCCGCAGGTGCTGGCGGACAAGATAGTGGCTACGGCGAAGAGGCCGCTGCAGGACGAGGAGGAGTAGCGTGGACTCCAGAGAAAAAGCAGGTTTTCCGCTGCGCGAAGGATGACATTTTTTGTCTGAAGCGGCGGTGATTTGAACTGCACTAGGGTTGGGTGGAGCGGCCGGTGTAGCGGTAGATTGCGCACTCTTCGTCGCCGGTGGAGCCGTATTCCTTTTGGGCGGCGATGGCGGCGAGATCTGCCGCGTGGTCTTCGGTTGACATGGCTACGGGGCCGAAGAAAAGGCGGGTGAAGGCGGGGTGGCGGTCGAGGACGTTGGCGCACTCGGCGTTGACGTAGAGGAGATCGAGGGTGCCGGGTCGGTTGGCGAACTGGGTTTCGATGCGTCGGAGGAGGAGCTTGAGGACGGGGGCTTCGAAGGGGTGGAAGAGGAAGGCGATGCAGGGGGTTTTGGGGAAGTCGAAGGTGAGGGCGTCCTGCTCGAGGAGGCGGATGGGGGCGAGGCGGGGTGCGGTGGGGTCGGAGGCGTGGGATGCGACCCAGTGGTCGAGGTTGGTCTGGGCGATGTCGGCGAGGGTGGGGTTGAGTTCGATGCCGATGATCTGGCGGAAGGGGAGTTCGCTGGCGACGAGCATGGCGCGGCCTTTGCCGGCGCCGAAGTCGATGAAGGTGTATTTGTTGATGGGGTGCGGGGGCTTTGTGGCTTGCCAGTCGTCTACGAGGGTGCGAAGGATGCTGGGAGCTACTCCGTAGTAGGCGGTGACGTGGTCGTCGTTGGGATGGCCCGTGAGGAGGTCGCCGGCTGGGATGAGGCCGCTGGTGTCTACGCCGTGGGCGGTGTCGAAGGGGTGGACGGGCGGGTCGATGGTGTTGGATTTGCGGGGGATTCGGATGGGGGGCATGGGGCTTAGCGGATCTGGACGAGGCTGGGGTTGCCGTCGAGACCGAGGATGCGGCGGCCGGCGGGAGTGATTTGCTGCGGGGTCCAGGGGGAGTCGTGGACGAAGGTGACGGAGGTTTGGCTGACGGTTTCGAGGCCTGCGAGGCAGTTGGCGATCTGGGCGCTGAGTTGGGGTTCGGAGTCCTCGGTGGGGTTGGAGAGAGTGAGGGCGATGGCGATGCGGTATTTTTTGGGGACTCCGGGGATGTTGGCGCCGGGGGCATCGAGATCTGGCGTGATGGTGAGGGCGCGGAGGAGGCCGAGGTCGACGATGTTGCAGGGGAGGACGGGGTCGTAGCAGTCGCGGAGGGCGGTGCGGATGGTGGCTTCGGTGAGCATTGCTGAGTTGATGATATCGCGCTGGGATTTGCGGGGGAGTGCTAGCGTTTTGGGATGAAGATACCTGGGGCGGGTGAGCGGGGTTGCAGGGGGCGCCGGAGGTGGGGTTAGTTCTTGCGTTCGACCAAGTACTGGGCGAGGGATTTTAGTGGGGTGGCTGCTTCGCCGAAGGGGGCGAGGGCTTCGAAGGCGTCGGCTATGAGTTGCTCGGCGTCGCGGAGGGACTGGTCGATGCCGTAGACGGCGGGCCAGGTGGCTTTGATGCTGGCGGTGTCTTTGCCTGCGGTTTTGCCTAGTTCTTCGGAGGATTGTGTCATGTCGAGGACGTCGTCGATGATCTGGAAGGCGAGGCCGGCTTTTTCGCCGAAGGTGCGGAGGCGTGCGATGGTGTCGGCTGAGGTGGCGTGCGTACCGATGCCGTAGAGGCCGCCGGAGACGATGCTGGTGGTGATGAGAGCTCCGGTTTTGGCGCGGTGGATGGACTCGACGAGTTCGGCTGTGGGTGGGGTGCCTTCGGATTCGATGTCGACGACCTGGCCGCCGATCATGCCGGGGGGGAGGGGGCTGTTGGGGCCTACTCCGGTGCCTACTGCGAGCGAGATCTCCTTGAGGATGGCGACGACGGCAGCTGGTGGGGCTGGCAGGGCGGCGATGGTCTGGAAGGCGAGGGTTTGGAGGGCGTCTCCGGCGAGGATGGCGATGGCTTCGCCATAGACGACGTGGCAGGTGGGCTTGCCGCGGCGGAGGTCGTCGTTGTCGAGGGCGGGGAGGTCGTCGTGGATCAACGAATAAGTGTGGAGCATTTCGATGGCTGCGCCGAGGTTGGCGATGCCTCCGGGGAGGGTGCCTGTGACCATGCGGGCGGCTTCCATGCAGAGGATGGGGCGGAGGCGCTTGCCACCGGCAAAGGTGCTGTGGCGCATGGCGCGGTGGATAGAGTGGGGCAGAGTGTCGGGTGAGGGCAGGAGGCGTTCGAGGGCTGCGTCTGTGAGTTGCGCGCCGGAGAGGAGCAGGGATTTTACGTTGGGCTGCATTGAGACTTGATGATAAATCAGGGGCTTGGGTTTATGGTTTGCGGTTTGTAGAGGGTTAGGAGTAGCAGGATTATGAGTGAGATAGCGGAGGTGATGGTGCCGATGGTCTGGTCGGGGAGTGGGGCGTAGGTGATAAGGATATGTGAGGTGCCTGCGGGGATAGGGATGGCGATGAGGCCGTCTTCGCGCTGCAGACGGGTGGTGATGGGGGAGTGGTTGAGCTGGATGCGCCAGGTGGGGTAGTCGCGGAGGTTGAGGATGAGGGACTGGGGGAAGGGGGAGTTGATGGCGAGATTGTGCGGGGCTGAGCCGGGGTTGGTGTTGGGTGGGGCGGGAGCGGTGGGATTGAGGGCGAGCCAGTAGGGTGGGTTGGCGTGGGCGAGGGAGTCGTTGTCGGCGGTGATGGGGGTGTATTCGTCGGTGGGCTCGGTGCCGGAGGTGGAGTGGAAGAGGGCTGTGAGGGCTGGAACGGTGTCTTCCGGGTCGCAGGGCTGGTGGAAGATGCGGTAGGCGGGATAGGTGAGGGCTGCGGCCAGAGCGATGGCGATGGGGGTGGTGAGAGTGGGTTTGAGTTTTGCGCGGGTGAGGGCCAGGGCGAGGGTGAGGCTTAGGACTGCGGCGAGGATGGCGAGGAGGCGCCAGGGGAATTGGAGGAAGGCCAGTTCGGGGGCGTGGTTCCAGATGGGAGCGGAGATGGGGGTAAGGAGGAGGGTGATGGCGATAGTGAGGATGGCGAGACGGAATGCGGTCGTGCTGCGCACGATGCCCGATCTGGTGGCTTGTCGAAAGGCGAGGGCCAGGGTGATGGTGGTGAGGGTAATGAGGAGGATGGCGATGAAGGAGGCGGAGTGGAGGACTTGATCGTGGAGGAGGTCGTCGGGGGTGGTGCCGTTGTGGTGGAAGAAGAAATTGTCCTGGATGCGCATGCCGGGGAGGATGGCCATGGCGATCTGGACGTAGCGGCGCTGGTAGGCGGCGGGGATGAGGTAGACGGCGGCGAGGCCGAGGCCGAGGAGGGTTCCGGCGGTTGAGGTTAGGGCGAGGTGAGTCCGCGTAGTGATGGTGGGATTGGCTTCGGTGAGTGCGGTCGTGCTTCGCACGATGCCCACCTTAGCGGCAAAAGACCGCCGCGAAGATGGAGCACCCGGATTGGCTGCTGGGGCACCCGGATTGGCTTCAGCCAGGCGGATGAGGGTTAGGAGAGCGAGGGCGTAGCAGCCCATGACGGCGGCGGGGGCGTTGGTGAGCCAGAGGAGGGCCACGGGGATGGCGATGCGGGGGATGGTGACGCGCGGGCGGAGAATGCTGTCGAGGAGGAGGGGGATGATGGCGGCGGCGAGGAGTTCGGCGTAGGCGGTGCGCTCGTACGCGGTGAAGAGCATATAGGGGTTGACGAGGTAGAACGTTGCGGCAAGGAGGGCTGCGGCGGGAGTGGTGAAGTTGCGGGCGAGGCGGTGGAGGGTGAATCCGGCGACGGTGAGGGTTAGCCAGGTGTAGAGGATGGGTGTCCACGACCAGCGGAAGAGGAGGCCGAGGAGGGCTCCGATGGTCCAGGAGAGTGGTGGGTAGAAGATGAAGCGGGGCTCGCCTGCGTTGTAGGCGGGGGTGAAGGCCCATTGAGGGTGCAGGTTGCCGCGGCGGAATTGTTGGGCGGCTTCGAGCCAGTTGAGTATGTGGAAGTCGAAGTCGTGGCCGCAGGAACAGCCGTGGAGGATGAGGGGCAGAACAGCGATGAGCGCGGCGGCCGGGAGGACGAGGTATGGGAGACGGTCGCGCTGCATTTAGACAGTGTAGGGCAGTGACACGGGATCAGGTAACGGTGGTGGTTACGAATTATTGGGGCGTAAGGGTGAGGGTGTGAGTGGTGGCGGACTGGACGGCGGTGGGGGTGTAGGGAAGGGTGAAGGTGGTGTTGTTATACCAGGCGGACCAGTGGTCCAGGAACGAGGGGCTGATGGGGTTGCCGGACTGGCCGAGGACGAGGTTGAGGGTGGAGTGATCGAGGTCGGAGAGGTCGGCGGTGAAGCGTTCCGATGGGCCGAGGGTACGGCTTATTTGCTTGACGGTGGTGGTATCGCCGCTGATGGGGTGTGAGCCTGTGCCGGTGGGGATGCCGATGACGCTGCCGATGAGGGGGGAGATGGCGACGATCGGGTGCTCAATGTCGATGCGATTGGTGTTGCCGTAGGCCCATTTGGTGAGGTCGGTGGGGGCACGTTCTTCGAGGAGCGCTTTGTCGACGGCGGCGGCGAGCAGGTCGTTCCAGTTGGAGTTGCGGTTGGGGAGCCAGCGGGCGGGGGTGTGGATGATGATCTGTTCTTCGGCGTAGGTTTTTTCGCCCCAGTTATAGAGCTGCCAGGCGGGGCCGAGTTTGGGAATGAGGATCATGGGCCAGAGGGCAGCACGGGCGGCGTCGACGATGGCGGGGGCGGGGCTGTTGGCGTCGACGTTTCCGTTCCAGTTGCGGAGGATGTCGGCGGCCTGGCGGAGGCGATTGGGGTTGGAGGTGGTGTGGGGCCCGGCGTGGTCGATGGCGTAGGCGAGGCGCTGGGCGATGACGTGATCTACGTCGGAGTAGACGTCGGTCTGGAGCTTGAGCATGTCGGCTGGAGTGAGTCGCTGGCCTGGGGTGAGGACCTTCCAGATGCGCTCGTTACGGTAGGGGGCAGCCCAGTCGAGGGTGATGGGGAAGGGATAGCCGTCTGTGGTGACGCGGGCGTTGGCGGTGGCGAGAACGCCGCCGACAGGGTCGAGGACCTGCGGGAGTTGGTCGAATGGGATGTAGCCGGACCAGTCACGGGTGGGGTCGAGGGCGTCGGTGGGGATGGGGCTGAGGAGGCTGGGCACGATGACGCCACCACGCAGGGGGATCTTGCCGACGGCGTGATAGCCGATGTGGCCCTGATCATCGGCGTAGACCATGTTTTGCGATGGGCCTCCCCAGGTGGAGAAGGCGGCGCAGAGGCTGGGCCAGTCGTTGGCGCTGTTGACGGCGAGGAAGGGCTCGTTGATGTTGGCGGGGTCGTAGATGGTCCAGCGGAGGGAGAGGATGCGGTGGTCAGGATTGGTGGGTGCTGTTCTGAGGAGGTTGGAGATGATGGGCGTGGGTGAGTTTCCGTGCTGGGTGGTGGCGACGTCGAGGGTAACATCGCGGCCTCCGCGGACGTGGATGATTTCCGTCTGGTGGAGGATGGGGTGCCAGGCGCCATCGGGGGACTGGAATTCGCCAGCATTGGCGGGTCCGCGGGTGTGCTCGACGTAGATGTCCTGGACGTCTGCGCCGAGGTTGGTAAAGCCCCAGGCGATGTGATCGTTGTGGCCGACGATGATGAAGGGTGCTCCGGGGAGGGCTATGCCGGCGACATGGAAAGGAGTACCGGAGGAGGTGGGGGACTGGAGATCCGTCTCGTACCAGATGCCGGGGAGGCCGAAGCCGAGGTGCATGTCGTTGGAGAGGAGCGGCTTGCCGGAGGCGGTGTGGTCGCCGGAGACGACCCAGTTGTTTGAGCCGGCGGTGCATCCTTCGCAGGGGGTGGGGGAGCCTACCTGCGCCATGGTTTGGCGGAGGGCGAGGAGGGTCTGGGTAGAGGCGGGATGGGTGAGCCTGGTCTGGGACTCGTCGAGGGGGATGTCGGGGATGTTGAGTTGGGGGGCGGTGAGGTCGACGGGAGTCTGGGTGGGCGGGTGATCACGCCAGGAGCCTACGGGATAGAGGTCAGCGAGGAGGGCTGGCGGGAGGCGGACGGTGATGGCTTCGCGGTTGAGCTTCTGGGGGAAGCTGTTGGTGAGGTCTTGATACATGACGAGGGCGACGAGGAGGGAGTCGCGGGGGGTCCAAGGGGCGGGGGCGAAGTGAAGGAGACGGAATTCGAGGGGGAGGTGGTCGCGCTGGGTGGCGATAGAGGCGTTGACGCCACGGGAGTAGAGGTCGAGGTAGTGGAGTTGATCGGCAGGGAGGACGACGATGGCGCGGTCGGCGGCGGCGCGGAGTTGGAGGGTGCGCTGAGTGCGGTCGTGGAGGACGAGGCCTGAGCCGAGGATCTCGGCAAGCTGGCCGGAGGCGTGGCGGCGGAGGCTCTCCATCTGCCAGAGGCGGTCCTGCGCAGTGATGTAACCCTGGGCGACGATGAGGTCGTCGAGGGAGGCGGCGCGGATGTGGGGGACGCCGTGGGCATCGCGCTGGACGGTGACGGGCGCAGAGAGGCCGGGAATGGAGATGGAGCCATCCAGCTGGGGCAGGGAGTCGCGCATGACGTGGTGCGTCCAGATGCGGCCGGCGAAGAAGAGGAGGATGACGAGGAAGGCGGAGATGATGAAGGCGATGCCGATGTTGCGCGGAAGGACGGAGGCGCGTGATTCGTCGGCGTCGGCGACCGCTGCGTCCTGGGCGAGAAGTTTGTGGCGGAGCAGGAGTTCTGAGTCGGGGGAGTTGGGATCTTGAGGCGTCATGTTCTAGGTGAAGTGTAAATCGAGCGTATGTCGATAAAGTTGCACTGGCTGGGGCAGTTTGGGGATGTCAGGGGCAAAAGGCTTGATAATTAGGGACGGCGGTGATTGAAAGATCGCTATGGATTAGACGTTCGCGACCGAAATGGGGCGAAGGATTGGGAGTGTTGCTTGGATTGCAAGATCTTTTTTCACGATAAGTGTTTTGACGGGGTGTGCTCGGCTTCGCTGTTTACGCGGTTTCATCGCGAATGCGTGAAGACGGCTGATACGTATTCGTATCAGGGGCTGGTGCATCGGGCGGGTGCTCTTTTTGATGAAGGGGATTTTGGGGCGGGTGAGAATGCGATTGTGGACTTCAAGTACTCGGCTTCGCCCAAGGTGACGTGGTGGTTCGATCATCATTTGAGCGCGTTCCTGACTGCTGAGGACCAGGCGGATTTTGAGCGGGGGCAGGCGGATGGCTCGCAGGTGATGCGGAAGTTTTACGACGCGAACTATACGTCATGCACGGGATTGATCGCGGATATTGCGCGGGAGAAGTTTGGATTTGATGTGGGACCGCTGAAAGAGCTGATCTACTGGGCGAACATTGTGGACGGGGCCAAGTACGAGAGTGCGAAGGCTGCGGTGGAGATGGCTGAGCCAGCGATGAAGCTGACAATGGCGATTGAGAGTTCTTCTGATTCTTCGCTGGTGCTGAAGCTGATTCCGCTGCTGACGGAGATGAGCTTGCAGGAGGTGCTGGATCAGGGGTTTGTGCAGGATTTGCTGGGGCCACTAATGGAGCGGCACTGGGCAGCGCTGGAGCTGATTCGGGAGAGGTCTGCCGTGGATCGTGGCGTGATTACGTTTGATATTACGGACCAGCCTACGGAGGGATACAGCAAATTTATTCCTTACTATCTGCATCCTTCGGCTACCTACAATGTGGGGTTGAGTAAGTCGAGTTTTCGGGTAAAGGTTTCAGTGGGGACGAATCCGTGGACGAAGAAGCCTGCGGAGGAGTTAGTGAATCTGGCGGCGATTTGTGAACGGTATGGAGGCGGGGGGCATGCCCGAGTGGGGGCGATCAGCTTTCCTCCGGATCAGGAGGAGGCTGCGCGTAAGGCCGTTGGGGAGATCGTGGCGGAGTTGGCGGGGTAGTCATCGGGTCAGCGATCAGCGAGACGAAAAAAGAACGGTCAGCAGATGACGAGGGATTCGTCGCTGCTGACCGTTCTTTGTTCTAAGTTGCTGACCACCACTTCCGGGTGGCTTGCAGTCAGGGTTTGAGCTTGCTGAAGAGGCCTAGTTTGGTTACGTCGTTGAAGATGACGAAGGCAGCGAAGCATAGCAGGCAGACGAAGGCGACCTGGTAGACGCGCTCTTTGAACTGCTGGTTGATGTCGCGGCGGAAGAGGCTCTCGATGAGGAGGAAGAGGATCATGCCGCCGTCGAGGATGGGGATGGGGAGCAGGTTGAAGATACCGAGGTTGATGGATATTCCGGCCATCAGTTCGATGATGTGGTTCCAACCGGGCATCTGTATGGCTTCGTGGACCTGCTGGCCGATACCGATGGGGCCGCTGAGCATCTTGACCGAGACATGACGAGTGAACATGCCGGCAAGTACGTCGCGGATGAGGAGGGAGTTCTTCTTGAAGAAGGTCCATGACTCGGTGAGGGCTGCGCCGACGGGGAGTTTCTCGACGATGACGGGAACTGGTGCGGGCGCGAAGCCGATGCGGTAGGCCTTGGTGCCGTCGCCGGAGTCGGAGAGCTCTGGGGTGAGGGCGATGGGAAGAGTCTGGCCGTTGCGGAGGATGCGGAGGTCTGCGGGTTTGCCAGCCTGATCCTGAAGGTAGTCGAGGAGAGCGCCGACGGAGTGGAGTGTGACGCCGTCGATGGAGGCGATGACGTCGTTGGCCTGAAGTCCGGCGCGCTGGGCTGGGGTAGAGTCGACGACCCGGAGGATCTTGATGGGCTCAGCCTGCATGCGCGGGATGATGCCAAGGGAGTCGAGGGTGAACTTGTCCGGTGAGTCCTTGGAAGCGATGAAGAGAGTGCTGTCAGTGCGCTGACCGTCGTGGATGAAGGAGAAAGGGACGGTGTGATTCAGGTTGAGCACCGAATGGATGGCGATCTCTTCCCACTTGGGGTTTTCGATGCTGTCGAAGTGGACGACCGTGTCACCGGGGTGGACGCCTGTTTTTGCGGCGGCGGTAGCTGGTGAGACGTAGTCGACGACGGCGGGTCCGGCGAGATACTCCTGCTTCTCGAAGTGCACCGTGTACATGGCTGCAACTAGTGCAATGGCGAGGATGAAGTTAGCAAAGGGGCCTGCGAGTGCGACGCAGATACGCTGCCAGCGGGGATGAGCGTTGAACTCGCCGGGGTCGCCTGAGGGGGCTTCGCCGGGATTGTCGCCAGCCATTTTGACGTATCCGCCAAGGGGGAGGACCGAGATTCGGTAGTCGGTGTCGCCGCGCTTGATGCCGAAGAGACGCTTGCCGAAGCCGATCGAGAAGACTTCTACACGGATGCCGCATAGTTTGGCGACCGCGAAGTGCCCGAACTCATGGACAAGGACCATGATTCCAAGGACGATAGCAAGCTGAAGGACGGTTGACATAGGGAGAGTAAGAACCTCGTTACTTTGACTTAGCGAATTGGACAGGAGAGCCGATGTGATTGGCTATAACGCTTTGAGCGCATTCGCGGGCGTGAGCATCTGCTTCGAGCACCTCTTGAATAGACGCGGGATGGCGGGTTTGAGTTAGCTCGAGCACCTTTTCGATTGTACGTGGGATGCCGAGAAAAGGGATATTTCCGGCCAGGAAGGAGGCTACGGCGATCTCGTCGGCTGCGTTGAGAGCGATGCAGGCGGTTCCGCCGGTGGCTGCGGCCTCGTAGGCGAGGCGAAGGCAGGGGAAGCGGTCGAGATCGGGTGGGGCGAAGTCCAATTGGCTCAAAGTGGCGAGGTCGAAGGTGAGATCGATTTTGCCTTCCACGGGCACTCGTTCGGGGTAGGCGAGGGCGTAGAGGATGGGGAGGCGCATGTCGGTGACGGAGATTTGCGCGAGGATGCTGCCGTCGACGAACTCGACGAGGGAGTGGACGGTGGACTGGGGGTGGATGGTGACGCGGACCTGCGCGGGGGGCAGGTCGAAGAGGCGGCAGGCTTCGATGACCTCGAAGCCTTTGTTCATCATAGTGGCGGAGTCGATGGTGATGCGCTGACCCATGACCCAGGTGGGGTGCTTAAGGGCCTGGGCGGGAGTGATGGATTCGAAGTCGGCGGCGGGGGTGTTGCGGAAGGGGCCACCGGAGGCGGTGAGCCAGATCTGCTTGACCTCGGCGGGGGTGCCGCCGCGCATGGCCTGGTGGACGGCGTTGTGCTCGGAGTCGATGGGGAGGAGGGCTACGTTGTGCTTTTTGGCGGCGGCGATGATGAGTTCGCCTGCGGCTACGAGGCACTCCTTGTTGGCTAGACCGATGGTCTTTCCGGCGCATACAGCCGCGTAGGTGGCTTCGAGACCGGCTACGCCGACGATGGCGGAGACGACGAAGTTGACCTCAGGGAGGGTCGCGACGTGGATGCTGCCAGCGGTTCCGGAGACGACTTCAATGCCGGTGATGCCGGCATCGAAGAGGCGGGAGGAGAGCTCGGCGGCTAGCTGCTCGGTGGCGATGGAGATGACTTTGGGGCGCCAGCGCTGGCACTGGGCGAAGGCGGCGGCGATGTTGCTGCCAGCGGCGAGGGAGACGACTTGGTAGCGGTCGGGAAAAGACTCGCAGATGGAGAGAGTGGAGTTGCCGATGGAGCCGGTAGAGCCTAGTATGGCTAGCTTTTTCATGCGGATACTATTTTCTCAGATTGAGGATATCTTCAGCACGTCTGACGTACCAGGCTGGTCGGCGATGTTTTGTTGGGGATGGAGCATTTGCCAGCCGTGTTGTGCCGCCAGGTCTTTGAAGTTGGGGTTTAGCTGGGTGATCAGGGCTAGCTTCTTAGCTCGGGTCCAGCCTTTGATTTCTTTTTCGCGGGCTATGGCGGAGCGGATGTCGGTGAAGCGTTCGTGGTGAAGGAGGAGGGTGCAGCCGTATTTGCTTGCGAAGCCTGACTTGATGCCGGTTCTGTGTTGGAGGAGGCGTTGGTCGAAGTTGCTGGTGACGCCGGTGTAAAGGGTTCCGGTGGTGCTGCCGAGGATGTAGACGTGTCCTTCGGGCATGGGTGGCTCTTTCGAGGGTGGGTTGAGGTTCGTGGGTGAAAGGTGCTAGCGGTTTGGGTGACCGCGAGTCTATCGGGGTCCTTCGCTTTGCTCAGGATGACGGCAAGAACAGGCAACTGCAAGAACAGGCAACGGCAAGAACAGGCAACTGCAAGAACGAGTAACGGCAAGAGCGAGAACGGCAAGAACGAGCAACGGCAAGAACGAGCAATGGCAAGAGCGAGAACGGTCAACATCCACAACAGCGACGGAAAAACGGGCTACGGCAGGGGCGATTAGAAGCGGCCGAGGCCGAGGTAGTCCTTGAGGAGGAGGACGTACCAGAGGACGGGGGTGGCGAGGAGGAGGGCGTCGATCCGGTCGAGGATGCCTCCGTGGCCGGGGATCATGTTTCCGGAGTCTTTGACGCCTGCGCCGCGTTTGATGGCGGACTCGAGGAGGTCGCCGATCTGGGCGGCGATGTTGAGGATGACGGCGAGGAGGAGGGACTGCCAGACGGGCTCCGAGATGTGGAGCATGGTGTTGCCGTGGGCGGAGAGCTGGTCGCTAACGAGGATGACCAGGCCAGCGCAGAGGACACTGCCGACGACGGAAGCGATGCTGCCTTCCCATGTCTTGTTAGGGCTGAGGCGGGGGGCGAGCTTGCGTTTGCCGAATTTTTTGCCGATGTAGAGAGCGGCGATGTCACCGGACCAGACGCAGACCATGAGGAAGAGGACGAGGGCAGGACCGTCTTCCTGCTTCCAGAGGAGCGGGATGAGGGTGAGAGGGTAGGCGATGTAGATAAGACCGAAGAGTCCCTCGGCGGTGTCGGGCAGGACGTGGTGGAGGGGAATCCGGAAGCCGTTCCAGGCGAAGAGGACGACGGTGATGGCACTGAGAACGGGGAGTTGCGCTTCGAGGGGCCAGTTGGGCAGGGTGGTGACGAAGAGCAGAGCGGTGCCCGCGGCCATCCACCAAAGGGGAACGCGACTGGCATCGGAGGGGGTGCGGGTGTTCTTGTTGGCGAGTTGGAGGTACTCGTAGACAGCGAGTTCCGCGACGATGGCGGCGAAGAGGGTAATCATCCAGAGCTGGCCGAAGAAGATGAGGGCGAAGACAGCGGCGATGAGGATGACGGCAGAGAGGATACGTTTCATAGGTCGAGGGTGAGCCTCGCATCAGAATACATGGATGCGAGGGGGTTCGCCGCCTAGTGTGATGTTGACACCGCTGCTGGGTGGATCAGTCGGAACTGTATTGATGAGGATGAGATTGCGCGCTGGAGGATCAGCGGCGGGAGAGCTCGGTGGCGATGGCTGCCGCGACTTCGTCGGCGGGCTGGAGCTTGTCGAGGTCTTCGTCGGTGATGCTGTCGGTGAGCCCGCCGAAGCGGCGTTCGCGCTGCTGGTAGTCGGCGATGGCTTCGAGGAGATGGATGCCGCGGAAGTCGGGCCAGAGGCGGTCGGTGACAAGGAACTCGGAGTAGGCGATCTGCCAGAGGAGGAAGTTGGAGATGCGCTGCTCGCCGGATGTTCGGATGACGAGATCGGGGTCCGGCATGTGGCCGGTGTAGAGGGCTCGGCTAATGTCGGGCTCGTCGAGTGCGTCGAGGGCGCCGGCACCGAGGAGGTCTTCGACGGAGCATCCGCGGGTGTGTGCCTCGGCGGTGAGATTGGTGAGGATCTTACGGACGGCATCGACGATCTCAGAGCGGGCGCCGTAGTTGAGGGCAAGAGTGAGGGTGGTGCCGGTGTTCTTGGCGGTCGCCTCGGAGGCCCACTGCATGGTGTCCTGAACTTCGGTTGGGAGCTCGTGGATGCGACCGATATAGGCCATGCGGACGTTGTTGTCGTTCATGCGCTTGACGTTGCCGATGAGGTAGTTCTTGAGGAGTTTCATCAAGAAGTTGACCTCTGGTTTGGGCCGGCGGAGGTTGTTCTCCAGCGAGAAGGCGTAGAGGGTGAGCCAAGGGAGATCGATGCGGGATGCTGTTTCTACTACGAACTGGACGGATTCGGCACCCTGCTGGTGACCGAGGAAGCGCTTGAGGGCGCGCTTTCCAGCCCAGCGCCCATTGCCGTCCATGATGATGGCGACGTGCTGGGGAATTTTGTTTGGGTCGAGCTGCCGGTAGACACTCTGCTCTTCGGGAGAGAGTTCATGAACGCGGCTAGTATTGGATGCGCTCAAAGCAACCTCGCAAACATTGACGCTAGCACACCAAGATGGGGTGTGCAATGAATGCGCAGAAGCAGCCGGCCTAGAAGGGGAATGAGGCGCCGGGAAGGGTGGGGAAAAGAGGAGGTGCGAGAGAGCGCCACAGTGATGCGGCGGCGCTCCCTCGCGAGGAAAGGAGGCGACTTAGCGTGTAGTACCTGGCTGCGCTAAGCGGTGCGGCGACGTCCGGCAGCTAGTTCGCGGACGTGGTTGAGGAAGATCGAGCGCTGGAGGGCGTCGAGCTGCGAGGTGTAGGCCGCGATCTCGGCGAGGAAGGGATCGGTCATGAGAACGGCCGTTTCGTCGCGATGGCGGGTGTTGGCGTCGCGGAGCAGGGCAGAGATGTCGACCTGCAAGGCCCGAGCGAGGCGATCCAGGGAGGAGAGGGTCGGCATTGCTTTGCCGTTCTCAATCTTGGAGATGTAGGTTCGGGGAACGTTCATGCGGGCTGCGAGCTGACGCTGTGACAGGTTGCGCACATGGCGCAGATCACGAACGGCAGTTGCGACCTGAAGACCGCCCTGCTGCTCCGGCTGGGGTGGTACAAGAGCCAGCGGTGCTGGGGCCAGTACGGGCTCCTCGACCTCGAGGGATTTGCGGCAGCGCCGGCACAGAGCATTTACCGTGCGGAACTGCACCAGGCTGCAATTATCACAACGTAGAACCTCGCGTTGTTCGACGGACGCCATCATGGTTGCCATAAGTTGTGTGTAGCGAAGGGACCCAGAGCAAGGACCCACACATGTCCGATAACGGAACGATGTGATGTGCCTAGAGTGACACTGGGGTAACGGACGAGTCAAGGGGAAACCCGTTGATTATTAGTGAAATGCCTAAAAAAACAGGAATGGAACCTAGATAGTAACTTCTGGAAGGTGCGGATTCGTGGTTTGAGGTTGTTAGGCGAGTGCGGATTTGAGGGGAAGCACCTGGCTGGAGTGGATGCGGGGGATGTTGGCTGCGGCGAGGGCGGTGTTGGTTTCGGCGACGGAGTTGGGGAGGTTGACAGGGCGGGTGGCGTCTTCGATGACGATGGTTTCGAAGCCTAGTTTCTTGCCGTCGATGGCGGAGAAGCGGACGCAGAAGTCGTAGGCGAGGCCGCAGAGGAAGATGCGGTTGAGGCTGCGTTCGCGGAGGTAGCCGGCGAGTCCGGTGGAGGTGAAGTGGTCGTTTTCGAGGAAGGCGGAGTAGGAGTCGATGTGGGGGCGGAAGCCTTTGCGGAGGATGAGTTCGGTTGGATCGATTTGGAGGGAGGGGTGGAAGTCGGCTCCGGGGGTGTTCTGGAGGCAGTGTTCTGGCCAAAGGGTCTGGGAGCCGTAGGAGGCCTGGATGGTTTGGTAGGGCTGGCTGGCGTGGGTGGTGGCGAAGGAGATGTGCTGGGTGGGGTGCCAATCCTGGGTGAGGATGGTGTGGGAGAAGCGGGTGGCGAGGGAGTTGATGAGGGGGATGATGGTGTCGCCTTCGTGAACTTCCAAGGCTCCACCAGGGCAGAAGTCGTTCTGGAGGTCGATGACGAGGAGGGCGTCTGACTCCTGTATGGTGATGGGCATTGGGCTCTCCTTGTCGGTGTTCCCAGGGGGTCCCCCCTGGGGGAGTACCCTCGGCTAAGTTCTCTGGATACAGTAGATACGAAAATTGCTGTGGCTAATCTGTTGCATCTAAATGGGTTGCTGGTAAATATTAGATAACAAAGGAGATAGGCTCGGATGGTGGCCGAGCCTGCCTTTATTTATCTGCTAGTTCTATTTTAGCGGATTGAGGGGAACTAATAGACAAGTGCTATCTGGTTTGTTTTGATGGGGTTGAGTGGTTTTGGGGCTTGACATGCGTTTTTGCTGAGGAAATTGGAGAAAGAAATATGTAGAGCAGAGGCCAGGGCGATCCATCGGTCGTTTTGCTCTTCTGACTGTGGTTGCGGCCCCTGGCCTTTGGAAGAATGAGTGACAGTTGCTGAGGGTCAGCTTTGGACGGCGGCGAGGGGGCCGGGATCCCAGTAGGCGTTGACGAGGATGATCTTTCTGGAGTCGTCGACTATGGCAGACGATTAGGATGGTGGCGTGGTTCGCTCGTGATTTGAGATGGATGGTGCGATGGCGGATGAGATGAAGTTGGCGAATGGGTTGGGGTCGAAGGTGGATGTGGGGGCGTCGCGGTTTGTGGCGAATAAGGCGGCGATGATGGTGCTGCTGGGGGCGGTGCGCGGGGAAGAGGCGAGGATTCGTGAGGGTGGTGGGGTGAAGGCTGCGGAGGCGCAGCGGGCTAAAGGGCGGCTTACGGTTCGGGAGCGGATTGCGTTGTTGGTGGATCCGGTGGAGGCGGGTTCGGCGGGGGGAGGTTTGTGGGGCCCACCCTTCGCAGACGGCGCGAAGGATGGGGCACCTGGGCAGGGTGGGCAGGGGAAGGAAGACGGTCGTGCTTCGCATGATGCCCACCTTAGCGCGATGAAGCCGCGCGAAGATGGGGCACCCGGATTTGTGGGGCTTCCGAATTTTTTGGAGTTGGGGCTTTGGGCGGCGCATGGGATGTATGGGGAGTATGGGGGTGCTCCTGGGGCGGGAGTGGTGACGGGGCTGGGCCGGGTGTGTGGGCGGCTGTGCATGATTGTGGCGAATGATGCGACGGTGAAGGCGGGGGCGTTCTTTCCGATGACGGCGAAGAAGGTGCTGCGGGCGCAGACGATTGCGCTGGAGAATCGGATTCCTACGCTTTATCTGGTGGACTCTTCGGGGGTGTTTCTGCCGCTGCAGGAGGATGTGTTTCCGGATACGGATGACTTTGGGCGGGTGTTTCGGAATAACGCGGTGATGAGTTCGCTGGGGGTTCCGCAGATTACGGCGATTATGGGGATGTGTGTGGCGGGAGGCGCGTATCTGCCGGTGATGACGGATACGGTGCTGATGACGGAGGGTAGCGGGCTGTTTCTGGCGGGGCCTTCGCTGGTGCAGGCGGCGATTGGGCAGAAGACGGGTGCGGAGGAGTTGGGTGGGGCGGCGATGCACAGCGAGATTTCGGGGACGGTGGATTTTAAGGAGAAGGATGATGCGGCTTGTATTGCGCGGCTGCGTTCTCTGGTGGGGATGATGGGAGAGGAGAAGAAAGCTCCTTATTCGGTTACATATTATGATGCGGGGAAGGATGGGCCGAAGTTTGAGGCGGAGGAGTTGTACGGGTTGCTGGATCCGGCTCCGGGGGCGAGCAATATTTATGACATGCGGGAGGTGATTGCGCGGGTAGTGGATCGTAGCGAGTTCGATGAGTACAAAGCGGATTTTGGGCGGACGGTGTTGTGCGGGTATGCGCGGATTGGTGGGCGGGCGGTGGGGATTGTGGCGAATCAGAAGACGAACCAGAGCCAGACGGTGGCGATGGGGCCGCAGGCGGGGATGAAGCGGACGGAGTTCGGCGGGGTGATCTATACGGAGAGTGCGCAGAAGGCGGCGCGGTTCATTATGGATTGCAATCAGAGTCTGGTGCCGCTGATTTTTCTGCATGATGTGAATGGGTTCATGGTGGGGAAGGATGCGGAGTGGAGTGGGATTATTCGCGCGGGGGCGAAGATGGTTTCGGCTGTGGCTACCTCCGTTGTGCCGAAGATTACGGTGATTGTTGGGGGGAGTTTTGGGGCGGGACACTATGCGATGTGTGGGAAGGCTTATGATCCGCGGTTTTTGTTTGCTTGGCCTACGGCGCGGTATGCGGTGATGAGTGGGGCTAGTGCTGCTACGACGCTGGCGGAGGTGAGGGCGAAGCAGGTGGAGCGCGGGGGGGTGGCTTTGTCTGCGGATCAACGGAAGGCTATTTTTGAGGAGATTAAGGGTACGTATGATGCGCAGGCTGATCCGAGGTATGGGGCTGCGCGGCTTTGGATTGATGCGATTATTGATCCGGCGCGGACGCGGGAGGTTTTGATGATGGCGCTGGAGGCGACTGGGTTGAATGCGGAGGTGGGGAGGTTTAATGTGGGGGTTTTGCAGACGTGATCTGGCGGCGGACGATCGGTTGGTTTAGCGTATTTGTCGGTTGGTATCGCGATTGCTTATTTCTGGGTGATGACACGCTTCCGGTGGAACCATGCGATCTTGTGACATGGAGTGGCCTTTCGTTGGGCTGGATCGCGTCCTTTGCTGGATTTGGCTTCTGCTCCATACAGGACGTGTATCGCTTCGAATAATTAGGCGACAATCTATTAGGAATTTGAGGGTTGAATAGTTTTGGATTAGGCAGAGAAAGGCATATCCCGGGGGCTGAAGCCCGGTTTTTGTGTTGGTTGGATGTCCAGGCTGAAGCCTGGACCTATCACAGAGGCAAGAGCAACGGCAAAAACAAATGCAACGGCAACAGCAAATGCAAAAGCAATAGCATAGTTGAGAAATGATTTGAGGTAGGCATGAGTAATTTGGTGAAGATTGTGGAGTGTCCGCGGGATGCCTGGCAGGGGTTGCCGCTTAAGATGGCGGCTGAGGTGAAGGCGGATTATCTAAGGTCGTTGATTGCGGCGGGGTTCAAGCATATTGATGCGGTGAGCTTTGTTTCGGCGGCGGCGGTGCCGCAGATGGCGGACTCGGAGAAGGTGCTGGAGTATCTTGATCCGCCGGATGATGTGGAGATTATTGCGATTGTGGTGAATGCGAAGGGGGCGGAGCGGGCGGTGAAGACGGGGGCGGTGTCTACGCTGGGGTTTCCGTATTCGGTGTCGCCGGGGTTCTTGCAGCGGAATCAGAATCAGACGCCGGAGGAGAGCCTGGAGGCGCTGGAGGCGGTGGGGGAGATTGCGTACAAGGCAGGGATGGATGTGGTGGCGTATATTTCGATGGCGTTTGGGAATCCTTATGGGGATGCGTGGGACATCGATGAGGTGGTTGCGGCTTGTGACTTGCTGGTGGATAGCGGGGTGAGGCAGATTTCGCTGGCGGATACGGTGGGATTGGCTACTCCTAAGCTGGTGGCGGATGTGGTGAGTGATGTGATGGCGGTGCATGATGCGGTGGAGATTGGGGTTCATCTGCATGCTCGATATGATGGGGCGGAGGAGAAGATTCGGGCGGCGTATGGGGCGGGGTGCAGGCGGTTCGATGCAGCGATTGGAGGGTTGGGCGGGTGTCCGTTTGCGCAGGATGCACTGGTGGGGAATATTCCTACAGAGCGGTTGATTGAAGTGTTGAAGGAGTTGGGAGCGGAGTTGCCGCCGCTGAGGCCATTGGATGGATTGATTCATGCAAGCGATGAGATTTCGAGGAAGTTTGGAGCGAGGGTGCAATGAGTTATAAGACGATCCTAGTGGCTGAGGTGGCGGGGGTTCGGACGATTACGCTGAATCGTCCGGAGCGACGGAATGCGATGACTCCTGAGATGCAGGAGGAGTTGATTGCAGCGATGGAGGAGGCAGGGGCGGGGGATTGCCGGGTGGTGGTGTTTGCAGGGGCGGGGGAGGCGTTCTGCTCGGGGCTGGATCTGTCGTCGCTGCAGGGTGCGGCTACGCAGTCGGTTGAGGAGCATCGGGCGGATGCGGAGCGGGTGGCACGACTGTTTCGGACTTTGTATGAGCTGGAGAAGCCAACGATTGCTGCAGTGCATGGTGCGGCGATCGCCGGGGGGACTGGGTTGGCGACGATCTGCGACTTTACGCTGGCGGTGCCGGGAGTGAAGTTTGGGTATACGGAGGTGCGGATCGGGTTTGTGCCGGCACTGGTCTCGGCCTATTTGACGCTGCAGATTGGGGACAAGTGGGCACGG
Organism: Granulicella sp.; assembly: GCA_025408425.1. GTDB lineage: Bacteria > Acidobacteriota > Terriglobia > Terriglobales > Acidobacteriaceae > Edaphobacter. The sequence goes on from JANXYX010000052.1 coordinate 48,683, forward strand.
AATCTGCTGTTGACTGGACGGCTGTTTGGGGCGGAGGAGGCTTGCAGGCTGGGGTTGGTGACTGAGGTGGTTGAGGCGGAGGAGTTGCCGTCGAAGGTGCGGGCGCTGACGGAGGTGTTGGTGGCGAACTCTCCGCAGGCGCTGGGGGCGACGAAGCGGTTGCTGTTGGCGCAGAACAAGGCGTGGCTGGATGCGGCGATTGAAGAGTCATTGGCGGCGAATGCGAGGGCCAGGGAGACAGAGGATTTTCGCGAGGGCGTGACAGCGTTTCTGGAGAAGCGGAAGGCAGTGTGGCCCGTCCGTTCGATAGACTGGTCTGATGAGTAGAGAGACGATGAAGAGGGGTTCCGGGGTTGAGGCGCGGGTGCGGGTGCGGTATGCCGAGACCGACCAGATGGGCGTGGTGTATCACGCGAATTACCTGGTGTGGTTTGAAGTGGGGCGGGTGGAGTTTATTCGCCGAATGGGTTTGAGCTACAAGCAGATGGAGCAGGAAGACGGCTGCATGATCGCGGTGGTGGAGGCGACGGCGCGGTATAAGGCTCCGGCACGCTATGACGACGAGTTGGTCGTGGAGACGCGACTGGAGTCGGCGCGGGGAGTCATGATCCGGTTTGGATACAAGGTGGTGCGGGTTTCGGATGGTTTGCTGCTGTGCGAGGGTGAGACGGTGCATGTGGTGGTGGGCAAGGATATGAAGGTGCGCCGGCTGCCGGAGAAATATGCGGAACGTTTTGCGGCGCAGCTCATCTGATATGCTGCGCCGTGTTGAATTGTGCGTTCAGGAGGAGTCGAGATGAGTGAAGCGAAGAAGATTGCATTGATTACTGGTGCGAACAAGGGGTTGGGGCTGGAGACGGCTCGGCAGTTGGGCGCGCTGGGGATTACGGTGCTACTTGGAGCGCGGGATCTGGCGAAGGGTGAGGCGGCTGCCGCGGAGTTAAAGGCGGCGGGTATCGATGCACGAGCGGTGAAGCTGGACGTGGTGAATTCCGCGGACATCAAGGCGGTTGTCGAGAAGATCGAGAAGGAGTTCGGGAAGCTGGACATTCTGGTGAACAATGCGGGGATCGCACTCGATCCGATTGGCGGGAATACAACGAGTACGACTTCGGAGGAGATTCTGCGTAAGACGTTCGATACGAACTTCTTTGCTGTGGTGGCGGTGACGCAGGCGCTGTTGCCGTTGTTGAAGAAGAGTGAGGCGGGACGGATCGTGAACCTTTCGAGCATTCTTGCGTCACAGTTGCTGCATGCGACTCCGGGGTCGGCGATTTATGACTCGAAGATGTTTGCGTATAACTCTTCGAAGACTGCGCTGAACGCGTTCACGATTCATCTGGCGCATGAGTTGAAAGGAACAAAGATCAAGGTGAATTCGGCTCATCCGGGGTGGGTCAAGACGGATATGGGTGGCTCAGGCGCGACGATGGAGCTTGCAGATGGGGCGAAGACTTCAGTGGAGCTGGCTACGTTGCCTGCGGATGGGCCCAGCGGCGGGTACTTCCATTTAGGGAAGGTAGTGCCCTGGTAGCTTGCGAGGGTGTTAGCTGGTTAGCAGGCTGCGGGGTTTTACGTTGTTGCGGATGAAGTCGATGGTGGTTTGGAGCGGTGTCCCGGGGCCGAAGATGGCTGCGACACCGCTTTCTTTCATGCTGGCGGCGTCCTGGTCGGGGATGGTGCCGCCGAGGATGAGAAGGATGTCTTCGGCGTGCTGGGCTTTCAAGAGGTCGTGGATGCGGGGGATGATTGCGTTGTGGGCTCCGGAGAGGATGGAGAGGCCGATGCAATCGACGTCTTCCTGGATAGCGGCGGAGACGATCATCTCTGGAGTTTGGCGGAGGCCGGTGTAGATGACCTCCATGCCTGCATCGCGGAGGGCTCTGGCGATGATTTTGGCACCACGGTCGTGACCGTCGAGGCCGGGTTTGGCTACGAGGACGCGGATGGGGGCGGGGTGGGACATTGTGGGCGAGTATACGAGTTTGACGCGGACGATGTCGCGGGGCGGGGATTGAAAACGGTGAGGCTTTTCCCGATGCCCAGCTTTACGACGATGGCACTGTCGCGAAGATTGGGCTGGAACGCGCTAGTTTTCGATGCGGCCGGGGACGTCGATGGGGGCTGAGGGGCGTGCTACCGGGCGGGCGCCGGAGAGATCGCGGGGCTGGTGTTGGGGCTGGGGGAGTTGGGTGGTTCGCCAGGCTTTGGCGTACTTCCAACTGATGTAGGCGGAGTGGTAGAGGTGCAGGAGAAAACCTTCGCGGCCATCGAGGAATCCGAGGCGGAAGATGTAGTTCCAAAGAAAGGTGAAGTGGGGGACAACGAAGATGTTCCAGAAAAAGGCTGGGAGGGAGCGGCTGGTTCTGCCTTCGGAGACGAGGAGTTGCGCTCCGAGAGTGCTGTAGCGGTCCATGTGCTCGAGGTAGCTCTCGAGGGTGGGATAGGCGTGGTGGATGAGGTCGCACTCGAGGGTTTCGAGGTTTCCGGTGAAGGTGATGGTCTCGTGGACGGGGCGGTTGCCAAAGCGCGCGCCGGGGGCGAAGTTCGCAGCGTAACGGCGGAAGAGGCGAAGTTTGGCGTCGGGATAGTAGCCGCCGTGGCGGATCCAGCGGTCCAGAAAGATGTTGCGGCGGCGGAGGAGGTAGGCGTCGACGGAGGGGTTGGAGGGGAGGAGGAGGCGAAGCTGGGTCTGGAGTTCGGTGGAGAGTTCTTCGTCGGCGTCGAGGGAGAGGACCCAGGTGCCGGAGCACTTCTCGATGGCGGAGTTTTTCTGTGCTGAGAAGCCCTTCCAGGGTTCTGAGTAGACCTTGGCGTTGAAGGACTGGGCGATTTCGATGGTGCGATCGGTGGAACCGGAGTCGAGGACGATGATCTCGTCGGCGAAGCGGACGCTGGCGAGGGTTCGGGCCAGGTTGGCTTCTTCGTTGAGGGTGATGATGGCTACGGAGAGCATTGGCTGCATGTATCGAAACCCCCTCCCCGGCGTGGGGAGCTAATCCGGTGAATTATTTTCTAACCACTTGCTCGACTTAAAGGTGGTGCCGGGTGTGTTGATCGGTTTCTGTCAAGTGGTTGATAACCACTGTACGGCGCGCCCTGCTGGGTGCGGTATAGCACTTTTGATAGGGCAGAGCGTTGTGATGTACCGGTATTTTACCGTTTTGGCTGAGAGTCGGCCGAAAGTGGGGTTACTGAGTGGTGGCGCCGGTCAGGAGAGGGTGATGGTGGGGTCGTTGAGTTGTTCGCGCAAGAGGCGCTGGGTGAGGGATTTGAGGTCTTCTCCGGTTTTGGAGAGAGCGAAGGCGTTGAGCGCTTCTGACCAGTCGAGCTTGAAGCTGGTGGACTGAGCTGAGATCCAGATCTGGCGGACAGGGGTGTTTGGAGTGAGGACGAACTTGCTGGAACCGTTCTCGAAGATGATGTTCATGACGCCATTGTTGTCTTCGAACTCGAAGGAGCCGGAGTCGTCTTCTGCGGCGATGAGGGACTGCTTGAGGGATTCGAGCGCGGTGTCGGATACGCGGCGGAAGGTGGCTTCGTCGATCATGAGTTTAGTTTAGCTGGCTTACGGGTTCCGGGGCGGGCTGGATTAGTGCTGGGATAGACCTTCGGATTCCAGGAGGTGTTTGACGCGGGTGAGGATGTCTTCGCGGATGACGCGGACGGCGGCGAGGTCCTGGCCTTTGGGGTCGGGGAGGGGCCAGTCATCGCGGCGGAGGCCGGGGACGTAGGGGCACTCGTCTCCGCAGCCCATGGTGATGAGGAGGTCGGCTTGCTGGGCGAGTTCCGCGGTGAGCTTCTGGGGCTGGGCGTGGGTGAGATCGATGCCTACTTCACGCATGGCTTCGACGACGACGGGATGGACGTGAGGGGCCGGATTGGTGCCGGCGGAGATGGCGTGTGCCTGAGTGGGGTCGGCGAGGTGATTGAAGAAGGCGGCTGAGATCTGGGAGCGGCCGGCGTTGTGGACGCAGGCGAAGATGACTTTGAACATGGCGGCGACTTACCTTTCGAGGCTGGCTGAGTGTTGCGCTGCGGAATCTGCAGCGAACCAGTTGCGCTGGAACCAGAGGGCTGCGTTTACGAGGCCGATGAGAGCGGGGACTTCGACGAGTGGGCCGATGACTCCGACGAAGGCTTCGCCGGAGTTGAGGCCGAAGACGGCTACGGAGACGGCGATGGCTAGCTCGAAGTTATTGCCAGCGGCGGTGAAGGCCAGGGTTGCGGTCTGGGCGTAGTCTGCGCCGAGCTTGCGGCCCATCCAGAAACTGACGAAGAACATGATGGCGAAGTAGATGAGGAGCGGGATGGCGATGCGGACGACATCGAAGGGAAGGCGGACGATGAGGTCGCCTTTGAGCGAGAACATGACGAGGATGGTGAAGAGCAGCGCGACTAAGGTGAAGGGGCTGATGCGCGGGATGAAGACGGTGCGGTACCAGAGCTCGCCTTTGATGCGGAGGAGGAGGAGACGGGTGAGCACACCGGCAAGGAAAGGGATGCCGAGATAGATGAAGACACTTTGTGCGATGTGGCCGATGCCGATGTGCACGACGGAGCCCTGAAGGCCGAACCATGTGGGCAGGACGGTGATGAAGACCCAGGCGTAGAGGCTGTAGAAGACGACCTGGAAGACGCTGTTGAGGGCGACGAGTCCGGCGACGTAGTCGGTGTCTCCGCCGGCGAGCTCGTTCCAGACGAGGACCATGGCGATGCAGCGGGCGATGCCGATGAGGATGAGGCCACGCATGTAGGCGGGCTCTCCGCGGAGGAGAGTGATGGCGAGGAGGAACATCAGGATGGGGCCGATGAGCCAGTTCTGGAGGAGCGAGAGGCCGAGGATGCGGCGGTTGCGGAAGACCTCGCCTAGTTTTTCGTAGCGGACTTTTGCGAGGGGTGGATACATCATGATGATGAGTCCGATGGCGATGGGGATGTTGGTGGTGCCGGACTGGAAGCGGTTGACGAAGGCGGCGGAGCTGGGGATGAAGTGGCCGATAGCGACGCCGATGGCCATGGCGAGGAAGATCCAGAGGGTGAGGAAGCGATCGAGGAAGGAGAGCTTTTTGCGCGGCATTGGTGCGCAGGTTTGGGCATGGGTATAGGCGGGGCTGGACATCACTACCTCGAAGCGGAGTTGTGGGAGGGTGAGATTGCGGTGGGCGGTGGTGCTCCCTGGAGGCTGAGAAACTTTGCCGGGGTGCAGCAGGCTTTGGTGAGACGGCAGAGGTCGGCCTGCATGGCTTTTTCCTGCTGAAGTGAGGCCAGTGTCTGCTTGAGGATTTGGGCTGCGGCCTCGTTGGGCGGCGTGACGATGCGGTAGTGCATCCACTTGCCGTCGCGGCGGGCGGCGACGATGCCAGCGTTGCGGAGGTAGGCGAGATGGCGGGAGATTTTTGGCTGGGGCGCGTCGAGGATTTCGACGAAGTAGCAGACGCAGATCTCCTGATCGCCCATGAGGTTGAGGAGGCGGAGACGGGTGTGGTCGCCGAGGGCCTGGAAGAAGCGTTCGAGGTTGAAGGGTGCCTGCTTGGGTGGCATGGGTTGAATTATATTCGTCTTGACGAATATGTAAAGCGCGAATATATTTGTTTTAGCAGATATGTTTCAGGAGGGGTTTATGGCTAATCAGATATTGGATTCGGTGAAGTCGAAGTATGGGGCGGTAGCTGAGAGTTCGCTATCGAACAAGGATGCGGGCGTGAAGGCTGTGGCTGAGGCGTTTGGATATAGCGCGGAAGAACTGACGTCGATTCCAGAGGGTGCAAATATGGGGCTTTCGTGCGGGAATCCTACGGCGATGGCTTCGATTCGGCCGGGTGAAGTGGTGGTCGATCTTGGTTCTGGCGGAGGGCTGGATGTGTTTCTGGCTTCACCGCTGGTTGGGCCTGCGGGGAAGGCAATTGGGATCGATATGACTCCGGCGATGATTGAGCGGGCGCGTGCGAATGCGAAGAGTGGTGGGTATGAGAATGTCGAGTTTCATCTGGCGACGATTGATGCGCTGCCGCTGGCGGACGCTTCAGTGGATTGCGTGATCAGCAATTGCGTGATCAATCTGGCGCCGGACAAGCCTGCGGTGTTTCGTGAGATTGCGCGGGTGCTGAAGCCGGGTGGCCGGCTGGCAGTGAGCGATATTGCGCTGAAGGGCGAGTTGCCGAAGGAAGTTGCGCAGAGCATGGCTGCGTATGTTGGTTGTATCGGGGGGGCGATTCCGATTGAAGAGTATCGCTCTGGTTTGCTGGCTGCTGGATTTGAGCATGTGGAGATAGTGGATAGCGGGGCAGATTTGAATGCGTATGCGAAGGTGGAGAACCAGTCTGGTTGCTGCTCGCCTGCGATGGAGCCTGCGGGGCCGTTTCAGGTAGTGGCGAGTGCGTGCTGTGCGCCGGAGCCTACGAGTGCAGCGAGTTTGCATGAGGAGTTGGCGGGGTTGCTGGCGAAGTATGACCTGAATGCGGCCGCGGCGAGTGTGAAGGTTTATGCGGTGAAGCCGCGGTTGGCATGAGGAGAACTGCCGGATGACTGGCGGTGGATTTTTCGTGGTGTGAACAGCGATTTGGCAGGGGGATTGTAGGAATTCCGAGGCGTGGATAAGTTGGCTATAATCGGCTACGTATTCGGGAGGGCTTTATGGCTGACGAGAAGCAGAAGGCTGGATCTGCGGAAGATTCGGGTGGTGCAGCGGGGAAGGTAACGCGGCGGTCGTTTTTGTCGCATCTGGGAGCGGCGGGAGTTGCGGCTACGGCTAGCCCTTTGCTGGCGGCGGCTCCGGCTGCAGCGGCGATGCCGGAGGCGAGCGAAGCTGCGAGTGACGCGAAGATCGTTGGGTCGGTGCCGGTTAGTCTGCGAGTGAATGGCAAGGTATTGAAGCTGCAGGTTGATCCGCGAGCGACGCTGCTGGATACTCTGCGGGAGAGCGCGGGCCTGACCGGGACAAAGAAGGGCTGCGATCATGGCCAGTGCGGAGCCTGCACGGTGCATGTGAATGGCCGACGAGTGAACTCCTGCCTGAGCTTTGCGGTGATGCACGAGGGCGACGAGATTACGACGATTGAAGGGATTGGTCAGCCGGGGAATCTGCATCCGATGCAGGCGGCGTTTGTGGAGCATGACGGCTACCAGTGCGGCTATTGCACTTCGGGTCAGATCATGTCGGCGGTGGCGCTGCTGAAGGAACCTTGTGGGCCGACGGATGCGGATGTGAAGGAGCTGATGAGCGGCAATATCTGCCGCTGTGGTGCTTATCCGAATATTGTGGCTGCTGTTCAGCAGGTTCGGCTGCGAAGCTAGTTCTCACCTTTTTTAATGTTTTGAGATTTGTAACCGGTATTTGTAACCAGGAGTGATCACGATGGATCTCTTTCAGTTCAGCCGTGCGGAGAGTGTGGCGCAGGCGGTTGCGGCAGGGGCGGAGTCGCCTACGGCGCAGCAGGGTGCACAGGTTCGCTTTGTGGCGGGTGGGACGACGCTGCTTGATTTGATGAAGCTGAATGTGGAGCGTCCGCAGCGGGTGGTGGACATTAACAAATTGCCGCTGGATAAGGTGGAGCGGACTGCGGATGGCGGGCTGAAGATAGGTGCGCTGGTGCGGAACTCCGACCTGGCTCACAACGAGATGGTGCAGAAGGACTATGCGGTGCTATCGCAGGCGCTGCTGTCCGGCGCGTCGGCGCAGTTGCGGAACATGGCGACTACGGGCGGGAATCTGCTGCAGCGGACGCGGTGCGTGTACTTCCGCGATACGGCGATGGCTTGCAATAAGCGGGAGGCGGGATCGGGGTGCTCGGCGATTGGCGGGTTTAACCGGATGCTGGCGATATTGGGGACGAGCGAGCAGTGCATTGCGACGAATCCATCGGACATGAATGTGGCGCTGACGGCGCTAGAGGCGACGATCCATATTCAGGGGGCGAAGGGGGAGCGGAGTGTTCCGATTCATGACTTTTTCGTGGTGCCGGGGAGTACGCCGCAGCAGGAGAATGTGCTGGAGCCGGGTGATTTGATTACCTATGTGACGCTTCCGGCCCCGGCGGCGGGGAGCAAGTCGGTGTATCTGAAGCTGCGGGACCGCGCCTCGTATGAGTTTGCGCTGGCCTCAGCTGCAGTGGTGGCAACGGTGGAGGGTGGCAGGCTGAAGCGAGTCCGGATCGCAATGGGTGGAGTGGGGACGAAGCCGTGGCGGATGGTTGAGGCAGAGAAGGCCCTGGAAGGCCATGCGGTGAACGAGGGAACGCTGCACAAGGCTGCAGAGGCGGCGCTGCGAGGCGCCAAGCCGCAGAGTGAGAACGGATACAAGGTTGAGTTGGCGAAGCGGTGTCTGATGTATGCGGTGAAGCAAGCAACGCAAGCGGTATAGAGCGGCCGAGGAGAGAGTATGGCGAGCATTGAAGAGGTAGTTCCTGCATCAATTATCGGGACGTCGCTGGCGCGCGTGGATGGGCCGCTGAAGGTGAGCGGCGGGGCGATGTATTCGAGCGATCACAATTTTCCGGGCATGCTGTATGCGGTGCCAGTGTGCAGCACGATTGCGAAGGGAACGATTACGAGCCTGGATAGTTCTGCCGCAGAGGCGATGCCGGGCGTGCAGGCGGTGTATCACCGCAAGAATATTGGACAGCTGTTTCGGGCGGCTCCGCCGGTTGGGTTCAGCGGGCTGATTGATGAGCGGCGCCCTCCGTTTGAGGATGATGTGATTCGCTACTACGGGCAGTATGTGGCTGTGGTGGTGGCGCAGACCTTTGAGCAGGCGATGGCGGCGAGCGCGGCTGTGAAGGTGTCGTACGCCGGAGAGAAGCCGGATGTAAGCACGACGCTGAGCTCCGACGAGAAGCCGAAGGTGGATACGACGCGGGGCGATGCGGATGGGGCGTTTGCAAGTGCGGCAGTGAAGGTGGATGAGACGTATGTGACGCCTGTAGAGACACATAATCCGATTGAGCTGCATGCGTCGGTGGCGGTGTGGGATGGCAAAGGTTTTACGCTGTATGAGACGTCGCAGGCGGTGGGGAATCATCGTGAAGTGATGGCGCAGATGCTGGGGGTTCCGCTGGAGAATGTGCGGGTGATCTCGCGGTTTCTGGGGTCTGGTTTTGGGGGTAAGTTGTGGCCGTGGCCGCATTGTTTGCTGGCCGCGGCGGCGTCGCGGAACCTGAACCGTCCGGTAAAGCTGGTGGTGAGCCGAAAGATGATGTTCCAGAATGTGGGACACCGTCCTTTGACGCAGCAGCGGATTCGTCTGGGCGCTACGGCGGATGGGATGTTGACGTCGTTGCAGCATGACTCGCTGAACCATACGTCGATACTGGATGACTATGGGGAGGGCTGCGGGGAGGCGACAGGATATCTCTACAGCACTGCGAATCTGCGGGTGACTTCGGGACTGGTACGGCGGAATGTGGGTAATCCGACGGCGATGCGGGGGCCGGGTGCGGTGCCGGGATTGTATGCGCTGGAGTCGGCGATGGATGAGCTGGCAATCAAGCTGAAGATGGATCCGGTGGAGCTGCGTCTGAAGAACGAGCCGAAGCTGGACGAGAGCCTGGGGATTCCGTTTTCGTCGCGGCATTTGAAGGAGTGTCTGACGGTAGGTGCGGAGAAGTTTGGCTGGTCGCAGCGGAAGGCGGGCGTGGGAGCGATGCAGCGGGATGGGCTGACGCTGGGATGGGGCGTGGGGGTGTGCTCGTGGATTGCGGCCCGAATAGGTTGCGAGGCGACGGTGGAACTGAAGGCGGATGGTACGGCTCGGGTGGCGTGTGGGACGCAGGACATCGGGACCGGGACGTATACGATTCTGGCGCAGATTGTGGCGGAGAAGGCAGGGATTCCGATTGAGAAGGTGGAGGTGGTGCTGGGGGACACGAAGCTGCCTGCGGGTCCGATTTCGGGTGGGTCGTGGGTGACGTCGTCGGTGATTCCGGCGGTAGCGGATGCGACTCAGAAGGCGATGCAGACGGTGCTGATGGCCGCGGTGCAGGGTAAGGACGCTCGGTTCGCGGGGAAGAAGCCAGAAGATCTGGTGTTTAGCGGCGGGCGGGTGCAGGTGAAGGGAGGTAGCGCTGAGACGAGTGTGGCTTACGCCGAGGTTCTGCGGGCGGCGAATCTCGGTGGGGTTTCGGGAACTGGTAAGTCGGAGGGAACGTTTGGGGTGCCGCCGAAGGTTTCGCAGCACTCGTTTGGGGCCCAGTTTGTGGAGGTGACGTGGCAGCCGGCGACGGCGCGGCTGCGGGTGAATCGCGTGGTGACGGTGATTGACGCGGGGCGCGTGCTGAACACGCGGGCGGGCCGGAATCAGATTGAAGGTGCTGTGATGATGGGCGTGGGAATGGCGATGTTGGAGCATACGACGTATGACCAGCGGAATGGTGCGCCGATCAACAGCAATCTGGCAGATTATGTGGTGGCGACGCATGCGGATACGCCACAGATTGACGTTACGTTTCTGGACTATCCGGATCTTTCGTTGAATGAGTATGGGGCGCGTGGGATTGGGGAGATTGGGCTGGCTGGGATTGCAGCTGCGATTACTGGGGCGGTGTACCACGCGACTGGAGTGCGGGTGCGAGAGTTGCCGGTGCGGATCGAGGATCTGCTGGGCGGGACGGCGCGGGCTTAAAGGGAAAAGGCCACAGGGACGGGTGTCCTTGTGGCCGGTGGGATCGAAGTTAGTTAGAAGGGGATGTCGTCGTCGGTGATGCCTGGGTCGGCGTACTCGGACTGGGCGACCGGGGTGCTGCTGCCGTAGCTGGCGGTATTGGACTTGGTGTAGCTGTTGCCGGAGCCGCTGCCTTCGGACTTGCCGCCGAGGAGGGTCAATTCATTGACGAGGATTTCGGTCTTGTAGCGCTTCTGTCCGGATTCCTTGTCGTCCCATGAGCGGTTGGTGATTTTACCTTCGACCAGAATCTGAGAGCCCTTTTTGACGTAGTCGCGAACGATTTCGGCGGTGCGCTGGAAGCAGACGATGTTGTGCCATTCGGTGCTGTCTACCCAGTTTGCGCCTTCTTTTTTGCGGTCTGCCGTGGCGAGCGTGAAGGATGCGACGGTCATGCCGCCTGCGGTGGAACGAATCTCTGGATCTTTGCCTACGTTGCCGAGGAGGAAGACTTTATTGACGCCTTTTGCCATGGTGATTGCTCCGGAATATGAACAGGTTTTGAAGGTTGAGGATAGCAGATGGGAGATTGTGGAGGATCGTGCTAGCGGCGGAGGTCGGTAAAGACTTTCATGAGGGCGAGGGTGAGAGTGAGGAAGCCGGTGGGAAGGCAGCCCATGGCGAGCATGAGTGCGAGCCAGCCGGAGTTGGTGTGGGGACCCTGGCGTCCGATGCCGCCGCCGAGGGTGGTGACGTAGAGGACGGAGAGGAGTCCGGTGCCGAATATGAGGAGTCCGGTACGAAGGATTGTGCGGGTGTCTGGCTGAAGAGATGGCATCGGTTGGTGGTGGGAACCTCTGGGGCTGAGCCCCAATGCTTGGGTGACTTACTTGAGTGGTCTATTTTTTGCGGATGCAGCCGTTGCGTTAGTGGATTGCGGCTTGCATGACGTAGACGATGACTCCGGTGATGGAGACGTAGAGCCAGATGGGGAAGGTGTATCGGGCAAGGCGTTTATGTGCGGGGAAGCGTCCGGTGAGAGAGAAAAAAAAAGTAATGAGGATGAGCGGGAGTGCGATGACGGAGAGGAGGACGTGGGAGAGCAGGAGCTTCCAGTAGAAGGGCCACCAGGCACTGAGGCGGTTGAAGTGGGTTTCGCCGTGGAGGGTGAAGTTGGTGAGATAGGAGACGAGGAAGATGGAGGAGAAGAAGAAGGCCGCGAACATTGCGGCGCGATGGAACTTGATGTGCCGTTCTCTGATGTTGCGATAGCCCTCGATGAGGGCAAAGGTGGAGAGGCCGTTGAGTATGGCGTTGAGCAGGGGCAGGGAACGGAGTTGGGTTCCGGCGACGTCGGTAGGGGCGTGGAAGTAGACGAGGTAGCAGATGAGGGCACTGGCCAGGGCGGAGGCGACGATGATTCCGCCGATGACGGAGGGCGGGGTGCGGAGGGTAGTGGCGGTTGGGAGCGTATTTGGCATTAGAAGAGGATGCGTCCTTTGACGTCGAGCATCATAGCGGCTAGCAGAATGGGAAGATATAGGACGGAGACGTGGAGCAGGTCTCGGGCGTACTGGCGCGAGGTGTCGGAGTCTGGGTCGCGGAGCGTCACTCGTGCGAAGCGGACGGTGTACCCAAGGTAGACGAGGCCAAGGATCGATGCGACTGCGGCGTAGATGTAGCCGGTGGTGTGGAGGACGGTTGGCCAGAGGCTGACGGGGATCATGAGTATTGCGTAGAAGAGGGACTGGGCGACGGTGGAGCGGGCGGCCCAGGTGATGGGCTGCTGGGTGGCGCTGAGGCGGATGCCGGCGTCGGCGTAGTCCTGACGGTACATCCAGCCGATGGCCATGAAGTGGGGGAACTGCCAGACGAAGAGCACTGCAAAGAGAGCGACTCCGGGCCACTCGATGTGGCCACGGGCAGCGGTCCAGCCGATGAGGGGCGGGAGTGCTCCGGGGAAGGCGCCGATGAAGGTGTTGAGGGGGGTGAAGCGCTTGAGTGGCGTGTAGATGCCGACGTAGCCGATGGCGGTGAGGAGGGTGAGGGTTCCGGTGAGGAGGTTGGTGGCGTAGGTGAGGTAGAGAGAGCCGAAGAAGATGGTGGCAAAGCCGAGGAGGAGTCCGTGGGTGAGGGAGAAGCGTCCGGCAGCCATGGGGCGGTTGGCGGTGCGGTGCATGAGGAGGTCAGTCTTGCGCTCGAGGACCTGGTTGAGGGCGCTGGCGCCGCATGTGACGATGGTGATTCCGACGAGGGCCTGGATGAGGCTGGTATTGAAGGGGCTGATGCCGCTGCGGAGGCTGCCGAGGTAGAAGCCGGCTCCAGCAGTGATGATGACCATGGTGGATACGCGGACCTTGAAGAGGGTGGCGTAGTCGGCGAACAGGGATGGGGTGGCCTTGACGGGCGCGAGGACTTGATCGGTTGTCGCGGAAGTAGCCACGTTATTAGTTTAGCGCGATTGCGGGGAGAACTGGATTGGGTTCGGTTTGTGCGGTAATGGGACAGGACTTGCTCGCGGGGTGACGCGGGTCAGGGTTTGGGGCGGAGTTGGGTGAGGAGATCCTGGGCGGTGGGTTGGGTATTGAGGATGTCTGGTGGGGTAAGCCAGGCGCGGCGGAGTTGAGTGACGCCATAGCGCATCATGTCGAGTTCTTCGGTGGCGTGGGCGTCGGTGTTGACCACGATTTTGCAGTCGTGTTGTTTGGCCAGGCGGAGGTTGAGGTCGTTGAGGTCGGCGCGGGCGGGGTGGGCGTTGTGCTCGACGGCTACGCCTAGCTGGGCGGCGCGGCGGAGGATGGTGTCGAGGTTGATGGCAAAGGGCTCGCGTTTGAGTATGAGGCGTCCGGTGGGATGGCCGAGGATGCGGACGTGGGGGTTCTCGATGGCGCGGAGGACGCGGTTGGTGGTCTCTTCGATGGGCTGGGAGAAGTGGGAGTGGACGCTGGCGATGACGATGTCCATCTGGGCGAGGGTGGCGTCGTCGAGGTCGAGGGCGCCGTCGGCGAGGATATCGACTTCGATGCCTGGGAGGATGGTGATGCGGCCATCGAACTCCTGTTGGAGCTCGGCGTTGACTTCGCGGATTCGTTTGATGTGGGCGAGGGCGCGCGCGTCGTCGAGTCCGTTGGTCATGGCGAGGGCTTTGGAGTGGTCGGTGATGGCGATGTAGGAGAGGCCTCGGGCGAGGGCGGCTTCGGCCATTTGACGGATGGTGTCGCGGCCGTCGGTGGCGTTGGTGTGCATGTGGAGGTCGCCGCGGAGGTCTGAAAGCTGGATCAAGTGAGGCAGGGTGTGGTTGGCGGCGGCTTCGAGTTCGCCGGAGTTCTCGCGGAGTTCGGGGGGGATGTAGTCGAGGCCGAGGGCGTTGTAGATGGCCTCTTCGGATTCAGCGGCGACGATGGTGTTGTCTTCGAGCCTGGCGAGGGCGTACTCGCTGAGAGTGAGGCCTTGTTTGAGGGCACGCTGGCGGAGGGCTACATTGTGCATCTTGGAGCCGGTGAAGTACTGGAGGGCTGCTCCATAGCTGGCGCGGGGAAGAAGTCGGACGTCGACCTGGAGGTTGTTGCGGAGGGTGAAGGAGACTTTGTTTTGCCCCTTTGCCAGGAGCTTGTCGATGAGGGGAAGGGATGCGACGTGGTCTACGGCGGCAGCGACTACGTTGGGCTCGCAGGCGGGGCCGGTGACCAAGAGGTCGAGATCGCCTACGGTTTCGCGGCCGCGGCGAAGGGAGCCGGCGGGAGTGATGGTGTCGATGCCGGGGAAGGCGCGGATGAGGGCGGAGATTTTTTCTGCGTATTCGTGGGCTTGATCGATGCGGAAACGGCTGGAGTTGCGGCGATAGTCCTCGATGCCCTTGAGGAGTTTGGCTGCGAATTTTTCACCGAGGCGAGGGAGGCGGTTGAGGTGACCGGCTTTGGCGGCAGCTTCGAGAGCGTCGATGTCCGAGACCTGGAGTGCGGACCAGATGAGGGCTACGGTTTTGGGACCCATGCCGGGAAGGCGCAGGAGTTCGAGCATGGTGGGTTTGTATTTTTGGAGGAGTTCTTCGCGGAGGGGCATGGAGCCGGTAGCGACGAGATCGCGTATGTTGGCGGCCATGCCTTTGCCGATGCCGGGGATGGCGAGGAGGAGTTTGGGGTCAGATTCCGGGGTGGCGAGGGTGGCTAGCTGGGTGGTTTGCTGCTCAACGGCCTCGGCTGCGCGGCGGTAGGAGCGGATGCGGAAGGGGTCCGCGGCGTCGATCTCGAGGAGAGATGCGGTTTCGTCGAGGATGCGGGCTATGGTGATGTTGTCCATTGATGTAGGGCAGCGCCGGAGTACACGATCTGCGGCTGCTGCCCTAGTATGCAACGCTGGAGTGTGAATCTCATAAGGACAACATCGGGACTTGCAGTTGAAGGACCTACAGAGCCGGGGGGAGGACTGTGCTGCTACAGTGCTTCTTTGAGGCGGGCAACCTGGTCGGCTTGCGGACCTTTGGAGCCCTGGATGACGTCAAATTCTACGAGGTCACCCTCTTTGAGGGTTTTATATCCATCGAGTTGGATTGAGCTGTAGTGGACGAAAACGTCTGCGCCGTCCTCCCGCCCGAGGAATCCATAGCCTTTCGCGTTGTTGAACCATTTGACGGTGCCTTTGTACTGAGCCATTTAATCATTCTCCTCTACGACTACATGATTTAGCTGTTACTGCTAATTCCCATGTAAAGGTGTGACAAACGCTGGAGCCGTGGGGTTGCCTGAAGTTGTAATCGGAATTACCTGGGAGCGGGGTTGCACTTGCGGAGTGCAAAGTTTGGAGTAGGTGGCCAGAAGAAAATTCTGGATTGCAGGAAAAATTCTCCGTACCTGATTTCGACCTAGAGCGCCCACCTGGGTGAAGGCACAGGTGGGTTTGGAGAGTGGCCTGGGGAAGATTCGATGTGCGTTGAGGCCGGAGGGTTAGAGCCGACCGGCGCGGCGTGCTGCGTCGTAAAGAGAGATGCCGATGAGGGTTTTGCCATCGTGGATCTTGTTATCCGCGATGAGCGCGAGCATTTCTGAGAGCGGGATGCGACGGATTTCGATTTGCTCGTCATCTTCGGGCTGTGCGGCGCCTTCGCGGATATCGCGGGCGAGGTAGATCTGCATCCATTCGCCGAGGAAGCCGGGGCTGGCGAAGTACTTGGTGAGGAGGGTCCAGCGTTTGGCGCGGAAGCCGGTTTCTTCGATCATTTCGCGCTTGGCCGCGGCGAGTGTTGCTTCGCCGGGTTCGACTCGACCGGCGGGGAGCTCGAGGAGGTACTGGCCGGCTGCGTGGCGGTACTGGCGCTCGATGATGATGTCGGGGTCGTGGGGTTTTTTGGACTCATCGACGGCGAGGATGACGACGGAGCCGTTGTGTCGGATGACGTCGCGGACGTTGCGGTGACCGTTTGGCTCGATGACGGTGTCGGTGAAGACGTCGAAGACTTTGCCTTTGTAGGAGAGTTTGGAGGCGATGAGCTGGGCCTTGGTGGACTTCTTCGGCTTGGCCTGGTTGGCGGGTTGGGGCTTTGTGGCGGGGGCTTTTTGCTTGGAACGGGAGGCGGTGGAGGGGGAGGCGGGGGTAGCGGGGCGGGGCTTCTTTTTTGAGGCGGCCATAAAGCTACGGTAACATCCTGCATCGAGGATAGGGTGGTGGGCATCCAACGTGGTGCATACCTATGTAAGCTGGTAGAGCCGTAAATTACCACTGGGATTTTTTTTGAACTGCGGTGGTGTGTCTGGTCCGAGGATAAGTGGCTGCGATGAGTGTTGAGTGTTACCCAATTACGGTGTTGCCGCATATATCGCAGCTATATCGCGACTATCTTGCGATGGGCGAAAGTGCCGAGGATGCTGCGGTGCGGCAGTGGTATGGCTCCGGACAGACGGGCGGGCCGTTTTCGGGCGGATGGATGACAGGTGCGGTTCCGGCGGTTGAGGCGGAACGGCTGGCAGATGCGTTGCGGCAGCAGAGTCTGGAGTTTGGCGCGGGTGCTGCGGCGCTGGCAAATATTGAGAAGCTGCGGGGGGGTGCGCGGGCGGTGGTGACAGGGCAGCAGGTGGGTTTGCTCGGTGGACCGCTGCTGACTTTGCTGAAGGCGGCTACTGCGGTGGCTCGGGCGAAGCAGGCGACCAAGGCAACGGGGATCGAGCATGTGCCGATGTTCTGGCTGGCTACGGAAGATCATGATCTGGAAGAAGTGGACCAGGTTTCGCTGCTGACGAAGACAGGCGTCGAGACTCTACGCGCGGGATTGAAGACGCCTGGGGCGGTTCCGGTGGGTGGGGTTGAGATTGGCGCGGAGATTGAGTCGGTGCTGGCGCAGGCGGACGAGTTACTGGGATATGGCCCGGTGTGTGATCTACTGCGGCACTGTTATGAGCCCAGGGATGGGTATCGTCCGACGATGGGTGGGGCTTTTGCGCGGTTGATGGCACAGATCTTTGCTGAGCAGGGATTAATTGTGATGGATGCGGCCGGGCGTGAGTTTCATGCGCTGGGGGAGCGGACGCTGCGGTATGCGATTGAACATGCGGAAGAGCTGGAGACGGCTCTGTTGGAACAGTCGCAGGAGTTGTTGGAGGATGGGTACCACGCTCAGGTGCTGGTAGTGGCAGGGCATAGCCTTCTGTTTTTGATTGACGGCGTGGCCGGGGAGCGGGCTGCGCTACGACGGCTGCCGGATGGTGGATGGAAGGCTGCGGGCAAGGTGTATACGACATCGGAGCTGCTGGCGATTCTGGAGACTGAGCCAGAGCGGATCAGTCCGAATGCGCTGTTGCGGCCGGTGTTTCAGGATACGATTTTGCCGACGGCTGCGTACATTGGCGGGCCGGCGGAGATTGCTTATTTCGCGCAGAGCTCAGTGGCGTATGAGGCGATACTGGGGCGGATGACTCCGGTGTTGCCGCGGCTGAGTGCGACGCTGGTGGAGCCTGCGATTGTTTCCGTGATGGAGAAGCACGAGGTGAGTCTGCCGGATGCGATGACGACGGCGGAGGCGCTGGCGCTGCGGCTGGGTGCGCGGGCGATGCCGATTGAGGGGAAGCGGCGCCTGGCAGCGGTGGGAAATGCGGTGGATGCCGAACTGATGGCGTTGACCGAGTATATGTCGGCGATGGATGAGAATCTGGGGCGGGCGGCGACGGTTTCGGGTAACAAGATGCGGTACCAGATGAATCGTCTGCGGCGGGTGGCGGCGACGTTTGAGCTGCAGAAGGAGGCTAGTCTGCGGAGGCATGCGGAGGTGTTGGCGCTGCATCTGTTTCCAGACGGGCATCCGCAGGAGAGACTGGTGGCTGGAGCGTGGTTTCTGGGGCGGTATGGGGACGGGTTAGTGGAGCGGATGGTGTGGTCGGCGGAGAATCTTTGTCCAGGGCATATGGTTATCAAACTCTAAGACTGATTGGGTCTTAGAATGGTGACGAGGTGGATTGCCATGGGGATGAGTGACGAAGCGTTTGAGGTGATGTGTCCTGATTGTGGAGGGATGCTGAAGATCGATCCGGTGACTCGGTCGGTGATTGCTCATACGCCGGCTCCGAGAAAGAAGATGTTTGAGGACTTTGGTGAGGCGGCGCGGGCTCTGCGTGAGGCGGATGTGCGGCGGGACTCGATCTTTGCGCAGAGTGTGGATGCGCAGAAGAACAAGGACGATGTGCTGGCGAAGAAGTTTGCGGAGGCGGTGAAGAAGGCTAAGGAGAGTCCGCTGACGGAGCGGCCGTTGAGGGATTTTGATTTGGATTAAGTCTTTTGGGCCACTACACACTCTATTTAAAAGTGAGGTAGCTTGATGCAAGCAAGCGGCCATTTTTTTGATTTCATCTTTTCAATGCCTGTTTACTGGACCACTGCGGTAAGCGGTATTTTTCTTCTTGGCTATAGCCTTGTCGCTTCCATTCTGGGGATAAGTCCTTTATTCCGGTTTCCGGCAAGGTACACCCCTATCGCCCGAATCTATGACTTTACGTTCAGCGGGTTGATCTGCCTGTTCGGCGTCTGGCATCTTTTGCGGATTTAGGACGGCTTCGCGGCTGGAGTTGATCGGTTTTCGGGATATAACCTCTCGTCACGAGCTCTGCGTTCGCGCGAATTCTGCACGAGCGCGGTAGACTGAAGAGATGCCACCAATCTTAAATGCGCAGGGTTTAACCAAGGCCTTTGGCGCGACGCCTTTGTTTCGTGAAATTTCTTTTACTGTGAATGATGGGGACCGCATTGGGCTGATCGGGCCGAATGGGGCGGGGAAGAGTACGCTGCTGAAGGTTCTGGCGGGCGAGGAAGATGCGGACGCGGGGGATGTTGCGATTCGCAAGCGGGCTCGTGTGGGGTATGTGAAGCAGGAGTCGACGTTTGCGCCGGGTTTGACGGTGCGGGACGTGCTGGAGCAGGCGCTGATCGCGGCCAAGGTGGCCGAGGGTGAGCATGAGGGCCGGCTGCGGGAGACGAGCGGGCGGACGGGCTTTCCGGATATGACGGCGGAAGCGGCGAAGCTGAGCGGCGGTTGGCGGAAGCGGCTGGCAATTGCGGAGGCGGTGGTGACGCATCCGGATGTGCTGCTGCTGGATGAGCCGACGAACCATTTGGACCTGGCGGGGATTGCGTGGCTGGAGGAGTTGCTGAATGAGGCTGATTTCGCTTGTGTTCTGGTCAGTCACGATCGTTATTTTCTTGAGAATGTTACGACGTCGATAGTAGAGCTGAACCGCGTGTATGCGGATGGATTGCTGCGGGTGCAGGGGACTTACTCGAAGTTTATAGAGGGTAAGCAGGCGTACATGGAGGCGCAGAACAAGCTGCAGGATGCTCTGAAGAACCGCGTGAAGATTGAGGTGGACTGGCTGCGGCGGGGGCCGAAGGCGCGGAGTACTAAGGCCAAGGCGCGGATCGACAATGCGAATGACCTGATTGGGCAGTTGAAGGAGGTCAACGCGCGGGTGCAGACTTCGAGCGCGGGGATTGATTTTTCTGCGACGGACCGGCAGACGAAGCGCTTGGTGGAGTTCGAAGATGTGAGCTGCGTGCTGGGTGACCGGAAGATTGTTGAAGGGTTGAATTTTCTGGTGACGAGCGGGATGCGCGTGGGGCTGGTGGGGCCGAATGGGAGTGGCAAGACTACGCTGCTGCGGCTGCTGACGGGTGAGCTGGAGCCGACGTCGGGGACGATCAAGAAGGCGGCTTCGCTGAAGACGGTGTACTTCAGCCAGACGCGGGAGCTGGAGGAGGGCGTGACGCTGAGGCGGGCGCTGGCTCCGGACTCGGACTCGGTGGTGTACCAGGGACGGGTGGTGCATGTGGCGAGTTATGCTACGAAGTTTCTGTTTACGAGCGAGCAGTTGAATCAGCCGGTGGAGCGGCTGAGCGGTGGGGAGCGGGCTCGGGTGCTGATTGCGAAGTTGATGCTGGAGCCGGCGGATTTGTTGTTGCTGGATGAACCTACGAACGATCTGGATATTCAGACGCTGGAGATTCTGGAAGAGAGTCTGCTGGAGTACACGGGGGCGCTGATCTTAGTGACGCACGACCGTTATATGTTGGATCGTGTGTCGACGATTGTGCTGGGACTGGACGGGAAGGGTGGAGCGGAGACGTTTGCCGACTACGGCCAGTGGGAGCAGTGGCGGGGCGTGAAGGTGGAAGAGTCGATTGTGCCGGGACAGGCGGGTACGGCTGTCGCAGGGACTGCTTCTACTGCTGGTAAGGAGGCTGCGTCGGGTGGGAAGAAGAAGCTTTCGTATCTGGAGGCTCGTGAGTTTGCGGGGATTGAGACGGCGGTGGATGCGGCGGAGGATCGGCTGCAGGCTGCTCGGGAGAAGATTGAAGAGCCTGAGGTGGCGACGGATGCGGTGAAGCTTACTACTGCGCTGGCGGAGATGGAAGCTGCGCAGGAGGTGGCGGACAAGCTGTATGCGCGGTGGGCGGAGTTGACGGAGAAGGCTGGGTAGTGGGGAAGAGGCAACGACAAGTGCAACTGCAGGTCCTTCGACTGCGCCTCTCTCGGTAAGGCTGCGAGAGGCTTCGCTCAGGATGACACTTTGTGGGGAAGGTGGGGGAGAACGGTCGTGCTTCGCACGATGCCCACTCATCGCATGAGACAAAGACGCGATGAATGGGGCACCCGACTGTATCGATCCCACGCTTCTCCACCACGACGAGTTTGTGGTGGGTTAGGGGTTGAAGGGTTCGTCGGCGGAAGGGCCGTAGAGTCCGGGGACCGGGATGTCATTAAGGCGGAGATAGACGCCTAGCTGGGCTCGGTGGTGGATGAGGTGGTTGAGGAACATGTTGCGGTAGGTCTTGGAGCGGGTGTCGTTGGAGATGACGTGCTCGCCGAAGCAGAACTTCCAGCGCTCGGCGAGGGCTGCTTCAGAGACGGTGGCGAGAGCGGTTTTGGCTTCGTTGAGGGACTGCTCGAAGGTGGCGAGGAGGGTGTCGCGGGTGCGGAAGACCAGGTCGGGGCGAGGGAGGTCGCTGTTGGCGAGGTCCATGCCCGACATGGTCATGATGTATTTGGCGAAGATGGGCAGGGTGGCCACGTGCATGGAGAGTTTGCCGATGGCGAAGGACTTTGCGTGGGGCTTGTATTCAGGCTTGTCTTCGGGGATGCGCTCGAGGATGCGGCGGGTGTTGGCCATTTCGGTGTCGAAGTCTTCGAGAAGGATTTCTTTGGCGGTCATTTGAGTTCCTTTCAGTAGAAAGAACGAACAACAGCAAGAACTAAATACGGGGATTCTTTGACTGCGCAGGTCACGATGAAAGCGGTGGAAAGCTGGCCGGGTTAGATGCCGGTGATGTTGTAGCCGCAGTCTACGAAGGTGATTTCGCCGGTGATACCTGAGGCGAGGTTGGAGGAGAGGAAGAGGGCTGCTCCTCCGACTTCGGACTGGTCAACGTTGCGGTGGAGGGGGGCGCGCTCTTCTACTGCGTTGAGGATCTTGGAGAAGTCGCCGATGCCGCGGGCGGCGAGGGTCTTGATGGGGCCAGCGGAGATGGCGTTGACGCGGATGTTGCGTGATCCGAGCGATGCGGCCAGGTAACGGACGGTGGCTTCGAGTGCGGCTTTAGCGACGCCCATGACGTTGTAGTTGGGAAAGGTCTTGGTGGATCCGTAGTAGGTGAGGGTGAGGATGGAGCCGCCGTCGGTCATGAGGGGCGCTGCGCCGCGGGCGATGGCGATGAGGGAGTAGGCGCTGACATCGTGGGCGACGCGGAAGTCATCGCGGGTGGTGAGGAGGAAGTCGTTCTTGATGGCGTCGGCAGGTGCGTAGGCTACGGAGTGGACGACGATGTCGAGCTTGCCGTAGGTGGCCTTGAGCTGCTCGAAGACGGAGTCGAGTTCGGAGTCGGAGGAGACGTCGCACTGGAAGATCTGGGCATCGCGGAGTTCGGGGATGAGGGCTTCGGCTTCTTTTTTGAGGCGCTCGCTCTGATAGCAGATGGCGAGTCGGGCTCCGGCTTCGGAGAGCTTTTGGGCGATGGCCCAGGCGATGCTGCGTTTGTTGGCGAGGCCGAAGACGACTGCGACTTTACCGGTGAGATCGATCATGTAACGTGGTTCCTCCATTGCTTGAACGCAAGGGTAAGGATACCAGTTGGTTGGTGTGACGGGAGGAGTCGTTTGTCAGGTACGGACGAGGGTCGGGGTGTGGCCTGGGGATGATGGGTTGGGGTCTTCGTCTGAGGGGGGAATGGCGATGTAGGAGCGGGAGTCGGTGAGATCCGCGGAGTGGCTGTTGGGATCGTGGAGGATGACGCGGCAGTGGTTGCGGCCGGATTCTTTGGCTGTGTAGAGGGCTTTATCGGCGCGAGCGAGGAGACTGGTGGTGTGCTCCGTGGGGACGGCTTGAGTGATGCCTGTACTGATGGTGATGGTGGTGTCGCTGAGGGGGATCTTCTGGATGGCCTGTTCGAGGCGTTTGCAGACGATGAGGGCGTCGCTCCAGGAGGTTTGGGGGAGGACGAGCAGGAATTCGTCGCCGCCGTAGCGTCCAAGGAGGTCGTAGGCCCGAAGTCGGCTGGAGATGGCAGTGGCAACCAGGCGGAGAGCTTCGTCGCCGCCTGCGTGGCCGAGGGAGTCGTTGATTGATTTGAAGTGGTCGATATCGATGAAGGCTACGGAGAGGTTCTGTCCGCTGCGATCGATGCGCTTGAGTTCGAGGGCGAGTTTGAGATCGACGCCGCGGCGGTTGAGGATGCCGGTGACGGGATCCTGCTGGGACTCATCCTGTACGAGGTTGAGGAGTTCGCTGCTGAGCATGAAGAGGAGAAATAGGCCCAGGAGGCAGACGAAGGCTGTGGCGATGACCATGGAGAGGGTCTGCATGGTGTTTTGCTGCATGTAGTTTGCAGGGGGGCCAAGGGTGAAGGTGAGAAGGACGCGGTTGAGCCCGAAGATCGCATAAGCTCCCATTACGTATGAGAAGGAGCGAATGAGAGGGCGTCGCGCGGACTGGTGATGGAGGTGATATGCGACGAGGCCACGCAGAAAGAAGGCGCTGAGACCGGAGATGACGATGCGCGCGACGATGTTGTCGTGGATGACCGTGAAGTAAGTGATCTGGAGCGTCGCCAGAATTACCCAGGACCAGGCTGGACGGATTGATTTCTTGATGTCGAAGAACTGGCAGGTTCCAATGAGAAAGGAGAGATCACTCGCAAAGATAAGGGAGTTAGCCACGACGACGGAGAGAAAGTAGGGGATGGTGCCGCGGCCAACGATCAGGAGACCTCCGACTATTCCGAGGGCGTAGCTGGCGGCGAAGGCTCCGGTGCCACGCAGACGGCCGTATAGGTGCCTCATTCCGAAGAGGAATATGGCATAGATGGCGGCCATCAGAAGTTGACAGCCGAGAAGCGTTCTATTGTCGACCCAGCCCAGTACAGACATTCTGTTACCTGCCTGCAACGATATTAGTGTGCTGAGAGCTGTTGTGGGAGGGCGACGTTGAGCAACTTAAGTTGTAGTCTGGCTTGATTCAAGGGGGGTTAGGCCAAGGTTAGCCAGTCGTACTGCTCGTCGGTGATGGGAACGACCGAGAGCCTGAACTGGCGGAAGAGGATGGAATCGTGGAATACGGCTGCTGCGCGGATTTCGGCGAGCGACTTTTCCTGTTTGAGACGTTTGACGGGCTTGATGCGGACGAGAGGATTCCTGGGGTCCGTAGCATCTACGGAGACAACTTTGGCGGTGCCGACGGCGGCTTTGCCAATATTGGAGTGATAGATGACTAGCTTCTCGCCCTTCTTCATGCCGCGAAGGTAGAGGATCGCCTGGTTATTGGCGATGCCGTCCCAGGTGGTTTCGCCGTCGCGTTCGAGGTCATCGAAGGAGTATTTGTTGGGCTCTGTCTTGAGGAGGTAGGGCATGTGTGTCCTTTGAGTTGGGTTTTGTAGGTGTTCGTTGCGGCGGATCAGCCACCAAGATCGATGAGTTTGACGGTGGGCAGGGGACGGCCGAGGAACAGTGAGCCGAGGCGTTGGAATTTCTCAACGGAGTCGGTGGCGTAGAACTCGCAGGTTGGCTGGGCGGGGGAGGAGTCTGCGGGGGGGGTGGTTTTTTGGGCGATTGCCTGTGCGGTGGTTTGAGCGGTGGCCTCAGCGGAGTCGATGATGGTCATGGGGTGGTTGAGGGTTTTGAGAGTCTTTTCGATGAGGGGCTTGAGCAGGGGGTAGTGCGTGCAGCCGAGGAGGAGGGTGTTGGCGTTGGGAGCTTCGGCCAGGGCTTCGGTGAGGTAGATGCGGAGGACTTCTGCGGTGACGGGATGGTCGATCCAACCTTCTTCGGCTAGAGGCACGAGGAGGGGGCAGGCTTTTTCTGTGGCCTGAAGACCAAGGGCGGTGAGGGCGTGGGCGTAGGCGTGGGACTGGATGGTGGCGGTGGTAGCGAGGACGAGAACCTGTGGGGTAGATGTTGGTCCGGCAGCGGCGAGGGTGGCCTGGGCTCCGGGCTGAATGACACCAATGACGGGGATAGGGAGGGCGGCCTGGATGTCAGGGAGGGCCAGGGCGGTGGCGGTGTTGCAGGCGATGACGAGGAGGTCCGCCCCTTGCTGATGGAGGAACTTTGCGCTGGAGATGGCGTAGCGGGCGATGGTTTGCTGGGATTTTGAGCCGTAGGGCAGTCGGGCGGTGTCGCCTAGATAGATGTAGTGGGCTGCGGGGATAAGGGGCAGCAGGGCACGGAGGACGGTGAGGCCGCCAAAGCCTGAGTCGAAGACGCCGATGGTGGGGCCGGAGTTGTGGGCGGGGTTGGGAGGGGTCATGGGTGGCTGTCCTGCTCGGTGGTTGGTGTGACGGGCTTGTTGGTGGTGTCTGTGGCGGGATAGGTGCGGAGGAGGTCGGCGTGGCCAGCGAGGGTTTCGCGGGTCTGACCGTTGACGAGGAAGCGGACCTGAGTGACCTGGGGGAAAGCGGCGTGGAGGGTGCCGATTATGGATTCAATCGTCAGGTCTTCGACTTCGACGCCTGAGGGGTGGTTTTCGACGAATGCGCCGTGAAGGTTGATGACGGCGAGTTGTCCTGAGGAGGAGAACTCCTGTGCAGGGTCGGTGGGGGTGGTGATGGGGAGATTGAGGAAGAAGACATCGTCGATGGCGGGACCGCTCTGGAGGATGTGGGCGGAGTCGGGGAGGGCGTATTGGGCGAGGAGCTGCTGGAGGAGCACGCGAGCGCGGACAGTGGGCTCCTGGGGCAGGGAGAGGGAGCGTTGGGTGGCTGTGATCGAGCCGTCTGAGTCGTTTGCGAGGTAGAAGTTGAAGTCCTGAGCGCTGGAGGCTGCGGGCGCGGCGAGTGGGGTGTAATCGGCGAGTGCGGTGAGTTTTTTGTGTGCCTGCTCGCAGCCGCGGAGGAGGAAGATCGTCATGAGGAGGCTGCTGGCTACGAGGATCCAGAAGAGAACGCGCTGGTAGCGGGGGATCATCGGGCCTCTCCGGATGCTGGTGCTGGCGTCGTCGTGGGCGCGGGCTCCGAGGTTTGTGCAGGAGCTTTCGGGGCTGTGTCTGGCGGAGTAGTGTCTTTGGGAGGTGCGGATTTGGTGGGAGTTGCTGGTGCGGGTTTCGGGGTGGTTGGGGTGGCTGATTTGGATGGCTTGGGTGCGGGGGAGGTCTGGAGCCTGGGTGCGGGCTTCGGCGTTGGGGTTTCTGAGGGATGCGCCGGGGCGGCGGAGGGCTCGATGTGGCTGCGCCAGGAGGTGAGGGCGGTAGCGATTGCCTGGGCGACCTGCTGCTGGTAGGCGGGGTCGTTGACGGGTGTGATGTCGGCGCCGGAGACGTGGAAGGGAGCGATCTCGAGGGTTACTGCCGGGCAGGTGAGGTTGTCCAAGGGGCGGACAGAGGATCGACCGAGGAGGGTGGGGATCTGCGCGTGGACGAGGGCTACGCCGAGCTCGTTGGCGAGGCGGCGGCTCTGGGCGAGGTAGCTGGCCTGAGCGGTGTCCCAGGGGATGACCGTGGCCGCGTCGTCGGGGGATTCTTCAGGCAGGGCCGAGGTAGAGATGTGTACGCCGGAGCCGCTGGCCGTTGCGTGAATGAGGATGCAGGCGAGGGCTCTTGCGTGGTTGGCGGTGTTGGCGCGCTGGTCGGAGGGGAGGAGAGGCGCGGTGTCCGGAAGCTCGGCGTCGCGAGTGGTGACTATGGTGAAGCCGGCTTGCGAGAGGAGGGTGCGGATGGTGGCAGCCAAGGCGAGGGTGACGTCTTTTTCGTCGAGATTATCAGCGAGGTGGGCGCCGGTGTCGGAGCCGCCATGGGCTGGATCGATGAGGATTACGTTGCGGTTGAAGGCTGGTGGTTTGGGTGGGGTTTGGGAATAGCTGCAGAGACAGGTGATGGCGCCCAGGGTCAGGGTTGTCGCTACCTTGAGGATTGGGATGCGGGGTAGGGTCACGGTGTCCGATAGGTGCGATCTGATTGTAACGAGGTGCGAGGTGGAGTGGGGGAGAACGGGCACCTGGCCACAATGACGGAAAGGATGGCGGCGATGGCCCTGCCGGGCCGTCGCCGCCTGTAATGCGGGTTAGTCAAGCGCGTAGATGGCGAGGCCGCTGAGGAGTTTGGGGTAGAAGTCGGTGGACTTCTGGGGCATGACGTCGCCGGAGAAAGAGACGTCCTTGAGCTGGTCGAGGGTGATGGGTTTGATGAGGAAGGCGATGTCGGCTTCTCCATTGGTGACGAGGGAGATAGCTTCGTCGGCCTCGCGGATGTAACTGACGTTGCCGAGGCGCGTGATGGTTTCCTGATCCAGGCCCAGGAGTTTGTCGAGGATGATGGAGTGGAGCTGGACGACGTCGAGCTGGCGTTGACGGGCGGGAATGTCCTTGAGGACCTCGGCGATGACGTCGGGCTTGGCGGTGAGGAGGTAGTTGCCGTCTCCTGTGACCGCGAGGAAGGCTGCTCCCTGTGAGTTGGCGAGGGCTGCGAGGTCAGGGGTATCGAGCGCTTTGATGTCGAAGTAAGCGCTGGCTCGGGTGATGAAATCGGGCGAGCTGAAGTTGGTGAGGCCGTGGACGACACGGTGGGTGGGGAGGATGGTGATTCCGGGGGCTTCCATATTGACGAAGGTCATCATCATGGCTGCTTCGGGGAAGGGAGGAGTGGGGAGATGGCCGGGGCTGATCTTTTCGTCCTCGTCGCGAGGCTGGTTGAGGGGCAGCCTGAGCTGGGCGGAGCGCTCTTTGGCATATGCGACGGAGGTCTCATAGCGGTGGTGACCGTCGGCGATGATGAGCTTTTTATCTGCCATGGCGGTGACGATGAGATTGATGAGGTGGGGATCGGTGAGCTTCCAGACGCGGTGGATGACACCATACTCGTCGGTGATGGTTAGGTCGGCGGGTGGGGTCTGGGAGCCTGGCCTGCCGTCGTTGCCGAAGATGAGCTTCTCGGCGGTGAAGGCTGGGTCGGAGTAGAGCATGTAAATCTGCTCGCAGTAGGCGCGGGTGGCCTTGAAGAGGGCGAGGCGGTCTGATTTGTGCTTGGGGAAGGTCTGCTCGTGACGGTAGATGACCTTGTCGGCGTAGTCATAGAGGTGACCCAAGGCGATGAAGCCACGGCGTTCGCGCACTTCGTTGGTGTGCGGAACGGTGTAGGTCTGGGAGTAGCCGTAGAGGGCCGGCTCGGCCTCTTCCTTGAGGATACGGTCCTTGCGCCAGTTGGTGAGGTACTCAGCTGCGCGGGTGTAGACGTTGTGCGGGTTTGGACCGTCAAACGTATCGTTGGGCTCGTGTTTGCCGAGGATGACGCGGATGAGGTTGTAAGGGCTTGATTCGTAGTACCTCTGCTGCATGGCCGGGGTGATCTTGTCGTAGGGCTGGGTGACGACATCTCCCATGTTGACGCGGGCTGTGTCGTAACGGAGTGCTCGGAAGGGATAAATACGGGCCATGCTAGTTAGGTTCTCCGAAGTGCTGATATTTCTTGATTGTACGAGGTGTGGGTGAGACGCGTGTGAAGATCTGCCGGCAGGGCAGTGAAGTTGAGGTGATGCTTGAGTGTTGGGGATATTTGAGGTACAGCAGGTGGAAGGTCATCCAAGGATGGATGGTGGGCAGCGGAAGTTGCCAAGAGTCAGGCAGATCGTGTCCGTCATTCGGATGGGGTATAGATGGGGCGGAGATGATCTGTCATGTGAGAGGTGTGATGGGCATCATAGAAAGCCTGGCGCCGGTGCCGTAGTGTAGAGCCGAGGTTGGGACATCGTGATGGAAGTAGTTTGTAGATTGTGAAGTTTTTGGGGCGAAATGTAATTTGTTTGTCACGGATGGGTCGGGTGGGTGGGTAAGTAGCAGTTGAGGCGGTGTAGTCTTCGGGCAATGGCTGTTTTTCTAAGTACACGATTTGGCGGAAGTTAAAGGTGAGAAAGACCTTGGCAATGAGAACTATTGGCGGCAGGAACGGCGGATGGACGGGGCGGTGGATGGTGTGGGTGCGGCTGGTGGTCGCGCTTGCAGTGGTGATGGTGTGGGGATTTTGGGCGAGTGGGGTATGTGTGGCGCAGGAGAATCCGCTAGGTCAGGTGCATACGCCCACGGCTCCGCCGCCGCCGAAGACTCCGGAAGATATGAAGCCGGTGATTGAAGGGGCGGACAATGCGGCGAGGATGGCGACGTCGCGGCGGGACGCACGGATTCGGGTAGATGTGAACCTAGTGCTGGTTCCGATGACGGTGACGGACCCGATGAACCGGTTGGTGACAGGGCTGGAGCGGGAGAATTTTCAGATCTTCGACAACAACTCGCCGCAGGTGATCAAGAGCTTCTCTACCGATGACGCCCCGGTAACAATTGGGATTGTGTTCGATTTGAGCGGGAGTATGGGGTCGAAGTTTGTTCGAGCACGGAAGGCGTTGAGTGAGTTTCTGCGGACGTGCAATCCGCAGGATGAATTTTTTGTGGTGGGTTTCAACGACCGGCCGGCAGTGATCGTGGACTACACGTCGGATGTGGACGACGTGGAGGCTCGGATGGTGATGCTGAAGCCGGAGAACCGGACTGCGCTGATCGACGCGGTGTATCTAGGAGTGAACAAGCTGCGGCAGGCGAAGTATGAGCGGAAGGCGCTGCTGATCATCTCGGACGGCGGAGATAATCGAAGTCGGTACACGGAGGGCGAGCTGCGGCGGGTGGTGCGAGAGAGCGACGTGCAGATTTATTCGATCGGGATATTCGACCAGTATGCTCCGACGACTGAGGAGCAACTGGGGCCATTGCTGTTGACGGATGTGTGCGAGATGACGGGAGGGCGGATGTTTCGAGTGGCGGATGTAGCGGATCTGGGAGATATTGCGGCTCGGATCAGCGCGGAGCTGAGGAATGAATACGTGATCGGCTACAAGCCTTCCGAAGTGAAGAAGGATGGTAACTGGCGTAAATTGAAGGTACGACTGGTTCCGCCGGCAGGACTTCCTCCGCTGACGGTACACAATCGCCAGGGGTACTATGCACCATCGCAGTAGGGGATTCTGGATGTGTGCGGCTGCGGCATGGATGTTGCTGCCAGTTGCCGCAATAAATGTATGGGGGCAGCAGATGCCAGTTGCGCCGCAACCGACGCCGTTGACGGTGGATCGCGATCCTGTGGCATCGCCCGATCCGGATCCTCCAGCGGGAGCTGTTGCCGCTCCACAGGGGGCGCCTGTTGGTCAGATTGCCAAGGAGCGCGGCAAGTACACGCTTCGGACGGATGCGTACGAGGTTCGGCTGAATGCCACGGTGCTGGATGGCAGCGGGCGGGCGGTGCAGACGCTGGATAAAGACGCGTTCCGGGTGTATGAGGACGGGGTTCCACAGACGATTGCTTCGTTCCGGCATGAGGATTTGCCAGTTTCGCTGGGGATACTGATCGACAGCTCGGGCTCGATGTATGACAAGCGTGCGGCGGTGGAAAAGGCCTCTCTGGACCTGGTGAAGCTGTCGAACCATGAGGATGAGGCGTTTGTGGTGGACTTCTCATGGGAGGCGTTCATCGATCAGGATTTTACGAGCGATATCACGAAGCTGCAGCAGGGGTTGGGATATATCAAGTCGAGCGGCGGAACCGCGATCTATGATGCGCTGGTGGCTTCGGCGGATTATCTGACGAAGAATGCGAAGCGTCCGAAGCAGGTGCTGTTGATTATTACTGACGGCGAGGACAATGCATCGAGCGCGTCATTGGAACAGGCGATCCGGAGGATTCAGGACCTGGATGGGCCTGTGATTTACTGCGTTGGGCTGCTGTTTGGCAGCGATACGGATAGGGCTGAGGCGCGCCATGCGCGGCGGGTTCTGGAAGCGTTGTCTGAGCAGACGGGTGGGGTGGCTTACTTCCCGAAGTCGGTGAAGGAAGTGGATGCGATTGCTGCGGAGGTGGCGCAGGACATCCGGACGCAGTATACGATTTCGTACCACTCGACAAAGTCACCGGCGCTGGGTGGATACCGTCAGGTGCATGTGGAAGCCAAGGGTAAGAATTTTGGCAGGCTCTCGGTGCGGACGCGGAGCGGGTACTTCCCGAGGGTGGCATCGGATAAGGACGCCTCGGGTAGCGCGCAGTCGACTGGCCAGGTTCTGAATGACCCGGGGAAGCGGCCGGGCAAGTGAGAGTGGCACAGACGATTACGGAGTTGGTAGGCCAGACACCGATGGTCCGACTAGGGAGGCTGAGCCCAGAAGGAGGCGCGGAGGTCTGGGTGAAGCTGGAGTCGATGAATCCAGGCGGCAGCATCAAGGACAGGGCCGCCTTAGGGATTGTGGTGGATGCGGAGCGGCGGGGAGTGCTGCGGTCGGGGATGACAATTGTTGAGGCGACGGCGGGAAATACTGGGGTGGGGCTCGCGCTGATTGGGGTGAATCGCGGGTACAAGGTGATGCTGTATGTGCCGGAGGGCTTTGCCGAAGAGAAGTGCATGTTGATGCGTGGCCTAGGTGCGACGGTGGTGCGGACGCCCGAGGAGGATGGCATGGCTGGGGCAATCGATGCGGCGCTGAAGTTCGAGGCGGAGACTCCGGGGTCGTTTGCGGCGCTGCAGTTCGAGAATCCGGCGAATCCGGATTTTCATGAGGAGACTACGGCGGTAGAGATTTGGGAGCAGATGGAGGGCCGGGTGGATGCGTGGGTGTCGGGAGTGGGTTCGGCTGGGACGTTTACGGGGGTGGCACGGTTTTTGAAGGGTAAGCGGGCGGATATTTTGACGGTGGCGGTGGAGCCGCAGGGCAGTGTATTGCAGGGTGGGATTCCGGGGAAGCACAAGGTGGAAGGGATTGGAGTGGCGCAGATTCCGGTGACGTTTGATCGAAGCGTTTGCGATCGGGTGATGATGGTGATGGACGATCCGGCGCTGGAGATGGTTCACCGGTTGGCGGCGGAAGAAGGGATTCTGGCGGGATCGAGCGCTGGGGCTATGGTGTTTGCGGCGATTGAGGTGGCTCGGGAGATGCGACCGGGGCACCGGGTGGTGACCGTGATTCCGGATTCGGCGGAGCGGTACTTGTCGAAGGGCTTGCTGGACTAGGTAAAAGAAGGCGACACGCGGGGATTCTTCGCTTCGCTCAGAATGACAAATTTTTACTATGTGCGAGGGAATATGCAAGAGAAGAAGCAGGGGTTTGCGACGCGGGCGATTCATGATGGACAGGCTCCGGATGTGTTGACGGGCGCGGTAAATGTGCCGATTTATCTGACGTCGACGTACCAGCAGGAAGAGATTGGGAAGAACAAGGGACATGAATATGCTCGGCTGACGAACCCTACGCGTGATGCGCTGGAGGTAAGTTTGTGCTCGCTGGAGGGTGGGACGAGTGCGCATGTGTTTGGCAGTGGGATGGCTGCGATTACGGCGCTGTGCACGATGATGAAGAGTGGCGACCATGTGGTGTGCTCGGACAATGTGTATGGCGGGACGGCGCGGATGTTCGACAACGTGATGGCGAAGTTTGGGCTGCGCTTTACGTATGTCGATACGAGCGTTGCGGCGAATGTTGCGGCGGCGATTACCCCTGCGACAAAGCTGGTGCATATCGAGACGCCGACGAATCCGATGATGGCGGTGACGGATATTCGGGCGGTGGCGGATATCTGTCATGCGCGTGGGGTGGAGTTGAGTGTCGACAACACTTTCTTATCGCCCTATTTACAGCAGCCGATCGCGCTGGGTGCGGATATTGTGATGCACTCGACGACGAAGTTTTTGAATGGGCATAGCGATGGGCTGGGTGGGGTGCTGATTTGCACGAAGCCTGAACATAACGAGACGTTCAAGTATGTTCAGAAGTGTACGGGTGGGATATTGTCGCCGTTTGAGAGCTATCTGCTGCTGCGTGGGGTGAAGACGCTGGCCGTGCGGATGAAGCAGCATGACGCGAATGGGCGCGTGGTTGCCGAGTTTTTGAAGGGGCACAAGAAGGTGCAGAAGGTGTTTTATCCGGGGCTGGTGGAGCATCCACAGCATGAGTTGGCGAAGCGTCAGCAGAGTGGGTTTGGGTCGATGATTTCGATTGAGACGGGGTCGCTGGAGAATGCAAATGCCTTTGCTAAGGCGCTTCGCTTGGGGCTATTGGCGGAGTCGCTGGGTGGGGTGGAGACGCTGGTGTGTCATCCGGCGAGCATGACTCATGCTGCGGTTGGAGCGGAGGGGCGGGCTCGTTTGGGGATTACGGATGGGTTGATGCGGATTTCGGTGGGGATTGAGGACGTTGAGGATATTGTGGCGGACCTGGAGCAGGCATTGAGCCATATATAGGCTCTGAGTCGATTGCGGTGACCGAAGGACGGGGTGCGGGCGATGTATGCCTCGCACCCTTTTTGTTGGCCTGTTGATGCTGGACTGCATCCTAGTGATGGGTATATTAGTTTTTATTATGGATGGCACGGGGGCAGCATGTTTGGATTGACGGAAGAGCAGGAGCAGTTGCGGAAGGAAGTTCGGGCGTTTGCGGAGCGGGAGATTGCTCCGCATGTGAGCGAGTGGGATGAGAAGAGCGAGTTTCCGCATGGGGTGGTGAAGAAGCTGGGCGAGATGGGTTTGATGGGGGTGATCTTTCCTGAGGCTCTTGGTGGGGCTGGGATGGGTTATGTGGAGTATGTGCTGGCGGTGGAGGAGTTGAGCCGGGTGGATGGGAGCGTGGGGATTATTGTGGCTTCGCATAATTCGCTGTGTACGAACCACATTATGCTGGCGGGGAATGATGAGCAGCGGGAGCGCTGGGTGACCAAGCTGGCGAGTGGGCAGTGGTTGGGGGCGTGGGGATTGACGGAGCCAGGATCGGGATCGGATGCGGCGGGGGCTCGGACGAGCGCGGTGAAGCGTGGGGATAAGTGGGTGCTGAATGGGTCGAAGACGTTCATCACGAATGGAAGCTATGCGGACTGCGCGGTGGTACTGGCGGTGACGGAGCGCGAAAAGGGGACGAGTGGGATTTCGGCGTTTGTAGTGGAGAAGGGGACGAAGGGGTTTCGGCCGGGGAAGAAGGAGAACAAGCTTGGGCTGCGGGCGAGCGATACGGCGGAGCTGATCTTCGAGGAGTGCGAGATTCCGGCGGAGAATCTGGTGGGCAAGGAAGGTGAGGGCTTTAAGGACGCGATGCGAGTGTTGGATGGGGGGCGGATTTCGATTGCGGCGCTGAGTTTGGGAATGGCGCGCGGGGCGCTGGATGCGGCGGTGAAGTATGC
The DNA here is from genome assembly GCA_025408425.1 of Granulicella sp. Taxonomy (GTDB): domain Bacteria; phylum Acidobacteriota; class Terriglobia; order Terriglobales; family Acidobacteriaceae; genus Edaphobacter. The sequence continues at coordinate 82,427 of JANXYX010000052.1, forward strand.
GCAGCAGAGGCGGCAGTTTGGGAAGGCGATTAGTGAGTTTCAGGCGATTCAGTTCAAGTTTGCGGATATGGCGACGGAGTTGGATGCAGCGTGGTTGCTGACGATGCGGGCGGCGCAGATGAAGGATAAGGGGCAGCGGGTAACGAAGGAGTCGGCCATGGCGAAGCTGTATGCGAGTGAGGCGGCTTGCAGGATTTGCGACGCAGGCGTGCAGATCCATGGCGGGTATGGATTTATTAAGGACTATCCGGCGGAGAAGTTTTATCGGGATGTGCGGCTGTGTCCGATTGGCGAGGGGACAAGTGAGATTCAGCGGATGGTGATTGCAAGGGAGTTGCTGGGGAAGACGCCTAGCCGGGGGTAGGTGTTGGACTGAGTTTTGCCGCGCTGCGGGAAGTGGGTGACGCTTTGGGTTCATTGGGTGGCCTTAAGTGGTTGGTCTAGGTAGACTTAAGGGGCTGAGGTCAGCGAATGACAAAGATGATGAAGAAGTGTCTGGTAGTGGTTGTGGCGCTGGGGTGGTCGGGATTGGCGCAGGCGCAAGCTGGGATCTACGGGCAGTTGACTGCTGCTAAGTTGAGCGCGGCGAACACCGCGTGGATGTATGGGCCTACGGTAGGGCTGTATTACGACTACGGGCATGGGCTAGTGGCTACTGGATTTGATGTTCGGGGGTCGTTTCTGGGGCGCGGTGATACCAACGGAGCCGGATCAGACGAGAGTTTGATGACTGGGTTGTTGGGGGTGCGAGTTGCGGCGACTCCGCATGTGTTGCCTCTGAAGCCGTATGTGGAGGCCCTGGGTGGATTTGGTTCGTTGACAGCAGGTCAGGGTACAACTCGGACGTCGGCGACACATTTTACATATCAGTTTCTCGGTGGGGTGGATTTTACGTTCTTTCCGCGGGTGGACTGGCGGGTTTTGGAGTTCAGCTATGGCAAGCTTTCCGGTCTGGGGGACAGCTATGCCCCGAAGACGTTGAGCACTGGATTGGTCTTCCGGCTGCCTTAAAGGGTTGCCTCAGGCTGAAAATCGCTTAAAATAGATGGATGAGCGAAGTAATTGAGCAGTCAGCCCACGCGGTGAAGTACACGCGTAACAATCCCTATTTGTCTACGGTGACGTATAACGAGCTGTTGACCGCGCCGGGCTCTGAAAAAGAGACGCGGCATATTGAACTCTCCCTGGAAGAGGGAATGACGTATACGCCGGGAGATGCGGTTGGGATCATCCCGGACAACCGCCCCACGGCCGTGGAGGAAGTCCTTTCGGTGCTGCATTTTAGCGGCGAGGAGCGGGTTCTGGACCATTACAAGGTCGAGATCAGCCTGAGAGAGGCGCTGCGGACGCGGCTGCATATCGGGAAGCTGGCGCGGTCCAGCGTGAACCAGATGGCAAAGCTGGCTAAGGAGAACGAAGGGTTGAAGAATATGGCGGGGCCGGATAACAAGGCTCGCGCCGAGGATTATTGCTGGGGACGCGAGTTTGTGGATCTGGCTGCGGATTTTCCCGAGGTAGTGAAGGAACCACAGCAGCTATTCCAGGTTCTGGCTCGGTTGACGCCGCGGATGTACTCGATTGCTTCAAGCCAGGCGATGCACCCGGATAATGTGCAGACGACGGTGCGTGTGGTGCGGTATGAATCACATGGGAAGAGCCGGCAGGGTGTGGCAAGTGGTGAACTTGGAGACCGTGCGGGGGTGGGCACAACTCTGCCAATCTTCCTGCACTCGAATGCGAACTTCAGGTTGCCAGAGGACCATTCGGCGCCGGTGATCATGATTGGACCGGGTACCGGGATTGCGCCGTTCCGGGCATTTCTGGAGGATCGGCAGGCAAAGGGGCATCCTGGTCAGAATTGGCTGTTTTTTGGCGAACAGCGCGAGAAGCTGGACTTTTTGTATAGGGACCAGTTGCTGGGGATGAAGAAAGATGGGGTTTTGACACATCTGGATACGGCGTTCTCTCGCGACCAGCGCGATAAGGTGTACGTGCAAGACCGGATGCGTGAGCGCGCTAAGGAGATGTTCGACTGGCTGGAGCGGGGCGCGTATTTCTACGTATGCGGCGATGCGACGCGCATGGCGAAAGACGTGGAGACGGCCTTGCTGGATGTCATAGCGAAGGGCTCGCACGGAACGCCGGAGCATGCCGTTGAGTATCTGGCCGCGATGAAGAAGCAGAAGCGGTACCAGCGGGACGTGTACTAAGGAGCAGTGAGCCTTTTGGGCTGCGAGCTTTGTTGGGAGGCTCGCGGCCCGGAGTGTGGTTAGTGGTGAGGGGCGTGGCGGCTGATGAGTGCCACGTTGAGGGTCGCTGCGTGGGGCCGCAGATGGTGATGGGGATCGATGGTATTGGTAGTTGAAAGCTGCCCGCCGACGTAGGTTGGGGTGTGAAAGTCGGGCAGCGCCAGGGAGACATTTTCAGTTTGCTGCTGCTGATTGCAGCCGGTGAGTAGCGTGGCGATCGCCATGACTACGGTGGCGGGTGCTGCGGAGCGGAGAACCGTGCGGCGGAGCATTACAGGGAGAAAGGGCTTCATATATCTCCTAAGTGGCACATAAAAAGTAACGACAGGGCCAAGTGTAGGAGGGCCGAGGCAGAACGGATATGCAACGTAAGCTCTATGCCTATACAACTTTCGGGTGAGGGGATGGCACGGGCGGGGGAGGGTGCGCCGATGCCAGTATTAGCAAAAGAGGTACAGGGCGGCTAGACGCGGAAGTTATCGGCGCGCCAATTGACGATGTTCTTCTTTATGGCCTTGCGCTCGAGGCCTTGGGAGACGGCTTTGTGCGCGAGTGCGGCGAGTTCTTCGTCTGGCGCAAAGCGTAGAGCGATGAGCTGAGCTTCAGTAAGTTGGGCAATGGTGGCGGAGTCGGACGCTGGCAGGATGGAGGCGAGACGGAGACGCTCTTCGAGGCGGATGATGCGGTCCTGGGCCTTGAGGGCGCTGGCGCGGGCGTTGCCGGCCATGAGGATGAAGACGAAGGACATGACGATGTACCAGAGGTGGGTGTGCAGGTAGGCGTGTCCGCTGTGGATGGCGATGTAGATGGAGAAGATGAAGTTGAGGAGGAGGATGGGGATGATGACGTAGTGGAAGGGGGGATCGAAGCGGGTGTGGTTCTTGTAGTTCTGGGGTGTGGGCATGGCTTTCCTTTTCAGAGGTTGGAATAAAGCTGTATTGCTGACGGAGCGATGATACATGGGATGAGTTGTGCCGCCGGGGAGATGCAGAAGGGGGCTCGAACGTTTAGGCTTTGGAGATGACTGAGTTGAAGAAGAAGCGAATTGGAGTGCATGTCGGGATTGCCGGGGGAAGCTGGACGGCGGTGGAGCGCGCGGTGGATGCAGGGGCGAATACGTTCCAGATATTTACGGCTAGTCCGAGGATGTGGAAGGCCGCGCCGGTTAAGGCTGAGGATGCGGCGAAGATGCGGGAACTGAGGGCGAAGCATGATGTGGGACCGGTGGCGGTGCATGCGAGCTATCTGATTAATTTGTGCAGCCAGACGGAGACGGTGCGAGAGAACTCAGTGGGGGCGTTTCGCGGTGAGGTGGAGCGGGCGATGGCGCTGGGGTCGGAGTATCTGGTGCTGCATCCGGGGAGTTGGAAGGGGCTGACACGGGAGGAAGGGTTGCGGCTGGCGGCGGAGTCGATTAAGAGAGCGATCGATGGGATCGATTTTGCTGGGAAGGACTTCAGGATTTTGATTGAGAATACGGCGGGGGCGGAGTTCAGCCTGGGGGGAAAGCTGGAGCAGGTGGCGGAGTTGGTAGAGGCGCTGAAGCTGGTTGCCCCGGTGGGAGTTTGCCTTGATACGTGTCATATCCACGTGGCCGGATATGACATTGTGAGCGAGGACGGGTACATCGAGACGATGATGCTGGTGAGGGACACGGTGGGGTTCGATGCGGTGAAGGTGTGGCATTGCAACGATGCGAAGGCAGCGATGGGATCGAAGCTGGACCGGCATGAGCATATTGGGGAAGGGACGATTGGTGCGGAGGCCTTCCGTCGCCTGCTGCATGACTCGCGGTTTGGGCATGCAGTGTTTATTGCGGAGACGCCAGTGGATGCCCCAGGGGATGAGGCTCGGAATGTAGGGGTGTTGAGAACGCTGGCGGCGGGATAGAAATTTGTTGGCAATTGTGATGGAGAATGGCGCGAGCCTGAGGCTCTTGCGCCATTTTCTTTACAATGAAGATCTATGACTGAGATTCAGGTAAACGAGAGCGAGAAGCAGGTTCGGTATACGCCTGCGGAGATTGAACCGAAGTGGCAGGCTGTGTGGGATGCGGATGCGGCGTTGTATGCTGCGGAGCCGCATGACTCGGGTAAGCCGAAGTACTACTGCATTGAGATGCTGCCGTATCCGAGCGGGCAGTTGCACATGGGGCATGTGCGGAACTATGCGATTGGCGATGCGCTGGCGCGGCACATGTGGATGCGCGGGTATAACGTGCTGCACCCGATGGGGTGGGATGCGTTTGGGTTGCCGGCCGAGAATGCCGCGCTGAAGAACAACACTCCGCCGCGGGAGTGGACGCTGGCGAATATCGCGGCGATGCGGAAGCAGATGCAGCGGATGGGGTTGAGCTACGACTGGGCGACCGAGGTGACGACTTGCCTGCCGGAGTACTACCGGTGGAACCAGTGGTTTTTTCTGAAGATGTTTGTGGCGGGGTTGGCGTACCGGAAGAAGAGCAAGGTTAACTGGTGTCCGGAGTGCCAGACGGTGCTGGCGAATGAGCAGGTGGTGAATGGCTGCTGCTGGCGGCATGAAGACACGATTGTGGAGCAGCGTGATTTGACGCAGTGGTTTCTGCGGATCACGAAGTACTCGGATGAGTTGCTGGCGGGGCTGGAGAAACTGGACGGATGGCCGGAGAAGGTCCGGACGATGCAGCGGAACTGGATTGGCCGGAGTGAAGGGACGAATGTCGACTTTGCTGTGGCCGATGGTGGCGCAACGATTACCGTGTTTACGACGCGGGTGGATACGATCTTTGGGGCTACTTCGATTCAGTTGGCTCCGGAGCATGCAGTAGCGAAGGCTTTTGCGGCGGAGGACTCCGCGCTGGCGGTGCAGATCGAGGAGTTGCTGGACCAGCAGAAGAAGGCGCGTGAGGCCGGGGATGTTGGCGCGATTGAGAAACATGGTGTGCCGACCGGGCGGTTTGCGGTGAATCCGTTTAACGGCGAGCAGGTGCCAATTTGGGTGGCGAACTATATTCTGGCGGATTATGGCACGGGCGCGATTATGAGTGTGCCGGCGCATGATGAGCGGGACTTTGAGTTTGCACAGAAGTATGAGCTGCCGGTGCGTCGGGTTATTGCTCCTGTGGGGGTTACAGAACAGAGTGCACTGCCGTATACGGATGACGCAGCGGCGGTGCTGATCGATTCGGGTGATTGGACGGGGCTGGACTGCGTCGACGCGCAGGCGAAGATGGCTGCGTTTGCCAAGGCGAATGGATTTGGTACGGCTACGGTTACATACCGGTTGAAGGACTGGGGCGTGAGCCGGCAGAGGTTCTGGGGGACGCCGATTCCGATGGTGTATTGCGCGTGCTCGGGTGAGGAGCCGATTCCTTTGCCGGAGAGCGCGTTGCCGGTGGTGCTTCCGGCGCAGGTAGAGATTACACAGCAGGGCGGTTCGCCGCTGGGGCGGGTGCCGGAGTTTGTGAATACGACTTGCCCGAAGTGTGGCGGGCCGGCGCGGCGAGAGACGGACACGATGGATACGTTCGTCGACTCGAGCTGGTACTTCTACCGGTATACGGATGCGAAGAATTCGACGGCACCGTTTGCGAGTGAGAAGGCGAACTACTGGTTTCCGATTGACCAATATATTGGCGGCGTGGAGCATGCGATTTTGCATTTGATCTACTCGCGGTTCTGGACGAAGGTGATGCGGGACCTGGGGCTGATCAAGAATGATGAACCTGCGGAGCGTCTGTTTACGCAGGGAATGGTGATTAAGGATGGCGCGAAGATGTCGAAGAGTAAGGGCAATGTAGTGAGCCCGGACTTGATGATCGAGCGCTATGGGGCGGATGCGACGAGGATGTATGCGCTGTTTGCGGCTCCGCCGGATAGGGATCTGGAGTGGCAGGAAGAGGGTGTGGCGGGGATCAGCCGGTTTCTGGGTAAGGTCTATCGGCTGACGACTAAGTATGCTGTGGTGCATGCCGTGAAGGATGAGGCGCACGTGGGTGGCAGGTCGCCTGAGGAGCAGGAGTTGCTGCGGAAGCTGCACCAGACGATTGGGAAGATTACGCAGGACTTCGGCGGGCGTTGGCACTTCAACACTTCGATCTCTTCGATCATGATTCTGGTAAATGAGATTACGGCGAAGGAAGCGGCGATGGATGCCGGGGAGATATCCGATGCAGTGATTGCGGAGGTGTTTCGCGGATTGACTCTGCTGCTGGCGCCGTTTGCGCCATTTCTGGCGGCGGAGTTGTGGGAGCAGATGGGCCATGAGGGCGTTGTGTTTCGGACGGCGTGGCCGCAGGTGGATGAAGAGCTGGCGCGGGAGGATGAGCTGGAGATTCCGGTTCAGGCGAATGGGAAGCTGGTGACTGTGGTGAAGGTTCCGGCGGGTAGCGATGAGGCTGCGGTGAAGGCTGCGGCACTGGCGGATGCGAAGGTGCTGGCTCGGATTGAGGGTAAGACGGTGGTGAAAGTGATTGTGGTGCCGGGCAAGCTTGTGAATCTCGTGGTGAAGTAGATGACCGCGGAGGCTGTGAGCAGGAACGAAGTGCGGCAGGTACGAGGGACGCAGTCGCTGGTACAGACACTGGCTCGGTGCTGGCGGAGGCCGTCGCTGACGGGGCTGGAGGTTCTGTGGCGCTGGTTTTGCGGGGTGCCTGCGCTGGCGATCGTAGGATGGCATCTGAAGCGGATTCTTGCTGCCCACACAGGCGGGACGTACGATGTCGCACGGCTGGGACTGGATCGGGCGCTGGTGAATGACCCGGTGGGCGCCGCGGCGGCCGATCCGCTGGGGGTGACGGGCAAAGTGAGTCAAGCGGTGGGCATTCTGCTTCCAGACTTGCGGCATGTCGCGTTGTGGCTGGTGCCGTTGATGCTGGTGGTGTGGGTGGTGGTGTCATCGATGGGGCGGACGGTAGTGCTGCGCAAGATGGACAAACAACTGCACGCGCGGCCGATCACGCTGATGGGGTTGCAGGCGATACGGATGATTGCTCTGAGCGGGAGTTTTGCGGCGTGGTTTGCGTGTCTTCGCTGGGCTGCGGATGTGGCCGTGACCAAGGCGATTGCGTCAGGGAATGAGCCAAATCTGGTGCTTTATTTTGCGGTGTTGATTGTGTCTACCCTGGGATTGTTTACGTTGTGGGCCGCGGTGAGTTGGGCGTTGTCGGTGGCCCCCCTGGTGGCGATGAAACGGAACGCGGGAATGGGACAGAGCCTGATTGCGGCGTTTCGCCTAGGGCCGTTGAAGGGCAAGCTGGTTGAGGTAAACCTGGTGCTGGGAATCGTCAAGATTGCACTGATTGTGCTGGCGACAGTATTTTCGGCATCACCTCTGCCGTTTGAGAGCGTGACGACGCAGGAGTTTCTGATGTGGTGGTGGGTTGGGGTGGGGGTGTTTTACCTGGTGGCTTCGGACTTTTTCCATGTGGCTCGTCTGATGGCTTACCTGGAGTTGTGGCGGGCTTATGACGTGGGCGAAGATTCTTTGCCTGCGCCGGGCGAAATCTAGCATCTCACTGTATTAGTCCATTTGGACTAATTTCATGGATTGCTGATTTCTCACGGAGAGCTTATGTCCTTTGGTCTGTATGCGATTGGCTACCTTATTTTGATTGTTGGAGTGGCCTATCTGGCACATCTGATGCATATTCCGCAGAGCTATATTGTGGCTGGGGCGATCATCCTGGCTGGTCTCGGAATCGTAACCGGCGTACAAAGTACTCGTCAGAAGGACCCGAGCTAGGACTGGGTGACGCTCGCGGTTACACTTAGAGCGTGGACACTTCAACGATAGTCATTCTGGATTTTGGGTCGCAATATACACAATTGATTGCGCGTCGGATACGGGAGTTCAACGTATTTTCCGTTGTGCTGCCTTGCACGGTTTCACTGGAGCAGGTTAAGGCGCTGAAGCCGAAGGGTGTGATCCTTTCGGGTGGACCTTCGTCGGTGTATGACGCGGATGCTCCGAAGGCTGATCCGGCGGTGTTGGCGATGGGCGTGCCGGTGCTTGGAATTTGTTATGGACTGCAGTTTATCGTGCACCATCTGGGTGGCAAGGTAGAGCCGGCCCCGGCGCGAGAGTATGGGCATGCGCAGGTGAGCGTTGTGGCCGAGACTCCGCTCTTTCAAGGATTGCCGCAGACGATGGATGTGTGGATGTCGCATGGGGATGAGGCCAAGGCGCTGCCCGAGGGCTTTGTTCTGACTGCGAAGACGTCGAATGCGTTGGCGGGGATTGCGAATGAGGCGCGGCGAATCTGGGCGGTGCAGTTCCACCCAGAGGTAGCGCATACGCGGCAGGGGATGGAACTGCTGAAGAATTTTGTGGTGGATATCTGCGGGGCCAAGGCGGACTGGACTCCTGAGCACTTTATCCAGACGACTGTGGAGCGGGTGAAGGCGCAGGTGGGGAATGGCCATGCTATTTGCGGCTTGAGTGGGGGAGTGGACTCGAGCGTTGCGGCGGTACTGGTGGCGCGTGCGATTGGGGACCGACTGACCTGCATCTTTGTGAATAATGGCGTGCTGCGCAAGGACGAGTTTGCAAAGGTACAGAAGACGATGCGAGAACAACTGGGACTGAATGTAGTCGCAGTGGATTCGAGCGAGCGTTTTCTGACGAAGCTGGCGGGCGTGACCGATCCGGAGCAGAAACGAAAGGTGATCGGGAACGAGTTTATCGCGGTGTTTGATGATGAGGCGAAGAGGATATTCGAAGCGGAGAAGAGTGCTGGCGAAGAGGTAGCGTGGCTGGTGCAAGGGACTCTGTATCCGGATGTGATCGAGTCGAGCAGCGTGCATGGACCGTCACACACGATCAAGAGCCACCACAATGTAGGCGGACTGCCGGCGGACATGAAGCTGAAGCTTATTGAGCCGCTACGGGATCTGTTCAAGGATGAAGTGCGCCGGATAGGGCGCGACCTGGGGATGCCGGATGACATCATTGAGCGGCAACCGTTTCCTGGGCCTGGGCTGGCGGTGAGAATACTGGGTGAGGTAACGGCAGAGCGGGTGGCGATTCTGCAGGAGGCTGACCAGATCGTAGTGGATGAGATCAAGAAGGCAGGGCTTTACCGCAAGGTCTGGCAGAGCTTTGCGGTGCTGCTGCCGGTGAAGAGCGTCGGCGTCATGGGAGACCAGCGGACGTACGCGAACACATGTGCAATTCGAGCTGTGGAGAGCGAGGATGGCATGACGGCGGACTGGGCTCCGCTGCCGTATGAGGTGCTGCGGACGATCTCAAGCCGGATTGTGAGCGAGGTGCGGGGGATCAACCGGGTAGTGTACGACATTACGTCGAAGCCGCCGGGGACGATTGAGTGGGAGTAGGGGATTGCTGCGGGCTGGACTCTCAGCGCGGAGTTGAGGAGGGGGAGTTCGGCTTAAGGACGGCGGCTCGGCGGGCGGTGGTCTGAAGGACGATGCGGGTGTTGCGGGCGAAGGTGACCTGTTTGCCGGGGGCTATCCAGCGGTAGTAGAAGGCGACGGCGGTTCCGTAGAAGCCGATGCCGGCTGCGAGTTCGGGCGAATGGCCAGCGAGGCCAATGATGTTGCCGGCCAGACCGAAGCCGTTGGCCGCGACGGTATTTTTACCAAGCTGTTGCTCTCTGTCTTGATCGAGGGCCCTGCTGGCAAGTAGGGCAAGAATCAAGGGGACGACAAGCTTATCCTGAGGCTTGGGCTTGACCTGTCCTTCTGAGTTCATGGCGAGGTTCCCGCCGGCGGCGGAGTCTACCCCGGTGAGAGCAGCCTGGACGTTCTGCGTGTTGCCGTTGGGGAGCTCGATCTGGCTGAAGTCGAAGCGGAGGGTTCCGGCGCGGGCGAAGGAGCGTGCGGGTTTCGCTTTGGTGATTTCGCCGACGAAGATGGCGCCCTGGGGCACGGCGATGGTGTGGTCTTCGTTATAGATGGGCTCTGCGACGGTGGCTTTGATGGTTTGTCCGGCTTTGGCTGTCGCGGAGGAGAGTTGGTCGTCGAGATAGGCCTGGATGATCCAGGTGGGTGGGGTGTCCGGCTTTGCGGGGGGAGCTGCAGCGGGTTTTGATGGCTGGGGAGTTGGCGCGGCCGCGGGCGGTGTCTGGAGAGGGATGGAGAGCGGCTCAGAGGTCTCGACGGTCCAGGCGGTGCCTTTTTCGATGCGCTGTGGATGGTAGGGGATCTGGTGATAGAAGAATTGGACGAAGCGATCACGCTTGTCCGGGCCGGTGAAGACGGCGACCTGGTCGTGCATTATCTGGATGCCGTTGTCGAATTGCTGCCGGATAAAACCACCCTTGCGGGGCGGGGGAGCGACGAGCCGGTAGATGGGGGCTCCGTCGGTAGCGGTGCCGGTGGCTATGGGGAGGGTGGTTCCGTCGGTGAGGACGATCTGGGTGAATTGCACGACGGGGATGCGGAAGGGGGTGAAGTCTCCGTTCAGGCGGGCGCGAATGCGAAGGGAATGGTTGGAGCGAAGTGCGACTACGGTGCCGGTGAGGGTGGTGTGTTCCGGCAGAACGAGGGCATCGTCAGCGTAAACGGGGTAGATGAGCTGGGCGCTGATCTGCTGGCCGACGCGCATGGGAAGGTGGTTGCTGATCTGGACAGGGAGGGGAGTGCCGACGGGGAGCGTGGTTGCGGCTGGTAGAGCAGGGGACTGACTGTGTGCGAGTGCCGATCCGAGAAGCAGGAGATAGGGGAGTACGGATCGGGGAATCATGTAGCTCTATCGTAGCGTAAGGGTTGCGGCATCGGTGCTCTTGTGGAAGGTGATGGTGAGATCGAGGGTAGCGGCTTCGGGGTCTTCTACGACGTTGCAGGAGGCTGGATAGTTGGCGCGTGTGTGCAGAGCAGTGTTGCTCTTGAGGAAGGCTGTGACGTAGCCTGCGTCGTAGATGTCTCCCTTACGGAGCTTCCAGGTGGAGTCGAAGTCTCTTCTTTGGCTGGGTGAGAGGTTGAGGATGGTTAGTTTGCGGAGGCGGTATTGCGGACCTGGGGTGGCGGAGAGGGTAAAGGTAGCTTGGTGGGTGGTTGTGTTGAGGGTGGGGTTGGCGGTGATGACGACGTCCATATAGCCGTGGTTGCGGTAGGCAGCGTCGAGGTTGGCGAGCGAGTCGCGGAGGGCCTGCTGTGTGGCGGGTTCTCCTGGGTGGAGTTTGGCTGCGGTGGTGAAGGCCTGTGCGCTCATGAGAGGAGAGCCGGGCCAGTCCAGTCTGGCGAGGTGGTAGAGTTCGCCTTCGTGCAGGGTAGCGGCGATGTCGACCTCGACGTTGGGCGCGGCGGCGGCGGCGATGGTTCGGGTGAGACTAGTCAGGGAGGCATCCTGATATCCTGCGTCGCGGTAGATATCGAGGATGCGGTTCTGGAGGCTTGAGGTGGTGAGGCCTTCGTTATAGGGTGAGCCGATGAGGGAGCTGGTGAGCCTGGCGGTGAGCGGGAGGAAGGTTGGTGAGACTCCGGCGAGCTTGAGGGAATGGAGTCGGACTTCAGGGGGCTGGATGCGGAATTCGGCGATGCGCAGTGGCTGGCCAGGAAAGGGTGCGATGAGCTCTGAGGTGACGGTGGCGGTGATGCCTTTGGCTGTGAGGAGTTGATGGAGAGCGTCCTCTATGGCTTCCTGCTGGTTGCCGCCTTCCGGGATGGAGCCGTTGAAGAGTGGGACTCGCTTCTGGATCTCGCTGGTGAGCTCGCTGGGCTGCCACCAGACGAAGTTCTCAAAGCTGGCGTGGAGCATGTTTGCAGGATCGGTGGGTTTGATTTTGAAGATGATATCGACCGCGCTGGCGGGACCGTCGAAGCTGGCCTGGACGTCGCTGAAGGCTCCGGTTTCGATGAGGCGGTCGGCTGCGGTCTGGAGTCCGGTGCGGGTGAGGGCCGTTCCGGGTTGGAGTCCGGAGGCTGCTTCGAGCGATGGTTGCGAGTAAGGGGTTTCGCCCTGAAAGACGATGGTGTGGATGAAGTACTCGCCCACATGCAGGGCGGGATCTTCGATTTGATACGGAGCTGAGTGCTGGGCAGGAGAGGGTGCGGCCAGCAGCGTAAGCATCAAAGCGCTAAGCCAAAAGGAAAGGCGCATGAGTAAGTATACCCATGCGCCTTTTTGATGCAGTCGATTTTTTTGAGTCAGGTTATAGTCCGACTTTGCTGTGCCATGAACTGGCGGACTTGAGAGCTGTGTTGACGTTTTCGATGTTCTCGACGCCGGTGGATTCAAGCCAGTCGCGGAAGGCCTGAGCGCCGTGCTTGGCGTAGATGGGAATGCCATCCTTCCAGGTGGCTCGGCCGCAGAGGACGCCGTTGTACTTGGTTCCGGATTCTCCGGCGAGCTCGAGAGTCTCGATGAAGACGGGGTTGGAGACACCAGCGGAGAGGTAGATGAAGGGCTTGTGGGTCATGGACTCGGCATCGCGGAAGTGCTGGAGAGCCTCTGCGCGAGAGTATGCCTTTTCGCCCTTGAATGCCTTGGTTCCTTCTACGAACTCCATGACGATGGGGACTTCGACCTTGAGGACATCGACGTTATATCGATTTTTGCCGAACTCTGCCATGGCTCCTGAGACGATGGATGGCTTTTTGAGGGCGTAGGCGAGGGATTTCTCATCTCCGCCATCGGCGTCGTAGCCTACGAACTCAAGGAAGAAGGGGATGTCGTGGGCGAGGCACTCGTCGCCGATGCGCTCGATCCAAGCCTGCTTGAGATCGTTGATGTGGGACTTCTCGAAGGGGGTGTAGTAGAGGAGGATCTTGATGCAGTCTGCTCCTGCTTCCTTGAGACGGCGCACGGACCAGACGTCGAGGAGGTCTGGGAGACGACCGGCGGTGGCGGAATCGTATCCGGTCTTCTCGTAAGCAAGGAGGAGACCAGCGTTGTGACGGAGCTTGGAGGCGGGCAGGCCGAACTCCGGGTCGAGGAGGATTGCTGACGCGTGCTGGGTGAGGACGTCGGTGACGAGCTCCTTGAAGACTTCGAGATCGTGGGCGTCAGCAGCAGCGCCGCGCTCCTTGGCGAGGGACTTCTGGAGCGAGCCGCGCTGGTCCATAGCTGCGGCGGCGATGACGCCGCGGTGATCGGATACGGCCTTGAGTCCGGCCAGCTTACCTGGGGTCAACTTCGACATTGCAATGATCTCCTATACCGACTTTACGGTGATGATCCGCGAACCGCCATTTTACACAGGGGCAGGCTGGTTGGGCATCAACGTTGATTATCGTCCTTTGTATGAGCCTGTGCATCCCGGAGTGACGGCAGATGGGAAGGGCTGAGGAGGACTTGGCGGCAGCGGTGGCACCGATACGATTGATTGGTGTTTTGGGGCTTATCTGTTGTCCTCTTCTTCTTCGTCCTCATCTTCATCTTCATCGTCGTAGGGGGAGAGATCGAGCATGGTGCCCGGTTCGGCGAGGTCGAGACCGTCTGGGGTGGAGGCTATGGAGCGGATGATGTCTGGCGCGTAGGGCTTGAGGTGGAGGTTCGCGGCGTTCATGGAGGCGAGTTGGAGTCCGTAGAGGAGCGCGGTGGCACGCCTGGTGTCGAGCTGTCCGGTTGCGAGGGCGTTGATGACGACAGAGAGAGCGATCTGAACGGACTCGCGGTCTTCGAGGGCGGAGAGTTCGAGGTGTTGCCCCGGGATGAGGTAGCCGCGGGTGGTTTCGGTGTGACGGAAGGAGGTGTGGCGCTGGAGGAGGCGGTTATGGAAGTAGCAGTAGGGGCGCTGGTTGAGGGAGGGGGCCTGACACTGGAGGCCGTTGGTCTTGATGTGGCGGCAGATGGGAACTTGCATGGTTTTATCCTTTTTGGGGTGGGGTACCCCCCTGGGGGGTAGGTGGTTAAAAGTCGAATGGATGCAACGAGTTAGCGAAATGTGTCTCGCTAACCTATTGCATCCAGAGGATTTACGGCTAAATATTAGATTCTAAACGAGTAAGCCCCGGCGGGTTGGCCGGGGCTCACTTGTTACCTGATCTCTACTTCAATTGTAGCGGTTTGAGTGGAACTGCCAGACAGTATTTATTGCCTTTTGAATCAATGAGATAGGCTGTTTCTGGACTTGACAAGCGTTTTTGCTGGGAAAAAATGAAGGAAAAAAAGCGAGGCCGATTGATGACGTCGTTCTGGCCGTGTCTTCGCTGTGCTGTCAGGGTCTATTGAGGTGCATGTGATTTTGAAGCCATGGTGGAGATTGCGACTTAAGAGGTGGCGTTGAGAGCGGCCTGCTGGATGGCGAGGAGTTGTTGGATGCCGGCTTCGGCGTAGTCGAGCATGTGGGTGAGCTGGGCTCGGGTGTAGGAGTCTTTTTCTGCGGTGGCCTGGGTTTCGACGAGGCCTCCTGAGGCGAGCATGACGACGTTCATGTCGACGGTGGCGCGGGAGTCTTCTTCGTAGCAGAGGTCGAGGAGGGTGTGTCCATCGACGATGCCGACCGAGGTGGCAGCGACCATCTGGCGCAGGGGCGAGGCTTTGAGGGTGCCTGCGGCGACGAGTTTGTTGAGGGCGATGGCGAGGGCGACGCAGGCTCCGGTTATGGCAGCAGTGCGGGTTCCTCCGTCGGCCTGGAGGACGTCGCAGTCGAGGATGATGGTTCTTTCTCCGAGTGCTTTCATGTCGACGACAGAGCGGAGGGAGCGGCCGATAAGGCGCTGGATTTCGTGGGTTCTTCCGCCGACCTTGCCGCGCTCGGACTCTCGGGGGGTGCGGGTGAGGGTTGCGCGGGGGAGCATGCCGTACTCTGCGGTGACCCAGCCGCGGCCGGAGTTGCGGAGCCATCCGGGGACGCCGGTCTCGATGGTGGCGTTGCAGAGGACGCGGGTGTTGCCTGATTCCATAAGGACAGAGCCTTCGGGGGTGACGACGTAGCCGGGAGTGATGCGGGTGGTGCGGAGGGTATCTGCGGAGCGGTTGTCCGGGCGGAAGAGGAGAGGTGCGGCTTCAGGCATGAGGCGATTATAGTTGCGCGGGGCTGAGTCGGTGGTGCGTGGGCGGTGACTTTGGTTCGGGTGCTGGGATGGTCGGCTGGTTCCAGAATGGGAATCGGTTCCGAAATGGGAAAGGGGAGCTGGGGTATTTTGGTGGATTTTGAAGTCTCGAGTTTCAAAATGGGAATTGAGTGATGGAGGCAGTGGGAATATAAATTAGCGATAACCGGTTTTATGTGCAATGACTTAGACTTGGGGTTCCAGTTTGGCACTTGAAATGATTACGGAAGTGCATCCGGCCTTGGTACCAGAGTAAGCCGGAGTTGATTGGGAGCAGGGCCATGCAGGCAACGCAGAGCAGTACAGCCTCAGGGAAGACGGGCCGCCAGGAACAGTTTGCGGCATTACGTTACATCAGCCGTCAGTTGGAGATAAGCGCTGACGCGGGACAGGATGAGGATCGTGGCCGGGGTCGACCGCCGGGGACGGGTGGGGGCGGGCTGGACGGATTCGATATTGCGCAGGATGCGGCGAGTCTGCTGGCGGTGCTGAGTCTCTACTCGGAGTTGCTGGCGCGGCCGGATCTGTCGTGGGATGAGCACCTGGAATATGCGGCACAACTGAAGGTACTGACGGATCGGAGCTGGGAGTTGGTGGGGCGATTTTTGCGCCGCTCTCGCGGTGAGATGCGCTGGATGGGGGAGCGTGCGGGGTTGCCTGCTGCGGTTGTATCGGCAGATGTGGCCGGCGCCGACGTGGATGGCGCTGGACTGCCAGCTCGTCGTGGACCGACGAGCGAGCGGGGCACGCGGGTGATGGAAGGAGCTGCGGGGTGGATGGCATGTTAGTGGCTAACGGAATGAGGACGGTGAAGGTGGAGGACGCGAAGATGGGCGGCAGCGGAAGCGTTGTATTGGGGTCGGCGCAGGCAGGAGTACTGGCAGGATTGGCGGAGCAGAGCAAGTTGCATGCTGGGCCTGGACTGTTGCGGAATCTCTCCGATGGCGAGTTGGTCGTATTGCAGGTGCTGGTGGTGGATGACGATGAGCCGATGCGGAGGGCTTGCAGCGAGATTGCAATCGGGATGGGTTGTGAGGTGGTGCAGGCTGAGAATGTGCCGGCAGCGCAGGCGATTCTGAAGTATCAAAAGGTTGATTTGCTGCTGCTGGATCTGCGGTTGCCGGGGGTGGGTGGACTGGCTCTTCTGGAACAGGTGAAGGCCTTGTATCCGGATACGGCGGTGGTGGTGATGACGGCGTTTGCGACGGTGTCTTCCGCGGTGGAGGCGATGCGAATTGGGGCGGGAGATTACCTGACCAAGCCGTTTGCGATGGAGGAGCTAACGGCGGTGCTGGAGCGAGCGGGTAAGCGGGTGCAGTTTCATCTGGAGAGCCGTCGGCTGCGGGAGCGATTGCGGACGAAAAAGGGGATGGGGGAGCTGGTGGGGCAGACTCCAGAGATGGAGAAGCTGTACCGGATTTTATCGAAAGTGGCGTTCTCGACGCACCCGGTTCTGATTCTGGGGGAGAGCGGGACGGGCAAGGAGATGGTGGCGCGATCGATCCATTGCAATGGGCCGAACGCGGCGAAGCCATTTATTCCGGTGGACTGCGGATCGCTGGTGCCGACGCTGATTGAGAGTGAACTGTTTGGGCATGTGAAAGGTGCGTTCACGGGCGCGCATCAAGCGAAGGTGGGACTGCTGGCGGCGGCGCATGGCGGGACAGTATTTCTGGATGAGGTGGGGGAGTTGCCGCTGGATCTGCAGGCGAAGCTGCTGCGTGCGCTGCAGGAGAAAGAGGTGCGCCCGGTGGGAGCGACGCATGCGGTACCAATCTGTGCGCGGGTGCTGGCTGCAACGAACCGTGACCTGGCGTTGATGGTGGAGCAGGGACGGTTTCGAAAAGATCTCTATTATCGATTGAATGTGGTGAATTTACGGATTCCTCCGCTGCGGGATCGACGGGGCGACATTGCGGGACTGGCGGTGCATTTTCTGGAGCGGATGGAGCGCGAGACGGGAGTTGAGCGAAGCTTCTCCGACGATGCGCTGCGGGTGATGACGGAGTACGACTGGCCGGGCAATGTTCGTGAGCTGGAGAATGCGATTGAGCGGGCGTGTGCGCTATCGAGCGGGCCGGTGCTGCATATGGGCGATCTGCCGACGCAGTTGCAGGACTTTCGCATGCATTGGGTGCAGCGGGTGCCGACGGTCGAGGTGGACGAGGCTGAACTGGATGGGGTGCTGGGCGGGGGGGCGAGACGAACGAAGATTGTTTCGATCGCTGTGATGGAGAAGGAGGCGATTCTGGCAACGATTGATCGGTTGAAGGGAGACAAGCTGATGGCGGCACGTCTTCTGGGGATTGGGA
This sequence comes from Granulicella sp., assembly GCA_025408425.1. Classification (GTDB taxonomy): domain Bacteria; phylum Acidobacteriota; class Terriglobia; order Terriglobales; family Acidobacteriaceae; genus Edaphobacter. The sequence goes on from JANXYX010000052.1 coordinate 99,923, forward strand.
AGACGACGTTGTACCGGAAGTTGAAGGAGTACGGAGTGATGGATGGTGGGGAGGGGGCGAATTGATGGGAGGGGCTGCTCCGCGGGAGGGCGCATTTTGCTATTCTGGGCTCACCCTTAGTAAGAGAGTGAGAGTTGAAGCGCATGTCCGATGAAGCAGCAGTAAAGATTATTGTCCGTCCGAACGGCCCATTACGGGTGGAAGGTCCCATTCAGTTGACGGATGCCGATGGGAAGCAGTGGGATCTGACGGGGAAGCCTGCGATTTCGTTGTGCCGTTGTGGCGCGAGCGCGAAGCGTCCGTTCTGCGATGGCTCGCATAACAAGATTGGATTCCAGTGCTCCGCGAGCCCGGAAGCGATATTGACCTAAGCGGAAGGAAATGAGAGGGACGTGGTGATGAGCCGCGTCCCTTTTTCAGCTTGACCTGGATGTGCGAACTCTGGAGATCTCTTGATGCGAAGCTCCCTTTATGTTCTGGCGTTGGCGACGGTCTTGACTGGCGTTCCGGTGTTTGCGCAGCAAACTGATGTAACGACCGTGCCGACTGCGGCATCTGTTGTGGTGCTGGGCGAGTATGTGGGGCAGTATCGTTCGGCGGAGGAGCCAGAGGTTGTTTCGGCGGTGAATGTCGAGGGCGGCACACTGACTGTAGAGGGGGAACGCAGCGCGCGCGTGCAACTGAAGGCAGAGGGTAAAGATCAGTTTGCCGGGGTGGATTCTCCGCTGCGATTGAGTTTTGTTCGGGGTGCGGATGGGAAGGTTTCGGCGGTCAAGGTAGGTGGTGGCCGACGGAGTGGGTCAGGGGAGACGGTGCTGGCTCGGTTCAGCGATGCTGGGGGGAAGCTAAACCATTTCCGGGAGTACACGCGCGCCGATGTGATGATGCCGATGCGGGATGGGGTGAAGCTGCATGCGGTGATTGTGCGGCCTGCGGGATCAGAGAGTTCCGGTGAGCCGCTGCCGTTTCTGATGCAGCGGACGCCGTATGGGACGGCGGGTAGCTCATCCATCGCGGTGAATGCGAGCAAGCCGGAGTTGGCGGCGAGTGGATACATCTTTGTGTTTGCGGACATTCGTGGGCGATATGAGTCTGAAGGGCAGTTTGTGATGAACCGGGCTATCGTTGCTCACACGGCGAAGAATGACGTGGATGAGACGACGGACACACGGGACACGATTGACTGGCTGCTGAAGAATGTATCGAACAACAGCGGCAAGGTGGGAGTGCTGGGTGTGTCTTATCCGGGGTTTCTGGCGATGATGGCGGGAATCGATGCGCATCCGGCGGTGAAGGCGATCTCTCCGCAGGCGCCGATGACGAATATCTGGTTGGGCGATGACTTCTTCCACAATGGGGCGTTTCGCGAGACATACGGGTTTGACTATGTGCAGCAGTTAGAGGGGCAGAAGACGGATGTGCGAGTCGATACACAGGACGATACGTTCGACTTCTTTCTGCGCAACGTGAATTTTGCGGGGGCTGCGAAGTCGGCGGGGATGACGGAACTGCCGACGGCGAAGGTGTTTCTGGCGCACCCGGAGTACACGAAGTTCTGGCAGGATATGGCGGTGGAGAAGCACCTGACGAAGGTGGAGGTTCCGACGCTGGAGGTGGGTGGCTGGTGGGACCAGGAGGACATGTGGGGGACGCAGGCGGAGTATGCAGCTCTGGAGCCGCATGACACGAAGCATGAAGTATTTATGGTGCTGGGACCATGGAACCATGGTGGATGGGCTGGGACCTCGCGGCATCTGGGGGTACTGGACTTTGGCGCGGCGACGGGAGATGAGTACCGGAAGACGATTGAGGCCCCCTTCTTTGAGAAATATCTGAAGGGCAAGAGCGGATTTGAACTGAAGGATACGGCCAGCTTCCGAACCGGGGTGAATGAATGGGAGCGGTATGATGCTTGGCCGCCGGTGGCCGGGTTCAAGACGGCGAAGGTGTACCTGACGGAGAGCCAAGGGCTGAGTTTTGCGGCACCGGTTGGCGGCGGTGTGGCGGCGTCTTATGTGGCTGACCCGGCAAATCCGGTGCCGTACCGGAACCGACCGATTCAGGCGACTTATGGAAATGGGTCAAAGTGGCGGACGTGGCTGGTGGAGGATCAGCGTTTTGTGAGTGGGCGGAAAGACCTGGCTAACTTCTCGACACCGGTGCTGGACCACAATGTGACCGTAACGGGGGATGTGATGGCGGACCTGTTTGCGGCTACTACTGGAAGTGACGCGGATTGGGTAGTGAAGCTGATCGACGTGTATCCAGATGACGCGCCGGCTCCGATGGCGGGGTATCAGTTGATGGTAGTGGATGAGATCTTTCGCGGGCGTTATGTGAATAGCTTTGAGCAGCCGGCGGCACTGAAGCCGGGGCAGGTGACAGAGTTCAAGTGGAGTCTGCATGGAGCGGACCACACGTTTTTGAAGGGGCACAAGATCATGGTGGAGGTACAGTCGAGCTGGTTTCCTTTGTATGACCGGAATCCTCAGACTTTTGTACCGAATATCATGATTGCACCGGCAGAGGCGTACAAGGCGGAGACGCAGACGATTTATGGGTCGGCGAAGTATCCTTCGCACCTGGAGTTTGAAGTAGCGCAGTAGGAGTTGCTGGATAGGAGTTTTAGTGCTGGTAGAAGATGAGGAAATTGTGTCGATCAAGACGATAAGCAGCCGGGAGGTTTACCGGAATCCGTGGACGAGCGTTCGCGAGGATGTGATTGAGAGGGCGAACGGGAAGCGCGGGATTTATGGCGTGATCGATAAGGATCCGGCGTGTATTGTGGTTCCGCTGGAGCGGACTGCTGAGGGAGATTTTGTGTACCTGATCGAGCAGTACCGGTACACGGTGGGGGGGCGATTTCTAGAGTTTCCGCAGGGTGGGTGGGAGCAGGCCGAGGTCGATCCGGAGGAGTTGGCTCGAGGTGAGTTGAGGGAAGAGACTGGACTGACTGCGGAGCGGATGACGCATCTGACGACGTTCCAGATTGCGTACGGGGTGATGAACCAGAAGCACCACTGTTTTCTGGCGGAGGGGCTGAAGCTGGGGGAGCCCGATCCAGATACTGAGGAGAGCGACCTGGTGGTGCATCGCGTGAGTGTGGCGAAGTTTGAAGCGATGCTGCTGGACGGGACGATTGTGGACAATTGCACCGCAGCGGCGTGGGGCGTGTACCGACTGTGGCGCGAGCGCCAGGGGTAGATGGGTGCGCGCTACGGCGCGGTTTTGGTGAGAGGCAACTTCTGGCGGTTCCATGCGCTCATTCCGCCATCGAGATTGATGAGGTGGGTGAATCCGTGGGCGGCCAGGATGCTGGCTGCGATGCTGGAGCGATAGCCGCTGCCGCAGACGGTATAGATGGTGTCCTGTGTCTGGAGATGGTGGAGTTGGAGCAGGAGATCGCCGAGCATGAGGTGGGTGGCCCCGGCGATGTGACCGTCGGCCCATTCGGAGTTGCTGCGGACGTCAAGAACGGCGGGTTGGGGCGTGATTTGGCTGAGATCCTGCGCGGAGATCTGAGGGATGTGAGCGAGAGGAAGCCCTGCATCGATCCAGGCAGCGATGCCACCGGCGAGGAAGCCGTGGATGTTATCCAGACCGACGCGGATGAGTGAACGACGAGCCTGCTCGTTGGATTCTCCGTCTCCGATGAGGACGATTGGGGTGTTGGGGTCGAGCATCCAGCCAGCCCAGAGGGAGAGGTTCTGACCTGCTCCGATGTTGATGGAATTGGGGATGTGAGCACCACCGAAGGCCTCTGGGCGGCGGAGGTCGAGCAGTATGAGAGATTGCGTCTGGCGGAGGGTCTGGAGTTGGGTGGGAGAGATGGGGTTGTCCCCCGGGATGGCAGGCAGGATTGTGGGGCCGGCGGAGTTGAGGCGCTTCATGCGGCGGTAGTAGTCGGGGAAGGGTGGCACGGTGGCGAGAATTTCGTGCACGAAGGCTTCGGTCCCGAGGCGGAAGAAGTGGTTGACGTGGCGCTCGTAGCCGAGGGTGGACTGTTCACGGTCGCTCATGCCGGAGCCGCAGAGGGAGCCGGCGCCGTGACCAGGAAGCACTTCTAGCCAGTCGGGGAGTGTAGCTATGCGTCGTTGCAGGCTCTCAAAGAGTTGGTGGGCCAAGCGCTGCTTTGCGCCTTCGCCGAGGAGGTCTGGCCGTCCGAGTGAGCCGACGAAGAGGAAGTCTCCCGAGAGGAGTGCGGCTGGATGGCGAGTGCTGCGGGCGGAGTCGAAGATGAGGAAGGAGAGATGCTCGGGTGTGTGGCCGGGAGTGTGAAGGGCTTGAATCTGCACGTCTCCGAGAGTGAGCAGATCACCGTCTGCAAAGGGGTGGTGGGGGAAGGCGTAGACGAAGTCCTCGCCGATGTCGTGAGCGCTGAGCCAGAGTTCTGCGCCGGTAGCGGCTGCGAGCGCGGTTGCTCCTGAGGCGAAGTCGGCGTGGATATGAGTTTCGAGGACGTGAGTGATGGTGAGTTGATTCTGGCGGGCGTAATCGAGGTAAGGGTCCACGTCGCGCATGGGATCGACAACTGCGGCTTTTCCATCGCTGGCTACAATGTAGGAGTACTGGGCGAGACCTGGGATTTCGAAGCGCTTGATGTTCATTTCTTCCTCCTGGCGGAAGGGCGGGCGATGGGCTGCAACTCGTCGAGCTGCTGACGGCTCTGTTGTTCGGCGCTGCGGCAGACAAGTTCGCAGAGCTGAAGGACCATGGGATCGCTGATGGCGTAGAAGATGGAGGTTGCTTCGCGTCGGCGGCTGACGAGTCCGATGTCGTGGAGTATTCGGAGGTGCTTCGAGACGTTTGGCTGGTTACCGTCGAGTGCCTGGACCAGCTCGCCGACGGTCATTTCTCCAGCTTCGAGAGCCTGGAGCAGACGTAGGCGGTAGGGTTCGCCGAGAGTGTGGAAGCGACGTGCGACGATGTTGATCATCCTGTCGGACAGAGCGAGGCTTGCCATTGGTTTACTGTATCACTATATAAGCATGTATGGTGATTATGGAGGGTAGAACGATGAAGGAAGCAGAGCGGCGATGGATTGATGTGAGGGAGTTCCGGGAGTTTGCGGGTGGATATATTCCTGGCTCGGAGCTGGTTCCGTTGGGAGAGTTGAGGAGGGAATGTGCTGAATGGGAGCGGACCCAGCCTTTGATGATGGTGTGCAAGAGTGGGCGACGGGCGGAAGTGGCGCGCGAGCTGTTGAAGGGGCGTGGGTTCCTTGATGTTGAGGTGCTGTGTGGCGGGGTTGACCGCTGGCGTGAGAGTGGCAGGCCGATGTTGAAGATGGAGCGCAAGCCGTGGTCTCTGGCGCGGGTGCTGGGGCGGCTGCCGTGGAATCGTGCGGCGAAGACGGGTGTGTAGGTTAGTGCGCAAGAAAGGGCTCCGATCACCGGGGTTCTTTCTTGCGCTTTGACTTTGGCTACTTGCAGGCGACGCCGTTGAGGTAGAAGGTGGACGGGTTGACGTTGGTTCCGCTGTAGCTGGCGTTGAAGCCGATGCCGGACTGGTTGCCTCCGGGGGCGATGGCTCCGTTCCAACTTGCATTGGTGATAGTGACGGTCTTGCCGTTTTGAGTGTAGTTTCCGTTCCAGGATTGGTTGAGAGCCTGATTGCCGCTGTAGGCCCAAGTGAGGGTCCAGGAGTTGATCTGGGTGGTGCCGGTGTTGGTGATGGTGATGGCACCAGTGAAGCCTACGCCCCAATCGTTCTGGTCGATGTAGGTGACGTGGCAGGAGCTTGAGGTGGTGGCAGGAGCCGAGGTGGTGGCGCTGGCCTGATTCGAGGGGGCAGAGGCTCCGCTGCTGGAGGCTGCTGTCGCGGTGAAGTAATAGGTGGTTGAGGCGGTGAGGCCGGTGACCTGATAGCTGGTGGTGTTGAGGCCGCTGGCGATGAGGGTAGAGATGGAGCCGGAGGAGGTCCCCATGTAGAGGTTGTAGGTGACTCCTGAGGTGGTGCTGGGTTGCCAGGTGAGATTTATCTGGGTGGAGGAGGCTGTGGTCGCAGTGAGGCCTGTGGGTGCTGCTGGTGGTGAAGGCGGGGGAGTGACGGTGCCGCCACCGCCAAGCTGGAACTGGACGGAGGCGAGGGACTGCTGCTTGAGGGAGTTGGCCGGGATGGGGTCGTAGTTGGAGTCGAGGAGGCCGTAGTTGTCTTCGCCGTTGAGAGCCCAGTAGGTCCAGTTGAAGGTTGGGTTTGCGGAGAGATATTGCACGAGGCTCTGGAACCACTGGCCCTGGCTGCCGGGGGTGCTGTTCTGGATGTCGGTGTTGTTGCTGGTGGTGCCGAACTCGCCTAGCCAGACGGGTGCGATGTTGTTCTGGCTGATGTAGCCCCAGTGGTTTGTCCAGACGGTGTTGAGGCTGGAGGCGGTGGTGCTGCTGTTGAACCAGTTCTGCTGATAGAGCTGTGGGCCGTAGTCGTGGGCGGAGTAGACGAGCTGGTTGGGAACGCTGAGGGTGATGGGCGAGTTGCGAACGCCGAGGAGGTTGCCGCCCCACCAGTACCAGTCGCCGTTGTAGGCGTCGGTGCCTTCTACGAAGATGAGCAGGTGCGGGTTGACGGCGAGGACGGCGTTGCCTCCGCGCTGGGCGGCGAGGTGCCAGTCATAGGCTCCGCCGCAGTCCCAGCAGGCTCCGCCGTTGAAGGCGTTGTGGGGCTCGTTGCGGAGGTCGACGCCGATGACGGTGGTGTTGTTGAGGTAGCGTGTGGCGAGATTGGTCCAGTCGTTGATCCAAGCGGATTCGGGGTAGCTGCTGGTGAACCAGAGGCCGTTGCTTTCGGCGCTGTCGCCAGCTTCGGAACGATGGTTGTCGAGGATGACTTTGAGGTTGAGGGAGCCGGCGTAGGTGACGATCTTGTCGAGGATCTGGAGCCCGTTGAGGCCCTGGAGGTCGGAGTTAATGGGGCCGGTGCTGTTATTGAAGCTGATGTTTGAGGGGACTGAGGGGGTTTCGACCATCTGGTTGGAGAGGGGAAGGCGGATTGTGTTGTAGCCCTGGGTCTTGATGGTCTGGAGGATGGATTTGTAGTCCTGCGAGGTGAGGCCACCAGCGACGGCGCGGGTGGTTTCAAAGCCGTACCAGTTGATGCCGGTGATGCGGACGGGCTGGTTGTTGACGTCGAGGACCTGGCTGCCGCTGGTGTGCCAGTAGCCGATGCCCTGGGCCTGAACTGCGATGGGGGCTGCAAGGAGGGCGAGGGCAAGCGGGAGGAGAGTTCGCCAAAGGCTGGCGTGGGCCGGGGAGGGGCTCATGTGGGTGTGCTCCGATCGTGGGATGTCGTGCGTGTGTGGACCGGGAGACGGAAGATGTTGCGATCGCGGAGTTGATAGTCGGGGCGACTCTGATGTTCGCCTTGATGCCTTTGAGGTTATAGGCATGACGATGATCGCACTGGTGCGAGGACTCCGTCGATGGAATTGTTCCGTTTTGGTTACAAGTTCCCACGAAAGTTGTAGTGGGAGGGAGGCGTTAGGGATAGCTTAGCGGGGGGCTTTGGTGAGGGAGAGTTCGACGCCGCCGGTGATGCTGCGACCGGGCATGGGGACGCCGATGATCTCCTGATAGCCAGTGTTGGTGAGGTTGGAGAGTTGGAGGAAGGGGTGGATGCGTCCGGCTTCGCGGGCGATGGAGGCGTCCCAGACTGGGTAGGGGGTTTGCTGGTAGCGCTGGGTAACTCCGAGGCGGGTGCGGAGGAGGATGCCCTGAGTCCAGCTTTGCTTGAAGCTTTGGGTCCACTCGAGGCTGGCGTTGTTGGTGGGGTAGTTGGAGATGTAATCGGACTGGAGGCCGTTGAGGGCGCTTTGGGCACCGAACAGGAGAGTCCAGTCTGCCTTGAGTTGCTGACGGGAGGTGGGGTGCCAGTCGACTGAGCTCTCGATGCCGGTGAAGTGGAGGCTGTTGAGGTTCGAGGCCTGATAGGACGCGGTGGATGTGGCGCGGACGTAGTCGATGGCATCGGTCTGGCGGGAGTAGAAGACGGTGAGGGAGGCGGCGGTGTGCGGGTTGAGGTACCAGTCCATGCCGCCGTCGTAGTTCCATGCAGACTCAGGTTTGAGATTGGGGTTAGCGATGTGGCGCGGGTCGCTGTAGTAGAGGTCGACGTAGGTGGGGAGGCGGAAGCCGTACCCGAGGGAGGCGCGGAGTTTGAGGGAGTGCGGAAGCCAGAGGCTGCCGGCGAGTTGGGGGGAGAAGACGGAGCGGCCGCCGCTGAGGACTTCTTCGCGGAGGCCGATGGAGATGGTGCCACGCTGGGCGGCGCGGAGGTCGAGATCGAGGTAGCCTGCACCGCGGTTGCGAGCGTGGTGACCGAGGTTGTTGCTTTGGATGGCGTCGGTGTCTTCTTCGAGGCCGTAGTAGAGGGTGGCGTTCTTGAAGAGAATGTCGTGGCGGCGGAGGGCGGCTTGCCAGCTCTCGTCGATGTGCTGGTTTTTGTAGATGGCAGGGCGGTCGCGGAAGAGGACGAAGATATCGGAGTGTCGGCGGTAGCCTACGACGGCGTTGGTGTTGGGGCCGAGTGGCTGGTTGGCGGAGGCGAACCATCCCTTGGTGCGCTCGAAGGAGTTGTAGGGGCCGTAGAACTGGTCGGCCCCAAAGGGGCGGTCGCTGCCGGCGAAGAGGAGGTCTGTGTCGCCGAGGGGGGTGGTGATACGGGTTTCGGAGCTGGCGGACTCGGTGAGGAAGTCGCGGTCGGGGATGAAGCCGTCGGAGTGCTCACGAGTGCCGGCGAGGACCTGGCTGATGCGGTGGCCGGCGTAGGAGGCGAGGAAGGATTGCTGGTTTTCGCCGAAGGAGCCTGCCCCGGCGCGGAGGCGGAGGGTGGTGGCTTCGGGCTTGAAGGTAGTGAAGTCGACTACGCCGCCGATGGCGTCGGAGCCGTAGAGGGTGGAGCCGGAGCCGTGGAGGACGCTGATGGTGGCGATGGCTTCGAGGGGGACGGGGACGTCGAGGTTGAAGTGGGAGGTTTCGGCGTCGTTGATGCGGAGGCCGTTGAGGAGGACGAGGGTCTGCTCAAAGGAGGTGCCACGGATGGAGATGTCGGACTGGGTATTGGCTGCTCCACGTTGCTGAATGAAGACGGAGGCGTCGGTGCGGAGGTAGTCCTCAACGTCCTGGAAGGCGAGGCGGTGCTGCTGGGTGTCGAGAGTGGTGACGGAGCGGGCGGATTCGCCCTGGGTGACGGGGTCAGGGTTGCCGAGGACGACGATAGTGGTCTGGAGGGGCGGGATGGTTTGGGTGGGGGGAGCTTGCGGGGTTGGGGCTGGCTGCTGCGGTTGCTGCGAGAGGGCGGGGAGGGTGAGGCAAAGGCTGAGGGCTATGGTGAGCTTTTTCATAGGAGGACTTCGGGTATTTTCGCCTATCAGGTAATGGAATTGGGGGTAGTTTAGTGCTGGCCTAAATAGTTGAACTGATAAACTAATTGCCCTATGCGAATTGAGTCGTTTTTGAAGCAAAGCCCGATCTTTCAGGCGAACCGGATGGCGCGGCGGATGGACGCTTCGCTAGCAGAGGTGCTGGAGGGTGAAGAGTTGTCTGTATTTGAGGCGATGGTGCTGGTTGCCATCTTTTTTGAGAAGCGCGGGGAGATCAAGCCATCGGAGCTGGCGGTGGCATTTCAGACGACTCGGGGAAATGTGAGCCACTGTATTTCGTCGCTCGAGGCAAAAGGGTTGGTAGAGCGGCGGATTGATTCGGAGGACGCGCGCGGGGTTCAGTTGATACTGAAACCACTCGGCAGGCGGCGGGCAGTACGCGTGGCTGGGATTCTGGATCGGATACAGCGTCAACTGGAGGAGACGATAGGGGTGGCAACTCTGGAATCGATGCTCAAGCAGTTGGGTAAAGTTGAGGAGTTGTGTGCAGGGGTTGCGAATGCAGGGACAAACGCACCCTCAGATCACCCCGATTCGTGACCTAGATTCGGAGCATGGAGCATGGCGAACCATGCTGCGGGCTGCTACGCTCTCAATCACAGTTTGTTGAAGATACCTGCGGGCAGGGGCTCGCTGCGTGTGGCGCCTGAGATAGACCGGTTAGTTCAATGTATGCGCTCTGGGATATTCTCCTGCGTTGGGAAGGTGGCCTGATGAGCGTCCGCATGATGATCGGACTCATTGTTGTGGGGGCCGCATCCTCGACGGTTTCGTCTGCGCAGATGGCGCCGACAGCGACCTTCGACGCGACTGCCTTGGTGCGTCGCGCCACGCAACACAGGCTGGACGCTATGTCGCACCATCGACCGCTGCGGTATCTTCTGCACAGAATCGACAGTCGAAGCGACACCACGAGAGACGTGATTGAAACGAATGACGGCGATGTCTCCCGTCTGGTCGCAATCGATGGCAGACCGCTGAGCGCCGAGGCGAATCAAGCAGAATTGAACTGGCTGAATGACCTGGCGACACACCCCGAGATCCAGGATCGTCTTCGTATGCAGCACCGGAAGGATACGGATCGCATCAATCGATTCGTGCGGTTGTTGCCGGGTGCCTTGCTGTATCGATTTGAAGGGATGGTTCCGTGCGGCGGTGGGTGGTGCTATCTCCTGAGCTTTTCTCCCAATCCTAACTTCACTCCGCCCAATCGGGAGGCAAAGATCTTCCGTGGGCTGGCGGGGGAGGTGTGGATCGATCAGACTCAGGAGCGCTTGACGCGGGTGGAGGCTCACCTCGTCGCGAATGTCGATTTTGGATGGGGAATCATCGGCAGGCTGTACAAAGGGGGAACCATCATGATCGAACAGGAAGACATTGGCGGGAATGACTGGGAACTTACGCGGATGAAGTTCAACATTACGGGCAAGGCCCTGATGGTCAAATCTCTGAGGTTTCAATTTACGGAAGAGTTAAGCAATTTCTCCCCGGCCCAGACTGGTTTGAATTTCCGCGCGGCGATCAAGATATTGGAGCAGAGTGAATCGCTCGATACACACAACGGACGATAGCCATCAGTCGTTTGCTTTATCTCAATGCACCGTTTTCAGGACGCCGAGCGAGGTAGGGAAATTCTCGCTTGATGCTAATGAATAGTTTTCAGGACGACGAGCGAGGTAGGGAAATTCTCGCTCAATCTTAATGAATAGTCTTCATACGGCGGGACATGAAGTCCATGAGGAGGTAGTTGCCGAGGTTTTCGGGGCTGGTGAAGTAGGCTTTGCCGCGGCACATGGCGGAGACTTGCTGAACGAATTGGACGAGGGCGAAGTCCTGCGCGAGCATGAAGGTGTTGATCATGATGTTGGAGCGCTTGCAGCGGGAGACTTCTTCAAGGGTTTCGGCGATGACGAGTGGGTCGAGGCCGAAGGCGTTTTTGTAGATGCGGCCATCGGGCAGGGTGAGGGCGGAGGGCTTGCCGTCGGTGATCATGACGATCTGCTTCATGTCTTTATTCTGACGGGCGAGGATGCGCTGGGCGAGGCGTAGGCCTTCGCGGGTGTTGGTGTAGTGAGGGCCGACTTTGACGCGGGAGAGCTGGGAGACGGGGATCTCTTCGGCGGTGTCGTGGAAGAGGACGAGGTTGAGGGTGTCGCCGGGGAACTGGGTGCGGATGAGGTGGGCGAGGGCCATGGCGACGCGCTTGGCGGGGGTGAAGCGGTCTTCGCCGTAGAGGATCATGGAGTGGGAGCAGTCGAGCAGGACGACGGTGGCGCAGGAGGAGGTGTAGTCGGCCTGGTGGACGTGGATGTCGGAGTAGTGGATGTTGAGGGGGGAGTGCTCTTCGCCTTCGATGGCGGTGGCCAGGCCTTCGCGGGCGAAGACGCTGGAGAGGGTGGCGGTGATGTCGAGGTTGAGGGTGTCACCGAACTCGTAGAGCTTTGAGGATCCGTTGGTTTCGACGCCGGAGGCCTCGTGGCGGGTGTCGTGGCGGCCGAGGCTGGATTTGCCGAGGGGGCCGAGGAGTTCGCGGAGGGCTTTGTAGCCGAGGAAGTCCATGCCTTTGTCGGTGACTTCGAAGCGGGCGTTCTCTCCTTCGCCACCTGCTTCACCCTGGCCTTGCTCGGGCATCTCGGCGTTGATGAAGTTTTGCTCCTGCATCTTCTGGATGATCTGGTCGATGAGTTTTTCGACTTGATCCTCGGAGAGGGCCTCATATTTTTCCTGGGCTTCTTCGTCGAAGAGTTCGCCGGAGTCGAGAGCCTGGCGGATGGCTTCGCGGAGATTGTCCATGGTCTGGTCGCCGTCGAACTCCTGGAAGCGGGACATGGGGTCGTTGAAGCCGGAGTCCAGGAGGAAGTCGGATAGAGCCTGCATCAGGTCTTCGAGGCCGAAGGCGGAGGAAAGGTCGCCGGTGAATTTTGTGTAGCGGATGCGTTTCATGGACAACTCCTCTTCCAGCTTAGCTTAGACCTAGCCGAGCGGTGGTACCCATCCCCCCTACCCGTCATAAAGTGCGCAAAATCTTCGAATATAAGGACTTAGGTCTGGACTTCCTGCTTTAGCAGGTATGGAAAAGGCCCGACTTGGTAGTCGGGCCTTTCGTTTTGTTCTGATTCAATTGTACTGTGGCTGTCAAGCACGGCCCATCGTTTGGAGGTGACGCAAGTGGGCGCCTACGGCTTTGCGAACGGTGGTGTGTTCGACGTAGGGGATGTTGCGTTCCTGACAGATGCGCCGGACGATGCGGCTGATCTCCGGATAGTGCACATGTGCGACTTTTGGGAAGAGGTGGTGCTCGATCTGGAAGTTGAGGCCGCCTACGAGCCAGGTGACGATGCGGCTTTGGGTTGCGAAGTTGGCGGTGGTGGCGATCTGGTGGATGGCGAACTCGTCGGGGAGCTGGTTTTGGTCGGTATCGGGTAGCGGAAAGTCGGTGTGCTCGACGGTGTGGGCGAGTTGGAAGACGATCGTGAGGGCAATGCCTGCGGTGGCCATGGTGATGGCTAAGCCGATAAGCGCGTGCGCTGCGCCGATGCGAGAGATGGGAAGGACGAGGAAGAGGGTGGCGTTGACGAGTTTGCCGGTCCAGAATTTGAGGTGTTCGACGGGGCTCATCCTGGGCATGGGGACGGGGCCGACTCTGCCGGTGAAGTAGCGCTGGTAGTCAACCTGAAAGACCCAGACGAAGTAGACCATCATGTAAAGGAACCAGCAGTAGAGATGCTGGAAGCGGTGCATCTTGAGTTTGCGCTGATGGGCGTTGACGCGCATGAGGTAGCCGATGTTGATGTCGTCGTCGACACCCTCGACGTTGGTGAAGGTGTGGTGGAGAATGCAGTGCTTGACCTTCCAGATGTAAGCGCTGCCGCCGAGGCACTCCAGGGTGGCGCCGGCGAGGGTGTTGATCCAGGTGCGGGTGCTGAAGCTTCCGTGGCTGCCGTCGTGCATGACGTTGAAGCCGGTGGCGGTGATGAAGAGGCCGAGGAAGACGCACTCCGGCAGGGCGAAGTACCAGGCTGGGGTGAAGAAGATGAGATGGACGTAGAGGGCGATCATGCCGGTGAGGATGATGATCGCTTTGGCGTAGAGCTGACCGTTCCCTCTGGACTTGAGTTCGCCCTGATCGAAGTATTGAGCGACGCTGGTTTTGAGTGCTGAATGTAGGGAGGGAGTCGTGACAGGGAACTTTGGAGTCATCTATTGCCTTGTATGAAGCGTGGGCCCACTGCACAAGAAAGATCGGGTTAATCCGAGGATACAGCGCTAGAGGTATATGTGCGGCAGGTTACAAAAGTCTTACAGGGGAGGGTGGAGGATGAGGCAGCCATGCTCACTCAGGGGCGAACAGCTTTCGAGGATGCACAGTACTGGCGAGGTTGGAACCGGGATTGTTGGCGGTAGCGGAAGAGGGTCGTCATCATGAGGTCCGCGTTGGTGGTGCGTTGGAAGATGCGGTTGCGTTGGTGCGTGACCGCAGTGATGGCGAAGGTTTCGGGACGGATTCGAACTCGGGGGCCAGGATTGGAAGGCATATCTCAGGGGCTAAAGCCCGATTTGTGGTGGCCTGTAATGTCCGGGCTAAAGCCCGGACCTATCACAAAGGCAAGAACAACGACAACGGCAAGAACAAGGGCAACGACAAGAGAAACGGTAGATGTTTAGTTGAAGCCGCGGCGGGTGCGGTTTTTGGCTGTGTAGTCGTCGATTTCGCGGTCGCGGATTTTTTCTGCGTAGTTGGCGGCGTCGGTGTTGCGTTGCTTCTTTTCGGCGGCGGAGAAGCTACGTTCTTCGCTGCGGCTGATGCGTTTGTGGGCGTACATGCCTTCGAGCAGGAACTCGGCTGCACTGACGGCTACTTCGGGTTTTGATTTGCCGTTGATGCTGAGGGGCGAGAGTTTTTCGAAGAGTCCCTGAATTTGCTGGAGTTCGGCCTGGGAGTCGGATGCGGCTTGTGCGTCGTTGAGCTGGACTGTTCCGCCGAGGTTGAACCACTGTTCGATTTGTTGGGTGTTGGTGGCGGCGAAATACTGGTCGAAGATGGTGGCTACGGACTGACGGATGATCTCGCGGATGACGGTGTCGGCTCCGCGCATCTCACCTTCGTACTCGAGCTCGATCTTGCCTGAGATGCCGGGGAGAGCAGCGTAGATGTCGCCGACGCGGGGTACGGCGAGGGTTTCGCCGTGGAGGAAGGCGCGGCGTTCGGCGTTGGAGACGACTAGTTCCATGGTGGAGATGGGGAGGCGCTGGGAGACGCCGCTGCGCTTGTCGACTTTTTTGTCTTCACGGGCGGCGAAGGCGATCTGCTCGACGATCTGGCGGATGTAGTGGGGGATTTCGATGTCGGAGCTGGGGCGGGCTGGATCATTGCCCCGGGCGGTCCAGGCTTCCTGGGCGGTGATGGTGAGGCCTTCTTCGATGTTCTCGGGGTAGTGGGTGCGGATCTCGGAGCCGATGCGGTCTTTGAGTGGTGTGACGATCTTTCCGCGGGCGGTGTAGTCCTCGGGGTTGGCGGAGAAGACGATGGCGACGTCGAGGGGGAGGCGGACGGGGTAGCCCTTAATCTGGACGTCGCCTTCCTGCATGATGTTGAAGAGGGCGACCTGGATTTTGCCGGCGAGGTCGGGGACTTCGTTGATGGCGAAGATGCCGCGGTTGGCGCGGGGGAGGAGGCCGTAGTGCATGGTGAGCTCGGAGCCGAGGTCCTGGTTGGAGCGGGCGGCTTTGATGGGGTCGATGTCGCCGACGAGATCGGCTACGGTGACGTCGGGGGTGGCGAGTTTTTCGACGTAGCGATCGTTGGGGGTGAGCCAGGCGATGGGGGTGTCGTCGCCCATTTTGGCGAGGAGGTTCTTCGAGAATTGTGAGATGGGGGCGTAGGGGTTGTCGCGGAGTTCGGAGCCGGCGACGTAGGGGCAGGCGGTGTCGAGCAGGGTGGTGAGGGCGCGGAGGATGCGGGATTTGGCCTGGCCGCGGAGGCCCAGGAGGATGAAGTTGTGGCGGGAGAGGACGGCGTTGACGATCTGGGGGACGACGGTGTCCTCGTAGCCGACGATGCCGGGGAAGAGGGGGGCGTCGGTCTTTGCGTTGGCTCGGAGGCGTGCGATGAGGTTCTCGCGGAGCTCGTCCTTGACGGAGCGGGCGAGGCGGGTGGGGGTGAATTCGCTGGCGCGGAGTGCGCCGAGAGTCGTCGGGAGAGAGTTCGCCATGGTTGAAGTATAGATGTTTGGGGTGGGAGGTTGGGTTCGGAGTGGTGGCATCACTACAAAGCGGACTGCGGATTTGAAGGATTAAGGCGGACAAGACAAATACGAAAGAGGGATGCTCCGCCTTCAGCGAAGGCTGACAATTTTGTTGGCTAGTCTCGGACCTATGTGGTGAGGTCGTCGAGGAGGGCTTGCATCTCGCTGGCGGCGTGGGTGTTGCTGGTTCGGTTGGCGGCTTCGAGGCCTTCGCGGAGGCGGGTGATGGCGGCTTCGGTGTGGCCTGATTTGGCGAGGGTCTGGGCGGACATCTGGTAGGCGGGGACGTAGTCGGGATTGTGGGCGATGAGGGTGTTGAATTCGGAGAGGGCGGCTTCGAGGTTGCCGAGGCTGACGTGGTGCATGGCGAGGCCGTAGCGGGCGAAGGCGTTGGTGGGGTCGAGCTGGAGGATTTCGTTGAGGGCTGCGGTCTTGTCCATATTGGTATGGTGCGTGGGTGTGGGTGGGATTGCAAGTTGTGGAGGTCAAGCCACTGCAAAGGCTGGAAGCAGGTCCTTCGACTTCGCTCAGGATGACACTTCAAAGGGAGTGTGCCGGGGCTGGCAATTTAGAATGGTGGGGATGAGTGAAAACTTAGTGATGCGGACGGTCGCGGAGTCGCAGTCGGAGCGGAGTGAGATTATCTTTCCGGCGGATGCGAATGGTTTGGGAAATCTGTTTGGTGGGCGGTTGATGCAGTATATCGACCTGGTGGGGGCGATGGCGGCGAGCCGTCATGCGCGGGCTACTACGGTGACGGCGAGTATGGATCATCTGGACTTTGTGGCGCCGGTGCATGTGGGGGACCTGCTGATTCTGAAGGCGAGTGTGAACCGGGCTTTTCGGACTTCGATGGAAGTCGGTGTGAAGGCGATGGTGGAGGATGTGCGGGAGCAGCGGCTGAAGCATGTTTCTTCTGCGTATCTGACGTATGTGGCGGTGGACCAGAACGGGCATGGATTGGTGGTTCCGCAGTTGGTCTGCGAGACGGACAATCAGCGGCGACGGTATGAGGATGCGGGACGGCGGCGAGAGATGCGAGCGGGGGAGACTTTGAGGAAGAAGCGGCTTCGGGAGCTGTTGCCGCCGGAGTGGCATCTGTAAGGAAGCTTTGAGCTGTGGGCTTTGAGCTTTGAAACTTTGAAGATTTCTTGAGTTTGGAATAAGGAGATGGAAATGGGACATATGGGAGCAGGAGCACCGCAGGGGCCGCAGCCGTTGCCGGGAGTGGCGCATGTTGTGGCCGTTGGGAGTGGCAAGGGTGGCGTGGGTAAGACCACGGTGGCGGTAAATCTGGCGGTTGCGCTGGGCAAGCTGGGGTACAAGGTTGGGCTGATAGATGCGGATATCTATGGGCCGAATGTGCCGATGATGCTGGGCGTTTCGCGGCAGCCGAATGTGGTGGGGGAGAACCGGATTGAGCCGATTCTGTCGCATGGGGTGAAGTTTATTTCGGTCGGGCTGATTTCGCCGGGCGATAAGCCGATGGTGATGCGGGGGCCGATGCTGCACCAGATTATCCGTCAGTTTTTGATGCAGGTGGAGTGGGGGGAGCTGGATTTTCTGATTGTTGACCTGCCTCCGGGGACGGGGGATGTGGTGATTTCGCTGGTGCAGACGGTTCCGCTGACGGGTGCGGTGGTGGTGTCGACGGGGTCCAGCGTGGCGTTGCAGGATGCTCGGAAGGCACTGGAGATGTTTCATCAGGTGAATGTGGATGTGATTGGGCTGGTGGAGAATATGTCGCAGATGACGCTGCCGAGCGGCGAGGTGATCGACGTGTTTGGCGCGGGGGGGACGGAGCGGACGGCGGCGCAGTTTGGGCTGGAGTTTCTGGGCGCTGTGGAGCTTGATCCTGCGATTCGCGAGGGCGGAGACAAAGGACTGCCGGTGGCTCTGGCTGGGCCGGAGAGCGCGAAGGGCAAGGCTTTCTATGAGGTAGCGAAGAAAGTGGCGCTGGCGGCGGAGAAGATTGCAGCGCAGGGTGGGAGCGTACTGGAGGTTTCGTAGGTACTTAGGATGAGTGCGTTTCTCACCTTGCGTGAATGCCCGACTTAGCGCGGGTGAAGACTGCGCGCAGGTTCTGCAGCAGGCGCCGATGTGGCAGCCGGGTCTGTGGCTCACGCGGGATAGTTGACGGCTGGCGTAGAGTTAAGGAGTGGAGGTCATTAAGATGGCGAATGCGGAGCGGGTGACGGCGCGGCAGAGAGCTATTTTGACGGCCATTATTGAGAACTACATCGACACGGGTGAGCCGGTGGGGTCGGGGACAGTTGCGGAGACGATGGCTCGTCTGCAGAAGGGCGAGAGCTCTGGGGTGAGTACGGCTACGATTCGAAATGAGATGGCGGCGCTGGCGGAGACGGGACTGCTGGAGCAGCCGCATACTTCGGCGGGACGGGTGCCGACGGCGCGGGCGTTTCGGATGTATGTGGAGGACTTGAGCGGGGGCGCGCATCCGCGGATCGACGCGGCGCGGTTGTCGGCTCAGTCGCGGATGCAGATCGATTCGAGTTTTGCGGGTCTGGCAGGAACACAGGCTTTGCTGCAACGGACCTCTCATGTTCTGGCGACGCTTTCAAGCGGAGTGGGCGTAGCGATTGCGGCGGCGACCGAGGGCGACATGCTGGAGCACGTGCATTTTTCACGGCTGGCTCCGCGCCGGGTTCTGGCAGTGGTGGTGACGCGGAGTGGTTTGGTACGGGATCGGGTGCTGGCACTGGATCAGGATCTGACGCTGCGGGAGTTGGAGACGGCGGCTAATTTTTTGAATGAGAACTTTCGCGGATGGAGCGTGGAGCGGGTCCGAGCCGAGATTGCGCGGATGGTGGAGCGTGAGCGGAGTGAGTACCAGATGTTGCTGAACTCGGTGCAGCAGCTATGGGTTAAGACGGTGCCGGAGAGTGAGATTGACGGGCAGACGGTGTATGTGGAGGGCGTGGCGAATCTGGTGGGGAGCCAGTCGGTTGGTAGTCAGGAGGACCGTGAGCGCCTGCGTGAGGTGTTGGTGGCACTGGAGACGAAGCAGCGTCTGGTCGAACTGCTGAATGCATATATTGATGCGCGGCAGGAGAGTGTGAGGGTGGTATTTGATCTTGCAGAGCAGGCTCCGGAGATGGCGGGGCTGGTATTGATTGCGGCTCCGGCGAGGATGGCAGGAGAGAGCCGCGGGACGGTGGGAGTGATTGGGCCGAAGCGGATGCACTACGAGAACACGATGAATGCGGTGAGCTATATAGCAAACGTGTTCGACCGGATGATGCATCCCACAGAGTGATGGGAAGATGTTGTTGGGGCTCGTTGTGGAAAGAAGCCCTACCTTCGCGACGATAGTACTGTCGTAAAGATGGGACACCCTGGTTTGATAAGAGTTTAGAAGGTGGGATGGGATGACGATTGAGGAGCGGCTGGGCCGACTATCGCGATGGGCTCGGATGGGCAACAATAGAAAGGGAATTATGGATACAGGGAGTGAGGAACTGATGCAGGACGAGATGACCGGACGGGTTGACCAAGAGCCGGAGATGATCACGGGAGATGAGTTTCCTGTGGATCCTTTGCCAGAGGTGAACGCTGCGCAGGCAGAGATGGAGCAGCTGAAGACCGAGCGAGACCAGTTGAAGGATCGACTGGTACGGCTGCAGGCGGAGTTTGATAATGCGCGTAAGCGTGAGGTTCGGGAGCGGGCTGATGCTCGGGATTACACGATCTCGAACGCGGTGGAGCCTTTTCTGGGCGTGATGGATAACTTTCAGCTTGCTTTGAAGGCGGACGGGTCGCTGGAGCAGTTGAAGAGTGGTATCGAGTTGATTCTGAAGCAGATGGAAGAGGCATTGCGTGTGCTGAACGTGCAAGCCGTGGATTCGGTTGGGGCGCAGTTTGATCCGCGAATCCATGAGGCCCTGGGGAGCATCGAAACTAAGGAGTTTCCTGATCACCAGGTGCTGGAGGAGATTCGACGGGGTTATCGGATCAAGGACAAGCTGCTGCGTCCGGCGTTGGTTAGAATCGCGTCGAATGCGGACCAGGTTTCGGACTAGTTTGGGCTAGTCGACTTAAGACGAAATTAGAATCAGAAGAGAGAATTTAAGACACATGGCGACGGCAAACGTGACGAAGACTGACTTTTATGAGGTACTAAGTGTTTCGCGGGACGCTTCCGATCAGGAGTTGAAGACTGCGTATCGCAAGCTGGCGATGCAGTATCACCCTGACCGCAATCCGGATAATCCGGATGCGGAGGATAAGTTCAAGGAGTGCAGCGAGGCTTACGGGGTCTTGAGTGACCCGGAGAAGCGAGCGGCTTATGACCGATACGGCCATGCTGCGTTCAATGGCGGCGCTGGCGGTGGTGGCAATCCGTTTGCGGGCGGCGGTTTTGGCGGCAATGCGCAGGATCTGGGGGACATCTTCGGCGATCTGTTTGGCGAGATGTTCAACATGGGTGGCAGCGGCGGGCGCAAGGCTTCGCGGGTGCAGCGTGGACGGGATCTGCGGTACGACCTGACTCTGGAGTTTGAGGAGGCGGTCTTCGGGGTTGAGAAGGAGATCACGATCCGGCGGATGGAGACCTGCACGGACTGCAAGGGCTCCGGCGCGGCGAAGGGCAGGGCTCCGGTAACGTGTACGCAGTGCGGCGGACGGGGTCAGCAGCGGTTCCAGCAGGGATTCTTTTCAGTAGCCCGGGCGTGCTCGGTGTGTGGTGGCACGGGGACGCTGATTGTTGATCCTTGCACGACTTGCAAGGCGCAGACGGTGGTGCAGAAGGAGCACAGCATCCTGGTGAAGGTTCCGGCGGGAGTGGAGCAGGATACGCGGATCCGGTACCAGGGCGAAGGTGAGTCCGGGAAGTTTGCCGGGCCTGCTGGCGATCTGTACGTGGTGCTGAATGTGAAGGCGCACAAGTTCTTTGATCGCGATGGCGATGATCTGCATTGCGTGTTGCCAATCTCGTTTCCGCAGGCGGCGCTGGGAACGGAGCTTGAGATTCAGACGCTGGAGGGAATGGCGACGATCAAGGTTCCTGAAGGGACGCAGAGTGGGCGGGAGTTCAAGTTGCGGGGCAAGGGTGTTCCGCACCTGAATTCGAGCGGCAAGGGCGATCTGATTGTTGAGATTCGGGTGCAGACGCCGAGCAAGTTGAACAAGCAGCAGAAAGAGTTGCTGCGGCAGTTGAGCGAGACGATGGTGGTGGAGAATACACCGACTTCGCGCGGACTGTTTGAGAAGGTTAAGGACATCTTCAGCTAAGTTCAGACGGGGGCGGCAGCGCGAAGAGGCGCTGCCG
>JANXYX010000053.1 GCA_025408425.1 Granulicella sp.
GAGAGGCTGGACGTCAGACGCCTGCCAACCCTTGGGCCCCTTGACCACGTTGAACTGCACAGCCTGACCTTCTTGAAGGCTCTTGAAACCGTTCGAATTGATCGCCGAGTAGTGAACAAACACATCCTCGCCGTTCTGACGACTAATGAAGCCAAACCCCTTGGCATCGTTAAACCACTTTACTGTTCCTTGTTCCATGTTCGTTATTCCTTATTGCTATTGAATTTGCCGCTAGATCCAAATCGGGGTTCGACGATTACAACGCTGCAGAAAACCAATCTGTTCCAAACGATGTATCAAGGTTAGCACAGTTGGCAAATGTTTCTACAAAAAAACTACAAGGGCTTTATTTGCACCATTTGCGGTGCAAATAAAGCAATTTAAACTTTCCAACTCAGCTCGGCAGGTGGGAGCGCACAATCTCTTCGGCCTGGGCGAGAACCTCTTGAAGAGTCATCGAAGTGGAGTCGAGGATTACGGCATCTGTGGCCGGCTGGAGTGGTGATTCGGCACGATGACGATCACGGTAGTCTCGTTCTTTCAGATCGCGCAGAATGGCCTCTTCCGCGATGCGGTGCTCTTCAGCGGTCTGAGTATCCGGAGCCTGACGAGTGGCCATCTGTCTTGGGGTCGGGTTTGTGGGATCTGAGAGGGGGACTACTTGACGGAAGCGTCGATTGCCACGAACTTCGGGTGCTGCATCCAGAAATATCTTAACTTCAGCATCTGGGAAGACGGCTGTGCCGATATCGCGGCCTTCCATGACGACACCTCCTGCCGCACCCAGTGCGCGCTGCTGGAGGACCATCCAGGCGCGAAGGTTGTGATGGATGGATATCTGTGAGGCAGCAGAGGTGACATCCTGCTCACGGATCCGGCGGGAAACGTCGGTTCCATCGAGGAGAACCCGGTTGCCTTCAATCTGCGGCTCAAGAGTGATGCGAGTCCGTTCGGCGAGTTCGAGTAGAGGAGCTTCTTCGTCGAAAGCGAAGTCGTTCTCAATTGCCTTGAGAGCAAGAGCGCGATACATAGCTCCGGTCTCCAGGTTGAGGAAGCCGAAGCGGCGAGCGAGATGGGCGGCAAGGGTACTTTTCCCTGCTCCTGCGGGACCGTCGATAGCGATGACGGGGCGCTGGCGCCTGGTAGCGCCAGCTATTTCGCCAGGTTGCTGAGTGGGGTCAGACATGTGCTTGGAATCGTACGTCATTCTGCGAACTTATTGTCTTCGGGTTTGTACTTCCTTGTGGGAGTGCGGTTTCCGAAGGGCTTCTTATTGCCCTTGAACTTGTCAAAGGTATTGGTCGGTTTACCAGAATCACCAGACTTCCCTGCGTAGCCACCGCTGGGTTTGCCCGAGTAGCTACCACCAGGCTTGCTATACGGCTTCTTGCCGGCAAAGCCACCGCTGGATTTACCTGCATAGCCACCTTCAGGCTTCCGTGGGCCGAAGCTGGGCTTGCCTGCGTAGCCGGAACCTTCCGGACGTGCTGGACGGTCTGAGCTGAACGGGCGCGAAGGGCGGTCGCCGCGTGGCGCGTCAAATTTGCGGAAGCGTGGACCGGTGCTCTCGCCGCTGCTGCCTTCGCGGGGAGAATAACTGGGCTTGCCACCGAAGCGGGAAGGACCAGCACCGCCCTCGCGAGGGGTGTAGGGTCTACGAGCTGCGGGATAGCCAGAGCTGCGGTCAGACTGCGGGCCTCCGAAGCCTTCTCCGCCAGCTGGGCGAGGCGTGAACTCGCGGCGCGGAGGGCGGGAGTCGCCGAAGTCGCGGCGTGGTGGACGGCTGTCGTTGTCGCGGCCGAAGGACGGTTTGCCGGCGAAGCCACCTTCACGCTTGCGGCCGAAGGTACCAGGCTTGGAGAACGTCTTACGCGGAGCGAAGTCGCCTGGGGGCCGGGTGGAGTCGCCAGCTGGCCAAGGTGTGAACTCGCGGCGTGGTGGACGGGAGTCGCCGAAGTCGCGGCGAGGTGGACGGCTGTCGTTGTCGCGGCTGAAGGAGGGTCTACCTGCGAAGCCACCGCGGTCTGAGCCACGGTCGCTGCCGAAGCGGGGCTTGTCGCCGTAGCTGGGGCGGTCACCGGAGGCAGGACGCGATCCATAGCTCGGCTTATTACCGTAGCTTGGCTTGCTGCCATAACTAGGCTTGCTGCCGTAGCTTGGCTTGCTGCCATAACTAGGCTTGCTGCCGTAGCTGGGCTTGCTGCCGTAGCTGGGGCGCTGTCCTTCCCGGTCGTAGCTGGACTTCACGTAGGTCCGTGGAGCCTCTTGCGAGGCTGCAGGAGCCTCACCGGGAGTGGCGGAAGCAGCAGCCTGTTCCGCAGCGAGGCGATCAGCCTTCTCTTCGGCCCAGGGCTTGGTGAAGCTGGGGCGATCGGGACGGTTGGACTCGCGGGTGAAGGGACGGCGCTCGCGAGGCGTAGCTGCGGCGCCAAAGGGCTTGCGGACGTAGCCGGTGCCGATCTTGCGCGGAGCGGGAATGAACTTCTTGATGCGGGGTTCGGTACCTTCTTCGCTCGCTTCGGCAGCTTCAGCGGGGGTGGTGCCATCGACGGACTCAGCAGCGACTGCTTCGGTCGCGGGGGCGAGGAAGGCGGGAAGGTCGCCGTTGACGTGGAGGACGGTCCTGCCCTCGACGGCGATGGTCTCAAGCTGGCGTGCGGCCATGAGTGCATGGACTACGTCGCGGATGCGTGAGCGGGCGGCGAGCGGCGAGAGGAAGGTCTCGATCTCTTCTTCTGTAGCGACGATGGCCTGACCAAGGTAGAGGGTGGTAAGAGCGGAGAGCGCGCTGGGCTGCCCGGCGTTGGCTCCAGCCTTCATCTGCTTGGTGAAGCGGGTGCTGGTGAGTTCCCAGAGTGTCGCTGCGCCATCGGACTGGGGGATGGGGAGGACGCGGAGGTGTTGCCAGAGCTCGTTGAGGGCGCGAAGGACCGCGGTCTCAGTGACTTCCTTGCCGAGTTGCGTGGCCAGATCGTAGGCCGACATGGTGATGCGCTCGGTGAGGACCGTGTAGGTGTTGAGCGCCAGCGGGGATACCTTGATGGGGCCACTGGTGACGGGAGGCTGCTTCCAGGCCTTGTCTCCGCGCAGGGTGAAGATGTAGGGGAAGACAGCGGTGGAGACGATGAAGTCCGGAGTATCGCCTGCGGCTCCGGTAGGGGAGCCGAGAAGGTTGAGAGGGACGGCTGCTCCTTCGGCGATGAGGCGGGCGAGGAGGCTGCGAGCCTGCTCAGTGTCAGCCAGCGACGGGGTCGCGTTGGGAGCGCCGAGGACGGCTTCCACCATGGATGGTGCGGGGCACGGAAGCTGCGCGGCACGGGGAGTGAAGAACGCGATGCCGACGGCGTTGATCCAACTGCGGAGGTTTTCAAAGGTGAGAAGGGCTTCGCCGTTCTGATGCCATTGTTTGAGGCGGGAGGCGGCGAGTTGCTCGGCCGTGGGAATAGTTAGGTTACTCAAGGTGTTGCCTTCCTGCTGGGCGGTGGTTCTACGCACGACAGCATTCCTTCAGCCTGGGCTGAAGAAGACGATCTGATGATCTTTGTTTCGATGGGAGCGTGCGACTCGATTCGCTCAAGAGGACCGCTGCACGTCTCTCTAAGGATACCGCAAAGTTGGGCCTTTGATTCGGCTGCTGCGCAGTATCTGGTTGCCCGCGAGAGGGGAAGGCGGCTTGAAGATCAAAGATCGAATGGCAGAGCCTGGGCTCGTGCACTGTATTTCGCAGAACTGTCCTATTGAGGGGGTACCTACCTCTAAGCCTTTTATTTACAGCCGCATAGCAAAACAGGTGGCGCTAAACTGTTGCTAACAAAGGATTTTGAGCTAAATATTAGAGAGCAAAGGAGTTACGAGAAACGTTGAAGAGTCAGGAGATGCAGGATGGCCGGAACTCCTGAGTTTTGCTCCTACTTTCAATTTTACCGGATGGGATGGAACTAGTCGGCAGTCTATATGTCTTTTATTTGCAACAACTTAGGCGAAACAGGGGCTTGACAAGCGAATTTGCTGGTGTTTTTGGGGGTCTGTGGCGCTAGATTCTTTGAAAAGCTTTGGCGATGTCGCGGTGGGAGTAGCGGAGAGCGATGGGGCGGCCGTGGGGACAGCCGGTGGGGTGTTCGGTTTTGGCGAGTTCGGTGAGGAGCCAGGCGATCTTGGAGGGTTCGAGGGGCTGGTTGATCTTGATGGCGGCGTGGCAGGCGATGGAGGCTGCGATGCGGCGGCGGCGGGCCTCGGCGTTTTCGGTCTGCTGGTTGCGGTCTGGGACGCTGAGAAGTTCTTCGATCATGGATTCGAGTTCCCTGCCCCCCAGACCCACGGGAGCTGCCTTGATGGCGAGGGTACGTGGGCCAAAGGGTTCGGCCTCGAAGCCGTTGTACTCGAGTTCTTCGGCGATGGCAGCGAAGGCGATCATCTGAGCGGGCAACAGATCGATGAGGAGTGGCATGAGGAGGCGCTGACGCTGTACCTGCTCGGTGTCGCGCTCGCGCATGACCTTCTCGAACAGGATGCGTTCGTGAGCGACGTGCTGGTCGATGATCCAGAGGCCTTCTTCGTTGACGGCGAGGATGAAGGAGTCGCGGAGCTGGCCGAGGGGTTTGAGGGTAGAGAGTGCATTGAGGGTGTCGGCTACATGGGGAGAGCCGGTAGTGGGTTCGAGGGTATCTGCCTGAGAGACTGCGTGGGGCTCCGGGTAGCCTACCGGGATGGTGCTACCGGAGAAGGAGAGACGGCCGGGGAACTCAGGAGCCGGAGCGTTGATGAGCGAGAAGGGAGCGGTGTTGGCGAAGTCCTGCGATGGGTCGCTGGTGGGGACTGCGTGAGGTTGGAAGAACGGCGGGTTTGGCGCGCCGGGCATGGGGCTGACGTCGAGCAGGAGGGAGGAGGCTGCGTTGTGCGGGCCTCCGGTGAGCGCGGAAGCGAAGCTGGCGGCTGGGCGGGCCTGCATGAGGGTAGTGCGGACGGTGTCGCGGACGAAGTCGTGGACGAAGGAGGGCTGGCGGAAACGGACTTCGGTTTTTGCTGGGTGGACGTTGACGTCGACTTCTTGCGGAGGCATCTCGAGGAAGAGCAGGACGACAGGGAAGCTGGTGGGCGGAATGATGTTGCGATAGGCCTCGTTGAGCGCGTGGAGGATGAGCTTATCGCGAATGAGGCGCTGGTTGACGAAGACGTAGACGGAGTTTCGATTGAGCTTTTGCAACTCGGGTTTGGAGACGAAGCCGGTGATGCGGAGGTAGCCGGGGTCGGGCGGGGTGTAATCGGTGTCGCGCTTCCAGGGTGGGGGCTCGGGGAGGCCGGCGCGGGAGAAGTCCATCTCAGCAGCGGTGGGGAGCATGAGGTTGAAGGTGTCGCGGCCGAAGATCTGGAAGAGGCGGTCACCGTTGCTGGCGACGGCAGGAGCGACGAGGAGAGCCTGTGTGGCGGAGTGGAGCTCAAA
The DNA here is from genome assembly GCA_025408425.1 of Granulicella sp. Lineage (GTDB taxonomy): Bacteria > Acidobacteriota > Terriglobia > Terriglobales > Acidobacteriaceae > Edaphobacter. Next base: position 5,441 of record JANXYX010000053.1, read on the forward strand.
GTGGCGGGTGGGATGGGCGAGAGCGTAGTGGGTGACGAGAGCGGCGATGTGGGAGAGCTCGGTCTGCTCGGACTTGAGGAATTTGCGGCGGGCGGGGGTGTTGAAGAAGAGGTCGCGGATGGTGAGGGTGGTGCCGGTGGGGAGGCCAGCGTCTTCCACGCGGAGGATGTTGCCACCGGCGATTTCGATGAGAGTGCCGGAGGGGTCGGCTGCGTCGCGAGTTTCGAGAGTGAGGCGGGCCACGCTGGCGATGGAGGGGAGCGCCTCGCCACGGAAGCCGAGGGTGGCAATAGAGAGGAGATCGTCGGAGGTGCGAAGTTTGCTGGTGGCGTGGCGCTCGAAGGCGAGAAGAGCATCGTCCTTGACCATGCCGTGGCCGTTGTCGGCGATGCGGATGAGCTTGCGACCACCAGCTTCGACCTCGATCCGGATGCGGGTGGCACCGGCGTCGAGGGAGTTTTCGAGGAGTTCCTTGACGACGGAGGCGGGGCGTTCGACGACTTCTCCGGCAGCGATCTGATTCGCTACGAGATCGGAGAGGATGCGGATGCGGCCCATGGGTTGATTGTACGGGGAGGCCGCCCAGCGTGGAGCGATGTTGAAGGGGAAGAATGCAGAAGGGGATGGCTGCTGGGGCCATCCCCTTCTGCTGTTGGATGCGACCGGGTTTGCGACCGGGTTTTAGTGGTCGTCGTTGGCGACGCCGCTGACCATGCGGAAGGTGCCAGCGTCGTTGAAGACAAGCCCGTTGAACCGGACTACGCTGCCTACCGCGATTGGCGTGGTGGTCTTGTTGATGGTGTTGCTGGTGGTGTAGACAACGACGGAGCTGGCGCCACTGAGAGAGGTGAAGGCCGATCCGGTTGCGAGGGTGAGCGTGTAGACGTTGAAGTTACCGCTGGTCGAAACTGCGGAGACGGTACCGCCCAGGGTTTGCGGAATGAGGAAGACGCTGGAGGCCGTTACGTTCGTTCCGGAGACCGCCGATGCCGCAACAGCGACGCGCTGGCCTGCCGTGAGGTTGGCAGCGGTGAAGCTGGGAGTGAAGGGGAGGCCGGTAAGATTCTGGAACTGCGGTGTCGGCGCAAAAATGGTGGTGCCAGAGGTGGCGATGGTGTAAGTCGTTCCGACGCTGGAGGCGCTGACATCAGAGCCGAGGCATTGGCTGAGAGTGATCTGGAAACCTGTACCAGGGGTGATGAGAGTGACTGGACCGGCGAGGAGATCCGCATGGTGTCCTCCGGCCGAGGGAGCGCCTTCAAGCTCAACCCTGGTTGCGAGCAAAGATCCGTCGGTCTGGACGGTGAAATCTACTTCCACCAGATTGCCGGCTACGAGAGACGCGAGCGAAATACCGCCCTGAAAGACGGTGGTTCCGTTGGCGGCAAAGGTGACGGCAGCACCGCTGGGAGGCTGAATGGTAAGGCTGGAGGTAGTCGTCGAGACTACGGTTCCGAACTGGTGAGTGTCGCCGCCATCCTGATGCTGTCCACCGTTCGGGAAGAACCCGGTGGGGACGATGTTGGTGATTTTGAAGACCGGCGCCACCGTGACGGTCGAGCCAGAGATGGTGACAGACTTGCCGACGAGCAGATCCACGAGCAAGGAACTGGAGGTGTTGCTGATGGTGATGGGGGTGGTGAAGGTGGTGGTGAAAGAAGTAGTGGTAAGCGTGGGGGAGGCTTGAACCTTTTGGCCGGTCGAGTCGATGTAGGTGATCTGCGGACTGGAAAAGGTGATGGTCGCAGAGGTGTAGGTGTCCTGGGGGATGCTGGCGGTGACGAGCGCCTCCTGCACGCCGTTGAGATGGCAGGCCTCAATGGTGGTGGGTGCGGAGAGGATGCTGGCGGTCTTGCCTGCGGTGTCAGTGAGCACAATGCTGTTGAGCGTCAGCGAGAAGGTAAGGAGTTGATCGTTAGGAGCATCCGTGATCAGAACGGGAACACTCGTCTTGGCTGAGGTGTTGATGGTGTTTCCTGGGAAGGCTGAACCGTTTACGCCTGCACTGCAGCCAACAAGACTGACCAGTGCTGCAGCGCCAATCAGGAAGGTCGCCGCTGGTCGGAGGGCGAAGAGATGAGGCCGGGGAGAGTTCATTTAAGCTCCTTTTGAAAGTATGGAATGGATTGAGACGATCGCGATCCAGTTTCCGGAATGTGCCGCAAGAGCAGGCTAGTTCGCCAGTCCCCGGAATATATATCTCAATTCGTTAAGACTTGAAAAGGAGAATTTAGTTGCGCCCGTAAGCAACATATTTTTCTGATATTTGACTGCGGCTCGACTGGAGTCGAGATTTGACTGCCGGGACGAGGCGGACGCGCGCAACGGCGTTGATTCGGGAGATCGCTCGCTTATGCGAGAGCTGCGCTTAGTTCTGGGATAGGAATCTGACTCGGGACAAGTTGATGGGGGTGCAGGTGGAGTTGTTGGGGAGCGAGCATGACTTCGATTATCCGGACGGCTTCGAAGAAGCTTTCGGCGGGGAGTGGGCGGGCGAAGTGATAGCCCTGGTAGAGGGTACAGCCGAGGGAGCGCATCATCAGAACTTCAGCCGCGGTCTCAGTGCCTTCGGCGAAGACCTCGATGCCGAGGCCGCAGGCGAGCTCGATGAGGGACTTGCAGATGGCCTTGCTGGTAGTGACTTGATCGACATTCTGAATGAATTCGCGATCGATTTTGAGGCGGTCGAAGGGCAGGGTTTTGAGGTAGCTGAGGCCGGAGTAGCCGGTACCGAAGTCATCGATGGCGATGGTGACGCCCATGTTGCGCAGCTCCTGGAGGATGAGAAGGGTGCGCTGGGTGTCCTGAATGACGGTCGTTTCCGTGAGTTCAATTTCGAGGTTGAACGGTGAGACTCCATTTTTGTCGAGAGCTGCCTTGATCTGCGAGATGGCGTCGGGGCTCAAGAACTGACGTGCGGAGAGATTGATGGCGACCTTAAGGCCTCCGAGAGGGGTTCCTGCCCACTGACCGAGCTGGTGGCAGACCTTGTGGAGGACTCGGAGGCCGATGGCGTCCATGAGGCCACAGCTCTCGGCGATGGGGATGAAGAAGGCCGGGGAGACCATACCGCGCTCGGGATGGGACCAGCGGACGAGAGCTTCTGCGCCGATGACCCTGCCGATGGAGGTATCGACGATGGGCTGATAGTGAACGGAGAACTGCTCCTGCTCGATGGCGACGCGGAGGTCGCGCTCGATGAGCAGGACGTCGCGCGCGCGCTCATTCTGTTTGGGCGAGAAGAAATTTGTATGGGTGGAGGCTTCGATGTAACAGTCCGCCATGGCGGAGACGGCCTCGTTGATAAGGCGCTCCGGGTCGAAAGGGCCACCGGCGTGGATGGATACGCCTGCTTTCATCTCAGCGGGGAGATTGAGACCCGGGAGCAGCTCCTGCTCGACTGCGAGGCGGATGGATTCAATATGAGTCTCGAGTTGTGGGTGCACTTTATCGAGATCGAGACTAAAGACGAAGGTGTTGGAGCCAACATGGGAGAGCGGCACTTCATCGCCGAGGAGTTCGCGGACGCGGGCTGCGATTGAGACCATGACGGAGTTGACCGAGGCCTGCCCGAAGGCGGCGGCAATTTTGTCATAGTTGCTAACACCGAGGGCACATAGCGCGAAGCTAGAGTCTTCGGTGACGTCAGCGGCAAGGATGCGAATGAAGGTTTGCCGCGTTGGGAGCGCGGTGACCTGATCGAAGTCGGCGAGGTGGCGGAGGCTGGCCTCAAGCTGGATGAGTGATTTTTGGGTGTCGGCCATAAGGACGCCAACCTCATCGGTGAAGTGGGTGGGCAGTTGCGGTATGACGCCTTCCTGGGCGTAGCGCTTCAGACTGTTGGCGGTGAGAAAGATGGGTTGGAGCAGCGACTCGAGCAGTGCGAGCGTTAGCAACGTCCCAGCCAAGGTCACTATGGCTGCAACAGCGATGACCGTGACCTGCAGTTCACCAGAGGGCGTGAAGAGACGCCCTGCGAAGAAGATGAGGATAATACGCGGTAGGTAGATTCCTACGAGGACGACAAGAACCAGCTTGCTGCGGTAGTTGATTCTAAGAAAGCTGGACAGAGCCCGGTACAGCCAAAGGTTATTCATGAGTGCAACCCTATTTCTCATCACAGGAGGTAGCGTTCACGACATCTATCAGTACGTTAGAGAAATCTAAGATCGGTGCCTATCACACAATTGGGTGAGTTCGGAGTGGACTAAAGCAACAAGCCGCCTCGTAAGTGAGGCGGCTTGTTGCTTGGAAAGAGTAGGTCTCTTATTTTTTCTTTTTTGTCTTCCTGGCTTTTGGTTTGGCGCGGCTCTTAGGATCGGTGTCGCGATCGCCGACCATGTGGAGGCGCATGAAGTTGGTAGCGCCGGACTTGGTTCGGGTACCTGCGACGATGCCGACGATCTGGCGTTTCTGGACGAAGCCGAGGCCCTCGAGCATCTCTTCCGCCATGCCAACAAGTTTGTCGGTGTCCTTAAAGCGGTCGCACAGGATGGGGTAGGTTCCCCAGAGGAGCATGCAGCGGTTGATGACCTTCTCGAAGGGCGAAAGGGCGAAGATCGGTGGGTCTGGGTGGTATTTGGAGAGCAAGCGGGCGGTGGCGCCGGTTTCAGTGAAGATGGCGATGGCAGTGACGTCGAGGTCGTCAGCCGCGTGAGACATGCACTCGCAGATGGTCTCCGCGACGGAGAGGCGGGTGGTGTGGGGGAGAGCGGGATGCACGGTAGGATCGATGCGGATCTGGTGCTCGGTCTCGGTGACGATGGAGGCCATCATGGCGACGGCGTGCACTGGGTATTTACCGGCGGCGGTCTCACCTGAGAGCATGACGGCGTCGGTTCCGTCGTAGATGGCATTGGCGACGTCGGAAGCCTCGGCTCGAGTGGGGCGGGGGTTCTCGATCATCGACTCGAGCATCTGTGTCGCGGTGATGACTGGCTTACGGTACTCGGCAGCGCGGCGAATGATGTGCTTTTGAATCGCGGGGACTTTCTCGGGCGGGACTTCGACGCCGAGGTCTCCGCGGGCGACCATGATGCAGTCTGCGACTTCGAGGATGCTGTCGAGGTGTTCAATGGCCTGAGGCTTCTCGAGCTTGGCGATGACCCATGCGTCGGAGTTGATGGCAGCGAGACGAGATTTGACGTGACGAACATCATCTGCGGTGCGCACAAAGGAGACTGCGACGGTGTCGACGCCCTGGCCGACGGCGAAGATGAGGTCTTCCTCGTCCTTATCGGTAAGCGAGGGGACCTTGACGGGGATGCCGGGAAGGTTGATTCCTTTGTTTTCGCCGAGCATTCCGCCGTTGACGATCTCGCAGATGACATCGACTCCCTTGACCTTTTCGACGCGGAGTTCGATCAGACCGTCGGAGAGGAGGATACGGGAGCCGGGTTCGAGATTCTCAGCAAGGGTGGTGAAGGTGGTGCCGACGAGAGCGGCTGTGCCAGCGATCTCGCGCGGTGTGATAGTGAGGCGCTTGCCGGCTAGAAGCAGGACAGGCTTGTGGTCCTTGAGCTTGCCAGTGCGGATCTTGGGGCCCTGCAGATCGGCGAGGATGCAGATAGGCTTGCGTTCTTCGCGGGCGACGGTGCGCACCATACGGATGAGATCTGCCTTCTGGGCATGGGTGCCATGGGAGAAGTTGAGACGGGCTACATCGAGACCAGCGCGGACAAGTTCACGGAAGACGGCAGGGGTGCTACAGGAGGGTCCGAGGGTTGCGACGATCTTGGCGCGGCGGGTGCGTTCCATTCCTGGAAGAGAGACATCAATCGACATAGGTTTTAGAGAATCCTTGGTGGAACTATTGTTCCAAACGGTGGAGCACTGAGTTGGACGCTGCGGTTGCAAAGCTGAGTTGCCAGGTACGACCACTCACTTTCGCTGCCGAAGGCAATTCTAACTGCGTGGAGGAGGGTGTGCGTGAGAATTTATGGATTCAACCTTGGGAAGCGGTGCGAAGTAGTGCGCACAGAAGAGAGTGTTGAACTCCGCACCGCAGAGAATACTGATCGCGATGATGTAAAGCCAGAAGAGGAGAGCGATGCCAGCCCCCAGTGATCCGTAGACCTGGGAGTAGTTTGCAAAGCGGGTGACGTACCAGCCAAACGCGAGGGTGGCGAGGAACCATAGGGCGGTAGCGGCGAAGGCTCCGGGAAGAGTGCGCTTCCACGATTGTTGCATAGGGGTTCCCATGTGGTAGATGAGGGCGATGATACCGATACTGCCGGCCAGGGCGACGCTCCAACGGATGAGTAGCGCGACAACGATGACGGGAGTGCGGGCTGAGGGCATGACGTGGTACTCGAGCCAGATAGTGGTGAACTGACCGAAGACAACGAGCAGGCTGGCGATCGCGAATGGTACGAGCGATAGCGGCACCAGGAGATAAGCGCGACCGCGGCGACGCCAGAAAGACCAACAGTCTTCAGGCAGATCGTTAGCGCGGCGAATGCCCTCCATGAGGGTAGCAATGACGCTGGAAGCCCCAGTTATGCTGACGAAGGTTGCGAGGATGAGAGCGTGGCTGGATCGGACGTTGTGGGGGGAATCTACAAAGTAGCTTTCCAGGAGCGGGCTGACATCGGAGGGGAGGATTCGGTCGAAGAAGGCTCCGAGTTGGAAGCGGATGGGGGTGGTATCGGGGAGGCGTCCGATGGCCGCTGCCGCGACTATGAGTGCGGGGAAGAGCGAGACCATCGCGGAGTAAGCGCAGGATTGAGCGAGGTTAAAGCCATCGTGATTCGAGAAGCGGACGAAGGCCTGCTGCAGGAGGACAGGGATGCGCAGGTATCGTTTCACGGCTGGCTCCCCCCTTGGGTAACGATGAAGCTGGTTCGGGAAGGCTAGGCCTTCCAGCGATTGAGGAACTCGGTGACCGACTCGGAGCTCATGTTCCGCATGTTTTCAAACTCCTTGTTCTGCTGGGAGTAGAGGAGCTTGCCATGAGCGTCGAGGACAGCGAGAGCGGGAACACCCTTGCGAATGGGAACCTGATATTTGTCGGCGGTCTCGACATTGCGGTCCATGTGACCGATGTCGATGTGAACGAGGATGAAGTGACTGGCGAGAAGTTTGGCGTTGGGGGCTTGATGGAAGTAAATGTCGAGGACCTGGCAGTCGCCGCACCAGTCGCCACCGAAGTCGAGGATGACGCGTTTGTGCTGTCTGCGGGCCTGGGCGAGGGCGGCGGCTATGTCAGCCCTGGGGTCGGCGGTCTCGGAGTAGATGTGCTTCTTGACGAAGGGTACGGCTGCAGGCCCCTGAGCGAGCAGTTGTGCGGAGGGAGCGAACGCCAGCGTGAGAACAAGCGGTGCGGTGCGAAGAAGCGTGCTGAGTTTGAAGATCATGTTTTGGGGCAACTTTCAGTCCTGGAACCCGCGCTGGTACTGAGCGCGTGTAGTAAAGATGATGCATGAGAGGCCGCAATGGACGCAAAGTTTGAGTGCATTCGGAAGCAGTTTGTCAGGAAGACGACTATTTGTCAGTGTAGTAGCCTTCGCGAGTCTGTATCGTGAGCTTCTTTTGCAGATCGGGCTGGCTGAGGGTGAGATCGATCTGGTGATACCCGTCGGAAGCAGTCGCTGCATCCGGAGTGTAGCCAAGGCGATATTGGGCGCGGAGTTCTTCGGCTATCTGCGTATAGATCTGCGCGGTGGTCTGCTTTTTGGAGACTTCGAAGAGACGACCACCGGTCTCACGGGCGATTCGCTCAAGTATCTTTCTGCCGTCGGTGGGGGGCTCTGATTGACGGCGCTGACCTCCTCCGCCGGGGTATCCACCACCACCACCGGGGAAACGCCCTCCACCGCCGGGGAAGCCGATTCCACCGTTTCGGCCTCCTCCTCCGCCGCCGTGGGGACGATCTTCGTCGCGACGCGGCTCTTCACCCTTGAAGTAGATGGAGTAGATGATGGTATTGGCGCGCTGGGCGGCTTCGATGGCGCTGGTAAGGCTTTCCTTGCTGCCCCGGTCGACACCATCGGAGAGGATGATGAGTGCCTTGCGGCCGTTCTGCTTCTTCATGAGTTCATCGGAGGCGAGAAAGGTGGCGTCGTAGAGCGCGGTGCCTCCACGAGTTCGACGACCCCGACTGTTGTCTGAGTCGTCGGTGGAGTCGGTGGCGTTGCGGTCGTTGGGGCTGGGGGTTCCGATCTGCTTCAGGGCTGCCTGAAGCCGGGGGCGCGAAGCGGTGAGGTCCTGGAGGAGCTCAACCTGGGCAGCGAACTGAGCGACAAAGGCTTTATCAGGGTCACGATTGGGAGGCGCGGTGAGCATCTCTTCGAGGAAGCTGCTGCTGGCGGTGCGCTCGTCGTCGAGCACGCTGCGCTGGGAGAGGCTGGTGTCAACCAGCAGACCGAGGGTGAGGGGGAGATTGGCATCAAGATCAAAGTAGCGGATGGTCTGGGGATGGCCGTCCACCTGGAGCGTGAAGTCGGCCTTGGTGAGGTTCTGGATCAGAGCGCCTTTCTTGTCGCGGACGACGACCGGAAGGTTGACGAGGCGGGCGTCGACAGAGAGGGTGGTGACCTTGTCCGGCGTGGCGAGGGGCTTTTGTTGCGCTGCGAGCAGCGGCGCCAAGAGCAGGATTGCCCCGGCAAGGACGAGGGGCGAGAGGGAATGATGCAACTTCATAGTGATATAGACGATAGCGCGGACGGAGCGTAACGAGACGGACAGGTGCCTGAAGCTGTACCTCTTGATGAGCAGAGGTAGGACCTGGGTGTATTCTGGCGGCTCAATGAAACGATTTCTTTTTGCAATTGCAGTGCCGGCGATGCTGGCGGTCGCTGGTCGCGGCGCTCCGGTTTCGAAACCGGCAGTAGCGACGAAACCTCCGATTGGATTTTCACGAACGATCGTTCTGTGGCCGGCGGGCGCACCGGGTGCTGTGGGCAAGGAAGACGCTGATGTGCCGAAACTGTATATGTATCCGGCGGTGGGCGAAGGAGTGCGATCAGCGGTGATTGTGATGCCGGGCGGTGGGTATCGCGCGTTGATGACGGAGAAGGAAGGCGGCTCGGAGGCGCGTTGGCTGAGCGCACACGGAGTGACTGCGTTCGTGCTGGAGTACCGTCTGGGGACGCGATATCACTTCCCTGCCCCGATGCTGGATGGGGCGCGGGCGATACGGTATGTGCGTAGCCATGCTGAGGAACTGGGCGTGGCGAAGGACAAGGTTGGCGTGTGGGGATTCTCAGCAGGTGGCCACCTGGCCGGGTATCTGGCATCGGTCCACGACAAGGGGGAGGCACACTCTCCGGACCTGATTGAGCGGGTGAGCGACCGTCCGGATTTTGTAGTTCTTTCCTACGCGCGGCTAAGTCTGGATATGGCAATTCCACGGAAGACCAATCTGGAGGGATTGCTTGGAGATCATCCGACACCGGAGATGCTGAGGGCAATGTCGATCGATCGGTTGGTGAACAAGGACACGTCGCCAAGCCTGGTCTATTCGACGAGCGGAGATCAGACGGTGGACTCCATGAATGCGACGGCTTACTACGATGCGATGAAGCGGGCCGGTGTCCCTATTGAGTTACATATCTTCGAGCGCGGACCGCATGGTACTGCGATGGGTGTAGGGCTGAAGGGGCTGCAGGAGCTGGGAGTTTTTCCGTCACTCGTGGAGAACTGGATGCAGATGCATGGGTGGATGGCGGAGCCCAAGCCGGAGTAATGCCCGGCTGGGCGTATGATGCCCGTACTGCAACGAGGGGGTTATAGCTTGGTTCATTGAAGGGATGGTCCTTTGCATGTTGCAGCGTGAATGCTAATTTTGACATGTAAGTCCAGTCTCTGATCGGAGTTACTCCGGAACGGGACAATTGCGAGACTAGTTCGGGCCTTGATTTATGTGTGAGATTGAATGCTTGTGTGTTTTTCCGGGGACCTGGGTTTGTAATACGGGCCTAAACTGTGTGCCGCCAGGCTGCTTGCGGGCGGATTGTGGCGTACGCACGACGGAGCAGAGATGCTGACGGTTGTCGCACTCACGATGGCAATCAGCGGCTTGGGAACCGCTGCGTGGATGATGTGCCAGGAGCGAGTACGCAGTGCGCGACGCAAGGCTGCGGCCTTCGAACAATCAAAATTTCTGGCGGCGGCTGAGACCAGTCTGGATGCGTTCACGATTCTGGATTCAGTGCGGGATGAGACGGGTGGGATCGTCAACTTCCGGTTTAGCTATGTAAACGCAAACGCTGAAGGGATGGCGGGGCTGCCGCGGTTGAAATTGTTGGGGCAGACGCTGGAAGCAGTGCTCCTGCCGGATCCGTCTGGCTGGCTGCGCGAGCAATTGCGTCGAGTCGTTGAGACTGGTGAGCCCGTTTGTGATGAGTTCCAGCTTGCAAAGCCGAATTCGCCAGCGACGGTATTTCAAGCAGGTACTTTGCACCAGCGGCCGCAGATCGCGACATGGATCCGCTACCAGGCGGTTAAGCTGGGAGACGGAGTCGCTCTGACCTGCAGCGACATCAGTGCGGTGAAAGCGGCCGAGGCCAGTTACCGGCAGATGGCGGAGTTTACGAACTCGATCTTTGAGAGTGCCCCGTTCAGCATGATCGCGACGAATCGGGATGGGTTGATTACCGCGATGAATGAGGCGGCGGAGAAGCTGTCAGGTTATCGCCGCGAAGAGCTGGTGGGTGTGGCTTCACTAACGATTCTGCATGACGAAAAAGAGTTGGAGGCCAGAGCAGGCGATCGCCAGCCGGGGACGACGGACCTGGCCGCCAGTGACGGCTTCGACGTACTGACGGCAGGGCCGGCGAAGGGTGAGACAGAGGAGACGGAGTGGACTTATATCCGGAAGGATGGGTCGCGGATTCCGATCAACCTGGCGATGCGAGCGGTGATGTCAGAGGCGGGCGCGGTTAGCGGATTTGTTGGCATTGCGTTCGACATTACCGAGCGAAAGCAGATGCTTGACCACATGACATACATGGCGACACACGACCATCTGACCGGACTGATGGGCCGCAAGCTGCTGCAGGAGAAGACAGCGCATGCCGTGGAGAGAGCACGACGCTATGGGACGAAGGTGGCGGTTTTCCTGATGGATCTGGACCAGCTGAAACGAGTCAACGACTCGCTGGGGCACACAAAGGGAGATCAGGTATTGGTGGAGATCGCAGGCCGCCTGCAACGTGCGGTGCGTAGCTCAGACCTCGTGGCGCGAGTTGGTGGAGACACCTTTGCCGTGGTGATGACTGACATTACAAGCGTGGCGGATGTGGAGCAGTGCGGGATCAACCTGGTGCAGCGGGTCGCGCCGGTGGTGGTGCTGGATGAACATGAAGTCCACGTGACGACAAGTATGGGGGTTTGCATCTACCCGGACTTCGCCACCGACGCGAAGCACCTGTTGAAACGGGCGAATGCCGCGATGCATGTGGCGAAGGAGAACGGGCGTAACCAGTACCAGATCTTCAGCGAAGGCATGTTGAAAGAGACGGTTGGCCGGCTATCGATGGAACATGCCCTACGCCACGCTCTGGCCAATGACGAGCTAAGTCTGCACTATCAGCCGCAGGTTTCGCTGTTGAATGGCGCGGTGATCGGCATGGAGGCTCTGCTGCGGTGGACACATCCGAAGCTGGGCTCGATACCGCCAGCTCAGTTCATACCGCTGGCCGAAGAGACAGGACTTATTGTGCCAATCGGCGAGTGGGCTTTCACAACGGCGTGCTGTGAAGCGATGACTCTGCGAGAAGAGCTGGGAACAGATCTGACGATCTCGGTTAATCTTTCTCCGCGTCAGTTCCAACAGAAGAACCTGGTACAGGTTGTGAAGAATGCGCTTTCGATAAGCGGTTTACCGGCGCGTAGCCTGGAGATCGAGATCACAGAGAACATGTTGATGGTTAACTCCGAGACGAATCTGGACAAATTGCAACAGATTCGGGATCTGGGAGCGCGGATTGCGATTGATGACTTTGGGACTGGATTCTGCAGCTTCACCTACCTGCTGCAGTACCAGGTGGACCGGCTGAAGATCGACCAGAGCTTTGTGAAGCAGGCAGTGAACGACGCAAACGCGGCAGCAGTTGTGAGAACGATTATTGCGATGTCGCACGGGCTGAACATCAAGGTGATCGCTGAAGGCGTTGAGACCGAAGAGCAATTGCGCTTTCTGATGCGGAGGAAGTGCGACGAGGCGCAGGGACGCTTCTTCTCGGGTCCCGTGCCGGCGAGGAGCTTTGCTGCTGCGGTTCTGTCGGTGAGCGAGATGGGATTGATGCAGAATTTGTAACTATATCAGTTGCATGTTTGAAGAACGATACAAACCCCAACCTCGGCGAGCGGTGAGGGTCCGGCGAGCGATGTGACAGATCAGGCGGTTTGGCTTCGCCGAATCAGATGGTAGATGCCAAGGATAACGAGAGCTCCGATGAGTGACATCAAGAAGCCAGCAGATTGACCCTCCTGATAGTGACCAATCAACCGTCCAATAAAAGTTCCCAGGAATGCACCAGCGATACCCAGGATCATGGTGATAAAGATGCCACCGGGATCTTTCCCGGGCATGATGAATTTGGCGACTGCACCGACGACGATTCCAATGAGAGCAGTCCAAAGCAAGTGAAGCATAGGCGTTTCCTCCATTGATTATTCAGCAGGGATACCGAGCGAGCGAGAGTACGGGAGACGCATACGCTTTTACGAGACCGATACGTTTTTTTCTGGAGGTGGAGTATCCCGGCAGACGCTGCGACGTCGCACGCTTCCCAGTGGCATGCATCGAAGAGATCGCTGCTTCATCGAATAACTAAGAGGAGCAGGTGATGAGCGACGCACAGATCGATTCAGGGGTACGGATTGGCCATGTCCACCTTAAGGTAGCGGACCTGGAGCGAGCACTAGGTTTCTACTGCGGGGTGTTGGGATTTGAGTTGATGCAGCGGTTTGGAGAGAGCGCAGCGTTTATCTCTGCGGGTGGGTATCACCACCATATTGGACTGAACACCTGGGAAAGCGCGGGAGGGAAGTCTCCGGCGTTTGGAACTACAGGGCTGTACCATCTGGCGATCTTGTATCCCACGCGAACTTCGCTGGGTGACGCGCTAAAGCGTCTGATAGACGCCGGAGTGCAGTTGGATGGCGCCGCCGACCATGGGGTGAGCGAGGCACTTTATCTGCGCGATCCGGATGAAAATGGAGTGGAGTTGTACCGCGACCGCCCGCAGGAGCAGTGGCCGCGGGACGCCCAAGGGGAGCTGTCGATGTACACGCGGGCACTGGATCTGGGGACGCTGCTGGCTGAGGCCGGCTAAGCCGTTTCGACGGGAGTCTCGGGCGCGTTGGCAGGCTCGGCGCGCCGAACGATCAGGCCGTTCTTCCAGAGGGCGAGGACAACATCCATCTGGCTGGCGTGGGGAATGTCTTCTCCGTCGGTGACCTCGGCCCACAGAGAATTGACGGACTTGTGTGTTCCGGCGGCGAGCAGTGAGACTGCCCGAATGGCGTAGGACTTATTTTTGTTCGATGGCGCGTACTGGCCAGCGGGGATACCTTTGACGAGGCCTGCTTCGCAGAGGCTTAGAAATGCATTCCGAGGACTACCTTTTCTCTGGGCCGAAGGGCTGGTGGGGTACAGCTTTCTGATGGCATCGTTCCAACGATCTGCGGGGCTGATTGCCTTGCCGTAGGTTTCCATGCGTGCTGCGAGCAAAGCTGCTTCGCCATATCTATTTGCCATCTTGAATCCTCATAGTGTCCAGATGCGATTCTAACGGGTTCGCCATGGTGTGTGACTGGCAATGCCGAAACACGGTGTGGCTGGAGTTGCACTCGCAGTTGAAATGATGGCCATTCTTGCGGCTCACTCGTTGACTGGTTGGGCGTGGCGGAATAATCTCGCCTGAACCAGATTCACCTGCAACCTAGTCTCGGCTGCAACAAGGAGCACCGCATGAAGCATTGGATGAAGATTGCCGGGACGATGGTGGGGGTGTTAGTGCTGTTGGTGGTGGCGCTTCCCTTCTTTGTGAACGCTATTACGTTTCGTCCCGTACTGGAAGAGCAGTTGACGGCGGCACTGGGGCGACAGGTGAAGCTGGGAGATCTGACGCTATCGGTCTTCTCGGGGAGTTTGGTGGCGAACGATCTGAGCATCGCAGGCGATCCTAGCTTCAGCCCGGAGCCGTTCCTGGTGGCGAAGCAGCTGCGCATCGGCGTGGAGTTGAAACCGCTAATATTTTCGAGGAAATTGCAGGTGCGAAGCTTCGAGGCAGAGGCGCCGGAGATCCACCTGATCCGGGCAGCGAATGGCGCTTGGAACTTCTCCAGTTTGGGAAGGGGCGGGACGGGGAGCACGCAACGCGGTCTGAAGCCGTCGGCGTTCCCCAATCTGACGGTGGGGCTTATTACGATCCGGGATGGCCGCGCGGTAGTAGAGAGTCTGCCTGCGCAGGGGCCGCCAGGGGTATACGAGCACTTGAACATCTCGGTGCAAGAGTTCTCTTTCGTCAAGGCGTTTCCTTTTACATTGGGCGCAAGTCTTCCGGCGGAGGGGACGGTAACGTTGGTTGGCACCGCAGGACCGCTGAATCAGCAGGACGCAGCGATGACGGCACTGGAGGCGCAGGTAACGGTGAAGCATCTGGACCCGGTGGCTGCTGGGTTTCTGGACGCGGATGTGGGCGTATCTATGCTTGCGGACATCGAGGCTCACGCTGTATCAAACGGAGTGACGCTGACGAGCAGTGGAACAATCCACACGCAACGACTGAAGATTATGAAGGGCGGCTCCCCTGCTCTGCAGCCAGTGGACCTGACCTACAACTTGACGCACACCCTGAAGGACAATACTGGGCAGGTACAGGATCTCGCAGTGAAGACGGGCGGGATCGCGGCGCATCTGAGCGGGACGTACCAACTGGCTACGAGTGATCCGTTGGTGAACCTCAAGCTATCAGCACAGAGTCTGCCGATCGACGGGTTGCAGGCGTTGCTTCCGGCGGCTGGAGTGAAGCTACCGAATGGATCCGTGCTGAAAGGCGGCACCCTAACGACGACGCTGGTGATTACTGGTCCAGCGAAAGACCTTGTGATTGCGGGGCCGGTGGAGTTGAGCAATACGCGGCTTGCTGGATTCGACCTGGGGTCGAAGATGTCTGGAATTGCGGCGCTGGGCGGAGTGAAGTCGGCAGATGTAACTAATATTCAAACGCTGCGGATGAATATGCGAGTGACAAACGCCGGAGTGCGAACCGACAATCTTTATGCGCTGCTGCCTGCACTAGGAGAGGCGAGTGGCAGTGGTACGGTGTCACCGGGGGGAGCGCTGGACTATCGGCTGACCGTGAAAGTGACTTCTACGCAAGGCATTGGCAAAGCGGGCGTGGACCTGCTGACGGCATTGAATGGGCTAGCAGGCGGTGCGGTATCAACAGCGGCAAAGAACGGCGTGCCGATGCTGATAACAGGGACGACCAGCAACCCCGTGATTAATGTGGATTTGAAGGGACTCATACAGCAAAATGCCTCTTCGATCCTTGGACAGAGATCACAGCAGCTGGGTAAGGGAAGCGGACAGCAAAGTCCGCTGGATGCTTTGACGGGGCTAATTGGGAAGAAGAAGTAGAGGAGCGGGTGAGCAACTATCTGGACTTTTTTTTAGTGACGGGGGTTTTGCTTCCGGGGTTGGCAGGCTGATCCCATAGCTTGAAACCGCCGTCGATGGCATCGCTATTGGCACCGAGGATGATGCCTCCGGGAAACTCCTTCATGAGCTTGGCGTTGCCACCACCCAGAAGGACGTAGTCGCAGACGAGGGCAGCACGGAGGCGGCTGGCGATGTCGAGCACAGATTTGTGCCAACGCTTCTTGCCACGGCGTTCGAGACCGGCTGCGCCGATGTATTCCTCGTAAGTGCGTCCGTGTTTGTAAGGCAGGTGAGCCAGTTCGAGCGAGATAACGATGCCATCGAAGATCATGGCAGAGCCGAGGCCGGTGCCGGTTCCAAGGAAGAGCATGCGTCCTCCCTGGTAGCCGCCAAGGGCCTGCATGGCGGCGTCGTTCATAAAGCGGATGGGTTTGCCGAGAGCTTTCTGGTAGGGGAAGTCAACCCAGCCGGGAGCGAGGTTGTGAGGCTCTGCCAGGGGCTTGTGGTTTACGACGGGGCCGGGATAGCCGATGGAGACCCGGTCATACTTCCAGCCATGCGTGGCGATGAGAACCTGCTCGACCATCTCTTTCGCTGTCATCTCGGGCCCCGAGGGAATCTTGAGGGGGACGCGATTGTCAGTGGATGCGACCTTTACGTTCGTGCCGCCGATGTCGATGATCAGAACTTTCATCTGGCTAGGATACCCCTCATGCTGCGAAGGGAGACGGAGTTCATGTGGGTTGGGTGGATTGCAGCAGAATTCTTTGCCAGCTTCTAATCGCGATGTTGAATGACTGCTTTCCTGGGTAGCGCGAGCCCACGTTGGCAGGCATGGCAGCGGCGCCACAGGCTGCTTCGGCGAGAGCGGCTGGGGCAGCGGATCGACGATGATCGTCCTGCTCCAGGCATAGGGACAACTCTCACTCTGCCTATTCATGCCTGTTGATAATTTTAGATAAGTGTAACTCTAGAACCAGGATTGATCTTTCAAGTCGAAGATAATAAATGGAGTAAAATTGTCGATATTTTTTGCTGGACAATCGTATACGTTGTGATTTATGGTAGTGATGGTTACCTTTAAACCTTGGAGAAGATAACATGCGCAAGCTAATTTTGGCCACACTCGCCCTGTCCCCGATGATGCTTCACGCTCAGGCAACTTCGCCTGCAAAAACCGCTTCCTCCAACTATGCTCCTACCTTGGAAGCCAAGTTGACCCAGCCCAAGTTCAGCTTCGAATCCAACTTTGAGTCCAACACAGATCCCAGCGTTTCCGTCGGCACTACGGTTCGAATCTCCACCGGCATCACCGAGCCGGAGTTGATTCACATGGCTCCGATGGCTTCGCCAAGCAACTCCGAAGTCTACGTTCCAGGCGTGGAGCGGACGGCGGTTGTGTCGATGGTCGTAAACGAGAAGGGTATTCCGACAGACCTCAAGATTGTTCGGTCAGTCGGCCCGCTGATGGATCGCCGCGTTCTGGAGTCGGTGAGCCAGTACCGGTACAAGCCAGGCACGCTGAACCATCAACCGACGGCTGTTCCGGTGAATCTCGCAGTCGTGATTCGCTCTTCGCTGTAATTCTGCTACTCCAAATCTAAGCTAGTAAAAGGGGCGGACTGTTTGAGTCTGCCCCTTCTTCGTTGGCTGGGATTGCTAGTGGGTGGCGGAATTGGGTGCAGCCAGACTCAAACCCTCTGTTGCAAAGAAATGGGCGGACTCTTTCGAGTCCGCCCGTTGGTTTTAAGAGAGGCTTTGTAGCACGGCTAAAGCCGTGCCCTTCCACCCCGGATGTATTCGTGCAAGTCGGGAATAGCGTTTCGCTTTCGCCGACCGCAGCGTATTACTCGGCGGCCATTTCTTCTTGTTCGCCTTCCATACGCATCTGTTCGAGTTCGCGCTCTTCGGCTTCGATGGCTGCTGTGACTTCCTGCTGGACCTGGGCTGCCGCTTCTTCCAGTTCTGGGGAGAGTTGGACGTTGCGATAGTACTCCATGCCGGTTCCGGCGGGGATCAAGCGGCCTACGATGACGTTTTCCTTGAGGCCGCGGAGCGTGTCGATGGAGCCGTTGATGCTGGCTTCAGTGAGTACACGGGTGGTCTCCTGGAAGCTGGCGGCCGAGATGAAGCTGTCGGTCGAGAGCGACGCCTTGGTGATGCCGAGGAGCAGTGAGCGACCGATGGCCGGACGACCGCCGGTCATAAGGACGCGCTGGTTCTCTGCGTTGAAGCGGAAGCGATCGGTCTGCTGATCGACGAGGAAGGTGGTGTCGCCGACATCTTCGATCTTGACCCAGCGAAGCATCTGACGAACGATGGTTTCGATGTGCTTGTCGGAGATGGTAACGCCCTGCAGCCGGTAGACTTCCTGGATTTCGTTGACGAGGTACATCTGGAGAGCGCGCTCGCCGAGGACCTCGAGGATGTCGTGCGGGTTGCGGGGACCGTCGATGAGAGGATCACCGGCACGGAGGCGTTCGCCTTCCTGCACGTTGACGTAAGTACCGCGGGGAACGCTGTACTCCTCTTCCTGACCGTTGTCCGCGGTGACATAGACCTTGCGCTGCCCCTTGGAGACATCGCCGAAGCGGACGACACCATCGATCTTGCTGATGATTGCCGGATCGCGTGGCTTGCGTGCCTCGAAGAGTTCGACGACGCGGGGGAGACCGCCGGTGATGTCCTTGGTGCGGGTGGTTTCGCGTGGGATCTTGGCAAGGATGTCGCCGGGGAAGATCTCGTCGCCATCGGCAACCATCAAGTGAGCGCGTGACGGCATGAGATAACGCTTGTTGCCGGCGGCAGACTTGATGATGATGGCGGGCTGACGCTTTTCGTCGGAGGAGTCGGCAACGACGAGACGGCTAAGGCCGGTGACTTCGTCGACTTCTTCGTTGAGGGTGACGCCTTCCTGCAGATCCTTGAACTGGACGGTTCCGGAGATCTCGGTGAGGAGGGAGAAGGTGTAAGGATCCCACTCGCCGAGGCGATGGCCCTGTGTCACCTGTGCACCGTCTTCGACCTTGAGCTTGGCACCGTAGACGATGGCGTAACGCTCCTTCTCGCGGCCCTTCTCGTCCATGATTGCGATAGAACCGTTGCGGTTCATCGCGACCAGATCGCCCGACTTGGCGCGGACCGTGACGAGATTGATGAAGCGGACGGCGCCGGCGTTCTTGGCCTCGAGGTGCGAGGCGTCAGAGACACGTGATGCCGTACCACCGATATGGAAGGTACGCATGGTGAGCTGAGTACCGGGTTCACCGATGGACTGTGCCGCGATGACTCCGACTGCTTCGCCCATCTCCACCATCTTGCCGGAGCCGAGGTTACGGCCGTAGCAGAGGATGCAGACGCCACGCTTGGACTCGCATGTGAGAACGGAGCGAATCTTGACGCGCTCGATGCCGGCTGCCTGAACCGCCGATGCGAGGTCTTCGTCGATCTCCTGATTGACTTCGACGATGGTCTTGCCTTCATAGTCCTTGAGACGTTCGAGCGAGACACGGCCGATGATGCGGTCGCGGAGAGGCTCGATGGTCTCACCGGCTTCGATAATGGGGGTGACGTAGATGCCCTCGACCGTGCCGCAGTCGTTGTGCGAGATGATGACATCCTGCGCAACGTCGACGAGACGGCGGGTGAGGTAACCCGAGTCAGCGGTCTTGAGTGCGGTATCGGCGAGACCCTTACGTGCTCCGTGAGTAGAGATGAAGTACTGGAGAACGGTAAGGCCTTCGCGGAAGTTTGCGGTGATGGGGGTTTCGATGATTTCGCCAGAGGGCTTGGCCATCAAACCACGCATACCGGAGAGTTGGCGAATCTGCTGTTTGGATCCACGAGCACCGGAGTCGGCCATGATGTAAATGGGGTTCATGGCTCCGTCTTTGTCGGCCTGCTTCATGTTGTTGAACATGTCGTCGGCGACGCGCTCGGTAACACCAGACCACATCTGGATGACCTTGTTGGAACGCTCACCGTTGGTGATGGCTCCGTCCAGGTACTGCTGCTGCATGGCGAGAACGGTCTTCTCGGCTTCGCCTACAACGGTGTACTTGGAGTCGGGGATGACCATGTCGTCGAGACCGACGGACAGACCAGACCGCGTGGCATAGGTGAAGCCAAGGTCCTTGATCTTGTCGAGAGTCTTGACGGTGACTTCCAGGCCAAGGTTCAGATAGCAGTAGTTGACGAGCTGACCAATTCCCTTCTTCTTGAGCAGGCCGTTGACGTATGGCATGCCTTCGGGAAGCGCATCGTTGAGGATGGCGCGGCCGACGGTGGTGTTGATGAACTGCTTGTTGAACTCAACCGGCTCGGTGTGGGTGAGGTCCTGATCGTCGTAGGCAGTGGTCATGTCGAGGACCTGACCGGTGTAGCGCAGACGGATCGGGGTAAGAGTCTCAACCTGCTTCGCTTCGAGAGCCATGAAGACCTCTTCGATGTTGGCGAAGACGCGGCCTTCACCCTTGGCATTGACCTTCGCCTTGGTGAGGTAGTAGAGACCAAGGACCAGGTCCTGCGTCGGGACGGTGATGGGCTGTCCGGAGGCGGGCGAAAGGATGTTGTGCGAGGCCAGCATCAGGACGGAAGCCTCGATCTGGGCCTCTGGGCTGAGCGGGATGTGCACGGCCATCTGGTCACCGTCAAAGTCCGCGTTGAAGGCGGTGCAGACGAGCGGATGGATCTTGATCGCCTTGCCTTCCACGAGTACGGGCTCAAACGCCTGGATGCCGAGACGGTGAAGCGTCGGGGCGCGGTTCAACAGGATGGGGTGATCCTTGATGACTTCTTCCAGGATGTCCCAGACGATGGGCTCCTGCATCTCGACCATCTCTTTGGCTTGCTTGATGGTGGTGCAGTGACCAGTCTGTTCGAGGCGGTGGTAGATGAAGGGCTTGAAGAGCTCGAGCGCCATCTTCTTGGGCAGACCGCACTGGTGGAGCTTCAGTTCGGGGCCGACGACGATGACCGAACGGCCAGAGTAGTCGACGCGCTTACCGAGAAGGTTCTGACGGAAGCGGCCCTGCTTGCCCTTGAGGGTGTCGGAGAGCGACTTGAGCGGACGATTGTTGGCACCACGAAGCACACGACCACGGCGGCCGTTGTCGAACAGTGCATCGACGGCTTCCTGCAACATGCGCTTTTCGTTGCGGACGATGACCTCAGGTGCGTGCAGATCCATCAGCTTCTTGAGGCGGTTGTTGCGGTTGATCACGCGGCGATAAAGGTCGTTGAGATCGGACGTGGCGAAGCGTCCGCCGTCCAGCGGAACGAGGGGGCGCAGTTCCGGTGGGATGACCGGGATGACATCGAGGATCATCCACTGGGGCAGGTTGTCAGACTTGCGGAAGGCTTCGACGATCTTGAGACGCTTGGAGTACTTGAGCTTCTTCTGGAGCGAGGTCTCGGTCTTCATGCGCTCGCGGAGCTCGATGGAGAGCTCCTGAATCTCGACGCGCTTGAGGAGTTCCTTGATGGCCTCAGCGCCCATCATGGCTTTGAAGCCGGTGGGGCGGTACTGGGCATCGAGTTCGCGGAACTTGGTCTCGTCCTTGATGACCTCGCGCTCCTTGACGGGCGCATCGCCTGGATCGACAACGACGTAGGACTCGAAGTAAAGGACCGCTTCGAGCTCACGGAGGGAGATGTCGAGGAGGTGACCGATGCGCGAAGGCAGGCCCTTGAAGAACCAGACGTGCGAGCAGGGGCTGGCAAGCTCGATGTGGCCGAGGCGTTCACGGCGAACCTTGGAGAGAGTAACTTCAACGCCGCACTTGTCGCAGATGACGCCGCGGTGCTTCATGCGCTTGTACTTACCGCAGAGGCACTCCCAGTCAGTGATGGGGCCAAAGATGCGGGCGCAGAAGAGGCCGTCGCGCTCTGGCTTGAAGGTGCGGTAGTTGATGGTCTCGGGTTTGGTGACTTCGCCGTGCGACCAGCTGCGGATCTTCTCGGGGCTGGCAAGCTGAATCTTGATGGCGTCGAAGTCGGCGATAGGACCGGTTAGTTCAAAGGGGCTGGAGCGGAACATAGTTTGCGTCTCCGATGCAGCTTCCAGCTATTTGTTCTAGCTGAGGCTGCGGGTTGCTGTGCTTTGCTTCTGCTGGGCGTTGGAGGGTAGGCCAACACCTGCTTCTATTTTTTGAGCCCGTCCCGTTTAGCCGGTCCTTCGTGAATGTTGAGCGTGAGCCTCACTCAGAAGGACCGTGCCTGGGGTGGAGCGATAAGCGACTAATCTGCTGCGGCGATGGCTGGCAGCGGTACTTTCTTCTGGTCGGCCTGTTTGATCAGTTCGACGTCGAGGCAAAGCGACTGCAGTTCGCGGATAAGAACGTTGAACGACTCAGGAACACCGGGCTCAATGGCAGCTTCGCCCTTGACGATGGCCTCGTAGATCTTGGTACGGCCGAAGACGTCGTCGGACTTGGCGGTGAGCAACTCCTGCAGGATGTAAGCGGCGCCGTATGCTTCGAGCGCCCAGACTTCCATCTCACCGAAGCGCTGTCCGCCGAACTGCGCCTTACCTCCCAGCGGCTGCTGGGTGATGAGGGAGTACGGTCCGATGGAACGCGCGTGGATCTTATCGTCGACGAGGTGCGACAGCTTCAGCATGTAGATATAGCCAACGGTGGCAGGCTGCTCGAACGGGTCGCCGAGCATGCCATCGTAGAGCTGCGTCTTGCCTGAGCTTGGAAGCCCAGCTGCCTTCAGCAATGCCTTGATCTCCGTCTCACGTGCTCCGTCGAAGACCGCGGTGCCGAACCAGATGCCGCGCTTCATGCCTGCTGCGACGCGCATGGTCTGCTCATCGTCGAGATCAAGAAGCTGGTTGAGAGCGGCGGTTCCGGCGAAGCGCGCCTTGAAGAGCTCGCGGACTTCGTTGGCCGACTCCATGGTGGCGGCGAGTTCAGCAACCTGCTTGCCTAGTTCGTGCGCTGCCCATCCGAGGTGCGTTTCGAGGATCTGACCGACGTTCATACGGGAAGGTACGCCAAGCGGGTTGAGGACGATCTCGACCGGCGTTCCATCGGGGAGGTACGGCATATCCTCTTCCGGCAGAATACGGGCGATGACACCCTTGTTACCGTGGCGACCGGCCATCTTGTCACCGACCGAAAGCTTGCGCTTCATGGCGATGTAGACCTTGACCATCTTGATGACGCCGGGGGCGAGTTCGTCACCCTTCTGCATCTTGCCGATCTTCTCGTTGGTGATCTTGCGGAGAACATCGATCTGACGTGAGGTCATCTCTTCGATCTCATCGATCTGCTCGTTGACGCGGGGATCCTTGTCGGCGTAGCGGATGCGCTTGAGGTTACGAGTGCTGATGAGCTCGATCGTGTCGCGATCGAGGATGTCGCCCTTGTTGAGGAGCTTCTTGTTGGTGCGCTCATCATGAAGGTCGACCAGAACTTCCTTGCCGCCCAGGATAGCCTCGAGACGCTTGAGGCGCTCGTCGGTGAGAATACGAATCTCATCGGCGAGGTTGCGCTCGAGCTTCTCGATCTGCTCCTGCTCAATCTGCTTGGCGCGCTCGTCCTTCTCCTGACCCTTGCGGGAGAAGATGCGAACGTCGACGACGGTGCCTTCGATGCCCGGGGGGCACGTGAGCGAGGCGTCGCGGACATCGCCGGCCTTTTCACCGAAGATTGCGCGGAGGAGCTTCTCTTCCGGCGTCAACTGGGTTTCGCCCTTGGGCGTTACCTTGCCGACGAGGATATCGTTGTGGCCGATCTTGGCACCGATGCGGATGATTCCCGACTCATCGAGATCGCGGAGTGCGTGCTCGCTGACGTTGGGGATATCGCGCGTGATCTCTTCCGGCCCGAGCTTGGTGTCGCGGGCTTCGATCTCGAACTCCTCGATGTGGATCGAGGTGTAGTAGTCCTCGCGGACCAGCTTCTCCGAGATGAGGATCGCGTCCTCGAAGTTGTAACCGCGCCACGGCATGAAGGCTACCAGGACATTGCGGCCGAGACCGAGTTCGCCCTGCTCCGTGCAAGGACCGTCTGCGATGACCTGCCCCTTGATAACGCGGTCGCCCTTGCGGACGATCGGCTTCTGGTTGATGCAGGTGTTCTGGTTGGAGCGCTTGAACTTGGTGAGCTGATAGATATCCGAGCCAACCTCACGCGAAAGCTGCGTGGGGTGATGCTCGCCTTCTACGCGGACGATGATGCGCTCGGAGTCAACCGAATCGATGATGCCGTTACGCTTGGCGAGGATGACGGCGCCTGAGTCGCGGGCGGTGACGCCTTCCATACCCGTACCGACGAACGGTGCCTCGGCGACGAGCAGAGGAACGGACTGCCGTTGCATGTTGGCACCCATCAGCGCGCGGTTGGCGTCGTCGTGCTCAAGGAACGGCACGAGCGAGGCGGCGACCGAGACAAGCTGCTTCGGCGAGACGTCGACGTAGTCCACTTCGGACTTGTTGACGAGGACGAAGTTGCCCTGACGGCGCGCGTCGACGATGTCCTGCACGATGTTCAACTTCTCATCGAGCTCGATGTTGGCCTGAGCGATGGTGTGGCGATCCTCTTCCCAGGCAGACAGATAGAAGCTGAAGGGGGCAAGATCCATGGTGCGCTTCTTGTCCTTCTTCAACTGCTCATTGAGCTTTCTGGCTTCGTCGATCTCGAGGTAGTCGCCCTGACGCAGACCGGACTCACCGGCGTTGGTGACGGAGACGTAGTCGAGTGCGCGACCATCCTTGACGCGGCGGTAAGGCGATTCGATAAAACCGTACTCGTTGATGCGGGCGAAGCAGGAGAGCGACGAGATGAGGCCGATGTTTGGACCTTCTGGCGTCTCAATCGGGCAGATACGTCCGTAGTGAGTCGGGTGCACGTCGCGAACTTCGAAGCCGGCGCGCTCACGGGACAGACCACCGGGCCCAAGGGCGGAGAGGCGACGCTTGTGCGTGATCTCCGAGAGGGGGTTGGTCTGGTCCATGAACTGTGACAGCTGCGAGGAGCCGAAGAACTCACGAATCGCGGCCATGACTGGCTTGGCGTTGATGAGATCGTGCGGCATGGCCGTCGACATCTCCTGGTAGACCGACATCTTTTCCTTGATGGCGCGCTCCATACGGACGAGACCGATGCGGAACTGGTTCTCCATCAGCTCACCGACGGCGCGAACGCGGCGGTTGCCAAGGTGATCGATGTCATCGACGACGCCGATATTCTTGCGCAGCTTGAGCAGGTAGCGGATGGTGCCGTAGAAGTCCTCGGGTGTCAGTGTGCGATTGTCAAGGCCGGAGGGATCCTGATTCTCGTACAGCTTGATGTTGAACTTGAGACGGCCTACGCGGGAGAAATCGTACTTGCGCGGATCGAAGAACATGCCTTCGAAGAGTGCCGTCGCAGTATCGAGAGTCGGTGGGTCGCCCGGACGCAGCTTGCGATAGATCTCGATGAGAGCTTCCTCAGGCTTGCGGACGGAGTCGCGGCGCAGCGTGTTGGTAATAATGTTGCCCACGTCGTCGCGCTCAGGGAAGAAGACCTCGAAGCTGGTGACGCCGGACTGGATGATCTTGTGCAGCTTGTCGGCGGTAAGCTCCTGGTTGGCCTCGTAGAGCAGCTCGCCGGTGGACATGTCAACCACGTCCGAAGCAGTCATTGCGCCATCGAACTCGGAGGTCTCAACTTCGACCTGCTCGACCTTGTGGCTACGGAGACTCTTCAACGTGTGAGCCGAGATCTTACGGGTGGCAACGGCCACTTCTTCGCCCTTGACGGCGACAGCATGCGCAGGACGTGTGCCCTGCAGGTGCGTCGGCTGGTCTTCCGCTGGCACTACCCAGTTGAGCTTGCCTTCGTTCACCTTGATGGTGTCAACGGTGTAGAAGGTCTTGAGGATCTCCTCATCCGTGCGAAGGCCGAGAGCACGCAGGAAGATCGTTCCAAGAAACTTGCGCTTGCGATCGATACGGACATAGAGCGTGTTCTTCTGGTCGTACTCAAACTCCACCCAGCTACCACGGTACGGAATGATCTTGCCGAGGAAGTAGGTGCGGTTGTTCGCGGTCTCAAAGAATACGCCAGGGGAACGGTGGAGCTGCGAGACGATAACGCGCTCAGTTCCGTTGACGATGAAGGTGCCGTTCTGGGACATCAGAGGGATGTCACCGAAGAA
Organism: Granulicella sp.; assembly: GCA_025408425.1. GTDB lineage: Bacteria > Acidobacteriota > Terriglobia > Terriglobales > Acidobacteriaceae > Edaphobacter. The sequence goes on from JANXYX010000053.1 coordinate 31,200, forward strand.
GACTTCCTGCTCCTTCATATCGCGGAGACTCTTGACGCCGGTTTCGGGGTCCTTGTCGTAGATCTTGAGGCGGATGGTGACCTTGAGCGGAGCGGAGTAGGTCATGCCACGCTCTTCGCACTCTGCCTGGTCGTACTTCAACTGCAGGCCGACGGGGTCGCCGCACTTGGTGCAGAAGTCAGGGGTGTTCTTGTTGTACGTTCCGCAGAAATTGCAGAGAACTTCGCCCGGATGAAAGGGGTCAGTAATAACCATGTGACCGCAGTGCGAGCAGGCGGTGCGCAGGTGATTCAGTCCCTTGAGGTAACCGCACTTGCACTCCCAGTTGCCGATGGAGAAGTCGACGAACTCAAGCTCGGAGACGTTACGGAAGTCGGTAATGGGGAAGACGGAGGTAAAGACGGACTGCAGTCCGTTGTCCTCGCGCTCCTGGGGCAGCTTATCCATCTGCAGGAAGCGCTCATAGCTGCGACGCTGGACCTCGATAAGGTTAGGAATCTGGATGGAAGTTGGGATCTTGGAAAAATCAAGACGGCTGCGGATAGCGCGCATTTCACTGGACATGCTCTCTCCTGAGACTTACCGTTCGAGGCCTCTCCAATGTGTATGCCTGCATCTCAATGACGAATAACAGGCAAAACCACGTTCTTGAGGTGGAGGGCGGTACGGCCCTCCGGGTTTGTTTCTGATTGCGCAGTGTCTAGCTTTACTTCGGGTCCTGCTGCCCTCGATTGCAGCGAGTCCCTTGCGCAGAATGTCTTGCCGACTGAAAGCTACGGCGTTTGATTTTTGGGGCAATACGTAAAATTGCCGCTTGTTGCTGAAATTGCCTGATGAAAACTTTTACTAACCAACTACGCCTTGAAGCTGCTATAAAGAACGCGTGCGACACGCCGATAAGCTACATTTCGGCGTTGGAACCTATAAACGCGGCAAAAGCGCCCAATGGGACAGCGTGTCCCACGAGCGCAAAGTCCGACTTGTGCACTGATTCCGTCGTAATGGTGTGAATGCCTACCGCCATTTGAGGCTCGCCATGCCCCAAAGCTTGCTGCCGCTCCTAAACCTGTAACACAACGCGTATCCGCCGCTCGAAACGCGCTATGGCCGGCCCCTTAGCCTGCGTCAGCAGGATGAACCGGAGTACTACCGCTTGTTTTAGACTATAGCTCCGCCAAGCAGCACGCCAAGGCGGAACGGATGTTCTTCAACAGAAAGAATACCGCGTTCCACCCCGGCGTGCAAGTTGACAGGTAACTACTTGATTTCTACGGTCGCAACGCCTTCGAACTTCTTGGCGATGGCGGCTGCGTCGTCCTTGGAGATGTTCTCCTTCAAGGGCTTGGGTGCGCCGTCGACGAGATCCTTGGCTTCCTTCAAGCCGAGGGCCGTGACTTCACGTACAGCCTTGATGGTGTTGATCTTGTTCGCGCCGGCATCCTTGAGGATAACGGTGAACTCGGTCTTCTCTTCAACCGGGGCTGCTGCTGCTGCGCCGCCGCCTGCTGCCGGGGCTGCTACTGCTGCCGCTGCTGAAACGCCAAGACGCTCTTCGAGCTTCTTGACCAGGGCCGAAGCCTCGAGAAGGCTGAGGCTAACGATTGATTCTTCCAACTGCTGAAGGTCTGCCATTTTATTTCTCCAATTTAGTGTCTAAACTTGATGGTGCTAAATTCTGGTGCCGATTACTTCTCCGAAGCCTGACTGCTCTCCGGCTGCCTTAGCCCTCTCGGGTTTCCGCTGCGCCCAGACTGGCGCACCCGAGGTGACCAGGCGAAACTTGTTAGCCTTCGGTTGCTGGCTCGGCTGCGGGAGCTTCCACTGCGGGAGCCTCGACTGCGGGAGCTTCCACCACTGCTTCAGCTACTGGCGCTTCAACTGCCACAACTTCGGCAACTACCTCAACAGCAGGAGCTTCGGCAACCGCTTCAACAGCAGGAACTTCGGCTACTGGCGCTTCGACGACTGCTTCAGCTGCCGGAGCAGCAGGGCCAGCAAACTTGCCCTTCTCGACGCCCTGATTGATGACGACCGCGAGGTCGCGACCAGTGGCGTTGATAACCGTCGCGAGACGCTGTGCGGGTGACTGGATGAGGAACAGGAGCTTCGAGAACAGCTCTTCCTTACCTGGCATATTGGCAAGCTCGCCAATCTCCTGGACAGTGATGACTTTGCCGTCGACGATACCGAGCTTAAAAGTGAACTCTGCGTTCTCCTTGACCCAGGTGGAGAGGGCCTTGGCGAGCGCTACGGGATCGCCCGAAGTGTAGGCAACCGAGGAGACACCCTTGAGGCCTTTGAGAGCAGCCTCAATTTTGGTGCCTTCGCCAGCGCGAGCCGCCAGCTTGTTCTTGACGACGTGGTAGCTGCCGCCGGCACCTCGAACAGCCTTGCGGAGTTCGAAGTCCTTGGAGGCGGTAAGCCCCTTGAATGTGCCGATAATGGCGGACGTGGAGTGCTCGAGTTCAGCTGCAAGCTGTCCGATCTTCTCCGTCTTTTTTGCTCTGGTCAATGGCATAAAAACCTAGCCTTTAGCTGCTAGCTGTTAGCTGCTAGCTTGAAATTGTGTGCCGCTTACGCGACTAAACTCTGAAATATGCAGACCCAGCTAAGAGCTAAGAGCCAGTAGCTGGTGCTGCCCTAGGACTTGCCGGCTGCTTCAGCGGCGGCGAAATCAAGCTGGATGCCGGGGCCCATCGTGGAGCTCAGCGTGACGCCCTTGATGTACTTACCCTTGGCCGCAGACGGCTTGGCCTTGACCACACTGCTGATGACCGTCATTGCATTATCAACCAGCTTCTGCGGATCAAAGGAGAGCTTGCCCACCGGAACGTGAACCAGTGCGGTCTTGTCTGTACGGAACTCAACTTTACCGGCCTTGATTTCCTTCACGGCAGAAGCCACATCGGTGGTAACGGTGCCAGTCTTGGGGTTGGGCATAAGACCGCGCGGACCAAGAACCTTACCGAGACGACCAACCGACTTCATCATGTCCGGAGTCGCGATGAGGGCATCGAATGCAGTCCAACCCTCTTTCTGGATCTTTTCTACCAGCTCTTCGCCACCAAAGAACTCGGCGCCAGCAGCTTCCGCGTCCTTGATCTTGTCGCCCGAGGCGATGACCGCAACGATCTTTGTCTTGCCGAGACCGTGGGGCAGAACCACCGTGCCGCGGACCATCTGGTCAGCATGCTTGGGGTCAACACCAAGGCGCAGCGTCAGATCGACAGTCTCATCGAACTTCGCATACTTTGCTTTTTGCAGGAGCGGAACTGCGTCCGCCAGAACGTAAGTACGGGGCTCTACGAGCGCGCGCGCCTTCGTTAGATTCTTGGAGATCTTCCTTGCCATTTTCCCTCGTCTCCCACCCCTCTGGAGATGTTCTCTCCGGGCGTGGTTATCGACTGGCCTCAAATTGGAGTTGAGACGCTCTTATGAGTATGCCGTAGTTGAATAGATGAGTCAAGGATCCACTGCGAAGAATCGCACACAGATCCAGTTGTCCCAGCCCATCAGAGTCCTGTGCACAGGCGAGTATATTTCTCCCTGAAGAAATGCCTGGAGATGATGTGATACCTAAGATAAGACTCTGCCTGCTCCTGACAATCCTGACGCTTTTCCCGTTGGCAGCTTCTGCCCAGAATCATGCCTCAGTCTGGCTGAGTACCCCGGACCGGACAGCACTGCTGCAGGAGCAAAAGCCTTCTCTGTCATTTGGCCACCCCACAGCGGGTGAGCCGCAAATTCTGGTGAATGACCAGCAGAGCTATCAGTCGATCGATGGGTTTGGGTTTGCACTGACTGGCGGCAGCGCTCAGTTGATGATGCGAATGAGTCCTGCGCGCCGGAAGCCACTACTGCAGGAGCTTTTCTCTACAATGGGAAGCAGTATTGGCGTCAGTTATCTGCGGGTCAGCATTGGCGCGTCGGATATGAACGACCACGTCTTCTCCTACGACGACCTGCCATCAGGACAGACCGATGAGGGATTAGCCCGATTTAGTCTCGATCCAGACCGTGCGGATGTGATCCCGGTACTGAAACATATTTTGGCTATCAATCCAAGGATCAAAATCCTGGCATCACCGTGGTCTGCACCGGCATGGATGAAGACGAACGGGCAGGTAAAAGGTGGTTCGCTGCGGCCGGAGTATTACGCGAGCTATGCCGCTTATCTCGTGAAGTACATCGCGGGAATGAAGGCCGAAGGAATCGGCATTGACGCCATCACGATCCAGAATGAGCCGTTGAATGAAAAGAACACCCCAAGTATGCAGATGCTGGCTCCGGAGGAGGGTACGTTTATTCGCGACCACCTTGGACCTGCCCTTCAACGTGCAGGGATCAAGACGAAGGTCATCTTATACGACCACAATTGTGATGTTCCGGAGTACCCGCTTTCGATTCTAAGAGACGCAAACGCACGCAAGTATGTGGATGGCTCCGGCTTTCATTTGTACGGTGGAAAGATTGAGGTTCTGTCACAAGTGCGCCAGGAATTCCCCGACAAGAATCTGTACTTCACCGAGCAGATGGTGGTCGATAGGCAGGATGGTGGAGCAATGAATCTTGCCAATCCCGTGGGGCGCATCGTAGTCGGAGCCACTCGTAACTGGAGCCGAAACGTGTTGCTGTGGAATCTTGCTGCAGACCCTGCGTTTGGCCCGCATACGGGTGATGGTGGATGCCCGGTCTGCGAAGGTGCGATCACCATCGACGGCGACGCGATCACTCGCAATATTGCCTACTACACTGTCGCGCATGCCTCAAAGTTCGTTCGGCCGGGGTCAGTTCGGATCGAGACGAACGAGCTGAAAACACTGCCGAATGTGGCTTTCAGAACTCCAGCCGGGAGGATCGTGCTGATCGTCGCGAACACCAGCGACACGGAACAAAGTTTCGACATCCTCTACAAAGGCAAGGCACTGGTCGCGTCGTTGAAACCCGGGGCGGCAGGAACCTATGTCTGGTAGACCGTCGAACGTGCCGACAGTACAGCCAGGAAACGATCGAAGAGCCAACCTTAAACGGGGACGAGGACGCAAAACTGGCGCTGATCCTATTGGGTCAGCGCCAGGTTTGCGTCCTCTTTGAGGCCTTGTAATACGGGAATCTAAACTACGCGACGACTTCGATGCCCATCGAGCGGGCAGTGCCGCGGATGGTCTTGGACGCTGCCTCAACCGACGAGGCGTTCATGTCTGGCATCTTCTGCGTGGCGATCTCACGGATCTGCTTCTCAGTGACCTTCCCAAGCTTCTCCTTGTTAGGAGTGCCGGATCCCTTGGCAATGCCGGCTGCCTTGAGCAGGAGCACAGGAGCGGGAGGAGTCTTGGTGATGAAGCTGAAGGTGCGGTCCGCGTAGACGCTGATGACGACCGGAATGGTGAGTCCAGCCATTGCGGGGTCCTTGGTGCGCTCGTTGAACTGCTTGCAGAACTCCATGATGTTGACCTGCGCCTGGCCAAGCGCTGGGCCGACCGGGGGTGCAGGGGTGGCCTTGCCGGCCATAATCTGAAGCTTGACGTATCCAGTGATCTTCTTCGGTGCCATTGCGGTAAATCCTCTTTATGCTTCCAGCGGCGGGCTGCTTGCCTGCTGCTTAATTTTGGTAGTGCTGAATCGATTGCCTGCCGTGAAAGGTGCACGACCGGGTAAAACTAGACTTCGACCTTGTCAACCTTCGAGAACTCGATCTCAACCGGAGTGGAACGGCCGAAGATACTGACCATTACCTTGAGGGTTTGACGATCTTCGTTGACATCATCGACAGTGCCAGTGAAGTTAGCGAATGGACCTTCGTTGATTCGGACCTGCTCGCCCTTCTCAAACTTGACCTTCATACTCGGCTTGTTCGTAGTCGACTCGGAACGGAAGAGTATGGAACTGACTTCTTGCTCGGAGAGAGCGACCGGGTTGTCGCCGGTGCCCAAAAAGCCGGTGACGCGGGGCGTGTTCTTGATCACGTGCCAGAGATCGTTGTCGAGATCCATCTCGACGAGGACATATCCGGGCAGGAAGACGCGTTCGATGGTGTACTTCTTGCCATTGCGTAGCTCTGTTACAGGCTCGGTCGGGATCATGATGCGACCGATCTTATTCTGCAGCCCGAATGCGGTGATGCGGCTCTCGAGGGACTCACGCACCTTCCGCTCAAAGCCGGAGTAGGCGTGAATGATGTACCACTTGAAATTCTCGTTGACCGGCGGGGCAAGTTGCTCCGTTGGCTGTTCCGCCGCGGGGGTTGCCTCTACCGGATTCTGCTCTTCTGCCGCCATCGTTATGCCTTCTTCGTGCATCGTCTGCTGACTGTTACTTGGTATTTCGGAGGTGCCTGAACAGCGGTCTAGTGCTGGGTCAGACGGTGGAGCAGCGCTTCAATCCCACGGCCGATGATGTTATCCACCAGCCAGAAGTACGCGGCGAAGACAAACACGGTGATGAGCACGGTAATCGTGGTCGCCTGCACTTCATCGCGCGAAGGGGTTATGACCTTGCGCATTTCGCTGCGCACGTCCTTGAGGAAGGCTCCGAGTCGTGCAGGAGTCGCCTTGAGGTTCTCGATTCCGGTGTTCGGGGTTTGCTCTACCGCTACTGTCTTGGCCATATGCTGCCTCAAACCTTCGTTCTACTAAATGTTTCTTACCTGAGCCTATGCTGCGCCCGGGGGCAGAGCAAACTGGCGGGGGAGCTCGGATTCGAACCGAGAAGTTCGGTTTTGGAGACCGACAGTTTAACCGTTGAGCTTACTCCCCCCGTACTGTGGGACAAGGCGACTTGCACACCTCACTCCCAAACCGGTGGAGCTACTTCGTTTCTTTGTGATCCGTGTGCTTGCGGCAGGTATTGCAAAACTTCGAGAACTCGAGGCGACCCGTGGTCGTCTTCTTGTTCTTCGTCGTCGAGTAGTTCCTGTTCTTGCACTCGGGGCACTGCAGTGTAATGATTTCGCGCATCTATTTATCCTAACTGATTTCGCCTAATTTCATGCTATCGACAGCACATTAGACGACCAAACCTTTGATTTTGCAAAGCTGACCGCCGGATCTCTCCGGCGGCCATGATTCTTGACCTACTTGATGATTTCGCTGATGGTACCTGCTCCGACGGTGCGTCCACCTTCGCGGATAGCGAAGCGGAGGCCCTTTTCCATCGCAACCGGGGTGTGCAGCGTGATCTCGAGCGAGATGTTATCGCCCGGCAT